>NZ_WIND01000009.1 GCF_009697225.1 Halovulum marinum
GCCGCCGGTGAGGGGTTATCTACGGATCCACACCCCGACTCGCAAGACCAAAATGCGCTTTTCAGGCATTTTTTTGGCTGACCCAGCGTCAGGCGGCGGTCCGCAGCTCGCTCCGCGCCCGCCGGCGCCTTGTCCAGGCCCTGTGCAGCGGGCGATAGGCGACCAGCGCCACCGCCAGCGTCAGGTACAGCACCGGCTCGGCGGGCCAGGATTTTACCGCCCACAGGTAATGCACCCCGGCCAGGATCGCCGCCGGATAGACCAGCATGTGGATCCGGTGCCAGGTCTGCAGCCGCAGCCGGCGCACCGCGGCATTGTTCGAGCTGGCCGCCACCGGCGCCAGCAGCAGCAGCACGATCAGGCCGACGACGATGTGCGGCCGCTTGATCAGCTCGCGGCCGATCTCGCCCCAGGCCAGCTGCAGGTCCAGCACCAGCCAGACCGACAGGTGCAGCAGCATGTAGTAGAACGCCATCAGCCCGATCAGCCGCCGGAACCGGATCAGGCTGATCCGGGTCTGGTGCAGCAGCGGCGTCACCAGCAGGCTGGCCAGGAACAGCTGCAGCGCGAACTTGCCCAGCTCCTGCTCCAGCGCCTTCACCGGCTCGGCGCCCAGCCCGCCGGTCAGACCCAGGTACAGCCACCAGGCGGCGGGCACGAATCCCAGAACGTAGCCGGGCCAGATCGGCACCCGGCGCAGCCAGTGGTTCAGCTTCGATGCGACGGTGGTGGTCATCAGAAGTTCCGCGCCAGGTCCATGCCGGCATACAGCTCCGCGACCTGCTCGCCATAGCCGTTGAACATCTCGGTGTCGCGTTTCCTCGACAGCAGCCCGCCGCCGACCACGCGTTCGGCGGCCTGGCTCCAGCGCGGGTGGTCGACCTGCGGGTTGACGTTGGCGTAGAAACCGTACTCGTTCGGCGCCTGCCGGTTCCAGCTGGTCGGCGGCTGCTTCTCGGTCAGGGTGATGCGGACGATAGACTTGATCGACTTGAAGCCGTATTTCCACGGCACCACCAGGCGCAGCGGCGCGCCGTTCTGGTTCGGCAGTTCCTCGCCGTACAGCCCGGTGGCCAGGATCGTCAGCGGGTGCATCGCCTCGTCCAGCCGCAGCCCCTCGACATAGGGCCAGTCCAGCAGCTGGAAGAAGCCGCGCTGGCCGCGCATCTCGTCCGGGCGCACCACGGTCTCGAAGGCGACGTATTTCGCCGCGCCCAGCGGCTCGGCCCGCCGCAGCAGGTCGGCCAGCGGAAAGCCGACCCAGGGCACGACCATCGACCAGGCCTCGACGCAGCGCAGCCGGTAGATGCGCTCTTCCTGGGTGGCGGGGACGATGTCCTCAAGCGCGTGCTTGCCGGGGTTCGCCACCAGCCCGTCGATGGTCACGGTCCAAGGCTCGGTGGTCAGCGCGTCGGCGTATTTCTCGGGATCGCCCTTGTCGAGGCCGAACTCGTAGAAGTTGTTGTAGCTGGTGACCAGCTCCTTCGGCGTCGGCTTGTCAGGGGCGGGACCGGTCCAGGGCGTATACTCCAGCGCCGCCGCGGGCCGCGCCCCGGCGGCGCCGGCCAGCGCCAGCGCGCCGGCGCCGGCGAGCAGCTGGCGGCGGTCCAGGTAGGCCTGTTTCGGCGTGATCTCGGAAGGCCGGATCCCGGCAGTGTGTCGTATCAGCATGGCGATCTCCGCTTCAGGTCGTCAGGGGTGTGCGCCCGCAATGCAGGTGGCGCGGCGCACGCTTCCCCAAAGATACGGTACGGAAACGAAATTTGGCTCACGATCGCTCCATCCCGGCGTGTGCGGCAGCGGCCCGCGACGGCTCAGGTAACTGGAATAGCTTGTAAAAACCCGGAAAACACCGCGCGTAAACCTTTTGTGACTTCAGGTTCCCGACGGCCGCGGCACCGGCGCCGCCGTCGCGATCCGGTGCCCCTCGCGGCCCGGTGAGCATCGCGGCTCGCGGCCGCCGGGCGGGTTCCGCCGGTCCGCGCGATCGGCGGGACATCGCCGTTCGTTTGGCGCCGCGCCGCGGCTGCGCTAGCATGCACGACGGCGCCTGTCGCCGAAACCTTGGGGAGTCCACAATGAATCGCAGATCCGTCGTGGTGGGTGCGCTGGCCGCATCGGCGGTGGCCGCCTGCACGCCCGAGCCGCCCGAAGCGCCGCGCACGCTGGTCGACGTGGCCCGCGCCGACGGGCGCTTCAACACCCTGCTGACGGTGATGGAGATCGCCGGGCTGACGCCGACCCTGGCCGCGCCGGGGCCGTTCACCCTGTTCGCGCCGACCGACACCGCCTTCGCGCAGGCGCCGCAGGGCGCGGTGGCGCAGCTGATGCAGACCCGCAACCGGGCGCAGCTGGCGACGCTGATGGCCTATCACCTGGTCGCCGGACAGCTGACCACCGCCGACATTCCGCTGGGCCGCTCGCAGGTGGTCTCGCTGCAGGGCACGCCGCTGTCGCTGGAATGGAACGGGCTGCTGCTGTCGGTGAACGGGGCGCTGGCGTCCAGATCCGACGTCACCGCCGACAACGGCGTGATCCACGCCGTCAACCAGGTGCTGCTGCCCTGAGCGGCAAGGGCCGGCCCGAACCCGGACCGGCCCCATACTATATTATACGCCCCCAGTCGGCGCGGCTCAGTGTACCGTCGCCTCGCGCGGGGTGCGGCCGGCGGCGTGATCGCCCACCGCCAGTTCGCCGGCGACCTCGGTCACCGGCACCGTGGCGCCGTCCAGCACCTCGCCGGCGAGCAGCATCTCGGCCAGCGGGTCCTGCACCGCCTTCTGGATCACCCGCTTCAGCGGGCGCGCGCCGTAGACCGGGTCGTAGCCCTTGTCGGCCAGCCAGGTCCGCGCGGCCTGGTCCACGTCCAGCGCGATCTTCCGGCCCGCCAGGCGCTGCTCCAGGATGCCCAGCTGGATGTCGACGATCCCGTCCATGTCGGCCCGACTCAGCCGGTCGAACAGCACGATCTCGTCCAGCCGGTTCAGGAACTCGGGGCGGAAGTGCGCCCGCACCGCGGTCATCACCTGCTCGCGCACCGAGGCGCTGGCCGCCCCTTCGGGCAGCTCGCTCAGCGCCTGGCTGCCAAGGTTCGAGGTCAGGACGATCAGCGTGTTCTTGAAGTCCACCACATGGCCCTGGCCGTCGGTCAGCCGACCGTCGTCCAGCACCTGCAGCAGCACGTTGAACACGTCCGAATGCGCCTTTTCGACCTCGTCGAACAGGATCACCTGGTAGGGCCGGCGCCGCACCGCCTCGGTCAGCACGCCGCCCTCGTCATAGCCGACATAGCCCGGCGGCGCGCCGATCAGACGGGCGACCGCGTGCTTCTCCATGAACTCGGACATGTCCACGCGGGTCATCGCGGTGTCGTCGTCGAACAGGAACTCGGCCAGCGCCTTGGTCAGCTCGGTCTTGCCGACGCCGGTGGGGCCGAGGAACAGGAAGCTGCCCATCGGCCGGTTCGGATCGTTCAGCCCGGCGCGCGCCCGGCGCACGGCGTTCGACACCGCGGCCACCGCCTCGTTCTGGCCGATCACCCGGCGGCCGATCTCGTCCTCCATGCGCAGCAGCTTGTCGCGCTCGCCCTCCAGCATCCGGTCCATCGGGATCCCGGTCCAGCGTTCGACCACGGCGGCGACATGCTCGGGCAGCACCGCCTCCTCGACCATGACGTCCGACTCCTCGGCCGCCTCGGCCTCCGCCAGCCGCTTCTCCAGCCCCGGGATGACGCCGAACTGCAATTCCCCGGCGCGCGCCAGGTTGCCCTCGCGCTTGGCCTGGTCCAGCTCGGCGCGGGCCCGGTCCAGCTGCTCCTTGATGTCGCGGGCGCCGGCCAGCTTGTCGCGCTCGGCCTGCCACTGCGCGGTCATCTCGGCGGAACGCTCCTGCAGCACCGACAGCTCCTTCTCCAGCGTCGCCAGACGGTCCTTCGAGGCCTCGTCGGTCTCCTTCTTCAGCGCCTCGGCCTCGATCTGCTTCTGCATGATGTCGCGGTCCAGCGCGTCCAGTTCCTCGGGCTTACTGTCGACCTCCATCCGCAGCCGGCTTGCGGCCTCGTCCATCAGGTCGATCGCCTTGTCCGGCAGGAACCGGTCGGTGATGTAGCGGTTCGACAGCGTGGCCGCCGACACCAGCGCCCGGTCACTGATCCGGATGCCGTGGTGCAGTTCGTACTTCTCCTTGATCCCGCGCAGGATGCTGATCGTGTCCTCGACCGTCGGCTCGGAAACCATCAGCGGCTGGAACCGCCGCGCCAGCGCCGCGTCCTTCTCGACGTGCTTGCGGTACTCGTCCAGCGTGGTCGCGCCGATGCAGTGCAGCTCGCCCCGCGCCAGCGCCGGTTTCAGCAGGTTCGAGGCGTCCATCGCCCCGTCCGCCTTGCCGGCCCCGACCAGCGTGTGCATCTCGTCGATGAACAGGATGATCTCGCCGGCGGCGTCGGTGACCTCGTTCAGCACCGCCTTCAGACGCTCCTCGAACTCGCCGCGGTACTTCGCCCCGGCGATCAGCGCGCCCATGTCCAGCGCCATAAGCTTCTTGTTTTCCAGGCTTTCCGGCACGTCGCGGTTGACGATGCGTAGCGCAAGGCCCTCGGCAATCGCGGTCTTGCCCACGCCGGGCTCGCCGATCAGCACCGGGTTGTTCTTGGTGCGGCGCGACAGGATCTGCATGGCGCGGCGGATCTCCTCGTCGCGGCCGATGATCGGATCGATCTTGCCCTGCTCGGCGGCCTCGGTCAGATCGCGCGCGAACTTCTTCAGCGCCTCGAACGTGTCCTCGGCGCTGGCGCTGTCGGCGGTGCGGCCCTTGCGCAGATCGTTGATCGCCTCGTTCAGCGCCTGCGCGGTGACGCCGCCCTCGGCCAGCGCGTCCTTGGCGCCGCCCTTGACCACCGCCAGCGCCGTCAGCAGCCGTTCGACGGTGACATAGCTGTCGCCCGCCTTCTCGGCCAGCTTCTCGGCCTCGGCCAGCACCTTGCCGGCCTGCTGGTCCATGTAGATCTGCCCGCCCTCGACCCGGGGCTGCTTGTCCAGCGCCGCCTCGACCGCGCCCAGCACCCGCGCCGGGTCGCCGCCGGCGCGCTTGATCAGGTTCGCGGCCAGGCCCTGGTCGTCGTCCAGCAGCGCCTTGAGAAGATGCTCGGGAACGAAGCGCTGGTGGCTCTCGCGCATCGCGATGGTCTGGGCGGCCTGCACGAATCCCCGCGCCCGCTCGGTGAACTTCTCGAAGTTCATGTGTCTCTCCGTTACAGCGCCCCGTTCCGCGCCTTCTACGAAGCACACGCTGACGGGACCTCGGGTTGATATCTGCACAAGATATGGGCAGAGGCCCCGCCACGCACAAGGCGCGCGATCCGGTTTCCGGACCGCGCGCCAAGCCGTTCATCGCGCGTGGGGCGCGGTTACTGCGAGGTCTCCGGCGCGGGCTCGGTCTCGGCCGGCGCGGCGTCCTCGGCGGGCGCTGCATCGGCGGGCGCCGCGTCCTCGGCGGGGGCGGCCTCGTCGGTCGCCGGCGCGGTCTGCTCGGTGGTCACGCCCGACTCGACCTCGACGTCGACCTCCGCCGGGGCGGCGCCGTCCGCCGGCACCTGCTCGACCGCCGGCGGCGCGGTCTGCACGATGTCGTCGTCGCCGCCGCCGGCGAAGATGAGCAGCAGCCCCAGCACGATCACCAGCGCGACCACCGCCACGACGATCGCCCCGGTGCGCCCGCCGCCGGTGGCGGGCGGCGGCGGGGTAACGCCGTCGTTCGGGCCGTAGCCGGGACGGGGTTTGGTTTCCTGACGCACGATCTCGCGTTCGTCGACCATGATCTCCTCCTATCGACTGTCCGCAGGGCAAACGCTTGCGCAGGCAGCATCGTTCCGCCCCCCTTGCGCCCGGCCCCGGCCTGCGCGAAAACCCGCCCAAACCGCAGGAGAGCGCGATGACCGACGCCGACGACCGCCTGATCGTGGCCCTCGACCGCCCCGACGCCCTGTCGAACCTCGACCTGGTGCGGCAGCTCGGCGCCTCGGTCGGCTTCTACAAGATCGGCCTCGGGCTGCTGACCGGCGGCGGACTGGCGCTGGCCGACGAGCTGAAGCAGTCCGGCAACCGGGTGTTCCTCGACCTCAAGCTGTTCGACATCCCGGCCACCGTCGCCGCCGCGGTGCGCGGGCTGGCGCAGTACCGGCTCGACCTGCTGACGGTGCACGGCGATCCGGCGGTGGTCGCCGCCGCCGCCGACGGGCGCGGCGCCGCGCCGACCCGGATCATGGCGGTCACCTTCCTGACCTCGGCCGACCGGGCCGATCTCGACACCATGCTGATCCGGCCCGGCGACATCGCCGCGCTGACCTGCGAGCGCGCCGCCCGCGCGCTCGACGCCGGCGCCGACGGGGTGATCGCCGCGCCGGGCGAGGCGGCGGCGATCCGCGCCCTGCCGCAGGCCCGCGGCAAGCTGATCGTCACCCCCGGCGTGCGCCCCGCGGGCAGCGCGCAGGGCGACCAGAAGCGCACCGCCACCCCGGCCGAGGCGATCGCCGCCGGCGCCGACCACATCGTCGTCGGCCGCCCGATCCACGCCGCCGCCGACCCGCGCGCGGCGGCGCGGGCGATCCTGGCCGCACTGCCGAGCCGCCGCTGACGCAACGCCACGCGGCGTTAACCACGCCCTGCCCATGCTGCCGGTCCCACGGAAAGGACCGGCCATGACCCACGCGATCACCCTGATCCCGCTCGCCAGCATCGACGACCACGCGCTGACCCGCGACCGGCCGGAGCCGGACCCCGGGGAACTGCGCCAGCTCAGGCACGCGATCTTCACCGGCGGCCTGCGCCAGCCGATCGAGGTCTTCGCCCTGGCCGAGGGCGGCAGCCACGCCTACGGCCTGCTCGCCGGCTACCGCCGGATCACCGCCTGCCGCGAACTGCTGGCCGAGGGCCGGACCGGGACCGACCGCATCGCCGCCTTCGTGCGCACCCCGCGCGACGCCGCCGAAGGCTACCGCGCGATGATCGAGGAGAACGAGATCCGCGCCCGGCCGACCCCGTGGGAGCGGGCGATGATCGCGGTCGAGGCGCACTGCCAGAACCTGTTCGCCTCGATCGACGAGGCGGTGACCGGGCTCTGCAAGGACGCCAGCCCCACCAGGCGCAGCCGGATCCGCGCCGTCGCCCGGGTGATCGAGCATCCGGGCGAGGTGCTGCACCACGGCCGCGCGCTCAGCCTGACCCGGTGCCTGCGGATCGCCGCGCGCTGCGCCAAGGGCTTCGCCGGGGTGATGTACGCGGCGCCGCAGACCCTCGCGCGCCGCAACGCCGGGCGCGAGCGGGAGGCGCTGCGCCCCTGTGTCGTAGCGGCCGAGGCGCTGCTGCGCGACCGCCCCACGCCCCCGAGCCCCACCCCGGCCGCCCGCGCCGCGTCGCCTACCTCAAGCCCAACCTGGTGCTGCGCCGCAAACGCTGCCCTGACGGGTCCGGCCTGAAGTTCACCGGCCGCGGAGCGGACGCGCACCTGATTGATCTGGCGATGGCGCACATTGAGGGGCTGTTTGAGCCGGGGGGAGGAAAGTACCGATATACAAGCTACTCGCCACAGCCTTGGACAGGTGCATCAAGACTAAGGAAGCTTACATACACTTGCGCACTTCCCACCAGAGCCAAGGCGAGCGTTAGAATAACTGCAACGTTCTGAATTCGAATGACGTCGGCATGCTTCCTATTTTCCTCATCCATAACAGACAGGGTATGGTGTGCTTTCGGTAGTATTTCATATCTGTGGTCTTTATAATGAACGTCCCCCGTGGCGAATACCCACAAATAATATGCCCGCAGAATATCGCGTTCTGGATGCCACACCCAGAGATTTCCATACCGCCAATTAATGTAGTCCACAATACTCACACCAGATGTTCCGTTTTTAGTCAACATTCTATGCATATACTTAAGAACATCATTCCTTTGGTCCCAAAACAATCTCTTTTTCCCAAATATCCACCGTCGAAACCGATCATAGAGAAGTGAACGCCGCCCCCTAAACGTAAGCCTTCCCAAAATATAATTTACGGGCCCGCTATATATTATCTGGATCTCTCCAAAATACTGCTCTATTGTCACAAAGCTTCCGTGAAAAATGTCAGTAGAAATTAGAGCCTTATGTGGTAAATCCCTCTTATTCGCCCAATACAAACCTCTTATAGTAGAATCATCGCACACGACTATGAGAAATTTTCTTTTATCACTATAGTCGCCTAAGTATACAGCGTTATAATTTCTCGCTGAAAGCCTGTTTGCGCCCGATAGCGGTATGCGATGCGGCGCAGGTCGCTTCATAGCAACCTTGATCGCGAATAGTTTAATCTTTGTAATTATGCTCGCTTTCAATTTCCTAATCACTTTCTCTTTCTGGCTATCGCGCCAGTCTAACCTTTCAATATGAGTCGAAGTTGTTTATATCGTAGGGATCCTAAACAACCAACGAGGATGGCATGACGCGCCTGCACAGCGCAATCACGACCCTTTGGGACTATCTCAACCCGTCCGAGCCCTCGGCGCTCTACCTGATCGGGTTCCTGGCCTTCGCCCTGGCCGCCTTCGCCGCCGGGCTGCTCATCGGGCAGATCTGACCGCGGATCGCGCCGGCGGCGGCGCCCTCACGGTGCCTCCCGGCCCCCCGCGCCGCGCCCGGAAATCCGCGTCAACACAGTTTTCATGGACGGTCCCTGTGATTTCAGGGGGTTGAGGCGGTTTTCACTGTGACAACCGCCGTTTCCACGCGGCCACGCCGGCTCTCGCCCCCGCCCCGCCGGGGGCATAGAATACCCGCATGGACACGCTCTGCCGCGACTGCTGCACCCTGGTCGACCTCGCCCCCGGCGCGCGGCGCTGCCCGGCGTGCCGCTCGCCCCGGCTGACGTCTCACCCCGAACTGACGCAGCTGTCCATCGCCCACATCGACTGCGACGCCTTCTACGCCACCGTGGAAAAGCGCGACGATCCGGCCCTGCGCGACAAGCCGGTGATCGTCGGCGGCGGCAAGCGCGGCGTGGTCTCGACCTGCTGCTACATCGCCCGGATCCGCGGCGTCCGCTCGGCGATGCCGATGTTCAAGGCGCTGCAGCTCTGCCCCGAGGCGGTCGTGGTGAAACCCCGCGGCGCGGTCTACGTCGAGGTCTCGGGCCGGATCCGCCGGATGATGGAGGAACTGACCCCGGTGATCGAGCCGCTGTCGCTCGACGAGGCGTTTCTCGACCTGACCGGCACCGCCCGCCTGCACCACGCCCCGCCCGCCGTGCTGATGGCCAGGCTGGCCCGCCGGGTCGAGGTCGAGCTGGGGATCACCGCCTCGGTCGGCCTGTCCCACAACAAGTTCCTGGCCAAGATCGCCTCGGACCGCGACAAGCCCCGCGGCTTCACCGTGATCGGCCGCGCCGAGACCGGGGCGTTCCTCGCCGCCCAGCCGGTCGGCGTGATCTGGGGCGTCGGCCACGTCACCCGCGAGAAGCTGGCCAACGACGGCATCCGCACCATCGCCGACCTGCTGGGCCGCGACCGCAAGGCGCTGGCCGCCCGCTACGGGCAGATGGGCGACCGGCTGTGGCGGCTGGCCCGCGGCCAGGACAGCCGCCCGGTTTCATCGCGCAACGCGGTGAAGGGCCTGTCGAACGAGACCACCTTCCACGAGGACACCTCGGACCCCGAGCTGCTCGACGGGCACCTCTGGCGGCTGGCCGACAAGGTGTCCTCGCGGCTCAAGGCCAAGGACATCGCCGGCCGGGTCGTCACCGTGAAGCTGAAGCGCGCCGACCACCGGCTGCTGACCCGGCGCCACGCCCTCGACCAGCCCACCCAGCTGGCCGGGGTGATCCACGCGACGGCGGCCCCCCTGCTGCGAAGATCGCTGGCCGAGGCGCCGTTCCGCCTGCTCGGCGTCGGCCTGTCCGACCTCGTTCCCGGGCATCTGGCCGACCGCGAGGCCGACCTGCTCGACCCCACCGCCCGCAGCCGCACCGAGGCGGAACGGGCGACCGACCGGATCCGGGCCCGTTTCGGCGAGGATTCGATCCTCAAGGGCCGGGCGCTGCGCTAGGAAGCATGCAAGCTGTTCATCCCGTGGGCGAATTGCCTGATTTCCGCGCAGCCGTGGCAGAATCGCACCGATCTGCATCAATATCAGGCGGGCCCCGTTGACTTCGCTGCAGTGCGGCATAATTCTGGTCATGTTGATGCGCTGCATCACGCGCCCGTTCCCGGGCGTTTCCTCCCTAGACTTGGGCCGTGCCTTGCGCACGGCCCTTTTTTCGTCGCCACCGGCCGCGCATCGGGCAGCTGCGGCCGCTGAGCCGGATGCCGTCGGGGCGGGCTGTCCGGGGCGGGCTGTCTGGGGCGCGGATTATTCGGCGGCGAGCGGCGTGGCGGCGTCCATCAGCCGGCTCAGCCCGGCGACCACCGCGTCGATGCGCGCGGCGACGTCGTCGTAGTCGTGCCGCGGCGCCAGCCGCCGCTCGTCCATGTAGAGCGCGCGGTCGATCTCGATCTGCAGCGCGTGCACGCCGCGCGCCGGGCGGCCGTACTGCTGGGTGATGTACCCGCCCGCGAACGGCGCGTTGCGCGCCACCACGAAGCCCTGGCCGGCGAACAGCTCGGCGGCGCCGTCGATCAGCCAGCGCCCGCAGGCGGCGCCGAACCGGTCGCCGAGAATCACCTCGGGGCGGCGGCCGCGCACCAGCGGCGCGGCGCCCACCGCGTCGTGCGGCATCGAGTGGCAGTCGATCAGGATGGCGTGGCCGAATGCGTCGCGCTGGCGCGCCAGCAGCGTGTCGAGCTGGGCGTGATAGGGGTGATAGCCGTGGCGCAGCCGGCGGAACGCCTCGCGCAGGGGGATCTTGCCGCTGCGGATCGGCCGCCCCTCGGAGACGACGCGGGGAATCACCCCCAGCCCGGCGGCGACCCGCGGGTTCGCGCCGCGCCGCTGCGCACCGACGATCAGCGCCGGGTCCAGTTCGTCCGCGCCGCGGTTCAGGTCGACATAGGCCCGTGGCAGCGTCGCCGCCAGCAGCGGCGCGCCGTGGCTGGGCGCGGTCGCGAACAGCCGGTCGACGAAGGCGTCCTCGGACGAGCGGATGCTCATCGGGTCGAGTTCGGTTGTGGCCAGAAATTCAGCCGGATAACGGTCGCCGGAATGGGGCGAGCTGAACACCGCCGGAGAGGTCCACCGGCTGGGTTCGCTCAGGGTGAAGGCACTCGTCAACGGGCGGCACTCCGGTCTGTGTGATGGCTGCGCAGAGTAGTGCAAGATCCGGGCCGGCAAAAGGGCTTGAACCCCCCGGCGCATGTTATTATACGAACGGCTCACACCGGGTCGCTTCGGCGGGCCGGCAGCTGTTTCGGGCGTATAGCTCAGCGGGAGAGCACTTCGTTGACATCGAAGGGGTCACTGGTTCAATCCCAGTTACGCCCACCATTCCTTCTCGCCGGTCCCGCGGCGTGCAACGCAACCAAGGCGCAGGCAAGTCCGCGCGCCGCATGACAGGAGAGAGGCCATGAAGGTCAGAAACTCGCTTCGCTCCCTCAAGCAGCGCCATCGCGATTGCCGCGTGGTGCGCCGCAAGGGCCGCGTCTATGTGATCAACAAGACCCAGCGCCGGTTCAAGGCCCGCCAGGGCTGAACCCGCCGCAGGGATCGGATCCAGATCGGAAAGGCCGCCTTCACGGGCGGCCTTTCTGGTTTGCGGCGTCTTTCCGGTTTGCGGGGGCCGGGTCGCGATTCCCCGCCGCCGGGCTATTCCTCGCGGATCGCCGATCTCACCTTCTCGACCAGCTCCGGCGTGGGTTCCAGGTTGTGCGCCTCGCGGGCGTGGGTGGCGGCGGCCTGCAGGATCTCGTCCTCGGTCTCGGCCTTCGCCTGGAAGGTGCAGCCGGGCATCAGGTCGCCGCACTTCAGTACCTTGGTCATCGCTTCCTCCCCTGTGGTTGTCAGGCGCGGGCAGCTTAGCACAGCGGCGCGGTTGACGCTGCCGCGGCGGTCGCCATTGTGTCGCGGATGAGCGCCGCAGCCGAACACGACAGCCGCTATTCCTGGGTCCGCCTGGGGCTGACCCTGCTGATCGCCACCGTCGGCAACGCCGGGATGTGGGCGATCATCGTGGTGCTGCCGCAGGTGCAGGCGGAATTCGGCGTCGGCCGCGCCGGCGCCGCGCTGCCCTACACGCTGACCATGGTGGGCTATGCGCTGGGCAACCTGCTGATCGGCCGGGCGGTGGACCGGTTCGGCGTCACCGCCGCGCTGAGCGCCGCCGCCCTGGGCCTGGGCGCGGGCTTTGCCGCCGCCGCCGCCGCGCCGTCGCTGATGGTGCTGTCGGCGGTGCAGCTGCTGATCGGGATCTGCACGGCGGCGAGTTTCGGGCCGCTGATCGCCGACATCTCGCACTGGTTCCTGCGCCGGCGCGGCATCGCCGTGGCGGTGGCGGCCAGCGGCAACTACCTGTCTGGCGCGATCTGGCCCACAGCCCTGGCCGGCACGTTGACTGAGCATGGCTGGCGCGGCGCCTACCTGACGCTGGCGGTCGTCAGCGTCGCGGCGATGCTGCCGCTGGCGCAGACCCTGCGCCGCCGGCTGAGCGCCGAGGCCACCGGCCGCGCCCGCGCCGACGCCGCCGGACGGGCGCGGACGGTGCGCTTTCCGCCGGCCCGGCTGCAGCGGTTGCTGGCGCTGGCCGGCGTGGGCTGTTGCGTGGCGATGTCGATGCCGCAGGTGCACATCGTCGCGCTGAGCGTCGATCTGGGCTACGGGCCGGCGGCGGGCGCGCAGATGCTGTCGCTGATGCTGCTGGGCGGCGTCGCCTCGCGGCTGGTCTCGGGGTTCCTGGCCGATGCGCTGGGGGGTGTGCGCACGCTGCTGATCGGCTCGGCCCTGCAATGCCTGGCGCTGTTCCTGTACCTGCCGTTCGACGGGCTGATGTCGTTGTACGTCGTCAGCCTGGTGTTCGGCCTGTCCCAGGGCGGCATCGTGCCCAGCTATGCCATCGTGGTGCGCGAGTACATGCCGCCCGCCGAGGCCGGCGCGCGCGTCGGCTTCGTGATCATGGCGACGATCGTCGGCATGGCGCTGGGCGGCTGGATGTCGGGCTGGATCCATGACCTGACCGGCAGCTACCGCATGGCGTTCCTGAACGGGATCGCCTGGAACATGCTGAACATCCTGATCCTGCTGGCGATCCTGCTGCGCTCTCAGGGGCGGCGGGCGCCGGCCGCCGCCTGAGGGGCGGGGCCTAGCCGCCCTCGGCGACGATCAGGCGCTGCACCGTGGCGGTGTTGAAATAGCCGGTCGGCGTCAGCCCGGCGCGGGCCTGGAAGGCGGCGACCGCCTGCCGGGTACGCCGGTCGATGGTGCCGTCCGGCGCGCCGATGTCGAAGCCCATCGCCGACAGCCGCCGCTCCAGCTCGGTGACGCTGGCGACGGTCAGCGCCAGCCCGACCTCGATCTCGCGGTAGCGGCCGACGCGCTGCGCGGTCTCGGCCGCGGTCTCGAGCGTCTCGATCCGGTCGCGGGCGCGGTCGGCGAAGCGGCCCTGACCCCAGTCGCGCAGGAAGGTGCGGTACGCCTGCAGCGTGTCGACGTCGCGCGCCGCGTCCCAGGCGATCCGCTCCTGGTCGGGAAGATCCTCGGGCAGGCCGGGTGCGGGCGCCGGCGCGGCGGCGGGGTCGGGTCCGGGCGCGGCCGCGCCAAGGCGCAGCAGGTCCGAGACCAGCCCGGCGAACACCACGCCCTCGGCGTCGGCGTCGATCTCGACCGCGGTGCGGTTCGCCGCCAGCATCTGCTCGGCCAGCACCCGGTCGACGTCCTCGGGCGCGCCGGCCAGCACCAGCACGCCCTGCGGCACCGTCATCGCGCGCCCGTCCGGCCCGCCGGGGGTGGCCAGCGCCAGCAGGCTGTGCCCGGGCCGGCGCGCGGCGATGTCGAGGAACAGCGCCATCGGCACGCCTTCGGTCAGCAGTTCGGCCGGGGTGTCGCCGTCGGTGCCGGCGGGCAGCAGCACGGTCAGCCCGGCGGCGGTGGCGGCGCGGCCGGTCAGGTGCAGCACCAGCCGGTCGGCGTCCGCCGCCCGCCGCTCGAACCCGGTGAGCAGCGCGGTCAGCGCGGCGCGGTCCGGATCGAGCGCCTCGGTCACCTCGTAGCCGGCGGCGCGGAACGCGTCGGCGACGGCGGCGTGGCGGCCGGGTTGGCCGGCGGCGCCGTCCGACAGGATCAGCGCAAGATCCGCCGCGGCGGCGGATCCACCCGCAAGGCCCAGGCCCAGCGCCAGCGCGCGCAGCAGCGCGAGGGGTGTCGTGATCCGGGGCATCGGCTCTCCAACCGGTTGTGATCTCCGCACGAAACCCGTCCGCCGGCCGCGCTGTCAAGCCCGCGGCGGCTGGTCGTAGCGGCGCGTGTCCTCGATCACCAGCCCGTCGTTGGGCAGCGTGCCGGGCGCGACCACCTCAACCGTGCCGGACAGCTTCAGCACCTCGGGCAGGCTGGCGGCGACGGCGGCGGCGATGTCGCGGTCCGACTCGACGCGCACGGTCAGCGAGTCGCGCTCGTCCGCGCGTCCGGCGACGACGCGGATCCGGGCCGCCTCGGGGTGGCGGGCGGCGAGTTCTGCCACCTGTTCGGGGCGCACGAACATGCCCTTGATCTTGGTGGTCTGATCGGCGCGGCCCATCCAGCCGCGGATGCACATGTTGGTGCGCCCGCAGGGGCTGGTCCCCGGCAGCACGGCGGACAGATCGCCGGTGGCGAAGCGGATCAGCGGGTAGTCCGGGTTCAGCGACGTCACCAGCACCTCGCCGACCTCGCCGTCGGGCAGCGGATCGCCGGTGCCGGGGCGGACGATCTCGACGATCACGCCGTCGTCGACCACCATGCCCTCGGGGGCGCCGGTCTCGTAGGCGATCAGGCCCAGATCGGCGGTGGCGTAGCACTGCCGGCAGGTGATGCCGCGCCCGGCGTAATAGGCGCGCAGGCTGGGAAACAGCGCCCCGCCCGAGACCGCGGCGCTGGTGAAGGCCAGTTCCTGCCCCATCTCGTCGGCCTTCTCCAGGATCAGCTTCAGAAAGTCCGGCGTGCCGGCGTAGGCGGTGCAGCGCAGATGCGCCGCCGCCTGCACCTGCTGCTCGGTCTGGCCGGTGCCGGCGGGCAGGACGGTCGCGCCCACCGCGGCGCAGGCGTTCTCGAACATCGCGCCGGCGGGGGTCAGGTGGTAGGAGAAGCAGTTCTGCACCAGATCGTCCGGACCGATGCCCAGCGCGTGCACGAAGCGGCCGACGCGCCACCAGTCGTGCGCGCCGCCGCCGGGCTCGAAGATCGGGCCGGGCGACATAAACACCTGGGCGAACCCCGACACCGGCCGCGCCGCCAGCCCGCCCAGCGGCGGATGCGCGGCCTGCGCCGCGGCCAGGTCGGCCTTGCGCAGCACCGGCAGGCGGGCCAGCGCGGCGCGGTCGGTCACAGCCGCCGCGTCGACCCCGTCCAGACGCGCCGCGATGCCCGGCGCATGCGCCCGCGCCCGCGCGATCTGCGCCGGCAATTTCCGCGCCAGGTCGGCGGCGCGCTCGTCGGCGCTGCGGATTTCCAGGCTGTCATAGTGCGGGCGCATGGCGGCCTCCTTCGGTTGGTTCGCCGCGGCGATCGGACCCCGCGCCGGGCGCCGGGTCAAGCGCCGTGCGCGGCGCGCCCCGGCTCGAATTTCCGGCGCGCGATGTTGGTCACGCCGTCGGCGCCGGGCGCCGGGGTGCGGCAGGGCCCCTAGGTGCCGTCCGCGGCGGTCATGGCGGCGCTGCCCGCCGCAGCGGCGTTTCGGGGCGCATCCGGCCGCGCCCGCGCATCAGCCCGCCGCCCGGCGCACGGCGTCCGAGGGTCCTTCCAGCGCGGCACGGGTCAGGGCCGCGACCAGCCGGGTGAATCCCCGGCGCGAGGGCGCGAGGCGGACCAGCGCCTCGGCGTCGGCGGGCAGGCCCAGCGCGCGGGCGGCATCGAGGCAGGGGCCCTCGGCGAACGGAAACAGCACGTCCCAGACCAGCTGCGCCTCGCGGCAGAAGATCTGCGCGCCGGTGGCGCCGATGCCGCGCACCTGGCGCAGCCGCTGCAGCACGTCGGCGCGGTCGCAGGCATCGGCCACCAGACGGCGCAGATCGCCGCCGTAGCGGTCGGCGACCAGCCGCGCGGCGTCGTGCAGGTAATCCGCGCCCTGGTTGTCGTAGCGGGCATAGCCGTTGGCGTTCAGCACCCGCACCCGCGCGGCGCGGTCGCTGGCCAGCACCGCGCCCGCGGTCGCCAACCCATCGGCCCTGAGCGCGGCGGCGGCGCGCACCGCCTGCGCAGCGTCGATCCGCGCCGACATCAGCAGCGCGGCCGACAGCCACAGGAACCATTGCGCCGGCTCGTCGCGGCCCAGCTCGATGCCGGCCTGTTCGCTGTAGAGCACGCCCTGGCTGTCGATCAGCGCCTCGACGACGTCCTGCTTGCCCATCTTCTTCCCCTCGGAGGTGAAACGGCGCCCGGCGGGCGCCGGTTCCACTCAGCTGAGCCAGCGCTTGCGGCGGCGGTAGGAGCGCACGTCGCGGAACGACTTGCGCCCGCTGTCCGACATGCCGAGGTAGAATTCCTTCACGTCCGGATTCTCGCGCAGCTCGGCGGCGGGTCCGTCCATCACCACCCGGCCCGATTCGAGAATATACCCGTAATGCGCGAAACGCAGCGCCACGTTGGTGTTCTGCTCGGCCAGCAGGAAGGACACGCCCTCGTTCTCGTTCAGCGACCGGACGATGCCGAAGATCTCCTCGACCAGCTGCGGGGCCAGGCCCATCGACGGCTCGTCCAGCAGGATCGTCTCGGGGCGGGACATCAGCGCGCGGCCGATGGCGCACATCTGCTGCTCGCCGCCCGAGGTGTAGCCGGCCTGGCTGCGGCGGCGCTCCTTGAGCCGCGGGAAGTAGGAATAGACCAGCTCCAGATCGGCCTCGACCGCGGCGCGGCCGTCGCGGCGGGTGTAGGCGCCGGTCATCAGGTTCTCCTCTACGGTCAGGTGCTCGAAGCAGTGCCGGCCCTCCATCACCTGGATCACGCCCTTGCGCACCAGGTCCGACGGGCTGAGGTTGGCGACCGGCTGGCCGTGGTAGAGGATGCTGCCCTTGGTGATCTCGCCGCGCTCGGACTGCAGCAGGTTCGAGATCGCCTTCAGCGTCGTGGTCTTGCCGGCGCCGTTGCCGCCCAGCAGCGCGGTGATGCCGCCCTTGGGCACCGACAGGCTGACGCCCTTCAGCACCAGGATCACATGGTTGTAGATCACCTCGATGTTGTTGACCTCGAGCAGCTGGCGGTCGTCGGTCCGGTCGAACATGGGCGGGTTCCCGTCACTGGGCCCGCCCCCGGCCGGGGCCG
Organism: Halovulum marinum; assembly: GCF_009697225.1. Classification (GTDB taxonomy): domain Bacteria; phylum Pseudomonadota; class Alphaproteobacteria; order Rhodobacterales; family Rhodobacteraceae; genus Halovulum; species Halovulum marinum. The sequence continues at coordinate 17,407 of NZ_WIND01000009.1, forward strand.
GGGGCGGGCGGCTTTCAGCAGTCGCGCGGCGTGATGCCGTTCTCGGCGGCATAGGCGGCGCTGTCCTCGTCGATCAGCTTCTGGATCAGCTCGCGGTCGGCGGCGATGAAGTCGGTGATCGGCGTCCAGGTCCTGGCCTCGGCGTCCCATTGCTGGACCAGGGCCACGCCGGGGCCGGCGTGGTTGGCGCAGCTGACCTCGACGGCGGGGCCGAAACTGGGCATGCCCAGCTCGGCCATGCGGTCCTCGGTCAGGTTCAGCGCCTCCATGCCGTCGCGCATCTGCGCGGCGTTGATCGCGCTGGTGCCGTGGATCTCCTGCGCGGTGCGGGCGGCCTCGGCGGCCAGCATCGCGGCGTAGAGACCGCGGTTGTACTGCACCTGACCGACGCTGCTGCCGTCGCCGGCGGCCAGGCCCTTGTCGACGACATGGGTCCTGATGTCGTCGAAGATCGGGAAGTCGGTGCCGACGCCGGTGAAGTTCACCGACTTGTAGCCGTGCGCGCCCTTGCCGGCGGGCATCACGTCGGGCTCGGCCCCCGACCACCAGACGCCGATGAAGTTCTCCATCGGGTAGCGGATGTTGGCGGCTTCCTGGATCGCGACCTGGTTCATAACCCCCCAGCCCCAGAAGAACACGAAGTCGGGCCGCTCGCGCCGGATCTGCAGCCATTGCGACTTCTGCTCCTGGCCGGGGCTGTCGACCGGGATCAGCGTCAGGTCGAAGCCCTCGCGCTCGGCCAGGGTCTCGAGCGTGCGAATCGGCTCCTTGCCGTAGGCCGAGTTGTGGTGCAGCAGGGCGATGGTCTTGCCCTGAAGGCTGCCGTCGGACATGTCCTTGGCGTGCTGGGTCATGATCGAGGCGGCGTCCCAGTAGTTGCCGGGGTAGTTGAACACCCATTCGAACACGGTGCCGTTCGCCGCCGAGGTGCGCCCGTAGCCCATCGAATGGATCGGGATGCCGTCGGCGCTGGCCTTGGGGATCAGCTGGTAGGTGATGCCGGTCGACAGCGGCTGGTAGACCAGCGCGCCCTCGCCCTTGGTCGCCTCGTAGCACTCGACGCCCTTTTCGGTGTTGTAGCCGGTCTCGCAGGGGAGGACGCGGGTCATCTCGCCGCCGATGCCGCCGTCGCGCTCGTTCAGCAGGGTGAAATAGTCGGTGTAGCCGTCGGCGAAGGGGATGCCGCTGGCGGCGAACGGGCCGGTGCGGTAGTCGAGCGAGGGAAACACCAGCTCGGCCATCGCCGGCCCCGCGGCCAGCAGCGCCGCCGCCAGCGCGGCGGCCTGTCGTGTCAGTCTCATGGTTCGATCCTCCCAGTTCTTCGGATGTCCGGGTGGTCCCGGTTTGCTTGGTGCCCGCCCCTAGTGCGGGAAGGGCCAGAGGCGCAGCTTCTCCTTGGCGGTGCGCCACAGGGCGGCCAGCCCGTGCGGCTCGACCACCAGGAAGAAGACGATCAGCGCGCCGACGATCATGAACTCGAAATGCGCCGCGATCGCGGTGGGCCAGGACAGCGTGTCGACCATCAGGTTCTTCAGCAGCACCGGCATCAGCACCATGAACGCCGCCCCCGCGAACGAGCCGAAGATCGAGCCCAGGCCGCCGATGATGATCATGAACAGCGCCAGGAACGACTTGTTGATGCCGAACGCCTCGCCGACCTCGACCGCGCCCAGGTAGACGGTGAAGAACAGCGCCCCGCCGACGCCGACGAAGAAGGACGAGATCGCGAACGCCGACAGCTTGGCCCGCAGCGGGTTCACGCCGATGATCTCGGCGGCGATGTCCATGTCGCGGATCGCCATCCACGACCGGCCCAGCCGCCCGCGCGTCAGGTTCCGCGCCAGCCAGGCGAGGGCGAACAGGATCACCAGGCAGAACAGGTATTTCGGCACCGCCCCGGCCTGCGGCCCGGTCACCGCCATGCCCAGGATGCTGCGCTCCGGCGCGGTGATCTGCCCCGAGGCCGAGTTGTTGTAGAACCACGGCACCCGGTTGAACAGCCACACCAGGAAGAACTGCGCCGCCAGCGTCGCCACCGCCAGGTAGAAGCCCTTGATCCGCAGGCTGGGCAGCCCGAACAGCATCCCCACCGCGGCCGTCACCCCGCCCGACAGCAGCACCACGAACAGAATGTTCAGTTCGGGCGCGGCGGTCATGATCTTGTAGGCGGCATAGGCGCCCACCGCCATGAACCCCCCGGTGCCCAGGCTGACCTGCCCGCAATAGCCGGTCAGGATGTTCAGACCGATCGCCACGATCGCCCAGATCAGGAACGGGATCATCACCGCGTTGGCGGTGTATTCGGTCAGCACCAGCGGGATGCCGACGAAGCCCACCAGCAGCACGAAGTAGTAGCGCCAGCGGTCGAAGGCGATCGGGAAGGTCTGCCCGTCGTCGCGGTAGCTGGTCTTGAAGTCGCCGGCCTCGCGATAGAACATCAGCGCGCCCCCTGCCGCTGCGGGCGCTGCGGGCGCCGCCCTACATCGGGCGCCGCTGCCGGCCCGGGCGCGGCAGCAGTTCCAGCAGCTCGGGCGCGCGCCAGGCGATCAGCGCCGCGCCGCCGGCGAAGGCCGGCAGGAACCAGATCCCGAAGCCGTGCAGCCCCGCCACCGCGAACAGCGCCGGCGTGCCCCAGACGATCACCGGATCGCCCCCCTGCCCGGTGCGGTCCAGCCGCGGCAGCAGCGCGCGCAGCAGCGCGTAGGTCAGCAGCGCCAGCGCCAGCACCATCACCGGCACCAGCGGGTAGTAGATCCAGCCCAGCCAGCCGCGCAGCAGCACGATCAGGTAGGCCAGCAGCGCCGCGCCCAGAATCGTGCGCGGCGCCAGCGTCTCGTCCTCGCGGAACAGGCGGTTGCAGATCCGGTCCATCGTCGGCGCCCCCTCTCCGAGCCGGGGCGTGCGTGCGCCCGGCGGTGTCAGGAAACCGGATGGCGGCGCGCGAGGCAAACCAAAACTGCACGGGACGGCAAAGCTGGCGCGGCATGGTCAGACCCTTTCGATGATGCGTTCGCCGAACAGGCCCTGGGGCCGGAACACCAGGAACAGCAGCGCCAGCACGTAGGCGAACCAGTTCTCGGTCGCGCCGCCGATCAGCGGGCCGACCGAGAATTCGAACAGCTTCTCGCCGACGCCGATGATCAGCCCGCCGACGATCGCGCCGGGGATCGAGGTGAACCCGCCCAGCATCAGCACCGGCAGCGCCTTGAGCGCGATCAGGCTGAGCGAGAACTGCACCCCCAGCTTGGCGCCCCACATGATCCCCGCGACCAGCGCCACGAACCCGGCGATCGACCAGACGATCACCCAGATCACCCGCAGGCTGATGCCCACCGACAGCGCCGCCTGGTGGTCGTCGGCCACCGCGCGCAGCGCCCGGCCGGTGCGGGTGTACTGCGAGAACAGCATCAGCGCCGCCACCAGCGCCACCGCGATCACGGTGGCCCAGACATCCAGCAGGTCGATGTACATGCCGTAGTAGTCCGCGCCCTCGGCGGCCCAGCCGCGGGTCACGTCCTCGAGCCAGAACGACCCGCCCGACGGCAGGCCGACGTCCAGCGTCTTCAGGTCCGAGCCCCACATCAGGTCGCCCAGCCCCTCCATGAAATAGGCCAGGCCGATGGTGGCCATGAACAGGATGATCGGCGCCTGGTTGACCAGGTGGCGCAGCACCAGCGCATTCACCGCCCAGGCGAACAGCACCATCACCCCCAGCGCCAGCAGGATCGCCAGCAGCGTCGGCACGGTCCAGCCGAAATCGCGCACCTCGGTGCCGAACACGGCGTTGATCAGGTGCGCGAACGGCACCTGCCCCTGCTGGATGCCGACCAGGGTCAGCGCCGCGAACAGCGCCATCACCCCCTGGGCGTAGTTGAAGATGCCGCTGGCCTTGAAGATCAGCACGAAGCCCAGCGCCACCAGCGCGTACATCACGCCCGCCATCAGCCCGTTCAGGATCACTTCCAGCGTGTAGAGGAAGGTGGGGGACATGGCTCAGGCCTCGGCGTTGATTTCGAGCGCGCGGATACGGACGGTGCCCGCCGCCGGATCCGCCTCGAAGTGGATGTTCAGGCGCGGCTCGCGCCACAGCGTGCTGTCCAGCACCGCCGGCGCGTCGCCGGGCACGCGGCGATAGCGCCCTTCGGCGATCGCCTGCTGCGCCCAGGCCTCGAACGCCGCGGCCACCGCCACGATGTCGGCGCGGGCATCGACGGTGCAGGCGGTCAGCTCGTCCGGCGCGGCGCCCGACAGGCTGAGGTAGATGCCCTCGCCCATCGCCCAGGTCTCGGCCCCGGCGGGCGGGCGCAGCCAGTCCGGCAGCGCCTGCGGCCGGCCGACGTCCGACAGGTCCGGCACGGCGACATCCTCCAGCGGCGCGATGCAGCGCTCCAGCGCCACGATCCAGGCGCGCGGCGCGGCCGCGTCCTGCGCCGCCAGCGGCGCGGCGGCCAGACACGCCAGCGCCAGCGCCGGCCACGCGCGCCGGGCGGGCGGCGGGGTGGGCGGGCGGGAGCCGACCGCCCGGCGCGCCGGCGCGCTAGTCATGCGCCACGCCCAGGTAGGCATCGATCACCTGCGGGTTGGACCGCACCTCGTCCGGGGTGCCGTCGCCGATCTTGGCGCCGTAGTCCATCACCACCACCCGGTCCGAGATGTCCATCACCACGCCCATGTCGTGCTCGATCAGCGCGATGGTGGTGCCGAACTCGTCGTTCACGTCCAGGATGAAGCGGCTCATGTCCTCCTTCTCCTCGACGTTCATGCCCGCCATCGGCTCGTCCAGCAGCAGCAGCTTCGGCTCGGCGGCCAGGGCGCGGCCCAGTTCGACCCGTTTCTGCAGCCCGTAGGGCAGCCGGCCCACCGGCGTCTTGCGGATCGCCTGGATCTCGAGGAAGTCGATGATGTGCTCGACGAAGGCGCGGTTCGCGACCTCCTCGCGCTCGGCCGGGCCGGCCCAGACCGCCTGCTGCCACCACGGCGCGCGCATCCGGGTGAAGCGGCCGGTCATGATGTTGTCCAGCGTCGACATGCCCTTGAACAGGGCGATGTTCTGGAACGTCCGGGCGATGCCCTGGTGGGCGATCTGGTGCGGCTTCATCGGCTTTCGCCGCTGGCCGCGGAACCAGACCTCGCCCTCCTGCGGGTGGTAGAAGCCGTTGATCACGTTCAGCATCGACGACTTGCCGGCGCCGTTCGGGCCGATGATCGCGCGGATCTCGCCCGCGCGGATGTCGAAGCTGATGCCCCGGATCGCCACCACGCCGCCGAAGCGCAGGGTGATGTCGCGCATCTCCATCAGCACCTCGGCGGGCGCCTGCGCCGGGGCCGGACCGGACTGCGGGGCGACGCTCATTCCGCCGCCATCCGCGTGCCCGAGGCGCCGACCTTGGCGTCGCGGATCTCCAGCGTCGCGCGGATGCTGCCCTTGCGGCCGTCCTCGTAGGTGACCTCGGTCTCGGTGGCGATGGTCCCGGAGCCGTCGTAGAGCGCGTCGATCAGGTCGGCGTACTTCTGCTCGATGATCCGCCGGCGCACCTTGCGGGTGCGGGTCAGCTCGCCGTCGTCGGGGTCCAGCTCCTTGTGCAGGATCAGGAAGCGGTGCACCTGGCAGCCCGACAGCGTCTCGTCCTGCGCCAGGTCGGCGTTCACCGCCTCGACATGCTCCTGGATCATCGCGTAGACGCGCGGGTGCGCGGCGAGTTCCTGGTAGCTGGCGTAGGCGATGTTGTTGCGCTCGGCCCAGTTGCCGACCGCGTTCAGGTCGATGTTGACGAAGGCGCAGCACATCCGCCGGTCGGCGCCGAACACCACCGCCTCGAGGATGTTGGGATAGAACTTCAGCTTGTTCTCGACGTATTTCGGCGCGAACAGCGCCCCCGATGCCAGCTTGCCGACGTCCTTGGCGCGGTCGATGATCCGCAGATGGCCGGTGCCGTCCTCCAGGAAGCCGGCGTCGCCGGTCGCCACCCAGCCCTCGGCGTCCTTGGTCGCGGCGGTGCTGTCGGGGTTCTTGTAGTATTCCACGAACACCCCGGGCGAGCGGTAGAACACCTCGCCCGACTCGGCAATGCGCAGCTCGACCCCCGGCGTCGGCGGCCCGACGGTGTCGACGCGCACGTCGCCGTCGGCCTGCTGGGTGATGAACACGCTGGCCTCGGTCTGCCCGTAGAGCTGCTTCAGGTTGATCCCGATCGCGCGGTAGAAGCCGAACAGCTCGGGGCCGATCGCCTCGCCGGCGGTGTAGGCGACGCGCACCCGGCTGAGGCCCAGCGCGTTCTTCAGCGGCGCGAACACCAGCGCCTCGCCCAGCCGGTAGCGCAGCCGGTCGCGCAGGCCGACCGGCGCGCCGTCCAGCAGTGCGCCGCCGACCCGGCCCGCCAGCGCCATCGCGCGGCGGTACAGCGCCTGCTTGACCGGCGCGGCGTCCTCCATGCGGATGGTGACGCTGGTCAGCAGCCCCTCGAAGAACCGCGGCGGGGCGAAGAAATAGCTGGGGCCGATCTCGCGCAGGTCCTGCTGCATCGTCGCCTCGCTTTCCGGGCAGCAGACGCAGAAGCCGACCCAGTAGGCCTGGCCCATCGAGAAGATGAAGTCGCCGACCCAGGCCATCGGCAGGTAGGCGAGGATCGAATCCGTCGGCCGCAGCGCGTCGACCTCAGCCGCGGCGCGGGCGGTCAGGATGATGTTGTCGTGGCTCAGCACCACGCCCTTGGGCCGCCCGGTGGTGCCCGAGGTGTAGAGCATCACGCAGGTGTCGGCGCCGCCGAGCGCGGCGCTGCGGGCGGTCAGCTCGGCCGCGTGGGCGTCGTCGCGCCCGGCGTCGGCGACGGCGGCATATCGGTGCAGGCGCGCGTGGTCGTAGCGGCGCAGGCCGCGCGGGTCGAGATAGATGATCCGCTCAAGCCGCGGCAGACGGTCCTGGATCTCCAGCAGCTTGTCGACCTGTTCCTGGTCCTCGACCACGGCGAAGCGCGCGTCGCAATGGTCCAGCACATAGGCGATCTCGTCGGCGACCGAGTCCTGGTAGACCGGCACCGGGATCGCCCCCGCCGCCTGCGCCGATGCCATCGCCCAGTACAGGTGCGGCCGGTTGGTGCCGACGATGGCGACATGATCGCCCACCGCCAGACCCAGCCCGATCAGGCCGCGGGCGAAGGCGCGGATCTCGGTCCCGGCCTCGGCCCAGGTCCAGCTTTGCCAGATGCCGAATTCCTTTTCGCGGTACGCCGGGCGCGCGCCGAAGTCGGCGACGTTCCGCGCCAGCAACCGGGGAAATGTATCCAGCCGCGCGGCCGGATCCGCATCGCCCATCAGATCTCCTCCCTTGGCGGGTCGTTGCCCGCCGGCCGGCGTCTCGCGCGCCGTCCCTTGATCCTAGCAACAAACGTTCGCCGGTAAACAGAAAAATTGAACTACCGTTCATTTCCGCGGCGGCAACCTGCCGGGGTGACGGCGCGCGGAAAAAAACCCAAGCTGCCGCCAAGGACCGGCGCCTGGGCCGCGTCGAAGGATCATGAGGATGGAGCCGAGCGACCGTGCGCTGGTGGACCGTGCCCTGGCGGGCGACGCCGGGGCCTTCGGCCTGCTGGTCGCGCGGCACTACGACCGCATCTTCCGCGTCGCGTGGCGGGTGCTGGGCAGCCAGGCCGACGCCGAGGATCTGGCGCAGGACGTCTGCGCCGCCCTGCCCGGCAAGCTGGACGGGTTCCGCGCCGAGGCGCGGTTCACCACCTGGCTGCACCGGGTGGTGGTGAATGCCGCCCGCGACCGGCTGCGCCGCCACGCCACCCATGCCCGCGCCGTCCAGGGCTGGGGCGATGTCGAGACGCTGCGCCGGGACGAGGCGCGGCAGGCCGCCGACCAGCAGGAATGGCTGGTCCGGGCGATGACGGCCCTGCCCCTCGATCTGCGCGAGACCGTCGCGCTGGTGCTGGGCGAGGAGATGACACATGCCGAGGCCGCAGCAGCACTGGGCGTCTCGGAAGGAACCGTCAGCTGGCGCATGAGCGAGGTTCGCAAGCGCCTGCGCCGGCTGGCCGAGGAGGAACGGGCATGACCGATCCGCTGGACGATCTGAAGAAGGCGCTGAAGGCGCAGCAGCCGCGGCCCCGACCCGAGGCCCGCGCCGCCGCCCTGCGCGCCGCGGCCGAGGCGTTCGACGAAAAAAGATCCGCCGCCGCCCAAGGAACGGCGGATTTGGCGCGTCCCACCCAGGACCGACCCGACAGGCGGGCCGGATTCCGGAGGGGAGTTCTGACCATGTTTTCCAACCTGACGCAGCCGCGCATCCTGATGGGCACCTCGGCCCTGGCCACGGTGGTGATCGCCGTCGCCATCACCCAGAACCTGCCGCTGGGCGGCAGCGGGATCTCGCCCGCCGAGCTGACCGGCGCCGTGGACGAGCGGACCCGCGCCGACGGCGCCCGCCGCGCCGTGCGGCCGCCGGCCCAGTCGCCGGCCCCCGCGCCGCAGACGCGAACCGAGGCGGTCGAAGAGCAACCGGCCGCGCGGCGCGCGGACGCCGGTGACGCCGATGACGCCAACGCGCCCGTCGCCGAGTTCGAGGCGCTGGCCGACGCCCCCGCCGAGACGCGCACACGCGATCTTGTCGCCTCCCCGTCGTCGCAGGCGGCGCCGCCGCTCGCCCAGCGCCAGCTGGGCAAGATACAAGCCGAATCCTCGGCTGGCTTCCTGCCGCGCCCGATGCCGGAGCCGTTTCCCCAGGTGGTCGAGGGCAACACCGAGCGTTACCCGCAGGCGCAGCCGAACCCGCTTAAGCTGGTGGCGGACGAGCCGGTGTCCACCTTCTCGATCGACGTCGACACGGCCAGCTACGCGGTCGTCCGGTCCTCGTTGAACGCCGGGCAAATGCCGCCGCGAAACGCGGTGCGGGTCGAGGAGATGATCAACTACTTCGATTACGACTACCCCGCACCGGACAGCCGCGAGGTGCCGTTCGCGACCTCGGTCTCGGTCCAGCCGACGCCGTGGAACGACGGCACGCAGCTGCTGCACATCGGCATCCAGGGCTATGACATCGCACCCGCCGAGCGGCCGCCGCTGAACCTGGTGTTCCTGATCGACACCTCGGGCTCGATGAACGATCCGCGCAAGCTGCCGCTGCTGGTGAGGTCCTTCGGGCTGCTGCTGGACACGCTGGACGCGCGCGACACGGTCGCGATCGTGACCTATGCCGGGTCTGCCGGGCTGGTGCTGGAGCCGACCGCCGCGTCGGACAAGGTGACGATCCTGAACAGCCTCGACCGGCTGGCGGCGGGCGGGTCCACCGCCGGGCAGGCCGGGCTGCAGCAGGCCTATCAGGTGGCCGGGCGGATGGCGCAGGAGGGCGCGGTTAGCCGGGTGATCCTGGCGACGGACGGCGATTTCAACGTAGGCCTGTCCGACCCCGGGGCGCTGAAGGATTTCGTCGCCGAGCGGCGCGAGGACGGCACCTACCTGTCGGTGCTGGGCTTCGGGCGCGGCAACTACGACGACGCGATCACGCAGGCGCTGGCGCAGAACGGCAACGGCACGGCGGCCTATATCGACACCCTGGCCGAGGCGCAGAAGGTGCTGGTCGAGGACATGACCGGCGCGCTGTTCCCGATCGCCGACGACGTGAAGATCCAGATCGAGTTCAACCCGGCGCAGGTCAGCGAGTACCGGCTGATCGGCTACGAGACCCGCGCGCTGAATCGCGAGGATTTCAACGACGACACGGTGGACGCGGGCGAGATCGGCGCGGGCCATACCGTCACCGCGCTTTACGAGATCACGCCGGTCGGATCCTCGGCCGAACGGATCGGCGGGCTGCGCTATCAGTCCGAGCCGCAGCCGGTGGTGGACGACGGCGCGGAATACGCCTTCCTGAAACTGCGCTACAAGCTGCCGGGCGAGGAGACCTCGAAGCTGATCGAGACGCCGGTGCTGCCGGACCGGCAGGACATCGCGCCCGAGGAAACCCGCTTCGCCGCCGCCGTCGCCGGCTTCGGCCGGCTGCTGCGCGGCGAGACGCTGCCGGGCTGGAGCTGGGACGAGGCGCGCGAGCTGGCGGCGGCGAACCGCGGCGACGATCCCTACGGCTACCGCTCGGAACTGCTTTCGCTGATCCGCATGGCCGACGCGCTGGAGTAGGCACTCCGCCTGCGCGCCCGGTCGAGGCGGGCAGGCGCCCGGCGGGTCCTGCTCGCGCCGCTTCGGGCGCTGGTGACGCCGGCCCGGCGGCCCAGACTCCGCACCGCCCCTGCCGGCCAATCTGCGGCAGGACATCGGGCTGAAGCCCGGCGGGCGCCCCCGGCGGGGCAGCTGAGCCCTTGAGCGGAAAAAGCCCGCCGTCGCCGGCGGGCTTTCCCTTGTCGATCGTTGGTCGGGATCAGTTCGCGGCGTTTTCCAGCGCCGGAGCCTGACCGATCTCGATCTTGCGCGGCTTCAGCGCCTCGGGCACCTCGCGCACGAGGTCGACATGCAGCAGGCCGTTCTCGGTCGCGGCGCCGGTGGCGCGAACGTGGTCGGCCAGCTGGAAGCGGCGCTCGAAGGCGCGGGTGGCGATGCCGCGGTAGAGGAAGTTCGGCTCGCCTTCCCCGGCAGCTTTCTTGCCCGAGATAACCAGCTGCCCTTCGCGGGCCTCGATGGTCAGCTCGTCATCGGTGAAGCCCGCCACCGCCAGCGTGATGCGGTAGGCGTCGTCGCCGGTCTTCTCGATGTTGTAGGGCGGGTAGGTCTGGCCGCCGACGTCGTTGGTCAGGACGCTGTCCAGGACGTTGGCCAGACGGTCGAAACCGATCGTCGAACGGTAGAGCGGCGTGAAATCATAGGTGCGCATGAGTGCATCCTCCTTCAGAAGCGATACGTCACGGGCGGGCCTTCCACCATCGGACAGGCCCTTTTCCGTCGCCGGACCCTGTCAGAGGCGCCCGGCTGCGACATATCTGGGAAGCAGGATCGGGGCCGTCAAGACCCCGCCCATGCCCGGGGCTTCAGCGCGCGATCTGCGGCAGCCGCCCCGGCTGGCTGGCCGCCGTGCGGCCCAGCTGCTTGGCGATCGATGCGCGGTCGCCCTCGGCCTTGACCTGCAGCGACCGGAACACCGGGTCGCTGACCGCAAGCTGCCGCAGCAGCGAATCCAGCGGCGCGCCCAGCGAGGCGGCGAGCGAAACGTCCTGTTCGCGCCAGCTGGCCATCGCCGACATCACCGAGGCGATCTTGGGGCCGCTGGCGGACTGCACGAAGACCGGCGAGCCCGACGCCCCGAAGGTCACGGCGCAGGACATCACCAGCACGTCGCCGCGCTCGTCCAGCATCTCGCAGGCTTCCTGCAGCGACGGCGCGTCCTCGCGCCCGGCGGCGTAGGAGACGACCATGAACCGGTCCTCGGCGCGGGGCGTGCCGTAACGCTCGAACGGGATCACCGAGGCGTCGCGGATCGGCCGTTCCAGCTCGACGATGGCGACGTCCGAGGCGACCCGCCGCATCTTGTCGTCGTCGTCGTAGCGGTATTTGTCATGCACGATGAACCGGCGGGCCCGGCGGCTGGCGGTGGCGCGGCCGTTGCGCAGCCCCGCCCGGAACACGATGCGGCCGGGGTCGTACATCTCGCCCGAGCGCCGCGAGTAGACGCAGTGCGCCGCGGTCAGGACAAGGCTCTCGCTGATCAGCGCGCCGGTGCAAAACCCGGAATCGTCCAGATCCAGCCGCCCCACGGCCTGCCAGGCGCGCGCTTCGTCCGCGTTCACCAGCATGCGCAGTTCGGATGGCGACTGGGCCCAGACTCCGGTCCCGAGCGCCAGCGCAAGCAGACACCCCGCCAGCTTTCCTATCATGTATTGCCTCGTTCGATTTCTGCCTGTTTCGAAGGACAAGCTTGCCGGGGAAATGTGGCAAGAATAGCGACGCCTTCGGCCTAGTTTTCCCTCAGCTTCCTTGGCTGCGGCCCACCCGTGGCCCAATCGAGCAGTTCGGCGGTGTGAACAACCGGCACAGCGGTGTCCGAACCGATCTGCATCATGCAGCCGATATTGCCCGCGGCGATCACTTGCGGCCGGGTCGCTTCCAGCGTTGCGATCTTGCGCGATTTCAGCTCGCCCGAGATCTCGGGCTGCATCAGGTTATACGTGCCCGCGCTGCCGCAGCACAAGTGCGGATCTTGCGGTTCCACCACCTCGAACCCGGCGGCCTTCAGCAACTTCTTCGGCTGCGCGGTAATTTTCTGCCCGTGCTGCAGCGAGCAGGCGGCGTGATAGGCCACCCGCAGCCGCGGTGCATCCTCGACCGGCGCGATGCCCAGATCGGCCATCACCTCGGTCACGTCGCGGGCGATGGCGGCCACCCGGGCGGCGTCTTCGGCCAGTTGCTCGGTGCGGAACATGTGGCCGTAGTCCTTCACCGTGGTGCCGCAGCCGCTGGTGTTGATGACGACGGCGTCCAGACCGTCGCCGTCCATCTCGGCCGTCCAGGCGCGGATGTTCGCCGCCGCGCTGGCGTGGCTTTCGGCGGTCTTGCCCATGTGGTGGGTCAAAGCGCCGCAGCAGCCGGCGCCGCGCGCCACGACCACCTCGCAGCCGTGCCGGGTCAGCAGCCGGATGGTGGCGTCGTTGATGTCGGTATCCAGCACCCGCTGCGCGCAGCCGGTCAGCAGCGCCACGCGCCGGCGGCGCGCGCCCTCGGCCGGGAACACCTGCGGGCGGTCGTTCGGGCTTGCGGCGGGGATCGCCTCCGGCGCCATGTCGAGCATCGCCCGGAGGCGCGCGTCCGGCATCAGCCCGCGCAGCGGCCGGGCCAGCCGCGCCGCGCGCAGCGCCAGGCGGAAGCGGCCCGGATGCGGCAGGATCCGCGCCAGCAGCCAGCGCAGCGCGCGCTCGGCGGGCGGCCGGCGGTAGGTGTTCTCGATATGCTCGCGGGCGTGGTCGACCAGGTGCATGTAGTGCACGCCCGAGGGGCAGGTGGTCATGCAGGCAAGGCAGGACAGGCAGCGGTCGATGTGCTTGACCGTCTTCTCGTCCGCCGGGCGGCCGCTTTCCAGCATGTCCTTGATCAGGTAGATCCGCCCGCGCGGGCTGTCCAGCTCGTCCCCCAGCACCTGGTAGGTCGGGCAGGTCGCGGTGCAGAAGCCGCAGTGCACGCAGGCGCGCAGCACCTGGTTGGAACGGGCGGTCTGCGGATCGGCAAGCTGTTCGGGGGTGAAATTGGTCTGCATGTCGGATCCTCAGCCGCCCATCCGGCCCGGGTTCAGCACGCCCTGCGGGTCGAACTGCGCGCGCAGCCCGGCGGCGATCCTCGCCAGCGGCGCGGGCTCGGGGTGAAACACGCGCAGCCGCGCCTTGGTGCCCTCGTCGCCGCGCACCAGGGTGGCGTGGCCCGGCAGCCCCTCCAGCGCCGCGCGCAGATCGGTGCCCTTGGGCATCAGCAGCCATACCAGCCCGCCGCCCCAGTCGTAGTAGACAGGATGATCGAGGCCGGCGCGGCGCCGCACCTCGGGGCCGTCGGTGGGCCGGACCGAGACGCGCCAGACGTCGCCGACCGCGTCGCCCAGCGTCTGGCCGTCGCGCACCGCCGTCCACGGCGCCGCATCGTCGCGTTCGGTGATCTCGTCGGCGTACTTGCGCAGCAGCTCGCGCAGCTGGCCGGCGCGGTAGGCGACCGACTCGGCGAAACCCTCGATGCGGAGCAGGGTGATCGGGCCGTCCGCGGGCCCCGGCAGGTGCGCGGCCCCGGTCACGTCGAACGGCGAGCCCAGCGCCGCCGACATCGCCGCCACCGCCGCGTTGTCCGTCAACCCGTGCAGGCAGAGCGTGGCGCTGCTTTCCGGCGCCGGCAGCAGCTTGAAGGCGACCTCGGTCAGCACGCCCAGCGTGCCGTGGCTGCCGGCCAACAGCTTGACCAGATCGTAGCCGGTGACGTTCTTCATCACCCGGCCGCCGTTCTTCAGCACCGTGCCGCGGCCGTCGACGAAGCGCACGCCGATCAGGCTGTCGCGGCAGGCGCCGGCCTGGATCCGGCGCGGCCCGGAGACGTTGGCCGCAACCACGCCGCCGATCGTCGGCGCGCCGTTGGTGCCGTAAAGCGCGCGGTGGTCCATCGGCTCGAACGGCAGACGCTGGTTCTCGGCGGCGAGCGCGGCCTCGATCTGCTCCAGCGGCGTGCCCGCGGCCGCGACCAGCGTCAGCGCGCCGGGCTCGTGCAGGCGGATGCCGGAAAGGCCGCCGGTCTCCAGCACCTCGCCGGTGACGGCGTGGCCCAGCCCGGCGCGGGTGCCGCCGCCGCGGATCGCCAGCGGCGTGCCGGCGGCGGCGGCCGCGGCGACGGCCTCGGCCAGATCGGATTCGGTCGTCGGCGAGATCATGCGGCGCGGCGGCTTTCGGTGGTGGACAGCGGGAACACCTTGGCCGGGTTCAGCAGCCAATTCGGGTCGAACACGTCCTTGACCCGCAACTGCGCCTCGATGTCCGCGGCGGTGTACTGGGTCAGCATCAGGTCGCGCTTTTCTACGCCGACACCGTGTTCGCCGGTCAGGCAGCCGCCGACCTCGACGCACAGCTTCAGGATCTCGGCGCCCAACGCCTCGCAGGTTTCCAGCTGGCCGGGGGCGTTGGCGTCGAACAGGATCAGCGGGTGCATGTTGCCGTCGCCGGCGTGGAACACGTTGGCGACCTCCAGCCCGTATTCCTTCGACAGCGCGCCGATGCGGCCCAGCACATGCGGCAGCTGGCTGACCGGGATGGTCCCGTCCAGGCACATGTAGTCGTTGATCTGCCCCATCGCGCCGAAGGCGGACTTGCGGCCCAGCCAGATCGCGGCGGATTCCTCGGCCGAACGGCTTTCGCGCCATTCGGTCGGGCTGTGGCGGTCGGCGATGGTCTTGATCCGCGCCAGCTGCGCGTCGATCTCGGCCTCGGAGCCCTCGACCTCGACGATCAGCAGCGCCTCGACATCCGGATAGCCGGCGTGGGCGAACGCCTCGCAGGCGCGGATGCAGGGGCGGTCCATGAACTCGATGGCGACCGGCAGCACGCCGGCCTTGATGATGTCCGACACGCACGCGCCGGCGACCTCGTTCGAGTCGAACCCCATCAGCACCGGGCGCGCGCCCTCGGGCTTGCGCAGGATGCGCAGCGTCGCCTCGGTCACCACGCCAAGCTGCCCTTCCGAGCCGCAGAGCACGCCCAGCAGGTCGTAGCCCGGCGCGTCCAGATGCGCGCCGCCAAGCTGGACGATCTCGCCCGCCATCGTCACCAGCGTCACGCCCAGCAGGTTGTTGGTGGTGACGCCGTATTTCAGGCAGTGCGCCCCGCCCGAGTTCATCGCGATGTTGCCGGCGATGGCGCAGGCCAGCTGGCTGGAGGGATCGGGGGCGTAGAAGAAATCGTCGGCCTCGACCGCGCCGGTGACGGACAGGTTGGTGCGGCCGGACTGCACGCGGATCACGCGGTTGTCGTAGTCGGTTTCCAGCACGCGGTTGAGCTTGGCCACGCCCAGGATGATGCTGTCGGCGGTGGGCAGCGCGCCGCCGGCCAGCGACGTGCCCGAGCCGCGCGGCACCACCGGCACGCCCTCGGCATGGCACAGCTTCAGCACCGCGGCGACCTGCTCGGTGGTGGACGGCAGCACCGCGGCCAGCGGCGGGCAGCGATAGGCGGTCAGCGCGTCGCACTCGTAGGCGCGGGTCTCGGCCGGGTCCGAGATCACCGCCTCGGGCGGCAGGATCCGGCACAGCCGGGCGACGATCTCGTCCTTGCGGGCAAGGATGGCCTGGGACGGCCGGGGCATCTGCATCGCGGTGGGCCTTTCGGGCGGGGGCCTTTCGGTACTGCGGCGGATTTTCGCCCGCCGCGCGGAGGATTGCAAACGCCATCGACGCGGGCGACAAGGCGGCATGCTGAACCTCACCGACCCCGGCCCGCTGCTGAGCGCCTTTTCCGCCATCGACTGGGCCGCGGCGGCGCTGACGCTGGCGACGCTGTTCCTGTCCACCTGGGTGATCGAGCATCCGCCGAAGGGGCGGCCGTCGACGCATGTGCTGATGCACCACTACCGCCGCGCCTGGCTGCACGAGATGGCGCTGCGCGACGTGCGCATCTTCGACGCGCAGCTGCTGGCGACGCTGCGGCAGGGCACCGCCTTTTTCGCATCCACGACGATGATCGCCATCGGCGGCGGCGCGGCGGCGCTGGGCCGGACCGAGCAACTGGATTCGGTGGCGAGCGACCTGAACCAGGCGCTGTCGGCGCCGATCGTGGTGTGGGAGGTCAAGATCCTGTTCGTGATCGCCTTCCTGACCTTCGCCTTCCTGAAGTTCGTCTGGTCGATGCGGCTGTTCGGCTATTGCGCGGTGCTGATGGCGGCCACCCCCAGCGAGCAGGACCCCGAGGCGGCGATGGCGATGGCGACCCGCGCGGCGCGGGTGAACATCCTCGCCGACCGTGCCTTCACCCGCGGGCTGCGCGGGCTGTATTTCGCCATCGCCGCGCTGGGCTGGTTCCTGGGCCCGGCGGTGATGATCGGCGCGGTGCTGCTGACCGGCTCGATCCTGTGGCGGCGCGAGTTCAAGTCGCAGACCCGCACCGCGCTGCTGGAAGGCATGCCGAGGCCCTGGACCCCGAGCTAGCCGAACAGCGACTTGAAGAGCTCGACGTTCTGCCGGAAGCCGGCCTCGAAATCGCCGTCGCCGGGGTGGTAGACGCTTTCGAACGACACCGGGCCGGCATAGCCGTCGCGCTTCAGCGCCGCGGCGATGCTCGGGTAGGCGCCCGCCAGCTGGCCCGCGCCCATCGGCCGCACCTCGAGCGTCGCCTTCGGCGTGTCGACCTGCACGTCCTTGATGTGGATATGGCCGATATAGCCGTCGCGGAGGGTCTGATAGGCGTCTTCCGGGTCCTCGTGGCAGTAGCAGGCGTTGGCCGGATCCCACAGCACCTTGAGCGTGTCCTTCGCATCCAGATCGTCGATCAGCCTGCGCGCCGTCCAGGCCGAGTGGACCATGGTACCGTTGCCGGTCTCGACCACCAGCGTCACGCCCTCGGACCGGGCCAGTTCCACCGCCGGGGCGATCAGGGGAAGCTGCGCATCCCATGCGCCCCTGGCGACGTTCCAGACCTCGGCGCCGTGGCTGCCCCAGAGGATCATCTCCTTCTTGCCGGTCATGATCCGCACCAGCCCGCAGTCCAGCGCCTGCGCCATGCCGATGCAGCGCCTGAGCGCCTCCATGTGGCGGGTGTGCTCGGCGTCGCCAGGGCGGGCGTCGGACATCCGCATGCCCGCGAACAGGTGCCGCGAGATGCAGGAGACGGGGGTGCCGTGGCTGTTGGTCAGGTCACGCACCGCGCCGGTCTGCTCGGGCGTCAGGTCGCCGACCTCGGTGTCGCCGATGAACTGCAGCTCGGCCTCGGCCAGCCCGGATTCGGTCGCGACGCACAGCGCGTGGTCGAGGTCGCGGCTGATGCCGTCGGTGATGACGCCCAGCCTCATCGGTGCAGCTCCTTGCCGGTGATCTCTTCGGTGATGCGGGTGACGGACCAGTTGTCGCCGTTCGGGTATCTGGTCTTGCCGGCCTGGAACAGCTGCATCGCGGTGGACGCGGTGAACTGCGGCACGCCCAGCGACCGGGCCATGTCCATGACGATGGTCAGGTCCTTGTACATGGTCGCGATATGGCTGCCGGTGCCCTCGAACCTGCGGTCGATGATGTTCTCCAGCGCGGCGCGCACCGCCGGGCAGCCGGCCGAGGAGTTCACGAACACGTCGTGGACCACCTGGCCCTTCACCCCGGCGGCGGCGGCCAGCGCGGCGGATTCGAACACGCCGGCGAAGATCGCGCCGTTCAGCGATTGCAGGCAGGCCTTGACCGTCTGCCCCATGCCGGGCTCGGTCCCGACGCGGTGGATGGTGGCCGAGACCGCCTCCATCGCCGGGCGGGCCCTGTCCAGCGCCGCGTCCGAGCCGGCGGCCATCATCACCAGGGTGCCGTTCTGCGCGCCGGGAAAGCCGCCCGAGACCGGCGTGTCGACCAGCGCGATGCCGGTGCCGTCCAGCGCGCGGCCGATCGCGGCGGCCTCGTCCGGAAGGATGGTGGCGGTCAGCAGGACCACCGATCCGGGGGCCATCGCCGGCGCGACCTGATCGACGATGACGTCGTGCGCCTGCGCGCCGGTCATCACCATGACGAACACCGCGTCCGCGCCGGTCGCCGCCTCGGCGGCCGACGCCGCCGGGATGCCGCCCAGCGCGGCGAACGCCTCCATCCGGCCTTGCGCCAGGTCGAAGCCGGTACACTCGAACCCGGCCGCGATCACATTCTTCGCCAGCCCGGAGCCCATGTCCCCGAGACCAATCACGCCTATACGCATCGCCACCACCTCCATCGCGTGCGCCCAGGCCTTCTTCCGCCACGCACGTGACCAGGTGAGGCAAACCGTCAACCCGTGCGGCGAGCCTGCCGCAGGTGCGCGTGATTTGTCTAGAGCGCGCCGCCGCTGGCGCGGCGATACCAGTCGACGATCAGCGCGCGCTCGGCGTCCTCCATGTGCGACAGGTTCGCGGGCGGCATGGCGCGGGTGACGCCGGCCTGAAGATAGATCTCGCGGGCGTGGCGGGCGATGTCCTCGGGGGTGTCCAGCCGCACGCCCTTGGGCGGCCAGAGAATGCCGTCCCAGCCCGGCTCGGCCGCGTGGCACATCGCGCAGCGGCCGGTCACCACGTCGGTCACCTGCGCGAAGCCGTCGGCGGCGGCGAAGCGCTGCGCGGCGGGGGTCATCGCCTGCGCCTCGGGCTGGCGCAGCGGCTGCGCGGACAGCCACATGATCACGATGAAGATCACCGCCGTCGCCGCCCAGGTCCAGGTCGGGTTGCCCCGGCGCGCGTGCAGCGTGTTGAAGTAGTGCCGGATGGTGACGCCCATCAGGAACACCAGGCTGGCGATCGCCCAGTTCCACGGGCTGGCGAAGGCCAGCGGATAATGGTTCGACAGCATCAGGAACAGCACCGGCAGCGTCAGGTAGTTGTTGTGCGTGCTGCGCTGCTTGGCGATCCTGCCGTACTTCGCATCCGGCGTGCGGCCGGCCTTCAGGTCCGCGACCACGATCTTCTGGTTCGGGATGATGATGAAGAACACGTTCGCCGACATGATCGTGGCGGTGAACGCGCCCAGATGCAGCAGCGCCGCCCGCCCCGAGAACACCTGCGCGTAGCCCCAGGCCATCGCCACCAGGATCAGGTAAAGGCCCAGCATCAGCCGGGTGTTGTCGTCGCCGAAGCGGCTCTTGCAGATCAGGTCGTAGGCAAGCCAGCCGAAGCCGATCGAGGCCAGCGAGATCAGGATCGCGACCCAGATCGGCAGGTCCAGCACCGACGGGTCCACCAGATACAGCTCGGCGCCGACATAATAGACCAGCACCAGCATGGCGAAACCGGTCAGCCAGGTGGAATAGCTTTCCCATTTGAACCAGACCAGGTGGTCGGGAAGGTTCGACGGGGCGACCAGGTATTTCTGGATGTGGTAGAAGCCGCCGCCGTGGACCTGCCATTCCTCGCCGTCCGCCCCGCTTGCCAGGTTCCGGTCCCGGTGCAGCCCCAGGTCCAGCGCAATGAAATAGAAGGACGAGCCGATCCAGGCGATGCCGGTAATGACATGCGCCCAGCGGACCGCGAACTCGATCCAGGCGCCGATGACGGCGGCATCGTACATCTCAGCTGCCCCGGTAGGTGGAATAGCCGTAGGGCGAGACCAGCAGCGGCACGTGGTAGTGCGCGGCCGCGTCGGCGATGCCGAAGCGGATCGGCACCACCTCCAGGAACGCCGGCTCGGGCAGGTCGCTGCCCATGCGCAGGTGATAGTCGCCGACGTGGAACTCCAGCTGGTAAGTGCCGGTGGCGAAGGTCTCGACCGGCAGGATCGGCGCGTCGGTGCGCCCGTCGCTGTTGGTGACGCGTGTGGTCAGGTGCACGCGCCCGCCGTCGTCGACGCGGTAGAGCGAGATCTCGAGACCCTCGGCCGGCAGGCCCAGCGCCGTATCCAGCACATGCGTGGTCAGGAAACCGCCCGCAGGTTCGTTCATCGCGTGTCTCCGGATTGTCCTTGCCCGCGCGGGGCGTCTATTCTGCGCCGGATGTTGCGTCGCGACGCAGCCCGACACAAGACCCGAGGTCCCATGCCCGACCGCTATCCCCGCGACTTGCACGGCCACGGCCCCGCGCCCCGGGACCCGAAGTGGCCAGGCGGCGCCAAGGTCGTCGTCCAGATCGTCCTGAACTACGAGGAGGGCGGCGAGAACTGCCTGCTGCACGGCGATCCGGCCTCCGAGGCGTTCCTGTCCGAGGTCGTCGGCGCCCAGCCCTGGCCCGGCCAGCGGCACTGGAACGTCGAGACGATGTACGAGTACGGCGCCCGCGTCGGCTTCTGGCGGCTGCACCGGCTGCTGACGCAGATGAACGTGCCGGTCACCGTCTACGGCGTCGCCGCGGCGCTGGCGCGCAGCCCGGCGCAGGTCGCCGCGATGCAGGACGCCGGCTGGGAGATCGCCAGCCACGGCCTGCGCTGGATCGAGTACAAGGATTTCTCCGAGGCCGAGGAACGCGCCCACATGGACGAGGCGATCCGGCTGCACACCGAGGTGACGGGCGAGCGCCCGCGCGGCTGGTACACCGGCCGCTGCACCGAGCGCACGCTGGACCTGGTGACGCAGGAGGGCGGTTTCGCCTACGCCGCCGACAGCTACGCCGACGAGCTGCCGTACTGGCACCGGCACGGCGGGCGGGATCAGCTGGTGATCCCCTATTCGCTGGACGCCAATGACTCGCGCTTCGTCGGCGCACCCGGGTTCAGCCACGGGCAGGACTTCTTCACCTACCTGCACGACGCCTTCGACGTGATGTACGAGGAAGGCCACCACGGCCCGGCGCGGATCCTGTCGGTCGGCCTGCACTGCCGGCTGGCGGGCCGTCCGGGGCGGCTGGCGGGGCTGAAGAAGTTCCTCGAGCACGCGAAGCGGCACGAGGGCGTCTGGATCGCGCGCCGCGTCGACATCGCCGGGCACTGGGCGAAGGCGCATCCGCCGCAGGCATGGGACCGGCCCTCGCAGATGGACCGCGAGACGTTCGTGGCGAAGTGGGGCGGGATCTTCGAGAACTCTGCCTGGGTGGCGGAACGGGCCTACGAGCTGGAACTGGGTCCGGCGCACGACACCGCCGTCGGGATGCATTCGGCGCTGGCGCGGGCGTTCCGCGCGGCCTCGGACGCCGAACGTCTGGGCGTGCTGCGGGCGCACCCGGATCTGGCGGGCAAGCTGGCCGCCGCACGGGCGCTGACCCCGGAAAGCACCGCCGAGCAGGCCGGCGCCGGGCTCGACATGCTGACCGACGCCGAGCGCGCCCGGTTTGCCGAACTGAACACGCGCTACACCGACCGGTTCGGCTTTCCGTTCATCATCGCGGTCAAGGACCACGACAAGGCGGGGATCCTGGCCGCCTTCGAGGCCCGGCTGGAGAACGACCCCGAGGACGAGCGCGCCGCCGCCTGCCGGCAGGTCGAGCGCATCGCCGCGCTGCGGCTGAAGGACCGGCTGCCATGACCCGCTATGCCCTGCCGGCCGCCGGCCTGCCCGACCAGCGAGCGGTGATGACCGACCGGGCGATCTTCACCGACGCCTACGCGGTGATCCCGCGCGGCGTGATGCGCGACATCGTCACCAGCTTTCTGCCCGGCTGGACCGGCACCCGCGCCTGGATCATCGCGCGGCCGCTGAGCGGCTTCGCCGAGACCTTCGCGCAGTACATCGTCGAGGTTTCCGCCAGCGGCGGCTCGGACACGCCCGAGCCGGACAGCCGGGCGCAGGCGGTGCTGTTCGTCGTCGGCGGCACCCTGACGGTGACGGTCGACGGCGCGACCGAGGCGCTGGCCGCGGGCGGCTTCGCCTACATCCCCTGCGGCGCGGACTGGTCGGTGCGCAACGACGCGGCCGAGCCCGCGACCTTCCACTGGGTCCGCAAGCGCTGGGAGCCTGCGCCGGGCCTCGACCGGCCCGACCCGGTCTTCGCCGACGAGGCGCGGATCGACCCGACGCCGATGCCCGGCACCGACGCCTGGACGACCACGCGCTTCGTCGATCCGGCCGATCTGCGCCACGACATGCACGTCACCGTCGTCACCTTCCGGCCCGGCGGCAACATCCCCTTCGCCGAGACGCATGTGATGGAGCACGGGCTCTATGTGCTGGAGGGCAAGGCGGTCTACCGGCTGAACGGCGACTGGGTCGAGGTCGAGGCCGGCGATTTCATGTGGCTGCGCGCGTTCTGCCCGCAGGCCTGCGTCGCCGCCGGCCCCGGTCCGTTCCGCTACCTGCTCTACAAGGACGTGAACCGGCACCCGAAGCTGGGAGTGGGCGGATGATCCGCACCGAGCCGCTGACCGCCGAGGCGTTCGCGCCGTTCGGCCAGGTGCTGCAGGTCGCGGGCGAGCCGTCGATGATCATCAACCAGGGCAATTGCGGGCGCTGGCACGACCTGGCCGACCTGGACATGGGCGGCGGGCGCGCCGGCCTGAGCCTGTTCCGGGCGAAGCCGCGCGCCCTGCCCTATGCGCTCGAGATGCTGGAACGGCACCCGCTGGGCGCGCAGGCGTTCGTGCCGATGACCGCCGATCCGTTCCTGGTGATCGTCGCCCCGGACGCGGGCGGGCGGCCCGGCGCGCCCCGCGCCTTCGTGACCGCGCCGGGCCAGGGGGTGAATTATCGCCGGGGCACCTGGCACGGAGTGCTGACGCCGCTGACCGGGCCTGGCCTGTTCGCGGTGGTGGACCGGATCGGCGACGGCGACAACCTTCAGGAACACTGGCTCGAGACGCCGCTCACCATCGCCCGGTGACCCGGATGCGGCGAAGGCCGCGCACTTCGCCCCCTGCCGCCGGGTCGCAGCCGCGACGCCCGCGCCGCCGCGGATCGAAGGCGAATTACCGTCATTCTGCCCGCGCAGCAGAAAAATAATTTGTACCGCAACACAAAATGGGCACTTTCTCGCGAAAATTAGCTGCTCATGATCCAGACGCGCTGCCGGCCGACGGTGTTCGGCGGTGCATGACCAGATAGTATTGAGGGCCTTGTATTGTGACTATCCCGGACGATCGCCTTGACCCCGCACCCGCCCCGATCGGCAAACTGGTTGACCTGGCTGAAGCTGCCTCGAACGAACGGAACTGGTCCGAGGCGATTGCCCGCTGGACCGCCTGTTTCGCACACCCCGAGGCGCACCCCGCACCGCGCTGGCACGCGGCCCTGGGCAACGCACTGCTGGCGTCCGGACAGGCGAATCGCGCCGTCGACGTTTTCGAGCCCGCACGCGTCCGGCATCCGAAGGCGCCGGAAATCGCGCTCGGGCTGGCGCGCGCCTACACCCGCGCCGAGCGGTGGGACGACGCGGCCGGCGTGTGGGCGGCCTGCATCGCCGAGTTTCCCGACCGGGTCCGATCCGACTGGCGCGTGAATTATGCCGAATGCCTGGGCCATCTCGAGCGCTGGGCCGAGGCCGAGGAGCAGACAACGCTGGTAGTCGATACCGAGCCGGTGCGGGTGGCGATCATGGCGCTGCACGCGCGCTGCGCGCAGCAGCGCGGCGACTGGCCGGCCGCGCTGGAACGGTGGGACCGCTGCATCGCCGCGGCGGACGACGCGCGGCCGATCTGGCTGATGGACCGTGCCACCGCCCTGCAGGCGGTCGGGCGCAGCGCCGAGGCGACCGCGGCCTTCAACCTGATCCGCGACTCCGGCCGCGCCACCTGCAACGAAACGCGCCGCGCCTTCGTGCAGGCGATGACGCGGGCCCGGCGGGGCGACGAGCTGGCGCAGGCGTTCACCGAAGGTTTCCTGAAGGACGCGCCGCCGGACCCGAGCGATCTGACCGCGGCGCGCGGGCTGATCACCTGCAACCGCGTCGACGACGCGCGGCGGCTGTTCGCGCGCCTGCTGCCCGAGCTGCACAACGCTCAGGGGCTGGTCCGCAGCCTGAACATCGTCGCGCTGGCCCATGACGCCGACGAACGCCCGGCGCTCTACCGCCGGATCGCCGATCGCGCCCACGAGATGCTGGCCGCGGAGCCGACGGACGTGGCGCCGCTGCACCGCGCGCGGGTCGGCGCCGCCTTCGGCACCCGGGACATCGGCCTGATCCGAACGGCGGTCGCCGACGCCGAGGCGGACGATCCCGCCGCCGCCGCGCCTGCGCGCGAGATCCTGCGGCGCATCGAAACCCCGGACGATCCGGCGCACCGGCGCGGCAAGGTGTTCTGCATCGGCCTGTCCAAGACCGGCACCACCTCGCTGTCGCGGGCCCTCGGGATGCTTGGCTATGCCTCGGCGCACTGGGCGAACCCCTACACCTGGGAATTGCTGGGCGAGCGGGATCTGCTGCTGTTCGATGCGCTGGCCGACACCCCGATCACCTGGCAGTTCCGGCAGCTGGAGGAATCGTTTCCCGACGCGCGGTTCATCTTCACCAGCCGGCCGCTGGAGGACTGGCGCAGGTCCTGGAGGAAACACATGATCCGCGACCTGGGCGTGGCGGATTTCGACGGCTTCAAGGCAATGATCGAAAGCCCCGATCGCGTTCGCTATGGCGAGCGGTACCGCCGCATTCACCGGGATCTCTATGGCCGATACGACGACCCCGACAGCGCGTTCCTGGGCCTGGGCGAGGAGATCCGCGCGCATTTCTCCGGCGCCAGGGCGGACAAGCTGCTGGAATTCGACGTGTTCGCCGGAGACGGGTTCAACAAGCTTTGCGGATTTCTGCGGCGGCCGATCCCGAAAGACCCCTTCCCGTGGAGCAATGCCGCCCACGAGAAGCCGCGGGTGGTCTACGCCACCGCCTCCTGACAAGATGTCTCGCGCATTCCCGGCCTGGGACGGACCCGGCCAGCCAAGGTGGACGACATGACGATCGACTTCGGGGCACACGGCGATGACGCCGCGCCGGACATGGGTTCCGCCGCGGACGGCGCGGCGAGCATCGAGGACGTGGTGGCGCGGGCCGAACAGGCGCGCGCGGACCGGAACTGGACCGCCGCCGCCGAGCTGTGGTCCGAGGCGTTGCGCCGGTTCCCGGGAAAGGCGCGGCCGGCCTGGTTCCTGAGCCTGGGCGACACGCTGCTGGACCTGCGCCGCACCGGCCGGGCCGAGCAGGTGTTCCAGGCGGGCGCCGAGCGCTTTCCCGCCGCCGTCGGGCTGCAGGCCGCGCTGGCCCGCACCGCCGTCGCCCGCCGCGACTGGCCTGCGGCCGCGCTGCGCTGGCAGGCGTGCGTCGACCGCTTTCCCGACGAGGTGCGGCCGCACTGGCTGATCTCGCTGGGCAGCGCGCTGATCAGCATGGGCAGCCTCGACCGGGCCGAGCGGGTGCTGGCCGATGCGGTCGCGCGGTTTCCCGACAACCGCCGGGCCTTCGTCTCGCAGGCCAGGGTCGCAGCGGAACGCCAGGACTGGGCGGAATGCGCCGCGCGCTGGCGCACGGTCATCGCCACCTTCCCCGATCAGGACCTGCCCGAGAACGGCGCCGGCCTCGCCCGTGCCCTGCGCATGGCCGGCCGCTTCGACGAGGCCGACGCCGTGCTGCGCAGCTATATTGCCGCACACCCGAACGAGGCCGAGCTGTACATGGCGCTGGCGACCAACGCGCACATTGCGCGCGATACCGACGCGCGCGCGCGTCGCTGGGCGGATGCGCGGCAGCGGTTCCCCGCCGCGGTCGAGACCAGCCCGCTGTTCAAGGCGTTCCAGCTGGACGCGCAGACCGGCGCGGATGTCTCGGACGACTACCGGTTCGACCCCGGCCTGACCGAGGCCGCCGCGCTGGCGCGGGTGAACTCGCTGTCGGCGCACCTGCTCGTGATCGACGCGGTGGCGCTGATCGGCCGCTATCACCAGCTCTACCCCGACAACCTGCGGATCTGGGCCAAGTACGTCCGCGGCCTGGCCCGGCAGCTGTCCGGTCCGGCCGACCTGGCGCGGCTGCTGGACGAGACCGCGCGCCTGTGCCGGGCGGCCCCGGAGAGCCGGCAGGCGATGCAGGAACGCGGCCTGGCGCTGATCTGTGCCGACGACCGCGACGCGATGCAGGATCATGTCGGGCGGATGGAGCGCGACCTGGGGCGCGGCGCAGACACCGACACGATGCGGATCTGGCTCCGCGCGGCGCAGGGCGACGCCGCGGGCGCCGCGCGGCTGTACGCCGAGCGGAAGCAGCACACCTACGTCCCGGCCAGCGACGCGCCGATCCGCCGGTTCGAGCGGCTGGACGACACGCCCGCGCCGGCGATGCGCGACGGCATCGTGCTGTTCGCGCCGATGCGCAACGAACGGGCCTTCCTGCCCTGGTTCCTGAAGCATTATCGCGGCATCGGCGTCGAGCGATTCGTGCTGGTCGACAACGGCTCGACCGACGGATCGCGGGACTACGCCGCGGCGCAGCCCGACGTGCTGCTCTACGGCACCGACGACAATTTCTTCCAGGCCGCCTCGGGGATGCGGTGGATCAACCACATGATCGCGCTGCACGGCCAGGACAACTGGTGCCTGTTCGTGGACATGGACGAACA
Organism: Halovulum marinum; assembly: GCF_009697225.1. Classification (GTDB taxonomy): domain Bacteria; phylum Pseudomonadota; class Alphaproteobacteria; order Rhodobacterales; family Rhodobacteraceae; genus Halovulum; species Halovulum marinum. The sequence goes on from NZ_WIND01000009.1 coordinate 43,973, forward strand.
GCTGGTGTTTCCCGGCATGGACGGCACCGGGCTGCGCGGCCTGGTGACGGCGATGGCGGACCGCGGCGACGAGGTGATGCCGGCGTTCATGCTGGACACCTTTCCGCGGCGGATCGGCGATCTTTACGACTGGCAGCCCGAACAGGACCCGCTGGAAGCGGTGCCGCTGTTCGACCGGACGCACTTCGCCTATGGCGGGCCGGATGCGCCGCACCGGCAGGTGCGCGGCGGCGTCCGCAACCGTCTGTTCGGCATGGCCGAGGTCCTGGAGAAGGCGCCGATCCTGCGCGGCCGGCCCGGGCTGCACTACACCGGCAACCACACCACCGCGCCGGCGCGGGTCAGCGATGCCGGCTGCGTGCTGCTGCACCACAAGATGCTGCAGGAGGGCATCGGCCTGAAATCGGAAATCCACATCACCGCCAACGAACGCGTCCGCGACCGCAACCCCGCCTGCCAGCGCCGCTACCTGCGCTACCGCGACGTGCTGCAGGCGCTGGGCCGAGATGCGGGGCTGGAATCGGAGCAAAGCGAGTGCTACCGCTCGGCCGAACAGCTGGTGCAACTGGGACTGATGAAGGAGATCGGCGATGCCGTGTGACGCCGCGGGGCGCGAGACCTGACATGCGCATCCTGGTTCATTTCGGACAGGCCAAGACCGGCACCACCGCCCTGCAGCACACGTTCGGCAAGCACCGGCGCGACCTCGCCGGGCGCGGCATCCTCTACCCGCGGCTGCCGAAGGTTCCGCACAACCACGGCCTGCTGGCGATCGGCTTCAAGGCGGCCGAAACCCTGCATCCCAACTTCCTGCGGATGTTCGGCGGCGATGCCGAGGCGATGCGCGCGGGCGGCGAACAGGCCTGGGACGCGGTCAGGCAGCAGGTCGAACAGGAACGGCCGGAGCTGCTGGTGCTCAGCGCCGAGGAGTATTTCTCGCAGCTGAACGCCGAGGCGGCCGAACGGCTGCGGTCGCGGCTGGAGGGTCTGGGCGCGGCGCGCGCGGACATCGCGACCTGCGTCTACCTGCGCGACCCGGCCTCGCAACTGCTGTCCCTGATCGCGCAGAACGCGGTTTCGATGATGCCGCTGAGCAACCAGTTGCGGCTGCACGCGAAGGGCCGGCTGGCGGCGCTTGAGGCGACGTTTCCCGCAGCGCCGACGGTCTGTGCCTACGACCGCGCGCGTCTGGCCGGCGGCGACATCGTGCAGGATTTCGTCACCCGCTTCCTGCCCGAGATCGCCGATCTGACCCTGACCGCGCCGCAGCGCAAGAACGTGTCGCTGTCCGGCGAGGGCACCGCGATCGTTCTGTGGTACCGCGACCGGCTGCTGACCGAGCGCCGGCCGGACACGATCCACCAGGTGCGCCGGATCCGTCAGTTCCTCGCGCGGATCGAGGTCGCCGACGGCATTTCGCGCAAGGCGCGGCTGCGGCCCGAGGTCCACGACGCCATCATCCGCGGCTCGGAGGAGCTGATCTGGCTGCGCGACACCCACGGGCTGACCTACACCGGCATCGACTACGCGACGATCGACGGCAAGGCGCCGAAGCTGCCGGCGCCGACCCCGGCGACGATCGACCGGTTCCTGGATCTGGACCTGGACCTGCGCGACCATCTGCTGGCGCGGCTGGTGCAGGATCTGCTGCCGGAGATGCCGGCGGCCGGCATCGGTCCGAGAGCGGATCTGGACGACGACAGCGACGACGCCGTCGACGCGGCGTGACCGGCGTCAGTCGCCGATCAGGCCGACGTTCTGCCGGGTGACGGCCACCGTCTTCACGATCCCGAAGCAGTCCACGCCCTCGCCGATGCCCAGCGCGCGGGCCGAGCGCCGGGTGATCCGCGCCAGCAGCAGGTCCTGCCCGGCGCGCAGCTGAACCATGACCCCGGGCCCTTCGCCCTCGCGCACGGCGGCGACGGTGGCGGGCAGGATGTTCAGCGCCGACAGCCCCTCGGGGCGGGCGCGGGACAGGATCACGTCGCGCGCCTCGATCCGGATGCGGATCTGCGCCCCGGGCGGCGCATCCACCATCGGCAGGTACAGCACGCCGCCGGACACCGCGATCTCGGTCAGCCCGTCGTCGTGCTGCCGCGCCACGCGGCCGGTCAGCACCGCGCCGGCGTCGGCCACGCCCAGGGTGGGGATCGCGCCGATGTCGGACAGGATCTCGGCCGCCGGGCCGGCGCGCTGCACCCGGCCCGCGTCCAGCATCACCACGGTCGTCGCCAGGCGGGCGACCTCGGGGACCGAATGGCTGACGTAGATCAGCGGCACCCGCGTCTCGTCGCGCAGACGCTCGAGATAGGGCAGGATCTCGGCCTTGCGCGGATCGTCCAGCGCCGCCAGCGGCTCGTCCATCAGCAGCAGTTGCGGCGCCGACAGCAGCGCCCGGCCGATGGCGACGCGCTGGCGCTCGCCGCCCGACAGGTCGGCGGTGCGGCGGCGCAGCAGATCGCCGATGCCCAGCAGCGCGACGACGTGGCCGAAATCCTCGGGCGTGCCGCGGGCGAAAAGCCGTCCGTACTTCAGGTTCCGCGCCACCGACAAATGCGGGAACAGCCGGTCCTGCTGGAACACATAGCCGACGCGGCGGCGGTGCGGCGGCAGGAACCGCCCGGCCTCGGTGTCCAGCAGCACCGCGCCGTTGACCGCGACCCGGCCGGCGCGCGGGCGCAGCAGCCCGGCGACGGCGTTCGCCACCGTGGTCTTGCCCGAGCCGGAGCGTCCGAACAGCACCGTCACCCCCGGCGGCGCGTCGAAGGCGACATCCAGCGCGAAGCCGGGAAAGTCGTGGGCCAGGCGCACCGACAGCGTCATCGGCCCGCGATCCACCTGGCGACGCGGGTCGCGACCAGTTCCGACAGCAGCAGCGCGCCCATCGCCACCGCGACCGAGACCAGCACCAGCCGCAGCGCCGAGGCCTCGCCGCCGGGCACCTGCAGGAAGGCGTAGATCGCCGAGGGCAGGGTCTGGGTCTGGCCGGGGATGTTGGACACGAAGGTGATCGTCGCGCCGAACTCGCCCATCGCCTTGGCGAAGGCGAGGATCGCGCCGACGATCACGCCGGGCAGGATCAGCGGCAGGGTCACGGTCAGGAACACCAGCGGCCGCGCCGCGCCCAGCGTCGCCGCGGCCTGCTCCAGCCGCGGGTCCACCGCCTCGATCGCCAGCCGGATCGCACGCACCATCAGCGGAAACGCCATGATCCCCGCCGCCAGCGCGGCGCCGGTCCAGCGGAAGGCGAAAACGATGCCGAGGGTCTGCTCGAGGAACTGCCCGACCGGCGCGCGGCGGCCGAAGGTCGCCAGCAGCAGGTAGCCGGTGGCGACCGGCGGCAGGATCAGCGGCAGGTGCACCAGCCCGTTGAGCAGCTGCCGCCCCGGAAACCGCCACCGCGCCAGCGCGTGCGCCACCAGGATCCCCGGCGGCAGGCTGACCAGCGTGGCCCAGAACGCCACCCGCAGCGACAGCGCCACCGCATCCCATTCCTCGGGGCTCAGCCAGCCGCTCACGGCGCGCGGTCCGGCACGGTGAAGCCATGGTCGCGGAAGATCGCGGCCGCCTGCGGCCCGTTCAGCCAGCGCAGCAGCGCCCGCGCCTCGGGCCCGGCGTCGCGCATCGCCGCCAGCGGGTAGCGGATCGGCGGGTGGCTGTCCGGCGGGAACCGCGCGGCGACGGTGACCGCGGGCTCGGCGGCGGCGTCGGTGGCGTAGACCACGCCGAACGGCGCCTCGCCGCGCGCGACCAGCGCCAGCGCCGCACGCACGTTGTCGGCCTGCGCCACCTTGGGCGCCAGCGCGTCCCACAGCCCCAGGTGCGCCAGCGCCGCCTTGCCGTAGATGCCGGCGGGAACCGCGTCGACCAGCGCCATCGCCAGCCGCTCGTCATCCAGCGCCCGCGCCAGCGCCCCCGGCGCCAGCGGATCGGGCAGCACCGCGCCGGGCGCGGCGATCAGCACCAGGCGGTTGCCCAGCAGGTCGGACCGGGTGTCCGGGTCGATCAGCCCTTCGTCCTGCAGCACGTCCATCCAGTCCGCGTTCGCCGACAGGAACAGCTGCGCCGGCGCGCCCTGCTGGATCTGCCGCGCCAGCGCCGAACTGCCGGCGTAGGAGAGCACGACCTCGTGGCCGGTCTCGGCCTCCCATGCCTCGGCCGCGCGGTCCAGCGCCTCGCGGGTGCTGGCGGCGGCGAACACCGTCACCGTGCCGGCCGCCGCCGGGGCGGCCAGTGCGAGCAGTGCCAGAAGGGCAAGGCGAAGCGGCATCGGGTCTCGGCTCGGTTGCAATGGTCCGCACCTAAGCGACCGGGCGGGGCCGGGGCAAGTCCCTAGGCCGGCGCGCGGCGGCCGTAGAGGCGGGTCAGCAGGATCGGCGTCAGGTACATCGGCACCTGGTAGCAGCCGATGAAGATCAGCAGCGGGTCGGTGACCGCCGGCGGCAGCGCCACCAGGAACAGCGCGATGTTGCGGTTGCCGGCGACGATCGACACCGGCACCGCCGCCTCGGCGTGGCCCGCGCCGCGCATCGCGGCGTGCGTGGCCAGTTGCAGCCCGAAGTTCGCCGCGACCGCGACCGCCAGCCAGCCGGCGACCGTCCAGGGCTCGGTGCGCAGCGCCGGGCCAAGCGCCGCCATCAGCCCCACGACCAGCACCCCCAGCAGGATCGAGGAGGCCCCGTCGAGCGCGTCGCGGTGCCGGTCCGACAGCGCCGGCGGCAGCGCGGCGCGCAGCGCGAACGCCGCCAGCACCGACGCGGCAATCACCGCGAACAGGCGCAGCGCCGCCAGCACCACCGCCTGAACCTCGCCCAGCGCGGGTGACAGCAGCAGCACCGGCAGCACCGTCAGCGGCACCAGCCCGGTGCCCAGGATCAGCAGCCGCATCGCCGGCGCCGGGTCGCGGCCCAGCATGACGGTGAAGTTCGGGCTGCCGGTGATCGACGGCGCGGACAGCATCAGCACCAGCGCCACCGCCAGCGGCGCCTGCGCCAGGCCCAGCGGCATCAGCGCCAGCACCAGGCCCAGCGGCAGCGCGCACTGCAGCAGCAGCACCAGCCCGGCCGAGCGGCCGAGATCCCGCAGCCCGCCCACCGCCCGGCGCGGCCCGATGCGGAAGGCGTTGAGGAACAGCAGCAGCGCCACCAGCTGCGGCAGCCAGTCGCGCAGCACCGCCGCCAGCGCCGGCAGCAGCAGCCCGGCCAGCAGCCCGGCGACAAGGCAGACCCGCCCGTGGCGGGCGGCCAGGTGCAGGACCGGGATCACCGCTCAGCCGCCGCCCGGCGCCTGGCGGATGTTCTCGGGCAGCCAGGTGGCGAGGTCCGGAAACGCGATCAGCACGAACACCATCACCACCATGATCGCGAACATCGGCAGCGCGGCGCGGGCGATGAAGCTCATCTCGTGGTTGGTCATGCCCTGCAGCACGAACAGGTTGAAGCCGATCGGCGGGGTGATCTGCGCCATCTCGACCACCACGACGATGAAGATGCCGAACCAGACCAGGTCGATCCCCGCCTGGCGGATCATCGGCTCGACCACCGCCATGGTCAGCACCACCGACGAGATTCCGTCGAGAAAGCAGCCGAGGATGATGTAGAACACCAGCAGCGCCATCAGCAGCTCGAACCGCGACAAATCCAGCGAGGCGATCAGGTTCGCCAGCCCGCGCGGGATGCCGGTAAAGCCCATCGACAGCGACAGGAACGCCGCCCCCGCCAGGATCAGCGCGATCATCGCCGAGGTGCGCACCGCGCCCATCAGGCTTTCGCTGAAGCTGCCCCAGCTGAGCGAGCCCTGCCCGGCGGCCAGCGTCAGCGAGCCCAGCACGCCGAAGGCCGCAGCCTCGGTCGCGGTGGCGAAGCCAAGGTACATCGAGCCGATCACCAGCATGATCAGCAGGATCACCGGCACCAGGAAGCGGGAATTCTTCAGCTTCGCGCCGAAACTCATCGGCGGGTCGGCCTTGGGGTTGAAGTTGCGCGATAGCTGCGAGGTGACGGCGACATAGGCCATGAACATCGCCGCCAGCACCAGACCGGGCAGGATCCCGGCGATGAACAGCTTCGAGATGCTCTCGCGCACGGTCACGCCGTAGACGATCAGCGTCAGCGACGGCGGGATCATCAGGCCCAGCGTCGCCGCGCCCGCCAGCGTGCCGATGATCATGCGCTCGGGGTAGTCGCGGGCGCGAAGTTCCGGGACCGACATCTTGCCGACGGTGGTCAGGGTCGCGGCGGACGATCCCGAAACCGCGGCGAACACGGTGCAGCCGACGATGTTGGTGTGGATCAGCCCGCCCGGCAGCCGCGCCATCCACGGCGACAGGCCGCGGAACATGTCCTCGGACAATCGCGTGCGATAGAGGATCTCGCCCATCCAGATGAACAGCGGCAGCGCCGTCAGCGTCCACGACGAGGACGCGGTCCAGACGATCGTCGCCATGGCGTCGCCGACGGGGCGCGGGGTGAACAGCTCCATCCCCACCCAGGCGACGCCCAGCAGGGCAAGGCCGACCCAGACGCCGCTGCCCAGCAGCAGGAACAGGACGAACAGGAAGATGGTGATCGCGCCGATCTCGCCCATGCGCTATTCCGCCCGGCTTTGCTGGGCGGTGTCCGACCGGATGCCGTGATCGCCGGCGAAGACGATCTGCAGCAGGTGGTCGGTCAGCGCCACCGCGAACACCACCGAGCCAATCGCCATCGGCATCTGCGGGATCCACAGCGGCGTCGCGTCCTGGCCCTGGCTGACATCGCCAAGCTTGCGCGACCACAGGACAAGGTTGACCGCATAGCGCGCCAGGAACCAGGCGGCGACCGAGCCGACGGCGAAGCACCACAGCTCCAGCCAGCGGCGGTGGCGGCCGGCGGCGTTCAGCAGGATGCCGACGCGGATGTGCGCGCCCCGGTTCAGCGCGTGGGCGAAGGCGAAAAAGCTGGCCCCGGCCATGCAGTAGCCGGCGTAGCTGGCCGCACCCGGGAACACCAGGCCGGTCCAGCGCGCGATCATCTGCGCGACGATGATGCCCAGCATGGCGATCAGGAAGGCCGCGGCGATCACGCCGCAGCCGAAGTAGATCGCATCGAGGCCCTGGCGCAGCCGGCGCAGCATCAGTGCGCCGCCCGGGCTTGTCCCGGCCTGCCGGCCAGCCGACGCGGATGCCGGCGCGCGGCGGCCTCGTCGCCGGGGCACGCAAACGGCCAGGCCCGGTAGTCGCCGGCGCCGAGGAACGCGCGCGCACGGCGGCGGCCGCCGAACAGCGACACCCGCCTCGTGCTGTCCGGCAGCGGGCGAAAGGCGGGCAGCCGGTGCCGCGGCCAGACATAGGGCCGGTCGCTGTCGAGGAACAGGATCCAGCGCAGGCATTCGCGGCGCTCGATCGGGTGCAGGGCGTGGCGTCCGCTCAGCTCCGGCGCACCGTCGGAATAGAAACACCAGGCCGACTGCCATATTGCCCCGATCGCCGGGTCGCGGCTGTCCGGCATCGCGGCCTCGAAGGCATCGCTGGCGATCCGCCCCGAGACGAGGCGGCGCAGCAGCAGGGCGGCGCGGCGGCGCGCGGCACTGTCGACGGCAGGGGTCATGGCGGTCCTTTCGGGGTGGCCGGCCCCGGCGCCGCGCGCCGGGGCCGGTCCTGCTCAGTTCGCCTTGTAGGCGTCGATGATCGACTGGCCCTTCTCGCCGGCCGCGTCGAGCCACTCGGCGGTCATCGTCTCGCCGATCTTGGCCAGCCCGGCGCGCAGCTCGTCGCTGGGCGGCTCGACCGCCATGCCGCCTTCCTTCAGCCCGTCGAGGTAGAACTGCGTCAGCTCGCGGGACTTGGCCAGCCCCTCTTCCTGCGCGGCGGCGGCGCAGTCGCGGATCGCGGTCTGCTGGTCCTCGCCCAGGCCGTCCCAGGCGTCCTTGTTCGCGAACACGGTGTTGCGCGGCAGCCAGGCGTCGACCTCGTAGAAGTTCGACAGATGCTCCCACACCTTCTCGTCGTAGCCGGTGGAGCCGGACGAGATGAACGCCTCGGCCACGCCGGTCGCCAGCGCCTGCGAAAGCTCGGCCGCCTCGATCTGCACCGGCTGCATGTTCGCCAGTTCGGCCAGGCGCGCGGTGGCGGCGTTGTAGGCCCGGAACTTCAGCCCGGACAGATCCTCGACGGTGTTGATCTCTTTCGGTGCGTAGATGCCCTGCGGCGGCCACGGCACCGAGTAGAGGTGCACCAGGTTCTGGCTTTCCAGCAGTTCGGTCAGCGCCGGTTCGGCGGCCTCGGCCAGTTTCACCGAATCGTCGAACGAGGTGGCCAGGAACGGCACAGAATCATAGCCGAACAGCGCGTTCTCGTTAGCGTGCGCCGACAGCAGCCGCTCGCCGATCAGCGCCTGGCCGGTCTGCACCGCCCGCTTGATGTCGCCGCCCGAGAACAGCGCGCCGTTCGGGTGGGTGACGATGTCGATCTCGCCGCCGGTGGCCTCGCCGACGCAGGCGGCGAAGCTGGCGGCGGTCTCGGAATGGAAGTTCGTCGCCGGATACGCCAGCGGCATGTCCCAGGTCTCGGCCAGAACCGGCGCCGCCGAGGCCGCGGTCAGCGCGGTCGCGGCCAGCAGGTGCGTGAACTTTGTCATCGTGATTTTCCCTGATGTTGACGGTCTTTCCCGCGGGCGTGTCACCCGCCCTTGCGCACGAACCGTGACGGAGAATACGGGGCGAGGTCAACATTCGGTTGCCGGCCCGAGACCAGTTGCGCCAGCAGCCGGCCGGTTTTCGGCCCGCCGGTCAGGCCGATGTGGTGGTGGCCGAAGCCCATGTAGGCGCCGTCGACCCCCGGCACCGCGCCGATGACCGGCACCGAGTCGGCGGGCGCGGGGCGATGGCCCATCCATTCGCGGGTCTCGCCCCAGGTGATGCCGGGCAGCGCCGCCCGGACGTTGCGGCGCAGCAGCTCCAGCGGCGCGCGCGAGGGTGGCGCGTCGAGGCCGCCGAACTCGACCACGCCGGCCAGCCGCAGCCGGCCCTCCATCGGCGTGGCGACGAACTTGCCGGCGGCGACCATGACCGGCGCGCGGGGCATCACCGACGGCTCCCACAGCTCCAGGTGGTAGCCGCGCTCGCTTTCCAGCGGCACGTCGATGCCCAGCCGGCGGGCGATCGGCCCGGACCAGGCGCCCAGCGCCAGCACCGCGGCGTCGCAGGGCAGCGTCTCGGCGGTGGTGCGCACGCCGGTGACGGCGCCGTTCTCGCGCACGATGTCGGTGACCTCGGCCCGGACCATCCGCCCGCCCTGACGTTTGAAATGCGCGGCAAGGTCCTGCACGTAGCGGCCCGGATCGGCGATCCGCCCGTGCCCGCCCAGGCGGACGGCGTAGTTCAGGCCAGGCGCGAAGGCGGGATCGTAGGCGTGGAACTCCGGCCCCTCCAGCTCGTCCCAGTCGAAGCCGAAGCGGCGGCGCAGGTCCCAGCCGAAGGTGTCGGCGTGGAACTGGTCGCGGTCGCGGTAGATGTAGAGATAGTCCGAGGGCACGATCCAGCGTTCGGCCCCGGTATCGGCGGCCAGCGCCTGGTGGTCGTGCAGGCTGTCGCCGATGATGTCGACCAGCGCCGCGGCGGCGCGCGTTGCGCCCTGTTCGCTGGCGTTGCGCAGGTAGCGCGCCAGCCACGGCACCAGCCGCGGCAGGTAGCGCCAGCGCAGGAACAGCGGCTGGCGCGGGTCGAACAGCATCCGCGGCGCCTTGCGCACCAGCCCCGGCACCGTCACCGGCACGATCGAGCAGGACGCCAGCACCCCGCCGTTGCCGAAGCTGGCCCCTGCGGCGGGACCCTCGCGGTCGATCAGCGTCACCCGGTGACCGTCGCGCTGCAGCCAGATCGCCGTCGAGACGCCGACGATCCCCGCGCCGACGACGCAGACGCTGCGGCTCATGCCACCCACTCCGACACCGGGGCGGCGGCCTCGTGCAGCGGCTGGGCGATCACGTCGATCAGTGCCGGGCCGCCGTGGTCCAGTGCCTCGCGAATGCTGCGGCGCAGGTCGGCCGGATCCTCGACCGTCCACGCCTTCAAGCCGAAGGCGCGGGCCACGGCGGCATGATCGGTGCGGCCGAAGTCGACATTGTAGAACCGTTGCCCGAAGCCGGCGTCCTGGCCGGCCTTGATCCAGCCGAAGGTGGCGTTCGAGAACACCAGGCTGACCACCGGAAGGTCGTAGCGCACCAGCGTCTCGAACTCGCCGCAGCAGAAGTTGAACGAGCCGTCGCCCATCGCCGCGATCACCCGCGCCCCGGGCCGCCCCACCTGCGCGCCCATCGCCGCGGCCAGCGCGTAGCCGAGCGCGCCGTGGGCGCGGTTGGTGATGAACTGCCGCCCGGCCCGCGGCCAGCGGTAATGCGCCGAGAAATAGGGGCAGGGCGTGCCCGGGTCGGCGACGATGACGGCGTCGTCGTCCAGCGTGTCCTGCAACTCGGCGATCACCGCCTCGGGGCGGATCGGCCGCTCGGTGCTGCCGGCCAGCGGCGCGAACGCCGCCAGCTTGCCTTGCCATGCGGCGGCGGCGCGCGCGGCGCCGCCTTGCGCCGGCAGATCGCCGCGCGCCTCGGCCGCGTCGGCCAGCGCCTGCAGCGCCAGCCGCGCGTCGGCGCGGATCGCAACCTCGGTTCGGTAGCTGGCGCCGATCACCATCGGGTCGCTGTCGATGTGGATCACCGGCACGCCCGGCGCCGGGCTGCGCCAGCGCTCGGTGGTGACCGAGCCGGCGCGGCAGCCGACGAACAGCACCAGGTCGGCCGCGTCCACCACCGCGCGGGTCGCCGGCACGCCGCCGTTCGAGCCGACGACGCCGACCGCCAGCGGGTCGGTCTCGGCGATCGCGCCCTGCCCCGACACGGTGGTCGCCACCGGCAGGTCCAGCGCCCGCGCCAGCCGCGCCAGCGGCTCGAACGCGCCGGCGATCACCGGGCCGCCGCCGCAGATCGCCACCGCCCGCTTCGCCCGCGACAGCAGGTCCACCGCCGCGGCGATGGCGTCGGGATCGGGGCCCGCAGGCTCGGCCGGAAAGCTTCGGTGCCGCGGCTCGGCCCAGATCTCGGCGGCGTCGACCGGCGCCTTCTGGGTGTCGAAGGGCAGCGACAGATGCACCGCGCCGGGGCGGCCGGTGGTCATCGCGCGGAACGCCTGGCGCATCGCGGCGGGCAGGCGCGCGGGCGTGTCCAGCGCCGCGTTCCACTTGGTCAGCGGGCGGAACAGCGCGGTCTGGTCCAGCTCGGTCAGCGGGTAGCGGCCGGCCGAGGTCGTCGCCACGTCGGTGGTGATCGCCAGCACCGGCACCGAGCTTTCGTTGGCCTCGACCAGCCCCGGCAGGATGTAGGTCGCGCCGCCGCCGGACGGCCCCTCGCACACGCCGGGGCGGCCGGTGACGCGGGCATAGCCGTCGGCCATGTAGGCGGCGTGACGTTCGTCGCGGGTCAGGAAGTGGGTGATGCCGTGGTCCAGCCGGGCCAGCGCGTCATAAAGCGGCAGCGTGGTGTCGCCGCACAGGCCGAACAGGTGCCGCACGCCACAGGCCTGCAGCATGCGGACCATCGCCTCGGCCCCGGTAAGCTGGTTTCCATGCGGCACGGGCCACTCTCCCCTGTCCCGGCAAGTCGTTGACGGGACGGGCAAGTCTTGGCGAGCGGCCCGCGCGGTGTCAACGCCCGGCGGCGGTTCAGGCCGCCAGCGGCGCGGCGGCCGCCTGCCGCCGCTCGCTGCGCGCGAAGAACACATAGTAGAGTACCGGCGCCGCGATCAGCGTCAGCACCGAGGCGAACGCCAGCCCGCCCATGATCGTCACCGCCATCGACACGAAGAACGCGTCGGTCAGCAGCGGCGCCATGCCCAGGATGGTGGTCGCCGCGGCCAGCACCACCGGCCGCAGGCGCGAGGTCGAGGCGGTGACGATGGCCTCGCGCAGCGGCAGGCCCTCGGCGCGGACCAGGTCGATCTCCTCGACCAGCACGATGCCGTTCTTGATCAGCATCCCCGACAGGCTGAGCAGGCCCAGCAGCGCGGTGAAGGTGAACGGCAGCCCGGTGCCCAGCAGCGCCAGCACGACGCCGTTGACCGACATCGGCACCAGCAGCCAGATAATGATCGGCTGGCGCAGCGCGTTGAACAGCAGCACCGAGATCAGCACCATCACCAGCAGGCTGATCGGCAGCTGCTGGCCCAGGCTTCGCTGCGCCTCGGTCGAGCTTTCGTACTCGCCGCCCCAGGCCATGCTGTAGCCCTCGGGGATCGGCATCGCCTCGACCGCGTTCCTGATCTGGGCGTGTACCTCGGCGGCGGTGCGGTCGCCGGGGATGTCCGCGCCGACGGTCAGCGTCGGCAGCCGGTTGCGCCGGTGATAGAGCGTGTCCTGCACCTCGAAGGCGAAGCCGTCGGTCACCTGGTCGATCGGCACCAGCAGGCCGCCGCTTTCGCTGTAGACCAGCTGGTCGTCCAGCTTCAGCCCCGAGTCGTCGGGCTGCTTCACGTAGATCGGGATCAGCCGTTCGCCCTCGCGGAACATGCCGGCGGACACGCCGTCGGTGGCGAAGCGCAACGCGTTGGCGATGTCGTCGCGGCTGATGCCGGCGCTTTGCGCCCGGTCGGTTGCGTAGACCGGCTTGAGCACCAGTTCGGGCTCGCGCCAGTTCTGGCGCAGGTCGATCAGCTCGTCGCTGGTCCGTTCCATCACCGCGATCGCCTGCTCGCCCAGCTGGCGCAGCACCGCCGGGTCGCTGCCGGCGAAACGCACCTCGATCGGATCGCCGCCGCCGGGGCCGAACACCAGCCGGCGGGTGCGGAACTCGGCCCCCGGCAGCGTCTCGCGCCCGAACCTCTCGAGCGCGTCCTGCAGCGGCGGGATATCGTCGATGGTCTGGGTGCGGATGATCAGGTGCCCGTAGCTGGGGTTCGGCTTCTGCGCCGCGTAGGTCAGCATGAAGCGCGTCGCGCCCTGGCCGACGAAGGTGGTGTAGGACACCACGTCGTCGCGCTGCGCCAGCCAGTCCTCGACCCGCGCCAGGTCCTCGGCGGTGGTGGCGATGTCGGTGCCCTGCGGCAGCTTGTAGTGCACGAAGAACAGCGGCGTGTTCGAGTCGGGAAAGAACTGCTGCCGGATCTGGCCGAAACCGACGAAACTGGCGGCGGTGATCGCCAGCAGCGCCAGCAGCACGATCCAGCGCGCCGCCAGCGCGCCGCGCAGCACCGAGGCGTAGGCGCGGAAGACCGGGCCGTCGTAGGCCCCGGCCCCCCGGCCGTCGCCGCGCTTGAAGAAATAGTGCCCCAGCAGCGGCGTGACGGTGATCGCCAGCACCCAGGACAGCAGCAGCGAGATGCCGATCACGGCGAACAGCGAGAACATGAACTCGCCGGTCGCGTCGGGGCTGAGGCCGATGCCGGCGAAGGCCATGATGCCGATCACCGTCGCGCCCAGCAGCGGGATCTGGGTCTTGCCCGCGGCCTCGTCCGCCGCCGCGCGCGACGATCGCCCGCCGCGCATCGAGATCTGCATCCCCTCGGCGACGACGATGGCGTTGTCGACCAGCATGCCCATGGCGATGATCAGCGCGCCCAGCGAGATGCGCTCCATCTCGATCGAGAACAGCGCCATGAAGAACAGCGTGCCGACCACGGTCAGCAGCAGCGTGCTGCCCACCACCACGGCGGCGCGCCAGCCCATGAACAGCGCCAGCACCGCGACGACGATGCCGACCGACATCGCCAGGTTGACCAGGAACGCGTTCGACGCCGCCTCCACCACGACGTGCTGCTGGTAGATCGGGTGCAGCTCGATCCCCTGCGGGATCGAGGGCATCAGCGCCGCCAGCTTGGCGTCGACGCGCTTGCCGACATCGACGATGTTCTCGCTGGACAGGCCGGCGATGCCCAGGGTGAACGCCTCCTGGCCGTTGAAGCGCACCATCATGTCCGGGTCCTCGACCCGGCCGCGGCGCACCCGGGCGACGTCTGCCAGGTTCAGCACCTCGCCCGAGACGCCAATCGCCAGCCCCGAGATCGCCGAGACGCTGTCCGAGCCGTCGGCACCCTGGAGGATGGTGCGGTTGCGCGCGCCGGTCAGCGAGCCGGCCGGCACCACCGAGTTCGCGGTGGCGATGGAGTTCACCATCGCCGCCGGCGCCACGTTCTGGTTCACGCTCAGCGCCAGTTCCGGCTCGACGAAGATCGCCTCCTCGGGCAGGCCGGCGGTCTCGACGTCGGCGACGCCGTCGACGGTCAGCAGCTCGCGCCGCAGCCAGTTCGCCAGCCGGTGCTTCTCGGCGTCGCTGTAGCCATCTGCGGTCACCGCGTAGTACAGGCCGAACACGTCGCCGAAGCCGTCGTTGACGAACGGCGCGCTGACGCCCTCGGGCAGGCCGCGGGCGGCGTCGCGGACCTTGGCGCGCAGCTTGGTCCACAGATCCGGCAGCTCGGTGCCGTCGTAGGTCGACTTGATCTCGACCTCGATCAGCGACTGGCCGGGGCGGTTGACCGAGGTGATCGTGTCCACCTCGCCCATCTGCTGGATGGCGGATTCCAGCGGCTCGGACACCTCGCGCGCCACCTGCGCGGCCGAGGCGCCGGGATAGCTGGTGGCGATGACGGCGTTCTTGATGGTAAACGCCGGGTCCTCCAGCCGGCCCAGCGCGTTGAAGCCCCAGATGCCGCCGAACAGGCTGGCGAGGATCAGCAGCCAGGTCAGCAGCGGCTTCTCGATTGACGCGCGCGCGATGTTCATCGGTCCGTCCTCAGTTCGGGAAGCCGGCGAAGCGCCGGACCGTCTGGCCGTCGTCCAGCGCGGCGGCGCCGGCGAGCACGATCTCCTCGCCGGCCTCGAGCCCGGCGCTGACCGCGACCTGGCCGTCGGCGGTGGGCCGGATCTCGACCGCGCGCCGCTCGACCGAACCGCGCCCGTCTTCATCGGGGTGGAACACCATGACGTGCGCGCCGCCGTCGGGCTGCGGCACCACGGCCGAGGGCGGCACCACGATCCGGGTGCCCGGCTCGCGCAGCGTCGCTGTCACCACCGCCGACGAGCCCGGCAGGATCGCCAGATCCTCGGGCGGGGTCATTCCCAGGGTCAGCGTGTAGGTCTGTCCGACCTGCGAGGCCTGGGCGTTGAACTCGCGGATCTCCAGCGGAAAGCTGCGCTCGGCGGCGGGGAAGCTGGCGGTCAGCGTCACGTCCGGGTCGCGGCCGGCGCGCTGGAACAGGATCTCGGGCACGTTGATGTCGATCCGCAGGTCCGACATGTCGTGCAGGCGCACCACCGGCGTTCCGGCCGCGATCGTCGAGAAGCTGGCGACGTTGCGGCTGGCGACCAGCGCGTCGAACGGCGCGGTCAGGGTGGCGTTCTCGAGATCGCGCTCGGCGCGGCGCACGGCGATGCGCGCCAGGTTTGCGGCGGTGCTGGCGTCGTCCACCGTCACCTCGCTCACCGCCGCGCCGCGCAGCTTGGTCAGCCGTTCCAGGTCGCGCTCGGCCTGATCGAGCTGAAGCCTGGCCTGGTCCAGCGCCAGCTCGAACGGCTCGGTATCGAGCCGCGCGATCAGCGCGCCGGCGGGCACATGCGCGCCCTCGACCACCGGCAGCTCGACGATCTGCCCCCCGACCTGGAACGCCATGTCCACCGTCTCGCGCGCCACCACATGGCCGAAGAACACCCGGCTGAGGCCGCTTTCCCCGGCCTGCACGGTCATCAGCTTGACCGGCCGGGGCGCCTCCTGCGCCGCGACCGGGACCGCGCCCAGCGACAGCAGGACGATCAGCGTGGTCAGGTGTCGCATAGTTTCAGCCCCTCGGGGTAGCCGTTTTCCAGAATGCGCGCCGTGGCCTGGCGCACCAGCGCGGCGAATTGCTCGATGTCCTGTTCGGACAACCCGGTGACCTCGCGCACCGTGGCGCCGGCCTCGCGCAGCATGCGCTCGCGCAGCGCGCGGCCGTCGTCCGTCAGCCGCAGCAGCCACGCGCGGCGGTCGTCCGGGTCACGCCCGCGCACCGCCAGGCCCTTGGCCTCGAGCGCGTCGGCGACCGCGGTCACCGTCGACGGCAGCGCCATCAGCTCGCGCGCCAGATCGCCCATCCGCTTCGGCGCGGGCAGCCGCACGATCAGGTGCTTTTCGGGCTTGCTCAGCTCGACGCCCAGGTCGACCTGGGCGATGCGCTCGCTCAGCCGGGCGTAGAGCAGGCTCACGCCCATGAAAAGCTGCACGTCGGGCGCGAAATCGAGAAGCTCGTCTGCGGGTCTGTCGGTCACGGTATCGTCTCTCCTGTCAGGTTGCTTCATTTATCGAAACTTTCATTGTGTCAACCAACCTCCCGCGACCGTGAACGGCGGACGGCGTTTCCCTTCGGCCGGGCACGGGGCTATAACCGGCGCGCACGGGGCCGGAACCGCCGCCCCGCCAGGACCGGACGGAGGGGGCGCGGATGCCGATCGAGATGCTGTATGGAAAGGGCCATCTTCGGCTGGAACTGCCGCAGGGCGCGGTCCCGCACCTGATCGAGAAGCCGCCGTTTCCGGCCACGGAGCCGCCTGCGCAGCAGATCGGCGCGGCCTTCGCCGCACCGGTCGCGGCCGCGCCGCTGGCGCGGCTGGCGCAGGGCCGGACCTCGGCCTGCATCCTGATCTGCGACATCACCCGGCCGGTGCCGAATCACCTGTTCCTGCGCCCGATGATCGAGACGATGATCGCCGGCGGCATCCCCGCCGGGCACATCACCG
This sequence comes from Halovulum marinum, assembly GCF_009697225.1. Lineage (GTDB taxonomy): Bacteria > Pseudomonadota > Alphaproteobacteria > Rhodobacterales > Rhodobacteraceae > Halovulum > Halovulum marinum. The sequence continues at coordinate 60,702 of NZ_WIND01000009.1, forward strand.
TGCTGGTCGCCACCGGCCTGCACCGGCCCAACGAGGGCGCGGAACTGGCCGCGCTGGTCGGCGATCCCTGGGTGCTGGAGACCGTCACCGTCGCCAATCACTTCGCGATGAACGACGACGACCACGTCGATCTGGGCACCACCACGGGTCGCGGCGTGCCGGTGAAGATCGACCGCCGCTTCGTCGAGGCCGACCTGCGCATCGCCACCGGCCTGGTCGAGCCGCATTTCATGGCCGGCTATTCCGGCGGCCGCAAGGTGATCGCCCCCGGCGTCGCCCATCACGAGACGATCCGCACCTTCCATTCCGCCCGCTTCATGGAAGACCCCAACGCCCGCGAGTGCAACCTGCACGCCAACCCGCTGCACGAGGAGCAGCTTGAGATCGTCCGCATGGTGGGCGAGGTCTATGCGCTGAACACGGTCATCGACGACCGCCGCAACCTGGTGTTCGCCAGCTTCGGCGAGATCGTCGAAAGCCATCTTGCCGCGGTAAAATTCGTCCGCGGCTTCACCGAGATCCCGGTCGGACGGACGTTCAGCACGGTGGTGACGTCCTCGGCCGGCTACCCGCTGGACCAGACCTACTACCAGACGGTGAAGGGCATGGTGACGCCGCTGGACATCCTGAAGCCGGGCGGCACGCTGATCATCGCCTCGCACTGCGGCGAGGGCATCGGCTCGGCGCATTTCCGCGCCGCGCAGCAGCGGCTGGTGGCGATGGGGCCAGACGCCTTCCGCGACAGCCTGCTGCAGAAGGCGCTGGCCGACGTGGACGAATGGCAGACCGAGATGCAGCTCAAGCCGATGCGCGCGGGCCGGATCCAGCTGTTCACCGAGGGGTTGAGCGCGGACGACCTGGCCGTGACCGGGGTGGAACCGATCACCGACCTGGCCGCCGCCATCGCCGCCAGCATCGCCGCGCATGGCGACCCGGACGTGGCCGTGATCCCCGAGGGGCCCTATGTGGTTCCCCTGTCGGCCGCGACCGCGGCCTGACCTCACGATTTTCGCGCGGACCGTTGAAGGATCCGCGCGCGCACCTTTCGTTGAAGGTGGAAGCAGCGCGCCGCCGGACCCCGGCGGCACCCCGCACAAGCACAGGAGGAGTATTCCCATGCCCGACGCAAGCACCCCGATGCCCGACCTGAACCTGAAGGATCCCGGCCTTCTGACCGACGCCAACATGATCGCCGGCGAATGGGTCCGCGCGCCCAAGGGCGGCGACGGCATCGACGTGACCAACCCCGCCGACCGCTCGGTCATCGCGCGGGTGCCGAAGGTCTCGGCCGAGCAGCTGAAAAAGGCCATCGCCGCCGCCAAGGCCGCCATGCCCGCCTGGGCCGCCCGCCCCGCCAAGGAGCGCGCCGCGCTGCTGCGCAAGTGGTACGAGCTGATCGTCGAGAACGCCGACGATCTTGCGAAGATCCTGACCGCCGAGCAGGGCAAGCCGCTGGCCGAGGCCAAGGGCGAGATCCTGTCGAACGCCGGCTACCTGGAATGGTTCGCGGAAGAAGCCAAGCGGCTGTACGGCGACGTGATCCCGACCCCCTCGACCGACCGGCGGATCCTGACCCTCAAGCAGCCGGTCGGCGTCTGCGCCGCGATCACGCCCTGGAACTTCCCCAACGGCATGATCACCCGCAAGGCCGGCCCGGCGCTGGCCGCCGGCTGCCCGATCATCGTCAAGCCGGCCTCGCAGACGCCGCTGTCGGCGCTGGCGCTGGCGGTGCTGGCCGAACGCGCGGGCATTCCGGGCGACATCTTCCAGGTGGTGACCGGCAAGGCGTCGGACATCGGCACCGAGTTCTGCACCAATCCGGACATCGCCAAGATCACCTTCACCGGCTCGACCGAAGTCGGCCGCAAGCTGCTGCGCGACAGCGCCGACCAGATCAAGAAGCTGTCGCTGGAACTGGGCGGCAACGCGCCGTTCATCGTGTTCGAGGATGCCGATCTGGATGCGGCGGTCGAGGGCGCGATGATGGCCAAGTTCCGCAACTCGGGCCAGACCTGCGTCTGCGCCAACCGCATCTACGTGCACGAGGCCGTGGTCGAGGAGTTCACGAAGAAGCTGACCGAGAAGGCGGCCGGGCTGAAGCTGGGCCGTGGCGAGGACGAGGGCACCCAGCAGGGCCCGCTGATCGACGATGCCGCGGTCGCGAAGATGGAGGAGCATCTGAAGGACGCGCTGGACAAGGGCGCGACGCTGCACACCGGCGGCGAGCGGTCGGAGCTGGGCGGCACCTGGTTCAAGCCGACGGTGATCTCGGGCGTGACGCAACAGATGAAGCTGGCGCACGAGGAAACCTTCGCGCCGCTGGCCCCGGTGATCCCGTTCCGCGAGGAAGCCGAGGCGATCGCCATGGCCAACGACACCGAGTTCGGCCTGGCGGCGTATTTCTACACCCGCGACCTGGCCCGCACCTTCCGCGTGGCCGAGGCGCTGGAGTCGGGCATGGTCGGCATCAACACCGGCCTGATCGCTTCGGAAGTCGCGCCCTTCGGCGGCGTGAAGCAGTCCGGCCTGGGCCGCGAAGGTTCCAAGTACGGCATCGACGAGTATGTGGAGATCAAGTACCTGGCCGTGGCCGGGATGTGAGACGAGCACTAGTGTATGAAATCGGCCGCGCCTTCGGGGCGCGGCCATGAGTAGTTCGGTAACGCCGTCTGCTATGCGGGACTTTGCTGCTGTTCAACATGACGGAGGCAATGACCGCTTCCAACCCAAAGCGCTCAATGGTTCATGCCGCAGGACCAGCCACTGAAAGCTCTTCGCGGTTGATCGAGCAATCAATCTGCGAGAGCTTCGGAAATTCTCAATCCGCCTCTCACACATTGTGCCGATCAATTAGAGAAGAGCGATGACTCCCGGTTGTGCAATGGCAACCAATTGCCGCATGAAAATGGCCTGCGGAACGACGAGAGCTTCTGCTCCCGGGGTTCCACAGGCACCCACCCCATACCCCTTGGATAGGAGGAAGCGCGCGACCTGTCAGGAACGCGCCTTGCCCCTTCCGTTCGGACCTTCGAAATCGCGGCGGCGCAGGGGCGAAATGGCCCGCTGCGCGGCTTTGCCTTTCGGCGGCGACCCCTGACACGTTCAACCCTCCGGGTTGACGCCACATGCAGCCATTTTGGCGGTCATTGGGTGTTCGAGGAAGTTACTGGCACGTCTCGGAAAACTCAAGCTTGTTCAGCTTCGGACACTTCGTCGGACAGGGTTTCGAGACCATCGACAACATAGCCATGTTTCATCAAGGCGAGCGTCGTCAGGAGTCCGAGGCGCTCCAATCCCAAATATTCAATTTTCCGATCCATTTTGCAGCAACTATAAAGGTTGATCGTCCATTCAAGAAGCTTTTCCTGATCCACGAGAAGCGCGTTACCCTTTTCCGGCAAGCACCATGGCATGTCTCTGCTGCGAAGATTGACCACATTGTACTTGTCTCGCGTTTTGGGCAGATGGCCCGAGGCACGTTCGATCACCAACGCGAAGCGACCTCTCATGACCTCCTGCACTGAAACGCGGACTGCTTTGTGAGGCTGTGCATTTGTCTCGCTTCCTTCAAAGGCTTCCCGCAAGAGGAGCCTTCCGTCGACCTTCAGGAACATCGAGGCGGAGGGGGAGCAACCACTCGGGATTTCTCGCTGATACAACTGGAAGGGTGGCCGCTCCATCCTGTCGCCGAATCGCTTCAGCAGCGGCTTTACCTGATCCAGCCGGGCTCGAGATACCCCTTTCTTCCAACGGCTGACCGTCGTCTGGTCAACCCGGCACAGCCTCCCGATCTCTACTTGGGTGAGGCCAGACTTGCTCGCGATATTTACCAGCCGCTGGGTCTGCTCGTATTCCGGCCCCTTGTGTTTCGGCATTCTTCCCTTCTTTCGGATATCTGAGGGTGGGACGCTGCGCGCCCCACCCGTATTCTCATGGTTTCTTCGGAGTGCCGGGACGCTGGTTCGGGTTCAATTGCTGGCCCCGATTGCCTTGGTTCTTCGCGTGGGTCTTGTTCTGCCCCGACGTCCCCTTGTTGGCATTTTTCATGTCGGCAGCGTGGTTCGGCTTTTTCATCATGCTCTCCATTGGCATCTGGTTGACGATGAAGACTTGATGGCTTTCCCAGGTCATAGATTGAACGCGTACGCGCTGCATAAAAGCGCATACTTCGGCATAATGGCAGTTTTTTGCAGTTTTAAGCTCATTTGGCGTGGACATTACCTGGACATACGAGTGTTCAAACATGCCTCTCGATCAGATGACGTTGCGCCATCATTTGGATGCGAGCGACCGCTTCCTGCGCAAAGCCACCTTCTGAGCATCCGGCACTTCGGGCTCAAGGCGGACACTTCCAGCTCCTTTTTGTTGCCACCTACCCCGTCAAGACAAAGACACCGCGTAAACCTGATCCTCAGTCACGCAGTGCGAGCGGCGTAGCTCCACGCACCGGTCCAGGACGTCGATGGCCTGGCGCTCGACGTGCAGGACCGGGGTGCCGGGGGCGATTTCCAGCGCCTTGGCGACCGGGGCGTCGGCCAGCGTGGCGCGGAGCGACTCCTCGGCGCGGGTGATGATGATGTGATAGGCCTGCTGGTAGAGTACGTAGAGCGTGTTCGGCAGCGGCGCGCGCTCGAACAGGCCGGGGAACAGACGGGCCGGGACGACCGAGACCTCGTGCGCGACGCGGCGGCCGTTCAGGCTGCGGACGCGCTCGACCTCCACCACCTCATCGGGCTCCCCGAACAGCGCCGCGGCCTCGGCGGGGGTGGCGGGGCGGCGGGCGACGTGTTCGGCGACCAACTCGGGGCGGACCTGGGCGCCGTCGGGGTTGCGCAGCCGGAAGAAGTTGAACAGCGAGGTTTCCGGCGTGCGCACGGTGACGAAGGTGCCGCGGCCCTGGACGCGCTGCACCAGCTGGCGGCCCTCCAGCTCGATCAGCGCCTTGCGCGCGGTGCCCTGGCTGACGCCAAGCTCGGCGCCGAGCTGGGTCTCGCTGGGCAGCATCGCCCCGGGGGGCAGCGCACCGGAGGCGATTCGCTCGACGATCGTGTCGATCACGACGCGGTAGAGTGGCCGCTCCATCGGCTTCCCCTTGTTTTCATGGCTTCTGGCACGCGGACCGGCCGCGCCACAAGTCTTATACAATATCTCTTGTATAAGACATAGGATGCATGTTAGCCAGTCGCCAACATCCAGCACGTAGAGGAGGAGACTGCCTTGGGCATTCCACAACTTCTGGTCCATGACCACGAGGACAATGTCGGCGTCGTCGTCGTCGAAGACCTGAAAGCCGGCACCGAGATGCTGTGCGTCGTCACGCACGACAACTCGGACTTCAGGCTGACCGCGAAAGCGGACATCCCGATCGGCCACAAGGTCGCGCTGAAGGACCTGGCCGAGGGCGACACCGTCATCAAGTACGGCGAGGACATCGGCCGCATGACCGGTTCCGCCGAAAAGGGCGGCCACGTGCATACCCAGAATTGCAAAACGAAGCGGTGGTAACAGACATGGCACTTGATTTCAGCACAGCGACCGTCAACGCCTGGCGCCGCGAGAACGGCCGCGTCGGGGTCCGCAACCACGTCCTGATCCTGCCCGTGGACGACATCTCGAACGCCGCCTGCGAGGCGGTGGCGAACAACGTCAAGGGCACGCTGGTGATCCCGCACGCCTACGGCCGCCTGCAGTTCGGCGAGGACCTGGAGCTGCACTTCCGCACCATCATCGGCACCGGCGCGAACCCGAACGTCGCCGCCGTGGTCGTGATCGGCATCGAGCCGGAATGGACCAAGATCATCGTCGACGGCATCGCCAAGACCGGCAAGCCGGTCCAGGGCTTCTCGATCGAGCAGAAGGGCGACCTGGAGACGATCCGCCAGGCCAGCTGGAAGGCGAAGGAATTCGTCCACTGGGCGACCGAGCTGCAGAAGGAAGAGTGCCCGGTCTCGGACCTGTGGGTCTCGACCAAGTGCGGCGAGAGCGACACGACCACCGGCCTGAGCTCGTGCCCGACGGTCGGCAACATGTACGACAAGCTGCTGCCGCACGGCATCTATGGCTGCTTCGGCGAGACCTCGGAGATCACCGGGGCCGAGCACATCTGCGAGAAGCGCGCCGCCACCCCCGAGGCCGCTGCCAAGTTCAAGAAGATCTGGCAGGCCTACACCGATGACGTGATCGAGGCGTTCAAGACCAACGATCTGTCGGACAGCCAGCCCACCAAGGGCAACATCCTGGGCGGCCTGACCACGATCGAGGAAAAGGCGCTGGGCAACCTGGAGAAGATCGGCAAGACCTCGACCTACATCGACGCGATGGGGCCGGCCGTGGCGCCCGAGAAGGGGCCCGGCCTGTATTTCATGGACACCTCGTCGGCGGCGGCGGAATGCGTCACGCTGATGGCGGCTGCCGGGTACGTCATCCACACCTTCCCCACCGGGCAGGGCAACGTGGTCGGCAACCCGATCGTTCCGGTGATCAAGATCTCGGGCAACCCGCGCACCCTGCGCACCATGTCCGAGCACATCGACGTCGACGTGACCGGCGTTCTGACCCGCGAGATGACCATCGACCATGCCGGCGACGCGCTGATCGAGATGATCATGCGTACCGCCAACGGTCGCCACACCGCCGCCGAGGCGCTGGGGCACCGGGAGTTCTCGATGACGAAACTGTATCGGTCCGCCTGATCGATGAAGATCGTCATCTCGGAATTCATGGACGAGACGGCGCTGGAGGAATTCGGCGCCGGGGACCGGGTGCAGTATGCACCCGGTCTTGTCGATGACCGCCCCGCCCTGCTGCAGGCGGTCGCCGACGCGGATGCGCTGATCGTGCGCAACCGGACGCAGGTGAACACGGAACTGCTGGAGGCCGCCCCCGGACTGCGCGTCGTCGGCCGTCTGGGCGTGGGGCTGGACAACATCGACCTGGACGCCTGCAAGACGCGCGGCATCGCGGTCTGCCCGGCGACCGGCGCGAACACGCTGTCGGTGGCCGAATACGTCATCGCCGTCACGCTGTCGCTGCTGCGCCGGGCCTATGCCGCGAACGCGGCGATGATCGCGGGGGACTGGCCGCGCAACACCCTGATCGGCGGCGAGGCCTCGGGCCGCTGCATCGGCCTTTGGGGTTACGGCGGCATCGCCCGCGCGGTGGCCGATCGCGCCCGCGCGCTGGGCATGAGCGTTGCCGCGATGGACCCGTACCTGCCTGCCGACGACCCGGCGTGGGCCGGGATCGCGCGCTGCGAAACCCCCGCCGATCTGCTGGACCGCGCCGACGTGCTGTCGCTGCACGTGCCGCTGACCGACGAGACCCGCAACATGATCGACGCCGACGCCATCGCGCGGATGCGGCCGGGCGCGATCCTGATCAACACCGCCCGCGGCGGCATCGTCGACGAGGCGGCGCTGGTGATGGCGCTGGTGTCCGGAAAGCTCGGCGGCGCCGCGCTGGACGTCTTCGCCACCGAGCCGCTGACCGCCGCCGCCGGCTCGATGTTCGACGGCGTGCCGAACCTGATCCTGACGCCGCACATCGCCGGGGTGACCGACGAGGGCAACGTCCGCGTCTCGTCGGTCACGGTCGAGAACGTCAAACGGGAGCTGTCGCATGGCTGACGCAATCCGCCTGCCCATTGCCGAGGCCGAGGATCTGGTCGCCCTCGCGCTGCGGGCGAACGCGGTCTCGCCGGCCAACGCCGCCACCGTCGCCCGCGCCCTGGTCGCGGCCGAGGTCGACGGCCAGGGCGGCCACGGCTTCAGCCGGGTGGCGTCGTATGCGGCGCAGGCGCGCTCCGGCAAGGTGGACGGCAATGCCACGCCGACGGTCGAACGGGCCGCCGCCGCGCTGCTGACCGTCGATGCCGGCCACGGCTTCGCCTTCCCCGCCATCGACGCCGCGATCGAGCAACTCGCGCGTCTGACCCCGGAAACCGGCATCGCCGGCGCCGCGGTCCGCCGCTCGCACCATTGCGGCCAGCTGGGCGCCCATGTCGAGCGGCTGGCCGGGCACGGGCTGGCGGCGCTGATGGTCGGCAACTCGCCCAAGGCGATGGCGCCCTGGGGCGGCGCGTCCGCGCTGCTGGGCACCAACCCGATCGCCTTCGCCGCGCCGCGCGGCGCCGGCGAGGCGCCGCTGGTGATCGACCTGTCGCTGTCCAAGGTGGCGCGCGGCAAGGTTCTGGCCGCCGCCAAGGCCGGCAGGCCGATCCCCGAGGGCTGGGCGCTGGATGCGGACGGCCATCCGACCACCGACCCGCAGGCGGCACTCAGGGGCACGATGATCCCGATGGGCGACGCCAAGGGCGCGGCGCTGGCACTGGTGGTCGAGATCCTGTCGGCGACGCTGACCGCCGCGAACCATTCGCACGAGGCCAGCTCGTTCTTCGACGCCGAGGGCGATCCGCCCGGCGTCGGCCAGCTGATCGTCGCCTTCGACGTCTCGCGCGCCAGCGGCGGCAGCTTCGCGGGCCGGATCGAGCAGCTGCTGGGCGAGATCGCGGCGCAGGGCGGCGCGCGCATTCCCGGCACCCGCCGGCTGGCGGCGCGCGCGGCCTGCCGGCGCGACGGCGTCGCGGTGCCCGCACATCTGCTGGCGGAAATCACCGCGCTCGGCGACAACTGAGACAGACACCCGCCCGGTTCGGCAGGACCAGGGCGGGTCCATCAACAACGACTGCCGCAGACATCATTTTCAGTGGAGGAAACCATGTTCAGAACCACGATCGCCGCACTTGCCGTCAGCCTGATCGGCGCGGCCGCCCAGGCGCAGGACTTCCCCTCGGGGGCGGTCGACTACGTCATCCCGTTCGGCCCCGGCGGCGAGTCGGACATCACCGCACGCTTCCAGCAGCCGTTCTTCAAGGACAAGTTCGGCGAGGACCTGGTCGTGTCCTACAAGCCCGGCGGCGGCGGCGCGGTCGGCTGGTCGCAGCTGAACTCGATGCCCGGCGACGGCTCGGCGATCATGGGCGTGAACCTGCCGCACATCATCGTCAAGCCGAAGCAGGGCAATGTCGGCTTCCAGACCGAGGACATCGTCACCGTCCACATGTTCCACTACACCCCCGACGCCATCGTGGTGACGGCGGACAGCCCCTACCAGACGCTCGACGACCTGATCGCCGACGCCAAGGCGAACCCGCGCGCCGTGACCCTGTCGGGCTCGGGCAAGGGCACGGCGAACCACCTGGCGCAGGTGATCTTCGACGAACTGGCCGGGATCGAGACCACCTATGTCTCGTTCCAGGGCACCGGCGCATCGACCACCGCCAACCTGGGCGAGCAGGTCAAGGCGCAGTGGGGCTATACCACCGTCGGCGCGGCGCAGGGCGACAAGGTGCGGATGCTGGCCGTGGCGATGGAGGAACGCCACCCGGCCTTCCCCGACGTGCCGACCTTCCGCGAGCTGGGCTACGACATGGTCTCGGGCGCCTATCGCGGCGTCGCGGTGCCGAAATCCACCCCCGAGGAGATCCGCCAGCAGGTTGCCGAGGCGATCTCGGAGATCAACGCCGACCCCGAGTTCCAGAAGAAGATGCTCGACGGCGGCTTCGCGCTGGTCAACCTGCCCTACGGGCCGGAGCTGGACGCGTTCATGGCCGAAAAGACCGAAGAGTACCTGGCGGCCGCCGAATCGGCCGGGGTGCTGAACTGACTACCGCGCCTGGGGCCGGCGCACGCGCTGCGCCGGCCCCTTTTCGTGCCCGGCCGGCGGTCCGGGCCTGACCGATTGGGGCAGAGGGTCTCGGAATGCTCGACTATCTGGTTTCGGCGTTTTCGCCGCTGAACATCGTGCTGGCGCTGCTGGGGGTGGCGGCGGGCACCGTGATCGGCTCGATCCCCGGGCTGACCGCGACGATGGCGGTGGCGGTGCTGGTGCCGATCACCTTCTCGATGGCGCCGGAAAGCGCGCTGATCCTGCTGGGCGCGATCTATACCGGTGCGATCTACGGCGGCGCCTATGCGGCGATCCTGCTGAACACGCCCGGCACGCCCTCGGCCATCGGCACCACCTTCGACGGCTATCCCATGGCCAAGCGCGGCGACGGCGACCTGGCCGTGTCGATCGCCTGCCTGTCCTCGGTCGCGGGCGGGCTGGTCGGCGCGCTGGCGCTGCTGCTGCTGGCCCCGCCGCTGGCCGAGGCCGCGCTGGCCTTCGGCCCGGTGGAATACTTCTGGCTGGCGATCTTCGGCCTGTCGCTGATCGCGGCGCTGTCCACCGGGGATTTCCTGAAGGGCATGATCGGCGCCGCCTTCGGCCTGCTGCTAGCCACCATCGGCATTTCCGAGACCAGCGCCGAGGTGCGCTTCACCTTCGGCTCGAACACGCTGCTGGGCGGGATCGAGATCGTCTCGGCGCTGATCGGACTCTACTGCATCCCGGTGCTGATCAATCTGGTCGCCACCCCCGACCGGCACCTGGACGCACCGGCCGAGACCACGGGCTTCCGCCTGCCCGAGGCGTTCGCCGTGATGCTGCGCAACAAGTTCAACCTGGTGCGAAGCTCGGTGATCGGCACGCTGGTCGGCGCGCTGCCGGGCGCCGGCGGCTCGATCGCCGGGCTGGTCGCCTATTCCGAGGCCCGCCGCACCGGCCGCGACGCGCCCCCTTATGGCGAGGGCAACCCCGGCGGCATCGTCGCCACCGAATCGGCCAACAACGCCACCGTGGGCGGCGGCTTCATCCCGACCCTGGTGCTGGGCATTCCCGGCACCCCGCCCGACGCGGTGATCCTGGGCGCGTTGCTGGTGCAGGGCGTGCGCACCGGTCCGTCGCTGTTCTCGGACGGCTCGAACATCGTCTACACCTTCATCTTCGGCCTGTTCCTGGCGACGATCCTGATGCTGCCGGTGGGCCTGCTGATCGGCCGCTTCGCCTACGGCGCGATCTCGCGCGCGCCGAAGGCGGCGCTGGTGCCGGTGGTGGCGTTCATGACCGTGATCGGCGCGTTCGCGATCCGCAACTCGCTGGCCGACGTCGGCATCATGATCATTCTCGGCGTGGTCGGCTGGCTGGCGACGCGCCGGGGCTTCTCGGTCTCGCCGATCGTGCTGGGGCTGATCCTGGGCCGGATCGCCGAGCAGGGCTTCGTGCAAAGCTGGACCATCGGCTCGGCGATCGGCAACGTCTGGGCGCAGTTCTTCGGCCGGCCGCTGTCGATGGTGATCATCGCGCTGACGCTGCTCAGCTTCCTCTACCCGTTCATGCCGCAGCTGCGCGTCTATCTCGCGCGCCGGAACGGCACCGCCCCGGCGAAGGAGACGGCGCCTCGCGCCCCCGGCCGCGCGATCGGGCTGGAACTGGTCGCGCTGGGCGTCTTCGCCGCCATCGCCCTGCTGGTGATCGTCCAGTCCACCACGCTGAACCCCGAAGCGGCCGTATTCCCCCGCACCGTCGCCATCGGCATGCTGGCGCTGTGCGCGCTGGCCGTGGCGCTGACCCTGCGGACCGGCCGCGCCACCCTGCCGGGCGAGATGCAGGGCATGGCCCGCCGCGCCACCGTGCCGGTCGCCATGCTGGTGGCGGTCGCGCTGATCCCGGTGCTCGGGTTCATGGTCGGCGGGCTGCTGATGGCCGCGGTGCTGATGCTGGCTGCGCAGCACGAACGCCTGTCCGCCGCCGGATGGGCCGCGCTGGCCGCCGGCGTCGGGCTGACGGTGGCGCTGTTCACCGTCGGCTTCCGCTCGGCGCTGAGCGTTCCGCTGCCCACCGGCGCGTTGTTCTGATCCGTGGAAAGGACCCCATGACACCGACGACAACCGCCGCCGCCAGCGCCGCCGCGCGGCTCTGGCCGGGCCTGCTGGTCTGCGGGCTGATCGCGCTGGCCGCGCAGTTCCTGTCCGACCACTACGGCGCGCCGGCGATGCTGATGGCGCTGCTGCTGGGCCTGTCGATGCACTTCCTGGTCGAGGACGGCCAGCGCAGCGCGCCCGGCATCACCTTCGCCTCGAAGACGGTGCTGCGGCTTGGCGTGGCGCTGCTGGGCGCGCGGATCAGCTTCGAGGTGTTCGCGGAACTGGGCTGGGGCGTGATCGCGCTGATCGTCGGCGCCCTGCTGGCGACGGTGGTCGTCGGCTTTGTCGGTGCGCGCTCGCTGGGCCGGGGCTGGCGGCTGGCGGTCCTGACCAGCGGCTCGGTGGCGATCTGCGGGGCGTCCGCCGCCATGGCGATCGCCGCGGTGCTGCCGCGCAACGAGTTCTCCGAGCGCAATCTCAGCTTCACCGTCTTCGGCGTCACGCTGCTGTCCACCGTCGCCATGGTCGCCTACCCGATCGTCGCGCAGGCGCTGGGGCTGTCGGACATCGCGGCGGGCGTGTTCCTGGGCGGCACGATCCACGACGTGGCGCAGGTGGTCGGCGCGGGCTTCTCGGTTTCGGATACGGTGGGCGAGACCTCGACCACGGTGAAGCTGATCCGGGTGTCGATGCTGGCGCCGTTCGTGCTGATCCTGACGCTGGTGATGCGCCGTGCCGGGCTGGCCGAGGTCACCGGTGGCAAGGCGCCGCCGATCGTGCCCGGCTTCGTGCTGGCGTTCCTGGTGCTGGCGATCGCGAACTCGGTCGGGCTGGTGCCCGCTGCCGTTCAGTCGGTGCTGTGGGCGCTGTCGAAATGGGCGATGCTGACCGCGATCGCCGCCGTCGGCGTGAAGACCGAACTGAAGCGCATCGCCCAGATCCCGCCGCAGTCGGTCGTGCTGATCCTGGCCGAGACGCTGTTCATCGCCGGCTTCGTGCTGCTGGGCGCGCTCTGGCTGTTCTGAGACGCAGCAGGGAATGAAAAAGGCGCCCCGGAGGGCGCCTTTTCTCATCTGGTCGGAGTGGCGAGATTCGAACTCACGACCCCTGCCTCCCGAAGACAGTGCTCTACCAGGCTGAGCTACACTCCGACCGTGGCAGGTCGATTATACGTCCGGCGGCGGGTTTGCAAGGGGGGATTCAGGCCCCCGGCGCCGTCCCAGCAGGATGCCGATCCGCGGCAGGGTCCCGGTGTCCTGGCGCAGGTGCAGCGTGCGCAGCACCGGCCGGGTGAACGAGGCTTTCGGCCTGCCCTCGCGCCAGAGGATGTAGATGCCGCTGCCGATGATGATCGCCGCGCCCAGCACCACGTTCGCCTCGGGGCGCTCGTCGAAGAAGATCGCGCCGTAGGCGCTGGCCCACAGGATCTGGCTGTACTGCATCGGCGCGACCACCCCCGCCTCGCTGCGGCGGTAGGCATGGATGATCAGCACCGTGCCCAGCGCCCCCATCACCGCCACCGCCGCGACCATGCCCAGGTCCAGCGCCGGCATCGGCCGGTAGACGAAGGGCAGCGCCGCGCCCATGACCACGAAGTTCGCCGCCATCGGGTACAGCAGCAGCACCACGCCGCGCTCGCCGTTGCCCAGGCGGCGCACGATCAGCGCGGCCAGCGCGCTGCCGGTCGCCGCGGTCAGCGCGGCAAGGTGGCCCAGCGACAGCGGGTTGGCGCCCGGCTGCAGCACCACCATCACCCCGATGAAGCCGGCGATGACGGCGATCACCCGGCGCAGGCGGATCGTCTCGCCCAGCATCGGCACCGCCAGCAGGGTGATGATCAGCGGAGCCGCGAACAGGATCGCGTAGGTCTGCGCCAGTGGCAACACCGAGAAGGCGTAGAACGCGCACAGCCCGGTGACGACGGTCGCCGCCGTGCGCAGCACGGTCCAGCCCGGATGCCTCGGGCGCAGGTTGGCGTCGGTGCGGTCCCCCAGAAGGGCGATGGTGACCACCGGAAAGCCGAACAGCACCGAAAAGAAGATTATCTGGACCGGCGAATAGGTCGCGCCCAGCGTCTTCACCAGCACGTCGTGCGTGGCGAAGACGCCGAACGCCAGCAGCGCGATCACCGCGCCGGCGTGGCCACCCTTCAGCACGCCCGCGTCAGGCGTCGAGCGCGGCGACGATCGCATCGCCCATCTCGGAGGTCGAGACCGGCGCGCGGCCTTCCTCGCCGATCAGGTCGGCGGTGCGCAGGCCCTGCGCCAGCACGGTGTTGATCGCGGCTTCGAGCCTGTCGGCCTCGGCGCCCATGTCGAAGGAATAGCGCAGCGCCATGGCGAAGCTGAGGATGCAGGCGATCGGGTTCGCCTTGCCCTGCCCGGCGATGTCCGGGGCCGAGCCGTGCACCGGCTCGTACAGCGCCTTGGGCCGGCCGTTCGCCATCGGCGCGCCGAGGCTGGCCGAGGGCAGCATGCCCAGGCTGCCGGTCAGCATCGCCGCCAGATCGGACAGCAGGTCGCCGAACAGGTTGTCGGTCACGATCACGTCGAACTGCTTCGGCCAGCGGGTCAGCTGCATCGCGCCGGCGTCGGCATACATGTGCGAAAGCTCGACGTCCGGATACGCGGTGTCGCCGATCTTCTGCACCACCTCGCGCCACAGCACGCCCGATTCCATCACGTTGGCCTTTTCCATCGAACACAGCTTGTTGCTGCGCTTGCGCGCCATCTCGAAGCCGGAGCGGGCGACGCGCTCGATCTCGGATTCGGTGTAACGCTGGGTGTTGATGCCGACGCGCTCGTTGCCTTCGTTGATGATCCCGCGCGGCTCGCCGAAATAGACGCCGCTGGTCAGTTCGCGGATGATCATGATGTCCAGACCCGCCACCACGTCCTTCTTCAGCGACGAAAAGTCGGCCAGCGCGTCGAAGCACTGCGCCGGGCGCAGGTTGGCGTAGAGGTCCATTTCCTTGCGCAGGCGCAGCAGGCCGCGCTCGGGCTTCACCGAGAAGTCGAGCGCGTCGTACTTCGGGCCGCCCACCGCGCCCAGCAGGACGGCGTCGACCTCCTGCGCACGGGCCATGGTGTCGTCGTGCAGCGGCGTGCCGTGCTTGTCGTAGGCGCAGCCGCCGACCAGATCCTCGGATACCTCGAAGTCCTGTCCCCGCGCGTTGAACCAGTCGATGACCTTGCGCACCTCGGCCATCACTTCGGGGCCGATGCCGTCGCCGGGCAGGATGAGAAGGGTCTTGGTCATGGAGCGGCTCCCGCTGAATGTGATCAGCTTCGCGTAGCCATTTGTGCGGGGGTGGTCAAGGAAGCGTCCCCTGCGTCAGGTGCGGACGCAGAGGCCGGCCATTCCGCGCTCCGGCCGGCCGGGCAGAGCGGTTGCGCTGCGCCTCGCGCCGGGTCGCGGGCCGAAGATGCGCGATCTTCGGGGTCACGCCGCACCCCCGGCTGTCCACCTGTTCCAAAGGCCGGTGCCGATGTTCCGCCCCGACCCCGACGACGCGGCGTCCGGTCGCCTGCCGGCGGCCAGGGCTCAGGGCAACACCACGTCCACCCAGACCAGCCGGTGGTCCGAGGCCGCGGCCGCCGCGTCGTGATCCGCCTCGCCGGGGGCCGGCCAGAACACGCCGGCGTCCTCGACCGCAAGCGACGCCGCCGGCAGAACGTAGTCGACCCGCAGATTGCCCGGCCCGCGATCCTCGCGCCAGTCGGCTGTGTCCAGCGCCGCCGGGCCGGCATGCCGCCGGTTCGGCCCCGCCTGATCCGCGGCAGCGGCGACGCCGCCGGCACTGCGCGGGGCGGAATCCTGCACCGCCGGGTGATCGAGCAGCGCCCGGACCGCCGCGCGCCGGCCGTCGCCGTCGAACGGGTCGGCGTTCAGATCGCCCAGCAGCACGAACGGGGCGTCGGTCCGGCTGGCCTGCCGCCCCTGGTCGTCGGTCGGCGCCCAGCCGTCGAGATAGGCCAGCCAGAAGCCGATCTCGTCGCGGTTCCGCAGCCCGTTCAGGTCCTCGGGCCCGTCGAACACCGGCGGCGTCGGGTGCGACGCGAACAGGCGCAGCGGCCCGGCCGGAGTCTCGACCGCGACATCCCAGTGCGATTTCGACGACAGCCGCATCGCCGCCTGCGCCTCGGCCGAGGGAAACGGCTCGCCGCCTTCGGTCCGCGGCAGGGTCGCGCCGGGCAGGTCCGCCCAGCGCAGCGCCTGGAAGGTGCGGGTGCCGTCCGCGTCGATCGGGTGCCGCGACAGCACCGCCATCGCGTACTGGCCCGGATAGTTGCCGTAGCCGAAGGCGTCTCCGGGGCCGGTCGCCGCGCCGTCGCCGTCCAGGTCCAGCCCGCTGGGCAGCCCGGTGTTGGACGGCGCCGCGAACAGGTGCGGGTAGTCGATGCCGTCCGGACCCGTGGCCAGCAGATCGCGGAATGCGCGCAGCGCCGCCGCGCCGCCGTCATAGTCGAACTCGTTCACCAGCAGCACGTCGGGCCGGACGCGGCGGATCACCGTCGCCACCGCATCGATCTGCGCATCCCCCTTGCGCAGCTCCTTCAGCAGCACCCCCGGCCCCGAGCGGCTGAGCGCGGCGTTGTAGGTCGCGATCCGAAGCGTCTCGGCCCACGCGGGGCCGGCGACCAGCACCGCCGCCGCGACCAGTGCCGGCGCCCACCTCATATCGCGCGCGTGCGCCGCACGAGATAGGCCACCTTCAGCACCGCCGCGCCGCGGATCACCATCGAGCCGGCGCCGAACGCCCAGAACGTCAGGCCCCAGACGAATGGCTGGTAATTCGACAGCACCGACGGGTCGAACCAGCCGCCGGCCCGCGACAGCAGCACCGGCAGCAGGTACAGGAACGCCAGCCCCGCCAGCACGTTGACCATGCCGTCGCGGTTCAGGCGCCGCTCGACGTCGCGGCCGTAGCCGGGCTCGAAGGTCGGCAGGTTGATCCAGAGGTTGAAATCGCGCCGCCCGACCGGCCAGTGGAAGATCCAGAGCAGCGCCGCGAAGAACAGCATCGACGCGAAGGTGACGATGAAGCTGACCGCCGCGCCGCGCGTGATCAGCAACTCGAACGCCGGATCCTCGCCGGCGGCGATGGTGCTGCGGGCGATCCGCACCGGGCTGGCGGGGAAATCCAGCGCCGCGACCGCCCGGTCGGCGAACGCGAGCACCTCGGCCGAGAAATTGTCCTGCCCCTCGATCGCGCGCGCCAGGAACACGAGGCACAGCACCTGCACCGAGAACGCGATGAAGCGGACGCGGTTGTAGGGCGGCGCGAAGCGGAAATCGATCAGGCCGGGGTGGGTCGAGGCGTATTCGAAGACCGTGAATGCTGCCGCGATCCCGGCGACGATCAACGAGATTTCCTGGCTGGCGACGCTGGCCCCGGGCAGCAGGAACGCCGGCGCGACGATGATCAGCACGACCAGCAGCGCACGGGCGCCGGCGCCGAGCAGGCGCGCGATCATCCCGCCGCCCCTGCGCCGGAGGCGGTCAGGCAGCCGTCGGCGTCAGGCCCACGGCCGCTGTGCAGAATAGCTTTCCTCGAACCGGCCAATCGCAGTCTCGTTCTTTAATGTCAGCCCGATGTCGTCAAGGCCGTTCAAAAGGCACTCCTTCTTGAACGGATCCACGTCGAACGCGATCTTGCCGCCGTCGGGGCCAGAAATGGTCTGGTCTTCAAGGTTCACGGTCAGAACGGCGTTGGCGCCGCGTTCGGCGTCGTCCATCAGCTTGTCCACGTCTTCCTGGGGCAGAGTGATCGGAAGGATGCCGTTCTTGAAACAGTTGTTGTAAAAAATATCCGCGAATGAGGGCGCAATGACACAGCGGATGCCGAAGTCGAGCAGCGCCCAGGGTGCGTGTTCGCGGCTGGAGCCGCAGCCGAAATTGTCGCCGGCGACAAGGATCCGGGCATCGCGATAGGCAGGCTGGTTCAGCACGAAATCCGGCTTCTCGTTGCCGTCGTCGTCGAAACGCATCTCGTCGAACAGGTTCACGCCCAGGCCGGTGCGCTTGATCGTCTTCAGGAACTGCTTCGGAATGATCATGTCGGTATCGACGTTGACCATCGGCAGCGGTGCCGCGACGCCGGTCAGGGTGGTGAACTTGTCCATGTGCTGTCGTCCCTCGATCACTGTGGCCGCGCCGGGCGCCCGCGCCTGAAGCCTGCGCCCGGAACGGCGCCCGGTCCGGCCAATCCCGGCGGTTCTACCCCCGGGGCCAAACAGGCGCAAGCCACGCCTATTCCGCCGCCCGGCCCAGCGCCTGCGGCCCGGCGCGCCGGAACGCGGCGTCGGTCGAGGCCAGCAGCCGCTCGACCACCGCGGCCTCGCGCTCGCGGTAGCGTGCCTCGGCCTCCTCGAGGTAGTTGCGCGTGATCGGCACCGCGTCCCGGCTGCGCCCGAGCTGCATCTGGTAGACCAGGTTGTTGCCGTGCGAGAAGGTGTACTGGCACGCGGTCAGGTAGAAGTCCCACATCCGCGCGAACCGCTCGCCGTATTCATCGACCACCTCGTCGCGCACCACCTCGAAGTTCTCGCCCCACGCCCGCAGCGTGCGGGCGTAGTGGATCCGCAGCAGTTCGGTGTCGAGCGGCCACAGTCCGGATTTCTCGACCGCGGCGGCGGAGTCCGAGATCGCCGGAATGCTGCCGCCCGGAAAGATGTACTTGCGCAGGAACGGCGAGGTCTGCCGTGGCGCCATCCGCGCCGAAATCGAGTGGATCAGCGCCACACCGTCGGGCGTCAGCCGATCATGCACGACCTGGAAATACCGCTCCAGCGATGCCGGGCCGACATGTTCCAGCATGCCGACCGACACGATCCGGTCGAAGCTTTCGGTCACGTCGCGGTAGTCGCGCAATACAAAGCGGACCTTGCCGGACAGACTGGCCGCCTCGGCCCGGGCCTGGGCGACCGCCAGCTGTTCCTCGGCCAGGGTGATGCCGACCACCTCGACGTCCGCGACCGCCGCGAGATACAGCGCCATGCCGCCCCAGCCGCAGCCGATGTCCAGCACCCGCTGGCCCGGCGTCAGGTTCAGCTTGGCGGCGATGTGGCGCTTTTTCGCCGTCTGCGCCTGTTCCAGCGTGGCGTCGTCGTTCTCGAAATAGGCGCAGGAGTACTGCATGTCCCGGTCCAGCCAGCGGCGGTAGAAGGCGTTGCCGAGATCGTAGTGCCGCGCCGCGTTGCGCCGGGCCTCCCAGGGGGCGTTGACCTCCATCGTGCGGCGCAGCAGCCAGGCCAGCTTGGCCATCACCGGCCCGGGCTTCTTGTCGAAGGCGGCCTGGTTGGCGTGATAGATCTCGAACAGGTCCGAAAGCCGGCCCTGATCCAGCACCAGGCGGCCGTCCATGTAGGCTTCGGCGATGGCGAGTTCGGGGTCGCGCAGCACCTTGCGGTCGAACCCGGGCGCGGTCAGCCGCACGGTGATCGCCGGTCCGGCGATATCGCCGCTGAACACCTGACGGGAGCCGTCGGGACCGATCAGCGTGACGCTCCCGACCTTCACGGCCCTGTCGAGCAGCGTAGTGAAGAACCCCATCAGACACCCCCGGCACTTGACAAGCACCCGATATTACCAATCTCGCACGGTTTTTGAATACCCTTAAGGGGTTACCATGCGCGGGGTGGCGGGGTTCCGGCCTCAGCCGAACTCCCGCACGTCGGTCAGGCGGCCGGTGATCGCCGCCGCGGCGGCCATCGCCGGGCTCAGCAGGTGGGTGCGCCCGCCGCGGCCCTGGCGGCCCTCGAAGTTGCGGTTCGAGGTCGAGGCGCAGCGTTCGCCCGGCGCCAGCTGGTCGGGATTCATGCCCAGGCACATCGAGCAGCCGGCCATGCGCCACTCGAAGCCGGCCTCGATCAGCTTCTGCGCGATGCCCTCTTCCTCGGCCTGCGCCCGCACCAGGCCCGAGCCCGGCACGATCATCGCCCGCAGCCCGTCCTTGACCTTGTGGCCTTCCATGATCCGGGCGACCTCGCGCAGGTCTTCGATCCGGCCGTTGGTGCACGAGCCGATGAAGACGGTGTCGATGGCGACGTCCTGCAGGCGCGTGCCCGGGGTCAGGCCCATGTACTCCAGCGAGCGCTTCGCCGCCGCGACCTTGCCGCCGGCGAAGTCCTCGGGCTTCGGCACGACGCCGGTGATCGGCAGCACGTCCTCGGGGCTGGTGCCCCAGGTGACGACCGGCGCGATCTCGGCCGCGTCGATGATGATCTCCTTGTCCCAGTGCGCGCCGGGATCGGAGTGCAGCGTCTTCCAGTATTCGACCGCCAGTTCCCACTGGCCGCCCTTGGGCGCGTGCGCACGGCCCTTGACGTAGGCGAAGGTCTTCTCGTCCGGGGCGATCAGCCCGGCGCGCGCGCCGCCCTCGATCGCCATGTTGCAGACGGTCATGCGGCCTTCCATCGACAGGTTGCGGATCGCGTCGCCCATGTACTCGATGACATGGCCGTTGCCGCCGGCGGTGCCGGTCTTGCCGATGACGGTCAGGGTGATGTCCTTGGCGGTGACGCCCGGCGGCAGCGCCCCGCGGACCTCGACCTTCATGTTCTTCGACTTGCTCTGGATCAGCGTCTGCGTGGCCAGCACATGCTCGACCTCGGAGGTGCCGATGCCATGCGCCAGCGCGCCGAAGGCGCCGTGGGTGGCGGTGTGGCTGTCGCCGCAGACGATGGTGAAGCCGGGCTGGGTCCAGCCCTGCTCGGGGCCGACGATGTGCACGATGCCCTGGCGGACGTCGTCGACGTCGTACATCTCGATGCCGAAATCCCTGGCGTTCTGGCGCAGCGCCTCGACCTGGATGCGGCTCTGCTCGTCGCGGATGCCCTCGATCCGGGTCGGGTCGGTCGGCACGTTGTGGTCCGGCACCGCGATCGTCTTCTCGGGATGGCGGACGCCGCGGCCGGCCATGCGCAGACCCTCGAAGGCCTGCGGGCTGGTGACCTCGTGCACCAGGTGCCGGTCGATGTACAGCAGCCCGGTTCCGTCGGGCTCCTGGTGCACCAGGTGGGCGTCCCAGATCTTGTCGTAGAGGGTCTTGTGATCGGTCATGGCATTTCTCGCTGGCTGGTCTCGACGGGACAGGGAAAGGGGGCCCGGCGCCGCGCGCCGGACGGTCAGAGGCCGCCGAGCGGCCGGACGGTCAGCCCGTGGAACCGCCACGGCAGGCGGGCCCGGTCGTCCATGTCGAAGAACCGATGCATGGCGCATTCCTTACCCCCGGCGCGACGCCGGGGCAAGGGCGGAGCGGCCGGCGCACGCTTTGACTTGTGCCGCACCGGACGGTAGCTGTCTCGGACTGCACGGGTCGCAACAGAAGGACCACAGAATGCTGCTTCCGCTTCGCCTGACCGTGATCTGGCTGTGCCTGCTCGGCGCCCCGGCGCTGGCGCAGTTCACGCCGGCCGCCCCCGCCGAGACGGAAACCGCGACCGAACCTGCGACCGATTCCACGACCGCGCCGGCATCGACCGAGGCGCTGATCGAGCTGCTGCGCGACGACGCCGCGCGCGCGGCGCTGATCCGACAGCTCGAACAGGCCGCCGCAGGCGAGTCGGCGACCGCGGCCGATGCCGGCGCGGCCGCGGCGGACGGTCCCGCGCCGCTGACCCGGTCGCTGGGCCGCGAGATCTCGGAGCTGACGCAGGCCGGCCTTGCGCGGGTGACGGACACCCTCGCGCAGCTGTCCTCGCAGCTGTCGAACCTGCCGCAGACGCTGGGCCGGCTGGGCGAGGCGGCGGACCCGCAGGTGCTGGCCGACGCGCTGCGCGACCTGGCCTTCGTGATCGCGGTCACCGTCGCGGCGTTCGTGGCGCTGCGCTGGATCCTCGGCCGGCCGGCAGCCGCGCTGGCCCGCCGCGCCCAGGGCGCCGGCTGGTTCGAGACCGCGGCCTACCAGATCGGCTACAGCCTGCTGCACGCCGCCGCCGTGGTGCTGGCGTGGGCCGCGGGCTATGCGTTGACGATCAGCTTCTACGACGGCTTCGGCAGCATCCAGGTGCGCCAGTCGCTGTATCTGAACGCCTTCGTCGGCGTCGGGCTGGCCAAGGTCGCCGGCCGCGCGATCCTGTCGCCGAAGCACGGCTCGCTGCGGCTGATCTCGCTGTCGGACCCGGCCGCGCAGTCGATCTGGCGCTGGCTGAACACCGAGATCGTGCTGCTGGGCTACGGCATCATGCTGGCGGTGCCGATCGTCGCGCGCTCGGCCGGCTTCTTCGCCGGCGCCGCGCTCGAGATGGCGCTCGGCGCCATCGCGATCCTCTATACCGTGGTGCGGGTGGTCCGCGCGCGGCGGCCGGTCGCGAACTGGCTGTACGGCGGCACCAGGACCGACGACGCCGCGGTCGACACCGAAGCCGCGGCCCCCGACACCCCGGCCGAAAATTCGCGCCGCCCGGTGCTGGCCCGCTTCGCCGCGCTGTGGCACTGGCCGGTGCTGGGCTATCTGCTGGTGCTGCTGGTGCTGGTCCTCGCCCGCCCCGGCGGCGTGCTGGTGCCGCTGCTGAAGTCGTCGGCGCTGGTGCTGGCGACGGTGATCGGCGGGATGATGGCGATCGACCTGATGACCCGCTCGGCGCGCCGCGGCGTGCGCCTGGCGCCGTCGATCCAGCACCGGCTGCCGCTGCTCGAGAAGCGGCTGAACGGCTTGCTGCCGAAAATCCTGCTGGTGCTGCGGATCGCGGTCGCGCTGGTGGTGGTGGCGATCTCGCTGGACGTGGTCGGGCTGTGGGACATCAGCGGCTGGCTGAAGGACGACGTGGGGCTTGCGTTCACCTCGACCACCGTGTCGGTGCTGCTGATCCTGCTGTTCGCCGCGCTGGTCTGGCTGGCGCTGGCGTCCTGGGTCGAGTACCGGCTGAACCCGCTGGTCGGCAAGGTGCCGACCGCCCGCGAGACGACCCTGCTGACATTGCTGCGCAACGCCTCGGCGATCGCGCTGCTGATCCTGACGCTGATGTTCACGCTCAGCCAGATCGGGCTGGACATCGCGCCGCTGCTGGCCTCGGCCGGGGTGCTGGGCCTGGCGATCGGCTTCGGCGCGCAGAAGATGGTGCAGGACATCATCACCGGCATCTTCATCCAGTTCGAGAACGCGATGAACGTCGGCGACGTGGTCGGCGTCGCCGGCATCGTCGGCGTGGTCGAGAAGCTGACCGTGCGGTCGGTCAGCCTGCGCGACGTGCAGGGCGTGTTCCACATCATCCCGTTCTCGTCGGTGGACAGCGTCTCGAACCACATGAAGGAATTCTCGTACCACGTCGCCGACATGGGCATCGCCTATCGCGAGGACACGGCGCAGGCCAAGCAGGCGATGTTCGACGCCTTCGATCTGCTGCTGCAGGACGAGGAGCACCGGCCCAACATCCTGGGCGAGATGGAATGGTTCGGCCTGAACAGCTTCGGCGACAGCGCGGTGGTGCTGCGCTCGCGGATCAAGACCCTGCCCGGCAAGCAGTGGGCGATCGGCCGCGCCTACAACCAGCTGCTGAAGGAGATCTTCGACGAGCGCGGGATCGAGATCCCGTTCCCGCACCAGACGATCTATTTCGGCGAGGACCGGCAGGGCAACGCGCCGCCCCTGCACATCAGGGCAGACGCGCCGCTGCCGCTGGCCGACACCAGGTCGGACGGGTCCGCGGACGGATAGTCGCGGCGGCCCCGGCGCCCGCCGGGTGACCGATGCGGATGCCGTCATCCGGGGCGGCGCGCCGGAATTCGGCGAGCACGGCGAGGCACGACGTGCCCCCGGGCCCTTCCGATCCGGCCCCCCGGTCGGGAGCATGCGGCAGCATCGCGCCTCCGGCCGCGCCAGTTGCGCCGCCGATGTTGCGGATTTTCGCGCGGAGGGGCTGGAAACATGGGTCCGGTTGCGGATAATACGCGATCACAGGCATCGACGAATTCCCGGCCCGCACATCTCTGCCGGGACCGGGACAGAAGGAGGCACCGGCAGATGTTCCGAACGCTCGCACTTTGCGCCGCGCTGGCCGCGGCAACCCTATCCGCCCCGCTCGCGGCCCAGGAGAACGAAAGCGTAGCCGCTTTCCGGGACTGGAGCGTGTTCAACCCGGCGAACCCGCGCGAATGCTATATCGTCACGCCCCCCACCGCGACCGAGGCGCGGCGCGGCGGCAGCGTGGTGTCGGTGCGCCGGGGCGACATCCTGCTGTTCGTGACGATCCGCCCCGAGGCGGGCGTGCACAAGGAGATCAGCTTCACCGGCGGCTACCCGTTCCGTGACGGCAGCACGGTCGAGGTCGAGATCGGCGGCGAGAAATTCGCCATGGCGCCCGGCAACGGCGAAAGCCAGGAATGGGCCTGGCCGCCGTCGCCCGAGCGCGATGCCGCGCTGATCGAGGCGATGCGCGGCGGGACCACCGCCAAGGTCACCGCGGTCTCGTCCCGCGGCACCACCACCATCGACAGCTTCTCGCTGCTGGGCTTCACCGCCGCGCTGGAAGAGGCCGAGCGTCTCTGCAGCTGACAACGGCGTGGCCGACGCCGCCGACGCCGCCGATGTGGCCGATGTGACGGTCAGCCCGGCGCCGTACCTGCCCTTTGCCGATCCGCACAGGGGCAGCCCGCCCGGGCTGTTCGCGCTGCCGGCGGCGGACTGGACCGAAGCCGACAGCGCCTTCGCCGCGCAGATGGCATTGCGCGACCGGCTGATCGCCAGCCAGCCGCGGCGCGTCGCGCTTGCGCTGCCGCAGGCCGGCCCGGCGCTGGCCGAGCTGATCGCCGCACTGGCCGCGCACCTGTCCTGCCAGCCGGGTTACGCGCGGGCCGGCGACCTGCTGCGGCGGCCGGACCGCCAGCGGCTGCGGCTGGCGCCGACCGCGCAGGTGCTGGGGCGCCTGGCGCAGGAGGACTGGCTGATCCTGCAACAGCCGGACCCGGCCTCCGAGGCGGTGCTGACCGCCGGCGCGGTGTGCTTTCCTGCGCACTGGTGCCTTGCGGGCAAGATCGGCAAGCCGCTGACGCAGGTGCACGACCCGGTGCCCGGCTATGCCGACGCGCTGGCGGCACGGGTCAACCGGATCTTCGCCGCGCTGCACCCGGCGCGGCCGCTGCAGCGCCTGAACTGGTCGCTGGCAAGCGATGCGCAGCTGCATTGCCCGACTGCGCACGCCCGTCGCGACGGCGAGACCCCGGCGTTCCTGCGGGTCGAGCGCCAGACCCTGCGCCGCCTTCCCGCCAGCGGCGCCATCGCGTTCGGGATCAAGACCTACCTGACGCCGCTGGCCGACCTGCCGGCGGCCGCGCGCACGGCGCTGGCCGAGCGGGTCGCCGCGCTGCCCGACGAGATGGCCGGCTACAAGGGCGGTCGCGGCTACCTCTCCGCGCTGCGCTGACCCTCAGGCGCCGGACCGATCACATGCGCGAACGAGCCGCTGACCCGTCCCGCCACCAGCCCCAGCGCGCCCAGGTCCGCGCCGTCGGCGTCCTCGGCCCGGAACAGCCGCGCCGGACGGTCCGGCTCGTGCAGCACGGTGGCGTAGTGGAACTCGTGCCCCGCCAGCCGCCCCGGCCAGGGCGCGCCGGGTTCGGCGTGCAGCACCCGGTAGCCCAGCGTCATCGCGCGCCGGGCAAAGCTGGTGGCGTGCGGCAGCAGGCCCAGCATCGCGTGCCGCGCGCCGTCCGCGTCCTCCAGCCCGTCTCCCAGCACCATGTAGCCGCCGCACTCGCCGTAGATCCGGGCGCCGCGCGCGGCGGCGGCGGCCATGCCATGGCGGAAGCCCGCCGCCTCGGCCAGGCGGCCCGCGTGCAGCTCGGGGTAGCCGCCCGGCAGGAACACCGCGTCGGCCTCCGGCGCCGGTCCCGCGCCGGCCAGCGGCGAGAACGGCAGCACCTCGGCCCCCGCCGCGCACCAGTCGTCCAGCATGTGCGGATAGGCGAAGGCAAAGGCGACGTCCCGGGCCACCGCGATTCGCTGGCCCAGCGGCGGCAGCGCCGGCGCCCTGCCGCCGGCCGGCAGCGGCCGCGCCGCCGCCTGCACCGCGTCCAGATCGACGCCCCGCGCGATGGCGTCCGCCGCCGTGTCGATCAGCGTCGCCAGCGCCGCGTGCTCGGCGGCCTGCACCAGGCCCAGGTGCCGTTCGGGCAGCGCCAGCGCCGCCGCGCGCGGCAGATGCCCCAGCACCGGCAGGCCCGCACGCCGCATCCCCGCCTCCAGCAGGACGGCATGGCGGTCCGAGCCGACCCGGTTCAGGATCACCCCCGCCAGCGGCAGATCCGGGCGCAGCGCCCGCAGACCCGCCGGGGCCAGCGCCGCCGAGGCCCCGGTCCGGGCGGCATCGATGACCAGCACCAGCGGCAGGCCCAGCGCCTGCGCCAGGTCCGCGACCGAGCCCCGCGCCGCCCTGCCGGCGCCGTCCAGCACGCCCACCGCCCCCTCGACCAGCAGCAGGTCGGCCCCGGTCGCCGCCGCCCGCGCGCGCAGCGCATCCGGCGTCATCGCCCAGGCGTCCAGGTTCACCGAGACGCGGCCGCAGGCGGCGAGGTGAAAGCCGGGGTCGATGTAGTCCGGGCCGCTCTTGGCGCCGGCCACCGCCACGCCGCGCCGCGCCAGCGCCCGCAGCAGGCCCAGGGTCACGGTGGTCTTGCCCGCGCCCGATCCCGGCGCGGCGATGACCAGCCCGCGCGCGGCCATCAGGCCCGGTCCGCGTCCCGGCCGCGCACGCCCAGCGGGTCCAGGTCGCGCGGCGGCTGGCCGCGCAGCTGCGCCGCCCAGTCCAGGCACTGCCGCATCAACGCCACCCGGCCGATGACGACCACGGCGGGCGGCTCCATCCCGGCGGCCTCGACATCCGCGGCGGCGCGCGCCAGCGTCGTTTCCAGCACCCGCTGCTGCGGCAGCGTGGCGCTGGTGATCACCGCCACCGGCTCGTCCGCCGCGCGGCCGCCGGCGACCAGCGCGCCCGCGATGTGGCCGAGGTGCTTGATCGCCATGTAGAGCACCATCACCTGCGCGCCCTTCGCCAGCGCCGCCCAGTCCAGCGCCGAGGGCGCCAGCCCGGACCGGTCGTGCCCGGTGATGAAGGTGACCGACTGGTTGACGTCGCGGTGCGTCGCCGGAATCCCGGCATAGGCCAGCCCGCCGATGCCGGCGGTGATGCCGGGCGTGACCCGGAACGGCACGCCCGCCTCGGCCAGGGTCTGCGCCTCTTCGCCACCGCGCCCGAAGACGAACGGATCGCCGCCCTTCAGCCGCAGCACGCGCTTGCCTTCGCGCGCCAGCTCGATCAGGCGCAGCGAGATCGCGCGCTGCTGCGGCGACGGCTTGCCGCCGCGCTTGCCGGCATATTCGACCGCCGCGCCGGGCCGGCGCCAGTCCAGGATGCGCGGCTCGACCAGCGCGTCGTAGACGATCACGTCGGCCTGCCGCAGCGCGTTCAGCCCGTGCAGCGTCATCAGCCCCGGATCGCCGGGACCGGCGCCCACCATCCAGACCAGGCCGGGCGGGAACGCGGGCCAGGCATCGTCCAGGGGCGGGGGCGGCAGATCGGGGCTCATGCGCCCCTTCTAGACCGGCGCGCGCCGGGGTGCGAGCGCCCTTTGCGCCGTTTCAGGCGATGCGGACGACGCGGGCGCGCTGCAGCAGCGGATACTCGGCGACGAAGCCGGCGATGGCCTCGCGCATCGCCTCGAAGCTGTCGCCGTAGAAATACAGCGCCGTCTCGCGCGAGCCCTCCCAATGGCCGCGCTTGCCGCCGATCCCGGTCATCAGCCGGTCGCACTCGTCGATGACGTGGTTGATGTCGGCCGCGGCGTAGACCTCGGCCGGCAGGTCGGTGCCGTTGACGAACAGCCCCAGCCCCTCGAGCCGGCCTATGGGCATGTCCTCGCGGCCCTCGACGATCAGCTTCGAGCCCCTGGGCGCGCCCAGCCCGTCCAGGATCTGCGCGATCTGCGTCAGCGTCGCGTCGGAATCGTCGGTGGCGAGGATCTCGAGGTCGCAGTACTCGATGCCGTCGGGCTCCTCGGCCAGCTGGATGCCGCCGCCGGTGACCTGGCCCAGACCGCGCTGGCGCAGCTCGCCATCCAGCGGGTCCTCGTAGAACGTGCCGCGGTCGAGCGGCTGCACGCGCGCGTTCAGCTGCGCGATCACCATCACCCCCTGCGGCGCCGCGTTCTCGTCCTCGCGCTTGCCGCCGAACAGTCCGAACATCAGCCGCTCCCAGATATGATCCTGCGCCTCATTTCTAGCACAGGATGTGGTGGAAATCCGCATGGTTTCTGGCGGCGTGCGGGCTTATCCTGCGCGGCATGGACCGCAAGCCCGCCTCCGATCTGCGCACCGGCTTCACCACCGGCGCCTGCGCCACCGCCGCCGCCAAGGCCGCGGCCGGCGCGCTGCTGGGGGCGGGGTTTTCCAATCCGGTGCGGATCACCCTGCCGCGCGGGCAGACGCCCGATTTCGAGCTGGTCGAGACCGCGGCCGGCGACAGCTGGGCCAGCGCCGCGGTGCGCAAGGACGCGGGCGACGACCCGGACGTGACCCATGGCGCGCTGATTCGCGCCACCGTCCGCCGCGGCCCGCCCGGCGTGACCTTTCGCGCCGGCGCGGGCGTCGGTACGGTCACCCGCCCCGGCCTGCCGATCCCGCCCGGCGAGCCGGCGATCAACCCGGTGCCGCGACAGATGATCCGCGACGCGCTGCAGGAGGTCGCCACCACCCACGGCGCGCTGCTGGCGTTCGAGGTCGAGATCTCGGTTCCCGGAGGCGCCGAACTGGCCGCCCGCACCTGGAACCCGCGGCTGGGAATCGTCGGCGGGATCTCGATCCTCGGCACCACCGGCATCGTGCGGCCGTTCTCCTGCGCCGCCTGGATCGCGTCGATCCACCGCGGCATCGACGTGGCCCGCGCCGCGGGGCTGGCGCACGCGGTGGGCGCGACCGGCGCCACCTCGGAACAGGTGGCGCAGGCACACTACGCCCTGCCCGATCACGCGATGCTGGACATGGGCGATTTCGCCGGCGGCATGCTGAAGTACCTGGCGCGGCACCCGCTGCCGCGGGTGACCGTCGCCGGCGGCTTCGGCAAGCTGGTCAAGCTGAGCCAGGGTGCGCTGGACCTGCACTCGGCGCGCAGCCAGGTGGATTTCGCCGCTCTCGGCCGGCTTGCCGCGCAGGTCGGTGCAGACGGTGCGGCGATCGCCGCCGCGAACACCGCGCAGCAGGCGCTGGAAATCGCCGGCCCGGCGCTGGCCGAGGCGGTCGCGCGGCGGGCGCAGCAGGTCGCGCGCGACACGCTGCGCGGCGCCGAGGTTCGTCTGGGCGTTCTGATCGTCGACCGCCGAGGCCAAATCGTCGCCGAGACCGCGACGTGAGGCACAAGCCGCCGCACGTCCTGCTGCTGGCCGGCACCGCCGAGGCGCGGGCGCTGTCGCATCTGCTGGCGGGCGAGGTGCGGCTGACAACCTCGCTGGCGGGGGTGACGGCGCGCCCCGCGGTCTACGGCGGCGGTCTGCGCACCGGCGGCTTCGGCGGGGCGGAGGGACTGGCGGCGTACCTGCGACAGGCCGGCGTCGATGCGCTGATCGACGCGACCCACCCGTTCGCCGCCACCATGCACCGCCACGCAGCCGAGGCGGCGGCGCGCGCGGCGCGGCCGCTGCTGCGGCTCGACCGCCCCGCCTGGCCGCCGCGCCCCGACTGGACCGATGTCGCCGATCTGCCGGCCGCGATCGACCGCCTGCCGCCGGGGGCGACGGCGTTCCTTGCCACCGGGCGCAGTGCGGCCGGCCGCCTGCCGCCGCGCACCGACGTCCGGCTGATCCTGCGCGTCCTCGAGCCGCCCGCCGATCCGGCGCCGGGGCTGGACGTGATGCGCGCCCCGCCCGCCGCCGACGCCGACGCCGAGGCGGCGCTGTTCGCGCGCCTGGGCGTGACGCATCTGGTCTGCAAGAACTCCGGCGGCGCGGGCGCGGCGAAGCTGGACGCCGCCGCCCGTCTGCGGCTGCCGGTGCTGATGATCCCGCGCCCCGCGCCGGTCGCCGGCGTGCCCGCCGTGGCCGATGCGCCCGCCGCGCTCGCCTGGGTCCGGGCGCTGGCCGGCGCGGCTTGACAGCCGCCGCCGCCCCGCCGACACTGCCGCCCTGAGGTTCCCGACGTGCCCGCCCAAGCGTGCCTAGGGATCAAAAGGGAATGCCGACCGGACCGACCCACCCAGGGGGCCCGGGAACGCAGCCGCCCCCGCGACTGTCAGCGGCGAGCCGGCATCCACCCATGCCACTGGACCCCCGTCGCGCACGGGACCGGGAAGGCGGATGCAGGGCGACGACCCGCGAGCCAGGAGACCTGCCTCGACGTGAAACCGCCATGCCGTCGGTGGGACGGCGAAGGAGCAAGACATGACCACCCAGACCCGCGCCGCCGCGCGCCCGATCTCTCCGGTTCTTCCGATCCTGAGCATCGCCATCCTCGGCTTCGGCATCCTGTTCGTGGCCGGCCACGCGCAGTCGAACGTGCTGCACGACGCGGCGCACGACATGCGGCACGCCACCGGCCTTCCCTGCCACTGACCCATGTTCCAGAGATTGCTGACCAGCGGCCTGTTCGCTGGGTTTGCGGCGGGCCTGATCGCGGGCGCGTTGCAATTCGTGTTCGTGCAGCCGGTGCTGCTGCACGCGGAGCTTTACGAGAGCGGGCAACTGACCCATTTCGGCGCCGGCGCGCAACCCGGCGTCGCCGCGCTGCTGCCCCCGGTCGACTGGACGCGTAGCGGGCTGACGGTGCTGTTCACCGCGCTGCTGTATACCGGTTACGCGCTGCTGCTGGTCGCGGGCTTCGCCCTGGCCGAGACCCGCGGCGCCCGGATCGACGCGCGCGCAGGGGCGCTGTGGGGGCTGGCGGGGTTCGTCGCCTTCCACCTCGCCCCGGCCGCGGGGCTGCCGCCCGAACTGCCGGGCATGGCCGCCGCCGACATCCGGGCGCGGCAGCTGTGGTGGCTGTTCTGCCTCGTCGCCACCGGCGCCGGCCTGTGGCTGCTGCTGCTGGAGCGGCTTCGGGCGGGGTGGATCATCGGTGTCGCGCTGCTGGCGGCGCCGCACCTGGTCGGCGCGCCGCACCCCGAAGCCTTCTCCGGTCCGGCCCCGCCCGAACTGGCCAGCCTGTTCGCCGGCCGCACCCTGGCGGTCGGGCTGGCCTCGTGGGTGGTGCTGGGCCTGCTGGCCGGGCACTTCTGGGTCCGCGAGCAAGCCGCCGGGACCGAGGCACCCGCCTGAGCGCCTGCCGGGGTGGCGACAGCTTCCCCGGCGCACCTGCACAGCTGCATGGGCGCGGCGACGGGCGGACCGCTCCGCGCCGCGCCGCCGCCCGCAAAGGACAACAGACATGCCCGCGAAGATCCCCGCCACCGTCATCACCGGCTTCCTCGGCGCCGGAAAGACCACGCTGATCCGCCACCTGCTGACCCACGCCGGCGGCCGGCGGATCGCGCTGATCATCAACGAGTTCGGCGACCTCGGTGTCGACGGCGGCATCCTGAAGGGCTGCGGCATCGAAAGCTGCTCGGACGACGACGTGGTCGAGCTGTCGAACGGCTGCATCTGCTGCACCGTCGCCGAGGATTTCGTGCCGACCTTGCAATCCCTGCTGGCCCGCGACACGCCGCCCGAGCACATCGTGATCGAGACCTCGGGCCTTGCCCTGCCGCAGCCGCTGGTCCGCGCCTTCGGCTGGCCCGAGATCCGCACCCGCGTCACCGTCGACGGCGTGGTGACGGTCGTCGACGGCCCGGCCGTGGCCGCGGGCCGGTTCGCCGCCGACACCCAGGCCGTGGACCGGCAGCGCGCCGCGGACGACAACATCGATCACGAAACCCCGCTGTCAGAGCTGTTCGAGGACCAGATCGCCTGCGCCGACATGATCCTGGTGAACAAGTCCGACCTGCTGGGCGAGGGCGCGGCGCAGGCGCTGGCCGACCGGCTGGCCGCCGAGGCACGCCCCGGCGTCCGCGTCCTGCGCGCGGCGCACGGTGCGATCGATCCGGCGATCCTGCTGGGCCTCGGCATCGGCGCCGAGGACGACCTCGAGGCCCGCGCCGAGGTGCATCACCATCATCACCACGACGATGATGACCACGAAGACGGGGGCCTCGACCATCACCACCACCATGACCACGACGATTTCGAAAGCTTCGTGGTCGAGCTGCCCGAACTGACCGACCCGGCGGCGTTCCCGGCCCGCGTCTCGCAGGTTATCGCGCAGCACGACATCCTGCGTCTCAAGGGGTTTGCCGCCGTTCAGGGCAAACCGATGCGGCAGGTGATCCAGGCCGTCGGCCCGCGCATCGACATCCATTTCGACCGGCCCTTCGGCGCGGACGAGCCGCGCGTCACCCGGCTTGTCGTGATCGGCGAAGCGGGCCTCGACCGCGACGCCATCGCCACGGCGCTTGCCGCCGCGCCCGCACCGGCGGCCTGATGCACCTGCTGGCCGCACAGCCCGGCGCGATCTCGGACGGGTCCGAGCCGGTCGATCCCGGCCAGACCCCGGCGGACGTGCTGTTCCTCTCGGCCGCCGATACCGAGCTTGCGGCGCTGTCCGAGGCCCGCGCGCTGCTGGGCGACGAGGCCCCCGGCCTGCGGCTGACGCAACTGGGCTGGCTGGCGCACCCGTTCTCGGTCGATCTGTACCTCGAGCAGACGGCGACCAGATCCCGGCTGGTGGTCGCCCGCATCCTGGGCGGCGCGGCCTACTGGCAGTACGGCGTCGAGCAGTTCGCCATCCGCCTGTCCGAGGCCGGCGTCGCCTTCGCCGCCCTGCCCGGCGACGACAAGCCGGACGAGGAGCTGTTCTCGCTCTCCACCGTCTCGCGCGCCGACTGGCAGGCGCTGCTGGCCTATTGCGTCGAGGGCGGCCCGCCCAACGCCGCGAACCTGCTGCGCCTGACCCGGCACATGCTGGACGGCACCGAGCGCCCGCCCGAGGCCGCGCCGCTGCTGCGCGCCGGGCTCTACTGGCCGGGCGAAACCGCGACGACGATGGAGTCCCTGCGCGCGCACTGGACCGATGGCGCGCCCATTGCCGCGATCACCTTCTACCGCGCGCTGCTGCAGGGCGCGGGGCTGCACCCGGTCAACCGGCTGGTGCAGGCGCTGCTGCGGCGCGGGCTGAACCCGCTGCCGGTCTTCGTCGCCTCGCTCAAGGACCCGGTGTCGGCGGCGACGCTGGAGAAACTGTTCCAGCAGGCGCCGCCGGACGTGGTGCTGAACGCCACCAGCTTTGCCGTCGGCAGCCCCGAGGCGGGGGTCGGGCCGCGCGAGCCGACGCCGCTGGACAAGCCGGGCCGCCCGGTGATCCAGACGATCCTCTCGGCCAGCGCCGAGGAGGCATGGGAGCAGTCGGTGCGCGGCCTTACCGCGCGCGACATCGCCATGAACGTGGCATTGCCCGAGGTTGACGGCCGCATCCTGTCCCGCGCGATCAGCTTCAAGACGCAGGCCTACCGCGACGAGGCCACCGAATGCGCCATCGCCAGCTACCGCGCGCGCGGCGACCGGGTCACCTTTGCCGCCGACCTGGCCGCGAACTGGGCCAAGCTGGGTCGCACCGCCCCGGCGCAGCGCAAGGTGGCGCTGGTGCTGGCGAACTACCCGAACAAGGACGGACGCTTGGCGAACGGTGTCGGCCTCGACACCCCCGCCGCGACGGTCGAAACGCTGAAGGCGCTGGGCCGGGCCGGGTATGACGTGCAGGACGCGCCCACCGATCCGCAGGCGCTGATGCAGGCGATCCTTGCAGGCCCGACGAACTGGCTGACCGACCGCGCCGCGCGCGGCGGTGGCGTGCGGCTGCCGCTGGCGGACTACCGCGCCTTCCACGACCGTCTGCCGTGGGAGTTGCGCCAGAAGATCGAGGACCGCTGGGGCGCGCCCGAGGCCGATCCCTTCCTCGACAACCACAGCTTTGCCTTGTCGATCCTGACCTTCGGCAATGTCGTCGTCGGCGTGCAGCCCGCGCGCGGCTACAACATCGACCCGGAGGCGACGTATCACGCCCCCGACCTGCCCCCCCCGCACAATTACCTGGCCTTCTATGCCTGGCTGCGGCAGGAGTTCGGCGCCCACGCCATCGTGCACATGGGCAAGCATGGCAACCTGGAATGGCTGCCGGGCAAGGCCGTGGCCCTGTCCGAGGAATGCTTCCCCGAGGCGGTGCTGGGCGCCATGCCCCACATCTATCCGTTCATCGTCAACGATCCGGGCGAGGGCACGCAGGCCAAGCGGCGCGCGCAGGCGGTGATCGTCGATCACCTGACGCCGCCGCTGACCCGCGCCGAAAGCTACGGCCCGCTGCGAGACCTGGAGGCGCTGGTGGACGAATACTACGAGGCATCCGGCCTCGACCCGCGCCGCATCGGCCACCTGCGCGACCAGATCCTGGACCTGATGGCGACCACCGGTCTCGATACCGACGCCGGGGTGCGCGAGGGCGACGATTCCGACAGCCGCTTGCAGAAGCTGGATGCCTACCTGTGCGAGCTGAAGGAAAGCCAGATCCGCGACGGGCTGCACATCTTCGGCCGCGCGCCCGAGGGCCGGCTGGCGCGCGATCTGATCGTTGCGCTGACCCGCATCCCGCGCGGCGACGGCAAGGGCGGCGACGCCTCGCTGCCCCGCGCGCTGGTGGCGGACCTGGGTCTGGGCAAGTTCGACCCGCTGGATTGCGACCTGGGCCAGCCCTGGACCGGCCCCCGCCCCGAAGTTCTGGCGGATCTGACCGAAGACCCCTGGCGCAGCAACGGCGACGCGGTCGAGCGGCTGGAGCTGCTGGCCTCGGCGCTGGTCGAGGGCGCTCCTGCCCCCGGACCCGCCTCGGCAGCGGTGCTGGAGCAGATCCGGACCACGATCCGCCCCGCCGTGACCGGCACCGGCAGCGCCGAAATGGGCGGCCTGCTGACAGCGCTGGATGGCCGCTTCCTGCCCCCCGGCCCCTCGGGGGCACCGACGCGCGGGCGGCTGGACGTGCTGCCCACGGGGCGCAATTTCTACAGCGTCGACAGCCGCGCGATCCCGACCCGCGCCGCCTGGGCGCTGGGCTGGAAATCAGCCAACCTGCTGATCGACCGGCATTTGCAGGAGCACGGCGACTGGCCGCGCGCGATGGCGCTGACCGCCTGGGGCACGTCGAACATGCGCACCGGCGGCGACGACATCGCGCAAGCCCTGGCGCTGATGGGCGTGAAGCCGCAATGGGACGCGGCCAGCCGCCGGGTGACGGGCTTCGAGATCCTGCCGCTGTCGGTGCTGGGCCGCCCCCGCGTGGACGTGACGCTGCGCGTTTCCGGCTTCTTCCGCGACGCCTTCCCGGCGCAGGTCGATCTTGTCGCCAGCGCGGCGAAGGCGGTGCTGGAGCTGGACGAACCCGAGGCCGAGAACCCCGGCGCCGCCCGCTTCCGCGCCGAGGGCGCAACGGACCAGGCGGCGTTCCGCGTGTTCGGCTCCAGACCCGGCGCCTATGGCGCGGGGCTGCAGGCGATGATCGACGAACGGCTGTGGGAGAACCGGGGCGATCTGGCCGACGCCTACCTGACCTGGGGCAGCTATGCCTATGGCGCGGGCACCGACGGGGCGCCGGCGCGGCCGGCGCTGGAAACCCGCCTGACCCAGACCGAGGCGGTGGTGCAGAACCAGGACAACCGCGAGCACGACCTGCTGGACAGCGACGACTACTACCAGTTCGAGGGCGGGCTGGCGGCCACGGTGGAAACCCTGCGCGGACAGGCCCCGACGGTCTATCACAACGACCACTCCCGCCCCGAACGCCCGGTGATCCGCACGCTGGACGAAGAAATCGGCCGCGTGGTCCGCTCCCGCGCCGCCAATCCCAAGTGGATCGAGGGCGTGAAGCGCCACGGCTACAAGGGCGCGTTCGAGATCGCGGCGACGGTGGACTACCTGTTCGCCTTCTCGGCCACCACCGGCGCGGTGAAGGACCACCATTTCGACCTGGTCTACGACGCCTATCTCGAGGACGACGCCACCCGCGATTTCCTGGCGGAGGCCAATGCCCCCGCCCTGCGCGAGATCGCCGAGCGATTCCAGGAGGCGATCGACCGCGGCCTCTGGTCGCCGCGCTCGAACTCGGCCCGCGCGCGCCTTGCCGACCTGCACGCCTGAGCCCTCAAGGAGGACGCCATGACCGACGACACCGACCGCCACGCCGCCAAGATGGCCAAGAAAAAAGCCGCCCGCGACAAGATCATGGCTACCAAGACCGAGGAGAAGGGCCTGATCATCGTCCATACCGGCAAGGGCAAGGGCAAGTCCTCGGCCGCGTTCGGCATGATCTTCCGCTGCATCGCCCACCAGATGCCCTGTGCCGTGGTGCAGTTCATCAAGGGCGGCATGAGCACCGGCGAGCGCGACCTGATCCTGTCGCGGTTCTCGGACGCCTGCCAGTTCCACACCATGGGCGAGGGCTTCACCTGGGAGACGCAGGACAAGTCCCGCGACATCGAGATGGCTGCGGCGGCCTGGGAAAAGGCGAAGGAACTGATCCGCGACCCCGAGATCCGCATGGTGCTGCTGGACGAGATCAACATCGCCCTGCGCTACGACTACCTGGACGTCGAGGAGGTGGTGGCGTTCCTGAAGTCCGAGAAACCGCCGATGACCCACGTCGTGCTGACCGGCCGCAACGCCAGGGAACCGCTGATCGAGGCGGCGGACCTGGTGACCGAGATGGAACTGGTCAAGCACCCGTTCCGCTCCGGGGTGAAGGCGCAGAAAGGCGTGGAGTTCTGACCATGCTCCGGCGATGCGGGGCCGGCGCAGGCGCTCCGAGGGTGCGGATCCGCACCCTCGCCTCCGGCCCGTCCGGGCCGGAGGGGCCGGGCCTGCCCGGCCGAGCGCGGTTGCTCCCGGTGGGGCAGTCGTGACCAATGCCCTGATGTTGCAGGGCGCCGGCTCGAACGTCGGCAAGTCGCTGCTGGTCGCCGGTTTGTGCCGTGCGGCGCGGAACCGGGGGCTTTCGGTTCGGCCGTTCAAGCCGCAGAACATGTCGAACAACGCCGCGGTGACGCAGGATGGCGGCGAGATCGGCCGGGCGCAGGCGCTGCAGGCGCTGGCCTGCGGGGTCGCGCCGCACACCGACATGAACCCCGTCCTGCTGAAGCCGGAAACCGACACCGGCGTGCAGGTCGTCGTCAACGGCCGACGCCTGAACACGGTTCGGGCGCGGGACTACGCGGCGCTGAAGCCGCAGCTCTTGCGCACGGTCACCGACAGTTTCCGACGGCTGCGCGCAAGCGCCGATCTGGTGCTGGTCGAAGGCGCGGGCAGCCCGGCCGAGGTCAACCTGCGCGAGGGCGACATCGCCAACATGGGCTTTGCGCGGGCCTCGGGCACGCCCGTGGTGCTGGTCGGCGATATCGACCGCGGCGGGGTGATCGCCCAGATCGTCGGCACCCGGGCAGTGCTCGATCCGGGCGACGCGGCGATGATCCGCGGTTTCGTGATCAACAAGTTCCGGGGCGACCCTGCCCTGTTCGCCGACGGCTACGACCTTATCGCCGCCCGCACCGGTTGGCCCGGCTTCGGCGTCGTGCCCTGGTTCCGCCATGCCCACAGGCTGCCCGCCGAGGATGCGCTGGACGTGACCGGCGGCGGCACGGGGGCGCTGAGGATTGCCTGCCCGCTGCTGTCGCGGATCGCCAATTTCGACGATCTCGACCCGCTGAAGCAGGAACCGGGCGTCACCCTTGCAATGGTTCGCCCCGGCGCGCCGCTGCCCGGCGACGCCGACCTGGTGATCCTGCCCGGCACCAAGTCCACGCGCGGCGATCTGGCGATGCTGCGGGCCGAGGGCTGGGATGTGGACCTGATCGCCCATCAGAGGCGCGGCGGGCGCATCCTGGGGCTTTGCGGCGGTTACCAGATGCTCGGTCGCCGCATTGCCGACCCTGAGGGGATCGAGGGCCCGGCCGGCGAGACCGAGGGCCTCGGCCTGCTGGATGTCGAGACCGTCATGACGGGCGACAAGCGGCTGACCCGGGTCGCCGCGCAGCACGCCGCCACCGGGCTGGAGGTGCGCGGCTACGAGATCCACATCGGCCGCACCGACGGCCCCGACCGCACCCGGCCCTTCGCGCGGGTCGGCGGCCAGCCCGAGGGCGCTTGCTCGGCCGACGGGCGCGTGGCCGGCACCTATCTGCACGGGCTGTTCGCGCAGGACGGCTTCCGCGCCGCCTGGCTGCGCGGGCTGGGCGCCGCGTCCGGCACGCTGTCCTATGCCGCCACCGTCGAGCAGACGCTGGACGATCTCGCCGCGCATCTGGAGGCGCACATGGACGTGGACCGGCTGCTGGCGCTGGCGCGCGGCTGAGGCTCAGCGCAGCGCCTCCGCCAGCCGCCGCCACTCGTGCTCGGGGCCGGGCAGGCCCAGGCGCAGCCATTCGGGGCGGGCGGCGAAGGCCCGGCTCCAGATCCGGTGCCGCGCCAGCCGGGCGCGCGCCGCCTGGCCGTCGCCGACATCGTAGAGCCGGAACTGCGTGGTGCCGCCCGCCAGCCGCCAGCCGGCGCCGGTCGCCAGCGCGTCCAGCCGCTCCGCCCCCGCCGCCAGCCGGTCGACCGCCCGCGAGCGCCAGCCGCTGTCGGCCAGCGCCTGCGCCCCGGCCGCCAGCGCCGGGCCGCTCGCCGCCCACGGCCCCGCCAGCGCCCGCATCCGCGCGATGTCCGCCTCGGCGCCGAACGCGAACCCCAGCCGCAGCCCGGCCTGGCCGTAGAACTTGCCGAACGACCGCAGCACCAGCACGCCCTCGGGCGGCAGGTCTGGCAGCAGCGACAGCTGCGGTTCGGGATCGGCAAAGCTTTCGTCGACCACCAGCAGCCCGACCTGCGCCGCCAGCGCGCGCAGCGCCGCGGGGTCGTGCGCCCGCCCGTCGGGATTGTTCGGGTTCACCACCACCGCCACGTCGGCGCCGGCCAGGTCCTCCGGCGCCGCCGGGGTCTCGACGTGCCAACCGGCAGCGTCCAGCGCCCCGGCATGCTCGTTGTAGGTCGGCGACAGCACGCGGGCGAGGCCGCGCGGCCGCAGCAGCGGCACCAGCTGGATCGCCGCCTGCGCCCCCGCCAGCGCAAGACCCGGCGCATCGGTTCGGTAGGCGCTGCGCGCCGCCGCCATCGCGGCCTCGGTCAGCGCGCGGGTGGGCAGCGCCCGCGTCACCGCCTCGGGCAGATCGGGCATCGGCCAGGGCTGGCGGTTGATGCCGGTCGACAGATCGATCCAGTCGGCCGGATCGCCGCCGTACCTTGCCGCCGCCGCGTCCAGATCGCCGCCATGTTCGCGCATCCCGCCCCCCATCAGATCACGGCGACCAGACCGGTCGCAACCGCCGCCACCGCCACCATGCGGAGATAGAGCCGCAGCCCCGCACCGATCGCGCCGGCGTCCGGATCCGGCGCGCCGGCGTTGACCCAGGGCTGTGCCTCGGCCCCGGTTGCGTAGACGCGCGGCCCGGACAGCCGCACCCCCAGCGCGTGCGCCAGCGCCGCCTCGGGCCAGCCGGCGTTGGGCGAGCGATGCAGCGGCGCGTCCGGCCGCGCGCCGCGCAGCACCGCCGCCGGACGCCCCGAGGCGAGCGCGAAGCACAGCGCCGTCAGCCGCGCCGGTACCCAGTTCGCCGCATCGTCCAGCCGCGCCGCCACCCGCCCGAAGGCGTCATGGCGCGCGGTGCGATAGCCGATCATGCTGTCGAGCGTGTTGACCGCCTTGTAGCCCGCGATCCCGGGCAGACCGAGCAGCACGCCCCAGAACAGCGGCGCGATCACCCCGTCCGAGGCATTCTCGCCCAGACTTTCCAGCGCCGCGCGGGCGATGCCGGGTGCGTCCAGCGATGCCGGATCGCGGCCGACGATCATCGACACCGCCAGCCGCGCGCCCGGCAGATCGCCGCGCGCCAGCGGCCGGGCGACCCGGGCAACATGATCGTGCAGGCTGCGACCGGCCAGCAGCGGCGCGGCCAGCACCCCGGTCAGCGCCACGCCGGCCCAGCCGCCGGGCAGCGCCGCAGTCACCAGCGCGGCCGGCAGCACGGCGGCGGCCAGCACCACGGCCACCGCGGCGGCGCCGCGCAGAACACGGGCGCGTGCCGGCGCGGCATCGTCGTTCCAGGCGCGGTCCAGCCGGGCGATCAGCGCGCCGATCCACGTCACCGGGTGCCCGATCCGGCGGTACAGCGCCGCAGGCCAGCCAAAGATGGCGTCGAGGCCCAGCGCCAGCAGCATCGCCAGCGCCGTCACATTGCCCCCGGCGAGGTGAAGCGGACGACGCCCGCCAGCCCCGCGGCGCGCAAGGCCTCCACCGCCGCCGCCGGCGCGCCGCCGGGCGCGAACAGAAGCCCGCGCGCCGAGCCGGTGTGCGCGGCGACAACGCCCAGCGCGCCGTGCTTGCGTGCGGCCCGCAGCAGCGGCGCCGGATCGGGTCCGCCGTGCAGCGCGTGGTTGCGCCGGGCGGATTCGGTCGCGATCGCCGCCAGCCGGGCGCGGTCGCCGCGCGCGGCGCGCCAGTCCCCGAGCAGGTCCGCGATCTCGGCGAACGCGGCATCTTCCGGGTCGGTCGGAACCGGCGGGCCATGAAAGCCGCCAACGACCTCGAACGCCGGCACCGGCGGCAGATCGGCAACGACGCGGCCCCGGCGCGAGGCCCACAGCACCTGTCCCGGCTCGGGCAGCATCAGCGGATCGCTCGCGCCTTCCAGTTGCCGGCAGAGTTCGGCCGCCTCGGGGCCGGCGGGCAGGCCCAGCGCCTGCGCCACGGCCAGCAGCGCCGCGGTCGAGGCACCGGCGCCGGCGCCGGGCGGCATGTCGGCCTGCAGCCGCAGGCGACCGCCGCCGGCGCGCCCGGCAAGAGCGAACAGCCGCCGCAGCGCCGGGCCCGGCACCAGCCCGGGGGGCTGCTCGACCCGCAGATCGCCGCCCCCCGGCCGCCAGTCGGCGCGCACCGCAAGCGCCGGGCAGGGCAGCGTGATCAGCACCACCTCGCCGTGCAGGCGGCCCTGCAGCAGTTCGCCGAAATGGCCGGCGACGCGGGCCTGCCCGCCACCCGGACCCGGGATGGCCCCCTCAGAGGCCGCGGCTGACGCCGGCATCGTCGAAGCTGGCCATGTCGGTCAGCATGGCGGCCGCCGCGCGCACCAGCGGCCAGGCCAGCAGCGCGCCGGTGCCCTCGCCCAGGCGCATGCCCAGGCTCAGCAGCGGCTCGGCGCGCAGATGCGCCAGCACCGCGCGGTGCCCGGCCTCGGCCGAGGCATGGGCGAACACCATCGCGCCGCGCAGCTTTGGCGCTTCGGTCAGCACCACCAGCGCGGCGGCCGAGGCGATGAAGCCGTCGACGATGACCAGCCGGCGGGCGCGCGCCGCGGCCGCCATCGCGCCCGCCATCATCGCGATCTCGAACCCGCCGTATTCGGCCAGCGCATCGGCGGGGGTCAGCGCGCCGGTGCGGCCGGCGGCGCGCTGCAGCACCTCGGTCTTGCGGCGCAGCCCGCCGTCGTCCAGCCCGGTGCCGCGCCCTGTCAGCTCGGCCACCGGGCGGCCGGTGATCTTGTGCGCCACCAGTGTCGCCGCGGCGGTGTTGGCGATGCCCATCTCGCCGAAGCAGACCGCGTCGGCGTGGCCATCGGCGCCCAGCGCGGCGCCGGCCGCGC
Organism: Halovulum marinum; assembly: GCF_009697225.1. GTDB lineage: Bacteria > Pseudomonadota > Alphaproteobacteria > Rhodobacterales > Rhodobacteraceae > Halovulum > Halovulum marinum. The sequence goes on from NZ_WIND01000009.1 coordinate 102,112, forward strand.
GCGCCCTTTCGCACTGCGCCGCCGTCATCGCCGGCCCGTGCGCGCTGTTCGCCGTGCCCGGCGCGATCTTGCGCACGATCAGTTCCGGGTGGGCAAGCTCGGCGGCGACGCCGGCATCGACCACGCGCAGGGCGACGCCGGCGGTGCGCGCGAACACGTTCGCCGCCGCGCCGCCGCCGAGGAAGTTCAGCACCATCTGCGCCGTCACCGCCTGCGGAAACGCCGACACGCCCTCGGCGGCGATGCCGTGATCGCCGGCGAAGATCGTCAATTGCGCCCGCTCCATGCGCGGCGTCAGCGTGCCCTGCAGCAGGGCGATCTGCGCGGCCAGATCCTCGATCCGGCCCAGCGAGCCGGGCGGCTTGGTCTTGGTGTCGATGGCATGGCGGATCCGCGCGGCCAGGTCCGGGGCCGGGTCCGGGGCCAGTTCCAAGGTCGAGTTCGGGACCATTTCCGGGGCCAATTCCGGGGCCATGTCAGAGGCCAGGTCGGAGGCAGCGTCGGGGGTCTGGGTCATTCGGCACCGCTGATTATTCGGGTGCCCCTGCCTAGCCGCTGGCATAGGCTGCGCGCAAGGATGTTGCGACAGGCAGGAGGCATCGGGTGCTGACACTGGTTCTGGGCGGCGCACGCTCGGGCAAGACCGCGGTCGCCGAGGCGCTGGCCGAGGCGGCGGCGGGCGCGCGCGTCTACCTGGCGACCGGGCAGGCGCTCGACGCCGAGATGGCCGCGCGCATCGCCCGCCACCGCGCCACCCGCGGCGACGGCTGGCGCACCGTCGAAGAGCCGCTGGACGTGGCGCGCGCCCTGGGTCGGAGCCGGCCGGGCGAGGCGGTGCTGCTCGACTGCCTGACGCTGTGGCTGTCGAACCTGATGCATCACGACCGCGATATCGCCGCCGAGACCGCGGCGCTGCTCGACGCCGCGCGTGCCTGCCCCGCGCCGGTGGTGATGGTGTCGAACGAAGTCGGCATGGGGCTGGTGCCCGAAACCCCGCTGGGCCGCGCGTTCCGCGATGCGCAGGGGCGGCTGAACCAGCAGGTCGCGGCGCAGGCCGACCGCGTCGCCTTCGTCGCCGCCGGGCTGCCGCTGTGGCTCAAGGGCTAGAGCGCGGGCGGCATCGCCAGCGGCGGCACCCGGGCGGTGAAATGGCCCTTCACCCCCTGCGGCCACTGCCGGTACGGCACCGCGCCGGTCGGACTTTCGGCATGCAGCGCGGCATAGCCGACCAGCGCCTCGGCCGCCTCGGGCCCGGGGGCGAAGCGGCCCAGAACATAGGTCATCTTGCCCTCGGCCGAGACCGCGACGTTGCAGCCGTGCTCGCAGCCCATCAGGCATGCGGTGCCGCGCACGTCGACACCGGGCACGCCGCGCGCCGCGCGCGCGACCAGCGCCAGCATTTCCTCGCCGCAGGGCGCGCGGTCGCGGTCCTCGCGCAGCGCAGGCTGGCGGCAGGTGGTGCAGACGGTGATCGTGGTCGGCGGCGCATCGGTCATGGCCGCAGCCCTAGCGCGGGCCGCGCCCGGATGCCAGACCCGGCCGCCCGGAGGGACCGCCCGCCGATAAAAAAAGCGCCGGGCTCGGGGCCCGGCGCCAGGTGCGTGCCGTCAGGCACTGGCGGTCGTCTCGGACGTCAGGCGGACATTTCCGCGCGGATCTGCTGCCGCAGGACGTCGATGGGAATCGCCTGGCCGTCGCGCTTGAACGACCAGTAGGTCCAGCCGTTGCACGAGGGCAGCCCCTCGAGAGCGGCGGCGACCTGGTGGATCGAGCCCCTGGTCTCGGCCGAGACCAGCGAGCCGTCGGCGCGCACCTTCGCGGTGCGGCGGCCGTTCAGCGACACCAGCACCTCGCCCGGCGCCAGCAGGCCGCGCTCGACCAGCTGGCCGAAGGGCACGCGCGGCTCGGCGCGGCGGCTGGCGGTGGTCTTCAGCGACTCGGCGTCGGCCCTGGGCACGCCGGCGATGCGCTTGCGGGCCAGCGTGGCATAGGCCTCGTCGCGCTCCAGCCCGATCCAGCGGCGCCCGAGCCGGCGCGCGACGGCGCCGGTGGTGCCGGTGCCGAAGAACGGGTCCAGGATCACGTCACCGGGCTTGCTGGTGGCGACAAGGACCCGGTGCAGCAGCGCCTCGGGTTTCTGCGTCGGGTGCGCCTTCTCGCCGCTCTCGGTCTTCAGCCGCTCGCCGCCGTTGCAGATCGGCAACAGCCAGTCCGAGCGCATCTGCACGCCGTCGTTCAGCTGCTTCAGCGCCTCGTAGTTGAACGTGTACTTCGCGCCGTCGCTTTTCCCGGCCCAGATCAGCGTCTCGTGCGCGTTGGTCAGGCGCTTGCCGCGAAAGTTCGGCATCGGGTTGGTCTTGCGCCAGACGACGTCGTTCAGAATCCAGAACCCGCTGTCCTGCAGCGCCGAGCCGACGCGGAAAATGTTGTGGTATGAACCGATTACCCAGATCGCACCGTCGGGTTTCAGCACCCGGCGCGCCGCCGTCAGCCAGGCGCGGGTGAAGGCGTCATAGGTCTCGAACGAGGCGAAGCGGTCCCAGTCGTTGTCCACCCCGTCGACGCGCGAATTGTCGGGGCGGTGCAGTTCGCCCTTGAGCTGCAGGTTGTAGGGCGGGTCGGCAAAGATCAGGTCGACCGAGCCCTCGGGCAAGCCGTTCATCAGTTCGATGCAGTCGCCGACAAGGACGGTGTCGAGCGGCAGGTCGGCGGCGGCCTGGGCGGTTTTCTGGGTCATCTTGAAAGTCCGGCTTGCGGGAATGTCTGTCCCCTCAAAGATGATTCAAATGCCGAATCAGGTCAATTTCTAATTGAATCAGAGGGTTACAAAATCTTCTTGGCACAAGATTTTGTGCACCGGCTTGAACGAGCGCCTATGGTGTGGGGTAACACCTAGGCTTTGCAGCGCTTCGAAATGGGCTTTCACCCCGTATCCGACGTTGGTGTCCCAGCCATAGCCCGGATACTGTTGCGCCAAGGCAACCATGATCCGGTCCCTTGTGACCTTTGCGACAATGGACGCCGCCGCGATGGCAGGCTCGGTTCCGTCGCCGCCGACGATCGCCTGGCCCGGGCATGGCAGACCGCCGGGAACGCCGTTGCCGTCGATCAACGCGCGGCGCGGCGGGACCGGCAGCGCCGCAACCGCCCGCCGCATCGCCAGGTAGGACGCCTGCAGGATGTTGATGCGGTCGATCTCGCGCACCGACGCGGCGCCGATCCCGATCTGCGCGCAGCCGCGCAGCGCGAGAAACAGCGCCTCGCGCCGCCTGGCGGTCAGCTTCTTGGAATCGTCGATCCCCTCGGGCACGGCGGCCGGGTCCAGGATCACCGCGGCCGCGACCACCGGGCCCGCCCACGGGCCGCGCCCGGCCTCGTCGATGCCGCAGACGGGATGCATGCCGCGCGCGGTCATCGGCGCACGACCTCGAAATTGCCACGAAATCCGTGCATGATCGCATGGTTCGTAAAGCGTTTCCGGTCTAGCGTGGAGGCGACACAAGTCCTGTCGCGTGAGTGCATGATGTTCCGCCCCGTCCCGATCCTCGCCCTGCTGTCGTTCGCCCTGCTGTCGTTCGCCCTGCTGACCTTCACCGGGCCTGCCGCCGGGTTCACCTCGGCCGAGCGCGACGCCGGCGCGCGTGCGCACGAGGGGGTCGTGATCCGGCACGGCGGCGCCTATTACTTCCCCGCGCTGTCCGAGTATGTCAATCAGGTCGGCGCCCGTCTCGCGGACCAGACCGAAGAGCCGCCCGAGGCCTGGACCTTCACCATTCTCGACACCGCCACGGCGACTGCCTTCGCCCGGCCCGGCGGCTATGTCTACGTCAGCCGCGGACTGCTGGCGCTGGCCAATTCCGAGGCCGAACTGGCGGCCGCGCTGGCGCAGCCGATGGCGCATCTTCTGACCGGCGCGCTGCGCCCGGCGGCGGCGGGGCCGATGCGGCCCGACACGGTGCTGGCGCCCGACGCGCTGCTGGACGGGCTGACCGGGATCGCGGACGAGGGCGTCGCACCGGCGCCGCCGCCGCGCCGCGACGCAGGCACGCCGCCGCCGCCGGACACCGAAGCCGAAGTCGCGGCCGCCAAGCGCGGCGTGGCGATGCTTGCGGCGGCGGGCTATCCGACCCGGGCGGCGGCCGAACTTGCGGTGCGCCTGCAGACCCACGACGCGCTGGCGCGCCGGCTGGACCAGACCAGCCGCGTCGCGATGCTGGGCGCGACGCCCGAGCAGCGCGACCTGATCGCCGCGGCGATCGCCGAAGCGGTGCGCGCGCAGCCCGGCGCGCCCGAGGCCGACGCCGGCGAAGCCGACTTCAAGCTGATGCTGCAGGGTCTGCTCTACGGCGACAGCCCGGCGCAGGGGCTGGTACGCGAGGGCGCGTTCGTTCATCCGATGCTGCGTTTCGCCTTCGACCTGCCCGAAGGGTTTACCGTGCAGTTCGACGCCGCCACGCTGACCGCCCGCGCGCCGGGCGGCGCGGTGATGATCCTCGACACCACCGAACGCGTCGGCAGCCGGCTGGAAAGCTATGTCCGCGACGACTGGGCGCCGGCGCTGACGCGGCAGGTGTCGTCCGGCTACATCTACGACCTGCAGAGCCTGGAGATCGGCGGCTTCGAGGCCGCGAGCGCGTTCCAGCCCTATGCCGACGAGGACGGCGCCAAGGTCGCGCAGCTGTTCGTCATCCGCACCGACCAGCGGGTCTACCGGTTCCGCGGCATCGCGCCGGCCGAGGACATCTCGGCCAGCCTGGCGATGGAGGACGCGGTGCGCAGCTTCCGCCGCCTGCCCGCGACCGAGGCGGTGCGCTATCCGCCGTACTGGGTGCAGATCCATCAGGTCCGCCGCGGCGAGACGATGAACCTGTTCGCGGCGGCGGTGCCATTGCGGCAGGGCGCCGAAAGCCGGTTCCGCGACCTGAACGGCTATTACGGCGACCGCGTGCCGGTGATCGGCGATCTGGTCAAGCTGGTGATGGAATAGCCCGCCGCGCCGCGGTCAGATGATCTCGGCCAGCGCCACCACCGCCAGCGCGCCGCTGGCGCCGGTCAGCAGCCAGCCCCACCACGGCATGCCGCGGTCGCCGCGCGGCGGCGCGTCGTTCGCCGCCTGCATCAGCGCGCGCTCGGCCATCGACGGCAGCAGCGGGCCGAAACGCGACAGCACCTTCACCGTGGTCGCAAGATCGTTCAGCACCGCCCGCGGCCCGAGGTTGTCGCGGATGTAGTCCTCGACCACCGGTTTGGCCGCCTCCCACATGTTCAGCGCCGGGTTCAGCGACCGGGCGACGCCCTCGACCACCACCATCGTGCGCTGCAGCAGGATCAGCTCGGTCCGGGTTTCCATACCGAAGCGCTCGGTCACGTCGAACAGGTGCGCCAGCAGCCGCGCCATCGAGATGTGGCTCGCGTCCTGCCCGAAGATCGGCTCGCCGACCGAGCGCAGCGCCTGCGCGAAGGCGTCGACATCCTGCGTGCGGGGGACATAGCCGGCCTCGAAATGCACCTCGGCGACGCGGCGGTAGTCGCGGCGCAGGAAACCGATCAGGATCTCGGAATAGACCCGGCGGGTGTAGGCGTCGATCCGGCCCATGATGCCGAAGTCCAGCGCCACGATGTCGCCGTTCGGCGCCAGCTTCAGGTTGCCCTGGTGCATGTCGGCGTGGAAGAAACCGTCGCGCAGCGCGACCTTGAGAAAGGTCTGGATCACGCGCAGCGACAGCTCGTTCAGATCGGCGCCGCGCGCCGCCAGCGCCGGCACGTCGCCGAACTTGGTGCCCTCGGCCCATTCCAGCGTCAGCACCCGGCGGCCGGACTGCGGCCAGATCACCTCGGGCACCGAGAAGCCGGCGTCGTTCGCGGTGTTGGCGCGGAACTCGTCGGCAGCCGAGGCTTCCATCCGCAGGTCCAGCTCGCCCAGCACCACGCTTTCGAAGTGTCCGATCACCACCGTCGGCTTCAGCCGGCGCGACCGCGGGGCGAGGATCTCGATCAGCCGGGCGGCCAGATAGAAGGCGTCGACGTCGCGCAGGAACGCCCGCTCGATGCCGGGCCGCAGCACCTTGACCGCGACCTCGCGGCCGTTCTCGCGCAGCCGCGCGCGGTGCACCTGCGCCAGCGAGGCGGCGGCGACCGGCCCGGAGAAGTCGTCGAACACCGCGTCCACCGGCAGGCCCAGCTCGCGCGCGATCGAGACGCGGGCGACCTCGGTCGGGAATTCCGGCAGATCGTCCTGCAGCTGCTTCAGCTCGGCCGCCAGTTCGTCGCCGACCACATCGGGGCGGGTGGACATCAGCTGGCCGAACTTGATGTAGGCCGGCCCCAGCGCGGTCAGCGCCCGGCTGATCGGCGGCAGCGACGGATCGCCCCTGTGCCCCAGCCAGGCGAACGGCCAGCCCAGAACGCGGGCGGCGATCCGCAGGTGGCGCGGCGCCTGCATCGCCTCCAGCGCCTCGCGCATGGCGCCGGTGCGCTCGAAGGTGGCGCCGGTCCGGATCAGGCGCCAGAGATTGTGCGGTCCACGCATGCGCTACAGCTTCCAGCCCGAATGCAGCGCGGCGATCCCCAGCGACAGGTTGCGCCAGCGCACCTGGCCGAAGCCGGCGGCGCGGATCATCTCGGCGAACGGCTCCTGCGCGGGAAAACGGCGGATCGATTCGACCAGGTACTGATAGCTGTCCCGGTCGCCCGCGATCGCCTGGCCCATCGGCGGGATGACGTTGAAGGAGTAGCGGTCGTACAGCCACTGCATCCCCGGGTTCGGCAGCTGGCTGAACTCCAGCACCATCAGCCGCCCGCCGGGGCGCAGCACGCGGAACGCCTCGGACAGCGCGTCGCCGATCCGGGTCACGTTCCGGATCCCGAAGCTGATCGTGTAGCAGTCGAAGGCGTTGTCCGGGAACGGCAGCGCCATGGCGTCGCCGGCGACCCAGTCCAGATGCGCCGACAGGTGCTCGGCCTCGGCGCGCTGGCGGCCCGCGGCCAGCATTCCCTCGGTCATGTCCAGCACCGTCGCGTGCCCGGTGCCGTGGGTGCGCGACAGATAGCGGAAGGCGATGTCGCCGGTGCCCCCGGCCACGTCCAGCAGCCGCGTGTTCCGGCGCGGCGCCAGCCAGTCCAGCATCGCGTCCTTCCAGACCCGGTGGATGCCCAGGCTCATCACGTCGTTCATCACGTCGTAGCGCGACGCGACCGAGGTGAAGACCCCGTGCACGCGGCCGGCCTTCTCGTCTTCCGGGATCTGCTGGAACCCGAAGTGCGTGGTCTTTGCGTCCGCTGCCATGTTCCCGAAACCGCTGTGCCTGATTGCGCGCCAGTTAATACGTCCCGGCCAGGTAGTACAATTCCGCCCGTGCGTCGCGCGGGGCGTCAGATTGACACCGCCCCCGCCGTTGCCTATCGCCGCGAGGGCCGTCACCGCGCAGAAGGAGCGCCGCGAGATGCCCGAACTGCCCGAGGTCGAGACCGTCCGCCGCGGGCTGGAGCCGGCGATGGCCGGCGCGCGCATCCTGCGGGCGCAGGTGCGCCGGCCCGACCTGCGCTGGCCCCTGCCCGCGCGCATGTCCGAACGGCTGACCGGGGCGCGGGTGCTGCGCCTGGGCCGCCGCTCCAAGTACATCCTGGCCGATCTGGACACCGGCGAGACGCTGATCGTCCACCTCGGCATGTCGGGACGGATGCTGGTCGAGGGCGCCGCGCCGGGCGATTTCCACCACCAGCGCGCCGCGCCGCGGGCGCACGACCACGTCATCCTCGACATGGAGGGCGGCGCGCGGATCACCTTCAACGACGCGCGCCGGTTCGGGGCGATGGACCTGGCGCCGACCGCCGCCGCCGAGACGCACTGGCTGCTGGCGCGGCTGGGCCCCGAGCCGCTGGGCAACGCCTTTACCGCCGACTACCTGGCGGCGCGGCTGGCCGGGCGGCGCACGCCGATCAAGGCCGCGCTGCTGGACCAGAGGATCGTCGCGGGACTGGGGAACATCTATGTCTCGGAGGCGTTGTGGCAGGCCGGGATTCATCCGCGCAGACCGGCCGGGAACGTCTCGGCCGCGCGGCTGGCGGTGCTGGTGCCGGCGATCCGCGCGGTGCTGACCGCCGCGATCGAGGCCGGCGGCTCGTCGCTGCGCGACTACCGCCAGGCGGACGGAGAGCTGGGCTATTTCCAGCACAGCTTCGCCGCCTACGACCGCGAGGGGCAGCCCTGCCGCCGCGACGGCTGCACCGGCACGATTCGCCGGATCGTCCAGTCGGGACGGTCCAGCTACTACTGCAGCGCCTGCCAGAGATAGGGTTGCGCCCGACCGGCTTCGTGGTACCTGTGGCGAGGTTGTCAGGGCGATGGAGACGCCAATGGGTTACGAAACCATCCGGGTAGAGGTCGAGGATCACGTCGGTATCGTCCGGCTCGACCGGCCCGACGCGATGAACGCGCTGAACAGCCAGCTTCTGGACGAGCTTGGCAAGGCGCTGTGCTCGCTCGACCAGAACGATACCGTGCGCGCCATCATCCTGACCGGCTCGGACAAGGCGTTCGCCGCCGGCGCCGACATCAAGGAAATGGCCGACAAGTCGTTCGTCGACATGTTTTCCGAAGACTACTTCTCGGCCGGGACCGAACGCTTCCTGCGGGTGCGCAAGCCGATCATCGCCGCCGTCGCGGGCTACGCGCTGGGCGGCGGCTGCGAGCTGGCGATGATGTGCGACTTCATCCTGTGCGCCGACAACGCCAAGTTCGGCCAGCCCGAGATCAACCTGGGCGTCGTCGCCGGAATCGGCGGCACCCAGCGCCTGACCCGCTTCGTCGGCAAGTCGAAGTCGATGGAGATGCACCTGACCGGCCGGATGATGGACGCCGCCGAGGCCGAGCGCTCGGGGCTGGTCAGCCGCGTCGTGCCCGCCAAGGAGCTGATGGCCGAGGCGCTGAAGACCGCCGCGAAGATCGCCGAGAAGTCGCCGCTGACGGCGATGGCGGTGAAGGAGGCGGTGAACCGCTCCTACGAGACGACCCTGCGCGAGGGCGTGCTGTTCGAGCGGCGCCTGTTCAACGCGCTGTTCGCCACCGAGGACCAGAAGGAGGGCATGGCCGCCTTCGCCGAAAAACGCACGCCGCAGTTCCGCGGCAAATGACCTTCGGGCGTTGACACCCCGATCCGTTGTGGATATGTCCGCGCCCTGACCCGAGAAACACAGTTTTTGGAATCTGATACATGGCCAACTCGCCAGGAGCCAAGAAGCGCGTCCGCCAGCTCGCCCGGCGGACCATGATCAACAAGTCGCGCCGCTCGCGGATGCGCACGTTCATCCGCCGTGTCGAGGAAGCGATCGCTTCCGGCGACTCGGACAAGGCGCGCGACGCGCTGAAGAATGCCCAGCCCGAGATCATGCGCTCGGTCACCAAGGGCATCCTGCACAAGAACACCGCCTCGCGGAAGATCAGCCGCCTGTCGGCCCGCGTGAAGGCGATCAACGCCTGAGACCACCCGGAGCTTGAACCGACTGCCCGCGTGCCCCCGGCGCGCGGGCAGTCGCGTTTCACCGATCCGTCACGCAACGTTCATGTTCAGGTTTTGATCCCGTTGCCCGAATCTGCACCGCTGCATAACGTGACGGCCACGCTCCGGCCCCAACGCCGAGCTTCACGCTGACCGCAGTTGTGCTATCGACCCGAAGCAGGTTTCGGGGCGCGCACTGCTGCGTTTTGTTAACGATTTCTTGTGTTGCAGCGAATCTGTAGTTGTCAGCCCAATCCGGCGTCAATGACTTCTTCGTGTTGAAAGGACCCGCTGGCCGCGCTTACTGTCCGGCCAGCGTCAGACAAGGACAGGGATACTCATGAGCGATTCTCCGGGCATGGCCGTCGACGTGATGTCACCCGACGAGGTGTGGACGGCCCTGGAAACCGACGGCACGGCGCAGCTTGTCGACGTGCGGACCCGCCCGGAGTGGAGTTTTGTCGGCGTGCCCGACCTGTCGGCGCTCGGCCGGCAGGTGGTTCTGGCCGAATGGCGGCGCTTCCCGGACATGCAGGTGGCGCCCGATTTCGCCGAATCGATACTCGACACGCTGGGCGACCCGCCTCCGTCGCAGATCTTCTTCATCTGCCGCTCGGGCGCGCGGTCGCTGGACGCGGCGCGCGATGTGGCGGCGGTCTGCCGGCAGCGCGAGCTTCCGATCCGCTGCGTGAACGTGGCCGAGGGGTTCGAGGGGGATCTGGACCAGAACCGGCATCGCGGCGCGATGAACGGCTGGAAGGCGCGCGGCCTGGCCTGGCAGCAGAGCTGAGCGGTATTTTGATGTGTGACCCGTCCCGCCGGGACCGGTCGACCGGCGGTGCGGTGCCGGCTGGACGAACGAAAGCGACGGAGCGGGATGACACAGGATATATGGGGCCGCGTTCGATTGGGTCTTAACGAGTCTCTGGGCGAGTCCGCCTTCACGACCTGGATCGAACCGCTCGAATTCAAGGGCTGCACCAACGGTGTCGCCTACCTCAGCGCGCCCACCAGCTTCATCGGGAACTGGGTGTCGCAGCACTATGGCGAACGCATCCAGCGTCTGATCATGGACGCCGGCACGCCGGTCTCGCGACTCGACTTCTCCGTCGCCAGCCGTCAGGCGCGGGCAGCCGCGTCCGATGCGCAGACGGCCGTGGCGTCGCAGGCCGGCGGCGGCGTCGGCCTCGCCACGCGCCCCGAGTCGGCCGCCCAGCGGCGACCGGGATCGGGCGCGGCCGAACCGGTGCGCCCGGCCGAGCAGGGCGAGTTGCCCGGCTCGCCGCTCGATGCGCGTTACCGCTTCGACACCTTCGTCGTCGGCAAGCCGAACGAGCTGGCCCATGCCGCTGCCCGCCGGGTGGCCGAGGGCGGCCCGGTCACCTTCAACCCGCTGTTCCTCTACGGCGGCGTCGGGCTCGGCAAGACGCACCTGATGCACGCCATCGCCTGGGAACTGCAGGCCCGGACCCCGGCGCCGCGGGTGCTGTACCTGTCGGCCGAACAGTTCATGTACCGATTCGTGCAGGCGCTGCGCTTCAAGGACACCTATTCCTTCAAGGAGCTGTTCCGCTCGGTCGACGTGCTGATGGTGGACGACGTGCAGTTCATCGCCGGCAAGGAATCGACGCAGGAGGAGTTCTTTCACACGTTCAACGCGCTGGTGGACCAGAACAAGCAGATCGTGATCTCGGGCGACACCGCCCCGGGCGAGATCTCGGGGCTCGAGGACCGGATCAAGTCGCGCCTGCAATGCGGGCTGGTCGTCGATCTGCACCCGACCGATTACGAGCTGCGCCTGGGCATCCTGCAGACCAAGGCCGAGATCCAGTCGCAGCTGCATCCCGGCATCACCGTCGAGACCCGCGTGCTGGAGTTCCTGGCCCACCGCATCAGCTCGAACGTGCGGGTGCTGGAGGGCGCGCTGACCCGGCTCTATGCCTTCGCCTCGCTGGTCGGCCGGCCGATCGACATGGACATGGCGCAGGAATGCCTGTCCGACGTGCTGCGGGCGTCCGAACGCAAGGTCACCGTCGAAGAGATCATCCGCAGGGTCGCCGATCATTACAACGTGCGCATGGCCGATCTGCTGGGTCCGCGCCGAGCCCGCGCGGTGTCGCGGCCGCGGCAGGTGGCGATGTTCCTGTCCAAGCAGCTGACCACCAAGTCGCTGCCGGAGATTGGCCGCCGCTTCGGCGGGCGCGACCACACCACGGTGATTCACGCGGTCAAGAAGATCGAGGAACTGAAATCGATCGACAGCCAGATCAGCGACGAAGTCGAACTGCTGCGCCGCATGCTCGAGGCCTGATCTGCCGTTGCGCGGCAGACATATTGCTGCCGGAATCGGTTCCTATAAACTAAAATGATATGGCGCATCTCGTGGGCGTGAAGCCCTATTGGCGCGTGACCCCTGCACAACCGCGTCGGCGGAGCAGGGGCAAGTCTTTGGGGACGTCAAGCGCCGTGGGGCCGGGCGCTTGCGGCATGGGGAATAGGCGATGAAGGCAACATTCATCCAGGCTTACACCGCGCGGCGGCGCGCGGTCCGCCGTTATCTAAACCTCGACGAGGACGGCGGGACGACCACGATCGAGTTCGTCCTCTGGCTGCCGATCTTCATCGCGATTCTCAGCATCGTCATCGACGTCGCCTTCGTCTTCCTGGCACAGGCCGTGATGTACGACGTGGCGTCCGACACGGCGCGCCGCTACGCGGTCGGCAGCCTGTCGACCACCGCCGCGGCCAAGTCGCACGCCGAGACCGAAGCGCAGTTCAACGGCGAAACCCCCACCGTAACGGTCACCGAAGCGGGGGACGGAACCGTCGAGGTCGTCATCACCCACGCCATCGCCGATATCGACATCACCGGCATCTTCAGCAGCATCGCCAGCTTCTCGTCCGACACGATCAGCGCGACGGTCTACCAGATCAAGGAACGGGACGGCTCGGCAATCTGACGGCGGGAATCGGTCGGGGCCCCTGTCGTGGCCGGTGCCCGCTCTGAAGAAAGATCACTTTTTCGCCAAGGTTCCCTGCCAGTCAGACAGATAGAAAGATTCGGCATGGGTACTGCCGGGTAAAATCCGCCGAGTACGGGCACAACCCTTGATTGGGTCATGTGATGTACCAGCCGCTCGCCAATTTCCGCGACGATACCGACGCCGCCTCCACCGCTTGGTCGATCTTCTGGACGATCTGCTTCCTGCTGGTCGCGGGCTTCGTCATCGATACCGCCAATGCCTACAAGTACCGGCAGGTGCTGACCGCGACGGCGGATTCGGCCTCGCTGGCCGCGATCATGAACTACCGCGAACTGGAATATTACGGCCTCTACGACAAGCAGGACGAGAACTACTACACCGATGACGGCAACGCGCCGCCGGAAGGCTACGCCCGCGCGCGGACCGCCGCCAGGGGCATCGCCAGCCAGATCATGAGCACCGCCAAGAACGGTGCGGTGATCGCGGATCAGGATGTCGAACTGGGCCACTGGAACGGCGCGGCCTTCCTGCCGTGGGACGGCGCCTCGGCGAAACCGGGCACCATCAACGCCGCGCGCGCGACCGCGCACCGGTCCAGCCGCCGCGCGAACTCGACCGACGCGAACCCGCTGGACACGCTGCTGCTGGGGGCCTTCGGCGGGCTCGACTGGTGGGATATCGCCGCCGTGTCGGTCGCCGAAAGCTACATCCCCGGCTGCTATACCGACGGGCTGATGGCGATGGGCAAGGTCGACATGAGCTCGAACAACTCGTTCTACGGCGAGATCTGCGTCCACGGCGAAGGCCAGGAGAACAACGGCAACAAGAACCCGCCGGTCGGGATCAGCGTCCAGCAGGGCAACTTCTTCGATCTCGAGGTCACGGTCTCGTCGCCCGGCGCGCACGATACCATGGTCGACGGCTCGGGCGCCTACGACCCCGACAGCAACATCGTCGAGGTGTACCGCGAGGAAAGCCTGATGCCCTCGGGCATCGCGGAGTTCGATGCCCTTCGCGACATGCTGATGGACCCGCTGTCGGCCTCGCCGACCGACCTGGCGCGCTACATGCCGGACTACATCCTGGAAAGCGTCACCTATGCGGGCGAACCCGTGGTGGGCGACGGCGACTACAGCACGCCGCTGACGGTCGCCGAGATCGAGACGGCCCTGGACGTGCTGACCCACCCCGACGCCGACTGGCCGATCGTCGACCGGAACCCCGCCGGGAACGGTCCGCTGGCCGCCACCGACTTCAACGACATGCTTGCTCAGGCCGCGGCCAACGACACGGTAAGCGAGACCTTCTCCGGCAAGATCTTCAACGTCTCGTGCCAGGGCGGACCGGCGAACAAGGTCATCAACTTCGGCGAGCCGGTGACGCTCAGCAACATGGCCGTGGTGTCCAGCGACTGCCGGTTCTCGTTCAATTCTAACATCACGGTGGCCAGCTCGTTCCTGCTGACCGACCACAACGGGTCGAACGCGACGGTGCAGGGCAGCAGCGGCGTCACCATCGGCAGCGGCACCTGCGAGGTCGGCACCGGCTCCAAGGTGATGGCGCGCGGCACCATCGACTTCGCCTCGGACATGACGATGATCCGCTCGCAGATCGTGTCGCGCGACGAAGACGTGTACTACGCCGCCAAGGCCGATGGCCTTGACGGAACATCCGTCCACGCCGGCGGCAACATCTTCCTCCGATCCCAGGCCGCCGCGCAGTATTGCCCCGGCGCGACCACCGACGACCTGATCGTCAGCCGGGAGTACTACCGACTGGTCCAGTAGTACGCAGCCGAAACGGATCTTCGCCTGAAGCCGGGCGCTGCACGCCGTGCAGCGCCCGTCTGCACGAATCAAATCTCACATATAGATATGCGAATACCTGTCGCGTCAGTTAATCATGTCGCAATTAAGGAATATTAAAGAAATATTGTGCAACTTTAGAAAGTTTGCTATCTAATTAGTCGAGTAGTGAGTCCGGTCGATGTGCGGCCGGACAAGTGAGTTTAGGGTAGGGGTGGCGTGATGGGAATGCCTGCAAGTGCCGTTTCGCGGTTTCGCGAAGACATTGAGGGTGCGTCGACCGCGTGGTCGATCTTCTGGACCCTCATCTTTCTGATCATCTCGGGCTTCGTGATCGATACCGCCAACGCCTACAAGTACCGGCAGGTGCTGACGGCGACCGCGGACGCGGCATCGCTGGCGGCGATCATGAACTACCGCGAGCTGCACTATTACGGGCTGTACGACCAGCAGGACGCGGACTATTACACCGCCGACGGCAACGCGCCGCCGGAGGGTTACACCCGCGCCCGCAACGCCGCAACCGGCATCGCCGCGCGGATCATGAGCACCGCCAAGAACGGCGAGGTCGTCACCGACCAGGATGTCGAGCTGGGCAACTGGAACGGCGCCACGTTCACGCCCTGGGACGGCGTCTCGGCCACACCGGGCAAGATCAATGCCGCCCGCGCGACGAGCTATCGCTCCAGCCGCCGGTCGGATCCCGACGATTCGAACCCGCTGGACACGCTGCTCATGGGCGCCTTCGGCGGGCTGGACTGGTGGGACATCGCAGCCCAGTCCATCGCCGCCAGCTTCGTTCCCTGCCAGTTCACGCAGGGTCTGGTCGCCATGGGCAAGGTCGACATGAGCTCGCTGAACTCGTTCGGCGGCGAGATGTGCATCCATGGCCAGGGCGAAGAGAACCACGGCAACAAGAACCCGCCGGTCGGGATCGATCTGCAGCAGAACAACACGTTCGGCGATGGCGTCACCGTATCCTCCAACGGCCCCTACGACACCCAGGTCGCCGGCTCGGGCAAGAACGACGACGACAACAACCTGCGGGACGTCTATCAGCAGGACTCGATCCAGCCTTCGGGGATCCAGGAATTCGACGCGCTTCTGGACATGCTGAAGAACCCGAACGGGGCCGATCCGCAGGACATCGTCGACTACATGCCGGACCTGATCATCGAGAATGCGATGGTCGGCGGCAGCACGCTTTCCGACGGCGACCCGGACACGCCGATGACCTACGAGGACAAGGAAGCCGTGAAGAACAGCTTCCCCGACGCGGAGTGGCCGATCGTCGATACGAATGCGTCCGGCGGACCACTTACGGCGACCGATTTCGAGGCCCTGCTCGCGTCGGCGGCGACAAGCGACTCGGTCGCGGCGGATATCGACGGCAAGATCTACAAGGTGGATTGCTCCGGCGGCGGCAGCGACAAGACGATCGATCTCAGCGAGACCATCACGCTGAGCAATGTCGCGGTGGTGTCCGATCAATGCCGCATCTCGCTGTCGTCCAACATCACGATCGCGGCCTCGTTCCTGATGACCAACCACTCGGGCAACAACATGACGGTCCAGGGCAGCAACGGCGTGACGCTCGGCAGCGGCACCTGCGCCGAAGGCACCGGCTCCAAGATCATGGCCCGCGGCGACATCGACTTCTCGTCCGAGATGACGATGATCCGCTCGCAGATCGTGTCCAAGGAAGGTGACGTGAAGTACGCGGCGAAGGCCGACGGCATGAACGGCACCACGGTCCATGCGGGCGGCAACATCATCCTGACCTCGCAGGCCGCGTTCCAGGATTGCCCGGACGCGAACCCGGACAAGCTGATCGCCAGCCGCGAATGGTATCGTCTGGTGCAGTAGTCGCCGGAAGCTCGGGAATTGGGGCGCGGTTCTGCCGCGCCCTTTTTCCTTGTTGTCACACCCGGCGAAAAGTCGCCCTTTTTCCGTTTGAACAATTTGGCGATTTCGCTACCGTCGTCCTCCCGAACGCGAGCGAGACGAGGAACGGTTTCCATGAAGGTGAGCATCGAGCGGTCCGCGCTGCTGAAAGCGATGAGCCGGGCGCAATCGGTGGTGGAGCGGCGCAACACCATCCCGATCCTCGCCAACGTGCTGATCGAGGCCGAGGGCGACGGGCTCAGCTTCCGCGCCACCGATCTTGACATCGAGGTGCTGGACCGCGCCCCGGCGATGGTGCTGAAGGCCGGCGCCACCACCGTCGGCGCCCACACCCTGCACGAGATCGTGCGCAAGCTGCCCGACGGCGCCATGGTCGAGCTGGAATCCGACGACGCCGCCGGCCGGCTGGCGGTGCGCGCCGGGCGCTCGTCGTTCTCGCTGGCGACGCTGCCGCGCGAGGATTTCCCGGTGATGGCCAACGCCGAGTACGAGTGCAACTTCGCCTGCGACACCCCGGTGCTGCGCCGGCTGTTCGACAAGGCCAAGTTCGCCATGTCGGTGGAGGAGACAAGGTACTACCTGAACGGCGTCTACATGCATGCCGCCGACGGTCTGGACGGGCGCGCCCTGCGCTGCGTCGCCACCGACGGCCACCGGCTGGCGCGGATCGACGCGCCCCTGCCGCAGGGCGCCGACAACCTGCCCGGCGTGATCGTGCCGCGCAAGACGGTGGGCGAGATGCGCAAGCTGCTGGACGACGACGACGTGCAGATCGCGGTGTCGGTGTCGGAAACCAAGATCCGCTTCGCCACCCCCGAGGTGACGCTGACCTCGAAGGTGATCGACGGCACCTTCCCCGACTATTCCCGCGTGATCCCGACCGGCAACACGAAGCGGCTCGAGGTCGACGCGACCGAGTTCAGCAAGGCCGTCGACCGCGTCGCCACCGTGTCGTCGGAACGCTCGCGCGCGGTCAAGCTCAGCCTCGACGAGGATCGGCTGGTGCTGTCGGTGAACGCCCCGGACAGCGGCGCCGCCGAGGAGGAGCTCGCCGTCGCCTATGGCGACGAGCCGCTGGAGATCGGCTTCAACGCCAAGTACCTGCAGGAGATCGCCGACCAGGTCGACCGCGAGAATGCCGTGTTCCTGTTCAACGCCTCCGGCGACCCCACCCTGATGCGCGAGGGCGATGACGAGACGGCCGTCTATGTCGTGATGCCCATGCGCGTCTAGGCGGGGGCCGGCCGCCCCCGATGCCCCGCCTGGCCGTCACGGCCCTGGCGCTGTCGCACCTGCGCTCGCACCGCGCCGCCCGGATCGAGGGCGACGGCCGGCCCGTCGCCATCTTCGGCCCCAATGGTGCCGGCAAGACCAACATCCTGGAGGCACTGTCGCTGCTGTCCCCCGGCCGCGGCCTGCGCCGATCCGCCACCGCTGACCTGTCGCGCAGCCCGGAAAACCTGGGCTGGAAGGTGCGCGCCACGCTCGACACGCCGCACCATGTGCACGAGGTCGAAACCTGGGCCGAGGCCGGGCAGACCTCGCGCCAGGTGACGATCGACGGCAAGGCCGCGTCGCAGACCGCGCTGGGCCGGATCGCGCGCGTGTTGTGGCTGGTGCCGGCGATGGACCGGCTGTGGATGGACGCGGCCGGCGAACGCCGCCGTTTCCTCGACCGCGTGACGATGAGCCTTGAACCGGGCCACGCCGACGTGGCGCTGGCCTACGAGAAGGCGATGCGAGAGCGCAACCGCCTGCTGAAGGACCAGATCCGCGACGACGCCTGGTATGCCGGCCTCGAGGCGCAGATGGCCCGTCACGGCGCGGCGCTGGCGGCGAACCGGGCGATGGCGCTGGACCGGCTGAACGCGGCGCAGCAGGGCGCGCAGACCGCGTTTCCGCAGGCCGACCTGGCCCTCGCCCCGCCCGAGGACGGCCCGGAAACGCCCCGCGACGAGGGCGCGTTGCGCGATGCGTTGGCGCAAGGCCGCCGCCGCGATCTGGCCGCCGGGCGCACCCTGACCGGCCCGCACCGCGACGATCTGCGCGCGGTCTACGCCGCCAAGCAGATGGAGGCGCGGCTGTGCTCCACCGGCGAGCAGAAGGCGCTGCTGGTCTCGCTGATCCTGGCCAACGCGCGGGCGCTGGCGCAGGACATCGGCGCCGCGCCGATCCTGCTGCTCGACGAGGTCGCGGCGCATCTGGACGCCGGCCGCCGCGCCTCGCTGTACGACGAGATCTGCACCCTGGGCGCCCAGGCGTGGATGACCGGGACCGACGCCGCGCTGTTCACCGCGATGGGCACGCGCGCGCAATGGATCGAGGTCACCGACGAGGGCGGCCTGTCCCGCGTGACCCAGTTGACGGACCCCGCGGCATGACGCTGACCCCCGCGCAGATCGGCCTCTACGCCGGCGCGCTGTTCATCCTGTTCCTGACCCCCGGCCCGGTCTGGGTGGCGCTGATCGCCCGCGCGCTGGCCGCGGGCTTTCATGGCGCGTGGCCGCTGGCACTGGGGGTGGTGGTGGGCGACGTGCTGTGGCCGCTGCTGGCGGTGTTCGGCGTCGGCTTCATCGTCTCGGTCTACGGCGATGCGCTGGCGGCGCTGCGCATCGCGGGGGCGGTGATCTTCGTGGTGATGGGGCTCGGGCTGATCCGCGGCCGGCACCGCACCATCGGCGAGAACAGCGCCCTGACCGCGCCCGGCATCTGGGCCGGGTTCACCGCCGGCGTGCTGGTGATCCTGGGCAACCCGAAGGCGATCCTGTTCTACATGGGCGTGCTGCCGGGTTTCTTCGATCTGTCCGCGATCACCGGCTGGGACATCGCCGCGATCTGCCTGATCTCGGCGCTGGTGCCCCTCGCCGGCAACCTTCTGCTGGCGGTTTTCCTGGGCCGGGTGCGGGCGATCCTGTCGTCCCCCGCCGCCCGCGCGCGGCTTAATCTGGGGGCCGGCGTGACCCTGATCCTCGTCGGTTTCGCGATTGCGCTGACGTGATTTCCGCGACACCGATTCGCTGATCTCAACTTACTGGAATCGCACCGTTTTTCAGAAGGCACTTCCCGCCGCGCGGCGTGACATTCCCGGCGCGACCCTATAGAATCAGGAAAATTCGAACGGACAGGTGGCATGGCGGACAACGACAAAGAGCAGGCAGCCAACAGCGACTACGGGGCAGGCTCGATCAAGGTCCTCAAGGGCCTCGAGGCGGTGCGCAAGCGGCCGGGCATGTACATCGGCGATACCGACGACGGCTCGGGCCTGCACCACATGGTCTACGAGGTCGTCGACAACGGCATCGACGAGGCGCTGGCCGGGCACGCCGACACCGTCTTCGTGACGATTCACGCCGACGATTCGGTGTCGGTGCGCGACAACGGCCGTGGCATTCCGGTGGACATCCACGAGGAAGAAGGCGTTTCGGCGGCCGAGGTCATCATGACCCAGCTGCACGCCGGCGGGAAGTTCGACAGCAACTCGTACAAGGTTTCCGGCGGGCTGCACGGCGTCGGCGTGTCGGTGGTCAACGCGCTGTCCGAATGGCTGGAGCTGCGGATCTGGCGCGGCGGCAAGGAGCATTACGCCCGGTTCGAGGGCGGCTTCACCGTCGAGCCGCTGCGCGAGGTGGGCGACGCCGAGGGCAAGCGCGGCACCGAGGTGCGCTTTCTCGCCTCGACCGAGACCTTCTCGAACCGCGACTTCAGCTTCAAGACGCTGGAGCACCGCCTGCGCGAGCTGGCGTTCCTGAATTCGGGCGTGCGCATCACCCTGCGCGACGAGCGCCCGGCCGAGGCGCTGGAAGACGTCATGGTCTACGACGGCGGGGTGAGGGAGTTCGTCCGCTTCCTCGACCGCTCCAAGCACCCGCTGATCGACCAGCCGATCTTCATCACCGGCGAGCGCGACGAGATCGGCATCGAGGTCGCGATGTGGTGGAACGACAGCTACCACGAGACCGTGCTGCCGTTCACCAACAACATCCCGCAGCGCGACGGCGGCACGCATCTGGCCGGCTTTCGCGGGGCGCTGACCCGGACGATCAACAACTACGTGGCGACCTCGGGGCTGGCGCGCAGGGAGAAGGTCTCGCTGTCCGGCGACGACGCCCGCGAGGGGCTGACCTGCGTTCTGTCGGTCAAGGTGCCGGACCCGAAGTTCAGCAGCCAGACCAAGGACAAGCTGGTCAGCTCGGAGGTGCGCCCCGCGGTCGAGAGCCTGATGAACGAGAAGCTGGCCGAGTGGTTCGAGGAGAACCCGAACGAGGCCCGCACCATCGTCGGCAAGATCGTCGAGGCGGCGCTGGCCCGCGAGGCCGCGCGCAAGGCGCGCGAGATGACCCGCAAATCGGCGATGACCGTCGCCTCGCTGCCCGGCAAGCTGGCCGACTGCCAGGAGAAGGACCCGGCGAAATCCGAGCTGTTCCTGGTCGAGGGCGACAGCGCCGGCGGCTCGGCCAAGCAGGGCCGCAGCCGTGCCAACCAGGCGGTGCTGCCCCTGCGCGGCAAGATCCTGAACGTGGAGCGCGCCCGCTTCGACCGGATGCTGTCCAGCCAGGAGATCGGCACCCTGATCACCGCGCTGGGCACCGGCATCGGCCGCGACGAGTTCGACCTGAACAAGCTGCGCTACCACAAGATCGTCATCATGACCGATGCCGACGTCGACGGCGCGCACATCCGCACGCTGCTGCTGACCTTCTTCTTCCGGCAGATGCCCGATCTGATCGACGGCGGATACCTGTATATCGCGCAGCCGCCGCTCTACAAGGTCGCGCGCGGCAAGTCCGAGGTCTATCTGAAGGACCAGGCCGCGCTGGAGGACTACCTGATCCAGCAGGGGCTGCTGGACACCTCGCTGCGCCTGGGCGACGGCAGCGTGATCGCCGGGCCGGACCTGGAGCGGGTGCTGACCGAGGCGCGGCAGGTGCGCACCATCCTGGGCGCGTTCCCGACGCATTATCCCCGCCCGATCCTGGAGCAGGCGACGATCGCCGGGGCGCTGGTGCCGGGCGCGCTGGACCAGGACATCCAGGCGGTCGCCGACGCGGTCGCCGCGCGGCTGGACCTGATCGCGGTCGAGTACGAGCGCGGCTGGCAGGGCCGCCCGACCCAGGACCACGGCCTGCGGCTGTTCCGGGTGCTGCGCGGCGTCGAGGAGGTCCGGGTGCTGGACGGCAACGTGCTGCGCTCGGGCGAGGCGCGCAAGCTGGGCGGGTTCACCCAGGCCCTGCAGGAGGTCTATCGCGAGCCGGCGGTGCTGGAGCGGCGCGACAAGCGGATCACCATCCACGGACCGCTCGACCTGCTGGACGCGGTGATGAAGGAAGGCGAGCGCGGCCTGTCGCTGCAGCGCTACAAGGGTCTGGGCGAGATGAACCCCGACCAGCTGTGGGAGACCACGCTCGATCCCGAGGCGCGCACCCTGCTGCAGGTCCGCGTCAACGAGGTGACCGAGGCCGACGAGGTGTTCACCCGGCTGATGGGCGACGTGGTCGAGCCGCGCCGCGAGTTCATCCAGCAGAACGCGCTGAGCGTCGAGAATCTGGACTTCTGATCCCCTGCGCGCCGGGCCCGGTTCGGCGCGCAATCTCGGGAATTTCACCGAGAGAACCCCGTAAAGTCCCTGAAATTGCCGGGGAACTGTTTCCTAAAAAATCGTTGACGCCGTGTCCCGGGCAGTTTTCGTGCCGGCGCCGCGGGGTTTTTCCGCCCGCGCGTGGCAGAACTCACGCGGGCATCGGGGCGGCGCAGGTATCGTCTGCGCACGTAGACGGCATCGGAGAGTACCACCCTGTAACGAGGAACCGGAACATGCCTGCCACCACCCACGCACCGACCACCACCATTCCCCGGATCGACACGCGAAAGCCATCGCTGCCCAGGCGGCTGGTGCTCTGGCTGATCCGGCGCGACCGGCATTTCCGCGACACGCGGAAGCTGCGCGCGATGCCCGAAGAGCGGCTGGTGGACATGGGCCTGTCGCGCGCGGACATCGAGTCCCTGTCCTGAGCCTTCGGCGCGCGCCCCGCGGGCGCGCGCCGGCGCCCTGGCGCCGCGCCTTGCGGATCCGTTGCGTGCCGTGCATCTATGCGACGGCCAGCAAGGAGCCCGCACTTGACGCCCACGACCCCCGAACTGCCCCCGGTCACCGACGCGCAGAAGGCCGCGATCCTGTCCGCCCCGCGCACCGCCGAGGCGCACCGGCGGCTGATGGCCGGCCTGCCCGCGCTGCACCGGATCCAGACCGGCGGCCGCGGCGGCGACGCGCCGCTGCGCGCCGGTTTCACCGCCGCCGCCTGGAACCTGGAGCGCGGCCTGTTCCCCGAAGCCAGCGCCGCGCTGCTGGCGGCGCAGGGGGTGGACGCGGTGCTGCTGTCCGAGATGGACAACGGCATGGCGCGCACCGGGCAGCGCGACACCACCGCGGCGATGGCGCAGGCGCTGGGCATGCACTTCGCCTATGGCGTCGAGTTCTTCGAGCTGGGCCTGGGCGGGATCACCGAGCGCGCGCTCTGCAGGGAGCAGGTCAACCGGCTGGGCTGGCACGGCAACGCGATCCTGTCGCGCGCGCCGTTCCGCAAGCTGGCGCTGATCCGGCTGGACGACGACGGCCGCTGGTTCGCGCCGCAGGACGGCGCCGATCCCGGCCAGCCCCGCATCGGCGGGCGGATGGCGCTGGCGGCGGTGGTCGAGGCCGCGTTCGGGCCGCTGTGCCTGGTCTCGACGCATCTGGAAAGCAGCTCCGGCGCCGAGCTTCGGGCGGCGCAGTTCGACCGGCTGCTGCGCGCGGTGGACGCGTTCGCGCCCGGCCTGCCGGTGCTGATCGGCGGCGATCTGAACACCGGCAACCAGCTGCCGCCGGACTGGGACTGGCGCAGGGAAGACCTGTTCGCGATGGCCGAGGAGCGCGGCTATGGCTGGGCGCTGACGCCGGCGGGGATCACCACGCGGTCCAGCCTGATCACGCCGCACCGGACGCGGCGGATGAAGCTGGACTGGTTCTGCACGAAGGGGCTGGCGGGAACCGGACGCATTGTGGTCGCAGAGGATGCCCACGGCACCCCGCTGTCGGATCACGAATGCATCGTCGCCGAAGCGATCGGTCCCGCCGCCGGGTAAGGCGCGGCCTCAGGCGTGGGCTTCGCCGATGATGTTCCGCGCGCTTCTGCGGGCGAGCATGATCAGCCCGGCGGTCGGCCAGCTGAGCATCGCCAGCGAGAACGTCTCGGCATAGGTCGCGCCCTGCGCCCCGACGATCAGCGTGAACAGCAGCGACAACCCCATGCCCCAGAGATAGAATTCCGCGATACGTCTTGCCATTTCAGATCTCCTGCCAACTGCGGGTACTCTGTTCGCACAACGCCCATGATAGGCAACTGGTTGCCGCATTTCAGCCATATTCGCGCCAAAAAGTTGACAAAGTGGTGATACGGCGGACGATTTCCCGCCGGCGTCAGGTCAACGCGCCGGGGGCGGTCCGGTTTCCGGCGCCGTGTGGTCCGAGACGAGGCCCGAGGCGACGCCCGAGGCGAAAGACAGGAAAATCGGCGGGTTCCGGGGGGTGCCGGAACGAAAAAAGGGCCACCCGGCGGGCGGCCCTTCGATCCGTGGTGACGGTGCCCGTGGCTCAGGCGTTGATCACGTCCTTCAGCGCCTTGGCGATGGTCACCTTGACCACCTTGTCGGCGTCCTTGTGCATTTGCTCGCCCGTGGCCGGGTTCCGGACCATACGGGCCGGACGCTCGCGGCACGAGAACTTGCCCAGACCCGGCAGGGTGACGGCGCCGCCCTGCGCGACCTCGTTGGTCACGACCTCGGTCAGCGCGTCCAGCATCCGGTTGACGCCGGCCTTGTCGCTGTCGGTCTTGTCGGCCAGTGCAGCGACCAGCTGCGTCTTGGTCATGGGCTTCTGAGTCATCTTTGATGCTCCCCGATCGGTTTGTTGTGGGTGTCGCAAGTGAAGTGTCGGTCGAGATAAGCCAATCCGTGCACAAAAAACAATGGGGGATTCGCGCGGATTTCCCTTTTTTGCTTGGTTCCGCGCATCGCGGGCACAGACTTTTTGCCGGTCAAAGGAACGCCGTCTCCTCGAAGCTGCGCAATTTGCGCGAGTGCAACCGCTCGAGCGGCATCTCGCGGAGCGATTCCAAAGCGCGCAGTCCGATCAGCAGGTGCTGGGCGACCTGCTTCTTGTAGAACGCCGTCGCCATGCCCGGCAGCTTCAGCTCTCCGTGCAGCGGCTTGTCGCTGACGCACAGCAGCGTGCCGTAGGGCACCCGGAAGCGGAAGCCGTTGGCGGCGATGGTGGCGCTTTCCATGTCCAGCGCGATGGCGCGGGACTGCGACAGGCGCTGCACCGGGCCGGACTGGTCGCGCAGTTCCCAGTTGCGGTTGTCGATGGTGGCGACGGTGCCGGTGCGCATGATCTTCTTCAGCTCGTAGCCCTCGAAGTCGGTGACCTCGGCGACGGCGTTCTCCAGCGCCACCTGCACCTCGGCCAGCGCCGGGATCGGCACCCAGGTCGGCAGGTCGTCGTCGAGCACATGATCCTCGCGCACGTAGGCGTGGGCCAGAACGTAGTCGCCCAGGCTCTGCGAGTTGCGCAGCCCCGCGCAGTGGCCCAGCATCAGCCAGACATGCGGGCGCAGCACCGCGATGTGGTCGGTGATCGTCTTGGCGTTCGACGGGCCGACACCGATGTTGACCATGGTGATCCCCGAGGTGTCCTCGCGCACCAGGTGGTAGGTCGGCATCTGCGGCATCTTCGCCGGCGGCGTGCCGGTGGTGCCGTCGGCGGTGGTGATCACGTTGCCCGGCTCGACCAGCGCGGAATAGCCGCTGCCCGGCTCGGCGATGCGCGCGCGGGCCCAGGCGACGAACTCGTCGACGTAGAACTGGTAGTTGGTGAACAGCACGTGGTTCTGGAAATGCTCGGCCTGGGTGGCGGTATAATGCGCCAGCCGGGCCAGGGAATAGTCGATGCGCTGCGCGGTGAACGGCGCCAGTGCGCGGCTGCCGTCGGGCCCGAAGCCGTCGCCGTTGACGATGCTGTCGTCGGTGGTGTTCAGGTCCGGCACGTCGAACAGGTCGCGCAGCGGCCGCGCGGTGCGGTCCTCGATGCTGCCCTCGACATGCGCGCCGGGGCCCATTGCGAAGTGCAGCGGGATCGGGGTGTCCGAGGGGCCGATCGTCACCGGCACGCCGTGGTTCTCGATCAGCAGGCCGATCTGCTGGGTCAGGTAGCCGCGGAACAGGTCGGGCCGGGTGACGGTGGTGGCGTAGTGCCCCGGCTCGGCGACGTGACCGAAGGACAGCCGGCTGTCGACCTTGGCGAAGCTGGTGGTGGTGATCGACAGCCGCGGGTAGAAGGCGCGGTAGCGGCCCGCGATCGGCTTGCCGTCCATCACCTCGGCGAAGTGGGTGCGCAGGAAATGCGTCGCCTGCTCGTAGAGCGCGATCAGCGCGTCGACCGCCTCGGCGGCGTCGGTGTAGCCGTGCGGCACCCCGGCGTCGGGCGACAGGATCGGCAGTTCGGAGGCGGCGGGGTTCAGTTCCACGGGCGGCCCTTTCACGCGACGAAGAGGTCGGTCTTCTCGAACCTCGTCACGTCTATGAGGCCGAGGTCCGATATCCGCAAGGCCGGGATCACCACCAGGGCCAGCAGCGAGTGCTGCATGTAGGCATTGTTCAGCGTGCAGCCGCAGTCGGCCATCGCCTGCACCATCCGCGCGGCGGCGCCCGCCACCTCGGCGGCGGGCGCGTCGGACATCAGCCCGGCGATCGGCAGCTCGACCAGCGCCTGCTCCTGGCCGTCGCGGTAGACGGTGACGCCGCCGCCGACATGCGCCAGCCGGTTCGCCGCCAGCGCCATGTCGGATTTCGAGGTGCCGACGACGATCATGTGATGGCTGTCGTGGGCCACGGTCGAGGCGACGGCGCAGTTCGCATCGTAGCCGAAACCGGAGACGAAGGCGTTGGTCACGCCGCCGGTACCGCGGTGCCGCTCGACCAGCGCGATCTGGCAGACGTCGCCCGCGCGGTCCATGGCGACAAGCCCGCCGTCGACCGGCAGGTCGGCCTCGAGCGCGCGGGTCGGGGCCTGGTTCTCGACCACGCCGATCACCCGCGCGCGGACCCGGTGCGCGCCCAGCGGCGCGGCGATGTCGAAATGATGCGCGGCGAGGTTCTTGCCCATGTTCACCGTGCGGCGCGCGCTGTCGGGCCAGCGGAACGCGGGCTGCGGCGCGGTCAGCGCGCCGTTCTCGGCCACCACCCGGCCGCGGGCGATCACCGTCTCGATCGGCAGCGCGGTCAGGTCCGAGGTCAGGACCGCGTCGGCGCGGCGGCCGGGGGCGATCGCGCCCAGCTCGCGCTCCAGCCCGAAATGGGTGGCGGTGTTGATCGTCGCCATCTGCAGCGCCACCAGCGGGTCCAGCCCGCAGCCGATGGCATGGCGCACTACCCGGTCCATGTGGCCGTCGTGGACCAGCGTGCCGGAATGGCAGTCGTCGGTGCACAGGATGAAGCCGCGCGGATCGAGCCCCTTTTCCGTGACCGCGGTGATCTGGCTTTCGACGTCGTACCAGGCCGAGCCCAGCCGCAGCATCGCCCGCATGCCCTGGCGGACGCGCATGATCGCGTCTTCCTCGCGGGTGCCTTCGTGGTCGTCGGCGGGGCCGCCGGCGGCGTAGGCGTGAAAGCCGCCGAGGTCGGGGCTGGCGTAGTGGCCGCCGACGGTCTTGCCTGCCGCCTGGGTCGCGGCGATCTCGGCCAGCATCTTCGGGTCGGCGCCGATCACGCCGGGGAAGTTCATCATCTCGCCCAGACCGATGATGTTCGGCCAGGCCATCGCCTCGGCGACCTCCTCGGCGGTGATCTCGTGCCCGGTGGTCTCCAGCCCCGGGGCCGAGGGTGCGCAGGACGGCATCTGCACGAACACGTTGATCGGCTGCTCCAGCGCCTCGTCGTGCATCAGGCGCACGCCCGGCAGGCCGAGCACGTTGGCGACCTCGTGCGGGTCGATGAACATCGAGGTGGTGCCGTGCGGCATGACCGCGCGGGCGAACTGGGTGACGGTCAGCATCCCCGATTCGACGTGCATGTGCGCGTCGCACAGGCCGGGGATGACATAGCGGCCGTTGGCCTCGATCACCTGCGTGTCGGGGCCGATCATCGCCGAGGCGTCGGGGCCGCAATAGGCGAAACGCCCGTCCGCGACGGCGATGTCGCTGTCGGCGATGACCTCGCGGCTGTGCACGTTCACCCAGGCGCCGCCGCGGATCACCAGGTCGGCTGGGGCGTCGCCGCGGGCGACGGCGATCAGGCGGGGGGCGGATGCGGCCCAGGGCGTCACGGATACCATGGCGAAACGGTGCCACGCGGCACCGGCGGGGGCAAGCCGCGCGCAAGGCTGACGCGGCGGCGGGCGACCATCGGCCGCGGCGCCTAGAGGTGGCCGAACAGATCCGCCATCAGCCCTTCCAGCAACGCCGTGTCGGCCGGGGTGAAGGCGTCGGGCCGGTCGCTGTCGATGTCCAGCACGGCGATCACCGCACCGGCGGCGTCGAACACCGGCACGACGATTTCCGAGCGGGTCGACGCGGCGCAGGCGATGTGGCCCGGAAAGGCCGCGACGTCGGGCACCAGTTGCGTCAGGCCGGTGCGCGCGGCGGCGCCGCAGACGCCGCGGTCGAACGGGATCCGCAGGCAGCCGTGGCCGCCCTGGTAGGGGCCGATCGCCAGCATGCCGGGGGCGATGACGCGGTAGAAGCCGACCCAGTCGAAGCGGTCGTCGGAGTGGAACAGCTCGCAGGCGGTGGTGGCCATCAGCGCGACGGCGTCGGTCTCGCCCTCGGCCAGGGCGAGGATGCGGTCGCGGGTGGCGGTCGGGTGGGCGTCGCTCATGCCGCTTTTCTAGCGCGGCGCGCGGGCCGTGAAAACGAAAAAGCCGGGCCGCGGAGGGCCCGGCAGGTGCCCCCGGGCCGGTCGGCGGCCCGGGGCGGGAGTTTCCGGTTCAGGTCGAGAACTCGGGGTAGGCCTCGATCCCCAGCTCGGTCATGTCGAGCCCGGTCTCCTCGGCCTCGGCGTCGACGCGGATGCCGCCGGCCATGTTCAGGATCGACCAGACGATGTACGAGACCACGAAGACGAACACGCCGACGATGAGGATTGGGACGATCTGGCCGGCGAAGGTCGCGTCGGGGTTGGTCAGCAGCACCGCCAGCGTGCCCCAGATGCCGCCGAACAGGTGCACCGGGATCGCGCCGACGACGTCGTCGATCTTCAGCTTGTCGAGGAACGGCACGCCGAACACCACGATCACGCCGCCGATGGCGCCGATGATGGTGGCCATGCCCAGGCTGGGGGTCAGCGGCTCGGCGGTGATCGAGACCAGCCCGGCCAGCGCGCCGTTCAGGATCATCGTCAGGTCCGGCTTGCCGTACATCAGCTGGGTCAGGATCAGCGCGGCCAGCGCGCCGCCCGCCGCGGCGGTGTTGGTGTTGGCGAAGATCCGGCTGACGTCGGCGGCGTCGCCCACGGTGCCCATCGCCAGCTGCGAGCCGCCGTTGAAGCCGAACCAGCCCAGCCACAGGATGAACGTGCCCAGCGTCGCCAGCGGCATGTTCGAGCCGACGATCGGCACCACCTGCCCGTCCTTGTACTTGCCGTTGCGCGCGCCGAGGATCAGCACGCCCGCCAGCGCCGCCCAGCCGCCGACCGAGTGCACCACCGTCGAGCCGGCGAAGTCGAGAAAACCCCACTGGCTGTCGAGAAAGCCGCCGCCCCATTTCCACGACGCCTGGATCGGGTAGATCAGCCCGGTCAGGACCACGGTGAAGATCAGGAACGGCCACAGCTTGATGCGCTCGGCCAGGGTGCCCGAGACGATCGAGGCGGTGGTGGCGGCGAACATCAGCTGGAAGAAGAAGTCCGACCCGGTCGAGGCGTAGGACAGGTCGTCCGCCTCGCCGGCGCCGATGCCGACGGCCTCGAGCACGGCGACGCCGAACGCGCCGAGATAGCCGCCGGTCTCGTCGGTGCCGATCGACCAGTTGCCCAGCGGGTACATGACGTTGTAGCCGATCAGGTAGTACATTACCGCCGCGATCGCGAACAGCGACACGTTCTTGGTCAGTTGCATGGTGACGTTCTTCGAGCGCACCAGCCCGGCCTCGAGCATGCAGAAGCCGGCGGCCATCCACATCACCAGGAAGCCGCCGATCAGGAACAGCAGCGTGTTGAGGATGAACGCGGTGTGTTCGGCCGCCTCGCCGCCGGCGGCGGCGGCCCCGGCGTCCTGGGCCAGCAGCGGCGCGGCCGCCAGCAGCGGCACGCCGGCCAGGGCCGTGACTTTCAGAAGTTTGTTCATGGTTCTCTCAGTCCGTGTTGGAGGGTGCTGGGATCAGAGCGCTTCGTCGCCGGCTTCGCCGGTGCGGACGCGCAGCGCCTGCTCGACGTCCAGGACGAACACCTTGCCGTCGCCGATCTTGCCGGTCCGGGCGGTGCCGGCGAGCGTGTCGACGGTCTGGGCGACCAGATCGTCCGGAACCACCAGCTCCAGCTTGATCTTGGGCACGAAGTTCACGAC
The DNA here is from genome assembly GCF_009697225.1 of Halovulum marinum. GTDB lineage: Bacteria > Pseudomonadota > Alphaproteobacteria > Rhodobacterales > Rhodobacteraceae > Halovulum > Halovulum marinum. Next base: position 131,891 of record NZ_WIND01000009.1, read on the forward strand.
GTATTCGGCGCCGCGGTAGATCTCGGTATGACCGGCCTGGCGGCCGTAGCCCTTGACCTCGGATACCATCAGACCCTGCACGCCCAGGCCGGTGAGGGCCTCGCGGACCTCCTCCAGCTTGAAGGGTTTGATGACGGCTATGATCAGTTTCATTGCATCCCCTTGCTTTCCGTCTGCATGGCCGCAGGCAGAGGGTCCCGCGGCGCACCATGTGGCGCTGAGCCGGAAATGACGCGGAAAGCACCGCGCTTGGCCAGCGCGGGATGGGCGCGACAGAGGGAATTTTCGGCAGATTCCGGCAATCCGCGCCGATTCAATGCACAATTTTTGACGTCTGTTCATTTGTTGTGCAGGCGAAGAATGCCGCACGCGCCCTCTCCACAAAGCCGTCGTTCCCGGCTAGGTTGGGGCCGGGCAGACAGGTCCGGGCAGCAACAAGGCCAGACACATGGCCAGACCAGGCAAGAAGACACCGCCGCGCGGCAAGGCGCGGCGCAAGACCACCGGCACACGCAGGACGCGCCGCCGCTCGGCCGAGCGGCCGGCCCTGTTCGAGCGCGTGCTGCGCTGGCTGCTGTTCGGCGTGGTGCTGCGCACCGCCTGGTGGATCGGGCTGCGCGCCGGCGTGGTGGTGGCGGTGATCCTCGGCGGCACCACCTGGTACTACTACGAGACGCTGCCGCCGATGGAGCAGCTGCTGGACGGCCGCGACCGCGGCTCGGTCACGCTGCTGGACCGCAACGGGCGCACCTTCGCCTGGCGCGGCGAGCAGTACCAGACGCTGCGCGCCGCCGACGCCAGCCCGCACCTGGTCAATGCGGTGCTCGCCACCGAGGACAGGCGGTTCTACGATCACTTCGGGCTGGACCCGCGCGGCATCGTCCGCGCGCTGGTCAGCAACGCCCGCGCCGGCCGCGTGGTGCAGGGCGGCTCGACCATCACCCAGCAGGTGGCCAAGCTGCTGTTCTTCGAGAACACCCGCAGCCTGGAGCGGCACATCAAGCAGATCCCGGTCGTGCTGGCGATGGAGCTGAGATACTCCAAGGACGACATCCTCTCGATCTATCTGAACCGGGCCTATCTTGGCGCCGGCGCGCAGGGCTTCGAGGCCGCCGCGCGTCGCTATTTCAACAAGTCCGCGCGCAGCGTCACCCCGGCCGAGGCGGCGATGCTGGCGGGGCTGCTGAAGGCGCCGTCGCGCTATGCGCCGACCAGCGACATCGAGGCCGCGCAGGGCCGCGCCGACGTGATCCTGGGCCTGATGGAGGAGCAGGGCCGCCTGAGCCGCGTCGAGGCCGACCTGGCGCGGGCGCTGCCGGCCGAGCTGAGCGCCGCCGCCGCGGCGCGCGCCGGCAGCCATTTCGCCGACTGGGTGATGGGCTCGGGGCCGGATTTCCTGACCGGCGCGACCACCGAGGACGTGGTGATGGCGACCACGTTCGACCCGCGCATCCAGCGCGCGGCGGTGCAGGCGCTGGACGAGGTGTTCGAGACCAGGGTGAAGCCGGGCTCGAAGGCGCAGGCGGCGATCGTGGTGCTGTCGCCGGACGGCGCGGTGCGCGCCATGGTCGGCGGGCGCAACATCGGCCGCGCCGGGCAGTTCAACCGCGCCGCGCAGGCGCTGCGCCAGCCCGGCTCGGCGTTCAAGCCGATGGTCTATGCCGCCGGGCTGGAGGCCGGGCTGGACCCGAACAGCCTGGTGTCCGATTCGCCGCTGACCATCGACGTGCCCGGCTCGGGGCCGTGGAGCCCGAAGAACTACACCCGCGACTACCGCGGCGACATCACCCTGACCGAGGCGTTCCGCGACTCGGTCAACACTGTCGCGGTGCGGGTGTCCGAATACGCCGGCCGCGGCAAGGTCCGGCAGATCGCCCGCGACCTGGGCATCGGCCAGGACCTGGCGCAGGGGCCGGCGCTGGCGCTGGGCGTGTCCGAGATCACCCTGCTGGAGCTGACCGGCGCCTATGCCGCGATTCTCAACGGCGGCCGCCGGTCCGAGCCCTACGGCCTGCTGGACCTGCGCCTGAAGCAGGACAACCAGCTGCTGATGGGCACCGACCGGGTGCCGCCGGTGCCGGTGCTGTCCGAGACCACCGCCGGCCAGCTGGTCTACATGATGTCCGAGGTGGTGGCGAACGGCACCGGGCGGCGCGCGCAGCTGCCGGACCGGCCGGCGGCGGGCAAGACCGGCACCACCCAGGCCGCCCGCGACGCCTGGTTCGTCGGCTTCACCGGCGACTATGTGACCGGCGTCTGGATGGGCAACGACGACAACACGCCGCTGAGAGGCGTCACCGGCGGCGGCCTGCCCGCCGCGATCTGGCGCGAGGCGATGCTGCGCATCCACGAGGGCCTGCCGCCGTCGCCGCTGCCGATGCTGGTGCCGCCGCCGCCGCGCGGGCTGGCGGTCGCGGCGTCGGATGTTCGGCGCGCCGACCCGGTGGCCGAGAACATCCTGAACTCGGTGCTGAACTCGATCTTCGGCCTCAGCAACTGACGCCGGGGCTTGTGCGCGCCCCGGCCGGTCGCGGCGCGGACATCCGCGCACGCAACGGGGCGCCCGGTTGCCCGGGCGCCCCGTCGTCATTCCGGACGCGCGCGGTCAGCCGCGGCCGCGCAGGCTCTGAATGGTGGCGTCGAGGTTCGAGCGGTTCGCCTCGTAGATCGCGCGCACCTCGCTGCGCTCGGTGGTCAGCATCGACACGCCCTCGATGATCAGGTTGATCAGCTTGGTCGCGCCGCTGCGGTCGCTGACCTGCCAGTCCACCGCGAACGGCTGCCGGCCGGGCAGGTTGACCACGGTGTTGACCAGGATGCCCTTGTCGCCCTGGTCGCTGGCGCCGCTGACCGTCATGGAAGCGCCGCGATACTCGCGGAACTCGCGGCCGTACTTGCGCGCCAGATAGCCCTGGAACGCCTGCACGAACGCCTGCTGCTGCGCCGCCGAGGCGCTGCGCCAGGGCTGGCCCAGCACCGCGCGGGCGACCACGCCCATGTCGCCGTAGCGTGCCAGCACCTGCTCGAACTGCGCCAGCGCCTGCTCGGTCGAGGCGCTGGAGTTCACGATCGCCATGGTCTGGTCGACGACCTGCTGGATGAAGGCGCTGGCCTGGCTGGTGCTCAGCGCCCGCGCGCCGCCGGCGAGCAGGGTCAGGCCCAGCGCGGCGCCACCGGTCAGGACGTGGCGGCGGGTCGGGTCATTCGAATGCATAGGGATCCTCCAGATCTTCCGCGGCGGGGGCGCCTTGGTTCAGCGACGCCGACCGGTTTTGCAGATAGGCGATGCGGGCGGCGTTGTAGCTGTCCGCGCTTTCGTAGAGCAGCGATTCGATCAGCCGCGCGTAGTCGCTGCGCTGCTGCAGCGCGTTCGCCGCCTCGAGCGCGATGAAATAGCCCGAATAGTCGCGCAGCTCGGTCCAGCCCAGCGGATCGGCGACGAACCCCGCCACCAGGCCGACGCCGTCGCGCACGGTCGAGGGGCCGAACACCGGCAGCTCGATGTAGGGGCCGCTGTCGATGCCCCAGACCGCCAGCGTCTCGCCGAAATCGGTGGGCCGGTCGTACAGCCCGGCGTCGTCCGCCGGATCGGCCAGCCCGCCGACGCCGAAGAAGGTGTTCAGCCCGAAGCGGAACGCGGACGAGGCGGCGTCCTCGATGTCGCCCTGCAGCACATGATTCACGAAGTTCAGCGGCTGCTGCAGGTTGTTGGCGGCGTTCAACACGCCATCGCGCACCGGCTGCGGCACCACCTGCACATAGGTTTCGGAACCGGGTTTCAGCACATTGGTGTCGAGGCGCTTGTTGAAGGCATGGATCGCGCGGTTGGTGCGCTCGTACGGATCGGCGGCGTTGGCGGTGTCGCCCGGCGGCTGCGTGCAGGCGCCGGCGGCGAGGGCCAGCAGGACGACTGCCGCCCGACCGGCGGAATTTTGCGAGTCAATCATTGCGCCTTTCCAAAGCCTCCGAATCCATATACGTCCCGCGTCCGGGCGATAAAGTACCTTGTCGCAATTCCGCACGAATGTGATCTTTCGTGCCGACTATGACATATACTGCGAGTGGCACCGCGCCGCACGCGGCATTGTCGGGCCCGGCGCCCGCTGTCGCCCCTATGCCACTTCCGAGTTAGGACCGAACATGGCCAGACCACCTATCCAGTTTGCCGCCGACGCGGCCAAGGCAGAGCTGGGCGCCGCGATGGGACGCGGCCGCGGATTGTTCCTGTCGATCGCGCTGTTCAGCGTTTTCGTCAACCTGCTGATGCTGACCGGACCGCTGTTCATGCTGCAGGTCTACGACCGCGTGCTGGGCAGCCGTTCCGAGGCGACGCTTGTCGCGCTGTTCCTGCTGGTCGCGGCGCTCTATGCGCTGATGGGCGTGCTGGACTACGCCCGCGGCCGGGTCGCGGCGCGGATCGGCGCGCAATTCCAGTCCGACATGGACGCGCGCGTGTTCGACGCCATCCTGCGCCGCGCCGTCATCCCCGCCGAACGCGCCCGCCCCGCCTCGGGGCTGAAGGACCTGGAATCGGTGCAGCGGTTCATGAGCGCGCCGGTGCTGTTCGCGATCTTCGACATTCCGTGGACGCCGATCTTCATCCTGGCGATCTTCATCTTCCACCCGATGCTGGGCTGGCTGGCGGTGCTGGGCGGGCTGACGCTGATCGCGGTCACCCTGATCAACCAGGTCACCACCGCCCGCCCGGTGCGCGAGGCGGCGATCGCCCAGGCGCAGGCCGACGCCTTCGCCGAGGGCGTGCGCGACGAGGCCGAGTTGATCCAGGGCCTGGGCATGCGCCCGGCGGTGCTGCGCCGCTGGAAGCTGACCCGCGACCGGGCACTGGCCGAGCAGATCGCCTCGTCCGACAAGACCGGCACCTATTCGTCGATCACCAAGACCTTCCGCTTCTTCCTGCAGTCGGCGATGCTGGCGCTGGGCGCCTATCTGGTGCTGCAGGGCGAGATGACCGCCGGCGGCATGATCGCCGGCTCGATCCTGATGGGCCGCGCGCTGGCCCCGATCGAGCAGGCGATCGGCGGCTGGCCGCTGTTCCAGCGCGCCCGCCAGGGCTGGACCTCGCTGCGCGAGCTGCTGGCCAAGACCCCCGAGGTTCCCGAGCCGACCAAGCTGCCGGCGCCGCGGGCGATCCTGGAGGCGCACCAGGTCACCGTCGTGCCGCCGGGCGAGCAGCTGGCGACGCTGCGGATGCTGAGCTTCCGGCTGGACGAGGGTCAGGCGCTGGGCGTGATCGGCAACTCGGGCGCCGGCAAGTCGACGCTGGCGCGGGTGCTGACCGGGATCTGGCAGCCGGCATCGGGCAAGGTGCGCCTGGACGGCGCCACCCTGGACCACTACAGCCCCGAGGACCTGGGCCGCGCCATCGGCTATCTGCCGCAGGACGTGGCGCTGTTCGGCGCCACCATCGCCGAGAACATCGCGCGGCTGAACGAGCCCGACCCCGACAAGGTGGTCGAGGCCGCCAAGAAGGCCGGCGCGCACGAGCTGATCCTCAGCCTGCCCGACGGCTATGACACCCGCATCAACCCGGGCGGCAGCCGCCTGTCGGGCGGGCAGAAGCAGCGCATCGGCCTGGCCCGCGCGATGTACGGCGATCCGGCGATCCTGATCCTGGACGAGCCCAACGCCAACCTCGACGCCGGCGGGCAGGCGGCGCTGAACACCGCGATCCGCCGCATGAAGGAGCGTGGCAAGTCGGTGATCATCATGGCCCACCGGCCGTCGGGGATCGCCGAATGCGACCTGATCCTGGTGATGGAGAACGGCATGCGCAAGGCGTTCGGCCCGCGCGACGAGGTGCTGAAGAGCCAGGTCACCAACTACAACCAGATCGCCGGCGCCATCGCGCCCGGCGGAGGGAACGCGTCATGAGCGACGACAAGAAGCCGCTGCGGCTGAACATGCCGGTGAAACGCGGCGCGCAGCCGCCCGCGAAACTGGCCGAGAGCCTGCCCGCCAAACCGGACCGGCCGCGGCAGACCGGCAGCCCGGCGCCCGACGACACCCGCGTTCGCGCCAAGGGCGCCCGAAGCCCCTGGAGCCCGTCGGCCCCGCTGCGGCTGGGATTCGTCGCGCTGGTGGTGCTGGTCTTCGGCATCGGCGGCTGGTCGGCCGTCGCCCGGATCTCGGGCGCGGTGATCTCGTCCGGCATGGTCCAGGTCGAGGGCAACCGCCAGGCGGTGCAGCATTCCGAGGGCGGGCTGGTCGGCGAGATCCTGGTTCGGGACGGCGACCGGGTCCAGGCCGGCGACGTGCTGCTGCGGCTGGACGACAAGCTGATGCGTTCGGACCTGGCGGTGATCGAGGGGCAGCTGTTCGAGCTGCTGGCGCGCAAGTCGCGGCTGATCGCCGAGCGCGACGGCGCCGAGGACGTCGCGTTCTCGGACGAGCTGGTCGAGGTCGCCGAGACCCGCGACGAGATCCCCGAGCTGATGGAGGGCCAGCGCCAGCTGTTCCGCGCCCGGCGCGAGACCGTCGACAAGCAGACCAGCCAGCTGCGCGAGCGCATCGTGCAGACCGAGAACCAGGTCGTGGGCATCGAGGCGCAGATCGCCGCGCTGGCCACCCAGCGCGACCTGATCGCCGAGGAGCTGGAGGACCAGCAATCGCTGCTGGACCGGGGCCTGACGCAGCAGAGCAAGGTGCTGTCGCTGCGCCGCGAGAGCGCGCGGCTGGAGGGCGAGCTGGGCGAGCTGCAGTCCCGCGCCGCGCAGAGCAAGGGCCAGATCTCGGAGACCGAGCTGGAGATCCTGCGCCTGCAGGCCGACATGCGCGAGCAGGCGATCAGCCAGCTGCGCGATCTGGAGTACAACGAGATCGAGCTGCGCGAGCGGCGGCGCTCGACGCTGGAGACGCTGAGCCGGCTGGAGGTCCGCGCCCCGGCGACCGGGCTGGTCTATTCGCGCCAGGTCAACACCGTGGGCGCGGTGGTCAAGCCGGCCGACGTGCTGATGTACATCGTCCCGCAGGAGCAGCCGCTGGTGATCACCTCGCGGATCCCGACGATCCACCGCGACCAGGTGAACGCCGGCCAGCCGGCGACGCTGCGGTTCCCGGCCTTCGACCAGCGCACCACGCCGGTGCTGGAGGGGGTGGTGACCAAGGTCTCGGCCGACGCCTTCACCGACGAGACCACGGGGGTGTCCTATTACACCGCCGAGCTGCTGCCGCTGGAGGGCGAGTTGCAGAAGATCGAGGGCCGCGAGATCGTCCCCGGGATGCCGGTCGAGTCGTACATCCGCACCGGCGAGCGGACGCCGATGAACTATCTGCTGAAGCCGCTGACCGACTATCTGAACCGGGCGTTCCGCGAGAACTGACCGGCGCTGAAAACGGCGAGGATCGAGGCGGGGCGTCCGGGTGACCGGGCGCCCCGTCTGCGTCTGCGCCGGAAGCCTCCGGCGGGGATATTTGCGGAAGGGTCTATTCCAGCTCAGCGTCTGAGTGGGTTCATTCTGCACGATCTGAGGAGGATCTTGTAGAGATCCTGATCG
>NZ_WIND01000010.1 GCF_009697225.1 Halovulum marinum
TCGTCGTCCATCCCGTCGCTCCTTCACTGTAGAAGGAGCCGTCAAATCTGAAAGTGCGAAAGATTCTTTACGTTATCAATTCTGGGGCTCACGCTCGCGGCGCTCGCCCTGATCCGTTCGGCGGTCCGCCGATGGGTCAAGCCCTATTCATGCATCGCGGGGCGGTGTCAGCAAACCGTCTTGGCGCGACAGCCTGACGCGTGCAGCCATCTGGGTGCCGATGGCCGCGCCCCAAGTTGTCGCGGGCGGCGTGCCAGGGACCGTAGGCGCCGAGGTTCCTAGAGGTGGGGCCGCAGAATGGCTGCATCAAGCTGCGGAACCGGCCAATGAGGGCGTTTACGGTTATGATGTAATAGCTGTGCGGGGTGCGCCACCCGGCGTTGAGCGCGAAGTGTGGGATGCGCTCGTCCTTCCCGATCCGCGCGTAGGTCGTGTGGCCGTCCGTCCAGAGCACTGCGTCCGGCATCATCTATGACGCGCCCCGCCGCCGGTAGTCCCGCCAGCGCAGCCGCGGGGATGATGGTGCGCCGATGGCTCCTGGGCCAGATGTCTGTTGTATAAACAGAAATGCGATCGATAAACTCATCCGGAAGGCCAAACTCGGACTAACTCAAAAACTTCGGTACAAAAATTGTATGATACAAGGCGGTAAGTTCAGCTCCAGACACGCAAAGCGCCACAATCGTCACCCGTCCGTGGATTCCAAGATGGTCCCTGGGAAAGGCAATGATGCCACCTTCTTCTGGCCAGTGGACACCCTTATCCAAGCCTCCACGGTGTATCAGTACCCTTGCAATCCCATCGACCCTCCGTTTCGGGAGAAAGATTTCTAACTCAGTAGGCGTAACATTTACGCTGATTAACTCGTCAACCACGTGATTCCCAATTTTGTCAATTGTTGTACCACATCGGTCGCACTCAGTACGGCTAAAATGACCGCCGCCAAGCCCAAATGGCTTAAATCGGATGGTGATCGCTTCGTCGCTGCATCTCGCACAAGCCCCCCAGCTGCCGTCCCTTTCAGCTGAGAATTGCGCGTATAAACTTCCTATCCATTGGCCCGCGCCAATACATGTACTAACGAGATCAACCAACGTAGTGGAAAAATGGGAAACCGCACCGTCTAAATAGTCCTTCAAGATGGTCACACTATCCGGTGAATCCAAAATAGCATGTTTAGCGCGAGTAGAGAGAACTCCTGTACGATGAGCCTCAAAAACGCTTTCCATGGCCGCTTTTGAGCCTGCATCCCAAGCTCCGCACCTATCGAGAACTTCAAACAGATTGATACATGCTTCCAGCGCAGCAACCGATTTCTGTACGGGGCAAATATCTTGTGTGTAGCTCTTAGGCTCTTTAGGTAGTAACGCAACGACAGTATCAGAACCTAGTGCGAATGTCGGGTCTCCCAGCAGATGATAGGCACCTCGCTCACCGTAGGCTTCTTCAATGTGGAAATTTAGGGCATTCACGATTCTTCCTAGCGGCTCACCCGATAGAATCAGCGTTGAGAAGAGCGAAGCAAGGCCAGGAAAGATGGGAACGATCCTCATAGGCCCGATAACATTGGCACCCGATTCTGCTAGCGCAGCGGCCACCGAGTACTTCTTCGGAACACATGAGTCGCCGAGTCTTAACGATCCGCATGCGTTTAAAAGGATGACTGGACTTGAAATTCGACTAGAAAGAATACCTTTGACTGACTGAAGAACATCTTCATCGGCAACAATCCACCGATCCTCCAAAACGATGCAGTGCTCTGCGCCATGGTTTGTTAACGAAATCGCAAAGGGAGGATTGGGGGATTCCTGAAGTAATAATACTTCCGCCACAGTAGTCGGTGCTGATCCACCTACCGAGTGAACAACTGCCCTACTAGGATCCACCTCCGCAACAGTGGCCGAAGGTAGCAAAAACTTCCCCCTGCTCGAACGCTCGAAGAACCCCCTCTCCTGTATACCATACGCTCGATTTCTGGAAACCGAAGCCCACGAAATCAAACTCCGAGCAACTGAAGAATCGAGCTGCTCCCACTCACCGACAACTACCACGAAACCGCGTTCGATCGTCGAAAGGGCAGATTGTAATTCGTTTGGTTGCGCGAGATTCAATTCATCGGCGCAAGCGCAAGTATTTGTGCGCTCATATAGAAATATTTTAGTAACGACATCGCTGTGACCGCGGACTTTCATTCAGCTGAAGCCGAAGTCGGCGTTTCAGTTGGGCGCTGAAGCGCCGATGGAGCAATGGACGGCCGGCGGAGCGCTTTCGCTTCGCAGAGCCGACCGTCCATTGCGGCTAGTTGGGCCGCGTAGCCTGCCGGCGTCTCGTAGCCAATCGCAGAATGGTACCGGATGTGGCTATAGTGTGTGACCCAGTTCGCGACTTCGTCGCAGGCGTGGCCGAGGTCGAAGAGCAGCGTCTCGTTGAGAAGCTCGTCCCGCATCTGACCGCTGAAGGCTTCGCAGATGCCGTTGTGCATCGGCTTGCCCGGCGCGAAGAAATGCCAGGCAACGCCGGTGGCCTCCCTCCAAGCGACCATGGCGTTCGAGGTGAACTCGATGACGTGGTCGCTGACAATCAGGTCGGGCTTGCCGCGCACCGCCACGAGCGCGCTCAGCGCTCGCGCCGCAAGCTTCCCCGAGGTCGACGTGTCGACGACGGCGGCTAGGCGTTCCTTAATCACCTCGTCCACCACGTTGAGGATGCGCAGCCGCCGGCCGGCGACTAGCTAGTCGTACAACGAAGCCAACCGACCAGCGCGCGTTCGGCGCGATCGCCGTCAGGATCGGCGTGCGCGTCCCCGTCGTGTGCTTGCGGCCAAGTCGGCGGCGCATCGACTGACCCTCCTCGCGATAGAGCCGCTGGGTCTTCTTGCGGTTCATGGACCACCCCTCCTGGCGCAAGAGAACCTGCAAGCGCCGATAGAAGAAGCGCAGTCGCGCGCCCTCCAACTCACGAAGTCGCTTGCTAAGATCGTATCGACGGTACTACAGCAGCGACACCGAATTATCATCCGGTCCGCCCCGACCAAGGAGGACGCCCGCCGCTCGTTCATCTCGTGCGTCTGCACCAGGTGAGCGACAGCTGTCCGATTGGCGGCAGGCGCTACAACTCTCGCGCCAGAAGATCCTTCAGCGCGGCGCTATCGAGCATGGCGTCGGCGAGCAGCCGCTTCAACTTGGAACTCCCCCTCTTCCACGGCCTTCAGCCGTTTCGCAGCGAATACACCCAGGCCGCCGCAATTCGACTTCCCAGTGTACAACGCAGAACTGCTGAACTCGTGCTGCCGGCACACCTTGGCGATCATCGCAACGGTCTGCTGCTCGCGCACAACGCCGTCCCGCTCATCACTGAACTTCGATCACTTCACAGCCCGGTCCTATAGTTCGGCCGTACTCAATTCAAGATGGAGGTGGAAGCGGGGATCACAGCGCCATCCGCGCGTCTCTTCGGCTTGCCGCTGCGAAGTAGCTTCACCAGCTGTTCAATAGACCGTATTCATATCTGAACTGCATCCAGCATATTTGAGATTTTGTCCAGCCGAGCCTTCACCGCGTTGATATCGCTCTCGGCTTTGGCTGCTTCGATCTCTTTCTTGGCCTTAGCAACAGTCTCGTTGTTCTTGGACATTGTGTAACTCCTCATTCTCTGTAGGCTTGAAATTAGAGTGACGGCTACAGCGCCTTCGACAATCTGCTAGGGCTGCCCAGAGTCCGCCAGAATAGCTTGCCGTATGGTCAAATTTTTGTCAAGCTTGCGTTAAGCGTGCCAACTGTGGCCTGGGAAAGGTTAGGGTTGAGTAAGGCCTCCGCTATTTTTTGCCGCCTCGGAGTCGATTTCTTGAGACTGGATAACGACTTGCAGCACTCGCACATCCCGAAGCGTATCCGCATCGCCTTCTGTCAAGTAAGCGACAAGCTCATTAAGCCTAGCGATCATGAGTACCGTCAATTCTATAGTACGTGCTACAGATCCATGCCGGGCTTTCATTTTAGGGAAGACTTTCTGGACATCCCCCATTGGATACCAATAATATCAGGCCGCGTTGATAGAAGCATTGAGCAGACCCTCATTATCGTCGAAAATATTGAGGCCGGTATCAATAGGATACGCTCTGAACGATTCGACTATGTACTATTTTCGGTGATGAATGTTAACGCAAAAATTATAATGAAGATTATTTCCGAATGTGCAGACGTAAAGTTCCTGCTAGGCGGGTACGTCGACGCCACGGAATTTTCTCAATTTCCAAACTGTACTTTTCTGGACGATCCAAAGCAGCTGCTACTGTTTCCGTTGCTGAACTATCAGGCAGACTTGGGGCCGCGATACCATCTCTTCAACGATGGGATGGAGTACATCCCGAGATTTACATTGAGTACGGGCTGCAAGCACCATTGCAATTTTTGCTCGGTCCCGCGCTTGGTCGAGCCAGTTGATCAAAAGAGTATTGACAAGCAGTTGGCTTCCTTAACTGGCATCAAACACTCACTTCTATATATAGACGATAAGACGTTTGGCCAGTGCGACAACTACCGCACACTGAGTGACCTATTCGTCGAAATTAGTAAGGTAAACAAGGAATTCCGAGGCTTTATAGTACAATCCACGGCCACACAACTATTAGCAAATGGTGGTCAACTCCTGTCGGAGGCAATCTCTGACCTGCGCGTGAAGTACATCGAAATTGGCATAGAAACCTGTCGAGATGACTTGCTGCGATCTTTGAAGAAACCGCACCGCATGAAACATGTGCGTGAAGTATGTGAAATTCTTAGAGCCCACAATGGAAATTGTGGCGCTGAAAGAAACAGTGACAACGTTTATCTCATTCCTAATTTGATTTTTGGCATCCCAGGCGATGATTACGCGGAAACGTTGCGTTTTATTGATGAGTATATAGACGTAATCTCAACATTCAACTACGCGAATCTGTCCGTCTATCCCGGCCGCCGCGGGGGCGATGTCGGGAGCACCTTGCCTGGTGACGATGACGATTATAGTTTCCGAAAGTCATGGCTCAGTGACAAACAAATCAATGCGGGAATGAAGGCACTTTCAGCGTTGATGACGATCTTCCGTAAAAAATATTCTCCTGATCTTAACCAATTGGAACGCGACGAATCGGCTCAGCTAAGTTTCTCGACAGTTCGCCACCAAGCGGCAAACAACCGCGTCGCATGTGACTCTCCCTCTGGGTCAGGTGCATGAGTTTCAGCCGAACTCAAGAGGTGACTTAAATCACATAGTTCAATGTTCGTTCTTTCAGCGAGAATTTGATATTGACACGCTCTCTCCAGATAGTAGAGTCGTTTCAGCGCGTGCGCAGGATTAGCGCCACCTGTTACTACTCCGTGGCTTTTCAGCATGACAATTGAGTTAGATTCCATCTGCTTGGCGATATCAATTCCTGTAGCTTCGTCTTCGATCTCTCCATCGTAATTATCATAATAAGTAATGTCAGAGCAAATCGATAGGCAGTTCTGATGAATTGGTAGCACTCTTCCATCTCTACGGCATGTAATTGCGGTAGCGAACGGTGGGTGCGCGTGAATAAAGCAGCTATGCCGAGGGTGCAACGATTGAAGAGGATGGTGTAGTGACCATGCTGGTACATCGACATTATAGTTTTTCGGATATATGACACTCTTAGTCGATAGATTTACGCGAACAATTGCCGTGTTAGTAACTTCGGACCAGTGCAAAGGATATGGCGATAATAGCATCTCATCACAGTCGCAGGCGGCCCGATAACTCATATGTCCGTCTATTGCGTCGTGTAAGTTAAGGGAAGCACAAATCCTGTGTGCAGCAGCGAATTCTTCTCTACTCTTGGAACTCATAGAAGCTCATTCCTATACGATAAGGTCGTCGCTAGTCTCTCGAGATTTGTATTTTGTTATCGGTCGCATTGAGCATAATTTCTATCGAAATTTCTAGAAGTCGGTTCTTTAGGGAGTTCAATTCTTCGCCGTCGATCGGAGAAATTGGTGCAGCGCATTGACCGTTAACTAGATCGGAAACCCACAGCAACGCCGCGCATTGAACATGATAGTAATGGCAGACTGAGAAAACAGATGCACACTCCATATCTACGGCTAGGCACCCTTTAGAGCGCCATGTATTTTTATCCTTGTCGCTTTCCATTAGGCATGCTGAAGTGGTAAAAACTGGACCTGTTTTGACCGTTAAATGGCTGGTTTTTATGGCGCGGGCGAGAATAGGTACGGAAAGAGTGCTTTTGAAAAACGGCTTTTTGGGTAAGTAGTACTGCGAAACGCCTTCTCCAGACCACGCCTTGGAAACGACTAGAACGGTTCCTAACTCCAAGTCCGATGTCAAAGACCCGCAGCTTCCCGTATGGATAACTACATCGACTCCGATTTCACAAAAAACGTGAACGAGCTCAGCGGCCATTGGAGCGCCATAGGCGGTGGCAATTGCGACACAGCGGCCGCTAATATTGGTAATAAAAAGATCGTCGAGAAATTTCCCTCGGCCAGTAATGTATTTGACGTGATTGAAATTCGAGGCCATGCGACTCAGGTTTTCGCCAAGATATCTAGTACCGTAAATTATTAGAGCGGTCGGCGAATTTTCTGAAGGTATCTCAAGTTTGGAGAGCCAGTATTCTCTGTGTCTGCTTTCAGCTACACTCATTGACTGCCGGCTTTTCTGTTGGCTTTCATGCGTTTTGAAAAAACATTGCGCTTTTGCTCAAACAGTACTTCTATTGTTGCAAAACCGGCATCGATCCATGCCACTTGGCAACACATTCGGTCGTGCGAAATTTCGAGTGTCTTAGTCGCGAAGTTATCTTACGAGATCATCCTAAATCGTTGGCGATAGAAAGGCAACTCTCGCTGGCTGCTCTCGCCCTCCAGCGTCTTGCGCCCTAGCTGACGTTTCATCTCGCGAGTGCGGTCCTCCATCTGCTTGGCGGAGCGATCGCTTGTGACGGCTTCGTCTCCTGAAACATCCACGGCCCCTCCCTCCGGCATCAGACGCGGTCAACGATACAGCAGGTTCGGAGCGACGCCATTGCGGCGCTCTAAATGAAAATGCAGGCGGTGTTATCCAGCGTCTCCTCGACGATCCGCAGCTTCTCGTATGATGACGAGCGCGGCCGCCGGTCGCTATGGGTGATGATCTCACGGTCAGAAGTATGCACATGCTCAGGTATATTCTTAAGGCTCGATGGGCATTCCCAAGTTTCTCGTCACAGATGCTACCGCCGCTCAGCAAGCTCCTTGCGATCGAGAGGGCGACGCGCCGCCGCCTTGGGCATCCACCTTTGTACGTCATGGTTTTCTCCATGGCCTCGAGCCGTCGGGCCAGACTCCCGGCGCGCTCGCCGGAGCAGCGGAGGGCCAGCAGAAACAGAAGGATCGCGAGGGCAGTGACGCTGTAGTGGAGCGCCGTGCTTGCCCATGCCGATCCGGCGAGCGTAGCAGGGCGCCCGCCGATCATCGCTGCCCCCGACGCCAGTCATCGAGGCGGGCGTAGATCGTGACGCCGATCCCGACGAGCGCCACGGCGATGAACACCCAACGGAGTGTGTCGAGGTATGGCACGAGCGGCAGGATTGCGGATTGGGTCTCGGCCAGGACGCTCTGCGCAAACTCGACGCCAGCTGCGCCCAGCGTCGCCACGCCAGCCGCGCCACCGCCCTTCATGGTGCGGCTCTCGGCAAGCACTTCGCGTGCGGGCGGCGTCTCGGCTGCAAATGCCGTCGCACGGACCGGGAACCGCTCGCCCCACTGACGCTCGGGGCCAAGGTCGATGTGCATGAACCCGGATCGCGGGTAGAACCCGAAGCCAAGGAACCCGACCGCGCGCGCCGCAGCCTCGAATGCCGCCGGGTCGTGGTTCGCCATGGCGATGTCGAAGGCGGCGCCGTCGAGGTGCTTGGAGCGGGTCGCGCCGCCGACGGCCTGGTTGTGCTCGGGGCTACGATAGGCGGAGCGGACGATCAGCGGCTTGCCCAGCCGGTCGCGCAGCGCCTGCAGCTTGTCGAGGGCCGGTTCGTTGACCAGCAGCTTGCCGGTGCCCCGGCAGGCGATCTCGGCTGGCGAGAAGTTCGGCCAGCGCCAGCTGCTCTCGGGCACGTCGCGCCAATGTCGGTGGAAGGTCGTGGTCATGAGGTCCTCCGAAAACGAGTTTCCGGCCCCTCGCAGGGCTCGGTGCGTTCGCCGCACGGGAAGGTCCACTGGACCTTCCCGTCTGCCTGACAGGCAGACCACGGCTCACCCCGCCACGAGGGCGGGTCATTGCGGGCCGATGAATGGGGATGGGGCGCAGCTACGGGCTGCCGCCGAAGATCTTCAGCTTGATGGCGATGCCCGCGAGCAACGCCAGCATGACGCCGGTGGTGATCATGCGGACGGCCGTCTGCATGGCGGTGCGGCGCACCAGCCGGATGCAGTCCACCAGGGAGCGCAGATCGCGGATGTCGAGCGCTGCCTCGTCGCCGTCGAGCCCGACATCGGCGAGCGCACGCTTCGCGCCTTCCTCGGCTGCTCGGGTCAGGATTGCCTCGAACTCGGCGTCGGGCATGCGCACGAAGCCCTCGGATCGGGGTGGTGTCATCGGAGCCTCCTTCCGCCGCTCAGCCGATCTTGCAGCCCCAGAAGGACGTGTGATCGGCGGCGAAGTAGCCGTCCGCGACCCGGAAATACCCCTGCAGCTCGACGGTATCGCCCGCAGTCAGCGGCACCATGGTCTGCAACCAGATCGCGGTGGCGAGCGAGACATGGGTGGCCGAGATTTCGCCGAGGGAGCCGCGGATTTCCGTCGTGCCATTCAACACGAGCCGCCCGCGCATGCGAGCCGTGGCGCTGGCGTTGATCTTGTAGAGCAGCGTCGCGCCGAAGAGGTAAGTGCCGTCCACAGGTGCTGTGAAGAGGTTGGTCCCGGAATCGAAACAGCCCTGATCGTTGTAGTCGGTGTTGTTGAGGCCGATCTTCGTCCAGGCTCCGACGCCGACATAGTTGTCGTAGTTCGTCCAGGCCTTGAAGCGCGGCAGTTGCGGCTGGTCGACGATGCCGTTCGTGTTGTCGACGCTCAGCCCGTCGAAGAAGGTGCTGCCGTCGGCGGAGACCGCGAGGCGGAAGCGGTCGGAGCCGAAGAGCCCCACCAGCGCCTTGGTCACGAAGCCGGTCTGCAGCGTCAGCCCGAGATCGTCGCCCGCAGCCTCCTTGTTCATGGTGTAGAAGAGATCGCCGGTGCCACCCTCGGCCACGGTCTTCGCCGTCCAGAGCGCGGCGTTGAGCTTGGCCGAGAACGGGTTCGAGGCATCCGCTGTCGTGCCCAACCCGAGCAGCGCGATGTTCTGCAGCGCGGCCGGTGTGGTTCCGACCCAGCCCCCGCCGTCATAGACCAGCAGGAGACCTTCGTCCTCGACCCATGCCCGCCAGCCTGTCCGCGGCGGCAGGCGCAGCCAGGCCCCGTCGGTCCAGAGCGCCACGTTCAGGTCCCAGCCCGCCCAGTCCCCCGTCGCGCCCGAGCCGACGATGTAACGGTCGCCATCAGTGGGGCTGGCGGGCGGCGCGGTCAGGTCCCTGTCGAGCACGGAGAGTTGCACCAGCCCGTCGAGGATCCGCAGCGCCTCGTTGTGGGTGACGTGCTTCTGGGCCTGCGCCGCCAGGATGTAGGGCAGCAGGAGATGTGACGTGGCGTCGGACATGGGGGCCTCAGAAGGTTAGCGTGACGGTCTTGGGCGCGCCCCGTCCCACGAGGGCGGAGAGCTGGAAGATGCGGATGTCCAGGCTGTCTCCGGGGTCGAGCGGTGCGCCCCAGTCGGCGGTCTGCTCGGCGCCGGTGTAGGTGACGCTGGTCGTCGTGCTGCTGAGCACCCGCCTGACCTCGCTGCCCGCGAGGATCTCGACCTCGTAGGCCTCGATCTCTTCGGCAAGCGGCACCTCGAGCGCGCCCCAGCTGTCGGCCGCGAGCGCCCGGGATCGGCGCGTCCAGCGGATCGTCAGATCGCCGGGCGTACGCGGCTTGCGCCACGGCTGCTCGACATGGGCGACCGAGAATGGCCGCAGCCCTACGCCCGCGGGCGTGAAGGTGGTGGCCACATAGGTGTCGTCGCTGACCGGCCGGCTTGCCGGGCCGATGCGCCAGTTCCACGGCATGCCGAGATCGGCCTCGGCGACGGGCAGCGAGGCGAGCGCGGTGTCCAGCACAACGACCCGGGCGCCTTCCGGAGCCGGGTTGCCCATGGCGCCCTCGGTGCCGCGCTGACCACGCAGGAGCCGGGTGAGCTGATACCGGCCCGGCGCCAGCAGCTCGGCCGCGCCCGCCTGCACGATCTCCCAGACGCCGGGCGCGCTCTCGATGGCGAGCGCATTCGCCCCGCCGAAGAGGGCAAGGTCGGTGATGCTTTCCAGCGTGCCGGTCAGCAGATCGACCACCAGCGCATTGCCGAGATCGAAGCGCGACGTAGGCCCGGCGTAGAAATCTGCGACCAGCACCCCGATCCGGGCGCGGCTGCCAAACGTGGTCAGCAGCTCGAAGCCGTCCGTCGAGGGGCTGCGGAAAACGGCGATCTCGCCCGGCCAGGGGATGGCATGGGCCGCGATGAGCGGCCGGTGCGCCGGCTGGTCCTCGCTGATCTGCGGCAGGTCCATGAGCACCGCCGCGGGCGGGCCGAAGACGACGGCGCGGGAGAGCGCCGAGGACCGCGCCTGCCCGGGCGGCAGGTCGTAGGCCTCCCGATCCTGGCGCACGGCCTCGACGCCGCGCGCCTCGGCGTCGGCGATCGAGACCAGACGCAGCGCGACCTGCCGGCCGTCATGGTCGAGCGCCACCACATCGGCCGGGTCCAGCGCGAGGCGCGAGGGCGGCAGACGGAACGCCGCCGTCTCGCGCCCCACCCATGCCTCCATCAACGCGCGGCGGCAGCGGCGTTCGGCTTCCTCGGGCGGCACCGCCATCGGGAAGGACTCGGAGGCGATGCGCGTCGTGTCGACCGTGATGCGCCGCGCCTCGACGAGGGCCGCGTCGTAATCCTCGTCGGCGCGGGCGACCTGCCACTTCAGGGCCTGCGGCAGTTCGGTCTCCTGGCCGCGGGTCAGTTCCAGCACGTCGCCCTCGCGGGCGGCCACCAGATCGTCGGGTACGAGGGTGGCAACGGAAGCCCGGGCGCGCATCACGAAGCGGATCACCCCTTCGGTCTCAACGGCGTCGAAGCCGAAGTGGCGCGACAGCGCGGTGATCGACGCGCGCGGGCTTTCCAGCGCCGTAATGGCGTAGCCCTCGACCGCGCCCCAGAGACCGGTGACGTCGATCCGCGCCTCAGGCATTCTTGCGCGCAGGCAGAGGTGACGGACGAGCGCCGCCAGCGACACCGCCCCGAGCCGTCCGGTCAGCCAGTGCCCGAGCCGCCAGTTCGCGCCGTCCGTCCAGACGTCGGTCAGTGCGGGGAAGAACGGGTACGGCCGCGCGTCCCACGTCCAGGCGGCGCATTCGGGCACATGCACCATCGGCCCGCCATAGATGACGGACACCGGGTTGTTCGCGGCCTCGCCCCACCAGAGATACGTCGCCTCCAGATAGGCGCGCTGGATCGCGTCATCGCGCCAGCCCCGCGAGAAATGCGGCGTGAAGCTCTCCGACGATTTCGGGTCGAAGAAGACGTTCGGCTGGTTGGTGCCGAGGTCGATGGCGGGGCAGCCGAGCTCGGTGAAGCGGATCGGCTTCGATTGCGGCACCCAGCCTGTGGGCACAGCACTCTCCACTCCGCCCGGGCGGTCGTGATGCGGGTTCGACCACCAGCTCCGCAGATCCTTGGTGCGGAAGACCCATGGCGCTCCGTAAGCACCATCGGTGATCAGGGTTCGGAGCTGCGCGGCACGATCCGCGTCGGAGGCGTAGAACCAGTCGAAGCCCTCGCCGCCCGCAATGTTCGACTGCAGATAGGCCCGGTCGTAGATCGCGGTCCAGCCGTCCTGCGCATCGACATGGTCGAAGCCGTCGCGCCAATCGGAGAGCGGCATGTAGTTGTCGATGCCGACGAAGTCGATCGCCGGGTCGGCCCAGAGCGGATCGAGATGGAAATGGACATCGCCGCTGCCGTCGGCGGGCTGGTGCCCGAAATATTCCGACCAGTCGGCGGCGTAGCTTATCTGCGTGCCCGCGCCGAGGATGGCGCGGACGTCGGCTGCGAGCCCCCGGAGGGCCTGCACAGCCGGATAGGTCGAGGCGTCAGAGCGGATCGTGGTGAGCCCCCGTATCTCGGATCCGATCAGGAAGGCATCGACCCCGCCCGCGGCGGCACAGAGATGGGCGTAATGCAGCACCATGCGGCGCAGGCCCCAATCACCCGCGGCGCCGGTCCAGCTGACGGTCTCACCCGACACGGCGAAGTCGGAGGGACTGGCGGCGCCGAAGAAAGCCGCGACCTGCGAGGCCGCTACGGCGGTCCGGTCCGGACTCCCGGCATATCCCGCCGCGGGCGAGACGGTGATCCGGCCGCGCCACGGGAAGGCGGGTTGGCCGATCCCGGCCGCGTTGTCGCTGTAGGGGTCCGGCAGCGTATTGCCGGGCGGCACGTCCATCAGCAGGAAGGGTGAGAGCGTCACGCGCAGGCCGCGGGCCTTCATCTCCTGGATCGCCTGCACCACCGCGAAGTCGGCCGGCGTCCCGCCGAACACCGGCCGGTCCTCGGCATCGCGGCTCACGAGATGGGCATTGGCGCGGGCAACGCCGTTCACGCTCCATGTCATCGGGATGGTGGTCTTCGCCGCCAGCTCGACCCCCGGCATGACCCGGCAGTCGCCCGCGCGCAGATCGTCCCCGAACCAGGCGACGACGAGGCTGACGCTCTCGACCGCGGGCGCGCTCGCCTGCAGCCGGTCGAGCGCCATCACCATGTCGGCGGTGTCGGCACGCGCGTTCAGGTTGTCCGGGTCGGAGGAATCGCCGCCGCCCTTGCGGATGCCCTCGGTGGCATAGGTGAACTCGCCCGACGCCGGGATCATTGTGACCGCGCGCACGACCCCCTCGGCGGTGTCTGGATCGGCGAGCGGGCGGAACACCTCGAAGCTGAGCTGCGGCAGACGGTTGCCGAAGCTGGCGAGCGGCAGCTCCTCGAAGACGACATAGGCGGTGCCGCGCCAGGCGGGTGTGCTGGCCGCGCCCATCCTGGCCGCGATGAACGGGTCCGCCGTCTGCGCCTCGTCGCCGGGATACCAGCGCCAGGTAACGCCCGAGAGGTCCATCGGCTTGCCATCGGCCCAGATACGCCCGATGCCGGTGATTGGACCCTCTGACAAGGCAACCGCGAAACTCGCGTAATAGAGATGCTCGGTGGTCTGGACCTTCCCGCCACTGCCGCCCTTGCCGCCGCCCTGCGTCGTGGTCCGCGTCTCCTCGCGGAAATCGGTCGCCCAGATCACATTGCCGCCCATGCGCATGCGCCCGAAGACCCGCGGGATGACCGCGCCTTCCGTCGACGAGGTGATCCGCAGACTGTCGAGCCGCTGGCCCTCGATCCGCTGCGCAGGTGCGAGGGACGAGACGATGAAGCTGTCGACCACGGAACCGACGGCCGATCCGACGAAGCCGCCGATGGTCGCGGCGCTGACGCCGAGGATCGTGCCGCCGATGCTGCCGCCGATGGCGGAGCCGGCGACGCCGAGAACGAGAGAGGCCATTTCGGATCAGACCTTGGCTGGAAACAGGAAGGCGAAGGCGATGCGCCGCCGCCAGGCAGCGGTGAGCGGTTCCTCGATGACGCCGAGTCGCTCATAGGCGTGGAGGAAGCTGTCGCGCCCGGTGAGGATCCCGACATGCTTGGCAATGGCGCGGGGCTTCATGCGGAAGAGGACCAGCGTTCCCGGACCGGCTGCCGCAGGTTCCACTTCGATCATCATCCGCCGCGCGCCCTCGGCCAGAACCTCGCGCGGTCCGGTCTCGCCCCAGTCGCGGCTGTAGGGCGGGATCGGGAACGGCTCGGGGCCCACCACCTCTCGCCAGACGCCGCGCGCCAACCTTCTGCATGGCCGCCGTCTCGATGGTCACCTCGTGGCCTACCGCTTCGCTGCTTGAGGCCGTCAACTCCGCCGCCATCAGCGCAGCCACCCGCGCCGGCCAGTTCACCCACGCGTCGCGTTCCTCGCGCGCGAGCCGGAAGACCAGCGCGGTGGCGCGGTCGCGGTCGACCAGCTCACCCTTCAGCTTGGCGAGCCGGATGCGCCGCTCCTGCGCCTTCAGCACCTCATGCGCCGTCTTCGCCTGCAGGAACGTCGTGCCTCCGCCCGTCGCAGGAGCCGCGAGGCCCTGTTCCTTCAGCGTGTCGCCGACCGCCGAGACCGCCGCCTCCGGCACCGGCTTCAGCTTCGGCGCGGGCGCTTTTCTGGTCTTCGACGGATCGGTCGTCTCCGCCCGCAGCCGGTCCGAAGCCGCGGCGTCGATGCTGCCATCCTCGTGCAGGACGAGCCGACCGGCGGCCTTCGCCTTCTGGATTGCGCCGCGCGACAGCCCGACATGGGCGGCGTACTGGCGCTCGCTCATGCCCTGCATCGCCAGCTCCGATTATCATTCAAAACCAGGAGCTTATCGAGTTGATAAGCCGGGCCAGCGGAGCGAACGTTCATCCCACAAGGACGATGCAACTCACCCGGAGGCAACACGATGACCAGCCGCCTGAACCCGATCACCACCCCGCGCTTTGAGGCCCGCGCCGAGAAGGCCCGGCGCAACCGCGACGCCGCCCTGAACGCCTTCATCGGAAGGAAGGCCGAGATCGACGAGATGCTCGCCCGGCTGCAGGTGCTCAGCGACGACCACTTCAACGCCCACCCCGAAGAGATCAACTGGGGCCATGTCGGCACCCTCGAACACTACGCCAGCCTCCTGAAGCGCATCACCGACAGCGCCTTCGGCGAAGGCGAACACGCCGAATAATCTCCGGCCCAGCCGGAACTCCCGCCGCGCCGCCGCGCGGCTCGGGGTCGTAGGAGGGTCGCGACGGTCGCGGCCCCGAAACCGGAGACCCCAGATGACCAAGCTTTCCGACACCCAGCTCGTGATCCTCAGCGCCGCCGCGCAGCGCGAGGACCGCAACGTCCTGCCACTCCCCGGCTCGCTCCGCGGCGGCGCCGCCGCCAAGGTGGTCGGCGCGCTGCTGAAGCGCGGGCTGATCGCGGAGACCGCGACCGACAGCCAGACCAAGGCCGACGCCGCGCTCAACCGCATCTGGCGCAACGACGCGGACGGCCGCGCCATCCTGCTGCACATCACCGACGCGGGCCTCGCCGCCATCGGGATCGAGCCGGAAGGCGGCGCCAGTGCGCCCACGGGCGCCGACGAAGCGCCGAGTGCGGGGGCTCCCGCGGAGGCCGACCCCGCGCCCAAGGCGCGCACACCGCGCGCGGGCACCAAGCAGGCGAAGCTGATCGAGATGCTCCGCGCGGAGGGCGGCGCGACCATCGACGAGATCGTTGCGGCCCTCGACTGGCAAGCTCACACGGCTAGGGGCGCCATGTCCGGCGCGCTGAAAAAGAAGCTCGGCCTGACCATCACCTCCGAGAAAATCGAGGGGCGCGGTAGAGCCTACCGCATCACAGACAACTGAAGCCGCACACCACGATGGTCCCAATGCCGCCGTCCCACATGGGGCGGCGGTATCTCATCGTGCCCCGCGCACCCGGATCGCCTCGAACAGCCGCCTCAGGGCGAAGGACCGCGCGATGCTCACCACCGTGAACACCGCGCCTATCTTCAGGTTCTGCGCGAGTGTCGTGTGCAGCCCGAAGACCGGGAAGATCAGGATCTGCGTCACGACCGCGACGCCGTAGCCCACCGCCACGTTGGCGATGGCCTCAACCAGCGACATGGCCCGGCTCTGCTTCATCGCACTCCCTCATCCATCGGCCAGCAGTTGAGCTGCGAGAGTTCGGAGCGCATGCGCCGCGACCAGCGGGACCACTCCGTTGCCACAGAGCCGAAGCCTGTCCACCCGGTAGGCCAGCCCATCAGCGCCTCGACGAACAGCGGGTTCAAGGTCCGGGGCGTGTCGCAGGAACTCCCGCCAGCCGTCGGCGTCACCAGGACCTGGCGGCCAAGCAGCCCGTTCACCGGCGTGTTCGCGAGGCTCGTCGCCCCGTCCTTGTGATCCCGCGCTGTCGGCGTCATCCAGAGCCGGGTCGCATCGCAGAGCGTCGACCCGTCGTTGCGCGGGCGCGCCGTCTCGCTGCGATTGCTCGTCGAGTTCCGCGTTCCCTTGCTGTCGCCCGCCAGCGGCGTCGGCCAGAGCCGCATCATCTCGGTCCTGTTCCCGCCGCTCGACCGCGTCCCGGAGCAGGCACGCGGGGTCGGCCAACTCGTCGCGCTCGCGGTGGGCGAGGATGAAGAGCCGCTCGCGCCGGTGGGGCGCGCCGACTTCCGCCGCCGTGAAGAGGCCCGCCGCAAGGCGGTAGCCCATGCCGACCAGTCCTCCGGCGACTTCGGGGAAGCCGAGGCGGAGATGATGCGCGACGTTCTCGAGGAAGACGAAGGGCGGCTCGGTCTCGCCGACGACGCGGGCGACATGCGGCCAGAGGTGGCGCGGGTCGTCCGCGCCCCGGCGCTTGCCCGCGACGGAGAACGGCTGGCACGGATAGCCCGCAGTGACGATGTCCACCGCGCCGCGCCACGGGCGGCCGTCGAAGGTGGCAACGTCGTCCCAGACAGGCGCCCGATCCAGGGCCGCGTCTTCCATCCGCGCCACGAGGATGGCCGCGGCGTAGGCGTCCCGCTCGACATGACCGACAGTGCGATATCCGGGGCATGCGAGGTGCAGCCCGAGGTCGAGCCCGCCGGCGCCGGAGCAGAGCGAGAGGCCGAAGAGGCACGCGTCGCCGGCTCCGGCAGACAGGCCGGAGGAAGGTAGAGCCACGCCATCCACGTCGTCAGGCCGCGTGGGCATCCTGCTGTCCTTCGCCCAGTTCGAGCGGGAGGTCACAGCCGAACGCATCCGCGACAAGGTCGCCGCCAGTCGGAAGAAGGGCATGTGGATGGGCGGGGTGCCGCCCTACGGCTACCGCGTCGAGAACCGGAAGCTGGTGATCGACGAAGACGCCGCCGAGCATGTCCGCTGGATCTTCGCCCGCTTCCTCGAGATCGGATCGGGGACGGAACTGGCGCGGGAGGTCGCGATACGCGGCCTCCGCACGCCGCGTGGCAACCGGATCGACAAGAAGTACCTGTACCGGTTGCTGAACAACCGCGCCTACATCGGCGAGGCGGTCCACAGGGGAGAGAGCTATCCCGGCGAGCACGACGCGATCATCGACCGCCCAACATGGGACCGCGTCCACGCCATCCTGCAGGAAAGCCCCCGCAAGCGCGCCGCGCGCACCCGCGCCGAGACGCCCGCGCTGCTGAAGGGACTGCTGTTCGGACCGGACGGCGCGGCCTTCTCGCCGACGCACACCCGCAAGGGCGACAGGCTCTACCGCTACTACGTCAGCCAGACAGTGCTGAAGCACGGCGCGGGAGCCTGTCCGGTCGGCCGCGTGCCCGCCGGCGAGATCGAGGCGGCCGTCATTGACCAACTCCGCACCGTGTTTCGCCAGCCGGAGATCGTCGCGGGCACGTGGAAGGCGGCGCGCGCCCACGCCGACGACATAACCGAATCCGACGCCCGCGCGGCCCTGCAGCAGGTCGATCCCCTGTGGGACGAACTGTTCCCCGCCGAGCAGGCACGGATCGTCGCGCTGCTGGTCGAGTGCGTGGACATCGGCGTTGATGGCTTGAACATCCGGCTACGCGTGGACGGCCTTAGTGACCTCACGCGCGAGATGCTTGCCGGCGATATCGAGGCCGCAGCATGACACGCGGGGCTGCCATCCCCGACACCGTGACACTCCACGTCCCGTTCCGGATCGTGAAGCGCGGCGGCCGTAAGGAGATGCAGTTGCCGGCGGGCGTCAAGCAACCGTGCCGGACCGACGGCACACTGGTCAAAGCGTTGGCCCGTGCATTCCGTTGGAAGAGGTTGCTGGAGTCAGGCGAGTTCGCAACCATCGCCGAACTGGCCGAGCACGAGGGCATTGCACCTTCATACATGACCCGCGTCCTACGGCTCGCCCTACTTGCGCCTGACATCGTGGAGGCGATCCTGGATGGGCAGCAGGGGCGAGAGGTGACGCTGGTGAGAGTGCTGGAGCCTTTCCCAGTTGAGTGGGAGAAGCAACGATTTTCAAAGATAGAAACTACCTGAACTGCCCTCAGCTGCCGTTGGCCGTTTCGCGATTTGATAAGGTGCAGCTTCACTGAAGCGGACATCCAGGGCCGCACGCAGGGCGGCCATTCAAGCCAAGGCCAACCTATCCTCCGGGGGTCAGTTTTGCTCAGAAGTAAACAGTCCCAAACTGTGCGGTCTTAGGATCGCTTCCACCACGCGTCGGACGCCTACGATGGGATTGTCCGAACTGATCGTAGCGGGAAGTTCCATACGAAAAGTGACTGAATGTGCATCCACGTGCTGATGGGCGATGACGTCATCGCGCCTCAGGACCTCGACCCCTGGATCTGCCATGTCGTACCCACGAACGAAAGTCACGCTGAATTTAGTCGTAAACGGTGCCTCTTTGACCATCGTGGCATGCTCGTATCCGATGCCTGACTCTGCGCCGTACACAGACACCCGCGTGAGAAACTCGTCGACCAAGCCACTAGCCCCGGTGGCCTTGAGACGCTCGAGGATGCTCTCCACCAAGGAAGGGATCGACAAAGCAGGCGCATTGAGATCAGCTTGGCACAGGCCGATACTTACGAGGAGCAGACGCGCTTCACCTGCCGTGTCATCACTGGCAGGGGTAGGTTCAATCTGGTGGATGCCATGGATTGCGTGACTTGAGGTGGTGCCAGTAGTGGTTTTTATTTCTACGCCCGTGCCTTCCCATGTGAAGTCCCTTGCCGAGCGGCGCCAGCCATCCCAAGCTTGGACGATTGGTCCGACCTGAGGATCGGTAGCCCGTCGGCACAGAGCGTCGAGTAGTAGCAGTTCCCCAACAAGTCCGAGAATCGCATTCTCGGAGATCTCCAAGCGCTTAATGGCAAGTTCGATCAGCGGCTCGGTGACGGCAAAGGCGCGCTCTAAATTAGCATCAGCCTTCTCGCGCAGCAGTTCAGCGGCAATAAATGCACCGACCTGGTCGAAATGCCCCAGCGCAGGCAAGCAAATGCGGTTTGCGTTCAGCGGAGGCAGAGTTTCACGGTGCCAGGAGTGGTAGTGAAGCGCAGTCTTCACTGCGCCGGTCCGGGGGCTTAACTCTTCGCCTGCAAGGAACAGTTCCAAATGGCCGCGACTATTCCGAGCGATCCCGACCACTTTCGCATCCGTCAACCAAGTAATGGCTCGGTCTTCTCCATTTGTGCCCGCCGGAACGACGTTGATCTGGTTTAGAACTGCTTCGTAGCTGGTCATGGGAGTTTCTACTTAATGATGGTCGCCCCAGCACGGGTGGCAGAAAACTGCTCTGGACCTCCCGCAGGGAGACAGACTCCAACTGCGACCGTGGGATGCTCGTCGTCCGAGTGTTGATTGACGTAGAAGAGAATTTGACCGTCGGAGCCGCTGGGTCGCCATCCTGTGTTGCTGCTGGACGGCACGTCAGCGCAACGGTGATAGTAGTCGAAGTAGACGTCGCCGCGATACTGACCCGGGCCGGCGTTGGGGTCACTCGCACCCCAAGTGGTCTGGAGTTCGCCTCCCGCCACCCTCTTTGTGGTGGCGCGTATGTTGAATGGGAGCTGTGCCAATGGACCTTTGGATATGGTGGCGCCACCTCCGTAACGAATGCCGATCCAGAACCGTGGTTGCTCAGCGTTCTTTCGCGTGAGATCGGCGTAGGACCACAGATTGCTGGGCTGGCCGGTGACAAATAGGCCCGTAATCGGCCGAGAGAGACTGGCCGACCAAAGCCGAAGGTAAGCGGCGATGGCATAGGGACAGGCTCGCCTCGGCTCATTTCCCTCACTATGCCTCACCGGTGGGCGATAGAAAGGTGCGTCCGTCAGTGGGGCGACTGCGTTTGCGCGAGCTTCGATATCGCTCCAGAAGTTCGCGTAAAGCCCCTCGCTCCCGGGACGGTAATCCGCGAAGTTGAGGCTATCCAAGAGTTCGGCGGCCTCGGTCAGTTCGAGTGGAACATTTAGGATCCGGCCCCGCAGCACATTGGCGACAGTGAGGTCGCTGGATTCGGATGGCCGAACAAAGAGTCCAGCCACGACGTCTGCATTGGGATCCGGCCGGTGGCTGTCATTGATGACCGTCACGAAGGGGCGGGCTCCCGGTGATAGCGGAAGGTTACCCAGGCCTGCGATCTTGCCTGTGGCTTCGAAATTTAGCCCCTGCAAGACGGTAGGTTTAGGAGCGTCGCTCACCATGCGCTCGATGATGGCAGTTCGAACTGCTTCGTCGACATCGTGATAAGCACTGAAGAGGGAGAGTTGGTCGCTGGAGGCGAAGACGCGGCACAACTCAATATATGACCCGCGGTAGCCGAACCAGCGCTGCATCTGCATCTGGGTGTCTGCCAACGGGTTGGCCGATGAGCGCTGAAACAACGTTGTGGTCATCCCTTCCAGCGTCAGCCCCCGCGCCATGACATTTCCTGAGACAAAGATCGTGCAAAGGTCGCGAGCTGCTCTCCATTTACCGGTTTCTGCATCCAGGGTTGGTGCGTATGCAGGGCGATCGTCAGCGTTAGGGTCGCTGTTAACCACTGCGATCCTAGTTCCAGGGATCATCTCCCTAACCAATAGCTCTTCGACCGTCTGCCAGTCCGGGAAACTCGCCGGTGGCAGGAGGTCGAACTCCTCCTCGATCACTTTGGCGGAGGCACGATACTTTTTAAGCCATTGCGCCCATGGGGCGGGATCCGCCAGAAGTTGTTCCACCAAGGCGTGCGGAAGCCTGGCATCTCCCTCATCGAGCATATCTCGAGCCGTCGCTCGATCCTGAAACCCTGCCCAGATCAAGAGATCCTCAGCACCCTTGAAGTGGTGCTGGATTGCTGCAGAAGGGTGATACAGCATCGAGTGCGGCGAAGACGCGTTGGTAAGGGCTTCTTCCTTGGTGTCGAACTGCATTGCGAGTGCGGACGCCGGGCCGAGCTTTCCAGAGCGGTAAAGGCGGATGGCGCCCGCTACCAAGAATGCTCGGACGGCGTCGGCGAGGTCCTGCTGCACGGAGTTGGTGGTGGGCACGCAAAGTTTGGCTGCCTCCGCGCGGCGATAGAATACCTCACCGCCAGTGTAGCATGAACGTATCCCAGCCGCCTCGGGGTAAGTCGATGAGCGAGGTGCGTTGAGATTGCCAGGGTCGGTCGTGTCTACTGGATGGCCGACGTCAAGTGGCGTGCGAAGAGAGATCAGGAAGTCTCGTGGTGCCAGGGGGTTGTGATCCTCCTGAAGGAGGTTGGCCTGGGGTGTCGCCGTATAGGCGATGTAGGTCGAGAAGAGATTTTCAGGCGAACCTTGTGGAGGATCCCAGAGGTTGGCGATCGCACGCGGGATCTGCTTTAGGTTGCCGTAAATGGGGTCCTGCGAGGACTCAACTACGGCGTCGAGAATTGAGCCATCGTCGGCCTCATCGTCAAGCACGAGCATGTGGACGGTCCGACCAAGCTCCTTAACTTCTTTAAAAACGTTGTCGCGGAGGCTTGCTGCGAGGGCATGCAGATGGTCAGTCTGCTTCATCGCCACGATGATCAGAGGCATGCCCTGACGCAGCCGTTTTCGAACCTGTGCAGACGACAAACGGTAGGTGGTTGTCAGCGAGTGGGCCTGTTCTGACAGAGCGATGCCAGGCGCAGGACACAGCAGGCGGCGTTTAACTTTCTGTGCGTTTTCCTCGCCAGAGTCCAACTGCTGCTGCAGCCTCTCATAGGTTTGGCGCCACAAGGAGAGGCGGGTCCCGGCGAGTACAACGATGATGTCGAGGCCGTTGTCGATGGCCAAGGCTGAGACACCCAGCATTGAAGCGGTTTTGCCAGACTGAACCGAACCCATGACGAGTCCCGTGCGCGAGCGGCGGAATGACCACTCATCGGGCTTCGCGGTGTCGGCGGCCAATATTCCGCGCTGCAAAATGTAGCGAGAGTCTGCCTCAACTGCGGCACGCGCTGTGTCGGTCAAGCCGGCGAGTTGAGCCTTGTACCTTGCCCACCAAGAGTCCACCTCTTGGGGAGCGGGTGGATTGAAGTAGACGTGCTCGACGAGTGGGGAATGTCCTGGCACCGCTCTCAACTCTTCGGTTCGATGCGCATCCGCTGCAACGACGCGTACCCAGAGGTTCCAAACTGCAGACGGACTGCCTCAGCTGCTTGATCAGGGTCGATTTCCAATAGTTCGAGCAGACTTTTGCTGATCTTGGCGATGTAATCCCACTGGGTTTTCGTCTGCGTCTTTTCGGGACGTTCCCAGTCCTCAGCTTCCTCGCTCGCTTTTCGGATAGTATCAGCGTTAGCCTCGATGCGATCCTCGATGTCGTCTGGCGAGGCCGCCAAGGCCATGGCAATGCCGACCAGTGAACCTACGAGTTGGAGTTCCTGCCACTTGGCGCCCTTGCCGCCATCCTTGAACTGATCAGACCACAACTCATCGTGCGCTGAGTGGAGTTCGACAGCGTGTAGCAGCAGCTTGAACAGCTTGTTTAATGTCGATGAGTCGGCTAACGGGTGCTGCTTGTTCTTCTGGATCGCGATCAGCAACTGGTCGATGTTGCGGCTAGTCGATGCCAAGTCTTTATCTTTGGTGTCATGCACCAAGACCGAGATGACCCAGGCGAGAACCTTAGTGCGCTTATAGCGCGTGCCGCCAAAACCGTAGTCTGTCAGCGCCTCACCAAGGCGGTCAAGATCGTGGATGCCGGCAAGCGACCCGGAGATTTTGGCGACATCAGTGTTTGGGTCGGCGTCGCCGGCGGCGGCTAGGGTCGCGCGAGTAAGTTCGACCTCGTGGTAGACGGCGTTACGGATCTCTTCAGCATTCAGGTGCACACCCTGCTTGTTGTAGAGGCGAAAGACTTCATGGATCTGGGCTTGACTGGCCTTAGTGTATTCGATGACGGGGATCTTGTACTGTGCCGTTCCCTCGAACAGGTACTCAATGGTGGTTTGCTCACCAGCGACGTCGATCACCTGCGCCTTGATTTGCGTGTAGTACTTTCCGCGGAGAGGCTCAAGGTAGGAGCCAACCAGCCCGCCGTCTCCGGTCGTTCGCAGCTTGAATGGGAAGTAGTATTCGTTCTCATCTGCGGATTTGAGTGGGCTACCTTCTAGCGCTTTCCACGCGCGGCGAAACGCAGGGTAATCGTCGTTAAAAAGATCTGTCAGATTCCTCTTACCCTGGTCATCAAGACGTCCTTGTTCGTTGAATCTTTTATCTTTGTGACGAGCAGTGACCTCCGCAACCTTCTGCTTTGCGGCAGGGTGCTTTCCTACAAACCGGAGAATGGCCGTGAGCCTCTGCTTGCCGTCAACGACCTCATGCGGTGTCGAAGGTCCGGTTCGCAGCAAAATGATGGATGGCAAAGGTACGCCACGCAGGATGGACTCCAGCAAGGACTGACGGTCGCTGTTGGTCCATACATCACCACGCTGGTACGACGGCGTCAGGTTGGGCGCCCTCATGGTGAGTTGGTAGATCGGCCATACGTCGGCCTTTGCCGTGACAGGCTCTGGGCTTACCACTTCCTCGATCCCGTCGATCTCGGCCCAAGCGTCAGCCCATGACTGGGTTGCGGTTGCGCGGTTAGTGCCCTTGGCCTCGAATTCTTCGAGAAAATTTTCCTGGAGTCTTACCGCTTTTTCCACACGCTCGTTTAGGCGCTCAAGCGCGCGAAGACTCAGCGGCGGGTTGGCGCCTCCGGGAGCAAGGAGGTCGGTCGGTTCAAGGTTGAACTCAGCGATTAGTGCCTGAAGGAATCGTTCGCCGCCTGTTAGCGGAAGGTCCTCGCTTAGGCTCAGCCAGCCTTGAACCTCAGCCACTTTGCTCATCCACGAGGCAGAGGCGAAGTCGACGTCACCGCTGCTGAAAATTGACGAAACCGAGCGAACGCCGTCGGGCGTGTCAGAAGCCTCGGAAAGTGTTGCCAGCCCGTTGGCGATGCTTTCCAGGAAGAGAACCCGTTGGTCTTCCTCGTCGAAGTCGTTTTCTTGTTCGATATGATCAGTCATTCAGCAGCTCTTAAGGGTTCGAAGTCAGAGGTTATGCTCGACGTGGGCCGGATGAGCCCGTGCAACAACCGTTCGGCAATTGCTTTGACAACGCGAGCGTTCACTGCGTTTCCCAAAGCTTTGTACGCGTCGATGTCGGACGCGGGCAGTTGGATACCACCGAGGCTCTGAAGTTCAGCGCATTCGGCTGGCGTAATGTAACGACGCTCGCCGGCCAGATTGGCACCGAGGATGGGCACTTGGGTCTGCGTGAAGGAGACAAGACTTGGGGAGGTAGTGGGACGCTTGATCCGTAGTCCTGACGCACGCACCTGTAGCACGAAGTTGTCAATGTCACGGTTCTCACCTTGCGCGTTCCACTCCATCTTCTGGAAGCTAGACGGGAAGCTTTGTGGGCTCCATCTTGAGATCCAAGGATCGATCCAGTGGCAGTTGGCTTGGTAGAACTCGCGGTTTTGCCTGATAAAAGTCCGCTTCCACTGCGGAAAATTCAAGTCGCCTGGGCGATTAGCATGACTCGGTATCCTCGTAAGTTGTTCGTCGAGCGAGCAATCTAGGGACTGGCCGAAGCTGCCCTTGAAACCCAACCGCCTAAAACCCCACACAGGTCTCCGAACCCAGACCCCTGCTGGTGTCTCGTCCAAGTAGGGATAGGTCGCCCCAAATTCCATCGACCAGATCGGGAAAGAAGGGAGCTTCAGCGAAGCCGGCGAGCTTCGTAGGAAGTCGCCCCACATGTCAATGGCTCGCAACGTCTGTTCCGGGATGGCACGCCCGGAATGCCCTTCTTGGCGCAGCACCCATTGGATTTCGGTTGGACCTTTATGCTTCGCGGGCCACTCATAATTATCGAGACCCTGTAGCGATCCTACAAAATATGCGCGGTCTCGCACCTGTGGAATGCCGAAATCGTGGGGCGAGAAGTGCTCTACTGCGACGGAGTAGCCGAGTTCCTCCAACAAGCGAATGATCGTAGTCTTGGTGCGGCCGCCGTCGTGCTTGAGGATATTGGGAACATTCTCCAAGATGAAATGTAGTGGCCGCTTAACGCGCAAAATGTCGTGCACCTTGAAGAAGAGATTGCCCTGATTTGTGTCTTTAAAGCCTAGTTGGTCTCCCGCTTTAGAGAACGGTTGGCAAGGAAAGCCTGCTGTAAGTACGTGGTGATCGGGCACATTGAGGGCTATGATTTCGTCGCTGCTCAACTCATTGAGGTCACCCCAAGCATCGATACCGAAATTGACCTTATAGAGGGCCTTCAGTTTGGGCTCCCTCTCTGCAGCGAACACACCACGCCCGTCCAACTCCTCGAGCGCGACGTGGAAGCCACCCAGCCCAGCGAAGAGGTCGACAAAATGGAATGCCTCTTCACTGGTTCCCATTTTTTTGGCCCCCTCCGTCTCTGCCTGATCGGGCGAGATTTCTCATGATCTGCTCACAACTTTACATAGCCCCACTTCATGTTGTATGTCCAACAGTCTGTTGACCACCAAGCGGACTTGACCACGAGAGGGGTGCGGATGACCTTCCCCCTGGATCAGGACCGGGTTGAACTGGAATTCTCCGGCTGGGGTTGGGTGATGAGCGCCGGCGCGGAGCCCGCAAGAGGCTCAAGCGACGGCGCGGCGGTCGTGCTGAGAAACTCCATCGGCGAGAGGTATCCGAGCGCCGAATGCGGGCGCTCGGCATTGTAATGGCGCCGCCACGCGCCGATCTCGTCGCGGGCGCGCGCCGTTTTCAACTCGGTAGACTGCGTGTCCAACGAAGGTCCGGAATCCGCCGTTCCTTCTGATGCGGTGAAGTGTGAACAACCCCGGAACTTGATCGACGCCGCCTGGTCAGCAAGAAGCGAACGTACGATTTCAGTTCCTTCTTGCCGAACGCCACCGACGTCGAAGTGTTCAGGCCGAAGCCAAGAAAAATAACGTTCTGCCAATGGCTTATAAGCTATTCACCAAATCGGCATAGTCATGAGGTCCAGAGAATATCGGCCCTGAGACACCGCTTTCGGGCCTTCGGGCGCAGAGGCCGGTGCTCAGCCCCTCCTGCATAACCCTCGAAAACAACGAGAAAATCCGGCAGCAGTCGGATCGGGAGAACGCTTTCGCTGGGGCAAGTGGCGGAGAGAGAGGGATTCGAACCCTCGATACGGTTGCCCGTATACACACTTTCCAGGCGTGCGCCTTCGACCACTCGGCCACCTCTCCGCTGGGCACAGGTGATAGCCACAAGCGGGGGGCGGGTTCAAGGCCCGATTGACGGTTGCGCGCGCGCCCGCGGTGCCGCATCACCGGGGCCAGGCCAGACAGGAGGCGCGCGTGGGCCAGGACATTGCCATCTACGTCATCAACCTCGACCGGCGGCCGGACCGGCTGGCGTTCATGGCCGGGCAGCTCGACGCGCTGGGGCTGGCGTGGCGGCAGGTTGCGGCGGTCGATGCGCAGACCGTGGCCGACGCGGAGCTTGCCCCCGAGGTCGCGCTTGCCGGGCACCGGGTGCGCATGGGGCGCGGCAGCCAGTGCTGCGCGGTCACCAACTTCCGCATCTTCCGCGAACTGGCCCGGGGCGACGCGCTGGCGGCGCTGATCCTGCAGGACGACGTACAGCTGTCGCCCGAACTGGTGCCCTTCCTGCGCAACGACGGCTGGCTGCCCGAGGGCATCGGCCTGATCCAGCTGGAGAAATATGGCCGCAAGACCTCGACGCGACTGGCCGGGCCGCCGCTGGGCGAAAGCCCGGTGCCGGGGCGGCAGGTGCGCCGGCTCTACAGCCGCACCGGCGGCGCGGGCGCGTTCATCGTCACCCGGACGGCGGCGCGCACGATCATCGCGCGCAAGGGGGTGCTGGACGTGCCGATCGACCATTTCCTGTTCAGCCCGAACGCAGGCTGGGTGTTCGGCGCGGTCGGGGTGGCCATCGTCACCCCGGCGCTGGCGGTACAACGGCAGGAGGCGTTCGCCTCCGACATCGCCGCCGAGCGCAGCAGCGATCCCAAGCCCCTGCCCGCCCGCCTGCGCCGGCTGTGGATGGAGGTCAACCGCGCGCCGATGCAGGCCGCCGCCTGGATCGGCGGCGCGCGGCCGGTGCCGTTCGGCTTCGAGGACCGGACCGGCTAGGCCAGCCGAACCGTCACCCGGCGGTTCTGGCGGCCCTTCTTCTCGATCTTGCCCAGGCTCACCGGGCCGATCTCGCCGGTCGTGCGGACATGGGTGCCGCCGCAGGGCTGCAGGTCGATCTGCGCCGCCCCGGTGCCGATCCGCACCAGCCGCACCCGTCCGGCGCCGGTGGGCGGCTTGACCGACATCGTCTTCACCAGCCCGGGGCTGGCGGCCAGCTCTGCATCGCTGATCCAGGTCTCGCCCACCGGGTGATCGGCGGCGATCAGCGCGTTCAGCGCCGCCTCCAGCGCCTGCTTGTCCTCGGGCGCCTCGGGCATGTCGAAATCCAGCCGGCCCTTGTCCGGGGTGATCTGTCCGCCGGTCACGGGCAGCGGAATCACCACCGACAGCAGGTGCAGCGCGGTGTGCAGCCGCATCATCCGGTGCCGCGCCTGCCAGTCCAGCACCTGCCGCACCGCCGCGCCGGCGGGCGGCAGCGGCGCGCCCTCGGCCGGGACCAGCACGATGGCGTCGCCGTCGCGCACGGTGGTGGCGATCGCGGTCGCACCGCCGTCCCACTCCAGTCGCCCGGCGTCGCCCGCCTGGCCGCCGCCGGTGGGGTAGAACAGGCTGGCATCCAGCACCACGCCGCCGCGCCCGGTCAGCGCCGCGACCCGGCCCCCGGCCTCGCGCAGATAGGCGTCGTCGCGGTACAGCGCCGCCGTCGCGGCGGCTGTCGCGTCGGCGGTCACGTCGGCACCTGTTCGGTCACGTCCGGCACCTGCATCGGCTCGCGCTCGAGGAACCCCGGCACCGGCAGGTTCTTCGCGCGCAGGAACCCGGCGTCGTACAGCTTCGCCGAATAGCGGGTGCCGTAGTCGCACAGCACGGTAACGATGGTGTGCCCGCGGCCCATGTCGCGGGCCAACCGCTCGGCGCCGGCGACGTTGATGCCGCTCGAGGTGCCCATCGCCAGGCCCTCGTCGGACAGCATCTCGTTCAGTCGCTCCATCGCCTCGGTGTCGGGAATGTTGTAGGCGAAGTCCAGCTCCAGCCCCTCGAGGTTGCGGGTGATCCGCCCCTGGCCGATGCCCTCGGTGATCGAGGAGCCCTCGGCCTTCAGCTCGCCGTGCGCATAGTGGTGGTAGAGCGCCGAGCCGTCGGGATCGGCGATGCCGATCTTCACGTCCGGCTTGCGCGCGCGCAGCCCCTCGGCCACCCCGGCCAGCGTGCCGCCGGTGCCGACCGCGCAGACGAACCCGTCGACCGCGCCGCCGGTCTGCTCCCATATCTCGGGGGCGGTGGTGTCGACATGCACCTGCCGGTTGGCGACGTTGTCGAACTGGTTCGCCCAGATCGCGCCGCCGGGCACCTGCCGGTCCAGCGCCTGCGCCAGCCGCTCGGAATAGCGCACGTAGTTGTTCGGGTTGCGGTACGGCACCGCCGGCACCTCGACCAGTTCGGCGCCGGCGATGCGGATCATGTCCTTCTTTTCCTGGCTCTGCGTCTCGGGGATCACGATCACCGTGCGGAATCCCATCGAGGCGCCGACCAGCGCCAGGCCGATGCCGGTGTTGCCGGCGGTGCCCTCGACGATCACGCCGCCGGGGCGCAGCTGACCGCGGCCGATGGCGTCGCGGATGATGCCCAGCGCGGCGCGGTCCTTGACCGACTGGCCGGGATTCAGGAACTCGGCCTTTCCCAGGATCTCGCAGCCCGTGCGCTCTGAGGCACCGCGCAGGCGGATGAGGGGGGTATTGCCGATGGTATCGGCGAAGTCGCGCTTGATCTGCATGGGGTCCCCGCAGGCTATCGGAACGGACCGGACCCTAGACCGGCACGGCGCGCGCCGCAACCGGAAGGCTATCCGCCCCACGCCTCCGTGAGCCGGGCGCGGTGCAGCTCCAGCGCCATCAGCGAGAACGCCAGCGGCGCGTTGCCCGCCTCGCCGGTGTCCAGCGCCGCGACCGCGTCGGCGCGCGGCACCACGAACGCGCGGATGTCCTCGTGCTCGGTGGCGACGCCGTGCACCCCCTCGGCCACGCCCGACAGGTCGGCCTCGCCGATGAAACTGGTCATCATTTCGGTCAGCGCGCCGGGCGACAGATAGAAACTGCCGATCCGGTGCAGCCGGCCGAGCGTCAGCCCGGCCTCCTCCGCCGCCTCGCGGCGGGCGGCGTCCTCGGGCCGCTCGCCGCGGTCGATGAAGCCGGCGACGACCTCCAGGTGCCAGGGGTCCGGCTCGCCCCGCGCCAGCAGTCCGGCGCGAACCTGCTCGATCAGCAGCACCCGGTCGCTGCGCGGATCCCACGGCAGCACCGCGACGGTGTCGCCGGTGACGAAGGTCTCGCGCGAGATCGGCGGGCTCATGCTGCCGTCGAACCGGCGGTGGCGGAACACGTGTTCCTCGGTGACGAAGAAGCCGCTGTGGCGGCGGGTGACCGCGTGCTCGGCGATGTCGCCGCGGCCGAACCCGGTGCGCAGCACCGGCGCGATGGTCCGGCGGCGGGCGCTCAGCCGCGCCAGCGCGCGCCGGATCAGACCGCCGCGGGCGTGCAGCGGCACCGGGCCGAACGCCGCCGCCTCGCGCGCCATCTCCAGGAACAGCGGCTTGTCGGTGGCGGCCCATTCCTCCAGCACCCAGGGCCGGCCCGTCACCGCGACCTCGTCGGCAAGATAGGCCAGCGCCCGCACCGGGCCCTGCGGCCCCTCGACCGTCACCGGCGCCAGCGCGAAGGCGAAGGGGCCTTCGAACGCATCCAGCCGGCGGCGCACCTCGGCGGTGGCGGGGCTCAGCAGCAGCCCGGGCGCGCCGGCGTCGCCGGGCGCCGGGCGCAGCGCCGGGAACGGGCCGGCAGCGGCGGTCAGCGCACGGTATCCCGGCAGGCGGGCGGGCGTTGCGGCGATGCCGGCATGCTCCGGGCCCAGCGCCACCGCCAGCACGTCCGGATCGCGCAGCGTGCCGAAGACGAAGATCGGCGGCGCCGCCGGCGCGGCGGCCGGCGTGTCCTCGCGGGTGGCCTCCACGGCGGTATCGGGGTCGGCGGCGATCGTCCGGTTCATCGGGTCATCCTTGACGGCAGCGGTGTCCAACCCCTGCCGCAAGCCGGGGCCGGCCGCAAGACCCGGCGCTCAGCGCCAGCGGTGGTGGGTGTTGCGCACCAGCACGCCGACGGTGATGCCCATGAAGGCGGCGATCAGCACCAGCTTCAGGTTCAGCATGAAGGTGCCGTATTCCATGAACTTCTCGGCCATCAGATAGACCGCCTGCTTGGGATCCTCGCCGCGCAGCCTGGCCTTGCCGATCTGCTGCCACAGGTGGTTCGCCGACAGGATGAACAGGATCCACGCCGCCACAGTGACCGCGGCGCGCAGCCCCAGGCCGATGCCGGTGCCGCCCTCCTCGGCGATGCGGCGCCCGGTGCTCTTCCAGCCGACGAGGAAGCCGACGGCGCCGAACAGATAGAACATCTCGGGCCAGTCGCGCCAGAATTCCTCCTCGGGGTAGAACCTGTTCAGGACCAGCACCATCAGCAGGCTGACCGCGCACAGCGCCAGAGCGGCGACCATGCGCGCGGCGGTCGGCATCACGGGTTGCGGCATCTTCCGGGCCTCCTGTCTCGACGGCGCCGGCCCGCCCGGCGCCCGCTGCGGCGCGCCCGCGCCCGCCGGCACCGCAGTGCGCGGCCGGGCCCGATCGCCACAGTCGCGAAAGCCTAGCGCCGGTTTGTGGCCGGATTTGGGCCCGGACCCGCGCCGCGCCGTTCAGCCCCTGCTGGCCTGGTACGCCGCCAGCGCGCGCGCGCGGCCCGCGCCCAGGTCCACCATCGGCAACGGGTAGTCCTGCTCCGGCGATAGCCGCCAGGACCGCGGCACCGCGTCGAAATAGTCCAGCGCCTCCGGCCCCGGCCGGTCCGCCAGCTCGGCCACCCAGCGGCGGCGGTAGGCGCCCTCGGGGTCGAACTTCCCGGCTTGGGTGGCGGGGTTGAAGATCCGGAAGAACGGCGCGGCGTCGGGCCCCGAGCCGGCGGTCCACTGCCAGCCCAGCGCATTCGACGCCGGATCCCAGTCGATCAGGCAGTCCGCGAACCAGCGCTGGCCCACGCGCCAGTCGGTCAGCAGATGCTTGGTCAGATAGCTCGCCACCAGCATCCGCGCGCGGTTGTGCATGGTGCCGCTGACGTACATCTGCCGCATGGCGGCGTCGATCACCGGCTCGCCGGTCATGCCGCGGCGCCAGCGCTCGGCGTCCGCGCCGGCGTCGCGCCACGCGAACCGGTCCCATTCCTCGCGCCAGTTGCGCGTCGCAAGCCGCGGCGTGTGCCACAGCAGGTGGTAGGCGAAGTCGCGCCAGACCAGCTCCTTCAGGAAGGTCTCGGCGCCCTGCCGACCGTCCTCCAGCGCGCGCCGGCCCGCGTGCCAGCAGCTCCGGACCGAGATCTCACCCAGCGTCAGGTTCTCGGACAGACCCGAGGTGCCGTCCAGGTCCAGACGGTCGCGGCGCGCGCGGTAGCGGTCGATGCCGTCGGCGATAAACGCATCCAGCCGGGCGTGGGCGGCAAGCTCGCCGACGCGGGCATGTCTCGCGACCACCGCCGCGCCGCGCCGCATCGCCGCGCCGAGGTTCCAGCCGTGCAGCCGGTCGCCGTCCGGCCAGCCCGCCGGCGGCGCCAGATCCGGCGCCGGGACCGGCGCGCCCGGATCGGTCCCGCGCACCGCCTTCCAGAACGGCGTGTAGACCTTGTAGTGGCCGCCGGCGCCGGTCTCGACCGCCCACGGCTCGAACAGCAGGTGGCCGGCGTGGCTGCACGGCGCCAGACCGTCGCCTGTCAGCGCGGCCTTCACCCGCGTGTCGCGGGCGACCGCGGCCGGATCGTACAGCCGCGACCAGTGCACCGCCCGCGCGCCGGTCTGCCGCGCCAGCGTGCGCAACTGCTCCAGCGCGTCGCCACGGCGCAGGATCAGCCGGCTGCCGGCGGCCTCCAGCGCCTGCCCCAGCGCGGCCAGCCCCTCGCCCAGTCGCCATTTCGGCGCCGCGCCCAGCGCCTCGGTCTCGGGATCGAGGATGAATACCGGCAGCACCGGCCCCGCCGCCGCGGCGGCCACGAGGCCGGGGTTGTCGCTCAGCCGCAGGTCGCGGCGGAACCAGAACAGCACCGGGTCGGTCATCGCGCCGCAAGCTCCTTCCCTGGGGTCCGCCCGGAGACGCCGCGAACCGCCGCGCCGCCGCCCAGAGGGCGCCGGATCACGGGAACCCGGCACACAGGGACCGGCCGCCGGTGCGACTCAGCGCTGCTCGGACATCAGCCCCTTCAGGATCGCCCAGCACATCAGCAGCAGCACCAGCGTGAACGGCAGCCCGGTCGAGATCACCATCGCCTGCAGCGCGTTCAGGCCGCCGCCGATCAGCAGCGCGATGGCCACCGCGCCCTCGAAGGTGCACCAGAAGATGCGCTGCGGCACCGGCGCATCCACCTTGCCGCCGGCGGTGATCGTGTCGATCACCAGCGAGCCGGAATCCGACGAGGTCACGAAGAACACGATCACCAGGATGATGCCGATGGTCGAGGTAACAGCGGAGAACGGCAGGCTGTCCAGCATCGCGAACAGCGAGAGCTCGGGCGAATATGTCTCGATCACGTTGGCCATCACCGCCGAGGTCTCGGGGTTCGCGATCATGTCGTTGATCGCCGATCCGCCGAACACCGCCATCCACAGCACGGAGACCAGGCTGGGGATGACCAGCACGCTGATCAGGAACTCGCGCACCGTGCGGCCGCGGCTGACGCGGGCGATGAACATGCCCACGAACGGCGACCAGGAAATCCACCAGGCCCAGTAGAACGCGGTCCAGCCCTGCATGTAGCCGGTGTCCTCGCGCCCGAACGGGTTGGACAGCGGAATCACCTCGCGGGTGTAGGCCAGCACGCCCTTGGCGAACTCGCCCAGGATCGGGACGGCGCCGGCGGTGAACAGCACGAACAGCAGCAGCAGCAGCGCGATCACCATGTTGATCTCGGACAGGACCTTGACCCCGCCGTCCAGCCCGCGCAGCACCGAGATCAGCGCGATCGCGGTGATCACCGTGATCAGGATCACCTGCACGGTGAGGTTGTTGGGGATGCCGTAGACATAGTTCATCCCCGCGTTCGCCTGCTGCGCCCCCAGCCCGAGCGAGGTGGCGAGACCGAACAGCGTGGCGAACACCGCCAGCGTGTCGATGATGTGGCCGGTCCAGCCCCAGACCTTCTCGCCGAAGATCGGATAGAAGGCGGACCGGATCGACAGCGGCAGGCCCTTGTTGAAGCTGAACAGCGCCAGCGCCAGCGCCACGACCGCATAGATCGCCCAGGGGTGCAGCGCCCAGTGATAGGAGGTCGCCGCCAGCGCCATGCGCCGCGCCTCGCCGACGTTCTCCGGGATCAGCGCGCCGTCCTCGGTGAACGGCCGCACCACGCCCAGCGGCTCGTCGCCCCAGGGCGTGCCGAAGTAGTAGGCCGGCTCCAGCACCCCGAAGAACATCAGCCCGATGCCCATGCCGGCGGCGAACAGCATCGCGAACCAGCCGGCATAGCTGTAGTCCGGCTTGGCGTCCGGCCCGCCCAGCCGCACGCCGCCCCAGGGGCTGAAGATCAGCGCCAGGCAGAACAGCACGAACACGTTCGCCGACAGCAGGAAGAACCAGTCGAAGGTGCTGGTCAGGAACGGCCGCAGCCAGCCGAAGATCGACGCCGCCTGTTCCGGCAGCGCCAGCGCGTAGAACACGAAGGCGACGATGGACAGGCCCGAGATCAGGAACACCGGGTTGTGGATGTCGAACCCGAACGGCCCCAGCTGGCCGTCGATGTTGTCCTGACCGATCTCGTAGTCGGTGTCGATGGCGTTCGGCGCGTCCGATGTCGTCTCGGTCATTGCAGCCCCCTGGCTATCGGTTTGCGTTTCGGTTCCCGGCGCGATCGGCACACCGCCCCGCGACCAAGGATAGGGCGGAACAGGTCAGGTCCGGGACCCCGAAAGCGCACGACCATCGCCCGTCTGCGACCCGCGCGGCCGCGAATTGCTTGTGTCACGGCCCGGCCCGCCCGGTCAACCGGCCCCCCCCGCCCGGGCCCGTCCGTGCCCCGTCCGTGCCCCGTCCGTGCCCCGTCCGTGCCGGACCGGATACGGAAGCGAACGGTGCCGCCCGGATCAGGCGTTGACGTCGACCACCACCCGGCCCTTGACGCCGCCCTTCAGGATCGCCGCGCCCAGGTCGGGCAGATCTGACAGCGTGGCCGGCTGGATCATCGCCTCGAGCTTGTCCATCGGCATCAGCTCGGCGATGCGCGACCAGGCCCGGACCCGGCTGTCGTAGGGCTGCATCACGCTGTCGATGCCCAGCAGGTTGACGCCGCGCAGCAGGAACGGGATCACCGTGGCCGGAAGCTGCGCGCCGCCCGCCAGGCCGACCGCGGCGACCGAGGCGCCGTATTTCATCTGCCCCAGCACCCGCGCCAGCATGGCGCCGCCCACCGCGTCGACGCAGCCGGCCCAGGTCTCGCTCTCCAGCGGCCGCTTGACGGTTTCGGCCAGGTCCGCGCGGGGGATGATGCGACCGGCGCCGAGATCGCGCAGATAGGCCTCGGTCTCGGGGCGGCCGGTGACCGCCGCGACCTCGTATCCCAGCGCCGCCAGCAGCGCCGTCGCGACCGAGCCGACGCCGCCCGCGGCGCCGGTCACCAGCACCGGCCCGTCGCCGGGCGCCAGGCCGTGATCCTCCAGCGCGTTGACCGCCAGCATCGCGGTGAACCCGGCGGTGCCCACGGCCATCGCCTGGCGCGCGGTCATCCCCTCGGGCAGCGGCACCAGCCAGTCGCCCTTGACCCGCGCCTTCTGCGCATAGCCGCCCCAGTGCGCCTCGCCGACGCGCCAGCCGGTCAGCACCACCTTGTCGCCCGGCTTGTAGCCGGGATGGTCCGAGCGCTCGACGGTGCCGGCGAAGTCGACCCCCGGAACGTGCGGGTAATTGCGCACCAGCCCGCCGCCGGGGCCGACGCACAGCCCGTCCTTGTAGTTCAGCGTCGAATGCGAGACGGCGACGGTCACGTCGCCCTCGGGCAGACGGTCCTCGGTCAGTTCGGTCACCGCGGCCGAGGTCTTGCCGTCCTCGTCCTTGGTCACCAGCAGCGCGTTGAAGCTCATTTGGGGCTCTCCTGTCTCGTGGCCCGGGCGGGCGGTCGCCGCCATCTGACCCGGTCCGGCGGCACGGCGCAACCCGGCGGATCGCACGATCTGCGGTCAGTTCCGCCGCGGCACCAGGTTGCGCAGCAGCGACAGCATCCCGCGTGGCGCCGGTGGCGCCGACGGCTCGCCGGGCCGGCCGGCGGCCGTCTCCTCGTCCTCGGGCGCCGCGGCCTTCCCCGCGGCGGCGCCTCCTCCGGCCGCCCCGCCGGCGG
Source organism: Halovulum marinum (assembly GCF_009697225.1). Classification (GTDB taxonomy): domain Bacteria; phylum Pseudomonadota; class Alphaproteobacteria; order Rhodobacterales; family Rhodobacteraceae; genus Halovulum; species Halovulum marinum. Next base: position 35,710 of record NZ_WIND01000010.1, read on the forward strand.
CGCCGCCAGAGGGCGCCTGCCCGCCCGGGTCCGCCGAAGCGGCCGCGCGCAGTGCGTGCAGCCGCTCCAGCCGGTCGACGTAATGCCCGTGCTGGGTATCGGCCCACTTCGCCATGCTGTCCACGGCGCGGGCCTGCTCCACCTGGGCGATCGCCTTCTTCTGGTGGCGGATCGCCAGATCCAGCTTGCCTTCGGCCTCGGCCTGCCTGGATTCCATCACGCTGACGCGGCCGCGCTGCATCGCCAGGTCGGCGTTGAAGCGGCCGATCACATGGCGCACGATCGGCGTGTAGTCCGCGGTTTCCAGCTTGTGGAAATTGCCCTCGCCGTAGCGCGACCAGTCCGGCTGCAAGTCCTGCTCCGAGATCTGCGGCCACAGCCGGGCCAGGCGACGGTTCTGCGCGTCGAACCGGGCCTGGATCTCGCGCGCCGTCTCCTGGCCGACGGCAAGCGGCTCCTCGCAGGGCAACTCCTCGATGAAGAAGGTGCGGAACATCGGGTGCAGCTCGCGCGGCTTGTTGGTGGCGTTCTCGCGCACCAGCGCGTTCATCAGCGCCACCACGCGATAATCGACGGTGCTGTTGATGCGGCGGTCGGGGGCGTAGTCGGCCTGCGGGTCCAGCCCCAGCCGGCGCTTGAAATACTCCACCGGCCGCTTTTCGCGCACGAACGGCACCGGCGTCACCGCCTGCTCGCCGAAGGCGTTGGCCCATCGCTCCAGCAGCGCGGGGTAGTTGTAGTACGGGTTCCCCGGCTTGACGCGCTCGAAGAAGCGTTCGTCGATGTGCATGCCGACCCGCGCGCCGGTCGATGCCAGCGACAGCGCGGTGTCGATCTGCGGCCGCAGGAAGCAGACAATCTCGACCGCGTCGAACTGCGGCTTCACGATCCCCGCGGTGCGGTCGACCATCTCCTGGAAGCGCAGGCGGCTGTGCAGGTGCTCGGAGCTGACGAAATAGGTGTGCGCCCCGGCGGCGCGCGCCGCCTCGACGTCACGGGCGAAGGCCGCCAGCGTGCGGTCGCGGAACGCCTCGTGGTCCGCCTCGGTCTGGATGCCGTAGAAGCCGAAACCGTCCTCGCGCTCGTCGGGCCTGCGCGCGATCACCGACAGCTTGCGGTTGTTGGGCACGTCGAAGGCCTGCGCGTACCACACGCCCTGCCGGCGCAGCGCCTGGGTGTTCTCGTGCATCCAGATCTGGAAGGCGGTGGTACCGGTCTTCTCGGTCCCGATGTGCAGTATCAGCTTCATGGCATATCCCCGGCGGCACGCCGCCGACACCGGCACCCGGGGGGCGGCCTGCCCGTGCGAGGCGCCGCGCCCGCGTTCTGCGTCCCTGTTGGGTACGGGCAGAACGGCCGGTTGACAAGCAGCAGCTTCGCGCAGCGCCGCGACCGGCGAGCGGCCGTTCCCGCGGCGCTCAGCGCGCGCGGCCGTCCGCCCGCAGCAGCCCCGGAGCCGGGTCGGCGTGCAGCGCGCGCACGTTGCCGTCGCCCAGCGCCGGATACAGCCGCCGGACCAGCGGGTCGTGGCCGGGGATCACGTGCGCATCGCTGTCAGCCAGCGCCCGGATCTGCGCGAACCCGTCCAGCATGTCCTGCATGTCGACCACGATCGGGAACGGCTTTCCGGACAGGAAGTTCTCGTAGTAGTGGCTGGCGTCCGAGGCCAGCACCACCCAGCCGCGCCGGGTGCGCACCCGCACCGCCTGCAGGCCGCGCGAATGGCCGCCGATCAGGTGCAGCTCGACCCCCGGCGCGACCTCGGCGCTGCCCGAGACGAACCGCACCCGCCCGGCGAACAGCGCCCGGACCATGTCGCAGACATGCGCGCCGGTGAACGGCATGCGCAGCGCGTCGTGGCACATGCACGGGCCGGTGGCATAAGCCATCTCGGCCTCCTGCACCCACAGCCGCGCGTTCGGGAACGCGTGCAGCGAGCCGGCGTGGTCGTAGTGCAGATGCGTCAGGATCACCGTCTCGATACTGCCCGGGTCGATCCCGCGGTTGGCCAGCATCACCTCGGGCGGGGTCTCGATCGGGCGGCCGCGGGCGGCGCCCTCGGCGCGGTCGTAGCCGGTGTCGACCAGGATCCGCCGGCCGCCGCCCTCCAGCAGCCAGACATAGTAGTCCATCGGGTGCGGCGCGGCGTGGTCGTCGTCGAACACGAAGCTGTCGCGCCGCGTGCGCGCGCCGCGTTCGGCGTACTTGAAGGCGGTGATCTGCCAGCTGTCGCTCATCGGCCGTCTCCGCCCGGGGGTCCGATCTCGATCTTCCGCCCTTCGGCGGCGGACTGGTAGACCAGCCGCTCGACCTCGAGGTTGGCCAGATAGTCCCGCGCCAGCGTCTCGATGCCGCCGCGGCCGTCCAGCGCGTCCACGACGTGCTGCTGGAACGCCTGCACGCAGTCGCCGCCGAAGTCGCGGTCGACGAAGACGTGCGGGTGCTCGGCCCACGCGGCCGCACCCCGTTCGCGCAGCCACAGCCGGCCGTCGCCGGTCAGGCGCAGGCTGGCGGCGGCGCCCTCGATCTCCAGCTCGCCCATGGTCAGGCGCGGGTCGTGCGCGGCGTGGTCCAGCGTCCGGTTGCCGTCGAACAGCGCCCGGCCGCCGCCGGCAAGATCGAGGATCACCAGTGCCGCGTCCTCGCCGACGATCACCGGGTTCACCCTGCGCAGATCGGCATAGACGCCCGCGGGCGCGCCGAACAGGAAGCGGAACACGTCGATCAGGTGGATGCCGGTCTCGTGGATCAGGAAGCGCGGCATCGCGCGGAAATACGGCTGCCGGTCGAGATAGGCGTCGGCCCCGGCGCCGTCGCCGGGGCGCAGCGCGAAGCGCGCCTGCGCCACCGCGCCCAGCCGCCCCGAGGCCAGCAGCCGCGCCGCCTCGCGATACCAGGGCTGGAAGCGGAAATTCTCATGCACCACCAGCCGGGTGCCCGCGGCCTCGGCCTCGGCGGTGATGTCGCGTGCCTCCTCGACGCTGTTGCAGAACGGCTTCTGGCAGATCACGCAGGGCACCCGGCCCAGCGCGCGGCGGATCAGCCCGGCATGCGCCGCCGGGGGCGTGGCGATGTCCAGGATGTCCAGCGGCCCCAGATCCAGCGCCGCCTCGGCGTCCTCGACCACCGGCAGCCCGGCGAATTCCGCGCGCACCCGCGCCCGCGCACCGGCGGCGCCGTCCGCGACGCAGGTCAGCGCCACCCCGGCGATGCGGGTCCAGGCCGCGATCTGGTAGCGGGCGAAATAGCCGCCGCCGACCACCGCCACGCGCCTGTCGGTCATGCCTCGGCTCGCATCGTTGGAATCCTTCAAGGAAAATGTCCCGCCGCAACGTATACGTCGCGGCGCGTGTGCAATTCAAGCACCGCCGGCGGGCGACCTCACCCGGTCTGGCGCAACGCGCCGCGGCGCAGCGCCGCGCCGAACGCCTCGAACAGCGGCCGCGACACCGGGTCGGCGGCGGCGTTCCACTCCGGGTGCCACTGCACCGCCATGGCGAAGCCGCGGGCGCCGTCGATGTGGATCGCCTCGGGGGTGCCGTCGGGGGCGTGACCCTCGACCACGACCCGCGCGCCCGGATCGGTGATGCCCTGCCCGTGCAGCGTGTTCACCAGCACCTCGTCGGCGCCGAGGATGCGGGCAAAGCGCCCGCCCGGCGTCAGGGTGACGGCGTGGCGATGTGCGAACTTCTCCTCCAGCGTGCCGTCGGGCGGCATGCGGTGGTTCATCCGCCCCGGCAGGTCGCGGATCTCGGGGTGCAGCGTGCCGCCGAAGGCGACGTTGAATTCCTGGAAGCCGCGGCAGATGCCCAGGATCGGCACCCCCTGCTCGACGCAGGCGCGGATCAGCGGCAGCGCCAGGTTGTCCCGGTTCAGATCGAAGGTGCCGTGCGCCTCGGTCTCGTCGTGGCCGTAGAAACTGGGGTGCACGTTCGGCCGGCCGCCGGGCAGCACGACGCCGTCGACCGCGTCCAGGATGTCGGGAACGGCGGCCAGATCGGGCCGCGCCGGCAGCACCAGCGGCAGAGCGCCGGCCACCTGCGCCACCGCCTCGATGTTCGACTCGCCGCAGGCCTGCGCCGGGTACTGGTCGTTGACCAGGTGGAAATTGCCGACGATGCCGACCACGGGGCGGGACATGCGAACACCTTCTCAATAGCCGACTCAAGGTCTAGCGCGCGCGGCAGCCAAGCAAAAGGCCCGGCGCCGGTGGTTTCATCGAAACACGGTGTCGGCCCGGAAAAGCGGCAGCAGGTGCGCGGTTTGCGGACAAACGCGCGAAAAAGGCGCTAGACCGGTGTCAGGCAAAGCGACGGAGACACCCCATGGACTTCCTGACCGATCCCTTTCTGGTCGAACCCGGGCGCATCGACGGCCCGGTGCTGGTGACCGGCGCCGGCGGCTGCATCGGCGCCTGGACGGTGGCCGTCCTCGCCCGCTCCGGCGTGCCGGTGGTGGCGTTCGACCTGACCGACGACCGCCGCCGCCCGGCGCTGCTCCTCGGCCCCGAGGCCGCCGCCGCGCTGACCTGGGAGACAGGCGACATCGCCGACGCGGCAGCACTGGACGGCATCCGCGACCGCCACGGCATCCGCGCGATCATCCACCTGGCGGGGTTGCAGGTGCCGTTCTGCAAGGCCTCCCCCGCCGCCGGCGCGCGGGTGAACGTCGAGGGCACGATCAACATCCTGGAAACCGCCCGCCGGGGCGGAGTGCTGCGGCTGGCCTATGCCAGCTCCACCGCGGTCCACGGGATGCCGCCCGGTGGCCGGTTCATGGCCACGCTCTACGGCGCCTACAAGCTCGCCAACGAGCACACGGCGCAGGTCTACTGGCTGGACTGGGGCGTGCCGTCGGTGGGGATCCGGCCCAACGTCGTCTACGGTGTCGCGCGCGACCAGGGGATGACCTCGGAAACCAGCGCGGCGATCGCGGCGGCCGCCCGCGGCGCGCCGTTCGAGATCGCCTTCGGCGGCCCGGTCAGCTGGCTCTACGCCGGCGAGGCCGCCGCGGCGTTCATCGCCGCGATCTGCACCGACGGCGCGGACGCCGCCGTGTTCGACCTCAACGGCGCCTGCATGTCGGTCGAGGACGGCCTGGCGATCCTGTCCGAGCTCGCACCCGGCCACGGGATCACGACCACCGGCAGGCCGCTGCCGGTGCCGCCGGATCTTTCGGACGCCCCGCTCCGCGCGCGGGTCGGGGATTATCCGTCGGTCGCGCCGGCGCAGGGCATCCGGGACACGTTCGAAGCCTTCCGGCGGCTTGCGGCGGCGGGCCGGATCTAGGCCGGGGTCAGGCTTCCGGCGTCAGCCCCGCCGCCTCGATGCCGGTCACGGCGCAGATCTCGTCGTTGTCCGAGGTATCGCCGGTCACCCCGACCGCGCCGATCACCGCGCCCTCGGCGCCGCGCACCAGCACACCGCCCGGCACCGGCACCACCGCGCCGCCGAAGGCGCCGTTCGCGGCCAGCATGAAATAGGACTGCGCCTCGGCCCGCGCCATCTGCGCCTGCCCGCCCATGCCCAGCATCACCGCGCCATAGGCCTTGCCGTGGGCGATGGCATAGCGGCCGGGCGATGCGCCGTCCTGCCGGGCGAAGGCCTTCACCTGCCCGCCTGGGTCCAGCACCACCACCGACAGCGGCTTCAGCGACAGCGCGCCGCCCTTTTCCAGCGCCGCGGCGATGATCCGCTGCGCGGCCTTGAGGGAAATCGTCGTCATGCCATCGCCTCCTTCGCCTTCAGCCGGTAATGGTGCAGCAGCGGCTCGGTATAGCCCGACGGCTGCGCGCGTCCCTTCAGCACCAGATCGCAGGCAGCGCGGAACGCCGGCCCGTCGAAGCCGGGCGCCATCGGCGCATAGCCCGGATCGCCGGCGTTCTGCCGGTCCACCACCTTGGCCATGCGCTTCATCACCTCGATCACCTGGGCCTCGCTGATCACCCCGTGGTGCAGCCAGTTCGCCATGTGCTGCGAGCTGATCCGGCAGGTCGCCCGGTCCTCCATCAGCCCGACGTCGTCGATGTCCGGCACCTTCGAGCAGCCCACCCCGGCATCGACCCAGCGCACAACGTAGCCCAGGATGCCCTGGGCGTTGTTCTCGATCTCGGCGCGGACCTCGTCGTCCGACCAGTTCACGCCCCGCGCCACCGGGATCGTCAGCAGATCGCCCAGGGCGGCCCGCGGTCCGCCCCTGGCGATCTCGTCCTGCCGGTCCGGCACGTCGACCTGGTGGTAATGCGTGGCATGCAGCGTGGCGGCGGTGGGGCTGGGCACCCAGGCGCAGTTCGCGCCGGATTTCGGGTGGCCGATCTTCTGCTCCAGCATGTCGGCCATCAGGTCCGGCATCGCCCACATGCCCTTGCCGATCTGCGCGCGGCCGCGCAGCCCGCAGGCCAGGCCGACGTCGACGTTGTTGTCCTCGTAGGCGGCGATCCACTTCGTGCCCTTCATCTCGGCCTTGCGCACCATCGCGCCGGCCTCCATCGAGGTGTGGATCTCGTCGCCGGTGCGGTCGAGAAAGCCGGTGTTGATGAAGCAGACCCGGTGCTTCGCGGCGCGGATGCACTCCTTCAGGTTCACCGTGGTGCGGCGCTCCTCGTCCATGATGCCGATCTTGACGGTGTTTGCCGGCAGCCGCAGCGCGCGCTCGACATAGCCGAAGATCTGGTCGGCGAAGGCGACCTCCTCGGGCCCGTGCATCTTCGGCTTCACCACATAGACCGAACCCCGGACCGAGTTCCGCGGCCCGCCGGTCTTCTGCAGGTCGTGGACCGCGCACAGCACGGTGCACAGCGCGTCCAGCAGCCCCTCGGGGATCTCGGCGCCCTGCGCGTCCAGCACCGCCGGCGTGGTCATCAGGTGGCCGACGTTGCGCACCAGCATCAGGCTGCGGCACTTGACCTCGAGGCTGCCGCCGTCCGGGGTCTGGTAGCTCGCGTCCGGGTTCAGCCGCCGGGTGAAGCTCTGGCCGCCCTTGCGGACCTCCTCGGTCAGATCGCCCTTCATCAGCCCCAGCCAGTTGCGGTAGGCCAGCGCCTTGTCCGGCCCGTCGACGGCGGCGACCGAATCTTCGCAGTCCATGATCGTCGAGATCGCAGATTCCAGCCACACGTCGGCGATGTGCGCCGGATCGGTCTTGCCGATCGGGCTGTCCGCGTCGATCAGCACCTCGATCAGCAGGCGGTTGTGGCGCAGCAGGATGCTGTCCGGCGCCGCCGCCGTGCCCTGAAAGCCGGCCAGCGCCGCCGGGTCGGCCAGCGCCGCGGTCCCCCCGGCGATCCGCGCGACCAGCGCGCCGTCCGCGACCGCCAGCCCGGTGACATCAGCCCAGGCAGCGCCCCGCAGCGGCACCGCCCGGTCCAGGAACCCCCTGGCCCAGGCGATCACCCGCGCGCCGCGCTCGGGGTCGTAGCCGCCGCCGGCGGGCCGGTCGCCCAGCGCGTCGGTGCCGTAGAGCGCGTCGTAGAGGCTGCCCCAGCGCGCGTTCGCGGCGTTCAGCGCGTAGCGCGCGTTCATCACCGGCACCACCAGCTGCGGGCCGGGGATCGCGGCGATCTCGGGATCGACGTTCTCGGTCTCGACGGTGAAATCGCCGCCCTCGGGGACGATGTAGCCGATCTCGCGCAGGAACGCCTCGTAGGCGTCGGCGTCGTGCGGCTGGCCCTTCCGCTCGAGGTGCCAGTCGTCGATCCGCGCCTGCAGCCGCTCGCGGGTCTCGAGCAGCGCCCGGTTGCGCGGCCCCAGCTCGGCGACCATGCCGGCCAGCGCGTCCCAGAACGCCTGCGGCGCGACGCCGGTGCCCGGCAGCGCCTCCTGCTCGAGGAACCGGGCCAGCGCGGCCTCCACCTGCAATCCGCTCTTCTCGACGCGCTCGGTCATCAATCGCTCCATTTCCGCGGCGCCGCCCTGAACAGCCGCACCGAATAGTTGAGGTGTCTGCCCGCCCCGTGCGGCGGCACCGCGGACCCCTGCGGGCCGCGGCACCGGACCGCCGGCCGGTTCGGATGGGTCTCAAATAAGGGATTCCGTTTCCGATAGGCAACCGCCGAGGCGGCGGACCTCGTCCCGGCGTCAGCCGGGCGGCCCCTTCAGCTGCATCGCGCGGTAGAAATCCGCCAGCGTGCGGCCGCGCTCGGCGCGGAACCGGCCGGCGTCGGCGGACTCGCCGATGCGGTCGATGCGGAACATGCGGAAATCCTCGCGCAGCTCGCACCAGGCGACCAGGGTCCAGACCTTGCCCCAGAACCACAGCCCCAGCGGGCGCACGGTGCGCGCGGTGGGGCGCCCTTCGGCGTCGACATAGGCGATCGCCAGCCGGGTGCGCGCGTCGACCGCCGCCTCGATCGCGTCGAGCCGGGCGCGCAGCGCGTCGGTCATGTCCCAGCTGGCGGCGTGGATCTGCACCTCGCGGGCGCGGGCGCGCGCCTCGGGCGGCAACACCGCCTCGATCTTGACCAGCGCCTCCTCGGCGGCCAGCGCCAGCGACGCGCCGCCCCAGGCGCGCACCAGCCGCGCGCCGGCGACCAGCGCCGCGACCTCGTCGCGGGTGAACATCAGCGGCGGCAGATCGAACCCCTCGCGCAGCAGGTAGCCGACGCCGGCCTCGCCCTCGATCGGCACGCCGCAGGACTGCAGGTCGGCGATGTCGCGGTAGATCGTCCGCTCGCTGACCTCCAGCCGCGCGGCCAGACGCCGCGCGGTGGTCAGGCGACCGCCCCGCAGATACTGCACGATCTGGAACAGGCGGTCGCTGCGGCGCATCACGGGGTCTCGAACACGCCGATCGAGTTGCCGTCGGGATCGCGGATGTAGGCGAAGCGCCCGACCGGCAGCGCGATCGGCTCCGAGACGACCTGGCCGCCGGCCTTGCGCACCCGCTCCAGCGTGTCCTCCAGCCGGCCCGGCGCCGCCAGGTGCACGGTCGGGCCGCTGCCGTCGGCGGCGGGCTTGCCCGGGTAGAGATGCCCGGCGACGCCGCCGCTGGGATCCTTCGGGCGGAACATCGCCATCGGGTTCGGGCCGTTGTCGTCGATCTCGAGGCCGGCATCGGTGACGGCGTTGTAGAACGCCACCGCCGCGGCCAGGTCGGTGACCGGGATCTCGGTCCAGACAGTGAAGTTGTCGGGTCGGTAGGTCATGCTGCGACTCCCATAGCACGTTTCGGTGCCATGGTTCTCGCACAGCCCTGCTGACAGCATGCTGTCAGCAGGCCGCGCCGCTCACCGTGCCGTGAAGCGCCGCGACTGGCCGCTACTGGCCGGGATCGATCTGCGTCTCGGTCGCCGGCACGGTCTCGATCGGGTCGTCGTCCTCGACCTCGACCTCCTCGCCGGTCAGCCCCTCGATCCGGGTCTCGGCGCCGTCCGGATCATCGCCGCCCAGGATCGCCCAGGCGGCGATCAGCAGGGCGAACAGGCCGCCCACGATCAGGCTCAGCGCGATCCCGCCCAGCGCGGGCTTGTGACGCCTGGCCTGCTTTTCGGGGCTGTCGTGCGGTGCGCTCATCTCGGCCTCCTGCGCGGATTGCAACGGGACAACCACCTAGCCCGCGCCCGCGTTCCCGCCACCGGCCGGGCCGGCATGCGGATCCAGCGGACGGATCCAGCGGACGGATCCAGCGGACGGATCCAGCGGACGGATCCAGCGGACGGATCCAGCGGACGGATCCAGCGGACGGATCCAGCGGACGGATCCAGCGGACGGATCCAGCGGACGGATCCAGCGGACGGATCCAGCGGACGGATCCAGCGGACGGATCCGATGGAGGCGCTGACGCGCCATTCCCTTTCTCCCCGGTCCCGCCGGGGGCGGAACCGGGGCCCGCCGCCGGCTTTCAACCCGCCGCCCCTTGGGCTACATCTGCGGCGACACAGCGAGGTTTTCCATGCGCACCGACACGCCCCCCACCATCCGCCTGACGGACTACGCGCCCCCCGCCTACCTGGTGGACGCGGTGCATCTGACGTTCCGGCTCGATCCGGCAGCCACGCGCGTTGCCGCGCGGCTGTCGATGCGGCCCAACCCGCACGCCGCGCCGGGCCAGGACCTGCGGCTCGACGGCGAGAAGCTGACGCTGCGCGCGGCCGCCATCGACGGCGCGCGGATCGAGCTCAACCCCGATGCCGAGGGGCTGACCGTGCCCGCCGGCGCGCTGCCGGACGGACCCTTCACCTGGGAGGCCGAGGTCGAGATCGCGCCGAAGGACAACACTGCGCTCGAGGGGCTCTACATGTCCAAAGGCATGTACTGCACCCAGTGCGAGGCCGAGGGCTTTCGCAAGATCACCTTCTTTCCCGACCGTCCCGACGTGATGGCAACCTACACCGTGCGGATCGAGGGCGACCAGCCGGTGCTGCTGTCGAACGGCAACCCGACCGCGCAGGGCCCCGGCTGGGCCGAATGGCACGACCCGCACCCCAAGCCCAGCTACCTGTTCGCGCTGGTGGCGGGCGATCTGGTCTCGCACGACGACGGTTTCGTCACCGCCTCGGGGCGCGAGGTGGCGCTGAAGATCTACGTCCGCCCCGGCGACCAGCACAAGTGCGCCTACGCGATGGACGCGCTGAAGCGCTCGATGCGCTGGGACGAGACCGAATATGGCCGCGAGTACGACCTCGACCTGTTCATGATCGTCGCGGTGGACGACTTCAACATGGGCGCGATGGAGAACAAGGGCCTCAACATCTTCAACTCGAAATACGTGCTGGCCAGCCCCGAGACCGCGACCGACCGCGACTACGAACTGATCGAGGGGATCATCGCGCACGAGTATTTCCACAACTGGACCGGCAACCGGATCACCTGCCGCGACTGGTTCCAGCTGTGCCTGAAGGAGGGGCTGACGGTGTTCCGCGACCAGCAGTTCTCGGGCGACCAGCGCAGCCGCCCGGTGAAGCGGATCGAGGACGTGCAGATGCTGCGCACGCGCCAGTTCCGCGAGGACGCGGGCCCGCTGGCGCATCCGGTGCGGCCGCAGGAATACATCGAGATCAACAACTTCTACACCGCCACCGTGTACGAGAAGGGCGCCGAGGTGATCGGCATGCTGCACCGGCTGGTCGGCGCCGACGCCTACCGCCGCGCGCTCGACCTCTATTTCGAGCGGCACGACGGCCAGGCCTGCACGATCGAGGACTGGATCGAGGTGTTCGAGGATGCCACCGGCCGCGACCTGACGCAGTTCGCGCGCTGGTACTCGCAGGCCGGCACGCCGCGCCTCGGCGTCGAGGAAAGCTTCGAGGGCGACACCTACACGCTGACCCTGACCCAGTCCACGCCGCCGACGCCGGGCCAGGCCGAGAAGCGGCCGCTGGTGATCCCGGTCGCCGCCGGCCTGCTGGACCGGCAGGGTGCCGAGGTCGTGCCGACCCGGATGCTGGAGCTGACCGAGGCGCGGCAGAGCTTCACCTTCGAGGGCCTCGCCGCACGCCCGGTGCCGTCGCTGCTGCGCGGCTTCTCGGCGCCGGTGATCCTGAACCGCACGGCCGACGACGCCGAGCGCGCCTTCCTGCTGGCCAACGACACCGACCCGTTCAACAAGTGGGAGGCCGGGCACGCGCTGACCCGCGACGTGCTGGCCCGCATGGTCCGCGCGCCGGACACCCCGGCCGACCCCGAGTTGCTGACCGCGCTGGTCGCCGCGCTCGACGATCCGGCGCTGGACCCGGCGTTCAAGGCGCTGGTGCTGGGCTTTCCCACCGCCGAGGACGTGTTCCGCACCGTGCGCCAGGACAGCCCGCCGCCCGATCCGGCCGAGGTGCGCGTCGCGCTGATCCGGCTCGACACGGCGCTGGCGCGGCTGATCCCCGACCTGCCCGAACGGATCCGTGCGCTGGCGGTTCCCGGCCGCTACAGCCCGGACGCGGACAGCGCCGGTCGGCGGGCGCTCAGCGGCCGCCTGCTGGGGCTGCTGACCCGGCTCGAACCCGACGCCGCCACCGCGCGCGCGGTGTTCGCCCGCACCGACAACATGACCGAGACGATGCAGGCGCTGGGCCTGCTGGTCCGTTCGGACAACGCCGACGCCGCGCTGGCCGCGTTCCACGCCCGCTGGAAGGACGACCCGCTGGTGCTGGACAAGTGGTTCTCGGTGCAGGCGGCGCTGACCCCGCCCGAGCGCGCGGTCGAGACCGTGCAGGCGCTGACCGAGCACGCCGATTTCGACTGGAAGACGCCGAACCGGCTGCGCGCGGTGGTGGGCAGCTTCGCGATGGGCAACATGGCCGGCTTTCACCGCGCCGACGGCGCCGGCTACCGCTTCCTCGCCGACTGGCTGATCAAGCTCGACCCGGTGAACCCGCAGACCACCGCGCGGCTGGCCGGCGCGTTCGAGACCTGGCGCCAGTTCGACGAGGGGCGCCAGGCGCTGATCCTGCACCAGCTGCAGCGCATCGCCGACCGCGACGCGCTGTCGCGCGACACCACCGAGATCGTCGGGCGCATTCTCGACGCCCCCGCAGCCTGAGGAGCCGCCATGCCCACATCCGAAAACGCCGCCGCCCGCCCCGTGGTGCTGGTCACCGGCGCCTCCGCCGGGATCGGCGCCGCCACCGCCCGGCTTGCCGCGGGCGCCGGCTGGGACGTCGGCGTCAACTACCGCTCCGACCGGGCCGGGGCCGAGGCGGCGGCCGAGGCGGTGCGCGCCGCCGGCGGGCGCGCGCTGCTGCTGCAGGCCGACGTCGCCGACCCGGCGCAGGTCGCGGCGATGTTCGACCGCCTCGACGAGGGGCTCGGCCGGCTCGACGCGCTGGTCAACAACGCCGGCATCGTCGCCCCCGCGGCGCGGGTCGAGCAGATCACCGCCGAGCGGCTGTCGCAGCTGTTCGCGGTCAACGTCACCGGCAGCTTCCTGTGCGCGGCGCAGGCGGTGCGCCGGCTGTCGCGCGCACACGGCGGGCCGGGCGGCGCGATCGTCAACGTCTCGTCGGTGGCGGCGGTGCTGGGCGGGGCGAACCAGTATGTCGACTACGCCGCGACCAAGGGCGCGATCGACAGCTTCACCATCGGCCTCGCCGCCGAGCAGGCGGCGCACGGGCTGCGGGTGAACGCGGTCCGCCCCGGGGTGATCGAGACGCCGATCCACGCCAAGGGCGGCGCCCCCGACCGCGCCGCGCGGATGGCGCCGGACCTGCCGATGCGGCGCGCCGGCACCGCCGACGAGGTCGCCGAGGCGATCCTGTGGCTGCTTTCGGACAAGGCGTCCTACGTCACCGGCGAGATCCTCAAGGTCTCCGGCGGGCGCTGAACGGGCGCTGACCGGCCACTGACCGCGGGCCGCGGCCACCGGCACGAAACCACCGCCGTTCCGACCCCGCGGTGCCACAATTCGCCGCCACCCTCCGCAGCTGTCGCCGGGACCGACCGGCCCTCGGAGGATCCGACATGATGACCGCGCTGTTCGCTTTCGCCGCCACCGTCCTGCTGCTGCTGCACTTCATGCGCAACGGCGCGTTCCCGGCGGTCACGCTGGCCGGCGGCGGCCGCGCGGCCGCGCCCGAGTTGCTGGCCCCGGTGGTAGGGGTGGACAACCCGCGCATCGCCGCCGCGGCGCTGTTCCACGCCATGATCACGGTCGAGGGCGCCTCCACCGCGCACCAGCGCGGCCTGCTCACGCAGATGCAGGCCACCTTCGCCATCGACGCGGCCGAGGCGCGCGAGCTGGCGCTGCTGGGCGCCTGGGTGGCGAACCAGTACGCCTCGCCGCTGCAGGCGGTGCCGGCGCTGTCCGCCCGGCTCGGCCAGCTTGGCGGGCCGGCCCCCGCGGCGCAGCGGCGCATCGCCCTGGCCATCTTCGGCAACCGGCTGCCCGGCGCCGTCGCGGCGACGCTTCCCGGCGCCTGACGCGGCGACACCCGCCGCTGCCGTAGGAACATCGGCTCCACCGGGGCGTTGTCGCGCCAAGGCAACCGGAAAGGAGCCCTTCATGCCCGACATCACCGACACCAGCATCCTGATCATGACCACCCACGGCTTCGAGCAGTCCGAGCTGTTCACGCCGCTGGAAAGGCTGCGCGAGGCGGGCGCGACGGTCCACGTCGCCACCCCCGACGGCAAGCCGGCGAAGGGCTGGGACAAGGACGACTGGGGCAGGACCGTCGACGCCGACCTGAAGATCGAAGACGCCTCGCCCGAGGACTACGACGCGCTGGTGCTGCCCGGCGGGCAGATCAACCCCGACCTGCTGCGCGCCGACGAGACCGCCGTGGCGCTGGTCCGCGCCTTCACCGAGACCGGCCGCATCGTCGCCGCGGTGTGCCACGCGCCCTGGCTGCTGATCGAGGCCGGCGTCGCGAAAGGCCGCGAGATGACCTCCTACCATTCCATCAGGACCGACGTGATCAACGCCGGCGCGAACTGGGTGGACAAGGACGTCGCGATCTCGAACGGCATCATCACCAGCCGCAACCCCGGCGATCTCGAGGCGTTCACCGCCAAGATCATCGAGGAAGTCAAGGAAGGCCGCCACCCGCGCAAGGCCGCCTGACCGGCTTTCGCGGCGCCACGTCGCAGGATCCCGACCCGCCGGCGGTCCCGGCGGGTCATCATTCCGCCCCGGTTTTCGTGCTAGGCAACGCCCGCAACGGGAACCGGGACCGGCCACATGCACATCATCCTCGGGCTGCTCGCCATCGCCGGCGCCGCGCTGGTCTGGTACTACCGCGCCCGCCACGCCGCCGACATCGCCTCGGAACTGACCGACGCCGCCCGCGACGTGCGCCTCGCCGCCCGCCGCTTCGGCTTCCGCCGCCGCGCGACCCTTCACCCCGCCGACAGCATCGACGATGCACGGGTCGCCGCCAGCGGCATCCTCAACGCGCTGGCCAGGTCGCTCGGCCCGCTGACCGACTCGCGGCAGACGGCGATGGTGCTGCAGATGCAGTCGGTGTATCGACATCCCCGCCGCCGAGGCGCGCGAACTGGCCGCGCTCGGCGGCTGGATAGCCGACCAGTGCGGCACGCCGGGCCAGGCCGTCATCCGGCTGTCGCGCCGGCTGCACCGGCTGACCGGCGCCGCGACGCTGCCCGACATGGAGCGGATGACTCACCGCATCTTCGCCGAGAACGGCGCCCTGCCCGAGGACGTCGCCGCCGGGCTGCTGGACCTGCGGCGGATCCTGCACGGCTGACGCCCCCCGGCCCTTGCCGTTTGCGCGCCGCCGCTCTAAACCCGCCCCGACGCACCGAGACGGGGTTTCCATGAGCGAGCTGTCCTACACCGAACCCAAGCCGAAGACGATCGCCGGCGCCCGCGAGGACTGGGAGCTGGTCATCGGCATGGAGGTGCACGCCCAGGTCAAGTCGACGGCGAAACTGTTCTCCGGCGCCTCGACCACCTTCGGCGCCGAGCCGAACACCAACGTCGCGCTGGTCGACGCCGCGATGCCCGGCATGCTGCCGGTGATCAACGAGTTCTGCGTCGAGCAGGCGGTCCGCACCGGGCTGGGCCTGAAGGCCGGGATCAACCTGTTCAGCCAGTTCGACCGCAAGAACTATTTCTATCCCGACCTGCCGCAGGGCTACCAGATCAGCCAGCTCTACCACCCCATCGTCGGCGAGGGCGAGGTGATCGTCGACATGGAACCCGGCGTCGCCCGCCGGGTCCGGATCGAGCGTATCCACCTGGAACAGGACGCCGGCAAGTCGATCCACGACATGGACCCGACCATGTCCTTCGTCGACCTCAACCGCACCGGCGTCGCACTGATGGAGATCGTCTCGCGCCCCGACATCCGCGGCCCCGAAGAGGCCGCCGAATACGTCCGCAAGCTGCGCCAGATCCTGCGCTATCTCGATACCTGCGACGGCAACATGCAGGAAGGCTCGCTGCGCGCCGACGTCAACGTCTCGGTCTGCCGCCCCGGCGCCTACGAGACGTACCGCGAGACCGGCGATTTCGGCCATCTGGGCACCCGCTGCGAAATCAAGAACATGAACTCGATGCGCTTCATCCAGCAGGCGATCGACTTTGAAGCCCGCCGCCAGATCGCGATCCTCGAGGACGGCGGCAAGATCGACCAGGAAACCCGCCTCTACGACCCGACCAGGGGCGAGACCCGCTCGATGCGCTCCAAGGAAGAGGCGCACGACTACCGCTATTTCCCCGACCCCGACCTGCTGCCGCTGACCATCCAGCAGTCCTGGGTCGACCGGATCAGGGCCTCCCTGCCCGAGCTGCCGGACCAGAAGAAGGCCCGCTTCGTGCAGGACTACGGCATGACCGAATACGACGCGAGCGTGCTGACCGCCGAGACCGCCAACGCGACCTTCTTCGAGCAGGTCGCCACGGGCCGCGACGGCAAGACCGCCGCGAACTGGGTGATCAACGAGCTGTTCGGCCGCCTGAACAAGGAAGGCCACGGCATCGCCGACAGCCCGGTCAGCGCCGCGCAGCTGGGCACGATCATCGACCTGATCGCCAGGGGCGACATCTCGGGCAAGATCGCCAAGGACCTGTTCGAGATCCTCTGGACCGAAGGCGGCAATCCTGCGCAGATCGTCGAGGACCGCGGCATGAAACAGGTCACCGACACCGGCGCCATCGAGGCCGCGGTCGACGACGTGCTGGCCGCCAATCCCGACAAGGCCGCGCAGGCCAGGGAGAAGCCGTCGATGGCCGGCTGGTTCGTCGGCCAGGTGATGAAGGCCACCGGCGGCAAGGCCAACCCCAAGGCGGTGAACGAGATCATCCGCGCCAAGCTGGGGATCTGAGCAACTGGTGAGGCAATTCACTAGAAATTGCGACACGCATCCAAGTCCAGTTCAATTGGCCAGCCGCCGCCGAGTGTGGAGCCTGATGCTCCTCGCTCGGACTTGATCCTTTTTATTTGGTTTGAAATATACTCACCATTGCCCTCTTGGCACATGACCTTTACGTCAACACTCGGATAGATTATCAACGAAAACCAATGATCTAGAGGAAGAAGATATTTTAGCTTCGATTTTTCTTGATCACTTAATCCTTTATAGTATTCAAATTCCTTCTTGTTACGGTGATCGGACGGATCTTTTATATACCCCTTATCAATCAACTCATTAAATAGTATAATTCGCCATTCAGATTCAGAATAAAAATCATAGTTTAACATTTTAATATTACTGTTCATTGGCTTGAAATAATTCAGAAGTGATTTTTCCGTTATATCTGCAAGGCAGGCACTGAGAAATTTGTCATTTGTTGCACTGGCATCGAATCCGAAATAGATCATTGGCCGGCCAAATCTATTAAATAAAAACGGTCTCTTCACACCTATGCCTAGACGACCGTATCGTGCAGCATGGCGCCTGGCCTCAGACAGCTTCAACTCCGTGAAGCAGCATTGCGGTGAGGGAGGGATTGTAACTTTCTTTGATCCCACGAAATACGTACGCGCATCCTCTTCAGTCATCCAAAGTCCATAGGTCAGTATATCTTTCAATCGTTTAACATACTTCGCGCACTCAGATTGACTTGTAATTGACTTGTGATCACGGTCGCACCAATTATGATCACCATAACTATCAATATCCCGCCCGGTCCAATGGACTAGAAAATCTGAGTGGGCAGCTCGATCAAAACTGTAATGCGAATTACTCATTGAAGCCCCCATATACGCAGCTTACAATGTTACTCAATAATATCATAAATCGTTAACGTAAATCATGAACAACACACCAGACACGCAGCGCACCGGCGTCGCCCTCATCGGCGCTGGCATGATCGGCAAGACCCATGTCGCGGCGCTGTCGGACCTGCGCGACCGGGTGCGGCTCGATGCGGTGATCACGCGCCACCCCGAACGGGCGGAACACCTTGCCGAGCACTATGCCGGCCCGCCGCCCCGGTTCTGCTCGGACCTCGGAACCGTGACCGGCAATGCGGACGTGCAGGTGGCGATCGTCGCGACGCCGCCCAGCGTGCGGATCGGGCTGATCGAGGAACTCGCCGGCGCGGGCAAGCACATCCTGCTGGAAAAGCCCGTGGCCCGCACCACCGCCGAGGCCGAGCGGGTCGTCGAGATCTGTGCGCGCGCCGGCGTCACCCTCGGCGTGCTGTTCCAGCACCGGGTGCGCCCGGCGTCGAAGGCGGCGGTGCGGCACTTTGCCGGCGGCCGGCTGGGCAGGCTCGGCCATGTCGAGATCGCCGCGCCCCTGTGGCGCGACCAGGCCTATTACGACGAGCCTGGACGCGGCACCTATGCGCGCGACGGCGGCGGCGTTCTGATCACCCAGGCGATCCACACCATCGACCTCGCGCTCAGCCTGACCGGCCCCGTCGCCAGCGTGCAGGCGATGACCGCGACCACCCCGCTGCACCGGATGGAGGCCGAGGATCTGGCCGTCGCCGGGCTGCGCTTCGCCTCGGGCGCGGTCGGCTCGCTGGTGGTCAGCACCGCGACCTTTCCGCACCGCGAGGAAGCGGTCACGCTGCATTGCGAACATGCATCCCTGCGTCTGGGCCGCAATTCCCTGCAACTGTCCTGGCGCGACGGGCGCTTCGAGGCCGACGCCGCCACCGGTGAAGACGCGGACGATTCCGGCGCGCTGGTCGCGCAGCACGCGTGGCACCGGGGCGTGATCGAGGATTTCATCGCTGCCGTCCGCGCCGGGCGTGCGCCGATCGTGCCGGGACGCGAGGCGCTGGCCGCGCACCGGCTGATCGAGGCGATCGAGACCTCGTCGAGGACCGGCCGGCCGGTCGACGTCGCGCACTGAGGCGCGTTAACACTGTTTTCACATTCATTTCATCAGCCAGTTCAATGACTTGATGGGGTTTTCACGGTGAAATCCGCCGGATTTCGGGGATTGCCGCCGATCGCGCCATGCCCCCTTCCCCCGGACCCGGCGGATACTATAGTGTCCGCCGGCACGCCCAACCGGAGGCCCCGATGCAGCACTTCGAATACAAGGTCGTCGCCGCCCCGCGCCGCGCCAAGCGCGCCAAGGGCGCGAAGACCCCCGCCGAGCGCTTCGCCTTCATGCTGAGCGAGGTGATGAACGCCGAGGCCCGCGACGGCTGGGAATACCTGCGCGCCGACACCCTGCCCGCCGAAGAGAAGAAGGGCATGCTGTCGAACCCGACCGAGGTCTACCAGACCGTGCTGGTGTTCCGCCGGCCGGTGTCCTCGGTGGTCTCCGAGCCCGCTGTCGCACGCCGCAACGCCGCCCGCGCCGTCGAGGCCGAAGCGCCCACCGAGGACGAGGTCGAGGACACCCCGCGCCCCAACCCGAAGGAACCGAAGGAGCCGAAGGAGCCGCGCTTCTCGCGCACCGGCCGCGCCGCCACCGAGCCGCCGCTCAGCGCCATGCGCCTGACCCCGGGCGAGCGCGAGGACTGAGCCGTCTCAGCCGTCCTCGACCTGCAACGACAGCGCGTGCACCGGTCCGGCCAGTTCCTCGGCCAGCACCTTGTGCACCGCCCGCTGGCGCTGCACCCGGCCCAGGCCGTTGAACGCCGGCGCGGCGATCACCACCTTGAAGTGCGTGCCGCCGCCCTCGCGCCAGCCGCCGTGGCCGCGGTGCGCCTCGCTGTCGTCGATGACCTCGAGCCGCGCGGGCCGGAACGCCTCGCGCAGCTTTTTCTCAATGATTTCCGCGGTATTCATTTCCGCTCCGGCTGTGTGGACATGCGCCCTTGGCGCGGGCTCCAGAACCTTTAAACTCTCGGCTCCGACTCGGGAAGGAGGAAACAGGATGGCTCCCAGGACAGGCAAGTCGCCCTTCGATTTCGACATCTCGGTGAGCGCCGACAAGCGCCGCCGACAGCGCGCGCGCGGGATGACCGGCGCCGTCGAGTCGTCGTCGAAGACCTGCGAGCATCCCGCCTGCGACAGCCCGGGCAAGTACCGCGCGCCGAAGTCGCCGGACAATCTGGAGGAGTTCCACTGGTTCTGCCTGGCGCATGTGCGCGAGTACAATCTGAAATGGAACTTCTTCGAGAATCATTCCGAGGCCGAGCTGGAGCGCCAGTTCGCCGCCGACAAGGTGTGGGAACGCCCGACCAAGCCGTTCAAGAACGGCCCCGAGGGCCATCCCGAGGGCCGCGCCTGGCAGCGCTTCGGCTTCGACGATCCGTTCGAGGTGCTGGGCGACAAGGGCACCCAGAATGGCGCCGCGCAGCACGCCGAGGCCCGCCCGCAGCGCCGGCTGCCGCCGGCCGAACGCAAGGCGCTGACGATCCTCGAGGTGTCGGACACCGCGACCAAGTCCGAGCTGCGCGCCGCCTACAAGGCGCTGGTCAAGGTGCTGCACCCGGACATGAACGGCGGCAAGCGCGACGACGAGGATCGCCTGGCCGAGGTCGTCTGGGCCTGGGATCAGGTCAAGGACAGCCGCAGCTTCACCGACTGAGCTTCACCGACTGAGCTTCACCGACTGAGCTTCACCGGCCGGGGGTCGCCGGCCGGTTGCGCGGCCGCGGCGTCAGCCGATCCAGGTGACGCCGGGCCCGTCGAGGATCGCGCGGACGCGGTCGATGCCGGTCTCGCCCTCGGCCACGCGGGCGTCCAGCGCCTGCTCCAGCGCCATCACCTGCCGGACCCGCTCCAGCACGCCGTCGATGCGCGCGAACGGCACGACGACGACGCCGTCCTCGTCGGCGACGATGATGTCACCGGTCTCGACGTGGAGGCCGCCGGCGAGGACCGGCAGGCCGATCGCGCCCGGCCCGCTGGTCACCGGCGAGTTCGGGGTCAGCCCGGTGCAGAACAGCGGCAGGCCGGCGGCCTGGATCCCGGCCAGATCCCGCGCCGGGCCGTCGGTGACGATGCCCGCCGCGCCGGCGTTGCGCGCCATGCCGCAGATCCGGTCGCCCAGCGCCGCGCAGCCCTGCCAGCCGGCGACGGCGTTGACGATCACGTCGCCGGGCTGCGCCTGGCTCGGCGCGGCCAGCAGCGCCATCACGTCGCCGGGCCGGTTGTCGCAGGTCAGCGCGGGCCCGTGCAGCCGGCTTGGCAGGCCCGGCACGGGCTTGATGGCCATGTCCATCGCGCCGCGGCCGTCCATCGCGTCGACGACGAATCCGGTGGGCAGGTCGGCGAAGGCGGCGATCTGTGCAGCCGTCGGGCGGCGGCGCGCGGCGGGGCGGACGATGGTCAGCAGGGACGGTTCTTCTATCATGATCACTCCGGCGGTCGTGGAGCGGCCAGAAGCGCCCGTAGGGCGCCTGCTGTCAACCCGCCCGCCTTGCAACCACGGGCGATTTCGTCCAAAGAACGGCGGTGTCACCCGGCAGGCCGGGCGACGCCCGCGGGCGTCGAGGCGCAGGCAGGAAGGATGATGATGAGCATGGCTGACGGTGGAATCGAGCTGCCCGGCGAACCGACGCGCGACGTGAGCGTGCGCGAGACCTTCGGCATCGACATGCCGATGACCATCAAGGGCTTTTCCGAGCGGTCCGAGCGGGTGCCGGACGTCGACAGCGCCTATGTGTTCGACCGCGACACCACGCTGGCGATCCTGGCCGGCTTCGCCCACAACCGCCGCGTCATGATCCAGGGCTATCACGGCACCGGCAAGTCGACGCACATAGAGCAGGTCGCGGCCCGGCTGAACTGGCCCTGCGTGCGCGTCAACCTTGACAGCCACATCAGCCGCATCGACCTGATCGGCAAGGACGCGATCAAGCTGCGCGACGGCATGCAGGTGACCGAGTTCCAGGAAGGCATCCTGCCCTGGGCGCTGCGCAACCCGGTGGCGATCGTGTTCGACGAGTACGACGCCGGCCGCCCGGACGTGATGTTCGTGATCCAGCGCGTGCTCGAGGTCGACGGCAAGCTGACCCTGCTGGACCAGAACAAGGTGATCCACCCGCACCCCTATTTCCGGCTGTTCTCCACCGCGAACACGGTCGGACTGGGCGACACCACGGGCCTCTATCACGGCACCCAGCAGATCAACCAGGGCCAGATGGACCGCTGGTCGCTGGTGGCGACGCTGAACTACCTGGCCCACGACACCGAATCCGAGATCGTGATCTCGAAGAACCCGGCCTTCGCCACCGACGAGGGCCGCAAGGTGATCAGCCGCATGGTCACCGTCGCGGATCTCAGCCGCACCGCGTTCATGAACGGCGATCTGTCGACGGTGATGAGCCCGCGCACGGTGATCGCCTGGGCCGAGAATACGCAGATCTTCGGCGACGTCGGCTTCGCCTTCCGCCTGACGTTCCTGAACAAGTGCGACGAACTGGAGCGCGAGACCGTGGCCGAGTTCTACCAGCGCTGCTTCGACGAGGAGCTGCCGGAAAGCGCCGCCAGCGTCAGCCTGGGCTGAGCGCGATGGGCCGGCGTTCGAGCCGCGACTTCGGGCAGGTCGACTGGGAGCACTATGTTATCGCACGCGAATTTCCGGGCGTGTTTTCGGCCACAGAGTTCCGCGCGGAGTATCAGCGGCGGTTTCCGGACCGGCCCGACGGCTCCATGCTGGTCTCGGACTATGCGGTGAACAGTCCGCAGGCCAGCCGCAACGTGCCGCGGTTCCTGACACGGGTCGACCGCGGCAACTATCGCTTCATCGGCTTGGGCGGCGACGCATAGGCCGCGCCGCCGGGCCCCGGGCCGGCACGATCACCGGATCAGCACCCGCCCCTCGGCCATCGCCTGGCGCCAGGCGCGCCAGCGGGTGTGGGTGTCTGTCACCCCCATCACCCGGGCGATCAGGAACGCCCCGCTGCGGGTCACCGGACGGTGCACGGTGCGGGCCCCGGCACGGCTGGCGCGGAACCGCTCCAGCGCCATGCCGATCATCACCCGGCGGTAGTCTTCCAGCCTTTGCAGGTAGCTGGCCGACAGCGCGTGGCGGACCTAGCCGGGCCGCGCGCCGTCCAGGACCGCCAGCGCGTCGGCGCAGTCGTCGGCCAGCCGGATCCGGAAGGTCAGGTATTCTCGGGTGAACCGGTCGTTGTAGGCGACGTTGCTGAAATAGGCGCAGGTGCGGTCGAATTCCGCCGCGGCGGGGACCGCCGGCGTCGCGGTCGCCAGCAGTAGCGCGGCCAGAAATGCCTTGAGCGTCATGTGCCTTTCCCTTTGCCTGGAAACTACATACTGTACGCGGAAATCGTCATAAAAATGTCACCGGGCGCACGGTGCGGAGGCCGCGGGAATTGTCCCTTGCCAAAGCCGGCCGCATGCCCAATTTACGAAGCCATGGCATCCAGCAGCAAACCCTCCCGCGGTCACAACTCGGCGCCCTACGGCAAGGCCCAGGACAACCCCGCGGATCCGTTCAAGAAGGCGCTGGCCGAAGCCACCAAGGCCTTGGCCAACGACCCCGAGCTGTCCGTCAGCTATTCGGTCGACCCGCCGGGGCTGACCGCCGACACCGCGCGCCTGCCGCAGGTGACCCGCCGGATGAGCCGGGACGAGGTGATGCTGGCCCGCGGCACCGCCGACGCCTTCGCGCTGCGCCGCCGGTTCCACAACGACGCCACCCACAGCCGCTATGCCCCGCAGGGGGCCGACGCCGCGGCACTGTACGAGGCGATGGAGACCGCCCGCTGCGAGGCGGTGGGCGCGCGCGCCATGCCCGGCACCGCCGGCAACATCGACGCCAAGATCGCCGACGAGTGCCGGCGCAAGGGCTATTCCCAGGCGAAGGCGGCCGAGGACGCGCCGCTGGCCGAGGCGGCGGGCTTCCTGGTGCGCCAGCTGGCCACCGGGCGGCCGCTGCCGAAGGGCGCCGAGACGGTGCTGGAGCTGTGGCGCGAGCGGCTCGACAACCAGGCCGGCGCGACCCTGGCGAACCTGGGCGATGTGCTGGACGACCAGCGCGCGTTCTCGCGCCTGTCGCGGCAGGTGATCCGCGATCTCGGCTACGGCGACCAGCTGGGCGAGGACCCGGACCTGGAGGACGAGAGCGAGGACGGCGACGAGGGCCAGGACGAGCAGACCGCCCAGCAGGAGCCCGACCAGGGCGGCGAGGACGAGGACAAGCCCGACGACGCCGACGCCCGCGAGCAGGAGCAGGACACCGACCAGGTCGACACCCAGACCGCGCATGTCAGCACCGACGATCTGGACGCGGGCGAGGACGTCGAGGACATGGACGCCGACGACGGCGAGCCGCCGCAGGATCAGCTGCAGCCGCCGGTGTCCGAGGCCGACCCCTACTACAGGGTCTACATCACCCAGTACGACGAGGAGATCGCCGCCGAAGATCTGGCCGACCCGGCCGAGCTGGAACGGCTGCGAGCCTATCTCGACCAGCAGCTGGAGCCGCTGAAGGGCGCCGTCAGCCGGCTGGCGAACCGGCTGCAGCGGCGGCTGCAGGCGCAGCAGAACCGCAGCTGGGAGTTCGACCTCGAGGAGGGGATCCTCGATGCCGGCCGCCTGGCGCGGGTGGTGGCCAACCCGACCACGCCGCTCAGCTTCAAGCAGGAAGCCGACACCGAGTTCCGCGACACGGTGGTGACGCTGCTGCTGGACAACTCGGGCTCGATGCGCGGGCGGCCGATCAGCATTGCCGCGATCTGCGCCGACGTGCTGGCCCGCACGCTGGAGCGCTGCCAGGTGAAGTGCGAGATCCTGGGCTTCACCACCCGCGCCTGGAAGGGCGGACAAAGCCGCGAGCACTGGCTGGCGCAGGGCCGCCCGCCCCTGCCCGGCCGGCTGAACGACCTGCGCCACATCGTCTACAAGCGCGCCGACGCCCCCTGGCGGCGGGCGCGGCCGAACCTGGGCCTGATGATGAAGGAAGGCCTGCTGAAGGAGAACATCGACGGCGAGGCGCTGGAATGGGCGCACCGCCGGATGCTGGGCCGGCCCGAGGCGCGGCGGATCATGATGGTGATCTCGGACGGCGCGCCGGTGGACGATTCCACGCTGTCCGTGAACCCGGCGAACTTCCTCGAAAAGCACCTGCGCGACGTGATCGCGATGATCGAGAAACGCCGCGCGGTCGAGCTGATCGCCATCGGCATCGGCCACGACGTGACCCGCTACTACCAGCGCGCGGTGACGATCACCGATGTCGAGCAGCTGGCCGGCGCGATGACCGAACAGCTGGCCGCGCTGTTCGAGCGCGACGGCGGCAAGCGGCCCGGCAGGGCCGCCTGATGTTCCAGGACTTCGCGATCCCTTCGGATCCGGCGCTGGGACCACCCCGGATCGCCGCGCTGCGCGGCGCCATGAAGAAAGCCGGTGTCGACGGATTTCTGGTGCCCCGCGCCGACGCCCACCAGGGCGAGTTCGTCGCCGCGCGCGACGCGCGGCTGGGCTGGCTGACCGGCTTCACCGGCTCGGCGGGGCTGGCGGTGGTGCTGGCCGACGCCGCCGCGCTGTTCGTGGACGGGCGCTATACGCTGCAGGCCGCGGCCCAGGTCGACACCGGCGTGCTGACGCTGAAATCGGTTCCCGCGGACAAGCCCGCCGACTGGGCCCGCGGGCACCTGCGCCAGGGCCAGACGGTGGCTTACGATCCGTGGCTGCACACTGCCAGGGACATCGCCGACTGGGCCGAGGTACTGGATCCTGCGCGGATCGCGCTGCGCCCGGTCGACAACCTTGTCGACGCGATCTGGGACGACCAGCCGCCGCCGCCGGCGGGGCGGGCCGAGGTGCAGCCGCTGGAATTCTCCGGACGCGGCCACGGCGACAAACGCAGCGAGGTTGCCGGGACGCTGCGCACCGAAGGCGTGAAGGCGGCGGTGCTGACCCTGCCGGATTCGATCGCCTGGCTGCTGAACATCCGCGGCAGCGACGTGGCGCGCATCCCGGTGATGCACGGCTTCGCGATCCTGCACGCCGATGGCCGCGTGTCGCTGTTCGCGGATCCGGCCAAGCTGGACGAGACGGTGCGCCGCCACCTCGGCGCCGAGGTCGAGATCGCCGCGCCGGAGGAGTTCGGCGCCGCGCTCGATGCGCTGCCCGGCCCGGTGGGGGTCGACCGGGCCTCGGCCCCGGCCTGGGTGTCGGACCGGCTGGCGGCGGCGGGAACCGAGGTGCGCTGGATGCGCGATCCCTGCGTGCTGCCCAAGGCCTGCAAGACCGGCGCCGAGCTGGCCGGAAGCCGCGCCGCGCATCTGCGCGACGGCGCGGCGATGGTCGAGTTCCTGTGCTGGCTGGACGGCGCGGTCGCCGGCGGCACGCTGACCGAGATCGATGTCGTGCAGGAACTGGAAGCACGCCGCCGCGCCACCAACGCGCTGCGCGACCTCAGCTTCGACACGATCTGCGGCGCCGGGCCGCACGGCGCCATCGTGCACTACCGCGTCACCGACGGGACCAACCGCCCAATCGCGCCGGGGGATGTCCTACTGGTCGATTCCGGCGGCCAGTACGCCGACGGGACCACCGACATCACCCGCACCGTCGCCACCGGCGCGGTCGATCCCGATGCGCGCCGCGCCTTCACCCTGGTGCTGAAGGGCATGATCGCGATGTCCCGCGCACGCTGGCCCGAGGGGCTGGCGGGGCGCGATCTGGACGCGCTGGCCCGCATCGCGCTGTGGCGCGCGGGAATGGACTACGACCACGGCACCGGCCACGGCGTCGGCGCCTATCTGGGCGTGCACGAGGGACCGGCCGGGCTGTCGCGGCGCAGCACCGAGCCGCTGAAGCCCGGCATGATCCTGTCGAACGAGCCCGGCTACTACCGCGAGGGCGCCTTCGGCATAAGGATCGAGAACCTGCTGGCGGTCACCGAGCCGCGCGTGCCCGACGGCGGCGAGCGCCCGATGCTGGGATTCGAGACGCTGACCTACGTACCCATTGACCTTCGGCTGATTGACGGCCAACTTCTGAGCGGAGAGGAGCGGGACTGGCTCGACTCCTATCACCGCACCGTACGGGATCGGCTGGCCCCGCTGGTATCGGACAAGACACGCGACTGGCTGTCGGACGCGACGCGCGCGCTCTGACCGGAGTGGGTATTCACGGCCGACGCGGGCGATGCCTCCGGCACGGCGGTGGCGGCGTTAATCTGTGACGATCCGGTCACGGCGATCATCCGTGACGACCCCGTCACGCCTACACTCCGTGACGATCCCGTCACGCCAACTCTCCGTGACGATCCCGTCACGCCTACACTCCGTGACGATCCCGTCACGCCAACTCTCCGTGACGATCCCGTCACACGGGCGCGGTACAACTTGTTTTGAGAGGACTGCTCATGATGACCAAGACCATCACGATTCGGCCGGCGACGGGGCATTGGGTCATACGGGCCGGTGGCGCCGTCATCGGGGAAAGCCTCAATGCGCTGGAGTTGATCGAGGACGACAGCCCGCCGATCATCTACTTCCCGCGCGAGGACGTCGAGATGGCTTTTCTGGACAAGACCGACAGCGCCGCCGACTGCCCGCAGCGCGGCGCGGCCACCTTCTATTCGATCATTGCGAAAAGCGGCGCGATCCCCGACGCCGCGTGGTCCTACGAGGCGCCGGCCGGCGACACCGCGCCGATCGCCGGCCATGTTGCCTTCCATGTTCGTGACGGGATCACCGTCGAGCAGCTCTGACGCGCACAAGCCCGCCCCCGGCGCGGGTCAGGAGTGCTCTTCGCGGGCGATCGCGCAGAGCGCCCGGTTGTAGGCCTTCAGCGCGTCGATGTGGCTGACCACCCCCAGCAGGTCGGGGGTGCCGTCCTCCTGCGGCCGGCCGATCGGCAGATAGCCGGCGCGGCTGCGCTCCAGCATCGGCAGGGCGCTTTCCAGCGTGTCCTCGGGGGTCAGCCACACGCCCTGCTCCAGCAGGTCCTGGATCTGCGTCATCGATCCGGGGCCGCCCTCGCCCAGCGGCGTCATCAGCCGGCCCAGCCGGATCGTCGCCGGCAGGTAATCCTGCGGACCGGCGGCGAGGCGGCGGCCGTGGCGCTCGATCACGGTCAGGAAATAGCTGTGCGCCACCAGGCGCGTCGACAGCGCCGAAGACAGCGACACCGCCACCATCACCGCCAGCCCAGCCTGCCAGTCGCCGGTCATCTCGAAGATGATCAGCGTGGTTGAGATCGGCGCGCCCAGCACCGAGGCCGCGACCGCCCCGGTGCCGGCCAGCGCGTAGAGCGACACCGTCCCCGAGATCGCCGGGAAGATCGAGGTGGCGACATAGCCGAAGCCGAGGCCGGTCAGCGCGCCCAGCATCAGCGAGGGCGAGAACACGCCGCCGCCCATGCGCCCGGCCACGGTGATCGACACCGCCACCACCTTGACGGCGGCGAACAGCAGCACCTGGCGCAGGTCCAGCCCGCCGGTCAGCGCGCGCGAGGTGGTCTCGTAACCGACGCCGATGATGTGCGGGAAGAACACCGCGATGCCGCCCAGCAGCGCCCCGGCGATCGCCGGACGCGCCCAGCCGGGCACGCGCAGCTGGTGCGACACCGCGTCGCCCAGATCCTCGGCCACCACCAGCGACCAGATCATCAGCGCGCCGACCAGACCGCAGATCAGCCCCAGGATCATGAACGCCGGCAGCTCCTGGTAGAAATTCAGCACATGCACCGGCAGCATGAACTCGGTCACGTCGCCGACGAACAGCCGCGCCACCACCGCGCCTGCGACCGAAGCGATGACGATCGGCGCGAAGGCATGGACCGCGAAATGCCGCAGCACCACCTCGAGCGCGAACAGCGCGCCGGCGATCGGCGCGTTGAACGAGGCCGAGACCGCCGCCGCCACCGCGCAGCCCATCAGGTCGCGCCCGGTCAGCCCGTCGGCGCGGATCACCTTGGAGACCCAGGTGGCGATGGTGGCGCCGAAATGCACAACCGGCCCCTCGCGCCCGGTGGAGCCGCCGGTGGACAGCGTCACCAGCGCCGCCAGCGCCGAGGCGACGCCGTAACGGGTGTCGACCCGGCCGTCGCGCAGCGCGGCGCCCTCGATCACATGCGCCACCGTGTGCGCCCGCCCGTCCGGCGTCAACGCGTTGAGGATGATGCCGACGACCAGCCCGCCGAAGATCGGGATCGCCACCAGCCAGCCCCAGTGCAGCGTCGCCAGGTGGCTGGCCAGTTCGACATCGGTGGCGCCGTAGATCCGTTCCTGCAGCGTCTCGATGCCCAGCCGGAAGCCGACCGCGCCGAAGCCGGCGGCGACGCCGATCAGCAGCGCCACGACCCAGAACTGCACCGCCCCCAGGCCGTGCAGCCGAACCGCCGTCAGCGCCAGCGAACTGCGCCGGACGCCGCGGTGGAACTGCCGTTTCAGCAGATCGCCGACCTCGGACATGGCTCAGCCCCCCCGCCGCAGCCCGAGCGGCCGGGCGAATTGCGCCGGCCGCGGCACATCGGCGTGCGCCCGGCGCATCCGCGCCAGCCGCGCCAGCGCCGCGTCGGGCCAGGGGGCCGGGCGCCGGGTGCTCAGGTCGACATTCATCAGGATCTGCTCGCAGGTTGCCGCGACGGTTGCGTCGGGTTTGCGCATCTCGAGCATCAGATGCAAGCGTTTCGCGTCGCAATCGATCAGCAGCCCGGCGAAATCGAACCGCTCGCCCAAGCGCAGCTCGGCCAGATAGTGGAACGAGGCCTGCAGCGCGTAGAGGCCCTGCCGCTCGGCGCGGGCGCGGCCCTCGCCCAGGCCAAGCTCGCGCGCGAGGATCCGCTCCACCGCCCGGTCGAAGGCGTGGCCGTACCACGCCACGTTCATGTGGCCGTTGTAGTCGAGCCAGCCCGACGCGACGGTGCCGCCCTCGATCCTCAGCGGCGCCGCGTAGGGACCGTCGTGTCCGCCCTGCATGGTCCGGCTTTTCCTTTCTTCTGCCACCGATTAGGTTGTGCGCGACTGAGGCCCGGGGAGGAACGATCATGTCCATTGAAGCTGCGGTGACCGAGCTGCGCAAGGCGCTGGGCGAGCGTTTTGCCACCAGCGGTGCAATGTTGCAGGTGCACGGGCAGAACGAGGCGCATTTCCCCGAGACGCTGCCCGATGGTGTCGCGTTCCCCGAAACCACCGAGGAGGTCGCCCGGATCGTCAGGACATGCGCGGCGCACGGCTGCCCGATCGTGCCCTGGGGCACCGGCACCTCGCTCGAGGGCAACGCCCTGCCCTTCGACGGCGGGATCACCCTGGACCTGAGCCGCATGGACAAGGTTCTGGCGGTGCATGCCGAGGACATGGACGCGGTGGTGCAGCCGGGCGTGACCCGCGAGGCGCTGAACACCGAACTGCGCGCCACCGGCCTGTTCTTCCCGGTCGATCCCGGCGCCAACGCCTCGCTCGGGGGCATGGCGGCGACCCGCGCGTCGGGGACCACGGCAGTGCGCTACGGCACCATGCGCGAGAACGTACTGGCGCTGGAGGTGGTGCTGGCCGACGGCCGGATCATCCGCACCGGCAGCCGCGCGCGCAAGTCGTCCTCGGGCTACGATCTGACCCGGCTGATGATCGGCTCGGAAGGCACGCTGGGGATCATCACCGAGCTGACGCTGCGCCTGCAGGGCCAGCCCGAGGCGGTCTCGGCCGCGATCTGCCGTTTCGACGACATCCGCGGCGCGGTCGACACGGTGATCCAGACGATCCAGATGAGCGTGCCGATCGCGCGGATGGAGTTCGTCGACGCGATGACCGCGCGCGGCTTCAACCTGCATGCCGACGCCGGTCTGCCCGAGGCGCCGCACCTGTTCCTGGAGTTCCACGGCTCGGAAAGCGCAGTGGCCGAGCAGGCCGAGACGGTGGCCGGACTGGCGCACGAGAACGGCGGCGCGGACTTCCAGTGGTCGGTGCGCCCCGAGGAGCGCACGCGGCTGTGGAAGATGCGGCACGGGGTGCACTACGCGATGCTGGCGCTGCAACCCGGCTTCAAGCCGGTGGTCACCGACATCTGCGTGCCGATCTCGCGGCTGGCGGACGCGGTGGCCGAGACCCGGGCCGACATCGACGCCAGCCGGATCACCGGCGCCGTGGTCGGCCATGTCGGCGACGGCAACTTCCACACCAGCCTGCTGACCGAGCCGGGCAACGAGGACGACATGCGCACCGCGCTGGACCTGGCCAAGCGGATGAACGACCGCGCGCTGCGCATGGGCGGCACGATCACCGGCGAACACGGCGTCGGCCGGGGCAAGATCCGGTACATGGCCGCCGAGCATGGCGAGGCCTGGGACGTGATGGCGCAGATCAAGCGCACGCTGGACCCGCAGAACATCCTCAACCCCGGCAAGGTGGTGCAGATCGGCTAATGCCGGCGGAATCCTGCTAGCGGTCAAGCACCTGTGTCTTGCCACGACGCGCGGAACCGAAGACAACAAGCGTCGAGGCAAATCACAGGAGCAGTTTCATGCCACTTCTACGCAGGACCTTTCTTGCCGGTGCGGCGGCGAGCCTGGCCGCTCCGGCCATCGCCGGCACCACGCTCAGCCGCCGGGTGTCGGGGCTGGCCACCTATCGCTGGGAAGACCATTTCGACAACCGCGTAAAAGGGTGCATCCTCTGCGACACCAACGCGCGGGTGCTGTACTACTGGGCCGAGGACAATCCCGAACCCAAGATCTTCCCGACGTCCGTTCCGCTGACCGACGAGCTGACCCGCCGCGGCCGCACCGAGGTCACGCTGAAGCGCCCGGCCCCGGAATGGCGCCCGACGCCGGACATGCTGAAGCGGACCCCGGACCTGCCGCCCTACGTCGCGCCGGGTCCCGAGAACCCGCTGGGCACCAGGGCGCTGAACCTCAGCTGGCAATACTACCGGATCCACGGCACCAACGACGTGCGCAAGATCGGCCGCCGCTCGTCGAACGGCTGCATCGGGCTGTTCAACCCGCAGATCGAGTGGCTCTACGATCAGGCGCAGATCGGCACGCAGGTCGTGCTGATCTGAGCGCCGCCCGGACGCCGCAGTCGACACGCGCCGGCCCTCGGGCCGGCGCCTTGCGTTCCGGCGGCCGGGTTCAGGCGGCGATGCCGCCCAGCAGCGCCCGCGCCGCCGAGCGCGCCTCCTCCGAGATACGGTCTCCGGACAGCATCCGCGCAATCTCGTCGACCCGCGCGGCGCTGTCGAGCGGCCGCACGTCGGTGCGGGTGGTCTCGCCGGTCACGGCCTTCGACACCTGGAAGTGATGCCCGCCCAGCGCCGCGACCTGCGGCGAGTGGGTGACGACCAGCACCTGCGCGCCATCGGCCACCCGCGCCAGACGCCGGCCGACCGCATCGGCGGTCGCGCCGCCGACGCCGCGGTCGATCTCGTCGAAGATCATCGTCAGCCCGTCGACGCGGCGGGACAGGCAGACCTTCAGCGCCAGCAGGAAGCGTGACAGCTCGCCGCCCGAGGCGATCTTGCCCAGCGGCCCCGCCGGGGCGCCGGGGTTGGTTGCGACGGTGAAGGTCACCGCGTCCCGCCCCTCGGGGCCCGGCTCGGCCGGGGTGACGCGGGTCTCGAACACCGCGCGCTCCATCTTCAGCGGCGCCAGTTCCGCGGCCATCTGCGCGTCCAGCCGCGTCGCGGCCCCGGCGCGCGCGGCGCTCAGCGCACCGGCCGCGGCGTCATAGGCGGCCTGTGCCGCGGCCTCGGCCTTGCGCAGCTGGCCGATGTGCTCCTCGCCGCCATCGATCGCCGCGAGGCGCGCCGACAGGTCCTCGGCCAGCGCCGGCAGGTCGTCGGGCTGCACGTCGTGCTTGCGGGCCAGCCCGCGGATCGCGAACAGCCGCTCCTCTGTGCGCTCCAGCTCGTAGGGGTCGAACTCCAGCCGCTCCTGGAAGCTTTCGGTGGCGGCCTGCGCCTCGCCCAGCTCGGTCAGGGCGCGGCCCAGCGCGGCGATCGGCTCTTCCAGCGCGCCGCCGGCCCGGTCGGCGACGGATTCCAGCCAGCGGATCGCCTCGGCCAGCCGCGACTCGGCGCCGTCGGCGCCCATGATCTCGACCGCGCGGGCGACATCGTCGCGGATCCGGCTGGCGGTCTGCATCTGCCGACGGGCGGTATCGAGCGCCGCATCCTCGCCGGGCTCGGGCGCCAGATCGGTCAGTTCCGCGACCGCGTGGCGCAGGAACTCGGCGTCGCGGGCGGCTTCGGCCAGCGCGGCCTCGGCGGCCTCGCGCTCGGCGCGCGCGGCCGACAGCGCCCGCCAGGCCGCCCGCACCGCGGTGCGCCGGGCGTCCAGCTCGCCGAACGCATCAAGCAGCGCGCGGTGCTCGCGCGGGTCCAGGAGGCCGCGGTCGTCCTGCTGGCCGTGCAGTTCGACCAGAGTGGCGGACAGCGCCCGCAGCACATCGCCGGACACGCGGCGGTCGTTGACGAAGCCGCGCTTGCGCCCATCGGCCGAGTTGATCCTGCGCAGGATCAGCTGGTCGTCCGGTGCGATGCCGGCCTCGTCCAGCACCGCGTTGGCGGGATGGTCGGGCGCCAGGTCGAACACCGCAGCCACCTCGCCCTGCGCGGCGCCGTGGCGGACCAGCTCCGCCCGGCCGCGCCAGCCCAGCACGAAGCCCAGCGAGTCGAGCAGGATCGACTTGCCGGCTCCGGTTTCGCCGGTCAGAACGTTCAGGCCGGGCTGGAACGTCAGGTCCAGCGCCTCGATCAGCAACATGTCGCGGATCGACAGCTCGCGCAGCATGTCAGCGGCGCCCCATTTGCCCTACAGCCATTTTCCCTGGATCACCTGCCGATGAATGCGCGACAGCCAGCTGTCGCCGGCCGGATCCAGCGTCAGCCCCTGCCCGGTCAGCAACGCGTAACTGTCCTGATACCACTGGGTGCCCCGGTGGTTGTAGCCAAGGATCGCACCGGCGGTCTGCGCCTCCTCGGTCAGGCCCAGCGACAGGTACGCCTCGACCAGCCGGTGCAAAGCCTCGGCGGTGTGGCGTGTGGTGGGGAAATCCTGCACCACGACGCGGAAACGGTTGATCGCGGCGGTGTAGTGCTTCTTCTTCAGGTAGTAGCGGCCGATGTCCATCTCCTTGCCGGCGAGATGGTCGAGGGCAAGGTCGAATTTCAGCTGGGCCGACTTCGTGAAATCGCTGTCGGGGTAGCGCTCGATCGTCTCGCGCAGGGCCTGCAACGCGTCGAAGGTCAGCGTCTGGTCACGGCTCACGTCGGCGATCTGGTCGTAATAGCTGAGCGCGACCAGATACTGCGCATAGGCCGCGTCCTCGTCCGCCGGATAGAAGTCCAGATAACGCTCGGCCGCGGCGCGCGCCTCGCCGAAACGCTTGGCGTCGTAGTACGAGAACGCGGACATGATCATCGCCCGCTTGGCCCACTCCGAATAAGGGTACAGCCGCTCGACCTCGTCGAACAGGCGGCCCGCGTTCACCGGGCGGCCGGTCTGCAGTTCCTTCTCGGCGGCAAGGTAGAGATCCTGCGCCGAGCGGCTTTCCACCGGCGGCAGGTTGCCGTCGCCGCCCGCGCAGGCGGACAAGGCGATCAGAAGGGTGAAAACGACTGCGGACTTGTGCACGTTCGCGCCTCTGTTCCAGTTGCCGGTGCACGCACCGGTGCCGGATCTGACCTAGCACACCTGCGGCAGGAACGGAAAGTCCGGCCAGCGCAAATACGCCGCGCCGTGTTCAGACCGCAGCGGCCAGATCGGCGGCACGGATGCCGAAGCCCGGCAGGCGCTGCGCGACCGCCGGATCGCAGGTCACCAGTTCGACCGCGCCGGGCGTGGCGAACAGTTTGCGCAGCAGCCGATTGGTCGCCCCGTGGCCGGCCTTGACGCCGGTATAGGCGCCCTGGATCGGCGCCCCGGCCAGCGCCAGATCGCCCAGCGCGTCCAGCATCTTGTGGCGCACACACTCGTCCGCGCGCCGGAAGCCCTCGGGGTTCAGCACGTCTGCGCCGTCGATCACCACGGCGTTGTCCAGCGTCCCGCCCAATGCCAGGCCCCGGGACTGCATGTAGTCCACCTCGGCGCGGCGACAGAAGGTGCGGCAGTCGCTCAGTTCGCGCACGAACGCGCCGTTCGCCATGTCCAGCGCGAAACTCTGCCGGCCGATCGCGGGATCGGGGAAATCGATCTCGAACGCGATGTCCAGCCCGTCGTGCGGCCGCAGCGCGGCGCGGACGTCGCCCTCCTCGAGGACGACTTCGCGCAGGACGCGCCAGACGCGCAGCGGCGCGCGGGCGCTGATCAGCCCGGCGCCGACGATCTCGCGCACGAAGCGACGGGCGCTGCCGTCCATGATCGGAATTTCGGGACCGTCGATGTCCACCAGCACGTTGTGCAAGCCGCACCCCGCGATCGCGGCCATCAGGTGCTCGACGGTCGAGACGGAAACGCCGGCGGCGTTGGTCAGCCGGGTGTTGAGCGTGGTGTCGGTGACGTTCACATAGCGGGCCGCGACCACCGGGTCGCGGTCGGTGACGTCGATGCGACGGAAACGTACCCCGGTCGCCGCGTCGGCCGGCCGCAGCGTGATCCGCGCGGGACGGCCGGTATGGAGACCGATTCCCACCAGCTGGACTTCTCGTTTCAAAGTCGTCTGCACGGCCTCTCCTTTCGCCCGCAACACCACGATCGCGCCTGTATTTCCGATGGCACCGGGCTTTACCACAACGTTACATGGGACTGGGTAGGCGCAGCGTCAGGTCCGAACAACTCAATTCATGTGACGATTTCCTACAGCTTGCGGAAGGCAACGGTTTTCAATGCAAAACGGGCGCCCCGTGGGGACGCCCGCTGGATCATCGGCAATTTTCCGCCTACTGGGTTGGCGGCTTCAGTTGGCCTGCCGGCGCAGGAATGCCGGGATCTCGTTCGGGTCCCGCTCGGGTTCGACCGCGGCGCGCGGACGCTCGGCGGCGGGCTGCTGCGGGGCATGGCGCACCGCCGCGCCGCGCTCGTCTCGGCCGGTCATCCGGTGGATCAGATTGTTGATCGCGAACCGGCCCTGCTCTTCCTGTGCCGGGGCCGCCGGCTGGTGCCGGGGCGCCGCAGGTTCGCGACGCTCGGCCTGCAGGCGGGGCTCCGGGGCGCGCCCGTGCGGGTTGTGCGTCACGGCGGCCTGAAGCCGCGCCAGCGTCTCGGGCGACGGATCGCCGGGCCGCCGCTCTGCCGCGGCGTGCATCTCCTCGGGGACGGGCTGCCGGATCTCGGGCTGCGTCGGGGCCGGCTGCGGCGCAGGCGGTTCGGCCATCTGGTGCGCGACGGGCGCTTCCTGCTGGACCGACTGCGGCGCCGGGGCAGGCTCGGGCTGCTCCTCGCGCACGGTCTGCGCGTCGATGAAGCTGGGCCCGGCGGAGGTTTCTTCGGCCGGCGCGAGCGCCGGTGCCGGGGCCGCGGCCCGCGACGGGCGCGCGACCGTGGTCTGCGCCGGTGTGGCGCGCGCACCCTCGACCACATCGATGCCGGTGGCGACGACCGAGACCCGCATCCGGCCGTCCATGTCCGGATCCAGGGTCGAGCCGACGATGATGTTCGCGTCGGGATCGACCTCGGAGCGGATGCGGTTCGCCGCCTCGTCCAGCTCGAACAGGGTCAGGTCGGTGCCGCCGGTGACGTTGATCAGCACGCCGCGGGCGCCCTTGAGGCTGATCTCGTCCAGCAGCGGGTTCGCTATGGCCTTCTCGGCCGCCTGTACCGCGCGGTCCTCGCCATCGGCCTCGCCGGTGCCCATCATCGCCTTGCCCATCTCGTCCATGACCGACCTTATATCGGCGAAGTCCAGGTTGATGATGCCGGGACGGACCATCAGGTCGGTGACGCCCTTGACGCCCTGGTAGAGCACGTCGTCGGCCATCGAGAAGGCCTCGGTGAAGGTCGTCTTCTCGTTGGCGAGGCGGAACAGGTTCTGGTTCGGGATCACGATCAGCGTATCGACGACGCGCTGCAGTTCCTCGACGCCGGCCTCGGCCTGGCGCATGCGCTTGGCGCCCTCGAACTGGAACGGCTTGGTGACCACGCCGACCGTCAGGATGCCCATCTCGCGCGCGGCGCGGGCGATGATCGGCGCCGCGCCGGTGCCGGTGCCGCCGCCCATGCCGGCGGTGATGAAGCACATGTGCGCGCCGGACAGCTGGTCGACGATGGTCTCGATCGATTCCTCGGCGGCGGCCGAGCCGACCTCGGGCCGGGCGCCGGCGCCGAGGCCCTGGGTGACCTGGACCCCCAGCTGCAGCTTCTGCTGGGCGTTGTTCTGCGCAAGCGCCTGGGCGTCGGTATTCGCCACCACGAATTCGGCGCCTTCCAGGTTCTTCTCGATCATGTTGTTGACGGCGTTGCCGCCGGCCCCGCCCACGCCGAACACGGTGATGCGGGGACGCAGATCATGCTGCTCGGGCATGCTGAGAGTCAAAGCCATGGATGTATCCGCCTGTATATTTGCCGACCGCTTTTCATGCTGCGGTTCGCTGTAGTCCTGCTGATTCTGTAACGTAAACCATGATCCGCATGACGTCACGGATTTTGTATGGAATCAGTCGGAACAAGCCGCATCTGGTGATTCGCAGACGCGAAATACCGGCGCACGGCCTGCGGACAGGTCGGGAAGGCGCCGGTCGTGCGGCGCGGAACGTGCTACCAGTTCTCGCGGAACCAGCGGATCGCGCGCCGCACCCGGCGCGCGCCGACCCGGTCCGACGGCATCTCGAAATCCCAACATTCGTCCTGCGGCGCCGAGGCGTGCAGCGCCAGCCCGACGGCGGCGGCGAAGGACGGACCGGTCGCGGCCTGCGGCAGGCCCTGCACGCGCAGCGGCTTGCCGACGCGCACCTGCCGCCCGAGGATCCGCGCGGCCAGTTCCTCCAGCCCCGGCACCTGCGCCGAGCCGCCGGTCAGCACCACGCGCTGGCCCTGCAGGTACTCGAAACCCGAGGCATCCAGCCGGTCGCGGACCTCCTCGAGGATCTCTTCCATCCGCGGGCGCATCACGCCGATCAGCTCGGAGCGGGAAATCTGTTGCCGGTCCCGCTCGGAGCCCTCGAACGCCGAGGGGATCTCGATCAGGTCGCGGTCGTCGGCCCCGGTGGCGAGAACGCCCCCGTTCAGCGTCTTGATCCGTTCCGCCGCGGGCATCGGCATGTGCAGGCCCTGGCAGATGTCCGACGTCAGGTGATGCCCGCCCATCGGCACCGCATCCGCATAGATCATGTGCCGCTTGGCGAAGATCGAGATGCCGGTGGTCCCGCCGCCGATGTCGATGCAGGCGGCACCCAGTTCCTGTTCGTCCTCGACCAGCGCCGAGATGCCGGCGGCATAGGGCGCGATGGTCAGCCCGGCCAGCTCGAGGTCGCAGCGGCGGAAGCACTGCAGCAGGTTGTGGACCGTCGCCGCATCCACCGTCAGCAGGTGCATGTCGACGGCCAGACGCGCGCCGATCTGGCCGCGCGGATCGCGCAGCCCGGTCCGGCTGTCGAGCGTGAAGTTCACCGGCAGCGCGTGCAGCGCCTCGCGGCCATGGCCGTAGTCCGGCACGTCGCACGCGGCCAGCGCGTGCCCCACGTCCAGCTCCGAGACCTCGCCGTTCTCGACCCGGACCTCGCCCGACAGGCCATAGGATCGCGGGCTGCCGCCGCCGAAACTGGCAATGACATGATCGACGCGCACGCCGGCCATCTTCTGCGCCGCCTGCACCGCGGTGCGGATGGCGCGTTCGGTCTCGTCCATCGCGGTGATCGCGCCGGCGCGCACCCCGCGCGAGCGGGTGGTCGCGGCGCCGATCACGCGGAAGGCGCCGTGGGTCAGGCCGTGCCGCGTCGGGCGGCGGTCGCCCTCGTCGCCGTCGGGCGCGAAGCGCAGGATCAGGCAGGCGATCTTGCTGGTGCCGACATCCAGCACCGCCACCACGCCGCGCCGCAGGGCGGCCTCGCGGCGCCCGCGCATGGCGCGCTGCGCTTCGAACACGTGACTCATGCGTCGCGTTCTCCCTCGGGGTTGCGAAGATTCCGCATCATGTCGACTGCGGGTGTTTTCAGCCGCAGGATCGGTCGGCGGCCGTCGCGCATGTCGACATGGCTGATATCGCGCGCGAACAGGTCGTCCGCGTCGTTCAGCGCCAGCGCGCGCGCCAGGGCCGCCTGCGCGCCGGTCTCCGGCAGCATCACCACCACGTCGGTGGTCAGTTCCAGGTTCCAGCGCCGCTCGCCGACGCGGACCAGGCCGCGCACCTTGTCGGACAGCGGTAGCGCCAGCCGCAGCAGCGCCAGCGCCTCGCCGGTCACGCGATCGGCACCCTGCCCCGCGATCAGCGGCAGTTCCGGCCAGTCGGCGCGCCCGGTCGCGCCGCCGACGCGGCGGCCCGACGCATCCAGCAGCTCCATCGAGCCGTCGTCATGCCGCCAGAGCACGGCCGGCGTTCGTTCCTCGACCTGGATCTTCAGCGTTCCGCCGCTTTCGATCCGCACGCTGGCCGCAGCGACGGCCTCGAGCGCGGCGATGCGGTCGTACAGATCGTCGAGGTCAAGGTCCATCGAGCTGACCGGCAGCGGGATGTCCAGCACCGGCGCCAGCGCCGCCGACAATTCGGCGCTGACCGCATTCACCGCGATCCGGTCGACGCGCAGCGCCGGGTGCGCGGCGATCGCGTCGCGGCCCGCCTGCGCCCGGTCGGCGACCGCCTGCCGGACACCCGGATCGGTGGCGGCCGCGACGCCGATCAAGGCCAGAGCGGCAAGCGGCAGGCCGATGCGGACGGAAATTCGGATGGCGGGCCGAAGCCAGAGACGCTCCAGCCGGTACTTCAGCCGGCTCGGCGCGGGGTCGCGGGTCGCCTTCACCGGGAGCACGAGGCGTCTCCCACCATCCAGGAAACAAGCTGTCCGAAAGAGATACCTTCGTGGGCGGCCTGTTCCGGCACCAGGGATGTGGGGGTCATCCCTGGCTGTGTGTTCGTTTCGAGCAGCACGAGCCCGTCCGCCCCCCTGGCCTCGTCCCAGCGGAAATCGCTGCGCGACACGCCGCGGCAGCCCAGCGCACGGTGGGCAACTGCGGCATGGGCCATGCAGGCGTCGAAGATGTCGGCGGGAATCGCGGCGGGCACGATGTGACGCGATCCGCCGGCCTTGTACTTGGCGTCATAGTCGTACCAGCCGTCGGTGACGATGTCGGTGACGGTCAGCGGGCGGCCGTCCATCACCGAGACCGTCAGCTCGCGACCGGGCACGAAGCGTTCGACCATGACCGTCTCGGGCATGCCATCACTCAGCTGCGCGGGGGCGTTGGCCTTCTCGCGCACGATGTAGACGCCGACCGAGGAGCCCTCGTTGTAGGGTTTCACGACATAGGGCGGCGCGATCGGGTGACCGCGGCGGGCCTCGTCGGCGCTGACCAGGCGGCTTTCGGCCACCGGCAGGCCGGCGGCGGCGAACGCCTCCTTGGCGCGGATCTTGTCCATCGCCAGCGCCGAGGCCAGGACGCCCGAGTGGGTATAGGGAATGCGCATCCATTCGAGCATGCCCTGCACGCAGCCGTCCTCGCCCCAGCGGCCATGGAGCGCGTTGAACACGACGTCGGGCTTTTCGGCGGTCAGGCGGGCGCACAGGTCCGGACCGGCATCGATCTCGACGACCGTGTAGCCCTCGTCCCGCAACGCGGCCGCGCACGCGGCACCTGAGACGAGCGAGACCTCCCTCTCGGCCGAGGGGCCGCCCATCAGGACCGCGACGCGGGGAAGTGTCCTGCTCGACATGACCCGCCTCGATATGCCCCGGATCGGCTCTGACGGCCGTCTCGGGGATTGTTATTGTTATCTTCCGGACGGGGCCCCAGCTTTAAGGGGTTCTCCCACCCGCATGATTTCCCACTCTAATTCTATGCCCGAATTCTTGAGAACAGTTTCCCGGACGCGCTCGCCCAACTCTTCCAGGTCTGTGGCAGAAGCGCCACCCTCGTTAATCAGGAAATTGGAGTGCTTGGGCGAGATGCGCGCCCCGCCCAGCCGCGCGCCGCGCAGGCCGGCGTCGTCGATCAGCTTCCACGCCTTCAGATCGTGCACGTCGTCGTCGCGGCCGGTCGAGGAAAAGCCCGCCGGGTTGCGGAAGGTCGACCCGCAGGAGCGGTCGCGCACCGGCTGGCTGGCCTCGCGCCTGTCGAGCGCCTCCTGCATCGTCGCCTCGATCTCGGCGCACGGACGCTGCGGCGCGCGCAGGACCGCCTCGACGATCAGCGTATCGGCGGGAAGCCGCGTCGAGCGGTAGGCGAAGCCAAGCTGGTCCGGGGTCAGCGTCAGCACTTCGCCGGCGCGGGTGACGGCGGTGACCTCGGCCACCACGTCGGCGGTATAGCGGCCGTAGCAGCCGGCGTTCATCCGCACCGCGCCGCCGATGCTGCCCGGGATCGTGCGCAGGAAGGCCAGGTCCACGCCCGCCTCGGCCGCGCGCCTGGCGACCTGCGCATCCAGCGCGGCGGCGCCGACGCGCACGGTGTCGCCATCGACCGCGATGCCGTTGAAGCCGCGCCCCAGCCGGATCACCACGCCGCTGATGCCGCCATCGCGGATGATCAGGTTGGAGCAGACCCCGACCGGGAACACCGGCACGTCGGCGGGCAGCGCGGCAAGAAAGGCCGACAGATCGTCCAGATCGGCGGGCTGGAACAGCACCTCGGCGGGGCCGCCGACACGCAGCCACGACAGCTCGGCCAGCGGCCGGTTCGGCGTCAGCCGCCCGCGCACCTGCGGCAGCCGGTCGATCAGCTCAGGCATCGGCGCGATCCCGTACATGCCGGTACAGCCGCTTGGCCCAGTGGATCAGCAGCAGGCGAAGCTGGAACAGCGCCAGCAGGAAGAAACCCGCCGCCCAGAGCGGGCCGGCGTCGTGCCACAGCAGCCACAGGATCGGCAGCACCGCCAGCATCAGCATGTAGGCGATGGTCCGGTGCCAGCGGTTTGGCGTCGCCCCCGCTGCCGAGCACAGGAAGATCCAGATCAGCGCCGCCAGCCCGGTCATCTTGGCCCCCGCAGCCGGTGCACTGCCTGGCGCAGCAGGTAGCGCGCCGGGTAGCGATAGATCGACAGCGCAGCGGCAAGGAACGCCAGCGCCCAGAGCGGGCCGTGCTCCAGCGCGACCAGCACCAGCAGCGCCGGAAACAGCACCAGCAGCGCGATCGCGTAGGGCCGGTGCCGCGGATAGGGGATCAGCGCGACCGCCGACACGGCGATGATCCAGGCAAAGCCCAGGGCCGCGCTCCAGCTCATTCGGCGGCGACCGAGGTCATCGCCTCGGGCAGCGCGTGCGCCCAGCCGCTGATGCTGCCGGCGCCCAGGCAGACCACCATGTCGCCGGGGCGGGTCTCGGCCTTCAGCAGTTCGGCCAGCATCGCCTCGTTCTCCAGCGCGATGGCGCGGCGGTGCCCGTGGGTGCGCAGACCGGCGACCAGCGCGTCCCGGTCGGCGCCCGCGATCGGGTCCTCGCCGGCGGCGTAGACGTCCGAGATCACCACCGCATCGGCATCGTTGAAGCAGGTGCAGAAATCCTCGAACAGATCGTGCAGGCGGGAATAGCGGTGCGGCTGGTGCACGGCGATGACGCGGCCCTCGGTCGCCTCGCGCGCGGCCTTCAGCACGGCGGCGATCTCGACCGGGTGGTGACCGTAGTCGTCGATGATCGTCACGCCGTTCGCCTGCCCCACACGGGTGAAGCGCCGGTTCACGCCGCCGAAGGTCTGCAGCGCCCTGCGGATCTCGTCGTGCGAGATGCCCAGATGCCGCGCGACGGTGATCGCCGCCAGCGCGTTCGACACGTTGTGCGCCCCCGGCATCGGCAGCGTCAGCCCGTCGATCACGTCGCCCTCGGTCGCCAGCACCACGTCGAACAGCGCCTTGCCGTCGGCGTACCCCAGCCCCACCGCCCGCACGTCGGCCTGCGGGTTGAAGCCGTAGGTCAGCACCCGGCGGTCGTGGATCCGGCCGACCAGCGCCTGCACCTCGGGGTGGTCGATGCAGCAGACCGCGGCGCCGTAGAACGGAATGTTCGACACGAAGGTGTGGAATGCGGCGCGCAGCGTGTCGAAATCGCCGTAGTGGTCCATGTGCTCGGGGTCGATGTTGGTGACGATCGCGATGGTCGCCGGCAGGCGGTTGAAGGTGCCGTCGCTCTCGTCGGCCTCGACCACCATCCATTCGCCCGCGCCCATGCGCGCGTTCGATCCGTAGGCGTGGATGATGCCGCCGTTGATCACCGTCGGGTCCACGCCGCCGCCGTCCAGCAGCGCGGCGACCATCGAGGTGGTGGTGGTCTTGCCGTGAGTGCCGGCGACGGCGATGTTGTTCTTCAGCCGCATCAGCTCGGCCAGCATCTCGGCCCGGCGCACCACCGGCAGCTTCAGGCTGCGCGCGGTGTCCAGTTCCGGGTTGCCCGGCTTGATCGCCGACGAGATCACGATCACCTCGGCGCCCTTCAGGTTCGCGGCCTTCTGCCCGATGAAGATCGTCGCGCCCTTCTCGGCCAGCCGGCGGGTGATCGGCGTTTCCTTCAGATCCGAGCCCTGCACCGTGTAGCCGTGGTTCAGCAGCACCTCGGCGATGCCGGACATGCCGATGCCGCCGATGCCCACGAAATGGATCGGGCCGATGTCCTGGGGCATGCGGGTCTGCGCGTTCATGGGCGTCTTCTCCGTTATCGGGTCCGGGCGGACAGCTGCTCGACCAGGTCGGCCAGCGCGGTCGCCGCCTGCGGCTTGCCCAGCGCCTGCGCGGCGCGCGCGGCGGCCGAGGCGCGTTCGGCATCGCCGAGGATCGCGGCGATATGCCTTGCGAGGGTCTCGGCTGTCAACTCGGATTCCTGCAGCGTGACCGCCGCCCCGGCCTGCGTCAATCCGCGCGCGTTGGCGGTCTGCTCGTCGCGCGCGGCCGCCGCATAGGGGATGAAGATCGCCGGTCGGCCGATGACGGCGATGTCCGCCACCGACGAGGCGCCCGAGCGGCAGATCACCAGCTGCGCGCGCGCCAGCCGGGCAGGCATGTCGTCGAAGAACGGACGGATGTCGGCGGGCAGGCCCATGTCTGTATAGGCGCGGCGCACCGCTTCGGCGTCCTCGTCGCGGGCCTGCTGGGAGATGACCAGCTGGCCGCGCATGTCGGCCGGCAGCAGTGCGACCGCCTCGGGCACCTTGCGCATCACCGACGCGCCCTGCGAGCCGCCGAACACCAGCAGTTCCAGCGGCCCGTCGCCGGGCGGATGGTAAGGAGCGCCGGCACATTTGCGGATTGCGGCGCGGACCGGGTTGCCGATGTTCCGGCCCTCGACGCCCTCGGGCACCTCGGTCGGCCAGGTGCCGCAGGCGACAGCGTCGACACGGCGCGCGAACAGCTGGTTCACGC
This sequence comes from Halovulum marinum, assembly GCF_009697225.1. Taxonomy (GTDB): domain Bacteria; phylum Pseudomonadota; class Alphaproteobacteria; order Rhodobacterales; family Rhodobacteraceae; genus Halovulum; species Halovulum marinum. Next base: position 79,803 of record NZ_WIND01000010.1, read on the forward strand.
GGCCCAGAACGCCGTTCTGTTCGTGGATCAGCCGCGGGCGGCGCAGCGCCCAGGCGGCGCTCATCGCCGGGATCGCCGGATAGCCGCCAAAGCCCGCGACGCAGGCCGGGCGGTCGCGCAGCATAGACCACAGCCCGACCAGAACGCCCATGCCGATCTGAAGCGGCGTCAGCAGCCGGTCAAGCGCGCCGCCGCGGGCGAACGAGGCCGAGCGCAGCACCACGCGCTCCACCGCCTGCGGGAAACCGCCGGCGTAGCGCGCGCCGCGCGGATCGGTGGTCAGCTTCACCCGCCAGCCGCGCGACAGCATCTCTTCGGCCAGCGCCTGCGCAGGGAACATGTGGCCGCCGGTGCCACCGGCGGCGATGATCAGCAGCGGCGCGGTCACCTGCCCCGCCCGATGATCTCGGACAAATGATCCTGCGGCCGCTCGCGGGTGAGCGCCAGCAGCATGCCAAGCGATATCCCGGCCGCGACCAGCGACGAGCCGCCATAGCTGATGAATGGCAGCGTCATCCCCTTGGCCGGCAGCAGCCGCACCGCCACTCCGAGGTTGATCAGCGCCTGCATGCCGAACACCACCGCCAGACCGGTGCCGGCGAGGCGCACGAACGGGTCGCGCTCGCGCAGCAGGCGGATCAGCGAGCGGATCACCACGATCGAGAACAGCGCAATGATCAGCAGGCAGATCAGCAGCCCGTATTCCTCGGCGGCGACGGCGATGATGAAATCGGTGTGCGCATCGGGCAACGACCACTTCACGGTGCCCTCGCCCACGCCGACGCCGAAGATCCCGCCCTCCTGGATCGCGTTGGTGGCAAAACCGATCTGCGTGCGCGGATCGATGTCGGGGGACAGGAAGCCGTCGATGCGGCCGGCGACGTGTTCGGAATTCGCATAGGCGAACAGCCCGGCGCCCAGCACCCCGAACGCCACGACCAGCAGCAGCAGGATGGAGGCGCCGGCGACGAAGTACATCAGCGCCCAGGTGGCCAGGATCAGGCTGGCCTGGCCGAAATCCGGCTGCAGCGCCAGCATCAGTGTCAGCAGCACGGCGACGATGAACGACAGTGTCCGGCCCGGCGGGCCCGATTGATCGTAGCTTCCGGCCATCATCCAGGCGGCGAACGCGACGAAGGTGGGTTTCAGGAACTCCGACGGCTGCACGCTGGCGAAGCCCAGGGAGTACCAGCGCGTCGCGCCCTTGCCGAAATCGGTCCCAAGCACCGGCAGCAGCGCCAACGCGACGGTGGCGGCGAGGAACCCAAGCACCGCCTTGCGGCGGATCTCGGTCGGCGACATCATCGAGACGAGCACCATCACGCCCAGCGCCAGCGTACCGAACAGACCCTGGCGGAAGACGTAGTAGAACGGGTCCAGCCCGTTGCGTGCCGCCAGCGGCGGCGATGCCGCCAGCCCCAGCATCAAGCCGACCAGGAAAAGCCCCGCGACGGCGCCGAGCGACCAGCGGTCGATCGTGCGCCACCAGCGCGGCAAAAGCGGTTCACCCGGTTTCGCGGCAACCGCGCCGTACACCATCTCGGTCATGACGACCTGCCCATCTGCTGCCTCTGGCCAGCGGTTCTGCCGCGCGGCCCATTCTTTATGGGCGCAACTCTAGCCGCTTTGCACCGCCGAGGCCAGCATTTCGGCCAGCCAGACGGTGCGGAAATCCGTTTGCGGGTCGTTGCGCCGAAACTGCAGCGGCATCAGGCCGCTTGCGGCCATCAGCCGCCGGTAGTGCGCAGGGTCGAGCGAGGCGTGATAGACCGGCTCGCCGCCCACCAGCCCGCCGACCTCGCCCGCGGCCGGGCCGGTGGTCAGCAGCAGGCGCGCGCCGGGCGCCATATGGCGCGCGAAAACCGGAAACATCGCGGCCTGATCGCGGCGCGGCAGATGGAAACAGCTGTCCCAGGCGAGGACGGCATCGAACCTGCGCCCGAGATCGATCGTGCGCATGTCGGCCAGGATCAGCCGCGCGCCGGGCACGTTCCGGCGGGCGATCCTCAGCATCGGAGCGGCGAAATCGACGCCGGTCAGCGCGAAGCCCCGCCGGGCCAGCTCCGCCGCAATCGGTGCGCCGGAGCCGCAGCCGAGGTCGAGCACCGCCGCGCCGGGACTCAGGCCCGCGACCAGCCGGTCGATCCACGGTCGTTCGATCCGCAACCGCTTCGGGCGTTCCCGGTCCCAGCGCGCCGCCTGGCGGCAGTAGACACCGCGAAGCGCGCCGGGATCCGGCAAGGTCATCGGTGCCGGGCGCCGCGCGCGGTCATGCCCGCAGCGCCTGTTTCGACTGCCGCGAAAGCTCGACCGGCTGACCGGAGCGCGCGCTTTCCTCGGCGGCCGCACCGACGGCGACGGCAATCCGGCCATCCTCGACGCTGACCGCCGGACCCGACCCGCCGTTCACCATCGCAAGGAACGCCTGGTGCTGGAAGAAGGTCGAGCCGTGGTGATCGCCGGCGCGCAGAATGCGCGGGTCGGTCTCGAGAACCTCGCGGGTAACGCGCCGGGTGGCGCGGTCCGACAGCACGAACTCGCCATGGCGCTCGACCCCGCCGGGGGCGAAGCGCGCGGGGCCCGGAACCCGCGCGTCCAGCCGCGCCCGGTCTCCGGTGGCCGAGATCTCCTCCTGCCACTCGGCGCCCTCGGCGAACATGCACAGGTCCAGCATCGCCCGCTGCCCGCCATCGAAATCGACGACCACATAGGCGTTGTCCAGCACGTCCGCGCGCCGGCCGGCGTACTCCTCGTCCAGAAAGTTCACGTCCATCCCGCCGGAGGCGAAGACCCGCACCGGCTCGGCATCGAGGATCAGGCGCATCAGGTCGAAGAAATGGCAGCACTTCTCGACCAGCGTGCCGCCGGACTGCGCCCTGAAGCGGTTCCAGTTGCCGACCTTGGTCAGGAACGGGAAGCGATGCTCGCGGATGGTCAGCATGCGCACCCGGCCGGCGGTGCCGGCGCGAACCTCGGCCAGCAGGCGGGCGACTGCGGGCATGTAGCGGTATTCCATTGCCACCCACAGCGGCGCCGCGCGGCGCGCCTGCAGCGTCTCGATCTCGGCGCATTCCGCGTCGCTGACGCCCAGCGGCTTCTCGCACAGCACCGGCAGTTCGGTGCGCAGCAGATCGCGCAGGATCGGCAGGTGCAAATGGTTCGGCGCGGCGACCACGACCGCGTCCAGCGCCTCGGCCGCCAGCATCTCGCGGTGGGTCGGGTAGGCGCGCGCGCCCGCGCCCAGCAGGTCCATCGACAGCCCGGTCTGCTCGGTGTCGGGCTCGGCAATGGCGGTGACGCGGGCGCCGTCCAGCAGGGCGATGTTGCGCATGTGCTCGCGCCCCATCATGCCGGCGCCGATGATGCCGTAGCGTTTCTGCATGTCGGTCATATCTCCAGAACCGGAAGGCCCAGCGCGGCGGCCGCCTGCCGCAGCGCAGGCCGGTGGTCGCCATAGGCCAGGGCCATGTGGTGTTCGAGGCCGGAGGCGATCACGTCGTCGAGCACGTCGGCGGCGGGCCGGTCGAAGCGGATCACCCCCGAGGTGCCGGTGAAGGCCTTGGGGCGCTTGAGCGCCTCGCCGCCCGAGATCACCAGCCGCGGCTGCCCGTGCGCCTGGGAGACACGGGCGAAGGTGACACGGCCCGGCTTCAGCGGAAACTCGTAGAGCAGCGGCATCTTGCGGTTGGTGTGGATCGTCGCGTGCGGGGTCTCGTCCGGGTCGGCCATCGACAGCGGTGCCTGTCCGCAATGCCAGACGACGCCGGTGTTATCGCCTTCGTCCATGTCGACGAGGTCGACCAGGAACACGGGCGCGCCCGCAGCCTCCTGCAGCAGCATCTGGGTCAGCGCGCCGTAGACGTCGGCCTCGCAGGCACAGGGCACGCGGGCTTCGCCCAGTTGCGCGACCGGGCCGCAGACCGCGCCGCCGTATTCGGTGAAGGTCTCGGGCCAGCAGCGGATCGCGAAGGCGTCATAGCTGCCCCTGGCCCGCAGGTGGTCCAGCGCAACCCGCAGCCGCAGCGAGCGGTCGAGTTCCGCCGGGTCCACCGCGTCCAGATCCGGCAGCGCCTGCGCCGTCTGCGCGCGCAGACCGGCAGCGGCGTCGTCGGGCAGTGCCCGGGCGTCATCGAACAGCGACTGGATTTCCAGCGCATCGACGCTGACGCCCGTCAGGGCCTTCAGCGTGTCCGCGTCATAGGCGCAGGTATCGAACCCGTCCGGGTGCGCGCCGATCCGGCCGATCCGCTTGCCCGAAAGCGCCTTGGCGATGCGCTCACCCTCTGGCCCTGTCCCGGTCGCCGCTTGCGGTGCCAGCTTGCCCGAGGGCCGCTCCCCTGCCAGCAGTGCGGTGACGTTCGCACCTTCCGGTTCGGCGTAGAGCCAGTCGAAGCTGCGCCCTGCCAGCCCCAGCGCGTGGCTGGCCAGGTTCAGCCCGCAGAATGCGTTGAGACGCAGCCGCCCGCCGAGACGCGGCTCGGGCACCGCCCAGATCGCCAGCGGCCCGTCGAAACCGTTCGCCGCCTCGACCACCATCGCGGCGTCGGTAAAGGTCACCTGCAACACCAGCACCCGGTCGATGCCCTGCCGCGTGAGGTCCGCCAGCGCCATGCGCCCGGCCTGCATGTCGAAAAGCAGCTCGCGCGGGCCGACCAGGTCATGCCCGGTGGCATCCAGCGCGGCCAGCATCGCTGCGAGCTTCTCGCTCGCGAAATCCACGTCGAAGGTGGGCCGGCCCAGCGGCAGAAGTCCGATCCGCGACATCTCAGGCCTCGGCATAGGTGTGGCGGAAGCTGGCGTCGGCGGGGGCGAATCGCGCGCCGGTGCCGCCGAAGGCCGGGTGCTCGGCCCAGGGCATGGCGTGCGCTTCGGTCAGGGCGTTCAGTTCCTGCATGTAAGGTATGCCGCCGTCGCGCAGCCCGGCCTCGATCGCCGCCCAGTCGGGATAGGCCTGGAACGCGTCCAGCCAGATCGCCCGGCCCGCAAGGTAGCCGGAAGCCCCCGCCGCATAGGCATGTTCCAGGATGCGCTTGAACTCGGGCTTGCCCGCGCCCGCCGACAGCATCACCCACGGGCGCCCCGCCAGCCGGCCCATCTCGTCGAACAGCGCCTGCACCTGCGCCGAGCCGTCCGCCGCCCGGGCATTCACCGGGCTTTCCAGCTTGAAGATGTCGACGCCGTACTCGGGCCTGGCGAATTCCTCGACCGAGGCGAGCACGTGGTCGGACCGCTTGGCCTGCATCTCGACGTAGTCCTTCGTCTGGTCGGCATCGCCCTTCAGCGGATAGACCAGCAGCTCGAACAGGAACGGGATGTCATGCTGCGCGCACGCGTCGCCGATACGGCGGGTGAAGTCCTGCTGGGCGCGGCAGACCTCGGGCGAAGCGTCGGGGCGGTACCACGCCAGCACCTTCACCGCGTCGCCGCCCATGCGCTTGATCTTGCCCACGGACCAGTCGTCGATCTGCGCCGACAGGCGGCCGCCGTCAGACTCCTGGAACAGGCTGTCCTCCAGCGTCACGATCAGCCCCTTGTCGGGCGACAGGCGGTCCAGCCCCATCGGGATCGCGTAGTGCGGGTCCAGCAGCAGCGCCGAGCTTTCCGCCTGCAGCGCCTCGATCAGCAGGGTCTTGAAGCGGGCGACCTCCCGCCACGGGGCCTCGTCGGTGTTGTGGTGTCTGGCGATCGGCCCCTTGATCGGCGGGCGCTGATCCACCGCGGTCATCTTGAAGCGGCCGGCCGCGTCGGCCAGGCGTCGGAAACCCCAGAGTTTTCCGGGTGTCAGCTGCATCAGTCTGCTCCTTGCATGAACTCGTCCACCTCGGCCCGCGTCGGTGCGCCCTGGCGGCCGCCGGGCCGGGTGCATTTCAGGCTGGCGGTGGCGTTGGCGAAGACCACCGCCGCGCGTTCGGACCGGCCCTCGGCCAGGGCCAGGGCGAAGGCGCCGTGCCAGACGTCGCCCGCGCCGAGGGTGTCGACGGCGGCGACCTGCGGCGCGGGGATGCGCTCGGGGCCGCCGGCCCCGGCGATCAGCGTACCGGCGGCGCCATCGGTAACGCAGACCCACGCACCGGTGCGGCGGGTCGCCCTGGCCAGGCCTTCGGAAAGATCGCGGGTGGCGGTGAATTCGGCCAGCCCCTGCGCCGAGAAGGCGACATGGGTCGCGGCGGCGGCAAGGGTTCCGGACACCGGCGCCTCGCCGTCCAGCACCGCCGGAATGCCCAGCGTGCGGGCGTGTGCAAAGACCTGCATCGCCGCCTCGGGCCAGCGGGTGTCGGCCAGCACGGCAGAGGGTTTGCCAAGGTCCCTGTCCAGCCGCTCGGCCAGTTTCTCGCCGCGGAAGGCGACGATCTGGCGCTCGCCCGCCGGGTCCACCAGGATCGAGGAATAGGCCGAGCGTCCGCCAGGCGTGCGCACCACCAGCGAGGTGTCGACGCCCCAGTCTTCGAGGTCGTCGCAGGTCATCCGCCCGATCATGTCCTGCCCGCAGCGCGCGGCAAGCCGGGCCCGGCCGCCCAGCCGGGCGATGGCGACCGCCGCATTGCCCGCGCAGCCGCCGCCGACGATCGCGGCATCGGCGGCGCGGTATTTCTCGGGGCGGTCCGGGAAGGCGTCCACCGTGAACAGGAAGTCGATCGCGGTCGAGCCGCAGACGAGCACATCGGTCATTCAGTCCACCTTCAACCCGCTGGGCACACTCTCGGGGCGGCCCAGCCTGCCCTTGACGCTGTCCCCGCCGGTCAGCGCGTGCAGGAAGGCGACAATGTCCGCCACCTGCGCATCGGCGAGCGTGCGCGGGGTGATGTCGAGCCGCGCGCGCAGCCGGGCGGCCTCGCGGGCGTCCTGGAACCCGAGGAAGTCGCCCGGCACGAGGTTCGCGACCTGAGGCAGCGTCGCCATGTCCGGCGTCCAGGCGTCCAGCATTCCCAGCGGGTCCAGGTGATGCCGCACGATACCATTGAGGGTCGGATAGGCGCCGTTGTGCCCGTAGGGCGCGGTCAGCGCGACGTTGCGCAGCGCGGGCGTGCGGAACCGGTAGGCGTCCTCCAGCCGGTCGGTCTCGGCCATGCGGCCGACGTCGCGGGCAACCGGATCGAACCGGCGGGTGCGGCCGGGGCCGATATGCGGCAGCGCCAGCGCATGGAAGTCCTGGTCGGTGAGAAGCGGGCCGGCGTGACAGCCCGAGCAGCCCGCCTCGTCGAAGAACAGGTCCATGCCGCGCTGCTGCGCCGGGGTCAGCGCCGCTTCGCCCGCCAGGTACCGGTCATAGGGGCTGTCGAAGCTGCGCCATTCGGAATTGATGAAGTCGCCCAGCGCGTTGGCGATATCGGCGATGCCGATTTCCTCGGGCGCCTCGATCTGCGGATAGGCCGCCTGCAGCATCCGCGCATATTCCGGAATCGTTCGCACCCGCCGCGCGATCATCGCCCAGCCCTCCGAGGGGCGCCGCAGCATCGCGCGGACCACGGGGTTCTCCTCGGGATCGCCGGCCATCTCGAAGCGCGCCGTCAGCGGGATCAGCGCCTGCGCGGCGAGGATGCCGTTCAGCCCGCGCGGCAGATACTCCTCGGCCGGAGAATTGAAATCGTTGTCGTAAAGGTCCGACGGCTCCAGCCGTCCGTCGTGAAACAGGGTGCGGATCTGCCGGGCGCCGAGGTTCCACAGTGGCGGTGCGTTGCGCGGCACGCGCTTCAGCACCGTGCCCGGCGCGGCGGTGCGCTTCGGTCCCAGACCGGTCGCGCCCTGCCCCAGCCCCAGGCTGAGGCCGTCGCCGGTGCCGCTGTCGTGGCGATGGCAGGTCCCGCACGAGATGTCGCGGTTGCCCGACAGGATCGGGTCGTAGAACAGCAGCCGTCCGACCTCGGCCGCGCGTTCGTTGAAGGACAGGAAGTCTTCGGGGCCCAGCGCCTGCTGCGCGGCGGCGCTTGAGGCCAGCGCGGCGGCAAGGCACAGTCCGGCCAACGGAGGACGAAGATGCCGCGAACCCTTGCCCTTGCGCTGACCCTCATGGCCGCCCCGGCGCTGGCCGAGATCGAGCAGGCGCGCGATCTGATGGAGGCCGGGCGCTTCGCGGAGGCGTACCGGGAACTGTGGCCGGCGGCGCGATCCGGCAATGCCGACGCCGAGGAGCTGATCGGGGTGATGTACGCGATGGGTCTGGGCGTCGCGCGCGACGACGCGCGGGCGTTCGAGTGGTATCTGCGCTCGGCGATGAAGGGGCATCCGGGCGCGCAGTCCGGCGTCGGCTGGTACTACGAGATCGGCCGCGGCCTGCCCGCGCCGGATCTGGTGCGCGCATACCTGTGGTACGCGCTCAGCGCCATCGGCGGCGATCCCGACGCGGCGATCAGCATCGAGGAGGTGGTCAAGAAGATGACGCCGGAGCAGATCGCCAGGGCGCAGGTGCTGATCGCCGATTACCGACCCTGGCTGTACCCGTTCGAATAGCCAGCCTGCCGATGCTGGCGTCCGGTGCGGGCGCGGCTGCGGTCTGCGGCGGTCTGCTGTCGAAATCATCGGTTCGGCCCCTGGAAGGCGGCGCTGGTTCGGTCTGCGTCAAGTCTGGCGTGCCCGGCTGTCCGGGCGCTTTGCGGCGGCGACGCGCCGCCGCGGGCACAGGCGCCGCGCCCCGTGGCGCGGCGCCGACAGTCAGTTCAACTCGCCTTCGTAGACCGCGTCGATCTGCGATTCGGCCTGGCTGACGGCCTCGGTCATTGCGGCGAAGATCTCCTCGCCGCCGTCGACATTGGCCTTGAACCAGTCGTAGACCGGCGCGGCGGCCTCGGCGAAGGCGGCCTTTTCCTCGGGGGTCGGCACATAGAGATCGCCGCCGCCGGCGACGAAGTCCTCGTAGGCCTGGATCGACTTGCGCTTGGGCGAGGCGAAGGTCGCCTGCTGCAGCTGGTAGAAGCCGTCCACCACCACCTTGCGCAGTTCCTCGGGCATGGACATGAACTTCTCGTTGTTCATGAACCACAGCGCGCCCATGTAGGCGTGCCCGTCCAGCGTCAGGTACTGCAGACCCGCGTCGGGGAACTTCATGCCCATGATGTCGGTGATGCCGTTCTTGGACCCCTCGACGACGCCGGTCTGGAAACTGGTGAACAGCTCGGGCCAGGGAATCGGGGTCGGGCTGGCGCCCAGCGCCTTGACCAGCTCCTGCGGCAGGTCGGCGACCACGGTGCGGATCTTCAGTCCCGCCAGATCCTCCGGCATCTGCACCCGCCGCTCGGTGTTGGCGAAGTTGCGCCAGCCGCCGGTGTTGCCGATGGTCATCAGCCGGATCGCGTCACCCGAGGCGTCGCGCACCATCTGCTGCATGGCCGTCACCAGCGGCGAGCCGTTGGCCAGAACCGCTTCGGCCACCCGGTCGTCGGCCATCAGGTAGGGCAGGTCCAGCACCTGCACGAACGGGAAGATGCCGGCGGTGCCGCCGGAGGTCGAGATGTAGACGTCGATCGAGCCGTCAGCGACGCCCTGCATGCACTCCTGCCCGGTCGAGCAGAGCTGGGTGCCGATGAAGGTCTCGACGGCGATGGCGCCGTTCGAGGCCGCCTCGACATGCTGCTTGAAGACGTTCAGGCCGTCGGCGTCCTCGTCGTTCTCGTTCGAGTTCGCGGTGGCGCGAATGGTGTATTCCTGCGCCTGGGCGACGCCGCCGGCCAGCAGCGTGGCGACCAGGAGCGACCCGGCCAGTTTCGTCAGTTGCATCTTCTTCCTCCTGTCAGATTACGAATTCGGCTTCTGTCGGCTCTATTGGATGAACCCCGTCAGACGGGGAACGGTCAGCGAGAAGGCGGGGAAATAGGTGATCAGGAAGATCACCAGCACCTCGACTGCCAGGAACGGCAGGATCGCCTTCGAGATCGCCTCCACCCGTTCCCCCGAAACACTGGAGGCGACGAACAGCACCAGCCCCATCGGCGGGGTCGCCAGACCGACGGTCAGGTTGACGCTCATGATGATGGCGAAATGCACCGGGTGCACGCCGATGTCGGTGAAGATCGGCCCCAGGATCGGGCCGAGAATGATGATCGCCGGCCCCGCATCCAGGAACATGCCGACCACGAACAGCAGCAGGTTGATCAGGAACAGCAGCGTCAGCGGGTTGTCCGACAGTGACAGGATGAAATCCGCCAGCGCCTCGGGTGCGTGCGACAGCGCGACGACGGTCTTGAAGGCCACCGCCGCGCCCACCAGCAGCAGGACGGTCGACGAGCCCAGCGCGGATCGCATGAAGATCGACGGCAGGTCGGACAGGCGCATCGAGCGCAGGATGAAGAACGAGATCAGAATTGCGTAGGCGACGGCGACGACCGACGCCTCGGTCGGGGTGAAGACGCCGACCAGGATCCCGCCCAGGATGATGATCGGCGTCTGCAGCGGCACCACGGCGCGCTTCCAGACCACGCGAACCTCCTCGGACATGCGCGGGCGCATGTAGCGGAAGATGCCCTCGGTCACCGCGGCCAGCACCACCAGCACCGGGATCGTCGGCGTCTCGCCGATGCCCATCGCCGCGGCGGCCAGCAGATGCGCCCCCCAGAGGATGCCGAGCAGGTTGAACCGCGCCAGCACGCGGGCGATCAGGTTCTCGGCCGGGCTGACGGTCTGTCCCTTGCGCACGATCCGCTCGGCCTTGGGCAGATCGTAGCGGTCGGCCATCAGCCGCACCACCAGCATCAGCCCCACGCCCACCAGCACGCCGGGCACGATGCCGGCCAGGAACAGCGCCGCGACCGACTCGCCCATGACGTAGGCGTAGATGATCATGATCCCCGAAGGCGGGATGATCGGGCCGATCACGCTGGAGGCGGCGGTGATCGCGGCGGCGAACCGGCGGGAATAGCCGTTCTTCTCCATCGCCGGGATCAGGGTCGAGCCCAGCGCCGAGGTGTCGGCGACGGCCGAGCCCGAAAGCCCCGCGAAAAGCATCGAGCTGAGGATGTTCACATGCGCCAGCCCGCCGCGCAGATGCCCCATGATCGCCTGGCTGAACTCGACCAGGCGCAGGGTGATCCCGCCGCGGTTCATCAGCTCGCCCGCCAGCATGAAGAACGGCAGCGCCATCAGCGGAAAGCTGTCCATGCCGGTGTAGACGTTGCGGTAGAGCGTGGCGAGGTTGCGCTCCTGCCCGTCGAGATAGAGCAGGATGCCCGGCGCGGCGAGCAGGCCGAAGAACACCGGCATTCCGATCATCAGGAACACCAGGAATACGGGCAGGAACCACAGCAGCATCAATCGGCTCCGGCCGAGGCGACCGCCGGCTCCGGCACCGCGACCACCCCGGTGGCCGGGTCGAGCAGCCGGATCAGCGACCGCAGGATCAGCTCGACGTTGACCAGCGTCATCAGCACCATGCTGACCAGCAGCGACGCCATCATGTACTTCTTGGCGATCTTCGTCGGCTCGGGGATGAAGTCGACGACGAGCGTGCGCTCGAACAGCAGCCAGGGCCCCTCGACCCAGCCGAACTCGAGATGCGCCGGCACCCACAGCGAGGCGGTGGCGAACCGCCCGCCGAAGCCGGTGACATCGGCCCAGCCCAGCCGGACCGCGACGACCAGAACGGTCAGCGCCACCGCCAGCAGGGCCAGGTTCAGGATCGCCGCCGCCCGCGCCGGAAGCGCCTGCGGCAGCATGTCGATCGCCACGAATCCGCCCCAGCGATAGGCCGAGGGCGCGATCAGTCCGGTCATCCACAACATGAAGAAGCGGGCCAGTTCCTCGGACCAGGCCAGGGCGTCGCCGATCACGTAGCGGAAGAAGATCTGCGCGAGGATCACGACGACCATGATCCCGAGGCAGACCCAGGCAAGCTGCCGCCCCACGGCCAGCACCGCGGCGTTGAAAGCCGAGAGGATGCGCAGCGGCGCATGAAGCAGGATCAAGCTGTTCCCTCCCACTGGGCCGGCATTAGTATTTCGTCTTATGTGCCGGCCACTTTCGGATGCTGCGCAAAACGAACCGATCTGTCAAGCGCTGCGATCGACCGCACGCGGCAGGGTCGCGGCGGCGGTTTCGACGACCTCGACGCCGGCGGACTGGCACAACCGCCGCACGCCGCCGGGGCAGCGGTCGGTAACCAACGCCCAGGCATCGCGCATGTCGCCGATCCGCACTGCGGCGGTGGCGCCGAACTTGCCCGAATCGGCCAGCACGGCGACTCGGCCGGCGTTGCGGATCATCGCCCGCACCACCATCGCCTCGTCGAGGTCGAAATCGAGCAACGCGCCCTCACGACCGATGGCGGCGGCGCCGATCAGCGCGTAGTCCGCGCGGAACTGATCAAGGAACGCGACGGCGGTCGCCCCGACCACCGCGCCGTCGGCCGCCCGCACCTTGCCGCCCGCGATCATCGTCGTCACACCGTCTATCTTCCTGATGATGTTCGCGAGATTCACGTTGTCCGCGATCACCGTCAGGCCGGACCCGGGCTGGATGGCGCGGACCGCCGCCTCGGTGGTGGTGCCGGCGTTCACGAATACCGTCGCGCCGCGGGGAATGCGCTCGATCGCGGCGCGGCCGATAGCGCGCTTTTGCGGCGCGGCGATGGCGCGGCGCACCTCGTAGTCGATGTAGTCGCGTCCGGCGCGCGGCACCGCGCCGCCGTGAAAGCGGGTGATCTGGCCCTCGGCCTCCAGCGCCCGCAGATCCTTGCGGATCGTCTGCACCGAGGTGTTCAGCACGCGGGCCATGTCCTCGGCTCGGACGCGCCCCTGCTGCCGGACCATCGCCAGTATGGTTTCCCTGCGGTCGGTCACGCCCGCGCCCTCCTCGCCGTCTTTCAGCCGAGTGTCCGGCAGTTTCGGTTTCTTGTCAAAACGAAACTTGGCGTGCCGCGCCCCGCCCCTTGCGTGCGCCGGCTCTTTGTGATGTTTCCTATCGGAAACTTGCGCCATGTGCCGCGCGGGAATCGAGAGGGGGCCGGGATGACTGACCGCACTGCGCTGCACGCGCTGCACCAGGAACTGGGGGCCAGAATGGTCGCCTTCGCCGGCTGGGACATGCCAGTCAGCTATCCGCTGGGGGTGATGGGCGAGCATGCCGCCGCACGCGAACGCGCGGCGCTGTTCGACGTCAGCCACATGTGCCAGGCGGAGCTGCGCGGCGACGGCGCGGTCGCGGCGCTGGAGGCGCTGGTGCCCGCCAGCATCGCCACGCTGAAGCCGGGCAAGGCGCGCTATACCTTTTTCACCGACGCGGACGGCGGCATCCTGGACGACCTGATCGTGTCGAACGCCGCCGACCACTTCTACCTGGTGCTGAACGCCGCCCGGCGAGAGCACGACCTTGGCCACATGCGCGCGCACCTGCCGGACGGCGTCGATCTGGTCGAGCGCACCGATCTGGCGATGATCGCGCTGCAGGGCCCGAAGGCCGAGTCGGTCCTGGCGCCGATCGTGCCGGCAGCGGCGGATCTTGCCTTCATGGAGACGGCGACCGCCGAGATCGGCGGCACGCCGGTCCGCGTCTCGCGCCTGGGCTATACCGGCGAGGACGGCTTCGAGATATCGCTGCCCGCCGAAGCCGCCGAAGCGCTGGCCCGCCGCCTGCTCGGGCACGCGGACGTCGAGGCTGCCGGCCTGGGCGCGCGCGACAGCCTGCGGATGGAGGCCGGGCTGTGCCTGTACGGGAACGACATCGACACGACCACCTCGCCGGTCGAGGCGGGGCTGGGCTGGGCGATCCAGAAACGCCGCCGCGAGGAGGGCGGATTCCCGGGCGCCGAGCGCATCCTTCGGGAGCTCGCGGACGGACCCGCGCGCAGGCTTGTGGGCCTGCGCCCCGAGGGCCGCGCCCCGGCGCGGGCCGGCACCGTCATCGCCACCGCGGACGGTCGCGACATCGGACAGGTGACGAGCGGCGGATTCGGCCCCACAGTGCAGGCACCGGTCTCGATGGGCTATGTCGAATCGGAGCACGCGGCCGAAGGCACGGACGTCGCGCTGATGATCCGGGGCAAGGCGCACCCGGCGCGCGTCACCACCCTGCCCTTCGTTTCGCACAACTACAAACGCTGAGAAGGAATTGCGCGAGATGACCACCTACTACACCGAGGATCACGAGTGGCTGGACGTGGATGGCGACGTGGCCACCATCGGGATTACCGAGCATGCCGCCGAGCAACTGGGCGAGGTGGTGTTCGTCGAGTTGAAGGAAGTCGGCGAGAGCTTCGAGAAGGGCGACGAGATCGGCGTGGTGGAAAGCGTCAAGGCGGCGTCCGAGATCTTTGCCCCCGTCAGCTGCGAAATCCTCGAGTCCAACGACAGCCTGGCCGACAGCCCGGCCGAGGTGAACGAAAGCCCCGAAAGCGACGCCTGGTTCTACAAGATCCGCCTGACCGACGAGTCCCAGCTGGAAGAGCTGATGGACGAGATCACCTACAAGAAGCTCATTTCCTGAGAGACCGCATGACATTCGCGCTGACAGACTACGATCCCTATGATTTCGCCAACCGCCGCCACATCGGTCCGACCCCGGCCGAGATGGAGGAGATGCTGGCGACCCTCGGGGTGCCCGACCTCGACACGCTGATCGACCAGACCGTGCCGCAGGGCATCCGCCAGCCGCAGGCGCTGGACCTGGGACCGGCGCTGTCGGAACGCGACATGCTGAAGAAGATGCGCGAGGTGGCGAAGCGCAACCGCGTGTGCGCCTCGCTGATCGGCCAGGGCTACCACGGCACCGTCACGCCGCCCGTCATCCTGCGCAACATCATGGAGAACCCCGCCTGGTACACGGCCTACACGCCGTATCAGCCGGAAATCAGCCAGGGTCGGCTGGAGGCGCTGCTGAACTTCCAGACGATGATCGCGGATCTGACGGGGCTGGAGATCGCCAACGCCTCGCTGCTGGACGAGGCGACCGCCGCGGCCGAGGCGATGACCATGACCGAGCGCGCCTCGAAGTCGAAGGAAAAACGCTTCTTCGTCGACCATCATTGCCACCCGCAGACCATCGGCGTGATCCGGACCCGCGCCGAGCCGCTGGGGATCGAGGTGGTCGTGGGCGATCCGTTCTCGGAACTCGTCGCCGACCGGGTCTTCGGCGCGATCTTCCAGTACCCCGGCACCTACGGGCACGTTCACGACTTCTCGGACCTGATCGCGCAGCTGCACGAGGCCAGGGCGCTGGCCGTGCTGGCCGCCGACCCGCTGGCGCTGTGCCTGCTGAAAAGCCCCGGAGAGATGGGCGCCGACATCGCCGTCGGCTCGACCCAGCGCTTCGGCGTGCCGATCGGCTATGGCGGGCCGCACGCCGCCTACCTGTCCTGCAGGGACGCGCTGAAACGCTCGATGCCCGGCCGGCTGATCGGCGTCTCGGTCGATGCGCGCGGCAACAAGGCGTACCGGCTGAGCCTGCAGACCCGCGAGCAGCACATCCGCCGCGAGAAGGCGACCTCGAACGTCTGCACCGCGCAGGCGCTGCTGGCGGTGATGGCGTCGATGTATGCCGTGTTCCACGGCCCCGACGGGCTGAAGGCCATCGCCCAGAGCGTGCACCGAAAGACCGTCCGCCTGGCGACCGGGCTGGAAAAGCTGGGTTTCACCGTCGAGCCGGCCCAGTTCTTCGACACGATCACCGTCGAGGTCGGCGCGCTTCAGGGCGTGATCCTCAAGGCCGCCGCCGCGAACGGGGTGAACCTGCGCAGGGTCGGCGCCACGAAGCTGGGCATGAGCTGCGGCGAGAACACCTATGGCGAGACCGTCGAGGCGGTCTGGCGCGCCTTCGGCGGCGACATCGCCTATCGCGACAACGACCGGCCGTATCGCCTGCCCGAAAGCTGCCTGCGCGACACACCCTACATGGAGCACCCGATCTTCCACATGAACCGGGCCGAGGCCGAGATGACCCGCTACATGCGGCGTCTGGCCGACCGCGACCTGGCGCTGGACCGGGCGATGATCCCGCTGGGTTCGTGCACGATGAAGCTGAACGCCACGGTCGAGATGATCCCGGTGACCTGGCCCGAATTCTCGGAGATCCACCCGTTCGCGCCGGACGATCAGGTTCAGGGCTACAAGGAGCTGATCGACGATCTGTCGCGGCGCCTGTGCGAGATCACCGGCTATGACGCGCTGTCGATGCAGCCGAACTCGGGCGCGCAGGGCGAGTACGCGGGCCTGCTGACGATCCGCGCCTACCACGCCTCGCGCGGCCAGGGCCACCGCAACGTCTGCCTGATCCCGACCTCGGCGCACGGCACCAACCCGGCCTCGGCGCAGATGGTCGGCTGGAAGGTCGTGCCGGTGAAATCCGCCGACAACGGCGACATCGACGTCGCGGATTTCCGCGCCAAGGCCGAACAGTACTCGGGCGATCTGGCCGGGTGCATGATCACCTATCCGTCGACCCATGGCGTGTTCGAGGAAACCGTGCGCGAGGTCTGCGAGATCACCCACCGGCACGGCGGGCAGGTCTATATCGACGGCGCGAACATGAACGCCATGGTCGGGATCGTTCAACCCGGCAAGATCGGCGGCGACGTCAGCCACCTGAACCTGCACAAGACCTTCTGCATCCCGCACGGCGGCGGCGGTCCGGGCATGGGACCGATCGGCGTGCGCGAACACCTGGCGCCATTCCTGCCCGGCCATCCGCACACCGGCGGGCAGATCGGCCCGGTCTCGGCCGCGCCCTACGGCTCGCCGTCGATCCTGCCGATCTCCTGGGCGTATATCCTGCTGATGGGCGGCGCCGGCCTGACGCAGGCGACCAAGGTGGCGATCCTGAGCGCCAACTACATCGCCAAGCGGCTGGCGGGGTCGTACGAGGTGCTCTACACCTCGCCCTCGGGCCGGGTGGCGCACGAGTGCATCCTCGACACGCGACCGATGGAAAAGTCTGCCGGCGTCAGCGTCGAGGACGTCGCCAAGCGGCTGATCGACAGCGGCTTTCACGCCCCGACGATGAGCTTTCCGGTCCCCGGCACGCTGATGGTCGAGCCGACCGAAAGCGAGCCGAAGGCCGAGCTTGACCGGTTCATCGACGCGATGCTGTCGATCGCCGGCGAGGCGCAGGCGATCGAGCGCGGCGAGATGGACGCCGAGAACAACCCGCTCAAGCGCGCACCGCACACGGTCGAGGACCTGGTCGGCCCGTGGGAGCGGCCCTATAGCCGCGAGCAGGCCTGCTTCCCGCCCGGCGCGTTCCGCGTCGACAAGTACTGGCCGCCCGTGAATCGGGTCGACAACGCCTTCGGCGATCGGAATCTGGTCTGCACCTGCCCGCCGATGGAGACCTATCAGGAAGCGGCCGAATAGAAAGGGCAGCCGCACGAAAAGACACCGGGCCCGCACAGCTGTACGAGCCCGGTGTTCCCGACGCGGCTCCCATCTGCAAAGGAGGCGCCGGCCGGAAGCGCCCCCCAACTGCGCTTCCGTATCCTAGAACGTCGCAGCGTGGCGAAGCGTTCCGGCCATCTCCGGTACCCGCCGGACCAGGATCACCCGTATGGCGAGCCGCGCCCCTTGCTGCAGACCGACACCGCCAGATGCCGGTCCGCCGGTGTCCGCATCACCGGCACGCAATGGCGCCGCTCCAACCGGCGCGGGAAAGGTTCCGGTAGACGCCCCTGCGCCTGCCCGCAACCACCCGATCGCCCCGTACCCCCAAGGACCATCTGAACACTCGCTACCCGCTCTGCGGCGGACACGAACAGAAGCCGTCTATCCGGGCCGACCGCAGGAGCCTACACATGGAAATCGTGGCAAAATTCTGCCGAAATTCGTCGATTTATTCAAGTGTCATTGACCCCTTTGAGTGACAATTGCCGCCGGTGATTCCCATGACGGGTAGGAAATTCTGCATACGACAACCACAAATTGTTCATATGCGACTTCGGATATTCTGTATTCTGCATTCGTTGCTCGGCGTGTCGACTCGTTCTCCCGCGCGGCGGGACGAAACGACAATGACCGCCCGCCGTCGCTGCGACTGTGAGGATTACCACGCCTGCGGAAATCTGTGCGCCGGGACCGGCCCCTTACCAAGCACCGCAGATCTGTGCCATTGTTCCGGTCCGGCCCTGACCATCCGAGAACGGAGACACCAGAAGCATGATCCTTGTGGGCGGAGAAAACCTGATCGACTTCATCCAGGACCCACCAGACGGCGGACACCCGGCCTATCGCGCGGTGCCCGGCGGCGCGCCCTTCAATGTCGCCAAGGCGACGGCGTTGCAGGAGGTGCCGGTCGGCTACCTCACGCCGTTCTCGTCCGATCCGCTGGGTCGGCAGTTGCTGGCGGACCTGGTGAAGGTGCCGAACATGACCGCGCTGCACCCCGGCTCTCCGCGCCCGACGTCGCTGGCGGTGGTGTCGCTGACCGACGGCCAGGCGCGCTACCAGTTCTACCGCGAAGGCACGGCCGAGCGGGACGTGACGCACGAGGGCCTGGCCGCGCTGGTTCCGGATGCGGCCGAGGCCTTCTTCATCGGCTCGCTGGCGATCACCGACGGGCCGGACGCAAGGGCGTGGACGGCGCTGTACGACGATCTGGCCGGCCGCGGGATCTTCACCGCGCTCGATCCCAATATCCGGGCGGCGTTCATACATGACCGGGATCGTTATCTGGAGCGGCTGGATCACCTGCTGGCAGGCGCGGACCTGGTGAAGCTGTCGGACGAGGACATCGCCTGGCTGGCGCCCGGAGAGGATCCGCGCGCGGCTGCGCGCAGGATCGCCGCGCGCTCGTCGGCGGGGCTGGTGGTGCTGACGCTGGGCGCCCAGGGCGCATTCGCGATCACTGCCGACGGCGAGGTCACTGTGCCGGTTCACCCGGTCCGCGAGTTGAAGGACACGGTCGGCGCCGGCGACACGTTCATGGGCACGCTGATGGCCGAAACGCGCCGCCGCGGAAAGCTGTCGCGCGGCGGGCTGACGGGACTGTCCGCAGCCGAGGCGGCGGAATTCCTGAAGGTCGCGGCGCGCGCGGCGGCGATCAACTGCGAACGCTCGGGCTGCAATCCTCCGACTCTGGCCCAACTGCAGGCGGGCTGAGCCCGCGGCTTCGGTGCAGGCCCGGTCCGCCATGCCCGGGCCTGCATTGCTGCGACAGCCGCGCGTCCGCAGCGGCGACGCTCCGGCCACAGACCATTTCCCCGCCGCCGGGCACCGGCTAGGGTCGAACCGCAATCCGGGGAGGCTTCGCTGGACAGGCTGTCGGTCATGAAGGCGTACTGCCGCATCGTCGAGCGCGGCAGCTTCGTGCGCGCGGCCGAGGATCTGGGCGTGTCGCCGGCGCTGCTGAGCCGCGAGGTCAAGCTGCTGGACTCCAGCCTCGGCTGCAGCCTGCTGTCGCGCACCACCCGCAGCATGGCCCTGACCGAACACGGCCGGCAGTACTACGACGAGGCCCGCCGGATCCTGGCCGAGATCGATGCCGCCGAAGAGCGCGTGCGGCTGGCCGCCGGCAGCGTGCAGGGGCGGTTGCGGGTGAACGCGCCGCACAGCTTCGGGCAGATCGTGCTGGGTCCCGCCCTGCCCGGGTTCCTGGACCGGTACCCGCGCGTCGAGATCGAGCTGTCGCTGGACGATCACGTTTGTGGACATGATCGGGGGCGGTTACGACATCTCGATCCGTATCCTCGCCGGGTTGCCGGATTCGGGGCTGATCGCCCGCCGCCTCGCGCGGGTGGAGCGGCGACTGTTCGCGGCGCCCGGATACCTCGCGGCGCACGGCACGCCTGCATCTCCCGATGCGCTGAGGGATCACGCGGCGGTCAGCTACCTGCTGATCGACCGCGCCGCCGGCTGGCCGCTGATCGGCCCGGAGGGCGAGATCGACATCCCGATCGCC
This sequence comes from Halovulum marinum, assembly GCF_009697225.1. Lineage (GTDB taxonomy): Bacteria > Pseudomonadota > Alphaproteobacteria > Rhodobacterales > Rhodobacteraceae > Halovulum > Halovulum marinum. Next base: position 99,606 of record NZ_WIND01000010.1, read on the forward strand.
CCGCGCCTGACAGTCGGCAGCAGCCTGGTGCTGCGCGACTTGCTGATCGCCGGGCAAGGGATCGGGGCGCTGCCGGATTTCATCTCGGGCCCCGAGGAACGCGCGGGCCGGCTGGTGCCGGTCCTGCCGGGCGGCGACGGCTCCCGGCAGCCGACCGAGACCGAGCTTTCCGGCGCCCGCTACCAGGGTCGACACGTCGCGCAGATCGCGGCGCGGCTGGCGGCAGCGCCCGCGCCGTCGGAGCGCTGGGCGGCGTGAATGCCGCCGCGATCCCCGCACACGCCCCGCACGGCCCGGTCTGCGGCCGATGCGACCGTGTTGCCGGACACCGGCAACGCCGCGCGGCATAGTCCTGTGCCGACCCGTTCCGCCGTCTGATCTCAGCCCGGCCGCGCAATGGCCGGGCGCATCTGAGGAAACATAACTCCGATGTCCCGTTCCACCGATCTGCTGCTGACAGCGCTGGCACCCGCCGTCTGGGGCAGCACATACTACGTCACCACCGAGTTCCTGCCCCCCCGCTACCCGGTCACCGTGGCCGCGCTGCGCGCACTGCCCGCCGGGCTGCTGCTGCTGGCGCTGACGCGACATCTGCCGCCGCGCGACTGGCTGGGCCGCGTGTTCCTGCTCGGCGCGCTGAACTTCCCGGTTTTCTGGTGCCTGCTGTTCGTTGCCGCCTACAGATTGCCGGGCGGCGTGGCGGCTACCCTCGGATCGCTCCAGGCGCTGCTGGTAATCCTGCTGGCGCGCGGGCTGCTGGGCGCGCCGGTGCGCGCAGGGGCGGTGCTGGCCGCGCTTGCCGGCATGGCCGGCGTCGCGGCGCTGGTGCTGGGCCCGGAGGCGGCGCTGGACCCGCTGGGGCTGGCTGCCGGCATCGGTGGCGCGGCGTCCATGGCGCTGGGCACGGTGCTCAGCCGCAAATGGCGCCCGTCCGTGCCGCCGCTGACCTTTACCGCCTGGCGACTGATTGCGGGCGGGCTGCTGCTGCTGCCGATGGCGCTGCTGCTTGAACCGCCGCTGCCGCCACAGTCCGGGGCCAATCTGGTCGGGCTGCTGTGGCTGGGGCTGGTCGGCGCCGCGGCGACCTACGGGCTTTGGTTCCGCGGCATCGGCCGGATCGAGCCGTCGGCGGTGTCGATGCCTGGCATGATGAGCCCGGTCACGGCGGTGCTGCCGGGCTGGATCCTGCTGGGCGAAGCGCTGACGCTGGTACAGGGCGCTGGTGCGACGGCGATCCTGCTCTCGGTCTGGGCGGGACAGCGGGCGGCGCATGCGCCGGCCGCGCTCCGGACCCGCGCACCGGGCACCGGCGGCGCCGCACCTGCCGGCACATGAGACCGGCGCGCAAGGACCGGCCGCGCCGTCTAGGCGGCGTAGGCCTGCGCGACGATATCCTCGGCCGGCGACATCAACTGCTCGGGGTACAGCATTTCCACGGCGAGCGCGTCGGGGGTGAAACGGTAACGGACCAGGCCGCAGGCCTTGGTGCCGTAGCGTGGCTGCATCGCGTCGGGCAGGACGAACGAGACCGGCGGCGCCCAGACGTGGCGGACGCCCGCCTGCGTCCGGTCGCGCCCCTGGTGAACATGACCGCTGGCAAACAGCCGCACGTCGGCCCGCCGCAGCAGCCCGACCAGCGCCGGGCGGGTCGCGGTGGGCACGAAGAACGGGCGCAGCGCCGGTGTCTCGTCCGGCACCTCGCAGAAAAGCGGCTTGTGACAGAAGATCGCCACCGGACCGGCCGCGCCGTCCAGCCTGTCAGCCAGCCAGTCCAGCTGCGCCGCCTCCTGCGGCAGGCCCGAGTTGAACAGCTGTGCGTTCAGCCCGATCAGGGTCCACGCCGCTTCTCGCATCACCCAGCGGCCGTCGCCGAACACCCGCTCGTACGCCGCAAGCCATTCCGCACAGACCGGGCGTTCCGGCGCATGACCCGCATCGGGATTGTCGCCGACATCATGGTTGCCCGGTATCACTTTCCGGGGGGACCGAAGGCTGTCCAGAGCCTGGCGCGCGAATTCCAGCTCGGCCGGGCGATCCGGCGCTTCGACCGTCAGATCGCCGGTGCAGACGACCAGATCCGGTCGGAAGCCGTCGATCAGATCGCGCGCAATCTCGAAGTTCGGCACGAATTGCGGACGCGCCGGTGACAGATGCGGATCGCTGATCTGGAAAATTTCGAAGGACGACACCTAGGGCCTTTCGCGGTCACTGCACGGCACCGCAGCCCGCGGCGCAGGGGATCTCGAACAGGCTAGGCGCCGCGGGCCGGTTCGCCAAGCATGACGGCAGGTGACGTATCGTGCCGACCTGGCGGCGCGAGCGTTCCCGATGGGCCGGCGCGGTCCACGCCGGCGATCTCGCCCTGAACTGAACGATCGTTCACACACCGGGAATTTCGCGGTTCAGCAGGGCACCAGATCCTCCAGCTCCTTGCGGCTCTCCGACCACAACCGCTCCAGCACGTCCGCGGTTCCGGCAAGGCTCCGGCGCTGACCTTCTCGAGCATCGGTCTGGAACTGCGAGAGCTGCGCATGCAGCCCTGCAAAGCCCAATGTTCCCGCCGACCCGGCCAGACGGTGCAGCAGTGCCAGCGCCGTATCGTCCGGCATCTCGTCATCACATGCCCTGAGCGCCGCGATCGCGGCCTCGGCTTCGGTCCCGAACCGGCCGAGCAAGCTGTGTACCTGTTCGGCGCCCAGGCTCTCCGTAAGTTCCGCGACCTTGGCGAAATCGACCAACTGCCCGACCGGCGGGGCGGTTCGCGGCACGTCCGCCGGATCCGCCGCCACCCCGGCCGGACGCTGCAGCAGGTCGGCCAGCACCGCGTGGTCGATCGGCTTGGTGATGTGGCCCGACATGCCGGCGGCGCGAAACGTCTCGATATCGGCGGGAAGCGCGTGCGCCGTAACGGCAAGGATCGGCGTGCGTCTCGAGGCCCCCGTTCCGTCCCGGATCGCCCGGGTTGCGGCGACACCGTCCATCACTGGCATGCTGATGTCCATCAGGATGGCATCGAACCGCGTCCTGGCGGCAAGCGCCACGCCCTGCTCGCCGCTCTCCGCTTCGGTGACCCGGTGTCCGTCGCGCTCCAGCATCGCGCGCAGGACGACCCGGTTGACGCGGTTGTCCTCGACGATCAGCACGTCGAGAACCCGGTCCGGACGCCGTGGCGTGCTTTCGGGGCCATCGGGCCCGTTCTGCGCGCGCCTCTCCAGCGGCAGCCGGACCCAGAACACGCTGCCCGCATTTTCGATGCTTTCGGCGCCGATCTCGCCGCCCATCGCCAGCGTCAGCCGACGGGCAATGCCCAACCCCAGCCCGGTACCGCCGAACTGGCGGCCGTAGGTGGAATCGACCGTCTCGAAATCCTTGAAGATCCGGTCGAGATCCCTTTCCGGTATGCCGATCCCGGTGTCGATCACCCGGAACTCGGCGCACGGGCGCTCTCCGGCGGTATCGACTTCAACCTCGATCGTCACCTCGCCGCCATGCGTGAACTTCAAGGCGTTCCCGACGAGGTTCAGCAGAACCTGGCGCAGCCGCACCGGGTCGCCGACCACGGTGCCGGGCGGATCGCCGATCCAGCGATGGCCGAGCATGTTGCCCTGCGTCGCCGCGACACTTTGCTGGATGGCCACGATCTCTCGCAGCAGCCGGTCCAGATCGAAAGCGCTGCTTGTCAGTTCGACCTTGCCCGCCTCGAACTTCGAGATGTCCAGCACGTCGTTGACATGGTGCAGCAGCAGCCGCCCCGAGTTGTCCATGATGTCGACGTAGGCGCGCTGCGCCTGCGTCAGCACCGTGTCCCGCAACAGGTTCAGCGTCCCGAGCAGACCGTTGAGCGGGGTGCGCATCTCGTGGCTCATCACCGCCAGGAAATCGGCCCTGGCCTTCTCGCCCGCCAGCGCCCTGTCGCGTGCGTCGACAAGCTCTTCCTGGGCTCGCCGGCGGTCGGTAATGTCGCGCATGTAGGCGACGTAGATCTCGCCGTCACGATCGTCCGCGACATCGACCGACAGTTCCACCGGGAAGATCTCGCCGGACTTGCGAAGCGCCTCGAGTTCGACCCGGCCCGACCCGATCAGCCGCCGCGCGCCGGTCTGGCGATGGCGCTTCATGCCGGCTTCGTGCGCTCGGCGATACGTCTCGGGCATGAGCAACTCGGACATCGCCTGGCCCATCGCCTCGTCGCGGGTATAGCCGAAGACCCGTTCCGCGGCGCCGTTGAATTCGCGCACGATGCCGTTGCTGTCCACCACGACGACGGCGTCGAGCGACGTCGCGAGGATCGTCTGCAAGCGCGAGGCGGTGATCCGCTGTGTCTGCGCCTGCCGGTCGCTGATGCGAATCATCCGCAGCAACAGGATCAGCAGCAGGATCAGCACCAGCACCAGCGCCGTCGTCAGCAGCGCCAGATCCAGAAGCGTCGACGCGATGCTTTCGCGGGTCGCGTCGGATCGCGCCACGAACTGCTCGAGGCCGCTCAGCGCCAGCTTGCGGACGTCGTCATGGACCGCGTCCGCCGTCGCGCGCAGCCGCGGCAGCGCGGCCTGAAGCTCCTCCGGCGGGCCGTCGATCAGCGGCACGGTCCGGTCGAGGAAGTCGCGCAGCCGCAGCAGCGGCACGCTGAAGTCCTCATGCAGCGTCAGCTCGCGATAGGCCGAGCCCTGGTCGATAGTGACGAGCCGGCTGTAGAAGATGTCGAACTTCCGGCGCAGATCGTCCAGCGAGCCGCCGCGCCCGGCTTCATGCGCGGCAAGTTCGAACTGCAGGAATTCCACCTCCAGCTGGGACAGGGTCCAGTTCACGTTGTCGGAGTTCGCCGTCTCCAGATTTTCGAGCTGCTCGTACACCTCATGCCCAAGCGTGCCGATGGCGAGGATGCACACGCCGATGGCGGCACCGAGTGCGGTCGATCTCAGCCAGTATCTGGTCCGGACGGTGCGTGATTGGGCGTCCGCCACCGGTCAGCCGCCTTTCCTCGGGTGTATCCGCCCCATGCGGGGCACCGGTCAATCGGTAACCGTAATCCGGTCAAGTTGCCAGATACTGCGCGCGTAGACCCGCTCGGACCTGTACTCGGGATTGGCGTCATAGGGATACACGATCCAGAGCGGCCCCTTGTCGCGCACTGACATCAGGTCGCCGTTGCGACTGTAGGCGATGATCGGTCCATCGGCGACCGCATCCCCGATCGGGATCACGACCGCGTAGTCGTTGATGGCGGTTGCCGTAAGCGTCCCTTCCTCCACACCCAGAGTCTCGAGCAGCGTGTCCAGTCCGACGCCCTCGAAAGTCTGCGCGCCGTCCGTCCAGATCGTTTCGGTCACGAAGCTGCGACTGTCCATGGACCGGAGCATCTCGAGGTCGAATTGCGCCACGTCATCGCCGTTGGTCGCGGCGAGGTCGCCGGTAACGGTCAGGACGATTTCTCCGGAAGGGTCGGGAAGGCCGTCCGCCGGGGAAGCGTGCGCCGGAAGAACCGCCGCAAAGGTCGCCGCGCCTGCCAGTCGCGCGATGTGGCGTATGGTCATGGCTGCCCCGTCGCTGGATGCGCTTGCCGTCACTATCTAGCATGGCGTCTCCGGACCGCTACCTGCACAGCGGAATAGGCAAGCTATCCAATCGGATAGGTTGCAGTAATCACTCACCGAGCCGCCGGTGTCACGTTGCCGTCGTGCGCACCGTCTGTTCGAATCTGTTCGGCCGCGCGTGATCCCGGTACCGTGTCCGTTGCAGGCACAGCATTCAGCAGGCAGAAGTGTCGACCATGAGGATCCTGATCGCCGACGACCACGACTTGCTGCGCGACACGCTCGTCCTTTACCTGGAGAGCGCGGGCGGGATCGAGACCGTCTGCGTCCCGGATCTGGGCACCGCGTTGCAGCAGATCGACGAGGCGGGGCCGTTCGATCTGATCCTGCTGGATTTCAACATGCCCGGCATGAACGGGCTGGAGGGGCTGGAGCGGGCGATGCGCCATGCCGGCGGCCAGCGCGTGGCGCTGATATCCGGCGTCGCCAGCCGCGACATCGCCGAGAAGGCCCTGGCCGCGGGTGCGGCCGGATTCCTGCCCAAGACCCTGTCGGCGAAGTCGCTCTACAACGCCGTCCATTTCATGGGGATGGGCGAGCAGTACGCGCCGCTGGAGTACATGACCGCCCCCGACGAGGCGCCGCGGCACGCCCTGGCCGAGAAACTCTCGAAACGCGAGTTGCAGGTGCTCGAAGGCCTGACCCAGGGCAAGTCCAACAAGGAAATCGCCCGCGACCTGCAGATCACCGAGCCGACGGTGAAGCTGCACGTGAAGACGCTCTATCGCAAGATCGGCGCGGCGAACCGGACCCAGGCGGCGCTGCTCGCGAAGAACGCGGGAATTTTCTGACCGGCGGCAGCGGAAGCGGCCCGCACGTCGAAGGACAGTTCCGGGCGAGCGATCTCAGATCCGGAACAACGGCTGGAGCCGGCGTGGCAGCAGGCCATGAAACCTCAGCGGCGCGTCCGTGGCGGCCAGGCAGACGCACGGCTTGGCCGAACCGGCGACGGGGGTGGGATCCAGCTCGGAATCGGCGATCTCCACGTCGCCGACGCCGAAATTGCCGGTCCGGTCGGCCGAGGGCGGACGCGCCGTGGTGCAGGCGGTCACCGTGCCCGCCCGCTATTTCGGCTCGCTCGCCGGTTTCGCGGGACTGCCCGGATCGATTGGCTACGCCGCCAGCAAGGCCGGGCTGATGCACCTCGCCGAGGACATGGCGAAGGACCTGAAGGGCAGCGGCGTCACCGTGCAGCGCGCCAACCCCGGTTTCATCCGCACGCGGCTGACGGAAAAGAACGACTTCCCCATGCCGCAGATCATGTGTCGGACGAGGCCGAGGCACATGTCGTCGCCCATCGGTCGGGGCAATTCTCGACCGGCTTTCCGCCGCCGTCTGCCTGGGGGTTCACCGTCGGAGGCACTGTGCCCCACAGCCTGTGCCCCACAGCCTGTTCCGGCGCCTGTTCTGACCGGCCCCGAACCGGACAGGCGGCGCCCGGTTCACCCCGCGTCGTGTCGCGGGTCCTCAAGCGTCAGCTCGAACCGGTCCGGCATGAGCGCGTGCTGGAACCAGCGCACGAGGCTGTAGATCGAATAGACCGTCCGCCCCGTCGCCTTGCGGATATCTGCCGCATACGGCGTCATGTTGGTACACTCGAGCACGATCGCGCCGACGTCGGGATGCGTCTCGACCAGCTCCCGTGCCGCGTCCAGCATGTCCAGCCGACAGGCGGCGAAGTCGATGGCGACGCGGTCTTCCAGTATGGCGCGCGAGAATTCGCGGCCGCCGTCGGTCCCGGCGACGGGCACGGCGGCGGGGTCCTCGACCCCCGCCGCGATCAGGTGCCGATGCGTCAGCGACGCCTTCGAGATCGTCAGAACGCCGACGCGCCGCCCCGGCGGCAACATCCGCTGCACCATCGGGATCTGCATCAGCGACGACGTCGCCACCGGCACCGGCACCTCCCGCGCGATCCTGTCCTGCAGCAGCGCCAGGAATCCGCAGTTGGTGGTCAACCCGTCGCAGCCCGCTGCGACCAGATCCCGCGCGGCATCGCCGAACCGGTCGGCGAGTTCCATCGGATCCTGACAAACCACCTTGTCGGGGCTGGCCCCGCGCACCACCCGGTACTGAACCGGGAACGGCCAGGTGGCGGCATTGCCGATGTCGCCGTGGATCCGCGGAAAGCGCGCCTCGAGCATCAGGATCCCCAGACTGGCGCCGTAGACCGCCTTTCCACCGTGCTGCACAGACAACGTCTCGTTTCCCTCTCGTGCCATTTCCGGGGGCGACAGCTTTGCGCCACAGCGGGCTGCAACGGACGTCACAGCCCGCCTTGCCGCGCCCGGTCGCACCTTGCAAGAAATGCCCCCTCGGCTTCCGCCGGTCCACCGAATTGTTCGCGACCGGCGGGTCAACCCGCTCTGCCCACGGCAGTTAGTTCCCCCCGCCCCTTCAGGACCGGGCCCTTAGCTCGATCCCATGCATCGCGCCGCGCCGGGCTAGCCCTTGCGCCACATCATGCCGCGCCCGGGATCGTATCCCCAAAGGGCCAGCGCCATGAACGCCACGAGGGAGAGCAGCACCCACAGCAACGCCGCGCCGTTCCAGCTGGCATGAAGCGCGAAGCGGATCAGTTCGACCGCGTGCGTGAACGGATTGATCACACTGATGTCGTGAAGAAGGCGGCTCGACTCCGCCATCTTCCACAACGGGTAGAGCGCGGACGACAGGAAGAACATCGGGAAGATGACGAAGTTCATCACCCCCGCGAAATTCTCGAGCTGACGGATCAGGCTCGACAACGCCAGACCGAGCGCCGACAGCATCAACCCGGCGACGACGAGCGCAGGCAGCACGGCGACGTAGCCGACCGGTGGCACACGGATTCCGAACAGTGCGGCAATGGCCAGGAAGGCGTAGACCTGCGCGACCGAGATCGCGGTGGCCCCGATCAGCCGGCACACCAGAAGCCACCATCGCGGCAGCGGACTGGTCAGCAGAAGCCGCATCGAACCCATCTCCCGGTCGTAGACCAGGCTCAGCGAGGATTGCATGCCGTTGAAGAGCATGATCATCCCGCACAGGCCGGGGACGATGTAGGTCTCGTAGGTGATGTATGTCTGGTATGGCGGGATGATCGACAGACCCAGCGCCGCCCGAAAGCCGGCGGCGAACACCAGCAGCCAGACCAGCGGCCGCACCAGCGCCGAGACGAAGCGCCCGCGCTGGTGGACGAAGCGCAGCATTTCGCGTGCGACGATGGCGCGCAGGGCCACCAGATAGGCAGTCACGGGCGCTCTCCGGTCGCGTCCAGGAAGGCGTCGGACAGGCTTCGCCGTCCCCGGAAACCGGCTCCGGTGGTATCCGCCAGCACGCGGCCGCGATGCAGCACGATCAACCGGTCCTCGTCGCGCACCTCGTCGGTCAGGTGGGTGGCCCAAAGCACCGTGACCCCCCGATCCCGCGCCAGAGCGTGAACCTCATCCGTGATCGAGGCGCGGCTGGCGGCGTCAAGTCCCACGGTCGGCTCGTCCAGCAGCAGCACATTCGGCCCGTGGCTCAGGGCGCGGGCGATCTCGGCGCGGCGCCGGTGGCCGCCGTTCAGCGCCCGCACCTTCTCGGCCGCGCGGTCGGCCATGCCCAGTTTTTCCAGCGCGGCATCGATCCGGCGCCCGGCCACGCGTCCCGAAACCCCGTGGAGCGCCAGAAAGTAGGCCAGGTTCTGGCGCACCGACAGGTCAAGGTCGAGCGTCGGCTGCTGGAACACGACCCCCAGCGCCGCCAGCGCGCCCTGTCTGTCGCGCGACAGGTCGTGACCGGCGATCTCGATCCGGCCGGAGCGGGTGGCGAACAGCCGCGTCATGAGCGCGAACAGCGTGGTCTTGCCCGCGCCGTTTGGACCGAGAAGCGCGCAGAAATCGCCTGCGCAGGCCGAGAAGCCCACGCCGTCCAGCGCCTGCCTGGGACCATAACTGAAGGATAGATCCTGAACGCATAGGCCGGTCACGCGATCACGGTTTCCAGTCGCTCTGTCTTCCGGTCGGGCCGGGCACCATCAGGTTATACGTCCCCGGCTCGTTGGCAAGTGGACCCGTCGCCAGACCGAAGGATCGCCGCTGGTTGCGGCAATTGGCCGTCCGATCCACCTGGGCTGGGCGCACTTGCATGACGTGGGTCGCATGCGGAAACGCCGGGTCCCGTGCCTGAGCTGGGAACCCGCCCCCGAAGACGTCAGCGTGCCTATTCCCGCTTGACGCCCCCGGCCCGTTTCCCTAAACACCGCTTCGCCGTGGCGGAGTAGCTCAGCTGGTTAGAGCAGCGGAATCATAATCCGCGTGTCGGGGGTTCAAGTCCCTCCTCCGCTACCATCGCACCCCCCACTTTGAAGCCACGGTTCGAGATGAGGGCGCTCAAGCGCCCCCTGACCTCTACAGGGACGCCGTCGTCCTTGAGCGGAAAGACGATGATTTCCGACACGAGGGACCGAACTGCATCCCGTGCGTTGTTGTCGGGCTTTCCATCGGCGGAGGTAAGGGAAGTCATCAGGTCGCGCAGGGCGGACGCGTAGCGCGCCGGCGCGACCGGATCGAAAACCATGGCCTCGTCGGCTTCGTCCAGCGCCGCAAGCTCGGCCTCCGCTGCGCGAAGACCTTTCTTCGCTTCGAGAAGCTTCGCCTCGCCATCATCGCCGTCCAGGACGCCGCGCTCGTAGAGCTTGAGACGACGGTCGAACAGGTTGCGTGCTTCTGCAACAGCGCGCTGGAGCTTGCCGTGATCCGCCTTTCCCGTGTCGGCCAGCGACTTCCGCTCCTGCTCGTAGGTCGAAATGTATTCCTCGATATACGCGGGATGCAGAAGATGATCGTGGAGGGCCGAAAAGATCTCGTCCTCAATCTGATCCAGGCGGAACTTCCCGGAGTTGCCGCACGACCCGCTCTCGCGAGACGTCGAGCAGGCAATCCGGATCGCACTACCCTTCCGGTCATGGATCGCCATGCCGCCGCCGCAGCAGCCGCATTTCAGACGGCCTGAGAACGGCCGTGCAGGCGTCCGGGTCGACTTCCCTACCGACTTCGCATGAGACTGCTGCGAGAGCCGCTCCTGAACAGCGTCCCAGAGGTCCTCTTCGACGATCCGCAGGTGCGGCACGTCGGCGTATTTCCAATCTTCGCGAGGTTTCACACGGCTGACGCGCTTGCCGGTGGCCGGATCGAGCACCATCCGCACCCGGTCCCAGACAAGAACGCCGGCGTAGATTGCATTGCGAAGGATGCCGTAGCCCCGATCGGCGCTACCGTTCAGCGTGGAGGCGTTCCACTTCACGCCCCGCGGCGGCAAGATGCCCTCTGCGTTCAGATCGTGGGCGATCAGCCGGGGCGAATTTCCTTCCGCGTATTCCTGGAAAATTCTCCGGATCACATCAGCCTCATGTTCCACAACTTGAAGCTCGCCCGGTTTCCCAAGGATCGGAGAGTAGCCATAGGCCTTGCCACCGGCACTCAGGCCCTCGCGTATGTTTCCGACCATCCCGCGATGGATCTTTTCACGGAGATCCTTGAGGAACAGCGTGCCCATAAGGCCGCGAACGCCGATCTGTATCTCGTTCTGCACACCTTCATTGGCCGAGATGATGTCGATTTCGCTGAATCGCAGCAGTTTTGAGACCTGGTGCAGATCACCGGAATCCCGGCTGATGCGATCGACACATTCGACCAAGACGGCATCGAAGCTTCTGTTACGGGCGGCTTCGAGCAGTTGGGCGAGGCCGACACGACCGATGAGGGTTTCGGAGGTCATGGCACGATCTTCGAAGACCGCGACCTCGCCGTAACCTTCGCGTCTCAGGTAGCTTCGACAGAGCTCCACCTGATCTTCAATGGAGCGGTCCGATTGGAGCGCGGTCGAGTATCGGGCGTAGATTGCGGCACGGCGTTGCATTCTTGATCTCCTGCGGTGTCACGCCGGGCATCGGCCCGGGCGAGAGCCCTCACGAGGTCCAGCAGCGCGGGGTCCAAGGCCGAAGCATACCCGTCGCGGAGTGGGGCTGTCATGGTTTTACCCTCCCCTGGATATGCATGGACTTGTTTGGCAATGCGCTGTTCCGGCTCGTGTCGTGATTTTGTCAGGCGGAACATCGGACCGTCGGGACCAGCCGACTTAATGACCAGAGATCACGGTTGCGTGATCTTCACCGTCATTTCAGACTGGGCGTCATTCAGCGGCTTGGAAGACAGATCGAAGACCCGCCGGCCGTAGAAACAATTTGGTCAATTGGCGTGTCGAGGGCAGCAGCAGAGGATTGGGGTCGACACGCCGGTTCGCGGTGATCCGTCCGCGAACGGGGCTCTCAGAGCCCTCAAGTGGCGGCGCCCTCTGTGAGGCGCCACCGGTGGCATTCAGTCGAACTGAAAGCCGGCATCGTGCAGGGCGTGTGCGGCGCTCAGCGCAGCCAGCACGGTATCGCGCAGCATCACGATATCGCCCTTGGCCTCCGCAAGCGCGGTTGCGCCAGGCTCGACGAAGACTGAGCGATAGCCGCCCCGGACGTGATTGTCGTCGCCGTGCCAGAACGGATGAGTGCCGTTGTCGATTTCGACACCGAGCGAGGCGATCAGCGTCTCCAGGTCGCGCACGAGGTCATTGCGGAAGAACCGCTTGGTTCCCAGGCGCCGGGCGATGTCCGTCGCGAGGCCGCGCTTGGCCGGTGCGAGGCTGGGAATGATGGTCTCGTGGAGCGCCTCGGCCGCGATGTGCGCCTGCATCAGTGCGATCGCCGCCAGACTGCTCGCAAGAGCGGGCGTCAGCTCGGCCCCTGCAACGAGATCGGTGAGGCGGGGAAGGAAACCGGTCGCGCCGCTCATGCTGCCACCTCATGCACGAAGGTGGCCGCTCCACCGTTTTTCACTGCCCGGTAGGCTTCCAACATGTCGTCGAGATCGTCGGCGAGCAGGCAGACCTCCTCGACGATGGGGTTCGCCGGGTCGATCATCGCGAAGCGCGCCGCTTCGATCCGATCTGGATCGTGCACGTTCTCGAGCATCAACAGATCGAGCAGATCGTCGAGAGCCCGCATCGTGCGCCGTGTTGGTGTGCCAGGCGTGTCGAAGCCGTCGAGGACGGACTGCGCAAGTCGGACGCCAGGCTGGTCGCCAAGCAACGCGGCCGAGTCGAGAAGCGCGTCGCGGTGGTCGCTCAGGTAGGCCCGCAGGTCATCGAGCGCGCACGGCGGGGCGGTGAAGGTCGTGATGTGGTCGAACATGGTATCTCCCGTTTCGGAGTGTCCGGCTCGTCGGCCGGGTCAAGCGGTTGTTCGATCCACCGTCGTTTTCGTCTCTCGCGCCTTTCGGTTCATCCTCTGCGTTGCGGCTCTCGCCCCAAAGAGACGCGACGCAGAGAATGAACCGGCGCGCCCTCGTTCTCCGCTTCTGTCGCAGGCGACACGAATTGGTCACAGGACGGCCGAGCGGTCGCTAATGGGAGAGGTCGGGGAGAGGGCCTGCCCGCTCCTCGCCGTGGCCGGGGAGGCCAGAGACTAATCCAACCGTCCGCGCACCCGCTGCTGGCCGATTACGAGCTGTTGCAGAACGTGGCCGGAGCGCACTTCTCCGCCATCGGCCTCGTGCGCGGGCAAAAGCACGCCCAGGGGGTGCGCGAGGCGAAGGAATCCGAGCTCCCCCTGCCTGATGCCGTTCGGCACATCCCCCCGCGGGAGTATCGGAATGCACGGGCACACGCCATCCGGGCCACGGAATTGCGCCTGAAGGCGCAGGAGGCGAACCTGGACAATCGGGAAGCGCACCTGTTCCTCGACGAGGTCGCAGTCGACCTCAAGATGGCGAATGCGGAGCGCGTCGAGCGCGAGGCATCCAAGAAGGAGCATGCGGCCCAGGAAGAGCTTGCGCGTGCTGGACAGGTTAGGTCGGAGGCCGATGCCTATGCCGAGGGGCTGACGGAGGGCCTTGAGGCTATCATCGCCCATCAGATCGATTATCAACCCGAAGACGAAAGCCACCAGATCCGGCTCTGCGACGGCCCCGCGGCAATGACACCTGAAAAGCAAAGCGGTCTTTGGGACCGCGTCAGGCCAGCCTACGATCGCTTGCTCAAGTTCGCGAAGAAGGCCGCCCTTTTCAGGGAGCGGATCTATGGGCTTCGGCGATCCGAGGAGGAGGTCGCCCGCAGAGCGAAGATCGTGGTCGATGCCGAACAGCGCGCCGGCCGGCCCGTCGATGAAGTCCTCGCTCAAGTGATGGCTGACGCCGAGGGCCGAGAATATAACGAGGATGATTTCCCCGGAGCCTGGGCGATCCAGAAGAGGGCCGACCCCCAGGTCATTGAGAAGCGTCTGGTTGGAATGACGAACCAAATCATACGTGGCTGCTACCTCGCAACCCGGGATGCGGCGGAGATCACCGCGGAAGGCCAGGCCATCCACTCTGATTTCGTCAGGGGACAAACAGTGCTCGAATACGAGGCCGGGCGCCGGGGCTTCGACTTAGACACAGGCCGCCATGACCCGAAAGCGGCGGCGGACCCGGAGCGGGCGAAGCTGCACACGGATCAGGATTTTCAAAGCATCACGGTCATTCGGCGAGACAATCAGTCCCAGCTTGTGGGCCACTGATATGAGCGGAGGCTATCCTTCCGCGGGCGCCGGAGCTCGAGTAACATCACCCGCGATGGATCATGTCCAGCAAGCGCCGGCCCCGGTAAATTAAGCAGCATCCAGGTCCGGGTCACGGTCGTCTTGCTGGTCGTCTGATCCTTCGTCGTCGGACTCGGAGTTCGCGATGGACGAAGCAGCATCGTCGGCGTCCGGCTCATCAAAGAGGGAGATCTGGCGCACGTCGGGGGAGGCTGGCGCCGCACCCTTCGGCTCCTTCTTATCTTTCGATGCCTCCTGTCGGCCCATGAGCCGGCCTTCCAAGCCGGCAACGACCAGTCGCAGCTCCACCAGCTCGGCCTCGAGCGTCGTTTGGATTTCTTCTGCCGCCTCGGCGCGTTCCGTCATCTTGTCGAGATCGTCCTCAGCCGCGGCGATATCACCCTCGCGCTCCCTGATCTCCTCCTGGAGCCGCTTGACCTCTTCGGCGTGCGAGCGCCGGTCTGCGGCGGCGACTGCGTCGGCGCATCGGTATGCCCCCTCCCAGATCGCGGTCGCCAATTCGGCGACGTCCTCCGGCATGTCGGGCACCTCGCTCTCGGCCTTTTCGCGGGCCTCTCTCTTGGCAATGACCGACTTGATGATCGGGCCGAGGTCGCGAAACGATCCTCCACCGATCTGGTCTCTCACGTTGGCATAGGTCGGGCGTTTGCCTTCCTTCTCGAGTTCGCTGATCGCGTCGCCCACCTTCTTCTCGATCTGCGCCGCCGTCATCTTCGGTGTCTTCCTGGCCACGTTCGGCTCCTACCTCTGGTAATGGTAAGCGCCGGTAATACCGCTACCAGCGCTACCACCCCCTCGGGGTGGCAAGAAGGAATTGGGTTCGACGGATCAGGGCGAAAATCAATTCGGCGGCAGCTGGTCGATTTTTCTCCGCACGTCGGGCGCCGCCGGGCCAGCAGCCGACGGTGCGCGCACATTTGTCCATCGAGTTGACGATGCCGCGGCTGTCAAACTCCAAGGGCTCGCAGGCGTGGTGAGAGATGATAACCCTGCTCGTCAAGCGGGTCCTGCCGTCGAGCACTTGCACGAAGCTTCCCAAATGACTCAGGCAGCAAGCGCTCCAGTGGGTGTCCGATGCAGCTCAGCTCGGAACCGGGTCCGGCTTTGATCTTCTCGAAACCATCGTGGCGGAAGGGAGCATTCGGACATGAAAGCAGAGGTGGACCTCATCAGCCCGAGCAGGCAAGATCGCCGAAAAAGCGAGGGCAGTGAATGATCACCGGCGAAGTCAAATCCAGGGTCGATGCGATATGGAATGCGATGTGGACCGGCGGTCTGTCGAACCCACAAACGGTCATGGAGCAGCTCACGCTGCTCCTCTTCCTCAAGGGGCTCGATGACGCTCAGACGCTGGCCGAGCGTCAGGCCCGGGCAAGGGGCACAGCACTGGAGCGCGACCTATTCCCGGATCAACTCGACGGCATCGCCATCTTTGACGATGGCGGCAACAAGATTGCCGAAGGTCGATCATACGCCGATCTACGTTGGCCTCGCTTCGTGGCATTGCCCGCGGCAGAGATGCAGGAGGCGGCCGAGAACCACCTGATCCCCTTCCTCCGTCGCTTGGGTTCGGACGGCGCGCCGCTGCGTAAGCACATGGCCAGCGCACGGTATGAGATCCCGACCGGCCGGCTGCTGTCCAAGGTGGTCGACCTGATCTCCGACCTCCCGATGAAACAGCGCGACACGAAGGGCGATCTCTACGAATACATGCTGTCGAAGGTGGCGGCGGCGGGCCAGAATGGCCAGTTCCGCACGCCTCGCCATATCATCAACCTCATGGTCGCCATGACCGAGCCGCGCCGGGATGATGTGGTCTGCGACCCAGCCTGTGGCACAGCGGGGTTCCTTGTCAGCGCGGCCGAATACCTGCGCCACAATGATGCTGATGCCTGGATAGACGCCGAGGCACGCCAGCATATCGAAAGCAGGATGTTCCACGGCCACGACTTCGACGGCACCATGCTGCGGCTCGGCGCGATGAACATGGCGCTGCACGGGTTCGAGGACGCCTCCATTGCCTACCGCGACAGCCTCACCCAGGAGCACGGCGACGAGGCCGAGGCCTATTCCCTAATCCTCGCCAACCCGCCCTTCGCAGGGTCATTGGACGCCGAGGCGGTGGCCAAGGACCTCACTCGCATCGTCAACACCCGCAAGACTGAACTGCTCTTCCTGGCCCTGTTCCTGCGTCTGCTAAAGAGCGGTGGCCGTGCTGCCGTAGTGGTCCCCAGTGGGGTATTAGAGAATGACGGCCGTGGTCACGTTGCCTTCCGAAAATTGCTTCTTGAAGAGTGCTCATTGGATGCAGTCATTACTTTACCACACTTCACATTCAGGCCTTACGCAAGTGTTGCCACATCAATCCTTCTGTTTCGCAAAGGGTTCAAGACGAAAAAAACACTATTTTTTAACCTTGAAAACGATGGGTTCTCCTCTGGAGCAGAAAGATCGCCAATTGAAGGTAGTGAGCTACCTCAGGCACTCTCTACCTACCAAAAATTTATGCGCGGCAAAGAAATCGAGACAGTTCGAGGAAAGCAAGAAGTATATGCCTATTCGAGTATCAAAGAAAACGGCTTCGACCTCTCCCCCCGCCGCTATCACAAAATTTTCCGTGCAGAAGATATCGGTGAATCCATTGCGCTATCTGACGTCTGTTCTGTGAAGAAAGGAGAGCTTGCAGCATCCAGCGCATCGGATGAAGGGACTTACCCATTCTTCACGACTTCGGCCCAGCCAAAGCGATCAGATAACGCTACCGATGAAGGGCCGGCGATAATAGTCCCTCTGGTTTCCTCGACCGGCCACGGCCATGCTTCGATAAATCACATTCACTACTGCGAAGGGCGCTTTGCAGCAGCAAGCATCACCGCTGTTCTAATGAAGAGGCCCGAAATTCCGGATGAGGAGTTTAGAAAACTCTACCATCTGCTGCGCGCAAAAAAAAATGATCTGTTGGTTTCCGAAATGAGAGGCGCAACGAACACGTCCCTCTCATTGGAGAAGATATCTCAAGTTCGACTGCCCATGCTTTCGAAGCTGAAAGATCCTGCCTTTGATAAGATAAGCAAAACTGAGCAAGAGCTTGACGAATTGCAACTGAAAATGTGCAGTCTTCGAGATCAAATTGCTGATGCTCTTGGAGAACTTGAGGATTGGGATGGGATAAGCGAATCTGCGTCCGACCCCAAGATGAAACGAGCGGTGTAGCTGATAGTATGTCATGAAAAGTAGTAACTTCGCCCATCTCGAACCCGACTTCCCCGCCGTCCACGGGGCGGCGACTTCGGCTGAGCGGCTGGCGATGTCGGAGCCCGAGGCGGCGGCGATCCTGGCGGGCAAGGCGGTAGAGCTGGCGCTCGGCTGGGCCTTCGCCCATGACGCGGGCCTGACGCCCCCCGCCCAGACCGGCGCGAGCCGGATGATCAACGATCCGGACCTGCGGACCATCATGGGGCAGAAGGTCCACGCCAAGGCGCGCTTCATCAACCTCGTCCGCAACAAGTCCGCCCACGACGGATCGAACCTGAAACCCGAGGGCGCGCGCCAGGTGGTCGAGGAACTCCACCACGTCCTGCACTGGTTCGGCCGAACATATGCCCGCCGCCAGAAGCCGCCCGAGCCGAACGATTTCGACCCCGCCCCGCTGACCGCCCGGCTCGACCTGATCCGCGAGGCCCGCGGGCGCATCCAGAGCACCGAGAAGGCCCTGGAGGCGCGCACCGAGGAACTGGAAGACCTCCGCGCCCGCTACGCCAGCCTCGACGACGAATTGAAGGCCAAGCGCGCCGAGGTCGCCAACGCCCGTCTCGAGCTCAAGACGGACACCCACGACTACAACGAGGCCACCACCCGCCTGCGCCTGATCGACCTGCTGCTGGCCGAATCCGGCTGGACCGACCTGAAGGAAGGCCGAGATCTCGAATACCGGGTGGAGCCAATGCCCAACGAGAAAGGCTTTGGTTTCGCCGACTACGTTCTGTGGGGCGCGGACGGCTTGCCGCTGGCCGTGGTCGAGGCCAAGCGCACCCGGCGGTCTCCGTCGGAGGGGCAGCAGCAAGCAAAACTCTACGCGGACGCCCTTGAGCAGATGCACGGCCGCCGCCCGGTGATCTTCTACACCAATGGCTACGAGCACTGGATCTGGGATGACGCGCGCAACATCCCGCCGCGCCGCTTGGGCGGCTTCAAGACGGCCCAGGAACTGGGCGAGATGATCGCCCGCCGGAAGGATGCGGAGCTGCTCGCTGCGCAGAAGCCCAAGGCGGCAATCGCCGGGCGCCCCTACCAGACCCGCGCCCTGACCCGCATCGCCGAGCATTTCGACGCCGGCTCCCGCAAGGCGCTGCTTGTGATGGCGACGGGCACCGGAAAGACACGAACCGTCATCGCCCTTGTGGACATGATGATCCGCGCCGGCCTGGTGAAGCGCGCCCTGTTTCTCGCCGACCGCGTTAGCCTGGTCCGTCAGGCCCGCAACGCCTTTGTAGCGCATCTGCCCGACAGCGCTCCGGTGAACCTCGTGACGGACCCAACGGGGACCGGCCGCGTCTTTGTCTCGACGTATCCGACGATGATGAACCTCATCGACCGGGCCGACAGCAGCGGCCGCCGGTTCGGCCCGGGCCACTTCGACCTCGTGATCATCGACGAGGCTCACCGGTCGATCTACAAGCGCTACCGCGCGATCTTCGAATGGTTCGACAGCTACCTGGTGGGCCTGACCGCAACCCCTCGCGACGAGGTGGACCGCGACACCTACCGGCTGTTCGACCTCAATCCCGGCCACCCCACGGACTTCTACGGCCTTGAGGAAGCGATCGAGGACGACTTCCTCGTGCCTTTCGACCCCATCTCCCTGCCGACGCGCTTCATGCGCGAGGGCATCCGCTACGACGATCTGTCGGACGAGGAGAAGGATCAGTGGGATGAGCTCGACTGGGGCGAAACTGGTCGGCGCGATGAGGTGACGGCGGGCGAAATCAACAAGTATCTCTTCAACCGGGACACGGTCGACAAGGTGCTCGCCCACGTCATGCAGTATGGCATCCACGTCGATGGTGGAGACAAAATCGGCAAAACGATTATTTTCGCTGCGAACAAGCCGCACGCGAAGTTCATCGAGGAGCGCTTCAACGCCGGTTGGCCGAACTACGGAGGGACCTTCGCGCGTCGCATCGTGCATGGCGAGAGCTACGCGCAGAGCCTGATCGAAGCCTTCGAGATTCCGAGCAAGGAACCCCAAATCGCAATCTCGGTCGACATGCTCGACACCGGCGTCGATGTCCCGGAGGTGGTCAATCTCGTCTTCTTCAAAATGGTGCGGTCGAAGACGAAGTTCTGGCAGATGGTGGGCCGCGGCACGCGGCTGTGCCCTGATCTTTTCGGTCCCGGGACGCGGAAAACAGAGTTCCGCATCTTCGATGTCTGCGGCAACCTCGAGTTCTTCGGCTCAAATCCGGAGCTTTCCGATCCGAGCGTGCCGAAGTCGCTCACAGAACGACTGATCGAGGCCCGCTTGAAGATCGCTCAGGCCATCGACGAGCCACAGCCCCTGATCAATAACATTCCCGATGGCAGCGATCACGGCAATGCGGCAACGCAGGAAGAGCTCACCGAAGTTCGGCGGGGGCTCGTTCATGATGTTCGGCGGTTCGTCCTGGGCCTCGATATCTCTTCCTTCGTCGTGCGGCGACACCTGCGCGAAGTCGAGACTTGGCAAGCCGACGATGCGCCCTGGTCGGCGTTGCCCGAGAGCGCGGCCGAGGAACTGTCGGAACTCGCCGCCCTCCCAAGCAGCGCAGACCTCGGCGGCGAGGAAGCCAAAAGATTCGACCTACTGGTGTTCGAGCTACAGCTCGCCCTCATGGGGCGATCGACGAGGATGGAATCCTGTCGGCGCAAACTGAGCGACATCGTAACTGCACTTTCTTCGAAAATGGTAATCCCGGCTGTGGCACGACATGCCGAGTTGATCGAGGAAATTCTGACTGACACGTGGTGGACTGGCCTGACTGTTCCAATCGTCGAACGTGCCCGTCTTCGTCTGCGCGAGATCGTTCACTTGATAGACCAGGGGTCGCGCACGATCCTCTACACGGATTTCGAGGATGAACTCGGTGCGCCAACAGGAGTGGTGTTGAACCCTGTCGCAGACTTCGCGGCATTCAAGAAGAGGGCCAGAGAATTCCTGCTGCAACATGAAGATCATGTCGCGCTGCGCAAGCTAAGGATGGGAAGGCCGTTGACAGCCTTGGACATCGAGCAGCTTGAAACGATGTTCCTCGAAGCAGGCATTGGCTCGGCAGAGGACATCTCTATCGCGAAAAGCGCGGAGAGCGCACAAGTGCGCGGGTTTGGGGTATTTCTGCGGTCCTTGGTCGGGCTGGATCGTGGCGCGGCTCAGAAGCACTTCGCCGGGTTCATCGCCGATGGTAAGTCAGCCGATCAGATCGAGTTCGTCGGCATGGTGATCGAGCATCTGTGCAAAAACGGCATCGTCGACCCCGGCATGCTCTATGACAGCCCTTTTACTGATCGGGCACCTGACGGTCCCGACGGAGTCTTCGATGAGGCAGAGGTGGACGATTTCCTGACGCGTGTGCGCCAGATGAACCGGACAGCCACCGTCGAGGGGTCGGCGGAGGCAAGTTGATCTCGTCACGCCTGTTCTACCGTGATGGCCGCTTTCTTGGGGATTCTTGGGGTTCCTGAGGTTCCTGAGGTTCCACGAGGTTCTCGTTCGCTTTTTACCTTACAGTTTCTTGGCTTTGCGTATCGCGCCCCGACAGTCGTCCGGATTTTTTAGACAATATTTCGGGTTTTTCCAGCACATTCACGAAAATTTCGTCCAGCGCGCCGGTATCGGCGGACGGATACCGGCGCGTTTCAGCCGAGGACACGCGCCGATCAGACAATTTTGCGGTGGTTCCAGACATTCCTGCGGGGTCGCGAGCACATTTTTTCTTCCGACAGCCTGAACTCGGACCGATCTCCCTCCTGACAAACGGAGAGAGCACATGTCCATCTTCGGCGTCGGCCCGGTTGCCAATACGTTTCACGAGAAACCCCAGAAACGCCCTGCGCCCGTCCAGCAATGCACGTTGGGTCGATGATTCACTGTTTTTTTCTTCTATATTGCCGTTCATTCAAGTTTCTCCTTTTCGTGGCTCCTTTCGATCACGCGACCGTATTCGGCCTCTGGTCGGCTGCGCTTCCGGAGCGTCTGAACGAGTACAGAATCAGAGCCAGTCCGGTCAGGATCATCGGTGCGGAAAGCACTTGACCCATTGTTAGCCCCCATTCGCCGAAATGAAGCGCGTGACCGATCGGATTTTCAGTGGTCACGAACTGCAAGTCCGGCTGCCGGAACAGTTCCACGAAGCTTCGGGCAAGGCCGTAGCCAATCAGAAATGCGCCGGTCAGCGCTCCGGGGATCTTCAGCCATCCGCGGCGCCAGGCGAGATAGAGCAGGAGCGTTCCGAGCAGCAGCCCTTCCAGAAGCGCCTCGTAGAGCTGCGAAGGATGGCGGGCGCAGAGCCCGGTGATGCCTTCACAGGCCTGCGCCGCCTCGCCCGGAAAGATCACCGCCCATGGAACATCCGTCGGTCGCCCCCAAAGCTCGTTGTTGGTGAAATTCGCCAGCCGCCCCAGAAACAGCCCCGGCGGGGTTGCCAGCGCAAGCAGGTCGGCGGTGCCGAGCAGGGATGCGTTCTGACGAAGACAGAAAATCAGCGTTGCGACGGCGACACCCGCAAAACCGCCGTGGAACGACATACCGCCCTGCCATACCTTGAGGATGTCCAGCGGGTTAGCGAGATAGTAGCCGGGCTGATAAAACAGCACGAAGCCCAGGCGCCCGCCGACGATCACGCCCAGTACGATCCATGTCAAAAGGTTCTCGATCTGCTGGCGATCAAGCGGCGGACCGGCCGGGTGCCAGAGTGCCGGGCGACTGACAGCCGCCACGCAGATGCGCCATCCGATGAGGAGGCCGGCGATATAGGCAAGCGCGTACCAGCGCAGCGCGAAGGTGAAACTGCCAATCTCGATCGAGAACAGGTCGGTTCCGATGTCGGGAAATGGTATCGCTGCAGTCAGCATGGAAAAGGTCCCTGTTTCTTGTGGTGGAATCGGAAACCGAGATGCCGATGGCGCTCGTTCCCGGGCGGTGGTTTCGGACGGTACGGTGTATCGCGATCAATCATGGCGCGATCCACGTCGTTGCCAGTCTCTGATACCGATGATGACGAGCGGGGTCAGGGTCAGCGCGCCCAGCCCGATTGCAGCCCAGGCCGCACGGGAGGTGTCTCCGCTGACGGCTTCGTTTCCGAAATGCGCGAGCACGAAACTGGCAGGAATGATCCCGGCCAGGGTGGCCAGACCGAAGCGCCAGAAATGCAACCGGCTGAGCCCCGCGGCATAGCTGACGATATCGAATGAAACGAATGGCAGCAGCCGACTGATAAAAACCGTGAATGTCAGCGCGTTCTGAGAACCGAGCCAGCCGGCATCGACCTTGTCACCGAACCACCGCCGCATCGCGTCGCGGCCAAGGAACCGGGCGAGCCCGAAGGCTGCGAGAGCGCCGAGTTCGGCACCGAGAACAACGTAGACGGTTCCGAGAGTGTGGCCGTATGCGGCACCCGCGGCCAATGCGATGGGTGCACTTGGGATCGGCGTGGCCACGATCGCGGTTGTCATCAGCCCCACGACCACGATTGGTCCCCAGATGCCTGCGGCCGCGACCCATGCTGATATCCTGTCTCTGTTCAATCCGGCCAGGGTGTCGGACACAGGTCCGAAGGCAAGGGCCAGCAGGACGGCCACAAAGACCAGCGCGACGGCGGCCCTGAGAGCAGGTGGAACGGTATGGCCGCGGTCCATCTGCGCCTCATGTCAGGTAAAGGACGAACAGAAAGGCCGCCGCCAGCAGATCGAACACGACACAGAAAGGGATATACCATCGCGGTACCCGCGCGCCGAAAAGGCCATTGTGGTGCGCCAGGTCCCATAGCGCATGCGCCGCGAGCCCGGCAGGCAAGGCCATCGGATGCCAGAGCAACCCTAGCACGGCAGTCAGGCCGTATAGAACGGCCACTGCCAGTTCCAGCCAGAACGCGGTTCTGGAATCCGAAGCGGCACCGAACCCGACATACGCGCCGCCGATCAGGGCCAGCGTGACTGCGGCAATTGCGACGGATACATCCTGCGCGACCATCAGGTGAACGGGCGCGAAGACGAGAAACAACACCGCCCCAAGGCCACTTGAGCCAACTATCTCGTAGGTTTGTCGATCTTGAATGTGGTCGCCAGACATTCCCGTATTGCCTCGATCTTGGTTGCTCCGGTTCCATGCCAATATGGCAATTCCAGTAACTGGAAGGTCAATAGTACCGCGAGCAAAAATCAGACTGCGTCCAAAGCCGGCCGCAGCAAGTCGCGGACTTGGCCGGCCACCGCATCCAGGTCGGCATTCTCTACCGCTTGCATCGACGCCACAGGGTCAATGGCGCTGATTTCGGTGTCTGCGTCTACTTGGCGCAGAATAACGTTACAGGGCAGCATCGCGCCGATGCGCGGCTCGATCTCGATTGCCTTGTGAGCCATGCCCGGATTGCAGGCGCCAAGGATGCGATAAGGCGGCATCTCAACGTTCAGTTTCTTTTTCATCGTCGCCTTCACGTCAATCTCGGTCAGTACGCCGAAGCCCTTTTCTGCCAATGCGTCTTGAACGAGCGATTCGGCGTCGTCTATGGCGACATCTTTCAAAACGCGATCATAGGTATAAGCCAATTCGGTTTTCTCCCTTTCGGATTCACGGCGGTTGCAAGTCCCTGTCTGGAAGCCGCAATTCCGAACGCGGTCTGGCTTTGGCGTCCGGATGTTTTGCAGGTCAGAGTTTTTCGGGGAATCGGCGCCGGACAGAGCCGGCGCCAGACCGCTCAATTGTCGTTCATCATGGTTCCGTCGCCCATGCCCTGGCCATTGCCGGGCTGAACCGGCGGCTGTGCCATGTTCGACCGCATCATCTGCATCCGTTCCATCATTTCGGCGGGTGCCGTCATCTCTTCCGGCGTCACCGCGCCGTCACCGTCAGCATCGAGGTGCTGGAAGCGATCCACCATCTTTTCGCGGATCATCGCGCTGTGAAGTGTTTCGAACTCGGCAATCGAAAGGGTCCCGTCGCCGTCGCTGTCGAATTCCGTGAGCTTGGCCTGCAGCTGTGAGCGCATCTCGTCGGGCGTGACCTTGCCATCGCCGTCGGCGTCGAACATCTGCATCATGCCGCCACCAGTCGGGCCCATACCGCCCATCATGCCGCCGCCCATCATGTTTCCATGCATGCGCTGCATCATTTCCATCATTCCGTCCGGGCCCCCCATCTTGCCCATCATGCCGGGGCCGCCGCTCTGCATCATGCCAGGCCCGGACCTGGTGCCGGGCGGCGCCGCCTGCAGCTTCAACTACACCACGGGCAGCCCGCCCTCGCTGGTGCTGGGCGAAATGGACGGCGCGGTCGCCGGGCTCGTCAAGCTGAGCGGTGATCTGGTCCGGATCGAGCAGACCGCGCCCGGCGAGCTGGGCACCGAGGGGCTGACGATTCGGCTCGGCCCCGCCGGGGGGGGGCGGAGACGCTGGAAGGCGTCGGGGCGGAACCGGTCGAGGCGACCATGACGCTCGAACTCGATGCCGGGCTCACTGCTGGATATCGCGGCTTCTACAGTTGTGGGGCGTGACATGAACCAGCTGACAAGCATCCAGACGCAGACGGCAAAGCTCTACCGGATGGTCATGCCGGACCACCTTTGCCCCTATGGCCTGAAATCCAAAGACCTGCTGGAACGGCAGGGCTACGAGGTCGAGGACCACCATTTGACCAGCCGCGCGGAAACCGACGCCTTCATGAAGAAGCACGGGGTCGAGACGACGCCGCAGACCTGGATCGGCGGCTACGAGGATCAGCGAAGATCAAAGAACGCAGACGGTTGCAACTCTTCTGAACCACTGGAAGGGACAGATTGCGCGTCAGGAGGTTCTCAATCCGACCGAACCAAGCTTCGACTTCCACGATCAGCCGCTGCCGCTCCGCCAGATCAAGTTTATCGAGCTCTCGCCGTCCCGGTCGCTCCGTCTCTCTGTGGTCTCTGCATTCGCGGACCTTTCGGGCTTCACCGCCTATATCGATGAGGCGGTGAAGCAGGGAGCGGTCGCGGAAGCAGTAAAGGCCCTCTACGTGCTGCGCGCTGAATTCCAGAATGTAGTGGAGGCGGATTTCGGGGGGCGTAAGGTCCGCTTCATCGGCGACTGCATCCACGCCGTCCTCGCGAATGGCAGCGGCCGCACGGCCGAGCCCCGACAAAGTGTCGCCACAGCCGTTGAGGCCGCCGCTGCGCTTCACTCGTCGTTCGCAATCTGCCAAACGGCCCTACCGAACACTCGGCGGCTCGGGCTCGCGATCGGTCTTGAACATGGTGTGACACCGATCACCCGCCTCGGCATACGGGGGGTCCGATCTGTCAGGGTCGCCTCGAGCGTAGCCTGCTGCCAGTCCGAGAAAGAGCAGAAGGCGCTTCTGACGAACGGTGTCCGCGTCGGACCCCGTGCCTTCGGGTTGATGCCGGCAGCAGTCCTGCCGCTGTTCGATCGGCACGGTTCTGCGGATGTGCTTGACTACGACGATGTCTGTGCCGGTTCTGGAAAGGTGGCTGCTGCGGCCGCGACGCCTGCTGCCGTAGTCCGGTCTCCGGTCGTGCAATCGCCCCATCTGGGCCGGGCCCACTTTCGGGGATGATCGTCTCGCTGGCACATCTCCTCGGTGCAGCACCACCTTGGGTCAAGGCCCAAGTGACGGAACCTGGCACCGCGAACATAAGTGTCCACCCGCCTCGCGCGAGCGGTGCTCTGACTCCCGGTTTCGATCTCGTCCTCCGCATGGACAGGGATCCGAAGACGTCCTGCGGACGCTGCGCTCAGCCGCAGCGGACGTGCTCGGAGATCATCCGGACCTCATTATCGGCGTAAACGGCAGCGTCGCGCGCCGGGAGGCAACCACCGGTTCGGACGTCGACCTCTTCGTCCTGACTCTTAGCGGCAACATTGAGGCAGCTAGAAGGGCGCAGGCCGCTCATCGGGGCCGCCTCACCGAACTGGGTGTCAAGATGCCCGCTCCCGGTGGCGTGTTTGAGGTGCCGCTGCCGACCGAGCAGCTGACGGGAACGATTGGCGGCGAAGACGACACCAACACATTCATAACCAGACGGATGCTCTATCTCCTAGAGGGGGAATGGGTTGCGAACCAGCATGGCTTCGACCGCCTCCGGTCGGACCTGGTTGCGCGCTATGTTCCTGAAGACCTTAACGCGCAAAAGATCGTCCGCTTCTTCCTCAACGACGTGATCCGCTACTGGCGCACAATCTGTGTGGACTTTGAGCACAAGACCTCCGACGCAACAAAACCGAGAGCCATCCGGCTCGTTAAGCTACGGCTTTCGCGTATGCTTCTATACGTCGCCGGGATTGCGGCGGTGCGGGAGACCGTGGGGCTGGATGCTGTGGCTAAACGCGAGAAGCTCGCATTGCTGCTGGCCATGCCGCCGCTGGACCGCCTCTCGCACATCTACGGGCCGGAAAAGATGGTGCCCGTCCGGGCACTCTACGCGACGTTTTTGGCATCTATCGACGATACGACCGTCCGGAGACAGCTCGAACAGCCCGGCACCGCAGGGCTCGATACGCCGGAGTTCGGCGACCTCGCCGATTTGTCGCGGGACTTCAAGGCAGCCCTGCTCGCACTTCTCTCTATGGAACCCGGTGGCGATCCCCTCATGGTAGCGCTCCTTCTCTGATCGGGTGCAGTAAACGAATGACGAGGCGAGGCCTCCCATGACGATCATCCTGCTCCGCCATGGGCGCACGGCGTGGAACCGCGCGGGCATCGTCATCGGCCAGAGGGACGTCCCGCTCGATGCGGGCGGACGACATGAGGCCCAAGAGTGCGCATTCCGACGCATCCGGTCGGCTGTTCCGACAACATCCGGTCAGTCATTCCGGGGTATCCGGTCACCTGAGGA
>NZ_WIND01000011.1 GCF_009697225.1 Halovulum marinum
GATCAGGATCTCTACAAGATCCTCCTCAGATCGTGCAGAATGAACCCACTCAGACGCTGAGCTGGAATAGACCCTTCGGAGAAGTGGAAGCCGGGGCTAGAACGGCGCCGGGGCGGTGAAGCTGACCGGGCGGTTGGTTTCCGGATGGCGCAGGGTCAGCGTTTCGGCGTGCAGCTGCAGCCGGTCGGCGGCGGCCAGCGCCGGGCCGCTGGCATAGAAGCGGTCGCCGGCGATCGGCAGGCCGAGGCTGAGCAGGTGCACCCGGATCTGGTGCGAGCGCCCGGTCTGCGGCGTGACCCGGAGCCGGGTCAGCGGCCCCTCGCGGGCGATCACCTGCCAGTCGGTGACCGAGGGCTTGCCGGTCTGCCGGCAGACCATCTGCAGCGGGCGGCGCGGCCAGTCGCAGGTCAGCGGCAGGTCGATGCGGCCGGCATCTTCCGACGGCGCGCCCCAGACACGGGCGATGTAGGTCTTGCCGACGCGGCGCTGCTCGAACTGGCGGGCAATCAGGCGCTGCGCCGGGCGGTTGCGGGCGAAGATCATCAGCCCCGAGGTGTCCATGTCGAGCCGGTGCAGCAGCAGCGCGTCGCGGAACCGGGCGCGGACCCGCGTCTCCAGGCAGTCGGCCAGGCCCGGGTCCTTGCCCGGCACCGACAGCAGCCCGGACGGCTTGGCGACCACGACCAGGTGCGAATCGGCGAACACCACGCGCAGCGGCGCGCGCGGCGGCGCATAGGGCGGGCCCGAGGGCAGCAGGCCGGGCGCCGCCGTCATCCCTCGGCCAGGAACACCTGGTAGGGCGGCAGCGTCACCGTCCGGCCCTGGCGCTGCGGGAAGAATCCCAGCCCCTCGAGCCAGGCCCATTCGCCGCGGGGCAGCGTCACCTGGTGGCTGCCGCCGGTGAAGTTGAAGGCGCAGAACATCGGCGCGTGGCCGTCGAGGCGGCGCACGAAGCTGATCACCGCGTCGGTGGCCTCGATCACCTCGATCGTGCCCTTCTGCAGCACTGGGCGCATCCGGCGCAGGGCGATGATGTCGCGGTACCAGTTCAGCAGGCTTTCGCTGTCCTCGTCCTGCCGCGCCACCGCCTTGGGCAGATGCTCCATCGCCATCGGCAGCCAGGGCTTGTGGTCCGAAAAGCCGCCCTGCGGCCCGTCGGCGACCCAGGGCATCGGCGTGCGGGAACCGTCGCGGCCCTTGAACTTGGGCCAGAACGCCTTGCCGTAGGGATCCTGCAGATCCTCGTAGGGCACATAGGCCTCGGTCAGGCCCAGCTCCTCGCCCTGGTAGAGGCAGACCGAGCCCTTCAGGCAGAACAGGAACGCGACATGCGCGCGGATGCCCTTGTCCTCGAGGTTCCAGCGGCTGGGCATGCGCACGGTGTCGTGGTTCGACAGCGCGTAGCACTGCCAGCCGTCGGGGGCGACGGCGTCGAAATCGCGCAGCACCCGCGCCGCGCGGGTGCCGTTCACCCGGTCGGGGCCGAGGAAGTCGAAGGCGTAGCACATGTGCACGCGGTCGTCGCCGCGGGTGTAGTCGGCGACGATCTGCAGCCCGATCTGCGCCTCGCCGACCTCGCCCACCACGGCGATGTCGGTGAAGCTGTCCATCAGCGCGCGGAAGCGTTCCAGGAACACCAGGTTCTCGGGCTGGTTCTTGTCGTAGAGATGGTTCTGGTAGTTGTAGGGGTTCACGTCCGGCGCGATCGAGGCGTTGCGGCTGCCTTCCTCGAGCGCGGGGTTGTCGCGCAGCTCGTCGTCGTGGAC
Source organism: Halovulum marinum (assembly GCF_009697225.1). Lineage (GTDB taxonomy): Bacteria > Pseudomonadota > Alphaproteobacteria > Rhodobacterales > Rhodobacteraceae > Halovulum > Halovulum marinum. The sequence continues at coordinate 1,767 of NZ_WIND01000011.1, forward strand.
GTAGAAGTTGATCGTGTCCAGGCGGAAGCCGTCGACGCCGCGGTCCAGCCAGAAGCGGGCCACGTCCAGCACCTCGTCCTGCACCTGCGGCTCGTGGAAGTTCAGGTCCGGCTGCTGCACCAGGAAGTTGTGCAGGTAGTACTGCCGCCGCTCGCCGTCCCACTGCCAGGCCGAGCCGCCGAAGATCGACAGCCAGTTGTTCGGCGGCGTGCCGTCGGGCCTGGGATCGGCCCAGACGTACCAGTTGGCCTTGGGGTTGTCCCGCGACGAGCGGCTTTCCTGGAACCAGACGTGGTCCATCGAGGTGTGGCTGAGCACCAGGTCGATCATCACCCGCAGGCCGAGCTCGTGCGCGCGCTCGACCAGCGCGTCGAAGTCGCCCAGCGTGCCGAACATCGGGTCGACATTGCGGTAATCGGACACGTCATAGCCGAAATCCAGCATCGGCGAGGTGAAGAACGGCGAGATCCAGATCGCGTCCACCCCGAGGCTGGCGACATAGGGCAGCCGGTGGATGATGCCCGACAGGTCGCCGATGCCGTCGCCGTTCGAATCCTGGAACGAGCGCGGATAGATCTGGTAGATGACCGCGCCGCGCCACCAGTCGGCGTCGGGCTTCAGTCTGGCATGTTCTTCGACAGGCATCGAGATGTTCATCGGCTGCGTCCCTGCATCGACGGCGGCTTCGGCCTTGCTGCTTTGCGGCCGCTAGGTGACTCCTGCTTCGGGCCGGGTCAAGCGGCGACCGCTTGACCGGGCAATTTACAGCCGCCCGGCGCGCCATACGACCGCCTAGCAGGCAAACATGCCGATTGTGTGCGCGATTTGCGTCACTTTTGGCGTCGACTTGTTACGCGCGGCATGCATTCTTCGGGCTTCGAGCGCAACCGGGCCGGAAGGGAATCGCCGCATGCACCCGAATTCCGCGTTCCGCCGACAGGACGCCGCGCACAACCTGGCCTTCGCCCGGGCGCGGGGGTTCGGCGTGTTGACGGTGGCGGGGCCGGACGGCCCGCTGGCGGCGCATGTGCCCTTCGTGCTGAGCGCGGACGGCCAGCGCTGGGAGGCGCACCTGGTGCGCTCGAACCCGGTGCTGCGGGCGCTGCCGGCGCAGGCGCTGGTGGTGGTCTCGGGGCCGGACGGCTATGTCTCGCCCGACTGGTACGGGCTGCCGGACCAGGTGCCGACCTGGAACTACGTCGCGGTGCACCTGCGCGGCCGGCTGGCGGCGCTGCCGCCCGCGGACCTGCCGCCGCACGCCGCGCGGCTGGCAGCCGAGTTCGAGGCCCGGCTGGCGCCGAAGCCGCCGTGGACCGAGGCCAAGATGGACCCCGAGGCGCTGACCCGGCTGCGGCGGATGATCGTGCCGGTGGCGATGCGGGTCACCGCCGTCGAGGGCACCTGGAAGCTGAACCAGAACAAGCCAGATAACGCCCGGCAGGGCGCGGCCGCGCGGATCTGCGACGGCACCGGCGCCGAACTGGCGGCGCTGGCCGCGCTGATGCGGCGGCCGCCACCGACCGCTTGATTTGCCCGCGCGCGCCAAGGGCAGTACAGTCCGGCGCGACATCAGGACAGGGATCTTGTCATGGCCGTTCCGCTTGCTCCGATCGCCTTCACCGCGCTGCGCTTCGGCGCGGTGGCCGCGGCAGCCTGGTACATCAACCGCCGCGCCCGCCCCGCGCCCAAGCATGTCTGGCGCGAGCGGGCGCTGGACGACCTGCCCGAGGGGGTCGACGTGACCATGGACCGCTCGGACAGCGAATCGAACGCCCACGCCGGCGCGCGGCTGTCGCGCACCGTGCGGCTGGGGCAGGGGGCTGCCTTTGAAATCGACATCGCCGGTATGGGCCGACTGCGTGTCCGCCGCGCCGACTGAAGGGACCGAGATGCTGACGCTCTACTACAACCCCGCCTCTCCGTACGCGCGCAAGGCGCGCGTGGTCGCGATGGAATGCGGCCTCGGAGAGGAGGTCGCGCTGGAACAGGTCGCCGGCCACCCGACCGAGCCCGGCACGATGCCGGTGCAGCGCAACCCGCTGGGCAAGATCCCGGTGCTGGAGCGTCCCGACGGCCCGGCGCTGCACGACAGCCGGGTGATCTGCCGCTATCTCGACCATCTGGGCGGCGGCCGGCTGTACCCCGACCCGCCCCGGCTGTGGGAGACGCTGACCCTGGAATCGCTGGCCGACGGCATCAACGACGCCGCCGTGCTGATGGTCTACGAGACCCGTTCGCGCGCGTTCGAGAAACAGGACCCGGACTGGGTCGAGGCGCAGTGGGCGAAGATCGCGCGCGCGCTGGACGCGCTCGAGACGCTGTGGATGCCGTCGCTGCGCGGCCCGCTGGACGCCGGCGCGCTGGCGCTCGGCTGCGCGCTGGGCTACCTGGACCTGCGCCACGAGGGGCGCGGCTGGCGCGACGGCCACCCGGCGCTGGCCGAATGGTACGCCGAGTTCGCGCGCCGCGACAGCATGGTCTACACCGAGCCCAGCGCCTACTGACCCGCGCGCCAGGCTGACAGCCGTCACAGTCCCGTGCCCCGCCCCGCGTTATGATGCGGCGGCGGGAACCGGAGGGAGGCGGCCATGCCTGTCAGCAACATGCGCGATCTGAGCTTCGCGAGCGTCAACCTGCTGAACCTGCAGGTGCCGGGCGGGCTGACCTATTCCACCACGCCGCCGTTTCCCGATACCGCCGAGGGCCGCGCCGCATACCAGCGCAAGATCGCCTGGACCGCCGGGCAGCTGCGCCGGCTGGACGCCGAGGCGATCGGCTTTCAGGAACTGTGGTCGGCGCGCGCGCTGGGCGACGTGTTCCGGGCCGCGGGGCTGGACGGCGACTACGACCTGGTGGCCCGCGACGCGCCGGGCAGGGGCCGCCCGCAGGTGGCGCTGGCGGTGCGCCGCGACCGCCACGGCGCGCCGCAACTGCTGCCCGGCGCCGACTGGATCGCGGACTTCCCCGCCGACTTCCGCTTCGACCGGCTGCGCGAGACCGACGGCGCCGAGGAAGTGATCACCATCACGATCAACGAATTCTCGCGGCCGATCCTGCATGCCCGGATCCAGTCCGAGGGCACCTCGCCGAAGCCGCCGGCGGTCTCGGTCTACGTCGCGCACCTGAAATCCAAGGGGCCGGCGCGGCTGTCGTTCGCGCACCCGCGCCCGCTGGCGCTGCAGACCTACCCCGAGATCACCAAGTCCGCCGTCGCCCACATCCGCCGGGTGATGGAGGCCGGGGCGCTGCGCGCGCTGCTGGACGCGGTGATGCGGTCCGAGGACGAGAACGCGATCTCGCCCACGGTGATCCTGGGCGATCTGAACGACGACACGCTGTCGGTGACGAACGAGCTGATCTCGGACCAGCCCAGCTACCGTGTGATCCAGAAAAGCCGCGCCGGGCTGAGTTCGGACAAGGGGCTCTACTCGGTCGAGCGGCTGCAGCAGTACCGCTCGATGCGGCACGTCTATTACACCCACATCTACAAGCACAAGCGCGAGAGCCTGGACCACATCCTGGTGTCCGAGGAGTTCTACGACCATTCGCGCAAGCGGCACTGGTCGTTCCGCGAGATGGAGGTGGTGAACGACCACCTGAACCGCGCCGCGTTCGAGGCCGAGGGCGCCTCGGACCACGGGCTGGTGCGGGCGTATTTCGACTGGAACCCGATGCCGGCGGAAATCGACGTGACCTGAACGGGCGCGCGTTTCCGATCCGCGACGCAAACCTGCCTGCGTCGGTCGGTTCCCGCATTTAACTCTGGCCGCCGACATGGTGTATTCTGCGCCATGACAGCCCGGAGCGCGCCATGACCGAGATCACCTTCACCCTGGACGGCCGCGACGTGACCGCCGCGCCGGGCGAGACGATCTGGCAGGTGGCCAGGCGCGCGGGCACCACGATCCCGCATCTGTGCCACAAGGACGCGCCCGGCTATCGACCCGACGGCAACTGCCGCGCCTGCATGGTCGAGATCGACGGCGAACGGGTGCTGGCGGCAAGCTGCATCCGGCAGCCGACCGAGGGAATGGAGGTGCGCAGCGCAAGCGCCCGCGCCCGCAAGGCCCGGGCGCTGGTGGTCGAGATGCTGATGGCCGACCAGCCGGCGCGGGACCAGGCGCGCGACGCCAGTTCGCATTTCTGGGACATGGCCGACGCGACACAGGTGACCGCCAGCCGCTTCCCGGCGGTCGAGCCCGAGCGGGTGCCGCTGCTGGACGACAGCCACGTCGCGATGCGGGTGAACCTGGATGCCTGCATCCACTGCAACCTCTGCGTCCGCGCCTGCCGCGAGGTGCAGGTCAACGACGTGATCGGCATGGCCGGGCGCGGGCGCGACGCGCGGATCGTGTTCGACATGGCCGACCCGATGGGCAGCAGCAGTTGCGTCGCCTGCGGCGAATGCGTGCAGGCCTGCCCCACCGGCGCGCTGATGCCCGCAACGCAGATCGACGCGGCGCGGCACGGCGACAGCGGCGATTTCGACCGCGAGGTGGCGTCGGTCTGCCCCTATTGCGGCGTCGGCTGCCAGGTCTCGTTCAAGATCAAGGACGAGCGCATCGTGCGGGTGGACGGCGCGAACGGTCCCGCGAATGAAAACCGGCTGTGCGTGAAGGGCCGCTTCGGCTTCGACTACGTCGCGCACCCGCACCGGCTGACCGTGCCGCTGATCCGTCGCGACGATGCACCCGCCAAGGGGCTGAACGTCGATCCGGCGAACCCCTGGACACATTTCCGCCAGGCCACCTGGGACGAGGCGCTGGATGCCGCCGCCGGCGGTCTGGCCGGGCTGCGGCAGGCGCACGGCGGCGCCTCGGTCGCGGGTTTCGGCAGCGCCAAGTGCTCGAACGAGGAAGCCTACCTGTTCCAGAAATTGATCCGCCAGGGCTTCGGGCACAACAACGTCGATCACTGCACCCGGCTGTGCCACGCGAGCTCCGTCGCCGCGCTGATGGAGAACGTCGGCTCGGGTGCCGTCACCGCCACCTTCAACGAGATCGAGAACGCCGACATCGCCATCGTCATCGGCGCCAACCCGGTCGAGAACCACCCGGTCGCCGCGACCTATTTCAAGCAGTTCGCCAAGCGCGGCGGCGAACTGGTCGTCATGGACCCGCGCGGCCAGGGGCTGAAGCGGCACGCGACGCACATGCTGCAATTCCGGCCCGGCACCGACGTGGCGCTGCTGAACGCGATCATGCATGTGATCGTCGAGGAAGGGCTGCACGACCGGCAATACGTCGACGGCTTCACCGAGGGGTTCGACGCCTTCGCCGCCCATATCCGCGACTTCGCGCCCGAGAAGATGGCCGAGCTGTGCGGCATCGACGCCGACACCATCCGCACCGTCGCCCGCAAGTTCGCGGGCGCGCGGGCGGGGATGATCTTCTGGGGCATGGGCATCAGCCAGCACATCCACGGCACCGACAACTCGCGCTGCCTGATCAGCCTTGCGCTGCTCTGCGGGCATGTCGGGCGGCCGGGCACGGGGCTGCACCCGCTGCGGGGGCAGAACAACGTGCAGGGCGCCTCTGACGCCGGGCTGATCCCGATGTTCCTGCCGGACTACCAGTCGGTCTCGAACGTGCAGGTCCGCGACATGTTCGCCGGGATCTGGGGCGGCCCGCAGGTCGATCCCCGGCCGGGCCTGACCGTGGTCGAGATCATCGACGCGATCGACCGCGGCGAGATCCGCGGCATGTACATCCTGGGCGAGAACCCGGCGATGTCCGACCCGGACGTGGATCACGCCCGCGCCGCGCTGGCCAGGCTGGACCACATGGTGGTGCAGGACATCTTCCTGACCGAGACCGCGAACTACGCCGACGTGATCCTGCCCGCCTCGGCCTGGCCGGAAAAGACCGGCACCGTCACCAACACCAACCGGCAGGTGCAGATGGGCCGACCCGCGCTGACCGCGCCCGGACAGGCGCGCGAGGACTGGGCGATCACCGTGGCGCTGGCGCGGCGGCTGGGGCTGGACTGGACCTACGACCACCCGCGCGAGGTCTTCGCCGAGATGAAGGCTTCGATGAAGTCGCTCGACAACATCACCTGGGAGCGGCTGGAGGCCGAGGATGCCGTGACCTATCCCTGCCCAGCCCCCGACCGGCCCGGCGCGGCGGTGGTCTTCGGCGACGGCTTCCCGCGCGAGGGCGGCCGCGCGAAGCTGACGCCGGCGCAGGTCACGCCCCCGGCCGAGGTGCCGGACGCGGACTACCCGATGATCCTGATCACCGGCCGGGTGCTGGAGCACTGGCACACCGGCTCGATGACCCGCCGCTCGGGCGTGCTGGACGCGGTGGAGCCGCAGGCGTTCTGCACGCTGCACCCGCGCACGCTGCGCGCCAAGGGTCTGCAGCCGGGCGACCTGGTGCGCCTGACCACCCGCCGCGGCAGCGTCGAGGTCGCGGTGCGCGCCGACCGCGCGGTCAGCGAGGACACCGTGTTCCTGCCCTTCGCCTTCGTCGAAAGTGCCGCCAACGTGCTGACCAACCCGCAGCTGGACCCGTTCGGCAAGATCCCCGAGTTCAAGTTCGCGGCGGCGAGGGTGGAGCCGGTGGCAGGAAGCCTGGCGGCGGAATAGGCCCGCTCAGAACGCCGCCCGCACCAGCGGCAGCGCGGTCGCCGCCACCAGGCCGACGATGGCGCCGATGCCCAGCCGCACCACCAGGCCGCCCATCCGGGGGGCGTAAGCGCCGAGCGCGCCGCACACCGCGGCATAGTAGACAAGCGTCAGCGGATCCATCGCGGCAGGCTAGCACAGGGCCCGGCGGCGCGACACTGTGGCCGCCAGAACAGCAACCTACCGATCGGTAACCAACGCGCGATGGACTTTCCGCCGCGTAAACGGGATATTTCGCGCCGAATCCCCCACCCGCTTCCGGGCAAGGGGCAATCATGGTCACACCGGAAGGAGCTCGCGCCGCATGAAGATCGGAGCCCCGAGAGAACGCTTGGAGGGAGAGGCCCGTGTCGCGCTGACACCGCAAAGCGCGGCGCAGCTGAAGAAGCTGGGCTATGACGTCGTCATGGAGGCCGGTGCCGGCGAAAGGGCGCGCTTCGGCGACGACACCTACCGCGAGGCCGGGGTCGAGGTGCTGGACGGCGCCGAGGCGCTGTACGCCGCCGCCGACATCGTGCTGAAGGTCCGCGCCCCCGAGGGCGACGAGCTGGAGCTGCTGCGCGAGGGCCAGACTCTGATCAGCTTCATCTGGCCGGCGCAGAACGAGGCGCTGCTGGAGACGCTGAAGGGCAAGGGCGTCAACGCCATCGCCATGGACATGGTGCCGCGCATCTCTCGTGCGCAGAAGATGGACGCGCTGTCCTCGATGGCGAACATCGCCGGCTATCGCGCGGTGATCGAGGCGGGCAACAACTTCGGGCGGTTCTTCACCGGCCAGATCACCGCCGCGGGCAAGGTGCCCCCGGCCAAGGTGCTGGTCGTCGGCGCGGGCGTCGCCGGCCTTGCGGCCACCGGCACCTCGGTGTCGCTGGGCGCGATCACCTACGCCTTCGACGTGCGCCCCGAAGTGGCCGAGCAGATCGAATCGATGGGCGCCGAGTTCGTCTATCTCGATTTCGAGGAAAGCAGCCAGGACAGCGCCGCGACGGGCGGCTATGCCGCTCCCTCGTCCCCCGAGTTCCGCGAGAAGCAGCTTGAGAAGTTCCGCGAATTGGCCCCGGACATCGACATCGTCATCACCACCGCGCTGATCCCCGGCCGGCCCGCGCCGAAGCTGTGGACCGAGGACATGGTGAAGATGATGAAGCCGGGCTCGGTCGTGGTCGACCTGGCCGCCGAGCGCGGCGGCAACTGCGACCTGACCGTTCCGGACGAGAAGATCGTCACCGACAACGACGTGACGATCATCGGCTACACCGACTTCCCCAGCCGGATGGCGACGCAGAGCTCGACCCTGTATTCGACCAACCTGCGGCACATGCTCGATGACCTGACGCCGGAAAAAGACGGCACCCCGGTCATGAACATGGAAGACGACGTGATCCGCGGCGCCACGGTGGTGAACGCCGGCGAGATCACCTTCCCGCCGCCGCCGCCGAAGACGCAGGCGATCGCCAAGGCGCCGCCGAAGAAGAAGGAACTGACGGTCGAGGAGAAGGCCGCCGCCGAAGTCGCCGCATTCAAGCGGCAGACCCGCAACCAGGTGACGCTGATCGCGGTCGGCGCGGCGCTGCTGCTGGGCGTCGGGCTGGTCGCGCCGGCCAGCTTCATGCAGCACTTCATCGTCTTCGTGCTGGCGGTCTTCGTCGGCTTCCAGGTGATCTGGAACGTCAGCCACTCGCTGCACACGCCGCTGATGGCGGTCACCAACGCGATCTCGTCGATCATCATCCTCGGCGCGCTGATGCAGATCGGCTCGGGCTCGTTCCTGGTGATCCTGCTGGCGTCGCTGTCGGTGTTCATGACCGGGATCAACATCTTCGGCGGCTTCATGGTGACGCGGCGCATGCTCGCCATGTTCCAGAAGTCGTAAGGGGGAACGCACTCATGGAATTCGGATTCACCACGGCGGCCTATGTGGTCGCGGCGGTCCTCTTCATCCTCAGCCTGGGCGGGTTGTCGGGCCAGGAAAGCGCCAAGCGCGCGGTCTGGTACGGCATCGCCGGCATGGCGCTGGCGGTGTTCGCGACGCTGATCGGCCCCGGCGCGGGGCTGTGGCTGCTGTCGCTGGTGCTGCTGGCGGCGGGCGGCGCGATCGGCGTCTACGTCGCGCAGAAGGTCGAGATGACCGGGATGCCGCAACTGGTCGCGGCGATGCACTCGCTGGTCGGTCTGGCGGCGGTGTTCGTCGGCTTCAACGCGCATTTCGAGCTGGGCCGCGTGCTGGCAATGGACCCGGCGGCGCGCGCCGGGCTGCACGGCTTTGCCGAGCTGCTGGCGGACAAAACCACGGTCGAGGTCAACATCCTGCGGGTCGAGCTGTTCCTCGGCGTGTTCATCGGCGCGGTGACCTTCACCGGCTCGGTGGTCGCCTACGGCAAGCTGGCCGGCAAGCTGACCAGCGCCGCGACCAAGCTGCCCGGCGGGCACATGCTGAACCTGGGCGCGGCCATCGTCTCGCTGCTGTGCCTGATCTGGTACTTCAACTCGGGCGGCTTCTTCCCGCTGTTCCTGATGACGCTGGCGGCGCTGTTCATCGGCTATCACCTGATCATGGGCATCGGCGGCGCCGACATGCCGGTGGTGGTGTCGATGCTGAACAGCTATTCCGGCTGGGCGGCGGCGGCGATCGGCTTCAGCCTCGGCAACGACCTGCTGATCGTGGTCGGCGCGCTGGTCGGCTCGTCCGGTGCGATCCTGTCGTACATCATGTGCAAGGCGATGAACCGGCACTTCGTCAGCGTGATCCTGGGCGGCTTCGGCGGCGCCTCGGGCCCCGCCGCCGCGATCGAGGGCGAGCAGATCGCCATCGACGCCGACGGCGTGGCCGAGGCGCTGGACGAGGCCGACAGCGTGATCATCATCCCCGGCTACGGCATGGCGGTGGCGCAGGCGCAGCACGGCGTCAGCGAGCTGACCCGGAAGCTGCGCGCCGCCGGCAAGGAGGTGCGCTTCGCCATCCATCCCGTCGCCGGGCGTCTGCCGGGGCACATGAACGTGCTGCTGGCCGAGGCCAAGGTGCCCTACGACATCGTGCTGGAGATGGACGAGATCAACGCGGATTTCCCCTCGACCGACGTCGCCATCGTCATCGGCTCGAACGATATCGTGAACCCGGCGGCGCAGGAGGATCCGAATTCCCCCATCGCCGGGATGCCGGTGCTCGAGGTGTGGAAGGCGAAGAAGGTGTTCGTGTCCAAGCGCGGCCAGGGCACCGGCTATTCCGGCATCGAGAACCCGCTGTTCTACAAGGAGAACACGCGCATGTTCTACGGCGACGCCAAGGCCAGCGTCGACGCCCTGCTGCAGAAGCTGGGCTGACGCCGCCGAACTCCGGACCCGAGGGGCGCCCGCCGCGGCGCCCCTTTTCCGTTGCTGCGCTGGACAAGCACCCCGGCAGCGGAAACACTGGCGCGACCGGAGGTTGCGCCCATGCAGGAGATCTACGACTGGCTGAGGCCGTGGATCGTCGAGCTGACCACGTTCGTCCAGTCGTTCCAGAATCCCTGGCGCTTCTATCAGGTGCTGATCGTGCTGGCGCTGATCGCCGCCGGACAGCTGCTGTCCTTCGTCGTCAGGCCGCGCGCCGAGGCGTGGGCGCGCGCGCGCGAGGGGCTGCGGACCTGGCAGCTGCGCATCATCGTGGTGGTGCTGCGCCGGACCCGGCTGATCCTGGTGACGGTGCTGCTGTGGACCGCCTACTGGATCATACGCGAGGTCACCTGGCCGAGCCGGTCGTATCTGATCGGCATCGTCGCGACGCTGGCGCTGGCCTGGCTGCTGATCGGCATCGCCACCCGGCTGATCCGCAACCCGGCGCTGCGCGCGGTGGTGCGCTGGGGCGCCTGGGCCTGGGTGACGCTGGAGGTGCTGGGCCTGCGCGCGGACGCCGAGGCGGCGCTGGACGGCGCCGCGATCACCCTGGGCGAGACCCGGGTGTCGCTGCTGCTGGTGCTGAAGGCGGCGGTGACCATGGGGCTGCTGATCGCAGGCGCCGGCATGCTCAGCCGCATGGCCGAGCGCCGCATGGCCCGCAGCGAGGACCTGTCGCCGTCGCTGCGGGTGCTGGCCGGCAAGCTGCTGACGATCGCGCTGTTCGTGCTGGCGGTGATCATGGCGCTGAACATCATCGGCTTCGATCTGACCTCGCTGACGGTGCTGTCGGGCGCGATCGGCCTGGGACTTGGTTTCGGCCTGCAGAAGGTGGTGTCGAACCTGGTGTCGGGGGTGATCGTGCTGCTGGACCGGTCGATCAAGCCCGGCGACGTGATCAGCCTGGGCGACACCTTCGGCTGGGTGACCGAGCTGAACGCGCGTTTCGTCGCCGTCATCACCCGCGACGGGCGCGAATACCTGATCCCGAACGAGGACCTGATCACCACGCAGGTGGTGAACTGGACCCACTCCAGCAACCTGGTGCGGCTGGACATCCATTTCGGCGTTTCCTACGACAGCGATCCGCACGCGGTGCGCGCGCTGGCGCGCGAGGCGGCGGCGACGGTGCGCCGGGTGGTGGCAAGCCCGGCGCCGGTGTGCCACATCGTCGGCTTCGGCGACAGCTCGGTCGATTTCATCCTGCGGTTCTGGATCGAGGACCCGGCCGCCGGGCTGACCAACGTGCGCGGCGACGTGTTCCTGGCGCTGTGGGACGCGCTGAAACGCGACGGGATCGAGATCCCGTTCCCGCGCCGGGACGTGGAGATCCGCAATCCGCAGGCGCTGCCGGGCGCCGAATCGCCCGCCACCGGCTGACGCCTCTCTTGCGACAGGAGCCATTCGCCGCTATCGGGAACACGGGCCGCAGCCAGCGCGAAAGGCAAGGAAGTTCATGAGTCATCGCGACAAGTACCTGTTCACCTCGGAATCGGTTTCGGAAGGGCATCCGGACAAGGTCTGCGACCAGATTTCGGACGCGGTGATCGACATGATCCTGGCGCGCGAGCCCGAGGCGCGGGTCGCCGTCGAGGCCGCCGCCACCACCAACAAGGTGGTGCTGCTGGGCGAGGTGAAGATCTCGGAAGACAACGCCGTCACCCCCGAGGAGATCAGCGCCAAGGCGCGCGACGTGATCCAGCGCATCGGCTACCGGCAGAAGGGCTTCCACTTCCGCACCTGCTCGATCGACTGCTATGTGCACGAGCAGAGCCGGGACATCGCCATGGGCGTCGACGCCTCGGACAACAAGGACGAGGGCGCGGGCGATCAGGGCATCATGTTCGGCTTCGCCACCGACGAGACGCCCGAGCTGATGCCGGCGCCGATCCTCTACGCCCACAAGATCCTCAAGCGCCTGTCCGACGTGCGCCATTCCGGCGAGGCGGCGCAGCTTGGCCCCGACGCCAAGTCGCAGCTGACCGTGGAATACCGCGACGGCAAGCCGGCGCGCGTGCACACGCTGGTGCTGTCGACGCAGCACGTCGACCCGAACATGACCTCGGACGACGTGCGCGCGCTGACCGAGCCCTACATCCGCGAGGTGCTGCCCGAGGCCTGGCTGGACGCCAAGACGATCTGGCACATCAACCCGACAGGGCGGTTCGTGATCGGCGGCCCCGACGGCGACGCCGGGCTGACCGGGCGCAAGATCATCGTCGACACCTATGGCGGCGCCGCGCCGCACGGCGGCGGCGCGTTCTCGGGCAAGGATCCGACCAAGGTCGACCGTTCGGCCGCCTACGCGGCGCGCTACCTGGCGAAGAACGTCGTCGCCGCCGGTCTGGCCGGCAAGTGCACGATCCAGCTGAGCTATGCCATAGGCGTGCCCGAGCCGCTGTCGATCTATGTCGACGGCCACGGCACCGAGCAGGTCGACCCGGCCCGGATCGAGACCGCGATCCGCGAATCGATGTCGCTGACCCCGCGCGGCATCCGCACCCACCTGGGCCTGAACCGGCCGATCTACCAGCGCACCGCCGCCTATGGCCACTTCGGCCGCGAACCGGACGCCGACGGCGGCTTCAGCTGGGAGAAGACCGACCTGGTCGACGCGCTGAGGGCGGCGGTCGGCGCCTGATCCGGCCCCCGGTGTCCCCGCTGCTGAAGGCATCGGCCGCGCTGAGCGCGGCGCTGATGCTGGGGCGGCTGCTGGGCTTTGCCCGCGAGATGCTGCTGGCCGCGCGCCTCGGCACCAGCGCCGAGGCCGAGGTCGCCATCGTCGCGCTGACCCTGCCCGACTACCTGGTCGGGGTGCTGTTCTCGGGCGGGCTGAGCGCCGCGCTGGTGCCGGCGCTGCGCCGGGCCCGGGGCGATCGCCGCCCGGCGCTGTTCCGCATCGCCGCGACAATGGTGGTGGCGGCCGCCTGCGTTGTGGGCGCCGCGGTGGCGCTGTTTCCGGGCGCGGTGTTCGCGGTGCTGGCCCCGGCGCTGCCGGCGGCGGTGGCGGCGGAGTGGGCCTGGGTGGTGGCGCTGGCCGGGCTGGCGGTGCCGGTGGCGGCGCTGTCCGGGGTGACGGGCAGCTGGCTGAACGTCTCGGGGCGGTTCTTCGCGGTCGGGCTGGGCGTCGCCGTGCACAACGCGGTGCTGTGCCTGGCGCTGCTGCCCGGCGGCGCGCCGGGCCGGGTGGTGACGCTGCTGGCGTTCGGCCTGCTGGCCGCCGCCCTGGCCCGCGCAGCGCTGGTGCTGGCGATCGGCCGTCCGCCGCTGCGCCCAGCGCTGAAACCGCCGCCGGGGACCGAGCCCGAGCTGCCGCGGCTGTTCGCGGCCGGCGTTCTGACCATCGGCCTGGTGTTCGTCGCCAACCTGCTGTTCCGCACCCTGGCCGCCGCCAGCGGCCCCGGCGAGCTGGCGGCTTTTTCCTATGCGCTACGGTTGTTCGAGCTGCCGGTGGGCCTGCTGCTGTCGCCGCTGGTCACGGTGCTGCTGCCGCGCCTGGCCGACAGCGCCGCACAGGAGCCGCGGCTGATGCGCCGGACGCTGGCCGCGCTGCTGGCGCTGGCGGTCTCGGTCCTCATCGCAGGGCAGATCCTGGGCGAGCCGATCGCGCGCGCGATCTATGACCGCGGGGCGATGAGCGAGGACGGCATGCGGCGGGTGATCGAGGTCGCGCGCTGGATGTTCTGGGCGCTGCCGTTCGCGGCGCTGGGGCTGTACGGAGCGGCGGTGCTGAACGCGCGCCGCCGCACCGGCGCGGTGATGCTGAACACCGCCGCCGGGCTGGTGCTGGGCGGTACGGTGGCGGCGCTGGGCGCGGTCCTGCCCGGCTTCGTGCTGTTCCACGCGGTCACCGGTGTGCTGAATTTCCTGCGCTCCGAGCCCGCGACGCTCTGGCGGCGTTGATCGGCGCCCGCGCCCGGTGCTAACTGCGCAGGAAGCAGCGCGGACCCGCATGACCCGACCATCCCTCAGGACCCCCCGCTAATGTGCGGGATCTTCGGCATCGCCGCCTTCGGCGCGCGCCCCGACGCCACCGCGCTGGAGGCGATGCGCGGCGCGCTGCGGCACCGCGGCCCCGACGCCGACGGCGTCGCCGTGGCCGGCGGCGTCGGCATCGGCAACGTGCGGCTGTCGATCCTCGATCTCAGCCACGCCAGCGACCAGCCGATGCTGGGCGCCGACGGCGACGGCGACGGCGACGGCGACGTGGCGCTGGTGCAGAACGGCGAGATCTACAACTATGTGGAACTGCGCGAGGAGCTGATCCGCGCCGGTGCCGGCTTCCGCACCACCGGCGACACCGAGGTGCTGCTGCAGGCCTATCTGCACTGGGGCCCGGAGTTCGTCACCCGGCTGAACGGCATGTTCGCGATCGCCGTACACGACCGCCGCGACGGCACGCTGTGGCTGTACCGCGACCGGCTGGGGGTGAAGCCGCTGTTCCTTGCGGACACCCCGCAGGGCGTGCTGTTCGCCTCGGAGATCAAGGCGCTGCTGGCGGCGGGCGTGGCGGCGCGGCCGTCGATGCCGGCGCTGGCGGCGTTCATGGCGCAGGGCTTCGTGCCGCCGCCGGCGACGGCGTTCGAGGGCATCGTCCACCTGCCGCCGGGCAGCCGCGCGCGGATCGACGCCGACGGCATCGCGGTGGAGCGGTACTGGCGGCTGGAAGACGTCGCCCCCGACCGGGCGCTGGACGCGCCCGCCGCCCGCGCGCAGGTGATGGAGCTGCTGGACGACGCCACGCGGCTGCGGCTGCGCTCGGACGCGGCGTTCGGCGCGTTCCTGTCGGGCGGGCTGGACAGCGGCACCGTGGTCGGGCTGATGGCACGGCACATGGACCGGCCGGTGCGCTCGTTCTCGATCGGGTTCGAGGACCCGCGCTTCGACGAGACGCCGCACGCGAGGGCCGCCGCCGCCCGGTTCGGGGCGATCCACCACACCGAGACGGCGCATCCCGACATCGCCGCGCTGTGGCCGCGATTCATCTATCACTGCGACCAGCCGCACCAGGACGTGTCGTTCATGCCCACCGACCTGGTGTCGCGGCTGGCGCGGCGCGAGGTGAAGATGGTGCTGACCGGCGACGGCGGCGACGAGCTGTTCGCCGGCTATGCCAAGTACCTGGACCTGTTTCCGCAGGGCGCGGCCGCCGACCTGCCCAAGGGCTGGGAGGACAGCTATCCCCGCGCCATCGGCCTGCTGACCGGCGATCAGCCCGCGCGCCTGCTGCGCGGCGCGCTGGCGCAGGCCTGGGCCGACGCCGACCCGTTCGCGCCGTCGGCGGACGCGCTGCGCCTGGCCCCGGCGCAGGACCCGGTGAACCGGGTGCTGCTGGCTGACACCGCGCTGCTGCTGCCCGGCAACAACCTGGTCAAGCCGGACCGGATGGCGATGGCGAACTCGCTGGAGGTGCGCTCGCCGTTCCTCGACTACCGGCTGGCCGAGCTGGCGTTCCGCATTCCCGGCGAACTGAAGCTGCGCGGCGGCACCACCAAGGCGCTGCTGAAGGACGCGGTGCGCCCGCTGCTAGGCCCCGAGCTGACCGACCGGCGCAAGCAGATGTTCACCGTGCCGATCGGCGAGTGGTTCCAGGGCGCGCTGGCGCCCTATTGCCGGGCGATGCTGCTGGACGGGCGGCTGGCGGCGCGCGGCTGGCTTGATGCCGACGCGACCGCCGCGCTGGTCGAGGCGCATCTGGCCGGGCGCGAGAACCACACCCGGCAGGTGCGGGCGCTGATCTCGCTGGAGATCTGGGCGCGGCTGTTCCTGGACCGCGACCCGGAAATGCTGGCGCAGGCGACGGCATGACGCTGCACACGATGATGATCACCGCCGATCCGGGCATCGCCCGGCATGTGACCGATGCCGGCAACGACGTGCTGTTCGTCGATCTGGAAAGCATCGGCAAGGCCGACCGGCAGGGCCATGTCGACAGCTGGAAATCGCCGCATGTGCCTGCCGACGTCTCGCGCCTGCGCGCGGCGGCGCCGGACGCGGTGCTGATGGTGCGGCTGAACCCGTTTCACGACGGCACCGGCGCCGAGATTGCCGACGCGCTGGCGCGCGGCGCCGACGCGCTGATGCTGCCGATGTTCCGCGACTGGCAGACGGTGGCGCGATTCGCCGACCTGGTCGCGGGCCGCGCGCAGGTGGTGCCGCTGGCCGAGACCGCCGGCGCGCTGGCGGCGATCCCCGACCTGCTGGCGCGCGCGCGCCCGGACCGGCTGCACATCGGGTTGAACGACCTGCACCTGGACCTGGGGCACCGGTTCATGTTCCAGCCGCTGGCCGAGGGCCTGCTGGACGCGCCCGCCGCCGCACTGCGCGCCGCCGGAGTGCCGTTCGGCATCGGCGGGCTGGCGCGGTTGGACGCCGGTGCGATCCCGGCGCGGATGGTGCTGGGCGAACACGCCCGGCTGGGATCAAGCTGGGCGATCCTGTCGCGCAGCTTCCACGACCGCGCGACGACGCTGGCCGAACTGACCGCCCGCGTCGACTTTGCCGCCGAGCTTGCCGCGCTGCGCGCCTGCCTGGCCGGATGGCAGGCGGCCGGGCCGCTGGCGCTGGCGGCGAACCGCGCCGCGTTCCGCGACGCGGTGGCCGCCGCCGGCGGCTGAGAATCCCCACCTGCGGTGCGCTGCATCAAACTTGTGTTGACACCTGACCCCACCGGCGTAGTTTCCGGCTCGCAGGCTCGGGCATGGCCCTGACCGGGTCGCGCACCGGCGCTGCCGGTCTGGACACCGTTGTCGCAGCTTGCTGCGGCCATGCGAAGAAGGGGCCTTCTGTCATGGTAGCCCGCACCATCCCGGTCGATCCGTTCGACCTTGTCATCTTTGGCGCCACCGGCGATCTGGCCCGGCGCAAGATCCTGCCCAGCCTCTACCGCCGCCGCCAGGCGGGGCAGATGCCCGAGGGCGCGCGGGTGATCGGCGCGGCCCGCTCGAAGATGACCCGCACCGCCTATCAGAAGTCGATCCGCGAGGCGCTGGAGGAATTCGTCCCCGAGGCCGAGCGCACCGCCGCCACGGTGAAGGCCTTCGTCGACTGCATCGATTACGTCGCGGTGGACGTCACCGGCGACGGCGGCTGGCAGGAGCTGTGCGGCAAGCTGCGCCCCGACGTGGTGCGCGCGTTCTACCTGTCGGTGGCCCCGTCGCTGTTCGGCACCATCGCCGAGAAGCTGGCCGAAAGCGGCCTCGCCACCCCCGACAGCCGGATCGTGGTGGAAAAGCCGCTGGGCCACGACCTGGCCTCGGCGCAGGAGCTGAACGCCAAGCTGACGCGGCATTTCGACGAGCAGCAGATCTACCGGATCGACCATTATCTGGGCAAGGAGACGGTGCAGAACCTGATGGCGCTGCGCTTCGCCAACGCCCTGTTCGAGCCGCTGTGGAACGCCCAGCACATCGACCATGTGCAGATCACCGTCGCCGAATCGATCGGCGTCGAGGGGCGCGGCGGCTATTACGACAAGTCCGGCGCGATGCGGGACATGGTGCAGAACCACATCATGCAGCTGCTGTGCCTGACCGCGATGGAGCCCCCGGCACGATTCGAGCCCGATTCGGTGCGCGACGAGAAGCTGAAGGTGATCCGCGCGCTGGACCCGATCCACGTCGACGACACCGTGCGCGGCCAGTACCGCGGCAACGGCTCGGCCGGGTATCTGGAGCATGTCGAGAACCCCGACAGCAAGACCGAGAGCTATGTCGCGCTGAAGGTGCAGATCTCGAACTGGCGCTGGGCGGGCACGCCGTTCTACCTGCGCACCGGCAAGAAGCTGCGCAGCCGCCTGTCCGAGATCGCGGTGATCTTCAAGGAGGTGCCGCACTCGATCTTCCCCGAGGTCTCGAACCGCAAGGGCAACGCGCTCATCATCCGGCTGCAGCCGGACGAGGGCATCACCCTGCGGATGACGATCAAGGATCCCGGCCCCGGCGGCATGCGCCTGCGCGAGGTGCCGCTGGACATGACCTTCGCCGACGCGCTGGGCGACGAGTTCGACATCCCCGACGCCTACGAGCGGCTGGTGATGGACGTGATTCGGGGCAACCAGACCCTGTTCATGCGCGGCGACGAGGTCGAGGCCGCCTGGGCCTGGACCGACGCGCTGCTGGCGGAATGGCAGGACTCCCCGGACCGGCCGCAATCCTACGATCCCGGCGGCTCGGGCCCCGACGACGCACTTGCGCTGCTGCACCGCGATGGCCGACGGTGGAGAGACATCCCCGGCTGACGCCCCGACCAGACGACCTCAAGGCCCTGACACCCGAACCTAGAGGACGACATGACCCTGAATGACACGGTGGCCAGCGTCACGGCCCAGATCAAGGACCGCTCGCGCGCCAGCCGCTCGGCCTACATGGACCGCATGGCCCGCGCCCGCGACGAGGGACCGCGGCGCGCCCACCTGAGCTGCGGCAACCAGGCGCACGCCTATGCCGCGATGGGCGAGGACAAGGACCGGCTGGCCCTGGGCCATGCCGGCAATCTTGGCATCGTCACCGCCTACAACGACATGCTGTCGGCGCACCAGCCCTACGAGGACTACCCGAAGCTGCTGAAGCAGGCCGCGCGCGAGGTCGGCGGCACCGCCCAGGTCGCCGGCGGCGTGCCGGCGATGTGCGACGGCGTCACCCAGGGCCAGACCGGCATGGAGCTGAGCCTGTTCTCGCGCGACGTGATCGCGATGGCCGCCGGCGTGGCGATGAGCCACAACACCTTCGACGCCGCCGTCTACCTGGGGATCTGCGACAAGATCGTGCCCGGGCTGGTGATCGCCGCCGGCTGCTTCGGCCATGTGCCCAGCATCTTCGTGCCCGCCGGGCCGATGCCCTCGGGGCTGCCGAACGACAAGAAGGCCAAGATCCGCCAGCAGTTCGCCAGCGGCGAGGTCGGCCGCGACGCGCTGATGAAGGCCGAGATGGACAGCTATCACGGCCCCGGCACCTGCAATTTCTACGGCACCGCGAACACCAACCAGATGCTGATGGAGTTCATGGGCCTGCACCTGCCCGGCGCCAGCTTCGTCAATCCGAACACGCCGCTGCGCGAGGCGCTGACCGTGGCCGCCGCCAAGCGCGCGCTGGCGATCAGCGATCTCGGCAACGACTACACCCCGGTGTGCGACGTGCTGGACGAGCGCGCCTGGGTGAACGGCATCGTCGGGCTGATGGCCACCGGCGGCTCGACCAACCTGCTGATCCACCTGCTGGCGATGGCCCGCGCCACCGGCGTGATTCTCGACTGGGAGGATTTCGCCCGGATCTCGGACGCGACGCCGCTGATGGCGCGGGTCTATCCCAACGGGCTGGCCGACGTGAACCACTTCCACGCCGCCGGCGGGCTGGGCTACATGATCGGCGAACTGCTCGACGCCGGGCTGCTGCACCCGGACACCAAGACCGTGATCGGCGAGGGGCTGGAGCGTTACACCCAGGAACCCAAGCTGCTGGACGGAGAGCTGGTCTGGACCGACGGCACCGACGAAAGCCTGAACCCCAAGGTGCTGCGCCCGGCCTCGGACCCGTTCCAGGCCACCGGCGGCATGAAGCGGCTGGCGGGGAACATCGGCACCGGGGTGATGAAGGTGTCCGCCGTCGCCCCCGAGCGCCATGTGATCGAGGCCCCGGCGCGGGTGTTCCACGACCAGGAGGCGGTGAAGACCGCGTTCCGTGCCGGCGAGCTGACCGGCGACATGGTGGTGGTCGTGCGCTACCAGGGCCCCCGGGCCAACGGCATGCCCGAGCTGCACTCGCTGACGCCGATCCTGGCGGTGCTGCAGGACCGCGGCCAGCGGGTGGCGCTGGTCACCGACGGGCGCATGTCCGGGGCCAGCGGCAAGGTGCCCTCGGCGATTCACGTCAGCCCCGAGGCGCTGGACGGCGGCCCGATCGGCCGCATCGCCGACGGCGACATCGTGCGGGTCGACGCGGTCAAGGGCACGCTGGACCTGCTGGACCCGGCGGCGCTGGAGCGCGCGGCCGAGGTGCCGGACCTGACCGGCAACCGCCACGGCATGGGCCGCGAGATGTTCCAGGCGTTCCGCGACCAGTGCAGCCCGGCCGAAATGGGGGCCTGCGCGCTGCTGTGACCGGCTGGATCGAGGATACGGCGGCGCTCGAGGCGCTTTACGGCACGCCGCGTGCGGCGGCGACGGTCAAGGTCGCCGACCGGATCACCCCGGCGTACCGCGCCTGGATCGAGGCGTCGCCGTTCTGCATCCTGTCGACCGTCGGGCCGGAGGGGCTCGACGGCTCGCCGCGCGGCGATGACGGGCCGGTGGTCGCGGTGCTGGACGAGGCGACGCTGGCGCTGCCCGACCGGCGCGGCAACGACCGCATCGATTCGCTGCGCAACATCGTGCGCGACCCGCGCGTCGCGCTGATGTTCCTGATCCCCGGCGCGGGCACGGTGATCCGGGTCAACGGCAGCGCCCGGATCAGCGCCGCCGCCGACCTGCTCGACCGCTTCGCCAGCCACGGCAAGCCGCCGCGCAGCGTGGTGGTGGTGTCGGTGCAGGAGGTCTATTTCCAGTGCGCCCGCGCGGTGATGCGGGCAAGATTGTGGGACGGAGGCATCGCCGATCCCGCGGCCCTGCCGACGCCGGGCCGGATGCTCGAGACGATGAGCGGCGCCGCGATCGACGGCGACGCCTACGACAGGGACTGGCCCGGCCGCGCTGCCGGGTCGCTATGGTAACGGACGCAAGGGAACCGCCGCGATGACGAGGATCACCGGAAAAGACGCAAGCGTGAAGAACCGGGAACTGGCGGCGCTGGCGCCGATCATCCCGGTGCTGGTCGTCAACGACGTCGCCCACGCCCGCCCGCTGGCCGAGGCGCTGGTCGCCGGCGGCCTGCCGGCGCTCGAGGTCACGCTGCGCACCCCCGCCGCGCTGGACGCGATCCGCGCCATGGCCGAGGTGCCCGGCGGCGTCGTCGGCGCGGGCACGCTGGTCACCCCGCAGGACGTCGCCGACGCCGTCGCGGCGGGCGCGAAGTTCGGCGTCTCTCCGGGCGCCACGGCGTCGCTGATCGCCGCCTGCGAGGAGCATGGCCTGCCGCTGCTGGCCGGCGCCTCGACCGCGACCGAGGCGATGGCGATGCTGGAACGCGGCTATGACATGCTCAAGTTCTTCCCCGCCGAAACCTCGGGCGGCGCCCCGGCGCTGAAGGCGATCGGCGCGCCGCTGCCGCAGATCGGCTTCTGCCCGACCGGCGGCGTCAGCCCGAAGAACGCGAACGACTACCTGTCGCTGCCCAACGTGCTGTGCGCCGGCGGCAGCTGGGTCGCCCCCGCCGACAAGGTGGAATCCGGCGACTGGACAGGCATCGAGTCCCTGGCCCGCGAGGCCGCCAAACTGGAGCGTTGATCATGTTCGACAAGCTGCGCGCCCACCGCGAGTCCACCAAGGATCGCCGGATCGGGGACCTGTTCGACGGCGCCCGGTTCGACGCCTTCTCGGCCCGGCTGGACGACATGCTGCTGGACTTCTCCAAGACCGGCATCGACGCGACCGCGCTCGGGCTGCTGCTGGACCTCGCCCGCAGCCGCGGCGTCGAGGCCCGGCGCGACGCCATGTTCGCGGGCGGGAAGATCAACGCGACCGAGGACCGCGCCGTGCTGCACACGGCGCTGCGCAACCGCTCGGACGACCCGGTGATGGTCGGGGGCCAGGATGTGATGCCCGGCGTGCGCGAGACGCTGGGCCGGATGTCGGCCTTTGCCGACGGCATCCGCATGGGCCGCATCGCCGCGCCCTCGGGCAAGCCGTTCACCGACGTGGTGAACATCGGCATCGGCGGCTCGGACCTCGGCCCGGTGATGGCGGTGCTGGCGCTGGCGCCCTGGCATGACGGGCCGCGCACGCATTTCGTCTCGAACGTGGACGGCGCGCATATCCACGACGTGCTGAAGGGGCTGGACCCCGAAACCACGCTGGTAATCGTCGCCTCGAAGACCTTCACCACCATCGAGACGATGACCAACGCCGAGACCGCCCGCCGCTGGATTGAAAGCGCCGTGGGCGACAAGGCGGGCGGCCACTTCGCCGCGCTCTCCTCTGCCGTGGACAGGACGCAGGCGTTCGGCATCGACCCGACCCGCGTCTTCGGCTTCGAGGACTGGGTCGGCGGGCGCTATTCGGTCTGGGGGCCCATCGGCCTCAGCCTGATGATCGCCGTCGGCGCGGACAATTTCGCCGCGTTCCTCGCGGGTGGTCATGCCATGGACCGGCACTTCCGCACCGCGCCGCTGGAGCGGAACCTGCCGGTGCTGCTGGGCCTTGTCGGCATCTGGCACAACAACGTCTGCGGCTATCCGACCCGCGCCGTGCTGCCCTACGACCAGCGCCTGCTGCGGCTGCCCGCCTACCTGCAGCAGCTGGACATGGAATCGAACGGCAAGCGGGTGGCGCTGGACGGCTCCACCCTGACCGAGGCCTCCGGCCCCGTGGTCTGGGGCGAGCCCGGCACCAACGGCCAGCACGCCTTCTACCAGCTGATCCACCAGGGCACCCGCGTGATCCCCTGCGAGTTCCTGGTCGCCGCCAACGGCAACGAGCCGGACCTGAAGCACCAGCACGACCTGCTGGTCGCCAACTGCTTCGCCCAGGCCGAGGCGCTGATGATCGGCCGGCCCGAGGCCGACAACCCGCACCGCGTGTTCCCCGGCAACCGGCCCTCGACCATGCTGCTCTACGACCGGCTGACGCCCGAGACCTTCGGCAGGATCGTCGCGCTCTACGAGCACCGCGTGTTCGTCGAGGGTGCGATCTGGGGCATCAACAGCTTCGACCAGTGGGGCGTCGAGCTGGGCAAGGAGCTGGCCAGCGAGATGCTGCCGCTTGTGGAAGGCGGCGACGCGTCGGCCAAGGACGGCTCCACCGCCGGGCTGCTGAAGGCGCTGCGGGACCTGCGCGCATGACCGACCGACTGGCGCCGCGCATGGCGCGGTTCTCGGCCTCGCCCACCGTCGCGGCGACGGCCCGGGCGAACGCGGCCAGGGCGGCGGGCCGCCCGGTGATCTCGCTGACCACCGGCGAGCCGGATTTCGACACGCCCGAGCCCATCGTCGAGGCCGCCATCCAGGCAATGCGCGACGGCCAGACCCGATACACCGCCGTTGACGGCACGCCGCGCCTGAAACAGGCGGTGATCGACAAGTTCGCGCGCGAGAACGGGCTGAGCTACGGCATGGACCAGGTGATGGTCTCGACCGGGGCCAAGCAGGTGATCTTCAACGCGATCCTGGCGCTGATCGGCGCGGGGGACGAGGTGATCTGCCCGACGCCGTGCTGGGTCAGCTACCCGGACATGGTGAAACTGGCCGGCGGCACGCCGGTCGAGATCACCTGTGGCCCGGAAACCGGCTTCAAGCCGACGGCGCAGGCCCTCGCCGCCGCACTGACGCCGAAGACCCGCGCGATCATGCTGAACTCGCCGTCGAACCCGACCGGTGCGGTGCTGTCGGCGGACGAGCTGCGCGCGCTCGGCGGCGTGCTGAAGGACCGCCCGGACGTGATCGTGATCTGCGACGACATCTACGAGCACCTGACCTACCCGGGCACCGCGTTCGCAACCCTCGCCGCCGTCTGTCCCGAACTGAAGGACCAGGTGCTGACGGTCAACGGCGTCTCCAAGGCCTACGCGATGACCGGCTGGCGCATCGGCTATGGCGGCGGGCCCGCCTGGCTGATCAGGGCGATGCGGGTGCTGCAGTCGCAGTCCACCACCAACGCCTGCTCGGTCGCGCAGGCGGCGGCCGTGGCGGCGCTGGACGGCGGACTGGGCACGGTACACGCGCGCCGCGACGCCTTCCTCGCCCGCCGCGACCGGCTGGTCGCGTGCCTGGCCGCGATGCCGGGGCTGCAGGTCCGGGCCCCCGAGGGCGCGTTCTACCTCTGGGTCGGGATCGGCGACCGGATCGGCACGAGACTGCCGGACGGCACGCGCATCGCCGACGAGGCCGCCTTCGTCGACGCACTGCTCGACCGTCACGACCTGGCCGTCGTCGGCGGCGCCGGCTTCGGCGCCAGCCCCTACATGCGGATGACCTTCGCCGCCTCGGACGCCGAACTGGACGCGGCGATGGACCGGTTGTCGGACTTTCTCGCCAGCCTCACCCGCTGATCCGCCGCTTCCGCCCCCGCTCAGGGGGCGGAAGCTGAACGACCTATCGCGGCCTGCCGCGATTCCGCCGTGTCACGGGCGGCAAGGCGGGGCGCAAGCGCGCCCATCAACGCCGATGCGTTCAGATCCCACCGCCCCTCGGGCCCGGCCGCCTGCCCCGACACCCGCTGCCGCAGGTCCGGATCCCGCAGCAGCCGGCGCAGCAATGCCGTCATCTGGTCGACCACGCCGTGATTCTCGACCAGAAAGCCGGTCTCGCCGTCGCGGATCGCCTCGGCGACGGCGCCGACGTCGGTCGCCACCGGGATCACGCCGACGCGCTGCGCCTCCATGATCGTCAGCGGCAGCCCCTCGTCGCGCGACGGCATCAGCAGCACATCCAGCCGGGCGAAGGCCTCGGCCAGCTCGTCGATGCCGAAGGCGGCGGGGTAACGCGCCACACTGTCCGGAATCGTCAGCCCGCTCTGCGCGGCGATCACCGCGCTGCCGGTCAGCGAGAATTCGATCGGCAGCCCGGCGCAGGCGCGGGCGATCTCCAGGTAGCGGTCGGCCCCCTTCTGCGCATCCAGCCGGCCCAGGAACCCGACCCGCAGCGGCGCGTCTGCCGGCCGTGCCCGGCGCGCCTGCAGCGCGGCGCGGACCGCCGGCGCCGGCATCGGGAAACCGGGGCCGTTCGGGATCGGCAGCAGCTTGGCGCTGGGCACGCCCTGCGCGTGCATCCAGTCCGCCAGCCGGGTCGAGCAGGTCAGGATCAGGTCCAGCCCGCCCTCGTAGGCGACGCCCAGATAGGGCGTGCCGTAGGCGCGGCCATAGCCGCCGGTCTCCAGCAGGTGCTCCCAGCTCAAGTTCAGGATGCCCTTGGACCGCAGCGCGCCCAGCCCGTGGAACAGCGCCGCGCAGCCGGTGGCGATGACCGCGTCCATCCCCGACAGCGGCCCCAGCATGTCGCGCAACAGGGCCGGCGACGGTGTCGCGGCAAGGTTGGTGCCCAGGTACTGCGGCCCGCGCCAGTCGCGCAGCTTCGGGTCCGAGATCTGGTGGACGGTCTCGAACGGCGCGGTCAGCCAGCCGGTGCCGGCCATGGCGACGTTGCCGTACACGAACAGGTGGCAATGCACCCCCTGCCGCTTCAGCGCGTCGGCCAGCGCGACGATGCATTTCTCGACGCCGCCGAACTGGAAGATCGGCGCGACGAAGCCGATGTGCGTGCCCGGCGCCGGGTCGTGCGGCAGCGGCACGCCGCCCATGGAATGGGCCCGCAGCGCCCAGTTCATGTTCGCCGGCCCGGTCACGGCGGGATCCTTGCGCCAGGGGCGCAGCTGCTGCAGGTAGCCGCCGTCGCGCTTGTCGGCGGCGCGCACGCCGCGGATCAGGCCGCGCAGGGCCTGAGGCGGCGCGGCGCCGTCGACGGTTGGCGCGGTCTCCAGCTCGACGGTGACCTCGGCGACGCGGGCGCGTTCGATCCGCTTCAGCACGCTCTGCTCGGCGCGGCTTTCCTTCTTGAAATTCGGGAACGCGAACTCCGCCACCGTCGCGGTGCGGATCATCAGCAGGTCGGCTTCGGTCAGCGCCTCGAACTGGCGGTCGCGGGCGATGCGGTGGGCTTGCTCGGCGACGACGCGCTCGCGCTTGCGCAGCGGCCGGGCGCGCTGCGCCGCCGGCGGCGCGGCGGGCGGGCGCGCGGTGATGCGGCGTTGCCCGTCGGGGTGGCGGCGCAGCCGGATCACGGCGACCTCGGCGTCGGCCAGCGCCGCGTGCAGGTGCCACAGCGCCGCGGGCGCCAGACCCGCCGCGCGCAGCGCCGCCAGCGCCGCCGGCCGCGCCAGCACCCAGGCGACCGGGCGCGGCACCTGGCCGGGCCGCGCCCGCGCCGCCAGAAACTCGCCGATCAGCGTGTCGCGCTCGCCGGGCCGGGGCTGCATCGGGTCGGTGCACAGCGCCACCCGCGACGGCGATCCGGTCTCGATCAGCGCGTAGCGCGGCGCCTCGGCCGCGGCGTGGCGCGCCACACCGTCGCGGTCGAACAGCCAGCGGTGGCGGCGCCGGATCTCGGCGCGCAGCACCACGTCGTTGTCGTGCGAGCCGGCAAGCATGCTCTCGGGCCGCTTGCGGTAGCGGAAGAACGCCTGCGCCACCGGCTGGCCGCGGAACCCGGCGGCGGCGGCCGACAGCCAGAACTCCCAGTCCTCGTAGCCGCCGCGCATCGTCTCGTCGAAGCGCAGCCCGGCGTCGAGCAACCGGCGGCGGATCAGGCTGCCGGCCTCGCAATGGTTCGACTCGGCCATCCGCGCCAGCGAGAACGGCCCGCCGTTGTGGTATCCGTCGTTCAGGCCGAACATGTCGAAGTTCGGATAGAACCAGTCGGCCTGCGGCTGGCCGTCCAGCAGGTGCGCGAACAGGTCCATGGCGTGCGGGTCCAGCCGGTTGTCGGCATCCAGCGGGAACACCGCCTCGAGCTGCGGATACCGCGCCAGCGCGAAGTCGATGCCGGTGTTGCGCGCCCCGGACAGGCCGCGGTTGGCCTGGTGCAGGCGGTGGAAGCGGCCCGGATGCGCCGCCTGCCAGCCGTCGAGCGCGATCCGCGTCTCGGCGTTCGGGCAGCCGTCGTCGACCGCCACCACGGCGACCCGCTCGCCCAGCGCCAGGGCGCTGGCGATGGCCTCGTCCGCCAGCGCGCTGTGGCGGAACACCGGGATCACGACCGCGACGCGGAGCCCGCTCATGCGGCGCCGCCCGCCCTGCTGGTCAGGCGGTAGCCGTGGAACAGCGCGTCGGCGTTGCGGTTGAACGGCATGTTGGGCATGGCGGTGGCCAGCAGCAGGTCGACCGGCCCGGACAGCGCCGCGGGCGGCTCGTACCAGACCTCGCCCCATTCGGCGGGCAGCAGGTGTACCCACGGCCCGAGATGGCCCAGCGCCTGCTCGGCCGAGCCGACAGTGCCCGCCGGCGCCGCGCCGATGGCGAAGGCGACCTCCATCGTGTCGTGGCGGCCGATCTGCACGATGCCGCGCAACTGCACCAGCGCCTCGGCGCTCAGACCCGGCACGCGCGCCACCACCGGGCGGTGCGCCGATGGGTGGACGAAGTGCGCGTCCTCGTCGGTCCAGTGCTCGACGGCGGTGAAATCGGGATAGGCGCGCAGCCCGCGGCGGACCCTGCGCGCCCAGTAGGGCAGCTGTTCGGGCGGGCCCAGGTCCGACGGGCGGATCAGCCGGGTCACGCCGTCGGCGGGCAGCGGCCGGCGGGTGTCGTGCAGCGGCGGCGCCGGCATCCGCGGCAGCGTCCGGTAGACGCGCAGCGCCAGCGGCCGCGCCAGCGCCCGGTCGCCGCTTCGGGCGCAGACGTCGGCGAACGGGCTTTCGGGCGCCAGCGAAAGCTGCAGCGCGCCGTCGCCGGTCGCCGCCAGCGCGACCTCGGCATCCTCGGGCGCGCCGCCCGGCGCGCGCGGCAGCGTCAGCCGCAGCCAGCCGGCGTGGCCTTCCGGCAGGTCGATCTCGGTCGCGGCATCCTCGAAATCGGGGCCGACCGGGCGCACCAGCGTCATTCGCAGCCGCGCACCGGCGGGGGCCGAGGCGGCGAGGTGCACGTCGACCGCCGCGAAACCGCGCGCCGGCACCGGCAGCGGCTGGCGCAGCGGCGCGTCGCCCGCGGCCAGGGTCGCGGTGTCGGCGGTGGCGGGCCACGCCCGCACCAGCTTGTGCTTCGGCGCCAGCGCGTCCCAGACCCAGGATTCCAGCTCGGCGTGATCGGTCTGCATCTGCATGTGCGCGCTGCGCAGCGCGGCCAGCGCGGCGCGGTCGGCGGCGCCCTGGCGCAGCACCGCCCGGTGCCGGTCGAGCAACAGCGCCAGCGCGGCGGCCGCCAGCGCGGCCGCGCCGGCCTGCGGCGGCAGCCGCCGCAGCGGGATCGCGGCGGCGTCGAGCAGCGCCGACAGCGCGGGGTCGCCGGCCACCGCCTCGGCGTCGGCCTCGGCAAGGCACAGGCCCAGCACCGTCATGTCGCCCAGCGCCAGACCCGGCAAGCCGCCGGAGCCGGACCCGGCGCCGCCCAGCGGGATCAGCGTCGCGCGCCACCGGTCCAGCGCCATCAGGGTGACGCCCTCGGGCGGCTGCGCGGCGGCAAGCGGCGCGCTGACGACGAGAACCGGCGCATCCGGGGCAGGAGAAAGCGGAGCGTTCATGCCGTTCGGACCTCGTGCGGAAACGGTGATCGGCATTGTCCTAGCAGGTCGATCCGGCCCCGGCCAGTGACCATGCGTCGGGCCGGCGGCGCCGGCGGCAGGCGGATCACCGGCCGGCAAACGCGCCCGCGGACCGGGCCGAGGATCGGGCCGAGGACGGGCGCGGGTCAGCCGCTGAGGTAGTTGGTCACGATCATGAAGTCCTCCATCGCCGTGCCGATCTGCCCGACCTCCCTGTCGACGACGACGTGGATGTAGCTTCGCGTCTCGGGCGCGTCGGGGTCCGGCCGGCGCTCGGCGCTGTGCACGGTCAGCTCCAGGAAATCGCCGTCGGCCAGCGCCAGCACCGCGGTCGAGCGGACGTGGACCGCGGTCAGCGCGGACAGCTTGCCAGCCTGCGCGGGCGGCAGGTCCACCCGCAGGTTGCGCTCGCCCATCGGCGTGAACCGCGCGTCGCGGCCGGCCGGGAACATCCGCCGCTCGGCGCGCTGGCGCTCGTTCTCGCGGATGTAGGGCTCCATCGAGGCGCCGTCGCCATGGGGCAGCACCACGACGTCGGTCAGGTCCATGGTGGCGATCTCGGCGGTGGGAACCTTGACGAACAGGCTGACGAAGGCGGTCTCGCTGGTGGTGTCCAGCTGGTAGGACGACAGGTCGAAGCGCAGATCGACGATCTGCCAGCTTTCGTTGATCCAGGCCTGCCGCGTCGGCCAGACGTCGTCGAACTCCTCGGTGCCGTGCTCGTAGGTCACCCGCAGGAACACGTTCAGCGGCCCCGGATAGCTGGAGCGGGCCAGCAGCGACAGGTCGATCTCGTTCTCCATCAGCCGGCCGACGTCCATCATCCGCTGCGCCAGGAAACAGTAGCCCTCGGGGTCGGGGCGGGCGTTGTCCAGCCGCAGGTAGGTGGCGGTGCGGCTGCGGGTCAGCGGGAACAGGGCGTTGTCCCGTTCCTGGCTGGCGATCAGCGCGCCGCGGCGCCGCGACGACGGGATCAGCCAGTCGTTGGCGATGTACTGGTAGGGGTCCACGCCCTCGTGCCGGGTGCCCAGCGACCAGAACTCGAACGCGCCGTTGGTGACGGCGTTGCGCTGCCGCCCGACGTTCTGGCCGCGCCGCTCGTGACGCGCCAGCAGCGTGTGCATCTGCCGCAGCAGGGTGTCGTCCGGGGTGATGCCGTTGCGCTCCATGAAGGCCAGCGCCTCGCGCACACGGCCATAGGCGGCCAGCAGCTTGACCACCAGCTCGCAGGCCTCGGGGCTGTTCGGGCGGTAGCGCAGGCTGGACAGCTGGGCCTCGAGGTCGGCGTGCCGCCGGCGCTCGACACTCTGTTCGTTCCAGTAGACGTATTCGCGCTCGACCGCGGTGAAAAAGCCGACCCGCATGATGCCGCGCATCTGCGCCAGGTCGAGCAGCCGGTGGCTGTCGAACAGCGGCGCGACGCCGCGCAGCTGGTTGATGATGTACTTGCCCGAGTTGAGCTCCTTCATCATGCTCTCGTCGTCGGCGCGGTAGTCGAAGACCAGCTCGGGCACCAGCTGCATCCGTGCGCCGGACATGAAGGCGCGGTTGAAGAACTCGTAGTCCTCGCAGCCCTGGGCGTATTCCTCGGTGAAGCCGCCGACGCGCTCGAAGATGCCGCGGCTGACCAGCGCGTTGGCGTCGCCGTAGGTGTTGCCGAACAGCGCCAGCGGCAGCGACGGGCCGACCGGCAGGTACAAATCGTACACCAGGCGGTCGTCGCCGGCGGTGCGGAACAGCCGCGAGACGGTGTTCAGCACGTCGGCGCCGGTCGCCACCGCGACCTTGACGAAGGTCTCGACCTCGTTCGGCAGGGCGAAGTTGTCGTCGTCCATGAACAGGAAGTAGTCGCCGCGCGCGTGGCTGACGCCGAAGTTGCGCGCCGCGCCCAGATAGCGGTTCTCCTGCCGGTGAAGCTGCACCCGGCTGTCGCCGGCTTCGGCGACCAGCGCCTCGGCGGCGCGGAAATCCTGCGACCGGCTGCCGTCGTCGACGACGATGACCTCGAGGTTGCGCCAGGTCTGCGCCAGCACGCTGGCCAGCGCCGCCGCCAGGGTGGTGGGGCGGTTGTGGTGCACCAGGATCACCGACACCAGCGGCTCGGCCGGGGCAGGGGCAGGGGCTTGGGCAGGGGCAGGAGCTTGGGCCGGCGCAGGTACATCCGCCTCGCCGACCGAGCGCCGGGTGAGATCGTCGATCGAGACGGTCTTGCCCCAGGGCTCGACCGGCGCGGCCGGCGCCGACAGGTCCGACAGCAGGCGGTCCCATGCCTCGCCGGCGCGCAGGTGCGTGCCGGCGACGGCGCCGATCACCATGCCCTTGTCCAGCGCCTCGGCGATGCGCCGGGCCAGCTGGTTCGCCCGCGGCTCGACCAGCAGCGCGTCACGCTCGGGCGCGGCGGGCAGCGTCGCCAGCGCGCCGCGGTTCGAGAACAGCGTCGGCACTCCGAAACTGAGGCATTCATAGGCGGTCAGGCCGAACGACTCGTCCATCGACGGCACCACCGTCAGCGGCCGGTTGTTGACCAGATAGCGGATCGCCGCCTCGTGGTCGCAGTTGTTCAGGAACTGGATCTCGCAGTCCCAGTCCTGCGCGTACTCCAGCACCGTGCTGGCCGAGTTCCGGTCCGAGTTGGTGCACAGCGCGCCCAGGAAGGTGATCTTCTTCGGCAGCGTCAGCCGGTTCTTGTGCAGGTACTTGACGGCGTCGAGAAAGGTGAAGAAGCCCTTGCGGATTTCCAGCCGGCCGAAATAGGCGACCTCGTCGATGCCGGTGACCAGATCGCCCTGCCGCAGCCCGGTGTGCAGGTCCAGCCGGTCGGGCAGGATGTTGCTGATCGCGCGGGTGTCGGCGGGCAGCGTCCAGCCCTGCTCGGCGCACCAGTCGAGGATGTGCTGGCTGGGCGCGACGACGAAGTCGGAATACTCGGCCTGCTTGCGCTCCATCTCGTAGAGCGTGATGTCCTCGGCCTCGGTGCCGACCATGTTCAGCGTCCGCGCCCATTCCGACGGCCCGTGCACCACCGTGCCCAGCCGGGTGCCGGCAAAGCCCAGACCAAGCTGCCGGGTCAGCGCGGTGTAGTAGCCCAGCCCAAGGTAGTCGTGGAAGAAGATGACGTCGAAGTCCCCGTCCCGGGCCTGCAGGTATTCCTTTACCGCGAACGCGCGCTTCTGGATGTTGTCGCGCGGGTAGAAGGTGTCGAACTCGGCGCGGACGAAGCGGATGTTTCGCGCGGCGTAGTACTCCTCCCAGCGCGGCGCCTCGTCGGGGTCGAGGTCGGGGTGCACGTACAGGACGGTGACCTCGTGCTCGCGTGCGTGGTGTTCGGCCTGACCGGCAAGCGCGGTCGCGATTCCACCCCCCGTGAACGGCCCCAGGATCTCCAGGGCCACGAAGCAAATCCGCATGAAGCTTTCCCTTTTCGCCCCGGCCGGAGTGACCGGGCCACCTGTCGTCGAAACCGGGCGCCGTGCCGGCCGGTCCCGTATGCGACAGGCAGGGCCGGTTTTCCACCCTTTTGGGGACCGCCCGGCCAACCTGCGTCAACCCGCCCGTGCGCGGCGCGTGGCGGGATCACGTCAGGCGGTGATACAGCTCGTAGTCGCGGGCGAAGGCGCGTTCCAGCCGCATCTGCGCGTCGACCGAGATCACCACGTCGACCCGGGGCGAGACGTTCATCTGCCGGAACTCGAACGGCCGCTGGAACCGTTCGCCGAGGAAGCGGTAGAAGGCGTCGATGTCGTCGTATCGGAACAGGTGATCGACCCGGACCTCGCCGTCCTCGTCGCGCAGGAAATCGTACTGCGTGCCGATGTAGTGGGTGAACACCGGCTTCTCGTCCGCCAGGAAGCCGTCGACGAAGGTTTCGAAGTCGATGTCGCGGGTGGACATCCCGGGCGACTCGCCGTCGCGCTGGCGATAGCGGTACCACGACCGGATCCAGTCCATCGGGTGACGCATGACCGCGCACAGATCCGGCGGCGGCACGTTGATGTGCTGCAGCAACGGACCGAGCAGCGCCCGGTACTCGCGCACGTTCAGATGCTTGGCGTGGGCCGTGCCCTGAAGCACGACGCTGGACACGGGCCGCAGCTGATCCTCGATCGCGGTGGAGCCGGTCTTGGGTCCGGCCAGATAGCACAGCCGGGCAGGAAACGATATCAGCACTCTTGGTCTTTCCGACCCCGCCGCGGCAGGCCATTGCTTTTCTTGTTGACGACCCGGCGATCGGGCCTCCTCCCGCCGGCAAGGTTAACGGTTTTGCGACGACCGACCAAGCGGTTCGTGCGCATGCAAATTGTTACCGGGAAGAAAAGCCGGAAGAGTCCGGATCCAGGGCGCGGGACCAGTCGGCGCCGCTCGGGCGGAAGGCGGACCGCTTTGTCCGGCCGGTGTGGTGACCCCGACAGGATTCGAACCTGTAACCTGCCCCTTAGGAGGGGGCTGCTCTATCCGATTGAGCCACGGGGCCGCCGCCCCCGGCATACCCCGTGGCCACAGGCGTGAAAACCCTGAAAAACCCTCAGCCGCGGCCCTGGAGCACCACCCGGGCGGTGCGCAGAAGGATCCGCAGGTCCAGCCACAGCGACAGCGTGTGCGCGTACTGCATGTCAAAGGCGGCGCGCTGCGACAGGGTCAGTGCGTTGCGGCCGCTGACCTGCCACAGCCCGGTGATGCCCGGCAGCACGTGCAGATAGGCCTGCCGCGCGGCGCCGTAGTCCTGCAGTTCCTCGGCGGTCAGCGGGCGCGGGCCGACCAGCGACATCTCTCCGCGCAGCACGTTCAGCAGTTGGGGCAACTCGTCCAGGCTGGTGCGGCGCAGCAGCCGGCCCAGCCGGGTGATGCGCGGATCGTCGGTCAGCTTGCGGTAGCGGCGCCATTGCTCGGCGGCGTGCGGGTCGGCCTGCAGCCGGCGCACCAGCGCTGCATCGGCGTCGCGGACCATCGTGCGCAGCTTCCAGCAGGTGAAGCGGCGACCGTCGCGGCCCACCCGGACATGGCCGTAGAACGGCGCGCCGGCGATCATCCCCGGCAGCGCCAGCAGCAGAACGACCGGAACGATCAGCGGCGCCAAGGTCGCCAGCAGCAACAGGTCGAACAGTCGTTTCAGGCCACGGCGGTAGCGGTCCGATGTCGACGCCACCCCGGTGGCGGCTGGGTAAAGGGGATAGGTACTCTGGATCGGGGGCATCACTGTACGACTCCGGCGACTTGGGGGAGGGCCGATCTGTTGAACTCGGTACGGTGAAGATTTTGGAAACTGCTTAACAAACTCCAAATTTAACATTAATTAATCACACAATATTTCATTAACTGTTGGTTTACCTTGAGCCCGCACTCTGTGCGCCATGACGCGCCTGTCGCCGATCCCCGTGCCCGTTGCGCCGCCGCCGGCGGACGCCCCCGGTTTCGCCGGGCTGGCGACGCTGTGGCGCGGCCGCTGGACGATCCTCGCGGTCGCCCTGCTGGCGGTGCTGCTGGGCGGGGTCTACGGCTATCGCATGGCGCCGCCGGTCTACCGCACCCATGCCACGCTGATGCTGCTGCCGTACGATCCCGAAGTGATCGACCTGGGCCGGGTGGTGCCGGCCCTGGGCCGGGACGAGCAGGTGCTGAACACCCAGGCGCAGGTGCTGAAGTCGCGGCTGCTGGTCGGCCAGCTGGTCGCCCGGCTGAAGCTGATCGAGGACCCCGAGTTCAACGCCGCGCTGCGCCCCGAACCGGCGTTCTCGCTGCGGCGGACGGTGCGGCGCCGGCTGGAGGAGCTTGCCGTGCTGCCGCCGCCGGCGGCCGCCGCCGACCGGCCGGGCGCGGCGCTGGATGCGACGATCAACGCGGTGATCCGGCGCCTGCGGGTCGACATCGCCCCCGACAGCCTGGTGTTCGCGGTCTCGATCGGCACCCGCGACGCGGCCAAGAGCGCGCGGATCGTGAACACGCTGGCCGAGCTTTACATCCAGGACCAGGTCGCCGGGAAGCTGGCGGCGACCGACCGCGCCACCGCCTGGCTCACCGACCGCGTGCTCGGCCTGAAGCGGCAGCTCGAGGATGCCGAGGCGCTGGCGCGCTCGGCCCGCGCCGCGCGCGGCCTGCACAGCGCCGCCGACCTGGCCGAGATGGAACGGCGCCTG
Organism: Halovulum marinum; assembly: GCF_009697225.1. Lineage (GTDB taxonomy): Bacteria > Pseudomonadota > Alphaproteobacteria > Rhodobacterales > Rhodobacteraceae > Halovulum > Halovulum marinum. The sequence goes on from NZ_WIND01000011.1 coordinate 36,234, forward strand.
GCGGCGCTGCGCGAGCTGCGCGACGACACCGCGCCGGGCGACCCGCGCCGCGCCGCGCTGGAGGCGGACGCGCGGGCGCTGGAGGCGCAGGTGCAGCAGGCGTCGCGCGACCTGGTCACGGTGCGCCAGCTGGAGCGTGACGCCGAGGCCAAGCGGCTGCTGTACGAAAGCTATCTGACGCGGCTGCAGGAAACCTCGCTGCAGCCCGGCGCGCACGAGCCGGACGCGCGGGTGCTGTCGCCGGCGGTGGTGCCGCTGTTCCCGGCGTCGCCGAAGCCGATGCTGATCCTGGCGCTGGCGCTGATCCTGGGCGCCGGGGCCGGCGGGCTGGCGGTGCTGGCGCAGGAGGAACTGCGGCTGCGGGTCCGGGACGCCGACGAGGCGCGGCACCTGACCGGGCTGCCGGTGCTGGCGGTGATCCCCGAGGCGCCCGCCGGCCGCGATCCGCTGGATGCGCTGACCCGCAACCCCGACAGCCCGTTGTCGGCGGCGGTGCGCGACCTGCGCGCCGGGCTGGTGCTGAGCACGGTCGACACGCCGCAGGTGGTGCTGCTGACCGGCAGCCGCCGCGGCGACGGCACTTCCACGCTGGCGCTGATGCTGGCGCAGACGCTCGCCGCCTGGGACAGGCGCGTGCTGCTGATCGAGGCCGACAGCCGGCACGGCGCACTGGCCGCGCGCGCCGGCGGCGGACCGCGCCGCGGCGTGCTGTCGGTTCTGGCCGAGCTGACGCCGTTCGAGGCGGCCTGCCTGCGCCTGCCCGGCACCGATGTCGACGCGCTGGTGGCCGAACCGGTGACGGCCAACGGCGCGGACCTGTTCGGCTCGGGGCGGTTCGCGCGGCTGATCGACGGGCTGCGCGATCGCTACGACCACATCGTGATCGACGCGCCGCCGGTGCTGGACACCGCCGACGCCCGCGGCCTGGCGCCGGCCTGCGACGCGCTGATCTACGCCGTGCGCGCGCGCGCGACGCGGCGGGCGCATCTGCGGCGAGGGCTGGCGAAGCTGGCGGGGATCGGCCCGCCGGTCACCGGCCTGGTGCTGACCCGGGCACGCAGCCGTGACGCCTGAGTGGCGCCGCGCCGCGCTGTCCGCGGCGATGGGCGCGGCGCAGGGCGTGGCGGCGGCCGCCGGGGCGCTGGCGGCGTTGCTTCTGTCGCGGCAGATGGGCGCGGCCGGGTTCGGGCAGGCGATGCTGCTGGTCTCGGCGGCGACGCTGGGCGCGGTGGTCGCGGGCGCCAACCTCGAGGGGGCGGCGATCCGGGTGCTGAACTCCGGGCCGGCGTGGCACCGCGCCGCCTTCGTCCGTTTCAACAGTCGCGTCATCGCGCTTGGCAGCGGTCTGATCATGCTGGTCTGCGCCGCCGCGTGGCGGCTGGACGCGGTATCGGCGCCGGCGGCGCTGGCGCTGGCCGCCGCGGCCCCGGCGCTTGCGCTGCTGCGGGCCACCGCCCGGCAGGGCGCGGCGCTGGGCGCACCGGGCGGCGCGGTGGCGGTGCGGATCCTGGCACGGCCGCTGGCCTTTCTGGCGTTCGCCGGGCTGTGCCTGGCGCTGTCGCTTCGGCCGCCGGACTGGGCGCTCGCCGCGCTGCTGGCGGCGGCATGCGGTGTCGGTGTCCTGCTGCAGCGGCGGGTGCTGCGGCCGGTGTTTCGCGCGCTGCCGCCGGCGCCCCGGGCGATGCCCGGGAGCGAAACGCGCGGCTGGCTGCGGATCGGGCTGGTACTGGCGCCGTCGCTTCTGGTGCAGGAAATGTTCCGCGACCTGGTGCTGGTCAGCGCCGCCCCGGTGCTGGCCGCGCCGCAGCTGGGCCTGCTGGCGCTGGCGCTGACGCTGGCGGCGCTGCCGGGGCTTGCGGTCGCGGCGGTCGAGATCGCCACCGGCCCGCGCATCGCCCGGCTGGCGGCCGCCGGCGCGGCCGGGCTGCCCGCCGCGCTGGCCGAGGCGGCGCGGCTGCGGCTGCTGGGTCTGGGCCTCGCGCTGCCCGGGCTGGCGCTGGTCCTCGCGCCCGCGCTGCAGCTGGCCGGCGCCACCGGCGGGCACGCGCTGGTCTGGGCGCTGGCGGCGGTGCCGGCGCTGCGGGCGCTGCTGGGCAACCCGGCGCTGCTGCTGACGGCAGCGGGCCACGCGGCGACGGTCGGCGGTCTGTCGGCGGTCGCCGCCGCGCTGACCGGGACCGCGGTCGCCGGCGGCGCGATCGCCTGGGGCACGGGCGGCGCGGTCGCCGGGGCCGTGGCCGGGGCCGGTGCCGCCCAGGCGCTGATGTGGGGCGCCTGCCTGCGCCGGACCGGTCAGGACTGCTCGGCGCGCGCGGCGCTCATGCCGGGGCGCCGCTTGGTCCGGATCTGAGCGCACGGCGCGCGCGCCGCGCCGACGCCGTTCCCGGATGCAGCGCCAGCGCCCGGGCGTGGATGATCCGGTCCGGCTCGATCAGCGTCTCCAGCTTGCGCGCCTGCGCCGCGGTCAGATCCAGCCGCACGCCGCCGCCGCGGTTCAGCCGCGGCAGCGCGGGGCGTGCCCCGAACGCCGCCGCGAAGCCGTCGAGGAACGGCTGCGGCGTCTCGAGAAAGCCGATCAGGGCGAACCGCTCCAGCCGCTCCAGCGCGATGCGCAGCGCCGTCTCGGGCGCGTCGATGCGCGCCGGGTCCGGATGGCCCGAGAGATAGCGCAGCATCTGCCGGCCCATGCGCAGGCCCACCGGCCCGTCCAGCCAGAGGTCCAGATCGTCGGGAATCACCCCGGCGCGCACTGCCATGCGGTAGTTCGACAGCGCCCGCGCCCGCGGATCGCGCATCATCGTCACCAGACCGTGGCCCTGCCGGAGCGCCGCCTGCAGCAGCAGCTCGGACACCAGCACATGGCCGTAGACCAGCGGCGCGCCCGCGGCCAGGTGGGTCAGCGCCAGGCCCTCGCGCAGGGCGAAGCTGTGGGCGCCGTGGTCCAGCTCTTCGTGGCAGAGCCACGGATCGTCGACGCCGAACGCCAGCAGCGCCGCCGCGCGCCGGGTGGCGATGGCGTCGACCGCGCCCAGCTTGCGGGTCAGCGGCACGGTGCCGGCCAGCCCGGCGGTCAGCGAGGTGCCGCCACATTTCGGCAGGTGCACGAACAGGCAGCCGCGGCGCAGCCCGGCGCCGGGCAGCGTGCGCCGGGCGCGGGCGGACAGCAGCGCCAGCCGGCGGCGGGCGCGGCCCGGGTCAGGCAGCACGCGGCACCCCGGCCGGGTCGGCCGCCGCCAGGTCGAGCATCCCGGCCACCGCGCCGGGCGACAGGCAGAACTCGTCGGCCGGCCGCGCCAGCAGACCGCGCCGCAGCCGGGTCAGCGCCGTGCGCCCGGCCTCCAGCGCCGGTATCAGCCGCGCCGCGCTTGCCTCGGGGATCACAAGGCCCAGCGCCCGCTGCTGCACGGCGCGGGCGGTCTCGGTCCCCGCGACGGCGATCGCCGGGCAGCCGAAATAGCCCGCCTCGTACAGCCGGTTCGGCAGCAGCCAGTCCGAATTCGCCCCCGCCTGCCACAGATCCTGGGCCCAGACGCAGTCGAGCCCGCGATATGCCTGCGCCAGCCCGTCGGGATAGGTGTAGGGGCCGTCATAGCGCATGTTCGGCCGCAGCGAGAGCACCCGGTCGAACTCCGGCAGCTGGTGCCGGTGCACGACGCCGCGCAGCACGATCTGCACCCGCGGCCCCATCCGGTCGGCGACATCGGCCAGCAGCGCCAGGGTGCGCGGGCAGCGCAGCGTGCCGACCCAGCCCAGCCGCAGCGGGCCTTCGGCCGCCGCAACGCCGGGCGCCGGGCGCGGCGGCGCGCCGTCGGGCCACCAGATGCCGTTCTCGATCACCTGGGTGCGGCCGCGCCAGCCGTGGACCGGGACGAAATGCGCGGCGAGATAGCGCGGCGAGCTGACCGCCAGGCGGTGCGTGCGGTCCAGCACGAAACGCTCGGCCCGCCGCGCCAGCGCCGCGCGCGGGCCGCGCCGCGCGAACAGGCCGTGGATGTCCAGGCACTGGTAGACCAGCGGCGCGCGGCTGCCGCTGGCCCAGCGCCCCAGCAAAGCCAGCAGCGCCATGTCCAGGTTGCGCGCCAGCAGCACGTCCGCGCCGCGCAGCCGCCGCCGGTGCCACAGCACCCGCAGCGCGCCGCGCGCCAGCGCCAGCAGGCGCCGCGGGCCGACCCCGTTCGGCGCAAGCCCAAGCGCCGTGTCCGGCCAGTCCGGCTGGAACCCGGCGTTCATGTTGCCGCGCCGGAACGAGACGCTGCGCACGCAGGCGCCGCAGGCGCGGATCGCGCGGATGGTGCGGATCTGGCTGGCCTCGGTGACGTCGAAGGCGAAGACGATGACGCGGCGCGGGGTCATGCGCGCACCGGCGTCCAGCGGACCCGCGTGCCGCCGCGCATCGCGCGCAGCACGCCCCAGGTCGTGCCCAGAAATCCCTGGCAGATCCGCCACGCGGTCGCCGGCCCGGGCAGGCCCAGCGCCGCGCCGGCCAGCCCCGCGCCGAGCAGCACCGCCGCCGCCGCGCCGTGGCCGTACAGCCCCGCCAGCGCCAGCGCCGCCGCGCCGCCGGTCAGCAGCCACAGTCCCGAGAACCAGCGCAGCAGCTTGTGCGAGACATACTTGAACCGGTCGCGCGGCGACAGCCGGTGCAGCCGCGCGCGGATCTGCCGGTGCGCGTGCCAGGCGCCGCAGGCAATGCGCGCCGCGCGGGCAAAGCCGTGCCGGTCCGGAACCGCCGCCTCGCGCACCTCGACCTGCGGCACCGAGATCACCCGGCGGCCCGCCAGCAGCGCCTCCATCGAGGGGCGGAAGTCGTCCGCGGCGGCGGCGCCGAACCGGGGATAGAGCTCGGCCCGGATCGCCCACAGCGCGCCGTCGCAACCGATGGTCGAGCCGCTGCGGGTCTCGAGCCGCTTGATCCGCTCTTCCAGCGCCCAGTAGGCGCGGCCCACCCCGGCCGCGGCCCCGCACGGAACCAGCCGCGCGCCGACCGCGCCGACCGAGGGATCGGCGAACGGCGCGACCAGCGTGCGCAGCGCCTCGGGGCGGAAGCGGGTGTTGGCGTCCATCAGCACCAGGATCTCGGCGTCGGTCTCGTCGATCAGGCGGCGCAACCCCTCGGCCTTGCCGACCGGATGCACCGCGTGCCGGGCGCGCACCAGCGACCGCGCGCCGCGCAGCAGGCGGCCGGTGCCGTCGCGGCTGCCGTCGTTCCAGGCCAGGATCTGCAAGTCGGGCCAGTGCATCCGCACCATGCTGAGTATGCGCAGCGTTCGCGGCAGGTCGGCGGCCTCGTCGCGTGCGGCGAACACCAGCGCCACCCGCCGCGGCAGCGGGCCGCGCGCCTGCGGCGGCGCCTCGGCGCGCAGCAGACGCAGCAGCAGCGGGTAGATCGCGAACGGATAGACCAGCAACAGCGCCGAGACGCCCAGAACCGTCCACAGTGCAGAGACCAGCATCGTTACCCACTCCTTTATTTCCTCGGGCGCGCGGTCCCGGTAATCCGCCGTTAACCATGCGCGGCAAAGGTTAAGGAAATCTTTGCCCGCGAAACGGAGCCCGCGATGACCTCCGCGCCCCCCGCGCACGTGCTGCTTGCGATCCCCTCCTTCCGCCGCCCCGAGGGGCTGGCCCGTCTGCTCGACGCCATCGCGCGGCTGCAACCGCCCGGCGGCTGCCGGCTGGCGGTGCAGGTGATCGACAACAGCCCCGAGGGCGGCGCGATGGCGCAGGTCGCGGCCCGCGCCGGCGGGTTTCCGTTCCGCCTGAGTGTCCTGCACGAGCCGCGCCAGGGCCTGTCGCGCGTGCGCAATGCCGCGCTCGACGCGGCGCTGGCCGGCGGCTTCGAGGCGCTGGCCTTCATCGACGACGACGAGGCCCCGCGCCCGGGCTGGCTGCGCGCGCATCTGGACACGCTGGCGGCGACCGGCGCCGACGCCAGCCTGGGCGCGGTGCACGCGGACTGGACCGCCGCGCCGCCGGCCTGGGTGCGCACCGGCGGGTTCCTGGAACAGCGCGGCCGGACGCACCGCGCGCCGGTGCCGGACGCCGCAAGCTCGAACATCCTGCTGCGGCTGGCGCCGGTGCGCCGCGCCGGGCTGCGCTTCGATCCCGGCTACGACCTGACCGGCGGCGAGGATACCGCCTTTTTCGCCGCCTATGCCCGCGCCGGCGGGCGCATCGTGTTCGCCGCCGACGCCATCGTCGACGAGACCGTGCCGCCGCACCGGGCGACGCTGCGCTGGCTGTGGCGGCGCTGGCGCCGCACCGGCGAGACCTCGGCCCGGATCGCGCTGGCGGCCGGCGGCGGGCGCGGCCGGGCGCTGGCGGGCGGGATCGTGCGGCTTGCCGCGGGCGGCGCGCTGGCACTGGGCGCGCTGCCGCTGGCGCGGCTTGGCCGCCCGGCGCTGTGGGCGCGCGGGCTGCGCATCGCCGCGCGCGGCGTGGGGTTCATGGGCGCGGCGCGCGGCCGGCTGACCGCGGAATACGCCGCACCGGAGCGCTGAGCGGTGCGGCACCAGATCTCGCTGGACGAGCTGCGCGGGCTGGCGGTGCTGATCGTCTTCGCCAGCCACGCCGCCAACGACGGGCTGCTGCCCGGCTGGCTGGGCGGCGGCGCGGGCCAGACCGGGGTGCAGCTGTTCTTCCTGCTCAGCGGCCTGCTGATGGCGCGGCTCTACGGCGCGCGGCGGTTCGACCGGGCGCAGGCGGCGGCCTTCGCCGCGGCGCGGGCCGGGCGGATCCTGCCGCTCTACGCGCTGGTGGTGGCGCTGTCGCTGCTGGCCGCCGCACTGGGGTTCGCGCCGCATTACCGGTTCGACGGCGCGGCCGCGGCGCTGGCGGCGCTGGCGCTGGCCGAGGCGCCGCAGGAGCTGTGGTCGATCCCGGTCGAGGCGCAGTTCTACGCGCTGTTCCTGCTGGTCTGGGCGCGGATCGGCGCGCGGCCGTTGCGGCTGGCTCTGCTGATCCCTCCGGCCATTTTGCTGGCGGCAGGATGGCGCGGTCTGGTCAGCGAGGCGGCGGTGCTGATCCCCTATCTGCCGGTGTTCCTGGCCGGCGTCTGGCTGGGCGCGCTGCCGGCCGCGGCGCTGCGCCGGCTGGATCGGCCGTGGCTGCCCTGGCTGGCACTGGCCGCCCTGCTCGCCACGTTGCCGGGGCTGCGCCCGACGCTGCTGCCGGAGGTCTGGGACGGCTTCTATCCGCGGTTCTGGCTCGACCCGGCGCGGCTGGCGGCGGCGCTGCTGCTGGCGGCCTCGGCGGCGGCCTGCGGCGGGCGCTGGCTGGCGGGCGCACCGCTGGCGGTGCTGGGCCGGGTCTCGTTCGCGGTCTACCTGTTCCACCGCCCGGTGCTGCGCTGGGTGGGCGAGGATCTGGGCGCCGCCGGCGCGCTGGCGCTGACGCTGGCGCTGGCGGCGCTGTCGCTGCGCCTTATCGAGCGTCCGGCGGGGCGCTGGCTGCGCGGCGTGCTGTCCCCGCGCCCGCGGCCAGCGCCGCGACCAGAAGCAGGGTGATCTCGTGCGGGCGATAAAGCGACGAGCCGAGCAGCGACAGCAGCACCAGCGTCGCCAGCACCACCAGCGCCCAGGCGCGCACCGGCCCGCGCGGCGCGGCGAGCAGCGCCTGCGCCGCGTGGCCCAGCAGGACCACCATCGCCGCCAGCCCCAGCGGGCCGGTGCCGACCAGGATCTCGAGCACGAAGTTGTGGAACGACGCCACGGTATCGCCGTAGAGCGCCGCCAGCAGCTGCGCCTCGCGCGCATGCTCGGGCGCAGTCCAGAACCCCAGATAGCCGGTGCCCAGCAGCGGGCGCTGGCCGATCTGCGCCGCCGCCGCCTGCCAGACCTCGGTGCGGCCGGTCAGCGTCGCGGTCTTGCCCAGCGCGGCCAGGATCCCGGCCGCCGGATCGAGTTGCAGGATCGCCACCGCCGCCAGCAGCGCCGCCGTGCCGGTGCCGGCGACGATGCCCAGCGGCAGCAGCGCGCGCCCGCCGGCGGCGCGCAGCAGCAGCAGCACCAGCGCCCCGCCGGCGCCCAGGGCCATCACCCAGGAGGTGGCCGAGCGCGACAGCACCAGCAGCGCCAGCGTCGCCGCGGCGGCCAGCCCCCACAGCGCCCGTGCGCCGCCGCGCGTCTGGCTCAGGAACAGGATCAGCGTCAGCAGCAGCAGCGCCGCCCGCTGCCCCAGCGCGTTCTTGTTGGTGTAGACGCCGAGAAAGCCGCCCTCCCACGACCAGGCGGGGGGCAGCAGCCCGCCGAGGTTCGCCGCCGAAGCCGCCATCGTCAGCCCCAGTCCGGTCAGCACCAGCCCGGCCAGCCCCGCCAGCCCGAACGCCGCGCCCAGGTAGACGCCCATCAGCAGGGTGAACAGCAGCTGCACCGCCGCGACGGCGCTGTCCTGCGGCACCGGCGACCAGAACGCCGAGGCCAGGCAGACCAGCGGGTACAGCAGCATCGGCCAGCCGCGCAGCAGCGCCGGCATCCAGACCGCCGTGGTCAGCAGCAGCCGCGCCGCGAACCCGGCATAGACCAGCGCGGTCAGCGCCGCACCGCCGGGCAGGCGCACCGTCGCCTCGGCGGTCCAGACCACCGCCAGCAGGCCCAGCGCCAGGTCCACGGGCAGGCGCCGCGCCCCGCGCCGCTTGGCGGGAAGGTCGGCGGTGGTCATGTGGCACAGCTCATGATTGAATCTGTACCAGCATTCCACCTGAAAGGAAGCATGGATGGCTGAGCGCTACGCCATCGGCCTGGGCGGGCAGAAATGCGCGTCAAGCTGGGTGCATGCGGTGCTGGCCGAGCATCCGGCGGTCAATGCCGCCCCCGGCAAGGAACTGGACTTCTTCAGCTATCACCATGACCGCGGCCATGACTGGTACGCGCGGCGCTGGCGCGGACCGGGGCTGCGGTTCGAGAACTCGCCCTCTTACCTGCACGACCCGCGCGCGCCGGGCCGGCTGCGCGCCTTCGCGCCGGGGGCGCGGCTGATCGCCACCCTGCGCGACCCGGTGGACCGCGCCTTCTCGCATCATCTGCACGAGATCGCCCGCGGCCATATCCGCGCGCAGCCCTTCGCGCCGGCGCTGCGGGCGAACCCGGACTACCTGGAGCAGGGCCACTACGCCCGCCACCTGAGCGTCTGGCGGCAGGCGTTTCCGCCCGACCGGATGCTGATCCTGCTGGCCGAGGAGATCGCCGCGGCGCCCGAGGCGGCGCGGGTGCGGATGCTGCGCTTTCTCGGCCTCGACCCCGGCCCGCCGCCGGCGATGCTGGCCGAGGCGCGCAACGTCAGCGACCGCGCCCGGCTGCCGGCGCTGCGTGCCGGCCTGCGCGCCGGCGGCGCCGCGATGCGGGCGGCCGGGCTGTCGGCCCCGCTGGCTGCGCTGAAGCGCGGCGCGCCGGCGAAGGCGCTGATGCGGTGGAACGACCGTCCGCTACGGGCCGAGGTCCCGGCGCTGTCCGCCACCGAGCGCGCTGCGCTGGCGCAGGGCTTCGCCGCCGACATGGCGGCGCTGGCCGGGATGATGGGCCGCGACAGCCTGCCCTGGCCAAGCTGGCAGGCCGTCGGGCGGCCCGCCAGCGCGGTTGCTCACAGATAGCCCTCGGCGATGAATCGCTCGGCGCCCAGCCGGCCGGCGACGCGGTTGCCCTCGGGCTCGGGATGGGTGCCGTCGTCGGACATGAACCCGCTCGGCCGCGCGACATAGTGCACGCCCGCCGTGGCGGTGGCATGGCCGCTGCCCTGGTCGAGCCGCGCCTGCATCTGCAGGAACCTCGGCTGGTGCACGGACAGATCGTCCGGCATCGGGCCCAGCAGGATCACCGGCAGCGACGGCTCGGCCAGGTCGGTGCGCAACGCCGACAGCATCGCCTGGAAGGCCGGCGGATAGACGGCGTCCATGGTCGACGAGCGGTCGCTCTCGCCCTGGCCCCAGATCAGTCCGCACACCCGGCTGCCGGGCGTGCGCGCCACCGCGGCCTGCGCCATCTGCACCATGCGCTGGTAAAGCGTTCCGCCCGCGCCGACGGTGGCGTTCGGGTTCCATTCCGCGTCGTCGCCGATCAGCCGCGTGCCGCCCTTGGCGCAGGCGACGGTCAGCACCGTGCGGCCCGGCGGCGTCGCCTGTTCGATCCGGCGCGCGAAGCTCAGCGCCGGGCTGACGCCCTGGCTGGCCTGCAGCATCTGCAGCGGCCCGGCACTGGCGGCCACGGCGCCGTCGACGCTGCCGTAGGCGGTGTTGGTATAGCCCGGCACATACAAGCAGCGCGGCACCCAGAAATCCCTGGCCGGATCGACCGGCGTCGACTTGGATTCCGCCGCGATCAGCGACTGGCCGGCGGCGATGTAGATGTCCGACGGCTGCGCCAGCAGATCGGTCATGTCCACCGCCTGCACGTCCTCGACGGTGCCGTCGAAGGTCGCGGTCGCGTTCAGCCGCACGCGGGTATGCCCGACGCTGGAGAACCGCGCGACGTGCTGCGCCTCGGCCTTGCCGACGAACGGCGAGGCCCGGTACGGCCCGCCCAGTTGCGCGCCGATCGTGCCCGCGGTCGCGCCGGTCACCGTGTAGGCCACCCACAGATCGCCGGCCGGCACCGCCGCGTCATAGCCCGCGGTGCCGGCGGCGGCGAAGTCGGTCTTGGCGATCGCGCCCGGCAGCGCCGTGAACCCGCCGTCCAGCATCCAGCCGGCATGGTCATCAAGGCGCGCCTGCGGATCCGGGATCAGGCCGGACGGCACGACGCGCCCGGCGGGTACGCGGCGGCGGCCAAGCGCCGGCGCCGCCGCGATCCCCAGCCCGGGGCCGAACCTCACGAAACCACCACGGCGTGGATGCCGCTGGCGGTGGTGCCGGTGGCATGCACCCGCGCCGCGCCGCAGACGATCCAGCCGTGATCGGGCACGGTGACGGTGCGCACCGGACCCTTCACCGTGGTGAAGGTGACGGCGCCGCCGCCCTCGACGTAAAGCGATGCGGCGACATCGCCCAGATCGGTCAGATCGTCCGGCGTGACCGGGACATAGTCGACGCCGGGACCGGACAGCGAGGACGCGCGGCGGCTGAATGGATTGGACATGGCAGATCTTCCCCTGAACGACCGCCGCCGCCCCCAAGGCGGCATGGGCGCGCGGGCGGCGGCCCGTGTTGCATGTAACTCGAGAGAACGCCCCGGATGCGCGGCTGTCGCGTCGGCCCGGGGCGCATCGGTTATGCAGCATCAGGGGTAAAGACCGCGTTAACCGGCGCCGGCTTCGCCGCGCTCAGAGACCGGATTCGGCCTGCTGGTAGGCCTCGATCTTGGCCACGTCGGGCGCATAGAGCGCGCGGCCGCGGCGCTCGATCAGGTTCAGCCGTTTCATCCGGCCGATCTCGCGCGCCACCGCCTCGCGGTTGGTGAAGACCAGCGCCGCCAGCGCCGCCTGCGTCGGCGGGTTGGTCAGCAGCGCGCTGCCGTCGCGTGCGCGGGCCGCCTGGAACAGGCGCAGCACCTCCAGCCGGATCCGGTCGTCGGCGCGCATCGCGGTGAACTCGCTGACCCGCCGCGTCAGGACGCGCAGCTTCTCGGTCAGCCGGCGCAGCAGCGCCATGCTCAGGTCCGGGTGCCGCTCCAGCAGCGCGCGGAAGGTGGCGCCCGGCACCAGCGCCACCCGGGTCGGGGCGATCGCCATGACGCTGGCCGAGCGCGGCGCGCCGTCGATCGCGCCGAATTCGCCGAAGCAGTCGCCCTCCTCGATGCCGGTGAAAGACACCTCGCGGCCGCGGGACGAGAAGTTGGCGACGCGCACCGCCCCCTGCAGCAGGATCATCACCTCGGCCGCGGTATCCTCGACGTCCAGGATCATCTGCCCGGACTCGTAGGCGCGTTCGGTCCAGCGCGCCTTCAGATCGTCGCGCGCCGCGTCGCCCAGCTGGCCCATCAGGGTCTGGGCGGGATATTGCACCTCAAGGTTGGCATTGTATCTCAGCACCATCAGCTTCCCCAACGCAGACATCCGCTTGTCCGCGGCAATGCATGCGTAATGTTGGAGCCTCGCGCCCGCATTCGCAAGTGCGGTATCGGCTTGCCCCTCGACAGACGGGATCAAACCCGCTCAGATGGCGCGAAATTCGGCAGTACGGGGAGAATTCCGACCATGAAACGCATCTTCACCGCCGCGGCGCTGTCGCTGGCCCTGGCCCTGCCCGCGGCGGCGGCGCCGAAGATCGGCATGATCACCACGCTCTCGGGCGGCGGCGCGCATCTGGGCGTCGACGTGCGCGACGGCTTCCTGCTGGCGATGGAGATGGCCGGATCGGACATCGAGGTGATCGTCCGCGACGACGCGCGCAAGCCGGACGTGGCCAAATCCCTGGCGGACGAGCTGGTGCAGCGCGAGCAGGTCGACATCCTGACCGGCATCATCTGGTCGAACCTGGCGATGGCGGTGGTGCCCGGCGCGGTGCGCGGCGGCACGATCTACATCTCGCCCAACGCCGGACCGTCGCAGCTGGCCGGCAAGCTGTGCCACGAGAACTACTTCAACGTCGCCTGGCAGAACAACAACCTGCACGAGGCGATGGGCGCCCACATGAAGGACGCCGGCCTTGCCGCGCCGGTGATCCTGGCGCCGAACTACCCCGCCGGCACCGACGCGCTGACCGGGTTCAAGTCGCGGTACGGCACGCCGAAGGCCGAGATCTACACCCAGCTGGGCCAGACCGACTACGCCGCCGAGATCGCGCAGATCCGCGCCAGCGGCGCCGACAGCGTGTTCTTCTTCCTGCCCGGCGGCATGGGCATCGCGTTCATGAAGCAGTACGCCGCCTCGGGCGTGGACCTGCCGGTGTTCGGGCCGGCGTTCTCGTTCGACGAGGTGATCCTGGGCGCGGTCGGCGACGCCGCGATCGGCGCGAAGAACACCTCGCAATGGGCGCACGACCTCGAGAACGAGGCCAACGCGACCTTCGTCTCCGCCTTCCGCGAGGCGTACGGCCGCACGCCGACGCTGTACGCCAGCCAGGGCTACGACGCGGCGAACCTGATCCTGTCGGCCGCGGCCAAGGCCGACATCTCGGACCCCGAGGCGTTCCGCGCGGCGCTGCGCGAGGCCGACTTCGCCTCGACGCGGGGCGACTTCCGGTTCGGCAACAACCAGCACCCGATCCAGGACATCTACCTGCGCGAGGTGATCGCCGCCGGCGACAAGCCGACGAACCGCCTGCTCGGGGTCGCGATCGAGGATCTGCAGGACGCCTACGCGGCCGAATGTCCGATGTGACCGGCTAGGCGAACTCCGGCTCGTCCGGCTCGGGCCGGGCGGGCGCGCCGTCGCCGCCATCCAGGCGCGGGTTGCGCTTCAGGATCACGTCGATGCCGTGGGCCTCGATCTCGGCGTTGACCTCGGCGCCCAGCAACACCACGAAGGCGCTGACGTACAGCCACATCAGCAGCGCGATCACCGCGCCCAGCGGCCCGTAGACCTGGCTGTAGTTGGCGAAGGTGCTCAGGTACAGCGAGAACAGCACCGAGGCGAGGATCCACAGCAGCGTCGCCACGATATTGCCCACCGACAGCACGCCGCCGCGCTTGGTGCGCCGCGCCGGGCCGAAGCGGTACAGCACCCCGATCCCCAGTCCGACGGTGAAGATGGTGATGCTCCAGCGCAGGATCTGCGCCGATATCGGGCTGACCACGAACAGCGGGAACAGTGCCAGCGCCGTCGGCACCACCACCAGCGTGGTCAGCGCCGTCAGCCCGACCAGGATCAGCATCAGGGTCAGCGAATAGGCCACCAGCATGTTGTGGAAGAACCCGCGCATCCCGTGCGCGTGCCCGATGAAGCTGAGCCCCATCATCAGCGCGTTCACCCCCGCACGGGTGCTGACCGTCGCCAGGATGATGCTGACGATCGAGGCGAAGCCCAGCGTGCTGCGCCGGGCGCTGATCAGCTGATCCACCTCGCGCTCGATCAGGGTCAGCACGTCGTCGGGGATGACGGTCTGCAGCAGCGTCAGGTTCTCGCGCACCGCGACCGGGTCCGAGACGTAGCCGAACAGCCCGATGAACGCGGTCAGCGCCGGGAACAGCGCCAGCATGCCGAAGAAGGCGACGCCCGCCGACAGCAGCGACAGGCGCTTCTCGCCGATGCCCGCGAACACCTTCTGCCCGACCCGCAGCCAGTCGCGCCATCCGAAGCGCGGCCGCCGGAACACCATCGTGTCGACGATCACCACCGGGTTCAGCATGCCCTGCCCCCCGGCCGCGCCACCGCGCGGCCCGGCCCTGAACTAGCGGAGCACGGCACGATCAATAGTCACGTTCGAAGAAGATCCCGATCGATGTCTCGCCTTCGTCGTCCACGCTGGCGCGGGCGCGGACCGAGCGGGTGATGTCCAGGTTGATCGAGGCGCGCGAGTCGCCGCCGCTGTCGGTCTCCACGTCCAGGTAGATGTTGTCGTCCAGATAGGCCCCGGCACGGACCCCCACGTCGCCCTCGTCGTCGGTGGTGAAGTCCAGGTTCGCCAGCCCCGCGCCTGAGCGGAAGCTGTCCACCAGCCCGCCGCCGCCACCGGCCAGCGTCGCCGCCGCCGACGCCAGCTGGGCGATCTGGAACGGCGACAGCTCGGACAGGTTGCGGTTGAAGATCAGCAGCGCCAGGACCTCGTCCTGCGGCAGGTCCGGGCTGGAGGTGAAGCTGATCTCGGGGTCCGTCGCCCGGCCCGAGATCACGATCCGCACCAGCGTGCCGTCGCTCGCCTCGGTCTCGGCCACCAGCCGGATCCGCGGATCCAGGTTGCCGACCATGGTCACCGCACCCTCGTCGAAGTCGAACCGCTGCCCCAGGATCCCGAGGCGGCCGCGGATCAGGCTGATCTCGCCCACCGGCTGGATGTCGGCCAGCGTGCCGCGCAGCCGGATCTCGCCGCCCATCTCGGCGTCGAGGCCGCGGCCGCGGATGAACAGCTCGTTCGGGCTGCGGATCAGCAGATCGACCCGCAGCGGCAGGCCGCCGTCGTCCGGCTCCACGCCGTTGCCGCCCAGCAGGTCGGCCCGGTCCAGGGTCAGGATCGTCTGCCGCGGCGGGTTGCGGTGCTCGACCTCCAGCAGCACGCCGCCGGCGATGCCGAAGCTGCGCGGAATCGAGATCTCGGTCCGCTCCAGCATGACCTCGCCGCTCAGCAGCCCGTCGCCCAGGATCGGCCCCTGCAGCGCCAGCGAGGCGTTCAGATCGGTGTTCAGGATCCGGCCGTCGGTATAGCGGCCGTCGCGGATCTGCAGCTCCAGATCGGCCGGCAGCGACGGGTCCAGGCCAAGACTGCCCGCCAGGCTGAGCGTACCGCCGCTGGCCAGGCGGCCGGCGGCATCCTCGATCACCACCCGGTCGCCGGCGAAACGAGCGTTCAGGCCGATGTCCACCAGCTGCAGGTTCATCGAGCGCAGGATGAAGGTGCCGCCCGACACGCTGGCGCGGCCGGTCAGATCCGGCGCACCGAGGCGCCCGCCGGCGGAAAGGTCGAGCGTCACCGTCCCGTCCAGCTGCGCCCCCGACCGCGCCAGCGCGATGTTGGCCACGTTCAGCGGGATCTGGCCCTCGACCGACAGGTCCAGCGGCCCGCCGTCCAGCGGCACGGTGCCGGCGGCCTGGGCGCGGATGCCGCGCGGGCTGGTCACCGCGGCGGTGTCCAGCGTCACCTTCATGTCGGCATAGGTGCCCGCAAGCTGCAACGCCAGCGGCCCCAGCGCGTTCTCGCGCAGCGCCGTCGCCGACAGCCCGGCGCCGGTCAGATCGAACCGCATCTGCGGGTCGTTCGGCGCGCCGGTCGCGGTGATGCTGCCGGTGACGTCCCCGCTCAGGCCGCGGCCGGGAAGCGCGCCCTCGGCCAGCGCCAGCGACAGCCGCTCGACCGTCGCCCGCAGGTCCATGCCGGTGGCGGCCGGGTCGGTCGGCACCGTGCCCTGCAGCGCGATGGCGGCCAGATCCCCGGCCTCGAGCCGGCCCGAAAGGCTCACCTGCCCGTCGGCCTCGGTGCCCTGCAGCGCAAGATCCAGCGGCGGCAGGCCGAAGTCCGCGGCCGGCGCGGCGGTCAGACCGGCGCCGGTCAGGGCGAACTCGGGCCGCGGCCGGGCCAGCGCGCCGGTGACCGCGACACGGCCCTGAACCTCGCCGCGCAGGGCGAGGTCCGGCACCACCGCGTCGGCAAGATCCAGCGACAGGCGGCGCAGGTCCAGCACCGCGTCGAGGCCGTCGGCCCCGGGGTCGAGCGGGATCGTCCCGGCCAGGTCCAGGTCCAGCTTGTCGCCGGCCCGGGCGCTGGCGTCGATCTGCGCCACCCGGTCGGCGACGCTTCCCTCGGCGCGCAGGCCCAGCGGCGGCACGCCGACGGCGGCCAGCGGCGCGGCGCCGACGTCGCGCGCGGTCAGCGAGAAGGTCGCGCCGGGGTTGCCCGGCGTGCCGGTGATCCGGGCCCGACCGGTGACGGTCCCGGTGGCGTCCAGATCCGGCTGCACCGCATTGGCGACGTCCAGCGGCAGCGCGTCCAGCACCACGTCGAGGTTCAGCACCTCGCCAACGCTGCCGGCGATCTCCAGCCGGCCCTCGCCCACCGCCAGCACCAGCGGCGTCAGCTGCACGGTCTCGCCGCGCAAGGTGACCGTCGCCGGGTCGATCAGCGCGGCGCGCAGCGCGCCGCGTTCCAGCCGCAGGCGGTCCAGCTCCAGCGCGATGCCGGGGCGCAGGTTCTCGAGGCTGCCGGCCAGCGCCGCCTCGGTGCCGTCCTGGAACGCGGCATCGGCGGTCACCGACATGCGGGCGTCCTCGACCACCGAGCTCAGCGCCAGATCGTTGAGTACGAAGCCCGCCACCTCGGCATCGCCGGCGGCCAGCGTGCCTTCGGCCAGCGGCACGCCGAACAGGTCGGTCACGGTCATGTCGACCCCGGCGCGGCCGATGCGGATGCCGGCGACCTCGATCCCGCGCACGTCGCCCGACATCGCCAGCCGCTGCGTGCCGCGGTGCCGAGACAGCACCACGGTCGCGTCCACCGCGCCCCGCGCCTCGACCAGCGCCAGCGTCGCGGCCTGCGAGATGTCGAGCGACCGCACCGCGGCGGTGCCGGCGATCAGCCCGTCCGCGCCCCGCGCCGCGGTCAGCCGGACGCTGGTGGCGCCGGCGTCGATACGAAAGTCGCGCACCGCCTGCACGCCGTCGCGCAGCCGGAAGCTGCCCTCGATCGCGACCGGCATGTCGCCGACCCGGGCGCCGCCGCGCAACGTGCCCTCCAGCCGCTCGGCGTTGGCGCCGTTGGCGATCAGGTCCAGCACCGCGTCCTCGACCGCGCGCCCCTGCAGCGTGCCCTGCGGCATCGTCACGTCCGCGGTCAGCGTCAGCCCGTCGACGCCGCCGGTGGCGTTGGCCTGCACCCGGACCGCGCCGCTGGCCTGGTCGGTCGCCAGACCGATGTCGGCCAACTGCGCGTCGAAGGCGAAATCCGAGCCGGTGGCGGCGTAGATCCCGTCCGCGCGCAGCGACAGGTTCGGGTTCTCGATCCGGAAATCGCGCGCGCTGATGCCATCCTCGCCGCGCGCCAGACCGCCCTGCAGCACCGTCTCGCCCGCCAGCAGCGGATCCAGCTGCGCCACGCCCAGCGCCAGGTCGCGGGCCAGCCCGTCGACCTGCAGCTCGAAGGCGCCGGTCAGCGGGTTCACCTGACCCTCGACCACCGCGTTCAGCGCGCCGTCCAGCGCGCGCCCGGTCAGCGCGGCGAAATGCGCCAGGTCGCTGGCGTCGATCCGCAGCCGTCCGTTGAAGCCCTCGGCCCCCGCCTGACCGTTCAGCACCGCCTCGACGGTGCCGACCTCCAGGCTGGTGTCGGTCAGCGTCACCGGCTGGCCCGCGGTCCAGTCGGCGTCGACGCGCAGGTTCACGGCGCCGTCCAGGGTGCGCGCGATCGCCGGATCGTCGCCGTCGATGCCGTCCGCCGTGCCCTCGATCAGCGCCGTCACGCGCCGCGCCTCGGGATCGGCAAGGTTCTGCGCCAGGCCGGACATGCTGACCGTCGCGGCGTCGATCCGAAGCGACCCGGTGTCGAGCCCGCCGACCTGCAGCGCGCCGGTCCAGCGCTCGCCCTCGCCATAGGTCAGCTCCAGCGTGCCGGAGCGGACGGTGGTGGTGCCGCCGGGCAGCAACAACGGATCGCCGCCACCGTCGGGGTTGAGCACCGCCGAAAGCCGCAGCCTCTGCGGAAAGCCGTCCGCCGCGGTCTGCACGCTGCCGGACAGCGTCAGCCCGCCGCTGTCCAGATCCAGCGTCTCGACCGCGAAGCCGCCGCCGGGCAGTTGCCGCCCGGCGGCCGCCAGCGTCGCCTCGCCGGCGACGAACTGGTGCAGGCTGGCCGGCAGCAACGGCCGGAAACGGCCGGCAAGATCGGCGTCGAAGCGGTAAAGTCCGTCCTGCTGCGCGACCAGCACGCGGCCGTCGAACAGGTCTTCGCCATCGGCCTTGAAGTCCAACTCGACGGTCAGGTCCTGCAGCGTGCCGGTGGCGTAGACGGCCGCGTCCAGCGCCGGCCGGCCCTGGATGTCCAGCAGGTTCGCGACCACGCCGTCGGGCGGCTCCGAGGCGGTCAGGTTGACGTCGACCACGCCGCTGTCGCCGTCGACCGTGGCGTCGACCGCGAACCGGCCGCCGGGCCCGTCCAGCCGGTCGATGGTCAGGCTGCTTTCCAGATCGCCGTCCGCCAGCACCAGCCGGCCCTGGATCGACAGCTCGGCGGCGGTCCCGGCCACCTCTTCGCCCAGAACGAAGGTGCCGACTGACAGTTCGTCGATGCGCACTGAAACCGGCAGCTCCGGCACCGTGAAGCCGACCCCGGCGCTGGGGTCGGGCAGCGCATCCGGCTCGGGCAGCGGCTTGCGGCGCAGCTCGATCCGCTCGGCGGCGATGGTATCGACCTGCAGCCGGCCGCGCAGCAGCGCGCTGCGGCTCCAGTCGATGCGCGAGTCCTCGATCTGCAGCCAGACGCCGTCCTGATCGGATATCGTTATCAGATCCACCCGCGCCTCGGAGGACAGCAGCCCGTTGACCCCCGACAGCCGGATCGTGCGGCTTTCGGTGGACAGCTGCCGCTCCAGCAGGTTGATGATGAAGCCGTTGTCGTCCTCGCCTGCGGGCGTGTCCTGGGCGGCCGCCCAGGTTGCCGCAAGCATCAGCACCATCAGCGATATGAGCGTGCGCATCATCAGAAGGCCTGTCCGATCCCGACATAGAAGGTGACCGCGGATTCGCCGTTGTCGCGGTCCAGCGGCGTCGCCACGTCCAGCCGCAGCGGGCCGAGCCCGGTATAGAACCGCCCGCCGATGCCGACGCCGGCCTTCAGGTCGCTGTCGCCGGACGGGATCTCGTCGACGCTGACCAGTCCGGCATCCGCGAATACCACCACGCCATAGCGGTCGCGGATGCGCTGGCGCAGCTCGACCGACGCCTCGACCGCCGAGCGCCCGCCCAGGGTGTCGCCGTCCACCTCGATCCCGTTGGCGCGGAACCCGTAACCGCGCACCGACCCGCCGCCGCCGGTGAAGAACAGCTCGTCCGGCGGCAGCTCGCGCAGATCGCCGCCAAGGATGGTGCCAAACCCGGCGCGGGCCGCCAGCACGGTGCGGCCCTCGGCGAAGCTCCAGTACTTGCGGCCCTCGATCTCGGTCCGCAGCGCCGTGTTCCGGAATTCGAACTCGTACATCGGCTTCACCTCGCCGGCGACGTAGTAGCCGACGGTCGGGTCCAGATCGCTGTTGCGCCGGTCCCATTCCAGCCGCACGGGCAGACCCAGCGTGTACAGCTCGCGGGTGCCCAGATCGTCCTCGACGTTCGAATAGGTGAAATCGACGAAGACCGAGCCGGTCAGCCATTCGTCGAAAGTACGGTTCAGCCCGACCCGGCCGCCGAGCGTGCGCGCGCGGTAATCGTCGAACACGTCCTGGCGCGTCTCCAGCCCGGTGACCAGATCGTTGTTCGGGCTCAGAAAGCCGGGCTTGGTGAAGGTGACGCCCAGCGCATAGTCCAGGTCGTCCACGCGGTCTTCCGAGAACAGCCCGCCGACGCTGGCGTCGAACCGCAGCCGCTCGGCCCGGCCGAAGACGTTGCGGTGCAGCCAGAACCCCTCCAGCCCCAGCCCCTCGGTCGACGACACCACGGCGCCGACGCCGATCCGGCGCGGCGCCCGGGGATAGGCCTCGACGGTGATCGGCAGCGTGCCGTCCGGGCCGACCTCGTCGCCCTCGATCACGCGGATCACGCTGAACACGCCCAGGTTGGTCAGCCGGTCGGTCGCCCGCTCGACATCCTCGGGATCATAGGCGTCGCCCGGCCGGATGTCGGTCATGTAGCGGATGAAGCCGGCCTTGACCTTGCCCTCGTTGCGCACCGCGACCCGGCCGAACCGCGCCCTCGGGCCGGGGTCCAGCCGGATCGTCACGTCCAGCCGGCGGCGCGGGTGATCGGCCAGCACGTCGCGGCCGGAGACCTCGGCCTTCGGATGGCCGGCGGCGCGCCAGTCCGCTACCGCCTCGTCGCCGGCCTGGTTCACGACGTCGGCATAGGCGACCTCGCCGGGGGCGAACTGCTCGCGCGCACGCGCCTCGCTGCCGGTGATGGTCAGCTCGCGGCGCTTCGGCGGCGGGTTGACGTAGTCGGTCTTGCCGAAACGGTAGAGCGGCCCCGGATCGACCGAGATCTGCACCTCGATCGGGTCGCTCAGCCGCGAGCCCAGCGACAGGTTCGCCGCCTCCTGGCCGTTGATGCGGATGCCGATGGCGCCGGAGTAGTACCCCTCGGCGTACAGCGCGGCGAGGATCGCGCGGTAGTCTTCCTGCGCGGCGGTGATCAGCCCCGCCGCGCCCGAGGCGGGGTCGTTGCGGTTGGTCCACACCGCCGAGGACTGCTTCAGCCGGTCGGCGATGCCGTTGCGCACCGGCCCGACGTCGAAGCGCGCGGTGTAGTCGCGCGGATCGAGGATCCCCAGATCGCCCGCGTCCTCCTCCTCCTCGCCCCACAGCTTGATGCCGAACAGCTCCAGCGCAGCGGCGCTGTGCGGGACGGTCGCGACGATCACAATGGAAGTCAGAAGGACGGCTGCCCGAATGCCCGGCCGAAAGTTCATGTCTGACGCTTACCCCCCCGCACGGCGCTTGGCCACCCTTTCGGAGGACTGTAGGGCATCTGCGGAAAAGTGAAACCGGCGAAGGCGGCCCGCGGCGGCACGGGCGGGATAATCCGGCCCGCCGGACGGGCGGGCCGGAAACCGTGCGCGGTCAGCCGGCGATCAGGCCCAGGCTTTCCAGCTTCAGCAGCACCTGGTGGGCGCAGTTGTCCACCTCGATGTTGGTGGTGTCGAGCACCAGCTCGGCATTCTTCGGCTCCTCGTAGGGGTCCGAGATGCCGGTGAACTCCTTGATCTTGCCGGCGCGGGCCATGGCGTACAGGCCCTTGCGGTCGCGGCGCTCGCATTCTTCCAGCGGCGTCGCGACGTGGATCTCGACGAAGGTGCCGTAGGCCTCGATCGCCTCGCGCACGGCGCGGCGGGTGGCCTGGTAGGGCGCGATCGGCGCGCAGATCGCGATGCCGCCGTTCTTGGTGATCTCGGAGGCGACATAGCCGATGCGGCGGATGTTCAGGTCGCGGTGTTCCTTCGAGAAGCCCAGCTCCGAGCTGAGGTTCTTGCGCACCACGTCGCCGTCCAGCAGCGTCACCGGGCGGCCGCCCAGCTCCATCAGCTTGACCATCAGCGCGTTCGCCACCGTCGACTTGCCCGACCCGGACAGGCCGGTGAAGAACACGGTGAAGCCCTGCTGCGCCTTCGGCGGCTTGGTGCGGCGCAGCTCCCTGACCACCTCGGGGAACGAGAACCACTCGGGGATCTCCAGCCCCTCGGACAGGCGGCGGCGCAGCTCCGTGCCCGAGATGTTGAGGACGGTCAGCCCCTCCTCGATCTCGTCGGCGGGCTCGTACTGGGCGCGCTCCTGCACATAGACCATGTGCTTGAAGTCGACCATCTCCAGGCCGATTTCTTCCTCGTGCTGGCGGAACAGTTCCTGCGCGTCGTAGGGGCCGTAGAAGTCCTCGCCGCGGCTGTTCTTGCCCGGACCGGCGTGGTCGCGGCCGACGATCATGTGCGTGCAGCCGTGGTTGCGGCGGATGATGCCGTGCCAGACGGCCTCGCGCGGGCCGGCCATGCGCATCGCCAGGTTCAGCAGGCTCAGCGAGGTGGTCGAGCTGGGGTACTTGTCCAGCACCGCCTCGTAGCAGCGCACGCGGGTGAAGTGGTCGATGTCGCCCGGCTTGGTCATGCCCACGACCGGGTGGATCAGCAGGTTGGCCTGCGCGTCCTTGGCGGCGCGGAAGGTCAGTTCCTGATGGGCGCGGTGCAGCGGGTTGCGGGTCTGGAACGCGACGATCCGGCGCCAGCCCATCTTGCGGAAATAGGCGCGCAGCTCGTTCGGGGTGTTGCGCAGGCCGCGGTAGTCATAGTGCACCGGCTGCTGGATGCCGGTGATCGGGCCGCCCAGATAGATCTTGCCGGCGGTGTTGTGCAGGTAGTTGACCGCCGGATGCGCGTCGTCGTCGGCGCCGAACACCTTCGCGGCCTCGTTCGCCTTGTCCGCGATCCACTTGTCCGACACCGACAGGATCGCCAGGATCACGCCTTCCTGGTCGCGCAGGGCGATGTCCTGTCCGGGCTCGACGCTGTCGGCGAAGGTCTGGTTGACGTCCAGCGTGATCGGCATCGGCCACAGCGTGCCGTCGGTCAGGCGCATGTTCTCGACGACGCTGTCGTAGTCGGCCTGCCCGAGAAAGCCGTTGAGCGGGAAGAAGCCGCCGTTCATCAGCAGTTCCAGGTCGCAGATCTGGCGCGGCGTCAGATCCCAGGACGGCAGCTCGGCGGCCTCCCGCTTCAGCTTCTCGGCACTGTCGTACGAGACGAAGAGCTCCCGGATGGGCATCGTGTTCGGAGTACTCATGGTATTTCCCGCGAATGAATGGGCGTGATGGCGCGCGTGTAGCAGCACCCCCCGATGCAGTCAAAGCCGTCCGGGCAAGGTTGCGGCGACGCGCGCGCAGACGCGCAACACTTAGCATTTTCCCGGTCGCCGCGTTGGCCGCAAACTGCGACATACCGAAGCATATCGGGTGCAGATCGCCCCGGCCGTTGCACGTCGCGCGCCCCTCAGATACGAGTGCTTGATTTTCGACTAGTCCACCGGCGCCGGGGCCGTGGCCGCCGGGTGACAGGGCGGCAGGCCATAGCCCCAGCGCCACGGCAGGCCGGTACAGGGCCCGCCGGCGGCGCGCACCGCCAGGTACATCGCCTCGGCCAGCGCGCCGGCGTCCGGCGACGATCTGGCGACGCAGGCCCGCAGCGCCTTGTCCGCCGCCAGCCGGGCGTCGAAACCGGCCCGCGCGGTCCGCGCGCCGCCCGCCGCGTGATAGCTGCGGTCATGGGCGGTGCAACAGGCCTGCCACGGGGGCTGATCGCCGATCCCGGAAAAGCGGATCCCGGCCTCGCGCCAGAGCGAGGACATGCCGCCGCTGCACCCGTCCGAAACGAAGGCCGCGGGCGCGGCGCCTGCCGATACCGCCGCAAGACGGCGGTGCGCCCACATCTCGGCCCGGCGCTCGAGGCCGTGGGCGTCGTGGCGCGCGGACAGGTGCAGCACCGCCGCCACCACCAGCGCCGGCGCGCCCAGCAGCAGCAACCCCGTCATCGCCCGCCACCGGGTCCGCCGTGCATTTGCCATCACTTCCACCCGGATCGCCTGCCGTTTACCACTGATAGCGCGGCATGGCGGACGCGCCAACGCGCCGGGTGACCGGCAGGGCTTGACCGCTGCGGCGGATTGCGCACAGCTTTTTGCAGACGCGACGGGCGGACCTTGGGAAAACAGGCACTTGCCGGCCCTGCCCGCGCCCCAAGACCGGAGTCGAGCCGATAGCCAACCGCCTCATCCGCACTGCAAAGGCACGCCTGCGGCCGGCTGTCCAGGCGGTCACGCAGTTCCAGAACGAGATGACCCGCAGCCAGAAGGCGATCGTGCTGCTGTCGCTCGACGGTCTGGCGATGCTGCTGGCGCTGCTGGTGGCGCTGCAGCTGCGGCTGGGCGATCCGTGGCCGGACCAGTACTTCGCGCAAGGCTACGGGTTGTTCGCGCTGGTTCCCGCTTTCGGCATGCTGATCAGCTGGATGATGGGCGTGCCGCGCATCGTGCTGCGCAGCTTCGAGCAGCGCGCGCTGTTCCGGCTGGTCGAGTTCGCCTTCATCATGTCGCTGGTGACGGCGGCGCTGAACACCGGGCTGCAGTTCGGCCTGCCGCGTTCGATCCCCGGCATCTGGGCGGCGGTGTTCCTGGCCTTCGCGCTGTTCAGCCGGCTGGTGCTGCTGGGTCTGGTCGAGCGGCTGAACATGCTGGGCAGCGCGCGCAAGAACGTGCTGATCTACGGCGCGGGCGGCACCGGGCAGCAGCTGGCGGCGGCGCTGCGCGGCTCGGCCGAGCACAACCCGGTGGGCTTTCTGGACGACAACCTGGCCCTGCGCCGGACCGAGGTGTCGGGGCTGCGGGTGTACCCGCCGTCCAGTCTCGGGCAGCTGGTGGCGCGCTACAACATCGCGCAGGTGATCCTGGCGATGCCCTCGGTGCGGCCGGTGGACCGGCGCGAGAAGCTGCGGATGCTGTCGAACCTGGGGCTCGAGGTGCTGACGCTGCCGTCGTTCAACGAACTGCTGGATGGCCGCCACCTGGCCGAGCAGATCCGGCCGGTGTCGCCCGACGAGCTGCTGGGCCGCGCCGCGGTCAACCTGCGCGGCCCCGAGGTCACCGGCGCCTATGCCGGGCGCACGGTGATGATCTCGGGCGCCGGCGGCTCGATCGGCTCCGAGCTGACCCGCCAGCTGCTGGTGGCGCAGCCCGCCCGCGTGGTGCTGTACGAGCAGAACGAGTTCGGCCTCTACGAGATCGAGAAGGAACTGCGCGCCGCCGGCCACCGGACCGAGATCGTCCCGGTGCTCGGCTCGGTCACCGATCCGCTGCGGGTCGCGCGCACGCTGGGCCAGCACGGCGTCGAGATCATCCTGCACGCGGCGGCCTACAAGCATGTGCCGATGGTCGAGGCGAACCCGCTGGAAGGGGCGCGCAACAACATCCTCGGCACCGCGACGGTGGCCGATGCGGCGCGCGCCGCCGGTGTGCAGCGGTTCATCCTGGTGTCGACCGACAAGGCGGTGCGGCCGACCAACGTGATGGGCGCGACCAAGCGCATGGCCGAACTGGTGATCCAGGACCGGCAGACCCGCGGCGACGGCGGCACGATCTTCGCCATGGTGCGGTTCGGCAACGTGCTGGGCTCGTCCGGCTCGGTGATCCCGCTGTTCCGCGAGCAGATCCAGGCCGGCGGGCCGGTGACGCTGACCCATCCGGACGTCACCCGCTATTTCATGACCATCCCCGAGGCGTCGCAGCTGGTGCTGCTGGCCGGGGCGTTCGCCACCGGCGGCGACGTGTTCCTGCTGGACATGGGGCAGCCGATCCGCATCGCCGACCTGGCGCGCAGCCTGATCGAGCTGTCGGGGCTGACGGTGCGCGACGCCGACAATCCCGGCGGCGACATCGAGATCCGCATCACCGGCCTGCGCCCTGGCGAAAAGCTGTACGAGGAAATGCTGATCGGCGGCGCGACGATCTCGACGCCGCACCCGAAGATCAGGCGCGCCGCCGAGGGCCGGCTGAGCCCCGAGGCGCTGGACGCGGCGCTGGACGGTATCGCCGCGGCGGTGCGCGACGGCGATGCCGGGCGGATGCTGCAGGTGCTCCGGCACGCGGTGCCCGACTACCGGCCGCCGCTCACCCTGGACGGCGGCATTGCGCTGCCGGCCGGCTGAGCCCGCGCGCCGCGGTCAGCCGACCGGCTCGCCCAGCACCTCGATCGCGACCACCCGGCGCACGAACGGCGCCATGCCCTTCGGCCCCGAGGTGCGGTCCTTCAGGTGAATCGGGATGTCCGGCCGCCGTGCGGCGATGATCCCGATCAGGTCGCCGCGGATCTTGTCGTCGAGCCCGGCGCCGATCACGACGCAGCGGATGTTCGGCTCGGCATCGAGCTGCCGCGCCACCTCGTCGCGGTCATGGGCGCCGAGCCACTGGATCGGCAGGTCTTCCAGCTGCCGGGCGACGTTCTGGATGACGTCCGGCAAGCGTCCGACCAACAGCACAACTGGTTTCATCGCGTCCTCCGGTTTGCCGGGACCGGCGGACGGTCCCGGGACGGCCATCATATCACAGCCAGGGGGCGTCGCGATGCCGGTCTGCGGGGAAGGGATGCGCGGCATGACCGCTGCCTGCATGGCCGCGGGCCGTCGCCGGTGCGCCCGCCGGCGCCTGGATCGGGCGCCGCAGGCCACAGGGCGCGGGGGCGGGGGCGGACGCGGGGGTCGGCGCGGGGCAGTCGCGGGGCAGTCGCCCAAAAAAGAAAGAGCGGGCGCAAGGCCCGCTCTTCCAATCAGAAGGTTCCGCGTTCGATCAGAACGAGAAGCCCAGACCGAAGCCGGCCCGCGTGGTCTCGACGCCACCGGAGTCAACCCACGAAGCGGCCGAAACGATCTCGGCGCCACCGCCCAGGTCGTAGGTCACATAGCCCTGGACCACGTCGCGATCCATGCCGAAGTCCGAGAACTCGTAACCGAGGGCGAATTCCCAGGGGCCGGTGTTGTAGGCGCCCGAGATGCCATAGCTTTCGCCATCGGTGGCCGAAGCCGAGGCCGAGTCGGTGTCGAACACTTCGACGACGCCGATGACTTCGAAGCTGCCGAAGCCGACGGTGGCCGAGCCACCGTAGACGTAGGCTTCTTCACCCATCAGCTCGGTGTACTGGATACCGGCGCCCAGGTCGAGGGTCGCGGCGCCGAAGTCGCCGCCGTAGGCGATACCCAGGCCGTAGACGTTGTCGGTCAGGTCGCCGTTGCTGCTGCCACCGGCTTCGTCGTTGAGCGGCATCTGGTCTTCCAGACCCAGCGAGGCCGACAGCACGACCGGACCGAACGCGTAGTCGTAGCGCAGGATCTCGGGGGCCAGGCCGTCGAAGCCCGTGGTGCCCGAAGCTACGTCGGCCTCGTCCGACAGGCCGCCGGCGTGGATGTTGCTCAGCGCACGGTCGTAGGCGCCGTCGATGTCACCCATCGACAGGGTGCCGAACGCGCCCGACACGAACACCGAGTTCTCGAAGTCCAGGTTGTCGCCGTCGCCGACTTCGTCCAGGTCGATGGTCGCACCGAAGGTCAGACCGTTGTCCGTGGCACCCGAGAGGGTGAAGGTGACGTCGATGTCGTTGTGGAAGACAGCGGTTTCGCTGTCACCCGCAGGATCGTCGATGTTTTCGTAGGTGATACCCATCTCGGCCGAACCAGACAGGCTCACACCGGCATCCTGGGCAAACGCAACACCCGCGAAGCCGACCAGGGCGGTGGTTGCGAAGAGAACGTTTTTCATCGTTTTCCCTCTATTGTGCAGTGTTTCAAGGTGCACCCCTATCCAGGTCCACCCGGACGAGTACGAAAGCTAAATGACCAGATCGACCGCGACGGTCAAGCATATGGCCGGGAAGCGGAATTGATGTGGCAAGCATTGATGCAGCAATGCCACATATCGCGAAACGGCAGGTTCGGCGGGCGGATACGGAAATCTCTTGTTCCCGAAGGCGGCAGATTATAGACCTTGCCGCACTGCGAGCGAAGAGACCGAAAGGACACCATGCGTGCCTGCTGCCACAGACCGTTGATACTCGGCGTCCTGCTGACGGCGCTGGCGGCGTGCTCTTCGGAGAACGAGGCCGAACGCACCGCCGCGACCGAACTGCAGCGCCAGCAGGTCGATGCGGTGCAGCGCCCGTCCGGCGGCACGATCTGGGATCTGTTCAACCGCCCCGACGAGAACGTCGACTTCGCGGTGAACAAGTATCTGTGGACCGCCGCGCTGGACGTGCTGTCGTTCCTGCCGCTGGAAGGCGCGGACCCGTTCTCGGGCATCATCACCACCGGCTGGGGCGGCGTCGCGGGCGCCAGCGTGCCCTACCGGGCCACGGTCTACGTGACCTCGCCGGCGCTCGAGGCGCGGTCGCTGCGGGTGGCGGTGTTCCGGCAGTCCGGCGGGCGCGCGGTGGCGGTCAGCGACGCGGTGGCCGAGCAGATCGAGGACGCGATCCTGACCCGCGCGCGACAGCTGCGCGTCGGCGTGGACAATCGCCGCTAGAACCCGCCGCAGCACCGCTTTATAGACTGGAGCCGGACCGCCGGGCGCGCGCGTCCGGCGGCGAAGGGGTGCAGCGATGACACGATACAACGCCCAGGCGGTCGAGCCGAAGTGGCAGCGGACCTGGGACGCGCAGCAGGTTTTCCGCGCCAGGCGCGACCAGGACAAGCCCAAGTACTACGTGCTCGAGATGTTCCCCTATCCCTCGGGGCGCATCCACATGGGGCATGTGCGCAACTACACGATGGGCGACATGATCGCCCGCTACAAGATGGCGCGCGGCTTCTCGGTGCTGCACCCGATGGGCTGGGACGCGTTCGGCATGCCGGCCGAGAACGCCGCGATGGAGCGCAACATCCACCCCGGCGACTGGACCTACCGCAACATCGACGACATGCGCGCGCAGATGAAGCCGCTGGGCTTCGCCATCGACTGGAGCCGCGAATTCGCCACCTGCGATCCCGAATACTATGGCCAGCAACAGGCGCTGTTCCTCGACTTCCTCGAGGCCGGGCTGATCACCCGCAAGAACGCCGTGGTCAACTGGGACCCGGTCGACATGACCGTGCTGGCCAACGAGCAGGTCGAGAACGGCCGCGGCTGGCGCTCGGGCGCGCTGGTCGAGCGGCGCGAGCTGACGCAGTGGTTCTTCAGGATCTCGGATTTTTCCGAGGAACTGCTGGAGGCGATCGACACGCTGACCGACTGGCCCGAGAAGGTGCGGCTGATGCAGGCCAACTGGATCGGCCGCTCGCGCGGGCTGCAGACCGCCTTCAGGCTGGACAATGCCCCCGAAGGCTTCGATGCGCTGGAGGTCTATACCACGCGCCCGGACACCCTGATGGGCGCCAGCTTCGTCGGCATCTCGCCCGATCACCCGCTGGCCAGGGCGCTGGAAACCAACCCGGAAATCAAGGCGTTCAACGAGGAATGCCGCCGCATCGGCACCTCGGAAGAGGCGCTGGAAAAGGCCGAGAAGCGCGGCCTCGACACCGGTCTGACCGTCAGCCACCCGATGGACCCGGACTGGCACCTGCCGGTCTATGTCGCGAACTTCATCCTGATGGACTACGGCACCGGCGCGATCTTCGGCTGCCCGGCGCATGACCAGCGCGACCTGGACTTCGCCCGCAAGTACGGCCTGCCGGTGCGCGACGTGTTCCACGCCCGCGGCTCGGACGAGGACGTGTCCGACACCGCCTTCGTGCCGCCCAAGACCGAACCCGTGACCTATGTCCGCGGCTTCGCCGGCGAGGCCGAGACGACCGGCGAGCAGGCCATCGACGCCGCCATCGACTTCTGCGAAGCCAGGGGCATCGGCCGGGGTGTCACCAAGTACCGCCTGCGCGACTGGGGCATCAGCCGCCAGCGCTACTGGGGCTGCCCGATCCCGGTGGTGCACTGCGACGACTGCGGCACCGTGCCCGAGAAGAAGGAAAACCTGCCGGTCGAGCTGCCCAGGGACGTCTCGTTCGACCGTCCCGGCAATCCGCTGGACCGGCATCCGACCTGGCGCGACGTGCCCTGCCCGAACTGCGGCAAGCCGGCGAAGCGCGAGACCGACACGATGGATACGTTCGTGGACAGCTCGTGGTATTTCGCGCGCTTCACCTCGCCGCGCGCCGAAACCCCGACCGACGCGGACGACGTCGCCTACTGGATGAACGTCGACCAGTACATCGGCGGCGTCGAGCACGCCATCCTGCACCTGCTCTACAGCCGCTTCTTCGCCCGCGCGATGCACAGGACCGGCCATCTGCCCGCCTCGGCGATCGAGCCGTTCAACGCGCTGTTCACCCAAGGCATGGTCACGCACGAGACCTACTCCACCCCCGGCCCCAGCGGCTCGCGCATCTGGCACACCCCGGACGAGATCGCCCGGACCGAACACGGCGCGACGCTGCCGGACGGCACCGCGGTCGAGGTCGGCCCGACGATCAAGATGTCCAAGTCCAAGAAGAACGTCGTCGACCCGCAGGACATCGTGGAACAGTACGGCGCAGACACCGCCCGCTGGTTCGTCATGTCCGACAGCCCGCCGGACCGCGACGTGGAATGGACCGCCGCGGGCGCCGAGGCGGCGTGGAAACACCTGCAGCGCGTCTGGCGCCTGACATCGGATGTGGCCGAGACGCCCGCCGACAGCACCCCGCTCGGCAACACCCCGCCCGGCGACGCCGCGCGGGAGCTGCGCCGCACCACGCACCGCATCATCCGCGACGTGACCGAGGACATCGAGGGCTTCGCCTTCAACAAGGCCGTCGCCCGGCTGTACGAATTCACCGCCGCGATCGCCCGGTGCAAGCCGGACCAGCCCGGCGCCGCCGCCGTGCGGCGCGAGGCGGTCGAGGTCATGGCCCGACTGATGATGCCGATGACCCCGCACCTGGCCGAGGAGATGTGGGCCGCGCTGGGGATGGAGGGTCTGGTCAGCCAGGCGGCGTGGCCGCAGGCCGATCCGGACCTGCTGACCGTCGACAGCGTCACCCTGCCGATCCAGATCAACGGCAAGCGGCGGGCCGAGATCTCGGTTCCCGCCGACGCCGACAAGGCCGCGATCGAGCACCTGGTGATGGGCGACGAGAAAGTGCAGCGCTATCTCGAGGGGCAGACGCCGCGCAAGCTGATCGTGGTGCCGGGCCGCATCGTCAATGTGGTCGTGTAGCCGCCGCCGCCTGCTGAGCCTGGCCGCCGCCCTGCCGGCGGTCTCGGCCTGCGGCTTCGCGCCGATCTACGGCGAGGGCGCGCCGGCGCGCCGGCTGCAGGGCGCCTTCGACATGCAGCTGGTGCCGAACCCGTTCGGCTTCGCGCTGAACGAGCGGCTGCTGCAGCGCCTCGGCGCGGCCAGCGCGCCGCGCTACCGGCTTGCGGTGACCAGCCAGATCACCGTGTCCGAGCGCGCGATCCGCGAGGACAATACCATCTCGCGCTTCAGCCTCGACGCCACCGCGGACTACGTGGTGACGCCGCTGGGCGGCGGGCCGGCCGCGACCAGCGGCCAGGTCCGCTCGATCACCGCCTATTCGGCCATCGGCTCGCCGCTGGCCACCCGCGCCGCCGAGGCCGACGCCCGCCGCCGGCTGGCGGTGACCCTGGCCGACCAGATCGTCACCCGGCTGGCCGCCACCGCGGGAAACTGGGACCGATGAAACTGTCGCCCCGCGACGCGACGCGATTCATCGCCAGACCGGACCCCGGCCGCGCCGGGATCCTGTTCTACGGGCCCGACGCCATGCGCATCGCGCTCAAGCGCGAAGACCTGGTCGCCGCCCTCGTCGGCCCCAGGGCCGCCGAGGAAATGCGCCTGACCCGGCTGCCCGGCGGCGATCTGCGCCGCGACCCGGCGGCGCTGGCCGACGCGGTGAAGGCGCGCGGCTTCTTCCCCGGCCAGCGCGCGGTGCTGGTCGACGACGCCACCGACGCCGCCGCGCCCGCGGTCGCCGCCGCGCTTGACGACTGGGCCGAGGGCGACGCCTTCGTCGTCGTCACCGCCGGGCAGCTGAAGCCCTCGTCGGCGCTGCGCAAGTACTTCGAGACCTCGCGCACCGCGCTGGCCGCGCCGGTCTACACCGACCCGCCGGGCCGTAACGAGATCGAGGCGACGCTACAAAAGGCGGGGCTGAGCGCGGTCTCGCCCGAGGCGATGCGCGACCTGACCGACCTGGCGAACGCGCTCGACCCCGGCGATTTCCGCCAGACGGTCGAGAAGCTGGCGCTCTACATGCACGGCAGCGGGCAGGACGCCACCCCGGCGGACGTCGCCGCGATCGCCCCGGCCACCACCGATACCGCGGTCGACGCGGTGGTGGGCCAGTGCGCCGACGGCGCGGTGCCGGCGCTGGCGCAGTCGATGCCGCGCCTGGCCGGGCAGTCGATCCAGCCGGTCGCGGTGTGCATCGCCCTGCAGCGCCACTTCCGCCAGCTGCACGCCGCCGCAGCACACCCGCAGGGGCCGGAACAGGGGCTGACCCGGATGCGCCCGCCGGTGTTCGGTCCGCGCCGCGAGCAGATGCTGCGCCAGGTCCGCGCCTGGGACCGCCAGAAGCTGGAGGAGATGCTGGCGCAGATCATGGACACCGACCTGGCGCTGCGCTCGGCCCGGCCGGTGCCGCACTGGGCGCTGGTCGAACGCCTGATGATGCGCATCGCCATGAACCGCCCGAAGTAGCCGGAGTCCCCCAATGTATACCGTCATCGGCCACCCCCGTTCCCGCACCCTGCGCGTGCTTTACGCTCTCGAGGAAATGGGTCTCGACTACACGCTCGACCCGCAGATGCCGCGCTCCGATCGGGTGATGGCGCTCAACCCCTCGGGGAAGATCCCCGTGCTGATGACCGACGAGGGGCCGATTACCGACTCCGTCGCGATAATGACCTACCTCGCCGACAGGCACGGCCAGCTGACGCACAAGCCGGGCACCTACGCGCGCGCCCGTCAGGACGCCATGACCCAGTTCCTGGTGGCCGAAATCGACGCCGCGCTCTGGACCTACGCCAAGCACAGCTTCGCGCTGCCCGAGGATCTGCGCGTTCCCGAGGTGAAGCCGACAGCGCAGAAGGAATTCGCCCGCGCCATCGGCCTCGTCGAGCAGATGAAAGGCGAGCAGCCCTTCCTTGCCGGTGAACGGATCACCCTGCCCGACCTGATCCTCTGCCAGTGTTCCGGCTGGGCGCTGCGCGCCGGTTTCGACGTTCCGGATGGCGCGTTCGGCGACTGGCTCAAGGGGTTGGCCCGCCGCCCCGCCATGCAACGTGCCCTGAAGCAGATCGAGGCACTCGGCTAGACCGGCACCCCCTTCTATCCGCTGCCCGGCGGCGATAAGGTGCGCGCCGGGCAGCAGGCGGGGACAGGCGTGAGCGGCACGGGCGAAGTGACGCCGATGATGGCGCAGTATCTGGAGATCAAGCAGCGCTATCCCGACGCGCTGCTGTTCTACCGGATGGGCGATTTCTACGAGCTGTTCTTCGAGGACGCCGAGGCCGCCGCCGCGGCGCTCGACATCGCGCTGACCAAGCGCGGCAAGCACCTCGGGCAGGACATCGCCATGTGCGGCGTGCCGCACCACGCCGCCGAGGGCTACCTGCTGACGCTGATCCGCAAGGGCTTCCGCGTCGCCATCGGCGAACAGCTGGAAAGCCCGGCCGAGGCGAAGAAGCGCGGCTCCAAATCCGTGGTGAAACGCGACGTGGTGCGGCTGGTGACCCCCGGCACCCTGACCGAGGACAGCCTGCTGCAGGCCCGCGCGCACAACTACCTGGCCGCCTGGGCGCAGGTGCGCGACGACTGCGGCTTCGCCTGGGTGGACGTCTCGACCGGCGACGTGACGGTGACGCCGGCCACGCCCGCCGGTCTGGGCCCGTTGCTGGCCCGCGTCGCGCCTAGCGAGCTGCTGGTCGCCGAAGGCGCCGCCGCCGAGGTCTCGGCGGCAGCGGCGGACATGGGCGTGACGCTGACCGCGCGCCCCGGCGGCGGCTTCGACAGCGCCGCCGCCACGGACCGGATCGCCGCCCTTTACAAGGTCGACAGCGCCGACGCCTTCGGCACCTTCGGCCGCGCCGAGCTGGCGGCGCTCGGGGCGGTGATCGACTATCTCGAACTGACCCAGCGCGGGCGCCTGCCGCTGCTGCGCCCGCCGGTGCGCGAGCGCGCCGGCGGCACGATGCAGATCGACGCCGCCACCCGCGCCAACCTGGAGATCACCCGCACGCTGTCGGGCAACCGCGACGGCTCCTTGCTGGCTGCGGTGGACCGCACGGTGACCGGCGCCGGCGCGCGGCTTCTGGAGGCGCGGCTCACCAGCCCGTCGACCGATCTGGCACAGATCGCCGCCCGGCTCGACGCGGTGCAGGCATTCGCCGAGGACGCGGCGCTGACCGCGCAAGTCCGCGACGCCCTGCGCAAGGCGCCGGACATGGAGCGGGCGCTCGGCCGTCTCGGCCTCGGCCGCGGCGGCCCGCGCGATCTGGCGGCGCTGCGCAACGGCCTGGGCCGCGCCGCCGACCTGTCGCGCATGCTGGCGCCGCTGGATCTGCCGCAGGCGCTGCGCGGCGCCGCCGCCGACCTGGCCGGCCACGACGACCTGCTCGAAGAGTTCGAGGCCGCGCTGGTGGCCGAGCCGCCGCTGCTGGTGCGCGACGGCGGCATGGTCGCCGCCGGCTACAGCGCGGATCTGGACGAAACCCGCCGCCTGCGCGACGAGGGGCGCGGCGTGATCGCCGGCCTGCAGGGCGAATACGCCAGGACCAGCGGCATCAACGCGCTGAAGATCAAGCACAACAACGTGCTGGGCTACTTCGTCGAGACCCCCGCCGGCCACGCGCAGAAGATGATGGCCCCGCCGCTGAGCGAGACCTTCATCCACCGTCAGACCACCGCCAGCCAGGTCCGCTTCACCACGGTCGAACTGTCGGAACTCGAAACCCGCATCCTCAACGCCGGTGCCCGCGCGCAGGAACTGGAGCGCGAGGTCTTCGACCACCTTGCCGGTCTGGTGCTGGCCCGGGCGGCACGCGTGGCCAACGCCGCCCGCGCGCTGGCAACGCTGGACCTGCACGCCAGCCTTGCCGACCTCGCCGCGCAGGAAGGCTGGGCGCGGCCGAAGGTCGACGACAGCCGCGCCTTCACCGTTGCCGCCGGGCGCCACCCGCCGGTCGAGCAGGCGCTGCGCCGCGCCGGCGGCCCCGGCTTCGTCGCCAACGACTGCGACCTGACGGCGGACGGCACCGCCGCGCGCCCGCTGTGGCTGCTGACCGGTCCGAACATGGCCGGCAAGTCGACCTTCCTGCGCCAGAACGCGCTGATCGCGCTGCTCGCGCAGGCCGGCAGCTTCGTGCCCGCCGAGGCCGCACATGTCGGCGTGGTGGACCAGCTGTTCAGCCGCGTCGGCGCGGCGGACGATCTGGCCCGCGGCCGCTCCACGTTCATGGTCGAGATGGTCGAGACCGCGGCGATCCTGAACCAGGCCGGCCCCCGCGCGCTGGTGATCCTGGACGAGATCGGCCGCGGCACCGCCACCTACGACGGCCTGTCGATCGCCTGGGCGACGCTGGAACACCTGCACGACGTGAACCGCTGCCGCGCGCTGTTCGCCACCCACTACCACGAACTCACCGCGCTGGCCGGAAAGCTCGCGGGCCTGCGCAACGCGACGGTGGCGGTGCGCGAATGGGAGGGCGAGGTCGTGTTCCTGCACGAGGTGACGGACGGTGCCGCGGACCGCTCCTACGGGGTGCAGGTCGCCCGGCTCGCCGGCCTGCCCGAGGCGGTGATCGCCCGCGCCCGCACCGTCCTCGACGCGCTCGAGGAAGGCGACCGCGGCCAGGGCGGCAAGGCCAGGGCGCTGGTCGACGACCTGCCGCTGTTCTCTGCCGCGCCGCCGCCCCCCGCCGCGTCGAAACCCTCGCCGGTCCTCGACCGCCTGGCCGATGTGCTGCCCGACAGCCTGTCCCCGCGCCAGGCGCTCGAGCTGATCTACGAACTCAAGGCGCTGGCTGAAAAGGACTGAGGCGCGCCCGGCCGGGCGCGCCCCTTCCACTGTCTCCAGACATCCCCGCCGGGGCTCTGGTCATGCCGGCGCGCCCGAGGACACGCCGACCTTGGCCGGCCGCAGCAGCCGGTCGCCGATCACGAAGCCGGTGGCCATCACCTGGATGACGCAGCCCTGGGCGACGTCCGGCACCGGCGCCTCGAACATGGCCTCGTGCAGCTTCGGGTCGAACTTGTCGCCCGGCTGCGGCTCGATCTTCTCGATCTTGTGCTTCTGGAACGCGGCCAGCAGATCCTTCTGCGTCAGCTCGATGCCCTCGACCACCGGACCGGCATGGGCGCGCAGATCGTCGTCGATCGCCTCCAGCGCGCGGCCCAGGTTGTCGTGCACCGACAGCAGATCGCGCGCCAGCCGGACGCCGCCGTAAAGCTCGGCATCGCGCCGGTCCCGGTCGGCGCGCTTGCGCAGGTTCTCGGTCTCGGCCAGCGCCCGCAGCAGGCGGTCCTTCAGCTCGTCGCGCTCGGCGCGAAGCGCCTCCAGCTCGGCCTCGACCGGGCCCTCGTCCCGCGCGGCCTCGGCGGCCTCGACGCCGGCCTGCTCGGCAGCCTCCAGCTCCGCCGCCTCGGCGGCGTCCTGTTCCGCCGCGATCGTCTCGGGATCGTCGAGGAAGGTTTCGTCGTCCATCTTCACGTTCCGGTCTTTGCCCATCAGATCCTACCGTTTTGCGTCAGCCGCCGCGGCGCGCGATCATGCGCCCGACCAGCTGCGCCGTGTAGTCGACGATCGGCACCACGCGGCCGTAGTTCTGCCGCGTCGGCCCGATCACGCCGACGGCGCCCACGATTCGTCGTTCGGCGTTCATATAGGGAGACACCACCAAAGATGAACCCGAAAGCGAGAAAAGCTTGTTCTCCGAGCCGATGAAGACGCGCACGCCATCGCCGGCCTCGGTCAGGTCCAGCAACTGCGCCAGATCGCGCTTGCGCTCGAGGTCGTCGAACAGCGACCGGACCACCTCCAGATCGGCCACGGTGCCGTCGTCCAGCAGGTTGGCGCGCCCGCGCACGATCAGCCGCGCCTCGTCGCTGCCGGCGCTTTCGGACCAGACCGCGGCGCCGTCCTCGATCAGCTTGGCGGCCAGCCCGTCCAGCTCGTTCCGGCGGCGGTCGATCTCGCTGGCGACGACGCGCTTCAGATCGCTCAGCGTGCGGCCCTCCAGCGCGGCGTTCAGGAAATTCGCCGCCTCGCGCATCGCCGAGGGGGTCAGGCCCAGCGGCGGGGTGAACAGCCGGTTCTCGACGTTGCCGTCGGCGAACACCAGCACCACCAGCACCTTCTCCGGCGACAGCGAGACGAACTCCACATGCTTGATCGGCGCCTCGGACTTCGGGGCCAGCACCAGGCTGGCGCCGTGGGTCAGCCCGGACAGCAGCGAGCCGGCGCGGTCCAGCATCGCGGCGATGTCCGGCTCGTTGCCCTCGAGGTTGCGCTCGATCTCGCTGCGCTCGGCCTCCGAGATCTCGCCGACCTGCAGGAAGCCGTCCAGGAACAGCCGCAGCCCCAGTTGCGTCGGCACCCGGCCGGCGGACACATGCGGGCTGTCCAGCAGCCCCAGATGCTCCAGGTCCTGCATGGTGTTGCGGATCGTCGCCGGCGACAGGTGATCCTCCAGCTTGCGCGACAGGGTGCGCGAGCCGACCGGATCGCCGGTTTCCAGATAGCTTTCCACCAGCCGCCGGAACACGTCGCGGCTGCGCGCATCCAGGTCGAACGCGGGCATGGTCCTTGGATCTGACATGGAACGAGCGCTTGATCCTTTCATCAGCGCACCAGATGTAAGACGCCCCCGCCGGCGGGTCAATCTTGCGCGCGCCCGCACCGCTGGACGGCCACCGGCGAACGCGATAAGGCCGGGCCAGAAACTTGGAGGACGGCCATGCGCCCATCTGGCAGACAACCCGGCGATCTGCGTCCGGTGACGATCGAGACCGGCATCATCAAGCACGCGGCGGGGTCCTGCATGATCCGTTGCGGCGATACGCACGTTCTGTGCACCGCCTCGCTGGAGCCGCGGGTGCCGCCGTTCCTGAAGGGCTCGGGGCTGGGCTGGGTGACGGCGGAATACGGCATGCTGCCCGCCGCCACCAACACCCGCAACCGCCGCGAGGCGCAGGCCGGCAAGCAGTCCGGCCGCACGCAGGAGATCCAGCGCCTGATCGGCCGCGCGCTGCGCGCCAGCGTCGACCGCGTGGCGCTGGGCGAGCGGCAGATCACCATCGACTGCGACGTGATCCAGGCCGACGGCGGCACCCGCTGCGCCTCGATCACCGGCGGCTGGGTGGCGCTGCGCCTGGCGGTCGACGCGCTGAGACAGGCCGGCGAGCTGAAACACGACCCGATCACCGACCACGTCGCCGCCGTCAGCTGCGGCATCTGGGGCGGTGTGCCGGTGCTGGACCTCGACTACGCCGAGGACAGCGAGGCCGGCACCGACGCCAATTTCGTGATGACCGGCTCGGGGGGCATGGTCGAGGTGCAGGGCTCGGCCGAGGGCGCGCCGTTCAGCCGCGACGAGCTGAACGCGCTGCTGGACCTGGCCGACAGCGGCATCGCCGGGCTGGTGAGCGCGCAGAAGGCCGCGCTGGCATGAGCCCGCGGCGGCTGGAGGGGACCGACCTGGTGCTGGCGTCGCACAACGCCGGCAAGCTGCGCGAGATCCGCGCGCTGGTGCAGCCGTTCGGCTTCACGGTCCGCTCCGCCGCCGAATTCGGCCTGACCGAGCCGGCCGAGACCGAGGACAGCTTCGCCGGCAACGCGCGGATCAAGGCGCACCACGCGGCAAGCGCGACCGGCCTGCCGGCGCTGTCCGACGACAGCGGCATCGAGGTTGAGGCGCTGGGCGGCGCGCCCGGCGTCTACACCGCCGACTGGGCCGAGACCGCCGATGGCCGCGACTTCGCACTGGCGATGGAGACGGTCTGGTCCAGGCTGGAGACGATGGACGCGCCGCAGCCGCGCCGCGCCCGCTTCGTCTGCACGCTGTGCGTCGCCTGGCCCGACGGCCACGACGAAATCTACCGCGGCGAGGCGCCCGGCCATCTGGTCTGGCCGCCGCGCGGCACGCACGGCTTCGGCTACGACCCGATGTTCGTGCCCGACGGCGAGACCCGGACCTTCGGCGAGATGGACCCGGCGCACAAGCACGCGATCAGCCACCGCGCCGACGCCTTCGCGCAGCTCGTGGCCGGCAGCCTTGGGCGCTGAGCCGATCGAGGGCGGCTTCGGCCTCTACGTGCACTGGCCGTTCTGCGCCGCCAAGTGCCCCTATTGCGACTTCAACAGCCATGTCCGGGCGGCGGTGGACCAGCGGCGCTGGACCCGCGCGCTGCTGGCCGAGATGTCCTGGCACGCCGCGCGCACGCCGGGGCGGCGGCTGGACAGCATCTTTTTCGGCGGCGGCACGCCGTCGCTGATGGACCCGGCGACGGTCGCGGCGGTGATCGACGCCGCCTCCGGCCACTGGAACCTGGCCGACGCGGCCGAGATCACGCTGGAGGCCAACCCCACCTCGGTCGAGGCCGGCCGCTTCGCCGGATACGCCCGCGCCGGGGTCAACCGGCTGTCGCTGGGCGTGCAGGCGCTGAACGATCCGGACCTGAATGCGCTCGGGCGCCTGCACAGCGCCACCGAGGCCCGCGCCGCGTTCGATATGGCCCGCACCATATTCCCGCGGATCAGCTTCGATCTGATCTACGCCCGGCAGGGCCAGTCGCTGGCAGCATGGGAGGCCGAGCTCGACGCGGCGCTGGGCATGGCGGCGGATCATCTGTCGCTGTACCAGCTGACGATCGAGGCCGGCACGCGGTTCGGCGAACTGCACGCCCGCGGCCGGCTGCGCGGCCTGCCGGACGACGATCTGGCGGCGGACATGTACGCGCTGACGCAGCAGCGCTGCGCGGCGGCAGGGCTCGCCGGCTACGAGGTCTCGAACCATGCGCGGCCGGGCGCCGAAGGGCGGCACAACCTGGTCTACTGGCGCTATGGCGAATACGTCGGCATCGGCCCCGGCGCGCACGGCCGCTATGTCCGCGACGGACAGCGCCTGGCGTCCGCGACGGCGCTGCACCCCGAAACCTGGCTGGCCGCCACCGAGACGCGCGGAGAAGGCCTGTCCGCGGACGACCCCATCCCGCCCGCGGAACAGGCCGAGGAATACCTGATGATGGCGCTGCGGCTGGCCGAGGGCGCGTCGCTGGCGCGCCACCGGCGTCTGGGCGGGGCGCCGCTGTCCGCGCTGGGCGATCTGCAG
The DNA here is from genome assembly GCF_009697225.1 of Halovulum marinum. Lineage (GTDB taxonomy): Bacteria > Pseudomonadota > Alphaproteobacteria > Rhodobacterales > Rhodobacteraceae > Halovulum > Halovulum marinum. The sequence continues at coordinate 76,286 of NZ_WIND01000011.1, forward strand.
GCCGAGGGGCTGCTGAGCCGCGATGCGGACCGGATCGCGGTCACCGATCGCGGCCGCCCGGTGCTGAACGCGGTGCTGCGGGCGCTGCTGGCCTGACGCCGCGCGGCTCGGGCCTCAGCCGCCCGACAGCGTGCCCAGCAGACGGTCGAGATCGTCCAGCGACCGGTACTTGATCTTCATCGTGCCGCCGTCGTTGCCCGGCGCGTGGTCGATGCTGACGCGCATCTTCAGCTGCGCCGACAAATCCGCCTCGATGGCGCGGGTGTCCGCATCCTTCGGCTCTATAACCCGTTGTTTTACAATGTTTTTATCTTTCTCGGCACGCACCAGCGACTCGGTCTGGCGCACCGACAGGCCCTTGGCGATGACCTCGCGCGCCAGCGCGGCGGGATCCTGTGCCGGGATCAGCGTACGGGCGTGGCCGGCGCTCAGCCGCCCGGCGCGCAGATGCTCGATCACCTCGGCGGGAAGGTTCAGCAGCCGCAGCGTATTCGCGATGTGGCTGCGGCTCTTGCCCAGCGCCTCGGCGATGGTTTCCTGGCCGTGGCCGAAGCGGTCCATCAGCTGCTTGTAGCCCTGCGCCTCTTCCACCGCGTTCAGGTCGACGCGCTGCACGTTCTCGACGATGGCGACTTCCAGCACTTCCTCGTCGCTGAGCTCGCGCACCACCACCGGCACTTCGTGCACCTGCGCCCGCTGCGCGGCGCGCCAGCGGCGCTCGCCCGCGACCAGCTGGTAGGTGTCCGGGTCGTCCGGGTCCGGGCGCACCACCAGCGGCTGGATGATGCCGTTGCGCCGGATCGAGGCCGCAAGCTCGTTCAGCTCGTCCTCGCCGAAGCTGCGGCGCGGCTGATCGGGGTTCGCCTGGATCCGATCGATGTCGACCGTCAGCCCGGTGACCCGCGGCGCGGCCGCGCCCTCGGCGGCTTCGGGGTCGGCGGTGTCGGCCAGAAGCGCGGACAATCCCCGCCCCAGCCCTTTGCGATCGGTCTTTCGCGCCATTACGTCTCCCTCATGCGGTCTGGCGTGCACGCACGCGCCTGCGCAGCTCGCGCGCCAGCGCCACATAGGCCTGGCTGCCACTGCTGCGCGGATCATAGGCCAGCGCCGGAATCCCGTGCGACGGCGCCTCGCTGAGCCGCACGTTGCGCGGGATCACCGTCTTGAACACCAGCGCGCCCAGGTTTTCGCGCACGTCCGTCTCGACATCCGAGGTCAGGTTGTTGCGCTGGTCGTACATCGTCAGGATGATGCCCTGGGTGATCAGCGCCTTGTTCGAGGACTGCCGGATCTCGCCCACCGTGCGCAGCAGCTGGGTGATGCCCTCGAGCGCGAAGAACTCGCACTGCAGCGGCACCAGCACGCCGTCGGCCGCGACCAGCGCGTTGACCGTCAGCAGGTTCAGCGATGGCGGGCAGTCGATCAGCACATAGTCCTGGCGACCGAGATCTGCGTCGCGCAGGGCGTTGCGCAGGCGGGTGATGCGGTCGCGCTCACCGGCAAGCTCGAGGTCGATCGAGCTCAGGTCCGGCGTGGCGGGAATGATCGACAGGCCGGGGGTGGCGGTGGGCAGGATCGCCGCGCCCGCCGTCTCGTGGCCCATCAGCACGTCGTAGGAGGTGATGTCCCGGGCCGCCTGCCCGATGCCCAACCCGGTGGACGCGTTTCCCTGCGGATCCATGTCGACCAAAAGCACCCGCTCGCCCATCAGGGCCAGCGAGGCGCCGAGGTTGATCGTGGTCGTCGTCTTGCCGACGCCGCCCTTCTGGTTGGTGATGGCGATGATCCGCGGTGGTCGCTCAGACACGCTTATAGTCTCCGATCTCCAGGAGGACGGAGGCCGGATCGGTCTGGCTCGGCACCGCCTTGCACGCTACATGCCAGAACCGCTTCGCCTCCGTCAATTCCTCGCGGTAGGTCCGGCCCTTCGGAAACAGGCAGACCGTGCCGTCATGGCCATGTCGGTCGGCGAAATCCAGCAATCGGACCAGCGGCGCAAGGGCGCGGGCGCTGACCACGTCGGCGGATTGCGGCGCAGCGGATTCGATCCTGTCGATCAGGATCTGCGCGTTCAGGTCCAGCTCGCGCGCGCACGTCTGCAGGAACACCCCCTTGCGGATGTCCGATTCGAGCAACACGACCTCGAGGTCCGGTCGCAATTCGGCGGCGATGATCCCGATAACGACCCCGGGCAGCCCGCCGCCGGAACCCATGTCCAGCCACTTCCGCGCCGAGCGAGGCGCCGCGGTCCAAAGCTGCGCGCTGTCGAGAATATGACGCGCCCACACATGTTCCACCGTATTTGCGCTGATCAGGTTGATCTTGCGGGTCCACTTGGTCAACAACGCGACATATGCCTCTAGCCGGTCGGTTGTTTCACGTGAAACACCCAGGCGCTCCCGCAGGATCAGGCAGGTTTCACTGCGATTCATGCGGATTTGCGACGATGGCGGCGCAATTCCCCAAGGATCAGGGTCAGCGCCGCAGGCGTCATCCCTTCGATCCGACCCGCCTGAGCCAGCGTTTCCGGCCGAATCCGCGCCAGCTTTTCGCCCAGCTCGGACGACAGCCCATGCACCGAATGGTACGGAAAGTCCTGCGGCAACACTGTAGATTCTTCTTTCCGCAGGTCCGCCGCATCGCGAGCCTGCCGGTCCAGGTATCCGGCATATCGCGCATCACGTTCCAGCTGGGCGACGATCTCCTCCGCCACATCACCAAGTTCCGGCCAGACATCACACAGATCGGCCCAGGAGACGTCGCGATAGGACAGGAGTTCCAGCGCGGTGCGCCGCTGGCCATCCTCGTTGACTGCCAGCCCCTTTGCCCGGGCCTGGCTTGGCGTCACCGACAGCACCCCGGACAGGTTCCGCGCCTTGGCAAGCGCCTCCATCTTGCGCTCGAAGGCGGTGCGTCGCTGCTCGGATACGCAGCCCAGGTCCACGGCTTTCGGCGTCAGGCGTTGGTCAGCATTGTCGGCACGCAGCGACAGGCGAAACTCCGCCCGCGAGGTGAACATCCGATAGGGCTCGCTGACCCCCCGTGTCACCAGATCGTCGACCAATACGCCGATGTAGGCCTCCGCACGATCGAAGGTGACGATATCCTGCCCCAATGCCAGCCGCGCGGCGTTCAGCCCGGCAACAAGGCCTTGCGCCGCGGCCTCCTCGTAGCCGGTGGTGCCGTTGATCTGTCCGGCCAGGAACAACCCCGGGCAATCCTTCAGTTCCAACGTGTGGCGCAGGGCCCGCGGATCCACATAGTCGTACTCGATCGCATAACCGGGCTGCAGGATCCGTGCGGTTTCCAAGCCCTTGATCGAGCGAACGTATTCCTCCTGTACATCGACGGGCAGCGACGTCGAGATGCCGTTTGGATAGACCGTGGCGTCGCTCAGTCCCTCCGGTTCCAGAAAGATCTGGTGCGCGCCCTTGTCGGAAAATCGCAACACCTTGTCCTCGATCGACGGGCAATAGCGTGGGCCGACCCCGTCGATATGTCCGCCGTACATCGCCGAGCGGTCCAGATTCCGCCGGATGATGTCGTGCGTACGCTCGTTGGTATGGGTGATCCCGCAGTCCACCTGCCGGTTCACCGGCGCGCCAGAAAGGAACGAAAACAACACCGGTTCCTCGTCGGCCGGTTGCATCTCCAGCCCGGACCAATCGATGCTTCGCCCGTCCAGGCGCGGCGGCGTGCCTGTCTTCAGCCGACCCAGCGGCAGTCCCATTGCCTCGATCCGCTGGCCCAGCGCGTTCGCGGGTCGATCGCCCATGCGGCCGCCCGGCTGCTTGCGATCGCCGATATGGATCACGCCGCGCAGGAAGGTGCCGGTCGTCAGAACAACCGCCGCGGCGCGCAGTTGGGTGCCATCGGACAGTCGCACGCCCACCGCACGCTCCTGCTTCTGGATCAGATCCTCGACCTCTGCCTCCAGAACGGTCAGCCCGTCGGTTCCGGTGAACTCGCGCTGCATCGCGGCGCGGTACAGCGCCCGATCCGCCTGCGTGCGCGGCCCCTGCACCGCAGGGCCCTTGCGACGGTTCAGCAGACGGAACTGGATACCCGCGGCATCGGCGACGCGGCCCATGACACCGTCCATCGCGTCGATCTCGCGCACCAGGTGGCCTTTCCCCAGGCCGCCGATCGCGGGATTGCAGGACATTTCGCCCAGCCGGTCGAATCGATGCGTCACCAGTAACGTGCGCGCGCCCGCCCGCCACGAAGCCTGCGCGGCCTCGGCTCCGGCATGGCCGCCGCCGATCACGATCACATCGATCTCATGTTTCACGTGAAACATCCTCACTTGCCCAGGCAGAAACTTGCGAAAATGTCGTCGAGCAGCGCCTCGACGTCCACCTTCCCGATCAGGCTGTCCAGCCGCCGCACGGCCACTCGCAGATCCTCGGCCGCCAGATCCGATGCATCCGGCATGTCTTGTACATGAAGCCGCGCCGATTCCAAAGCCGCAACCGCACCTTCGACCGCCTGACGGTGCCGCAGGCGGATCATCACCGACGACCCGGCGAGTCGCCCGGAAAGCTCTGCGGTCACTGCCTCCAGCAGCTTGGAAACACCGGCTCCGGTCAACCCGGACACCGCCAGATCCGCGTTCCCGGCACCCAGATCCGCCTTCGGATGCACCAGCAGGTCGCCCGGCCGCCACAGCCCCTCGACCGGCGCGGCGCCCAGAAAGATCCGCAGGTCGGCATGCAGCGCCCGCTCCCGCGCCCGCGACACGCCCAGCGCCTCGACCCGGTCGTCGGTGTCGCGCACGCCGGCCGTATCGAGCAGCGTCACCGCCAGACCGTTCAGATCCATCCGGACCTCGATCACATCCCGCGTCGTTCCCGCCACGTCCGAGGTGATCGCCGCCTCGCGCCCGGCCAGCGCGTTCAGCAGCGTCGACTTGCCGACGTTCGGCGCTCCGACGATCGCAACCTCGAAACCCTGCCGCACCCGTTCGGCACTGTCGGACCCGGCCAGCTGGTCGCGCAGCTCCCGCAGCACCCCGTCGATCCGCGCGTGCGCCTCGTCCGCCAGACCGCCGGGCAATTCCTCGTCGGCAAAGTCGATCGTCGCCTCGACCAACGCCGATGCGCGGATCAGATCCTTCCGCCAACCTGCCGCCAGCGTACCGATGGCGCCGCGCATCACCGTCAGCGCCTGCCGGCGCTGCGCTTCGGTTTCGGCCACGACCAGGTCGCTCAGGCCCTCGACCTGCGACAGATCCATGCGCCCGTTTTCCATCGCTCGGCGGGTAAACTCGCCCGGCTCCGCAAGCCGCACGGCGTCATCCGACAGCAGCCCGCGCAGCACGGCCGTTTCCACCGCAATACTTCCATGTATTTGAAATTCAACGGTTTTTTCGCCGGTAAAGCTCTGCCCGTCGGCAAAGGCAATGACCAGCGCCTGATCCAGAACCTCACCCGTGCCCGGATCCCGCAAGACCCGCACCCGGGCGGTGCCGACCGCCGGCAAGGTGCCCGCCAGCGCCGCGCCCACGCGAAAGGCCTCGGGGCCCGACAGGCGGACCACCGCGACGCCCGCCTGGCCGCGGGCCGTGGCTACGGCTGCAATCGTGTCGGACATCGCGAAAGCGCCCCACGGCGCGGCGCATCTAGCTGTTCATGGAATCGAAGAATTCGGCGTTCGACTTGGTCTGCTTCAACTTGCCGAGCAGGAACTCGATCGCGTCGGTTGTGCCCATCGGGTTCAGGATCCGACGCAGGACGAACATCTTGGTCAGATCCGCCTTGTCGACCAGCAGATCCTCCTTCCGGGTGCCGGACTTGAGGATGTCGATCGCCGGGAACACGCGCTTGTCCGAGATCTTGCGGTCCAGCACGATCTCCGAGTTGCCGGTGCCCTTGAACTCCTCGAAGATCACCTCGTCCATGCGGCTGCCGGTGTCGATCAGCGCGGTGGCGATGATCGTCAGGCTGCCGCCCTCCTCGATGTTCCGCGCCGCGCCGAAGAAGCGCTTCGGCCGCTGCAGCGCGTTGGCGTCGACACCGCCGGTCAGCACCTTGCCCGAAGACGGCACGACGGTGTTGAAGGCGCGCCCCAGACGGGTGATCGAATCCAGCAGGATCACCACGTCGCGCTTGTGCTCGACCAGACGCTTGGCCTTCTCGATCACCATTTCGGCGACCGCCACGTGCCGCGTCGCCGGCTCGTCGAAGGTCGACGAAACCACCTCGCCCTTGACCGAGCGCTGCATGTCGGTCACCTCCTCGGGCCGCTCGTCGACCAGCAGCACGATCAGGAAGCACTCGGGGTGGTTCTTCTCGATCGAGGCGGCGATGTTCTGCAGGATCACCGTCTTGCCGGTCCGCGGCGGCGCCACGATCAGGCCGCGCTGGCCCTTGCCGATCGGCGACACCAGGTCGATAATCCGCGCCGACTTGTCCTTGATCGTCGGATCCTCGACCTCCATCCGCAGCCGCTCGTCCGGATACAGCGGCGTCAGGTTGTCGAAATGCACCTTGTGCCGCGCCATCTCCGGATCCTCGAAGTTGATCCGGCTGACCTTCACCAGGCCGAAATAGCGCTCGTTATCCTTCGGCGCGCGGATCACGCCCTCGACCGTGTCGCCGGTGCGCAGCGAGTATTTCCGGATCTGGTTCGGGCTGACGTAGATGTCGTCCGGGCCGGGCAGATAGTTCGCCTCGGGGCTGCGCAGGAAGCCGAAGCCGTCCTGCAGCACCTCCAGAACGCCGTCGCCCGAGATCTCGACCCCTTCCTCGGCCAGTTCCTTGAGGATCGCGAACATCATGTCGCCCTTGCGCATGGTCGACGCGTTCTCGATCTCCAGATCTTCAGCCATGTCGATCAGGTCGGCAGGGCTTTTTGCCTTCAGATCAGCCAGTGAAAGCTCGTCAAAGTCCATCAGTGTCAACAACCGGTCTTGTGGGGGTGATCAGGGTTCGGCGCTACGCGGCCGCAGGGCCGAAGGAAGCCGTCTGTTGGGAAGTGCGGCAAAGGATTCCACCGCGATTGCACTGAATATGGGGAGAAGCGGGCCGGAGTCAATTCCAAACCGGATCACGCCCTCAGAACGGTTTCACCACCACCATGATCACGATGATCAGCAGCAGCAGCGTCGGCACCTCGTTGACGATGCGATAGGTCCGCCCGCTGCGGGTGTTGCGGCCCTCGGCGAATTCCTTGCGCCGCAGCGCCAGCCAGTGATGCAGGACGGTCAGCGCGACCACGGCCGCCAGTTTCACGTGCAGCCAGCCATCGGACAGCGCCGCGACCCCGGGAGTGAACACCAGCACCAGCCCCAGCGCCCAGGTCGCGATCATCGCCGGGTTCATGATCACCCGCAGCAGCTTGCGTTCCATCACTGCGAATGTCTCGGCCATCTCGCTGCCGGGCTCCGCCCGCTCGGCGTGATAGACGAAAAGTCGCGGCAGGTAGAACAGACCGGCCATCCAGGTCACCACGGCGATGATGTGGAATGCCTTGATCCAGGGATAGAGAACGGACAGCATCGTTTCCCGGAAAACCTTTTGCACGGACCTGGGGATTTCCCCCTTCTCTTAATTGATTATGAAAGGAAAGATAGGGGTGGTTGTAGTGCTGTGGATAACGAGGATTACCGTTTTCCCACCGCTGTCCCCAGGTCCGCATTTCCGCACATATCGCAATGTGGAAATCTTTGACGGAACCTTTCTGAATCGGCGGAGAGACGAAATTCATCATGTCATTACAGATACTTGCCCTGGGCAACCCGCAGAACGACTCTGTGCATAACTCGTGGGAAACTTTCGCTTGCGCCGTGTGACGGGCGATTCCTTCACAACCGGTTTTCGGCGCCCGGGATTCCGCGCACAGGGGACAACGACTTGCCAACCGTGGGAAAACGGGGTCATACCCCGGTCGGAACCGCGCCGGCTGTGGATCATGTGCCGGTTTTCCCGCGTTTCTCCACATCGACCAGGGGAGGAATCGCCATGACGAAGCCTGCCGAGCGGATCTCGATCCTGCTCGTCTCCGATTCCACCGGCGAGACGGTCAGCGCCGCGGTCCGGGCCGCGATCAGCCAGTTCGGCTGCGTCGAGCCCCATCTCGATCTCTACCCCTTCGTGCGCAGCCGCGCCGATCTCGACCGGATCGGCCCCGAGGTGCGGGCCCGCGCGTCGCTGCTCGCCTTCACCGTGGTCGACCCCGATCTGAAGCAGGCGGTGGTCGAGCTGGGCCAGGCGGCCGCGATCCCCTGCGTGCCGCTGCTCGACCCGCTGTTCGACGGCATCGCCCGCGTGCTTGGCGTGGCGCCGTCGATCCGGCCGGGGCGGCAGTACCAGGTCGACACCGAATATCTCGACCGGATCACCGCCATCGACTACGCGATCTCGCACGACGACGGCGTGACCGAGGACTATCTGCTGTCCGCCGACGTGATCCTGGTCGGTGTCAGCCGCACCTCCAAGACGCCGACCTGCATCTATCTCGCCTACCAGGGCATCAAGGCGGCGAACGTGCCGCTGGTGCCGGCGCAGGATCCGCCGCAGGAACTGATGACCGCGCTGCGCGCCGGGGTACCTGTGGTCGGGCTCATCGCCAGCGCGGCGCGGCTGGCGCAGGTCCGGCAGACGCGGCTGCGCGCCCTCGGCCAGCCCGCCAGCCGCGATTATTCCGAGCGCGAGCGCATCGAGGAGGAACTGGTCGCCGCCCGCCTGTTCTTCGACCGCTACCAGGTGCCGGTGATCGACGTCACCCGCCGCTCGATCGAGGAAACCGCGGCCTCGGTCCGCCAGATGATCGGCGCGCGGCGATGACCGGGCCCGCGACACCCGGGCGCGAACTGGTGCTCGCCTCGGGCTCGGCGGCGCGCGCGGCGATGCTGCGCGCCTGCGGCGTGCCGCTGCGGGCGCAGCCGGCGCGCGTCGACGAGGCCGCCGTCAAGGCCGCGATGCTGGCCGAGGACGCCCCGGCCCGCGACATCGCCGACACCCTGGCCGAGCTGAAGGCGCAGCGCGTGGCGCAGAAGCACCCGGACGGGCTGGTGCTGGGCGCCGACCAGGTGCTGGTGCAGGGCGGCACGCTCTACGACAAGCCGGCGGATCTCGACGCGGCGCGGGCGCAGCTTCAGGCGCTGCGCGGCAAGGCGCACGAGCTGCTGTCCGCGGCGGTGGTCTACGAGGCCGGCCGCCCGGTCTGGCGCCATATCGGCCGCGCGCAACTGGTGATGCGGGAGTTCTCCGACGCCTTTCTGGATGCCTATCTCGACCGGCACGGCGATGACCTGCTTGCCACAGTCGGGTGCTATAAGCTCGAGGCCGGCGGGGCCTGCCTTTTCTCCCGTGTGCAGGGTGATTATTTCTCGGTCCTGGGACTGCCCCTGCTCGAGGTGCTGCAGTTCCTGAGAACGAGGGGAGTGATGCAGGAATGACAGACAGCGCGCCGCCACTGGCCGGCGTGGTCGGGTGGCCCATCGCTCACAGCCGATCGCCCGTCCTGCACAATCACTGGCTGCGCCGCTATGGCATCGACGGATACTACATCCCCATCGGTCTGCATCAGCAGAATTTCGAGGACGGCATCCGCGCACTGCCGAAGCTGGGCTTTCGCGGCGTCAACGTGACGATCCCGTACAAGGAAACCATCCTGGCGCTGGCCGACACCGTGTCCGACCGCGCCTCGCTGATCGGCGCCGCGAACACCGTCACCTTCCGCGAGGGCGGCGCGATTCACGCCGACAACACCGACGGCGCCGGCTTTCTGGAAAGCGTCCGCGCCGGCGCGCCCGACTGGTCGGCGAAATCCGGACCGGTGCTGGTGCTGGGCGCCGGCGGCGCGGCGCGGGCGGTGGTCTCGGCGCTGCTGAACGCCGGCGCGCCCGAGGTGCGCATCGCCAACCGCACCCGGCAGAAGGCCGAGATGCTGGCCGAGCATTTCGGCGGCCGCATGGTCCAGGTCGACTGGGAACGCGCCGCCGACGCCGCCGACGGCGCGCGGCTGATCGTCAACACCACGGCGCTGGGGCTGACCGGCAAGCCGCCGCTGAACCTGTCGCTCGACGCGGCCCCCGACGGCGCGTCGGTGGTGGACATCGTCTACAATCCGCTGGAAACCGCGTTCCTGGCCCGCGCCCGCGCCCGCGGCCTGAACGCGATCGACGGCCTGGGGATGCTGCTGCACCAGGCCGCGCCGGGGTTCGAAAGCTGGTTCGGCGTCAAGCCCGAGATCGACGACGCGCTGCGCCGGGCCGTGCTGCCGGCGTGAGCCGCCGGCCGTTCCGCCTGGGCCTGACCGGCTCCATCGCCATGGGCAAAAGCACCACCGCGCAGATGTTCCGCGACGCCGGGGTGCCGGTCTGGGACGCGGATGCCACCGTGCACCGGCTGTACCGCCCCGGCGGCCCGGCGGTCGCGCCGGTCGCGGCGCTGGTGCCGGCGGCGCTGCGGGACGGCGGCATCGACCGCGACGCGCTGTCGGCGGAACTCCGGCGCGACCCGGCCCTTCTGCCCCGGCTGGAGCGGATCGTGCACCCGCTGGTGCGGCGCGACCGCGGCGCGTTCGTCGCCGCCGCCACCGCCGACGTGGTGGTGCTCGATATCCCGCTACTGTACGAGACCGGCGCCGAGGCGGACTGCGACGCCGTCGTCGTCGTCACCGCACCCGAGGCGGTGCAGCGCGCCCGCGCGCTGGCCCGTCCCGGCATGACCGTCCAGCGGTTCCGCGCGCTGCTGCAGCGGCAGATGCCCGACGCCGACAAACGCGCCCGCGCCGATTACGTCATCGACACCGGCCGGGGCCTTGCAGCCGCGCGTGCAGACGTCCAGTCTGTGCTGCAGAACATCAGGGGCAGCCATGCGTGAGATCGTCCTCGACACCGAAACCACCGGCCTGAACCCGGACGAGGGCCACCGTATCGTCGAGATCGGCGGGGTGGAACTGTTCAATCACATGCCCACCGGCAACACCTATCACCAGTACATCAACCCGCAGCGCGACATGCCCGAAGAGGCCTTCGCGGTGCACGGCATCAGCGCCGAGTTCCTCGCCGACAAGCCGGTCTTCACCGAGATCGCGCAGCAGTTCCTCGACTTCATCGGCGACGCGAAGCTGGTGATCCACAACGCCGCCTTCGACGTGCGCTTCCTGAACGCCGAACTGGGCTGGTGCGGCAAGCGCCGGCTGGCGCCCGATGTCGCCCTCGATACGCTCGAGATCGCCCGCAAGCGCTTTCCGGGCGCGCAGAACTCGCTGGACGCGCTGTGCCGGCGGTTCGCGATCGACAATTCGAACCGCACGCTGCACGGCGCGCTGCTCGATTCCGAGATTCTCGCCGAGGTGTATCTGGAGCTGATCGGCGGCCGCCAGCCGGGCCTGGTGCTCAGCGTGGTCTCGGGCGGCGGCGGCACGGCCGACGCCGGCCGCGACTACACCCCGCCGCCGCGGCCGCGCCCGCTGCCGCCGCGCGGCACCGAGGCCGAGGCCGCCGCGCACGCGGCCTTCGTGGCCGATCTGGCCGAGGGCGGGCTCTGGCCGGGCTGAGCCGCGGTCCGACGGTCGCCATGTTCGACTGCCCGGCGCCGTCGATTTCCACGACCTGAAATACCGGACCCGTGCTGCACCGGCATCCTTCGCCGCACAATCCGCACGCCGCCGCGATCGGAACCCCGAACGCGACCGGGCCGCAGGCGTATCGCCCGCGGCCCGGTCGCGTATCGCCGCGTGCCGTCGCGGACCGGCCCCGGCCTACTGCTGTGGCGTGTCGGGGCCGTTGCCGTCGGCCTTCTGCGCCGCCTGCCGGCGCATCAGGTCCTGCACGTACAGTTGCTGGAAATCGATGTTGTCGACGTTCAGCGGCGGATAGCCGCCGTCGCGGGTGATGTCGCCGATGATCCGGCGCACATAGGGAAAGATCATCCGCGGGCACTCGATCAGCAGGTAGGGGTGCAGCTGGTTGTCGGGCACGTTCTCGACCCGGAACTGGCCGCCGTACTCCAGCTCCATCACGAACACGACCGCGTCCTGGGCCTTGTTCTCGACCTTGGTCTTCAGGATCACCTCGTACTGGCTGTCGCCGGACTTCTTGGCGTCCAGCGCGACCTGCACCTGCACCTGGGGCTGGCCCTCGATCTTCTGGCCCTTCTGGATCGCGATGTTCTCGAACGACAGGTCGCGAATGTACTGGGCCAGCACCTGCATCTTCGGGCGGGCCGGCTGCTGACCGGGCTCGGCGCCGGCGGGCTGCTGCGGGGCGGTGTCTTGTTCGGCCATGGGTTCCTCGCGGATACAGTGTAAACTCGCTCGCCTCGCGGTCTATCGCCCTAGCGCTGCCGCGTCCACCCGCTGCTGCCGCGCGGGCCGTCCTCGTCCACCTCGTCGGGGTCCAGCCGCTGGTATTCGGCGTCGATCGGGCCGTCGCTGCCGTCACCGGCACCCGGATGCGCGCCCGGCCCCGGGCCGGCGGGTCCGCCGCCGGTGCGGAACACCGCGACCTTCCCCGAGATGTTCGCGGCGGCGCTGCGGATGATCGACGCGCGCACCGGCGGCAGCAGCAGCAGGAAGCCGACGGTGTCGGTGAAGAAGCCCGGCGTCAGCAGCAGCGCGCCGGCGAACAGGATCATCGCCCCGTGCGCCAGCGTCGCGGTGGGGTTCTCGCCGGCGTTCATCCGCCGCTGCAGCTCGGCCAGCGTCGCCAGCCCCTGCGCGCGCATCAGCGCCGTGCCGGCGATCGCGGTCAGCACCACCACGGCCAGCGTCGGCCACAGGCCGATCCAGCCGCCGACCTGGATGAAAAGCGCGATCTCGACGATCGGAACCGCGACGAAGGCCGCGAACAACAGCGCGGTGAACCTGCCTCGTGCCAAATTGCCTCCCCTCTGCCAATGGACTTGGCCTGACTGACCCCCTACATAGGTAACATGGCGTCCCGTCGCCACCGTTCAGCCACGCGAAACACGAAAGGGCACTTATGGGCTCGCAATTGATCCAGATCCTGGTCCTGGCGGGTGTTGCCCTGTTCCTGATCCTGCGGCTGCGCGACGTGCTGGGCACGCGCGGCGGCTTCGAGAAACCGCTGGGCGGCCGCACCAAGCCCGAGGTCGAGCGGTCACGCAGCTTCGAGGTCATCGACGGCGGCGGCACCGATCACGACATCGCCGATCACGTCGATCCGGAAAGCCCGGCGGCGCAGGCGCTGGCGCAGATGAAGCAGGCCGAACCCGGGTTCTCGGTGTCGGAATTCGCTCACGGCGCGCGCCAGGCCTACGAGCTGATCCTGATGGCCTACGAGAACGGCGAGCTGGACACGCTGGAGCAGTTCCTCGCCCCCGAGGTGTACGAGAGCTTCTCGTCGGCGGTGTTCGCCCGTGCCGACAGGGGCCTGACCGTCGATGCGAATTTCGTGGGCATCCGCGAGCTGAAGATCGTCGGCGCCAATTTCGACCCCGACACGCGCGAGGGCGACGTCTCGGTCCGCTTCGTGGGCGAGCTGACCTCGGTCGTGCGCAACCCCGACGGAGAGGTGGTCGAGGGCGACCCGCAGGAGATCAAGCGCCAGAAGGACGTCTGGACCTTCAGCCGCGTGATGGGCAGCGACAGCCCCAACTGGTTGCTGGTCGCCACCGGCGGCTGACCCCGTGGGATGGCGTCCGGGCGCAGAAAACCCCGCCGACGTCTGACCGAGGACGAACGCGCCCTCTGGGACCGGTTCAGCGCCACGCTGACGCCGATCGAAAAGCGCCGGCGCGACACAGGCGCAGGCACCGGCGTGCCCGAGCCGCGGAACCGTCCCTCACCCCCCGAAGCGACGACGCCGCCGCGGGCCGAGCCGCCGCCACTGCCACCGCCACAGATCCCGCGCCCGCAACAGACGCCGGCGAAAGGCCGCGTCCGCGTCAGCCTCAGCCCCGATCCGATGGACCGCCTGCGCACCGCGCCGCCGCGCATGGACGCCAAGACCTTCGGCCGGCTGAAACGCGGCAAGCTGGCGCCCGAGGCGCGGATCGACCTGCACGGCATGTCCGCGCAGCGTGCCCACGCGGCGCTGCGCATGTTCCTCGCCGATGCCTATGCACGGGAAATGCGGCTGGTGCTGGTAATCACCGGCAAGGGCCGGCGCGACCATCCGATGGACCCGCCCGCGCGCCAGGGCGTGCTGCGCAACGAACTGCCGCACTGGCTGGCGCAGCCGCCACTGTCGGCGCTGGTGCTGCAGACTTCCCCGGCGCATGACCGGCACGGCGGCGGCGGGGCCTATTACGTGTATCTCAGGCGGCGACGCTGAGCGCGCCTCGGCGGCCTACATCACCGCGTGCAGCGCGGACTGCCGCGGATCGTGCACCGGCCGGAAGCCCAGCGCCTCGGCAAGCCGCGAGCCCTGCGGCGTGACCGGGTTGGTGAAGATCGGGCACTCGTTCCAGCCGCACAGGTCCAGCCAGGTCGCCACCTTCAGCAGCGCCGCCTTGGCCTTGCCGCGCAGCACGAAGCACCAGGCGAAGATCGCCACCACCGATTGCGGGTTGTCGGCCAGATGCGCCATGTCGGGGGCGCGGGCGTCGAAGCGGTCCTCGTGCAGGGCCTTCAGCCCCGCGTCGTTCAGGAACAACAGCGCGAACACGCCCGAGGTCTTGCCCTTGCCGTCCTCGACCTTCCAGATGCTGAAGCCCTGCTTGGCATGCACGTCGCGCACGGTCTCGACCGAGGCGATGCCGTCGCCAAGGACGTCCGAGATGTAGCGGTGCAGATCCGCGATCTCGACGCTGTTCGCCGGCGTGACGTTGATGTCGACGGTGCGGCGGCGATAGCTGGAGAGCGTGCGGATCTTGGGGATCGAGTCCCGCGTGGACATCGTTTCCACATTCGGCATTAGGATGCTGCCCCCGAAATACTTTCCGCACGTTTACACTAAAGTCATCGGTTGTGTCACGCGATTCGAAAATGCCTCAGACGCGAAGCGTGCGGATTGCAACACCCGATCGCGGCGATCTCAGCGCGGCGAACGTTTCGCCAGGATGCGCTGCAGCGTGCGCCGGTGCATGTTCAGCCGCCGCGCGGTTTCACTGACATTGCGGTCGCACAGCTCGAACACCCGCTGGATGTGCTCCCATTTCACCCGGTCGGCGGACATCGGGTTCTCGGGCGGCGGCGGCTTGTCCTCGCCGCGGGCCAGCAGCGCGTTGGTGACGTCGTTGGCGTCGGCCGGCTTCGACATGTAGTCGGTGGCGCCGATCTTCACCGCCGCGACCGCGGTGGCGATGGCACCGTACCCGGTCAGCACCACGATGCGGCTGTCGGGGCGCTTCTCGCGCAGCGCCTCGACCACGTCCAGCCCGTTGCCGTCCTCCAGCCGCAGGTCGATGACCGCGTAGGCCGGCGGGCGGGTGGCGGCGACCGACTTGCCCTCAGCCACGGTCTGCACCGCGGTGGGCTCGAAGCCCCGCTTCTCCATCGCACGGGCGAGCCGGCGCAGGAACGGCTCGTCGTCGTCGACCAGCAGCAGGGACCGGTCCGGGCCGAGGTCGCTGAATTCGGTGTCGGGCATTGTTGTTATCCTTTGCCGTTTACGGATCATTATGCGCCGCGGCCGGCAGCGTCAAAGGGAATGGCGCCTGCGCCGGCGGCCGGCGCTGCGGCGGTGGAACGCCGCATCCTTGCGCCGCAGCCAGCGGATCAGCGCCGCAAGCTGCGGATGCGCGCGCAGCGCCCCGGGCGTGGCGTAGTCGCGCGCCAGTTCGGCCTCGGTCAGCGTGGCGTGGATCTCGTTGTGGCAGATCTGCGGACTTATGTAGCAAACGCACCAAGCTATTCGTCGCGCAGATTGCTTTCGTGGATTTCGACAACCGTGTAACCCTTGGGGTCTCCATCAATTCGCTGAACGTGCACATCCACAACAAACACCAGATTGAGCGGGTTTTCCTCGCCCTGCATCATCTTTTCTTTCAAGTCTTGGATGCTTTGACGGAAATATACCGGCAGAATTTTATCTGACACCTCAGGGATGCGCCCGCGATCACCTGTCCTGCCCTTCTCTTTGCCGGGGCCGCGGTTCGCTTGCTCTAAGAACAGCATCACCTCACTACGGATACCGCTTTCGGTTGGGTCTGGTACTACTTTTGGTGCTGGCAGTGCGATGGCCTGCTCCATGTTAATGGACGCTTTGTTTATTTCAGCTTCATCGAAATTGTATTCGACAACCGTGCGCTTATCGCCATCGATCTTATCGTAACGCGCATGTTTGACGCCTAGCCGCGCGCCCGTTTTGCCCGTGAGGGGCTTCATAAACTCTTTAAGGTCTGCGGCGTCCTCTTTCGTCGGCGGTTCCAGTTTTTGAACTTCATCGCGCTTGCCAGAAAAGTAGCTGATGCCTCGCCAGACGCGGTTCGCAAAATCTGTAACGATCATGCCGCCATCCATCAGGGCAATGCCGCCCATCATAATTCCGTAGGGGGCAATCTCAGCAATAACAGACCCTGTTTCCAGCCGCGTGACGAACAATTTGGGCGCTGCCTCATCATTGCTGCGGTAGTGCCGCTCGTACATTCGGGCCAGAGAGGCAAAGCTGTCCGCGAGGTCTCCCAATCCGACTGGCTCACCTGGATCAAGTGTGATTACAAGCCGGTCCCCATGTTCTTCAACATCGTAAGAAACCATTTCAGAGCCTCACTTCTGTGACCTCAATTGCAGCCATACATTGCAGAAAGAAAGCCATAGTAAAAACGCCACGGCTGATCTTGTTCGCAATGTTTTTTTCGTTCTCCTGAACGCCAATTTTTTCAAGTAAATCAGATAATTGGGCGTATGTCACACCCTTTCTCTTGAGTTCGGACCTAAGTAAATTCTTAGCTCGGCTCGACCATTCTGCGTCTGTTTGCGCTTTCGGCATATCACTACCTCGGTGGTTAAATCCCTATTTATAGGGATATAGCCCTTGTAATGATGCTTTGTAACCCCTATTTATAGGGTATAGGCATCATAGGTAATGATAATGGCACAGCACTTCCTTCTCAGCGCAGCCGCCCGGACGCTTTCCCTGAAAGCGATCTACAAGGCGGGCGAGGAAGCTGCTTACGAGACGTTCAAGAACATCCGCTGGGCTTCTACCGGCGGCGAGGCTGTTTGCCCCCGCTGCGGTTGCTGTGAGGCTTATGAGATTGCCACCCGCCGCAAGTTCAAGTGTCGCGCCAAAGAGTGCCGTCACCAGTTTTCCGTGACCTCGGGCACCATCTTCGCCAGCCGCAAACTGGACTTCGTGGATCTGCTGGCCGCGATCTGCATCTTCGTCAGCAACGCCAAGGGCATGTCCTCGGTTCAGTTCTCCCGCACCCTTGACGTCCAGTACAAGACGGCTTGGGTTCTGGCCCACAAGCTGCGCGAGGCGCTGGCGGGTGAGATTGCAGACGCCCGCCTGGATGGCGAAGTTGAGATTGACGGCGCGTACTTCGGTGGCCACGCCCGCCTGGAGAACCGCAAGGAAGACCGCAAGGACCGCCGCCGGACCGAGAACCGTCCGACCACCCGCCGCGTGGTTGTCGCCCTCCGTGAGCGCATGGGCCGCACCCTGCCGTTCGTTCGCAAGCAGGAAGCCGAGGGCGTGGAAATCGCCTTCGACAAGCTGGACCCCGCCGCATCGATCTACGCCGACGAGGGCCACCACTGGGACACTCTGGAAGACACGTTCGGCGGTGGCCGCGTGAACCACTCGGTCGAGTACAGCGCCGGTCACGGCAAGCACACCAACTGGGTGGAAAGCTACTTCTCCCGCCTGCGCCGCATGGTGTCGGGCCAGCACCATTGGGTTTCGCCCAAGTACCTGCACCAGTACGCCAACCACGCCGCTTGGCTGGAAGATCATCGCGAGACGGGCAACAAGGGCCTGACATTGCGCGCCCTCGGCAATGCTCTGGCCGCGCCGGTTAGCCGGGACTTCAAGGGCTACTGGCAGCGTGCGGTTTAACGAAAAGAATCAAGACGAGACTCAAATCGCAATTATTGTCAACGATAAAATCATAGACCGGGTGGCATTATCTGCTATACTCTGATTCGTGGAGAATGCGGTAAAGCCCACGTCCGCCATCATTGGCCGAAAGGCCTTTGGGTGCTTAGGGGAGCTTGTGGGTCCCCCTCCACCTACTTGAAATATCCGATTTTACTGAAATCTCGAAGAACCTCCGCGCCCCGCAGTTTGGAACGGCTCATCTTACTTGTCCTGTAGAACGTCCGTAAGAAAATTCCGGTGTCTGCATCATCCCTTGCCATGACAGCATAGTGGCATCGCTTTGGCTGGGGGTGATCATGCAATACACCAACTATTTGCATGGGCGCTCCCCTGTCGTGTTGCCTATAAAAGTCTCCATACTTTACCAAGTTCTTTATAATTAAAGCACTTTCTGGAGACATGGAGTGATCTGCGTGGTGCCGAATTTTCATCGCGTCTCTGTGAGATACCAGCACTCGACTAGATGCCCAGCCGAGCTTTATCCTGACTTCGGATGGTATCCGCCCGATGTGCACTAAGGATTCAGGCGGGAGCCGCCCGCAGAAGAGACTAAAAAGACTTTGGTCGTCTGGATCGATGTGAAGCACAGGTTGTGGATATCACTAAAACTACTAAGAGTCTCCTAGACTTGACACCACACCCGCCCCTCATGCGTCACCAGCCCCGCGCGCTGCATAGCGTGTAGCGCCACATACACCCGCTTGTAAGCCTGCTTGTACATCAGGCCGGGGCTCTGCGCCGCCACTGCCCGCGCCAACTCTGGCCCGGTCTTTGGGCCTTCCCTCAGTTCCCCTAGCAGCGCCGTGCGCAGCTTGTTGCGGGCGAAGTGCTTGGGCACCTTCTGCGGGACGTAGTAGTCGCCGGGGTCCACGCCACGAAGGCGCAACAGGGCCTCCACGTGCGCAAGCCCGTCCTGGCCCTCACGGATTATCTCGGCCCGCAGGTGCAGTAGCGCCGTTGTGATGCTAGTATCGGATATGCGGCCCAAGCGGATGTTTTCCATAGGCCGATATTGGCATATCGGTATGCGCCGCGCTTGGTGCTTTTGCTACATAAGGCCGCAGATCTGGTGCAGCAACACCGTCGGCCCGCCCTTGCCGCCCTTCAGCTTCGGCACCAGGTGATGCACGCTTTGTTTCGCGTGCGGCGGGATCGGCCGGCCGCACAGCGCGCAGATCGGATCGTCCTGCTGCTGGTCATCCGTCATCGCTCTGTTATACGCGCGCCATGGGCGAGCGGATCAAGACCGATGTCTGCGTGATCGGCGGCGGGCCGGCGGGGCTGATGGCCGCCGAGGCCGCCGCCGGGCAGGGTGCGCGCGTGCTGCTGGCCGAGCAGAAGCCGACGCTGGGCCGCAAGTTCCTGATGGCCGGGAAATCCGGGCTGAACCTGACCATGGACGAGCCGGACCCCGCGTTCCGCGCCCGCGTCAGCGCCGGCATGGCGCTGGACCGGGCGCTGGCCGATTTCGGCCCGGCGCAGGTGCAGCAGTGGGCGCGCGGCCTGGGGCAGGCGGTGTTCACCGGATCGTCGGGGCGGGTGTTTCCTTCGGCGATGAAGGCCTCGCCGCTGCTGCGCGCCTGGATCGCCCGGCTGGAAGGCGCGGGCGTCGATCTGCGCACCCGCTGGCGCTGGACCGGGGGCCGGGCCTTCGACACGCCCGGAGGCGTTCGGGAGGTGGCGGCAGGCGCCGTCGTTCTGGCGCTGGGCGGCGCAAGCTGGGCGCGGCTGGGCAGCGACGGGCGCTGGGCCGGGCTGCTGCCGGGCGTGCCGCTCAGCCCGTTCGGCCCGTCGAACGTCGGCTTCGCGGTCGACTGGTCGCCGCACATGGCCCGGCATTTCGGTTCGCCGGTGAAACCCGTCACGCTGACGGCGGGCGATGCGTCGGTGACCGGAGAGTTCGTCGTCTCGGCCCGCGGCATCGAGGGCAGCGCGGTCTATGCCGTCGCGCAGCCGCTGCTGGCCTCGGGCAGGCTGTTGCTGGACCTGATGCCGGGGCAGGGCGCGGCGCAACTGGCCGAACGCCTGTCCCGCAGGCGCGGCAAGGCCAGCCTGGCGAACCACCTGCGCCGCGCGATCCGGCTGCAGGGGGTGAAGGCCGCGCTGCTGCGCGAGTCGGGGCCGCTGCCCGACGCCCCCGCGGCGCTGGCCGCGCGCATCAAGGCGGTGCCGCTGGCGGTCAGCGGTCCGCGGCCGCTGGACGAGGCGATCTCGACCACCGGCGGCGTGCCGCTGTCCGAACTGACCGAGGATCTGATGCTGCGCGCCCGTCCCGGTACCTTCTGCGCCGGCGAGATGATCAACTGGGACGCGCCCACCGGCGGCTACCTGATCACCACCTGCCTGGCCACCGGGCGGGTGGCCGGTCTCGCCGCCGCACGCGCGGCCTTGCCCTGACTGGGGGCCCGCGTAAGGTGGGCGAAAACACCGGGAGGGATCGCCGATCATGGCAAGCCGCAAGTACACGCGCGACGAGGCGCTGAGCTACCACCTCGAACCCACGCCCGGAAAGCTCGAGGTGCGCGCCTCGGTGCCGATGGTTACCCAGCGCGACCTCAGCCTGGCCTATTCGCCCGGCGTCGCCGTCCCAGTCGAGGAGATCGCCCGCGATCCCGGCCTGGCCTACGACTACACCTCGAAGGGCAACATGGTCGCCGTGATCTCGAACGGCTCGGCGATCCTGGGGCTGGGGAACCTGGGCGCGCTGGCCTCGAAGCCGGTGATGGAGGGCAAGGCCGTCCTGTTCAAGCGTTTCGCCGACGTCAACGCGGTGGACATCGAACTGGACACCGAGGACGCGGACCAGATCATCCAGGCCGTGCGGCTGATGGGACCCAGTTTCGGCGGCATCAACCTCGAGGACATCAAGGCGCCGGAATGCTTCATCATCGAGCAGACGCTCAAGGAGCAGATGGACATCCCCGTCTTTCACGACGACCAGCACGGCACCGCGGTGATCTGCGCGGCCGGGCTGATCAACGCGCTGCGGATCTCGGGCAAGAAGATCGAGGACTGCCGGATCGTGCTGAACGGTGCCGGCGCCGCCGGGATCGCCTGTCTCGAACTGCTGAAGTCGATGGGCGCGCGGCACGAGAACTGCATCATGTGCGACACCAAGGGCGTGATCTGGCAGGGCCGCACCGAGGGCATGAACCAGTGGAAGTCGGCGCACGCGGTCAAGACCGGGCTGCGCACGCTGGCCGAGGCGATGGAGGGGGCGGACGTGTTCCTGGGCGTCTCGGCCAAGGGCGCGGTGACGCCCGCGATGGTCGCGTCGATGGGCCCGAACCCGGTGATCTTCGCGATGGCCAACCCCGACCCGGAAATCACCCCCGAAGAGGCGCGCGAGGTCCGCGACGACGTGATCGTCGCGACCGGCCGGTCGGACTATCCGAACCAGGTGAACAACGTGCTGGGCTTTCCGTACCTGTTCCGCGGCGCGCTGGACGTGCATGCCCGCGCGATCAACGACGAGATGAAGATCGCCTGCGCCGAGGCGCTGGCCCGGCTGGCGCGGCAGGACGTGCCCGACGAGGTGGCGATGGCCTATGGCCGCAAGCTGACCTTCGGGCCGGACTACATCATCCCGACGCCGTTCGATCCGCGGCTGATCTACACGATCCCGCCGGCGGTGGCGAAGGCCGGCATGGACACCGGCGTCGCCCGTCGCCCGATCATCGACATGGAAGGCTACGAGCATGCGCTGAAGGCGCGGCTGGACCCGACCGCCTCGATCCTGCAGGCGCTCTATGCCCGCGCCCGGCGCGAGCAGGCCCGGATCGCCTTTGCCGAGGGCGACGACGAACGGGTGGTGCGCGCCGCGGTCGCCTTCGCCCGCGCCGGCCTGGGCACCCCGGTGGTGGTGGGACGCCCCGAGCAGGTGCGCGAGTTCCTGGCCGCCGCCGGCATGCCCGAGGCGGTCGACGAGATCGAGGTCGTCAACGCCGCCACGGTTGACGACCTGCCGGCGATGACCGGCACGCTGTACGCGCGGCTGCAGCGCCAGGGCTTCGACCAGCGCGACTGCCACCGGCTGGCGTCGCGCGACCGGCATGTGTTCTCGTCGCTGCTGGTGCACCACGGGCTGGTCGACGGCATGGTGACCGGCGCGACGCGGAAGTCGGCGCAGGTGCTGTCGCTGGTCGGGCACGTGTTCGACGTCGACCCGGGCCACGGCGCGGTCGGGATCACCGCCGTGCTGCTGGGCGGGCGGCTGGTGCTGATCGCCGACACCTTGGTGCACGAATGGCCCGAGGAAGAGGACCTGGCCAACATCGCCGAACGCTCGGCCGCCGTCGCCCGCACCCTGGGGCTGGAGCCGCGCGTCGCCTTCGCCAGCTTCTCGAACTTCGGCTATCCGGTGTCCGAGCGCGCCGAGAAAATGTCCCGCGCCAACGAGATCCTGATCGAGCGCGGCGTGGATTTCGAGCACGACGGCGAGATGACCGTGGACGTGGCGCTGAACATGGACGTGATGCGGCAATACCCGTTCTGCCGGCTGTCCGAGCCGGCAAACATCCTGGTGGTGCCGGCCCGGCATTCGGCCTCGATCAGCGTCAAGCTGCTGCAGGAACTGGGCGGCGCC
This sequence comes from Halovulum marinum, assembly GCF_009697225.1. GTDB lineage: Bacteria > Pseudomonadota > Alphaproteobacteria > Rhodobacterales > Rhodobacteraceae > Halovulum > Halovulum marinum. The sequence goes on from NZ_WIND01000011.1 coordinate 98,830, forward strand.
ACCGTCATCGGTCCGATCCTGACCGGGATCGACAATCCGGTGAAGATCTGCGCCATCAGCTCGACCGTCAACGACATCCTGAACATGGCGGTGATGGCGGCGTGCAAGGTGGGCTGAACCGATGGCATACCGCCTGAAGCGCAAGGAGTCGGCGCAGAAGGCGCTGCGCCGGATCGCGGCCGAGCAGCTCTGCAAGGGGCTGGACGAGCTGCGCGACGACGCGCTCGGCCGCGATGCGGCGGTGCACCAGGTGCGCAAGCGCTGCAAGAAGCTGCGCGGCCTGTTCCGGCTGATGCGCGGCGCGATGGACCCGGACGACTTCGACCGCGAGAACGCGCACTACCGCGACACCGCCAGGCTGGTCGCGGGCCTGCGCGAGGCGGCGGTGGCGATGAAGACCCTGGACGCGCTCGAGCCGGCCGCGGACCCGGACCAGCGGGTCGCGCTGCTGCGCGCCCGCGAGGCGCTGCCGCAGCCCGACGACACCGGCGGCGACGACGCGCAGGCGCAGCTGGACGCCTTCGCCGCCGCGCTCGAGGCCGGCCGCGCCCGGCTGGGCGGCATCTCGCTGTCGGCCCGGCGCTTCGACGCGGTGGCGCCGGGGCTGCGCCGGACCTACGCCCGTGGCCGGAAGGAAATGCGCGCCGCCCGCGACAGCCGCGCGGTCGGCGACCTGCACGACTGGCGCAAGCGGGTGAAGTACCACTGGTACCACGTCCGGCTGTTGCAGAACCTCTGGCCCGAGCCGATGCACGCGCGCCGCCGCGAGATGTCGCGGCTGTCGGACCTTCTGGGCGACGATCACGACCTTGCCGATCTGGACGCCGCGCTGCCGGACGACACCGGGCTGGACCCGCTGCGCGGGCTGATCGCCGGCCGCCGCCGCAGCCTGCAGGACGCCGCCTTCACCCTGGGCGCGCGGGTGTACGCCGAGACGCCGAAGGCGCATGTGGCGCGGATGCAGGGCTACTGGCAGGCCTGGCGCGGCTGAAACCGGCGGCCGGTGAGGGCCGCGACCGGGCCGCAACCGGGCCCTGGCCAGAAAAAAACCGCCGGCGGGGGGACCTGCCGGCGGTTTGCTTTGCTCTCGGGCCGGGGCGCGTCAGGCGCCCTTCATGCCTTCCCAGAAATTGCGGACCTTGGAAAAGAAGTCCTGGCTCTCGGGGCTGTTGTTCTTGCCGCCGGCCTCGAACTCCTTCAGCAGGTCCTTCTGCTTCGGCGTCAGGTTCACCGGCGTCTCGACCGCCAGCTCGATGTAAAGGTCGCCGAACCCGGTGCCGCGCAGCATCGGCATGCCCTTGGCGCGCAGCCGCAGCTGCTTGCCGGACTGCACGCCTGCGGGCACCTTGACCCGGCTGCGGCCGCCGTCGATGTTCGGCGCCTCCAGCTCGCCGCCCAGCGCGGCGGTGGTCATCGACACCGGGATCCGGCAGAACAGATTCGCCCCGTCCCGCTCGAAGATCGGGTGATCCTCGACCTCGATGAAGATGTAGAGGTCCCCGGACGGCCCGCCGCGCAGCCCGGCCTCGCCCTCGCCGGCCAGCCGGATGCGGGTGCCGGTCTCCACCCCCGGGGGGATGTTGACCGACAGCGAGCGGTCCTTCTCGACCCGGCCGGCGCCGCCGCAGGCGACGCACGGATCCTTGATGATCTGGCCCTTGCCGGCGCAGGTCGGGCAGGTGCGCTCGACGGTGAAGAAGCCCTGCTGCGCGCGCACCTTGCCCATCCCCGAACAGGTCGGGCAGGTGGCGGGCTCGGACCCGCCCTCGGCGCCGGTGCCCGCGCACACGTCGCAGGCGATCGAGGTCGGCACGCTCAGCCGGGTCTGCTTGCCGCGATAGGCGTCCTGCAGGCTGATCTTCAGGTTGTAGCGCAGGTCCGCGCCGCGCCGCGCGCGCTGGCCGCCGCCCGGACGCCCGCCGCCGCTGGCGAAGTTGCCGAACAGATCGTCGAACACGTCCGAGAAGGCGCTGGCGAAATCCGCCCCGCCGGGGTGGAAGCCGCCGCCGGCGCCGCGCGGCCCGTTCGAGCCGTTCTCGAACGCGGCATGACCGAACCGGTCGTAGGCCGCCTTCTTCTCGGCGTCCTTCAGCACGTCGTAGGCCTCGTTGACCTCCTTGAACTGCGCCTCGGCGTTCGGGTTGTCCGAATTGCGGTCGGGGTGAAGCTCCTTCGCCTTGCGGCGATAGGCCTTCTTCAGCTCGTCCGCGTCCGCATTCCGGCCGACGCCCAGGATGTCGTAGTAATCAGGCTTCGCCATTCAGCTGCTCCGTGAACGGAAAACCGGCCCGCCTCGCGGGCGGGCCGGCGCTCCGGATTCAAGCTCAGGACGACTTGCGCTCTTCGCCGTCGACATCCTCGTACTCGGCGTCAACCACATCGTCGTCGCTTTCGTCCACCGGCGAGGGTTCGTCGGTCGCGGCCTTCTCGGCCTCTTCCTGCTGCGCCTTGTAGATCGCCTCGCCCAGCTTCATCGACGCTTCCATCACGTCCTGGCTGCGGGTCTTGATCTTCTCGGCGTCCTCGCCCTCAAGCGACTCCTTGAGGTTCTTCAGCGCCATCTCGATCGCCTCGACGGTGGTCGGATCGACCTTGTCGCCATGCTCCTCGACCGATTTCTCGGTGTTGTGCACAAGGCTCTCGGCCTGGTTCTTCGCCTCGACCAGCTCGCGGCGGCCCTTGTCGGCCTCGGCGTTCTCCTCGGCTTCCTTGACCATGCGCTCGATGTCGTCGTCGGACAGCCCGCCCGAGGCCTGGATGGTGATGTTCTGTTCCTTGTTGGTGCCCTTGTCCTTCGCGCTCACGGACACGATGCCGTTGGCGTCGATGTCGAAGGTCACCTCGATCTGCGGCACGCCGCGCGGCGCGGGCGGGATGTCCTCAAGGTTGAACTGGCCCAGCAGCTTGTTGTCCGCGGCCATCTCGCGCTCGCCCTGGAAGACGCGGATCGTCACCGCGTTCTGGTTGTCCTCGGCGGTCGAGAACACCTGGCTCTTCTTCGTCGGGATCGTGGTGTTGCGGTCGATCAGCCGGGTGAACACGCCGCCCAGGGTCTCGATGCCCAGGCTCAGCGGGGTCACGTCCAGAAGCACCACGTCCTTGACGTCGCCCTGCAGCACGCCGGCCTGGATCGCCGCGCCCAGCGCGACCACCTCGTCCGGGTTGACGCCCTTGTGCGGCTCCCTGCCGAAGAACTTGGTCACTTCCTCGACCACCTTGGGCATGCGGGTCATGCCGCCGACCAGCACCACCTCGTCGATGTCCGAGGTCGACAGGCCGGCATCCTTCAGCGCCGCCTTGCACGGGTCCATCGAGCGCTTGATCAGGTCGCCCACCAGGCTTTCCAGCTTGGCGCGGGTCAGCTTCAGCACCAGGTGCAGCGGCTGCCGGGTCTCCGGGTCCATCGAGATGAACGGCTGGTTGATCTCGGTCTGGCTCGACGAGGACAGCTCGATCTTGGCCTTCTCGGCGGCCTCCTTCAGGCGCTGCAGGGCCATCTTGTCCTTGGTCAGGTCGACGCCGTTCTCCTTCTTGAACTGCTCGGCCAGGTACTCGACGATGCGCATGTCGAAGTCCTCGCCACCCAGGAAGGTGTCGCCGTTGGTCGATTTGACCTCGAACAGGCCGTCGTCGATCTCCAGGATGGTGATGTCGAAGGTGCCGCCGCCAAGGTCGTAGACGGCGATGGTCTTCGACTCCTTCTTGTCCAGCCCGTAGGCCAGCGCGGCCGCGGTCGGCTCGTTGATGATGCGCAGCACTTCCAGGCCGGCGATCTTGCCGGCGTCCTTGGTCGCCTGGCGCTGGGCGTCGTTGAAGTAGGCGGGTACGGTGATCACGGCCTTGTCGACCTTCTCGCCCAGATAGGCCTCGGCGGTTTCCTTCATCTTCTGCAGGATGAAGGCCGAGATCTGCGACGGCGCGTAGTTCTCGCCCTTGACGCGCACCCACGCGTCGCCGTTGTCGCCCTCGACGATCTCGTAGGGCACCATGTCCTTGTCCTTCGCCACGACGGGGTCGGACAGGCGGCGGCCGATCAGGCGCTTGATCGCGAACAGCGTGTTGGTGGGATTGGTGACGGCCTGGCGCTTGGCGGACTGGCCGACCAGACGCTCATCGTCGGTGAACGCGACGATCGAGGGCGTGGTCCGCGCCCCTTCCGAATTCTCGACGACCTTGGCCTGGCTGCCGTCCATGATGGCGACGCAGGAGTTGGTGGTTCCAAGGTCGATCCCGATGACTTTCGACATGACTTTCCTCTTCCGGCGATTGCGAGGCCGGATCCGCGGTGCGGCCCCCGGACCTCATCCCTGATGTTTTCAGGGGTTTGCCACGGTGGCGACACCCCTGATCCGGTCCGGTATATAGGGACCGCCGTTCGGCCCTGCAACAGCGGCCGCCGCGCGCCGGGGGCACTTTTTTCACGGGAATGTGACGCGCGGCGGCGACGGGCTAGACTGTCCGGGACGTAGCGGGCGGGAGCATGCATGGCCGGAAGCGACATCGCGGGCGAACCGATCGCGCTGCCCGGCGGGCTGGCGGGGGTGGTGCTGCACCGCGGACTGCTCGACCGCACGGCGCAGGCGGCGCTGGTCGAGGAGTTGCGGCAGGTTGTGGCGCGGGCGCCGCTGTTCGCGCCGCTGACGCCCTGGGGCAAGCCGATGAAGGTGCGCATGACCTCGGCCGGGCGGTTCGGCTGGTACACCGACCGCAAGGGATACCGCTATATCGACGCTCACCCGTCGGGCGCGCCGTGGCCGCCGATACCCCAGGGCGCACGGGCGGTGTGGAGGCGGGTCGCGCCGGACGCCCGCGCGCCGGAATGCTGCCTCGTCAACCGCTACGGCGAGGCGGCGCGAATGGGCCTGCACCAGGACCGGGACGAAGCCGACTTCTCGCAGCCGGTGGTGTCGATCTCGCTGGGCGATCCGGCGACGTTCCGCATCGGCGGGCTGCAGCGCGGCGGTCCGACCACTTCGGTCCGGCTCGAGTCCGGCGACGTGCTGGTGATCGGCGGCGCGGCGCGGCTGGTGCACCACGGCATCGACCGGATCTTCTTCGGACGTTCGGATCTGCTGACCGATGGCGGGCGCATCAATCTCACGCTGCGCGTGGTGACCTGAGCCGGTCGGCGCGCCGGTGCAGGGCGCGGCTGATGGTGACGACGATGGCGCAGGCGATCAGGCCCGGCAACCGCTCCGGCAGCCCGTCGATCGCGGCCGAAACCAGCAGGAACACAGGCGCCAGAACCGCCCGGCCAGACGAGGATCAGAAGCAGTTAGGGCCGCTTGCGGTCGGGCCGGGCGCATCTTCCGTGAGAACGCACCACGGCAACGGCCGGGGCGCACATGCGGTTCCCCGCCGCGCACGGTCAGCGCCGCTCCAGCGCCAGCCCCGCGGCCAGGCCCAGGAACAGGCCGCCGCTGCCCCAGCGCACCGCGCGGGCGCGGGCGAACCCCCGCCCGAGCCGCCCCGCGAAGCCGCCGACCAGCGCGTTGACCACCGCGCCGCCGGCCATCAGCACGCTGCCGAACACCAGGAACTGGCCCAGCACCGGCCCGGCCTCGGGGCGGATGAACTGCGGCACCAGCGCCAGCATGAAAATCGCCACCTTCGGATTGAACAGGCACACCAGCGCGCCCTCGCGCAGCGCCCGGCCGGCGCTGAACCGCGGCGCCGCGCCGGCCTGCGGCGCCGGCGCGCGGAACGCCTGCACGCCGATCCACGCCAGATACGCCACCCCGGCCCAGCGCACCGCCTCGAACGCCAGCGGATAGGCCTCGAGCAGCGCCGCCAGCCCCAGCCCGGCCGCCAGCGCGTGCGCCATCCCGCCGACCGCCACGCCCAGCGCCGCCGCGATCCCCGCCCGCGGGCCCGAGCGCATGCCCTGGCCGAGGCAGAACAGCATGTCCGCGCCCGGCGTCAGGTTCAGCGCCAGCGCCACTGGCACGAAGATCAGCAGGGTCTGGGCGTCGGGCATCGGGCCTCCGGAACCTGCGGCCAGAAAGACGCCGGGCGCGGCGCGCGTCAAGCCCCCGACGCCGCCCCGCCTCCGCCGCGTCCCGTCCCTCGCAACCGGCCCGGCGTTGCGCTAGACAGGACGGCGGACAGAGACGGAAGGAACCCATGCCGCATCTGCTGTGCCTCGGCTTCGGCTTCACCGCCCGCGCGCTGACCGGCGCGCTGGGGCCGGGCTGGCGCGTCACCGGCACCACCCGGCACGCCGCCGGGCTGGACGCGGTGCGCGCCGCCGGCGCCGAGCCGCTGCTCTGGCCGGGCGAAGAGCTGACGCCGGCGCTGGCGCAGGCGACGCACGTGCTGTCCTCGGTGCCGCCGCGCGACGCGGGCGATCCGGCGCAGGCGCTGATGGCCGCGCATCTCGGCCGCATGCCACGGTTGGAATGGCTCGGCCTGCTGTCTACCACCGGCGTCTACGGCGATCACGGCGGCGGCTGGGTCGACGAGGACACGCCGCTGGTGCCGGCCACCCACCGCGGCGGGCTGCGCGCGGCGCAGAACGCCGCCTGGATGGATCTCTGGCGGCAGCACGGGCTGCCGGTGCACATCTTCCGGCTGGCCGGGATCTACGGGCCGGGCCGCTCGGCCTTCGACAAGCTGCGCGACGGCAGCGCGCGGCGGATCGTCAAGCCGGGGCAGGTGTTCAGCCGCATCCACGTCGACGACATCGTGCAGGTGCTGCGCGCCTCGTTCGCGCGGCCGCACCCGGGCCGCGCCTACAACGTCGCCGACGACGCACCCGGCCCGCCGCAGGACGTGATCGAGCACGCCGCCAGGCTGCTGGGCGTGCCGGTGCCGCCCGACCAGCCGTTCGATCAGGCCGAGCTGACGCCGATGGCGCGCAGTTTCTACGCCGACAACAAGCGGGTTCGGAACGACCGGATCAAGAACGAACTTGAAGTGCGGCTGAAGTACCCGGACTACCGCGCCGGTCTGGCGGCTGTGCTTTCCGCGCACGGATAGCCGGCAAAAATCCCACGGGGCTTGTCACCGCGCCGCGCCTCGTGGAAGAAAAACGCCAAAACAGGCGAGGAATACGCACGGTGAGGCACGGGGTTTTCGCGGTGACGATGGCGGCGGCGGTGGCGGCGCTGACGGGCGGCGCGGCGCGGGCGCAGACGCTGAATCTCTATGGCAACCCCGGCCTGCTCGACCTGCCCACCGCCGAGACCCTGCCCGACGGCGAGGTGACGGCGACCTACGGCCAGATCCAGCACTCGCAGCGCAGCTCGATCGGCTTCCAGCTGCTGCCGCGGGTATACGGCACCATCCGCCTGTCGGAAATCCAGGACGTTCCCGGCGGTCCCTCGGTCTCGGCGCGCGGCTTCGATCTGCGCTTCCAGCTGCTGGAGGAGGACGGCCTGCTGCCCGGCGTGGCGCTGGGCCTGCGCGACTTCCTGGGCGACGGCCCCTACGGCGCGGAATACCTGGTCGCCAGCAAGACCGTCATCCCCGGGCTGACCCTGACCGGCGGCATCGGCTGGGGCCGGCTGGGCGGCGAGGCCAGCCTCGGCAAGCCGTTCGGCGACCGCGGCGCGGTCACCGATCCCACCGGCCAGCTGCAGTTCGACCGCTATTTCCAGGGCGACGCGGCGGTGTTCGGCGGCGTCGCCTGGGACACGCCGATCGACGGGCTGCGGCTGATGGCGGAATACTCCCCCGACAGCTACGATGCGGAAGAGGCCGGCGGCTTCGACCGCGCCTCGCCGTTCAACATCGGCGCGGCCTACAGCCCGAACGACCATGTGCAGCTGTCGGCGGCATGGATGTACGGCTCGGCCTTCGGCTTCCAGGTCAGCTTTTCGGGCAACCCGAACGATCCGCTGGCGCCGCAGGACCTGGGCACGGGCCCGGCCCCGGTGCGCGCCCGCGCCGCCGACGCGCCGATGGGCACCGCCTGGGCCGACAACCCGGACTCGCAGCGCCAGCTGCTGGCGGCGCTGTCCGAGGTGCTGGCGGCCGACGGCATCGGCATCGACGAGGCGCGGATCACCGGCACCAGCATCGACCTCTACCTGGTCAACACCCGGATCCAGCGCCGCGCCAAGGCGATCGGCCGGGTGACGCGGGTGCTGGCGCTGGCGATGCCGCCGTCGGTCGAGACCTTCAACATCACCCTGCTGAACGACGGCCTGCCGGTGACCACCGCGCAGATCCGCCGCTCGGACGTCGAGGCGCAGGTCGACCGGCCCGGCGCGGCGCTGGACAGCTGGCAGAGCACGCGGCTGACCGACGCGCGCGCGCAGATCGCGGGCGAGGGCGTCTACCGCCGCCCGATCGCGCCGCGCTTTTCCTGGGGCATCGGGCCGACGATCCCGATCAACCTGCTGGACGTCGACGACGGCTTCAAGCCGGACGTGCAGATCAACGCCACCGCGACCTACCAGTTCAGCCGCGGCCTCAGCGTCTCGGGCGAGCTGTCGAGCTTCGTCATCGGCACCGAACAGAAGACGGTCTCGACCTCGACCAGCCCGCTGCCGCATGTGCGCAGCGACAGCGACCTGTACTATTCGGGCCGCGACATCGACATCGAGCGTCTGACCGCCGACTACGTGTTCAAGATCGCGCCGAACCTCTACGGCCGCACCTCCGCCGGCATTCTCGAGCGGATGTTCTCGGGCGTCAGCACCGAGGTGCTGTGGGCGCCGGTCGACGCCGACCTGGCGCTGGGCGGCGAGGTGAACTACGTCCGCCAGCGCGACATCGACGATCCGTTCGAGCTGCAGGACTACGACGTCGTCACCGGCCACGCCTCGGTCTACTGGGACACCGGCTGGAACGGGGTCGAGGCGCAGCTCGACGCCGGCCGCTACCTGGCCGGGGACTGGGGCGCGACGCTGTCGCTGTCGCGGCGCTTCGCCAACGGCTGGGAGGTGCGCGCCTACGCCACCGGCACCGACGTCAGCTTCGAGGATTTCGGCGAGGGCAGCTTCGCCAAGGGCGTCGAGATGACGATCCCGCTGCGCTGGGGCGCGCCGTTCGAGACCAAGTCCGAGGTGCGGGCCGAGCTGATCCCGACCGAAAGCGACGGCGGCGCGCGGCTGGACGTTCAGGGCCGGCTGTACGGCCGGGTCCGGGATCTGGACCGCGCCTCGCTGCGCGATGGATGGAGCGCGTTTTGGCAGTAAGACCGATGCTTCTGGCGGCGGCGCTGGCCGCCGCGCTTTCCGGCTGCGGCAGCCAGCAGGCGGAAAGCGGGCGGATCGTGAAGCAGGCGCTGGCCGGCTTCTTCCCCGGCGGCGGCGGCGCCGAAACCGCGCCCAGCCCGGCGCAGCAGGCCACCGTCGCCGCCGCGCCCGCCGGGCTGACCCGCGCCCAGGTCGACGCCAGCGGCGTCGCCATGATCCGCGCCCGGCTGGCGTCCGAGACCGCGCGCTCGGTGCTGACCGGCGCCTCCGAGAACGACGGCTACGTCAGCTATGTCTCGCGCTTCGGCCAGATGCTGACCCTGCGCGGCAGCCTGGTCACCGCCAGCCGCGGCCTCGGCTACGATCTGCTGTCGCTGAGCCCCGGCGCCGACGATCCGCTGGTGCGCCCGCGCCCGGTGGGGGCCTGGCCGGCGCGGGTGACGCGCACCTACCGCTTCCCCGGCCGCGGCCCCGGCGGCCGCGCGCTGAGCGTGCAGTGCACCTACGTTCCGGGGCAGACCCGCCGGATCGAGATCGTCGAGGTCGTCCACACCGGCATCCAGGTCGAGGAACGCTGCGCCGGCGGCGGCGTGGCGTTCAGCAACTACCATCTGGCCGACGCCCGCAGCGGCTTCGTCTGGCGCAGCCTGCAGTGGCTGGGCCCCGAACAGGGCTTCATCGACCTCGAGGTGCTGGAGCCGTTCACCGGCGACTGAGCCCGCGCTCAGGTGAACGCGATCGGCGTCTGCCGGGTCCGGTTCACCCGCAGCGTGAACACGTCGGGCCGCGCATAGTGGCCGCAGGCGTCGAACTTGCGGCGCGACGCGGCGGCGGCGGCCGGGTCGATCTCGGTCACCAGCAGCCCCTTCTCGCGCCGCATCGGCCCGGCCTGCACGCCGCCGAACGGCCGGTACACCACCGCGTCGCCGGGGTTCAGGTATTCGTCCGCGTCCGGAAACAGCTCGTCGCGGTAGGGGATCGATTGCGGAATGTCGGCGGCCTCGATCGAGGTCGCGCAGCCGATCACCCAGCAGCCGCCCTCGCGGGCGATGTGCTGCATCGTCGCCAGCCAGATATCGCCGCTGTCCCAGGTCGGCGCGACGTAGATGTCGATGTTCTGGGCGTAGAGCGCATAGCGCGCCAGCGGCATGTAGTTTTCCCAGCAGATCAGCGCGCCGATGCGCCCCACCGCGGTCTCGACCACGTTCAGCGTCGAGCCGTCGCCAAATCCCCAGACCATCCGCTCCGGGTTGGTCGGCATCAGCTTGCGGTGGTTGTTCAGCACCCGCCCGTCTGCGTCGATGATCGCGACGCTGTTGAACAGCGTGCTGCCGCTGACCGCGTTGTCCACCTCCTGGTGACCGATCACCACCACCATGGCGTGTTCGCGGGCGGCGGCACGCACCGGGGACAGGTCGTCCCGGCTCATGTCGACAGAGTTCGCCTGCGACAGCGCGAACAGCTCGTCCGTCTTGCGCATCCCCGCGCCGGGCGGCAGCCGCCACACGAAGGTCGGATAACCCGGCAGCCAGACCTCGGGGAAGACGATCATCGCGCAGCCCTGCGCCGCCGCCTCGGCGATCAGGTCGACCGCGCGCGCGATCGACGCCGCCTTGTCCAGATAGACCGGCGGCTGTTGTACGACGGCTGTTTTCATCGGCGGGCCTCCGGATGCGTCCGGAAGCATGCAGCACACGCGGCCGCGTGGCCAGAAGTTCCTGCCCCGGCCGGCGCGCCGCGGCGACCGCCGCGCCGGTCCGCGCGAAGGAACCCTCGAAAGAAAACGGGCGCCGCGGCGCCCGTTTCCTGAAACCTCGGATCCGTCCGGGATCAGTCGGAGGCGATCGCGATGCCGGCGCCGACGATGACCAGCGCCACCAGGGGCACGACCCAGCCGGCGTTCGAGCCGCCCATCGGGGCCTCTTCGACCACGGGCTCCGGCGGAGCGACGAAAACTTCGACGGTACCGGCGAAGGCAGGCGCAGCGGTCAGCAGGGCGGCTGCGGTCAGAGCGATCTTCTTCATTTTGGTCTCCTATGGCCAAAGTGGTGCGCGTGCCCCAGCACGATCAGGGCGGTGCAAATCACGCGTACGAGCAAAGCTGTATTTTTTCAACGCCGTGGCAAATAGATACGCATCGATTCTCGCCAGCTGTGCCATAGTTGCAATAACAGCGCGCAAAAAATGCACGGTCGTCAGACCACCAGTACCTGCATGCCGACAGTCGCCCTGTCGAACAGCTCGGCGATGTCCTCGTTGTACAGGCCGATGCAGCCGTTCGATGCCCGCCGCCCGATCTTGCGCGTGTCGTTGGTGCCGTGGATCCGGTAATACTGCCAGCTCAGGTACAGCGCGTGGGTGCCAAGCGGGTTCTGCGGGCCGGGGCCGACATAGGCCGGCAGCGACGGGTCGCGCTTGAGCATGTTCGGCGTCGGCCGCCAGTCCGGGCCCACGCGCTTGCGCACGATCGAGGTGCGGCCGCGGCGGGTCATGTCCTCGGTCAGCGGCACCGAGGTGGGGTAGATCTTGTAGGTCTGGCCGTCGCCGGACCAGAAATGCAGCGCCCGGGCGTTGGTGTCGACCAGGATCGCGCCATCGTTGAGCGAAACGAAATGGTCCTGCCAGCGGCGCGCCGCAAAGCCCGAGACGCGGCGCTGCAGCCCGGCCTCGCGCACGCCCAACAGCTGCCGGTTGTCCAGTTCCAGGCCGCTGACCGGCCGGTCCGCGGCCTGGCTGACGGTGGCGTAGCGGTCCATCAGATCCGCGGCGCGCGGCGCGCAGGCGCCGGTGGCCAGACCGGCGCCGGCCCCGAACAGAAGCCGCGCGGCCTGCCGGCGGCTGATCGGGTGGGAAGAATGTGCCATGTCGAATACGCTCCGATTGAGTGATCGGGGTGCAAGACCCTGAAACAGCTTGCATCGAAAAGTTATAGATCAATCCCCCCGTCCTTCAAACAGGGTTTGAACCCGGACAACGGGAACGCTAGGTATTCGTTGCGTTGATGATCGGAACGGAAAGCATGTCGTACATTCGCGGATTCCTCCTTTTGCTGTCGCTCGGGCTCCTGGCGGCCTGCACCACGCCGCCCCCCGAACAGGTCGGCGGGGTGCAGATGATCCGCGAGGCCGACACCCAGGCGGTGATGACCAGCCATGTCGACGCGCTGAACGCTTACCGCGCCACGCGCGGCCTGCGGCCGGTGACGCTGTCGGCGCGGCTGACCGCCGCCGCCCGCACCCACGCCCGCGACATGAGCGTGCAGGAGCGCGCCTGGCACTTCGGCTCCGACGGCACCTCGCCCCGCGACCGGGCCGAGCGCGCCGGCTTTGCCGGCCGGGTGCTGGGCGAGAACATCTCGGAATCCTTCGACGACGAACTGCAGGTGCTGCAGAGCTGGATCGACGATCCGGTGACCCGCAGCGTCATGCTGAGCCCCGAAGCCGACAGCGTCGGCCTCGGCTGGTTCCAGGAATCGGACGGCAAGCTGTGGTGGGTCCAGCTGCTGGGCCAGTCCTCGGCCCCGCTGATCGCCTCGCGCGCCGGTTTCGCGCCGCCTACGCCAGAATCGTGACCGGCGTGCCCAGCGGCACGCGCGAATAGATCTCCTCGATCTCGGCGTTGGCGACGGCGATGCAGCCGGCGGTCCAGTCCTGCTTTTCCGGCCGGTAGCCGTTGTTCGGCTGGCCGTGAAAGAAGATGTCGCCGCCGGGTTCGACCCCCATCGCCTGGGCGCGGGCCAGCTGCTCGGGGGTGGGATAGTTGATCCCCACACTCAGGTGATAGCTGGACTTCGGGTTCTTGCGGTCGACGAAATAGCGCCCCTCGGGGGTGCGTCCGTCGCCTTCCTGCTGTTTCTGGCCCTGCGGCGCGAAGCCCAGCCCGACGCGGAACTCGCGCACCGGCTTCTGCTGCTGGAACAGCAGCAGGCGGCGTTCGGCCTTCAGCAGCATCACATGATCCGCCGGCGGAAGCGCGGCGTAGTTGCGGCCGCACGCGGATAGACCCGCCGCGGCCAGACCCAGAACGACCGCGCGACGCGGCCGGCAAATGCCTGTCATCGTTTCTTGCCCTTTACGACCTGCTCGAACCGCCTCTGCGAGCGGTTTTCCGCCGCCGAGCGTACCTCAGCAACCCCCCTTGCGGCAAGGCCGCGTTGCCGGGCTCAGCCGTCGCCGCCGCTGCCGCCGCCGCCGCCGCCGTCGCCCGGGCCGCCGTAGCCGCCGGGCAGCCGGGTCATGCGGCGGATGTCCTCGATCGTCTGGCGGGCCTGCAGACGCGCGACCTCGTCCATCTTGCCGTCGAGCATCCGCAGCGTCGTCTCGGCTTCGCGGCTGACGGATTCAAGCTGCATCCGCAGCCCGTGGATCTGCGCGACCAGCGCGGACGTCACCTTGCCGTGCATCTCGCCGGCCGACTGCACCTCGTCATAGGGGGCCGGCGCGCCCCGCCGCGCGGCAACCGCGGCGTCCAGCGCCGCGCTCAGTCCCTTGCCGCCGAGATATTCCCGCGCGAACGCCTCCAGCGCCGGATCGTCCGAGTCGATCTGATCGAACAGCTTTCCCATTGCGCAGCCTCCCCGCGGGTACCGCGCAGGATGATATCAGACCTGCGCGCCGGCTTCCGCCGCGATTTGCGCGCGCGACTTGCGGGCGCGTTCGCTCGCGGACTTCAACTGGCCGCAGGCGGCCATGATGTCCTCGCCGCGCGGGGTGCGCACCGGGCTGGCATAGCCGGCGCGGTTCACGATCTCGGCGAAGGCCTCGATCCGGCCCCAGTCGCTGCGCTCGTAGGGCGCGCCGGGCCAGGGGTTGAACGGGATCAGGTTGATCTTGGCCGGGATGCCGGCGATCAGCTGCACCAGCCGCCTGGCGTCGGCGTCGCTGTCGTTGACGCCCTTCAGCATCACGTACTCGAAGGTGATCCGCTCGGCGTTGCTCAGGCGCGGGTAGTCGCGGCAGGCCTGGATCAGCTTCTCGATGTTCCACTTCCTGTTGATCGGCACCAGCGTGTCGCGCACCGCGTCGGTGGTGGCGTGGAAGCTGATCGCCAGCATGCAGCCGATCTCCTCGCCCGCGCGGCCGATTTCCGGCACCACGCCGCTGGTCGACAGGGTGATGCGGCGGCGCGACAGGCTCAGCCCCTCGCCGTCCATCGCGATCTTCATCGCGTCGCGCACGCCCTCGAAATTGTACAGCGGCTCGCCCATGCCCATCAGCACGATGTTCGACACCAGCCGCTTGCCGTCGGCCTTGTGGCCCCACTCGCCCAGATCGTCGCGGGCCACCAGGATCTGGCCGACGATCTCGCCGGCGGTCAGGTTGCGCACCAGTTTCTGCGTGCCGGTGTGGCAGAACGAGCAGGTCAGCGTGCAGCCCACCTGGGACGAGATGCACAGCGTGCCGCGGTCTTCCTCGGGGATGTAGACCGCCTCGACCTCGTGCCCGCCGGCGATGCGCAGCAGGTATTTCCGGGTGCCGTCCTCGGAGATCTGGCGCGTCACCACCTCGGGGCGGCGGATCTCGTAGGTCTCAGCCAGCGTCGTGCGCAGCGCCTTCGACAGGTTGGTCATCGCGTCGAAATCGCGCGCGCCCTTCTGGTACAGCCACGCCCAGACCTGGCTGGTCCGCATGTTGGCCTGCTTCTCGGGGGTGCCGGCCTCGATCATCGCTTCGCGCAACGCCTCGCGCGACAGGCCGATCAGGTTCGGACGGCCGGTGTCCTTGCGCGGAATGGTCAGCAGATCCTGGGTCACGGGCGCGGTCGCGGTCATGATCGGGCTCTCCGGGGTGGGCGTGAAGCGGCAGCGCATAGCATACGCCTTGCCCCGAAGATAGGGGGTCCGCCGACCCCAGCCAAGCCCGGCGCCCGGTCAGCCGCGTTTCGTGCGCAGGATGTGAACATGGTCCGCATCGTAAAGCGCGCTGTCCGGAAAGCCCTGCGACGGGTCCAGCGCGCGGCCCACGAAGATCAGCGCGGTGCGGGTCAGCTTGGCGGTGCGGACCTTGTCGCGGATCGTGGCCAGGGTGCCGTGGACAAAGCTCTGGTCCGGCCAGCCGACGCGATAGGCGACGATCACCGGGCAGTCCGCGCCGTAATGCGGGGTCAGGCGGCGCTCGACCTCCAGCAGGTTGCGGATCGACAGGTGGATCGCCAGCGTCGCGCCGGAACGGCCCAGCGTGTCCAGATCCTCGCCCTCGGGCATGGCCGAGGATTTCATCGCCGTGCGCGTCAGGATCACCGTCTGGCTGACCTCGGGCACCGTCAGCTCGCGCCCCAGCGCGGCGGCGGCGGCGGCAAAGGCGGGCACGCCCGGCACGATGTCGAACGGGATGCCCAGCGCGTTCAGCCGCCGGATCTGCTCGGCGATGGCGCCGTACAGCGACGGATCGCCCGAATGCACCCGCGCCACGTCCTGCCCCCTGGCATGAGCGGCCTCGATCTGCGCAAGGATCTGGTCCAGCGTCATCGGCGCGGTGTCCATCACCAGCGCGCCCTCGGGCGCGTTCGCCACCACCGCCTCGGGCACCAGCGACCCGGCATACAGGCACACCGGGCACTCCGCGATCAGCCGCTGGCCCTTGACCGTGATCAGATCCGGATCGCCCGGCCCGGCGCCGATGAAATGAACCGTCATTCCGCGTTCTCCAGTTTCTTGGCATAGCCGCGCGGGGTGTACAGCCGCCAGCCCCCGGCCCCGGCGGAGCGGTCTCCGGTCGGGAAGGCACGGCTCTGGCTGGCGCCGATCAGCACCACGGTCAGCATGTCGACCTCGCCGGTCTGCAGCGTCGCCAGCGTCCGGCGGGTCAGCCTCTCGTCCGGGCGGCCGAGGTTCGAGGCCAGCAGAACCGGCGTTCCCGCAGGGCGATGCGTCAGCAGGATCTGCCGCGCCTCCTCCAGCAGGGTGCGGCGGCGGCGGGAGACGGGGTTGTAGAAGGCGATCACGAAATCGCCCTCGGCGGCGGCGCGCAGGCGTTTGACGATGGCCTCGCGCGGGGTCAGCAGGTCGCTCAGGCTGATGGCGCAGAAGTCGTGGCCCAGCAGCGCCCCGGCACGGGCCGAGGCCGCCTGCAGCGCCGAGATCCCCGGCGCGTTGACGATCTCCACCCGCCGCGCGGCATCGCTGACGCCGCCCTTGTCCGGGTCGCGGTCCAGCAGTTCGGCCACCAGCGCGCCCATGGCGAAGATCCCGCCGTCGCCCGAGCAGACCAGCGCCACGTCGCGCCCCTGCGCCGCCGACTCCAGCGCATGGCGGCAGCGGGCCTCCTCCTCGCCCAGCGCAAAGGTCTTGCGCGGCGTGTTCGCCGCCAGCGGCCCCAGCAGATCGAGGTAGAGACCATAGCCCACCAGCTCGTCCGCCTCGGCGATCAGCCGGGTCGCCTCCGGCGTGCGCCAGCCCGCATCGCCCGGCCCGATCCCGACGACCGAGACCTTGCCCCGCTTCCGACCCTGTTGCGGGGCGGACCCGATCCGCGCCACGGCGCAGGTCGCCTCGGTTGTGCGCTGCTTCGGCACGATCAGCGCGCCATCCGGCCCGGCGGCGGCCAGCGCCGCGCCCTCGCTGACGCCGTGACAGCCGACTTCGGTGAACACCACGTCCGACGGGGTTTCCAGCCGGGGCGTTTCGGCCTCCAGCACGTCGGCGGGGAAGAAGCGTGCGGGCACGCCCAGATGCGCGGCCAGCGCATGCACGGCGGCCTCGTCGGCCTTCAGGTCCAGCGACACCACGCAGGACACCGCGAACGGCGACAGCCCCGCCTCGGCCAGCGTCCTGCCCGCCAGCGAGATCAGCCCCTCGGTATCCGCGTTCCGGGCGCAGCCCACCCCAATCGCAAGGTCCTGCCGCCGCCAGACCAGCGAGGGCAGCCCCGCAACCGTCAGTACCACGGGCGCATGTTCGTCCGGGGCTGCCACCCGGCGTACCGCCAGCTCCCCCAGCCATGCCGCTTCGCCGGACAGGGTTGCCGTTGCGCCGTCCAGCAGCGCGCGGGCTACGGGCTTGGCATCTTCGGGGTTCTCCAGCCGCCAGCCCTCGGGCGGCTCGTCCAGCGCGACGCCGAGGCCGAGATCGCCGGCCGTGGTGATCGCGGCCGCCCCGCCCAGCAGGTCGGCGATCCGCCGCGCCAGCGCGTTCGCGCCGTGGTGCCCGCCCAGCAGCGGAACGGCGGCCGAGCCATCCTCGGCCACCGCCACCACCGCCGGTTCGGCGCGCTTGTCGCCCAGCAGCGGGGCCAGCGTGCGGATCAGGATGCCCGCGGCGCAGACGCCGACGATGGGCCGGCTGGCGGCGAACAGGCCGCGCAATTGGTCGGCCACGCCGCGGGCGCCGAGCCGGTGCAGATCTCCGCCAAGTTCGACGGCCAGCCGTTCGCCCAGGGGCGCGGCGCCGGCGGTCAGTGTCACGATCGCGGGAGTCTTGTCAGGAACCGGCATGCGGGTCGTCTCCGGGAACCAGGATCATCGAGAAATAGGGGGCGGTATCGGGCGCCTCGGCCAGCGGCATCGCCTGCTGGTGCGGCAGGCTGGCGTGAGAGACAAAGGCCGCGCGCCTTTCCAGCCCGGCCTCGGCCAGCAGGGCGCGCACGCGCGGCAGGTGCCGCCCGACCTTCATGATCGCCAGCGCGCCGGGCCGCGCGATCAGCGCGCGCAACTCGTCGTCGGGCAGGGTGGCGGGCAGGGCGCTCAGCACCTCGTTGCGGGCGCAGAGCGGCCGTTGCACCGCCGCCGCGCAGGCGGTCATCGAGGTCACGCCGGGCACGATCCGAACCGGCGTCCGCCCGGCAAGCCGGGCGAACAGGTACATGAACGAGCCGTAGAAGAACGGATCGCCCTCGCACAGCACGACGACATCGCCGTGCTGCAGCGCCTCGGCGATCTCGTCGGCGGCGCGGTCGTAGATCGCCTGCGCCGGGAAGCGTTCGCTTCGCATCGGGATCACGATCGGGATCTCGCGCGCAGCTTTCGGGATGAACGCGGCGACGATCGACCGGGCGAAGCTGGCGCCCGAGTCCGGCGCCGGATAGGCCACGGTCACGGCAGAGGAAATCAGCCGGTGCGCCTTGAGTGTCAGCAATTCGGGATCGCCTGGTCCGACGCCCACGCCGTAGAGGGTCCCGCTCATTTCGCCCACACCCACTGTGTCACCGGCATCATCGGTTTCCAGCCCCGGAACGGGCCGACCGGTTCCGCGCGCGAAACCTGAAGCCGGGTCAGCGTCCCGCCCAGCCGGGCATGGGCGGCGATCAGCAGCGCCTCGGATTCCAGCGTCACCGCGTTCGCCACCAGCCGCCCTGCCGGGGTCAGCGCCGCGACGGCGGCGTCGATTGCCGCATCCGACAGCCCGCCGCCCAGGAACACCGCGTCGGGGCGCGGCAGGCCGTCCAGAGCCTCGGGCGCGCGGCCCTCGATCAACTGCAACCGGGGCGCGCCCAGCCGCTGGGCGTTGCGTGCCGCCATCGCCCGCCGCCCGGCCAGAGGCTCGATCCCGACCGCCACCCCGTCGCGCGCCAGCCGCAGCCATTCCACCGCGACCGAGCCGCAGCCGCAGCCCACGTCCCACAGCACCGCGCCGCGGCGGGGCGCAAGCCGGGCGAGGGTCAGCGCCCGCACCTCCTGTTTGGTCATCTTGCCGTCATGCTCGAACGCGTCATCCGGCAGCCCCGGCCCGCGCGGCAGCACCCGCGCGCCGGGGGTGACGACGCATTCGACCGCCAGCGTGTTGAAATCCGGGCTGTCGGCGGCCCAGGCTTTCGCCACCCCGTCCACCCGGCTTTCGCGCGGCCCGCCCAGCGCGCCCAGCACCGTCAGCCTGCTGTCGCCCAGCCCGGCCTCGGTCAGCAGCACCGCGACCTCGCCCGGAGTGCCCCCGTCCCGCGTCAGCATCAGCAGCCGCACGCCGGGGGCGAAGAACGGGATCGCCTGCTCGACCGGGCGGCCATGCACGGTCAGGGTTTCCACATCCGCAAGGCTCCAGCCCATGCGGCAGGCGGCCCATTGGAAGGCCGAGATCTGCGGGTGAAACGTGACCTGATCCGCCGGGATCGCCCGCAGGATCCGCGCCCCGACCGAGTACCAGAGCGGATCGCCGGTCACCAGGATCACCAGCCGCTGACCCCGGTGCGCCCGGATCTCGTCGATCATCGCATCGAAGGGCGAGGGCCAGGACAGCCGCCTTGCCGTGACGTTGGGGCTGAGCGCATGATGCCGGTCGCCGCCGATGATCACCTCGGCGGCCTCGACCACGGCACGGGCGGCGGGGGTCAGCGCGTCCATCCCGTCCTCGCCGATGCCGACGATATCCAGCCAGGCGGTCACCGGCAGGCCCTCATCACGTTCTCCAGCTCGCCTACGTCCACCGGGATCTCTCCCTGTACCAGCCGGCGTACATGCGCCAGCAACGACAGCCGCGCCGGAGACGGCTCCCGGACCACGCGGATCCCCTGCCCCGTGTCGTACATGTCCAGGTGGTCGCGGAAATTCTGCCGCGCACGGGTCAACGAATACCGGTGGTTCGGCCCGCCGCGCACCTCGCCGGCGTCGGCCGCGTCCTGGCCGTCATCCTCCCACCAGCAGACGGCGCAGCAGTCATAGCCTTCGCGGAAGGTCAGCGTCGGCAGGTGGCAGCAGGGGCAGAGGAACCGCTCGCCCAGCTTCCAGTACAGCTTGCCCGCATGGCCGGGCACCTGTTCCATCCGGTCGCGCAAGGGGGCCATGTAGTCGGGCAGCGGCGCGATCACGTTCCGTCCCCCCGCAGCCCCAGCGCCGCCGCGTTCACCGCCGCCGCCGCCATCGCCGACCCGCCACGCCGCCCCGGCAATGTCGCGAACGGCACGCCGCGCGGGTGGGCGGCCAGTTCCGCCTTGGATTCCGCCGCGCCGACGAAGCCGACTGGAAAGCCGAATATGGCTGCGGGCATATCGGCGCCCTCGTCCAGCAGTTCCAGCAGGCGGAAAAGGGCGGTTGGGGCGTTGCCGATGGCGACCACCGCGCCGCCCAGCCGGTCCGCCAGCAGCTCGGTCGCCGCCGCCGAGCGGGTGTTGCCGATCGTCCGCGCCAAGTCCGGCACGCGCGGGTCGTCGATGGCCGTCACCACCTCGTTGCCCGGAAGCCCCCGCCGGATCACCCCGCCCGCGACCATCCTGCAGTCGCAGATCACAGGCGCGCCCGAGGCCAGCGCCGCCCGCGCCGCCGCGACCACGCCGGGCGCGGCCACCAGCGTCTCGGCGACATCCACCATCCCGCAGGCGTGGATCAGCCGCACCGCCAGCTCGGCCTCGTCCGCCGCGAACCGGTCCAGCGCCGCCTCGCCCCGCACGGTGGCGAAGCTTTGCGCATAGATCGCCTTGGGGTCGCGGACGTAGTCGATCACCCCCTGGCCTTCAGGTGCTTGCGCACGCTCTCCGGTCCCAGCGGGTGGTCGGCGTGCGGATAGGGCGGGTGGTGGTGCCCGTGCCCGTGATCATGCCCGTGATCATGCCCGTGCCCGTGATCGTGATCGTGATCGTGCGCGTGGTGATGGTGGTGATGCCCGTGGCCATCGCCATGATCGTGGTCATGATGATGGTGGTGATCCATGTCCAGCCGGCACGCGCCGGTGCAGAAATGGTCGCACAGCGCACAGTCGGCGACGTTGGAGCCGGGCGCGCTCGCCCCCTGCCCCTCGACATGGTGGTGATGGCTTTCCTGCGGCATCCCGACCTCGGCCTCGAAGCCCAGCACCTGCGCGCGGTACTTGCACATGCCGCAGTTCATCGCCGTGTCGCCGGACAGGATCCCGGTCACCCGCTCGGCGAAGGTTTCCAGCACCTTGGGGTGGTCGCCCAGGTAACCCGCCTTGACGAACTGGGTGCCCGGGGTGCGCCCGGCCACCATGTCGGTAAAGCCGTAGATGCGGTTGATCAGCACGCCGGTGAACAGGAAATAGGGGAACACGACGATGCGGCGATAGCCCAGCCTGGCGGCGTGTTCCAGGCACGGCTCGACCAGCGGGAAGGTGACGCCGGAGTATCCGACCTCGCACCAGCCGAAGCCCATGCCCTCCCACAGCAGCCGCGCGACCTTGGAGACGTTGGCGTTCGCGTCCGGGTCGCTCGCCCCGCGGCCGATGACGACAAGGCAGGTCTCGTGCCGGGGCACCGCGCCCTGCTTGTCGGCCTCGGCCAGCGCGTCCTCGATCCGGCCGGCGGCGGCGGCGATCATGCGCGGGTCGACGCCCAGATCGCGGCCGTAGTCGATCCTGACCCCATGCTCGGCGGCATATGTGTTCAGCACCGTCGGAATGTCGTTCTTGGCGTGCATGGCGGCGAACAGCATGCCCGGCACGGCCAGGATATGGTCGCAGCCATTTTCGCGCAGATTGTCCAGCCCCTGCCGGATCACCGGGTTGGCGAATTCGAGATAGCCGTAGTCCACCGGCCACTCGGGCGGCAGATAGGCGGGCAGCTGCCGTGCCAGCGTCGCGAACTCGTCCACCGCCGCCTGGCTGCGCGAGCCGTGGCCGCAGATCATCACCCCGACCTTGCCTGTCGATCGGGGCGTCATCGCGCCGGGGCCTCCTCGGCGGCGCCGTCACCGTCCCCGGTCTCGGCGTGCTTGCCCTTGCGCCCGCGCAGCCCGGCCCAGGCGGCCAGGCCGATGGCGACGCCCAGCGCGCCCAGCGCGATCCAGTGGTCGTGCCCGGCGGCATCGACGATATGGCCCGGATCCGCCAGCGCGGGGCCTGCCGCGAACACGGCGGCGACGGTCAGTCGGGGAAGCGTCATCGGCGGCGGCCTTTCCTGTCAAAGCGCCGCATGGCCGAACGGGGCGCCCGCGGGCGCCCTCGACGACGATCCCCCGCACCCCCTGCTTGGGTCGGCGCGGTCCCAGATCTTCCGCTCAGCCATTCGGCATCGTCGGCTCCTGCGTAGCAGCCGCGCCCTGCCCCGGCAATGCTCAATCCAGCGCCGCCAGCCCGGCCTTCAGCGCCTTGCGGAACACGGTGGGCAGCGCGTCGCCCGCGGCATGGCTGGCCGGGTGGAACGCGCCGGACTTCGGTGCCGTGCCCGCCGGCACCTCGCCCGCCATCACCGTCAGGCGCAGGTGGAAATGGGTGAAGGTGTGCCGCACCTCGACCGGGGCCCGGCGCCAGTCGGCGTCCAGCGGCGGCGCGGGCTCCGGCGCGGCCTCGGCCCACTCGGTGCCCGGCAGGCCCAGCATGCCGCCCAGCAGGCCGCGGCCGGGCCGCGTCTCCAGCAGCAGCGCGCCGTCGCTGCGCCGGGCCAGATAGGCGATGCCCTGCCGCACCGGCCTGGCCTGCTTCGGTGCCTTCCGGGGCAGGTCCGGCGCGCTGCCGGACAGCCGCCCGGCGCAGGCGTCCCGCCACGGGCAGATGCCGCAGGCCGGGTTGCGCGGGGTGCAGATCGTCGCGCCCAGGTCCATCACCGCCTGGGCGTAGTCGCCCGGCCGGACATCCGGCGTCAGCTTCGCGGCGGCGGCCTTGATCTCGGGCTTGGCGGCGGGCAGCGGGGTGCGGATGTCGCGCACCCGCGCCATCACCCGCTCGACATTGCCGTCCACCACCACCGCGCGCCGGTCGAAGGCGATCGCCGCCACCGCCGCCGCCGTGTACGGCCCGATCCCCGGCAGTTCGGCCAGCCCGGCCTCGGTGTCCGGAAACCTGCCGCCATGCGCGCCGGCGACGACGCGCGCCGCCTTCAGCAGGTTGCGGGCGCGGGCGTAGTAGCCCAGGCCGGCCCAGGCCGACATGACCTCGGCATCCTCGGCCGCGGCCA
Source organism: Halovulum marinum (assembly GCF_009697225.1). GTDB lineage: Bacteria > Pseudomonadota > Alphaproteobacteria > Rhodobacterales > Rhodobacteraceae > Halovulum > Halovulum marinum. The sequence goes on from NZ_WIND01000011.1 coordinate 121,742, forward strand.
GATCCGCAACCATCGGCCACAACCGGGTGAACTTCGCGAAATACGGCCCCACCGCCGCCACCGTGGTCTGCTGCAGCATGATCTCGGACAGCCAGACGTGGTAGGGATCGGCGCGCCGCGCGCTGCCCGGCGGCACCCGCCACGGCAGGGCGCGCGCATGGCGGTCGTACCAGTCCAGCAACGTTCGGGGGGAAGGGTCACGCAAGTGTTATTGCCTTTCACGACAGGCTGGGGCTGGTGGTCCGCTCCACAGACGTTAGAATCCGCCCCACACCCTTGGCGAGGCCCGACCCGATGCGCAAGACCGGCAAGCAGACCCCGACCGCGAAGCGCGTGCGCCGCTTCACGCAGGCCGGCGCGCTGCTGGGCCAGCGCATCCAGGGCGCCTCGGCCAAACGCGGCTTTGCCGAAACGCGCCTTCTGACCCGCTGGGCGGAAATCGTCGGTCCCGAACTGGCGCAGGTCGCCCGCCCGCTGAAGGTCAGCTACACCCGCGAGGGCTTCGGGGCGACGCTGACCGTGGCCTGCGACGGCGCCCGCGCGCCCGAGGTGCAGATGCAGGCCGAGACGATTCGCCAGCGGGTGAACGCCTGCTACGGCTACAACGCGATCAGCCGCGTGCGCATCGCGCAGGAGGATGGGCAAGGTTTCGCCGAGGCGCAGGCCGCCTTCCTGGCGCCGAAGCCCGACGCCGCGCCACGCCCGGACCCGAAGGTGCAGGCGCAGGCCGCGCAGGCGGTGGCGGGCGTCGGCGACGACGGGCTGCGCCGCGCGCTGGAGCTTCTTGGACAGAACGTGATGACCCGCACCGGGTCGCCATCGAAGGAGACCTGAATGACCCTTGTCCGACCCACCCGCCGCGCGCTGCTGCGCGCCGGCCTCGTCGCCGGCCTGGCGCCGGCCCTGCCGGCGTGGGCGCAGGATGCCGCCACCGACACCGGAACCGACACCGGCGCCGGAACCGACGCCGAAGCCGGGACCGCGGCCCGCACCGTCGAGGTGATGGCGACCGGCGCCGAGGACGCGCCGGTGACGGTGATCGAATACGCCTCGCTGACCTGCCCGCACTGCGCACGGTTCCAGACCGACGTGTACCCGCGGCTGAACCAGAACTACATCGAGCCGGGCAAGGTCCGCTTCATCGTGCGCGACGTCTATTTCGACCGGCTCGGGCTGTGGGCGGCGATGGTGGCGCGCTGCGGCGGCGCCGACAAGTACTTCGGCATCGTCGACCGGCTGTACCAGAAGCAGGGCGACTGGTCGCGCAAGGAGACCGCGCAGGAGGCGTTGGCGGCGATGTTCGCGATCGGCCGCCAGGCCGGGCTGACCGACGACGCGATGCAGGACTGCGTGCAGGACCAGGCCTGGGCCGAGGCACTGGTCGCCGAGTTCCAGAAGAACATGGAGGCCGACCAGGTCGAGGGCACGCCGACCTTCTTCATCGACGGCGAGAAGCAGCCGAACATGCCCTATGACGAGTTCGCCGCCCGGCTGGACGAGGCGCTGGGCAGCTAGAGCGCCAGCGCCCCGAGCGCGGCGTCCAGCGCGCCGCGTTCGGCCAGCGCCAGCCGCACCGGCAGGGTCAGGACCTGCGGCCGCAGGTCGGCGGGCAGGCGCACCGCGTCCTTCTCGGTGGTGACCGGCTGCGCGCCCAGCGCGGCCGCCTCGCGCAGCAGCCGCTCGACCACCGCGCGGCTGTAGGCGGCGTGGTCGGGAAACGCACGCGTCGCCACCACCTCGGCGCCGGTGGCGCGCAGCGAGGCGAAGAACTTCCCGGGCCGGCCGATGCCGGCGAACGCCAGGCAGCGCAGGCCCGGCCACGACATTCCGGTCGGCAGCGGTTGCAGCGAGCCCTCGGCCAGCGGCACCGCGCGCAGCTGCGGCCACTGCGCCAGCACCCGCGCCCGCGCCGGCGCCGGGCCCAGCAGCAGCACCAGGTCGGCGCGCGCCAGCCCGGCGGCGACCGGCTCGCGCAGCGGCCCGGCCGGGATCACCCGTCCGTTGCCGAAGCCTGCCTCGGCGTCGACCACCAGCAGGCTCAGGTCCTTGGCCAGGTCCGGGTTCTGGAAACCGTCGTCCAGCACGATCACCCGCGCCCCCGCCGCTTCGGCCGCCGCCGCGCCGGCGGCGCGGTCGCGCGCTACCCAGGCCGGGCCGAAGCCGGCCAGCAGCAACGGCTCGTCGCCGACCTCGGCGGCGGTGTGCGCCGCGGGATCGACCCGCACCGGCCCCGGCAGGCTGCCGCCATAGCCGCGCGACAGCGCGTGCGCGGCGATGCCGCGTTCGGCGAAATGCTCCAGCAGCGCCGAGACCACCGGCGTCTTGCCGGTGCCGCCCGCGGTCAGGTTGCCGACGCAGATCACCGGCACGCCGGGCCGCAGCTTCGGCGGCCGCGCCACCCGGCGGGCGGTCAGCGCCGCCCACAGCGCCGCCGCCGGCGCCAGCGCCCGCGCCGCCAGCCCCGGCGCGTCCGGCG
>NZ_WIND01000012.1 GCF_009697225.1 Halovulum marinum
GCAGCGCCGCCTGCCCGCCCCAGAACCCATCGGGATCCTCCACCGACGCCCGGTACAGGCGCTCGTAGTCCGCGGCGGTCGTCCCGAAAGAATCGTCGGCGGCGGCACGGGTGCCGGCATCGATGCCCATTGTCACGTCCATTTCCTCCTCTGGCGCGATCCGTGGCGTGCGCCCTGCGGCGCATCTGTTTGCGGCGGATCATACACCCGTTGAGAAAATTCGCTCACAACTATCTGTTTTACGCGTATTTTTTTGTAAATTATTTTCGGGAATACCAGTGAAGCTGAAAACTTCGTGACAACCCAGGCCCCGGCGCGGCGCTTTCCCGCCCCGGCCGGCGACGCTTCGGAACCGTCCCGCCCGATGCGCCGGCGCACGGGGCGGGTGGCGAAGTGAGATTGGCGCGCGCGCCCGGCGCCGGCCGCTAGCGCGGCTCGCCGGCGATCGCGGCGGCCATGCCGTCCGTCAGCATCACCGACAGCCTTGACACCACCGCGGCGCGCCAGCCCGGATCGCCCGCGAGCGGCGCCGGGATCAGGTCCGGCAGCGCGAGCAGCCGGTCGGCGATGTCGCCGGCGCTCGCCGCGCCGGCCAGCCGCTGGCGCAGCGCCTGTTCGCGGGGATCGCGCAGCTCGTAGGAGGTGCCGTCGTCGGCCCGGCCCAGCGCGTAGCGCATCCAGGCGGCGGTGGCGAAGGCGAAGCTGTCCAGCGGCTGGCCGGCGCGCAGCGCGTCGCAGGCGGGCGCCCAGATCCGCTGCGGCAGCTTCTCGGTGCCGTCCATCGCGATCTGCCAGGTCTCGTGCGCCAGATGCGGGTTGGCGAAGCGCTTCAGCAGGTCATCGGCGTAGGTATCCGGATCCACCCCCGGCACCGGGTCCAGGGTGGCGGCGGCGGCCGCCATGTGGCGCGCGACCAGCGCCGCCAGCGCCGCGTCGCCCATCACGTCGCGCACCAGCGCATGGCCGGCCAGGAACCCGGCATAGGCCAGCAGCGAGTGCGCGCCGTTCAGCATCCGCAGCTTCAGCGCCTCGTACGGGCGCACGTCGTCGACGAAGATCGCGCCGCCTGCCTGCCACGCCGGGCGGCCGGTGGGGAAGCGGTCCTCGACCACCCACTGGCGGAACGCCTCGGTCTCGACCGCGGCGGCGTCGTGCACGCCCAGCATCCGCTGCGCCAGCGCCAGCGTGCCGGCGCCGCGCGCCGGGGTGATCCGGTCGACCATGGTCGAGGGGAAGGCGACGTCGCACGCGATGTGGTCGGCAAGCTTGGGCAGCGTGGCGCGGGCGAAATCGACCAGCAGCGCGCGCAGCATCCGCCCGTTCTCGGGCAGGTTGTCGCAGCACAGCACGGTGAACGGCGGCACCCCGGCCGCGCGCCGGTCGGCCAGCGCCCGCACCAGCAGCCCGGCGACGCCCTGCGGGTGCCGCGGGTCCGCCAGGTCCGCGGCGATCGCCGGGTGGGCGCGGTCGATGCCGCCGCCGGCGCGGTCGATGCCGTAGGCCTTCTCGGTGACGGTCAGCGACACGATCCGCGTCGCCGGCGCGCGCAGCGCCGCAAGTACCGCCGCGCGGTCGCGGGACAGCGCCAGCGCGGCGGCCAGCGCGCCGATCACCCGGGCGCGGGTGCCGTCGACGCTGCGTTCGAGCACGGCATAGCGGCAATCCTGCGGCGCCAGCTCCTGCGCCGCGGTCGCGCTGCGCAGGCTGACGCCGGTGATGCGCCAGTCGCCGCCGGAGGCGGCCAGCGCGTCGTCGGTATAGACCGCCTGATGCGCCTTGTGGAACGCGCCGAGGCCGAGGTGGACGATGCCGCTGCCGTGCGCCTGCGGATCGTAGCCGGGCCCGGCGACGCCGTCGGGCAGCTGCGTCGCCGCCGTCAGCCGCCCGGTCACGCGCCGACCCTCGGCGCCAGCGCGGCGATCACGCCGCGCAGTTCGGCCAGCCCCTTCAGGCGCCCGATCGCCGGGTAGCCGGGCTGCGCCTGCCGCTTCAGATCGTCGAGGATGTCCTGACCGTGGTCGGGGCGGAACGGGATCGAGACATCGGCGCGGCCCGCGGCCCGGCGCCGGGCCTCCTCGTGCAGCGCGGCGTCGACCAGCGCCACCATGTCGGTGTCGCCGCCCAGGTGCTCGGCCTCGTAGAACGAGCCGCGGATGTCGCCGGTCTCGCGCGTGACATTGCGCAGGTGCAGGAAATGCACCCGGTCGCCCAGCCGCCGCATCATTCCCGGCAGGTCGTTGTCGGGCCGCGCCCCGAGCGAGCCGGAGCACAGGGTGATGCCGTTGGCGGGGCGGTCGACCGCGTCCATCACCGCCTTGTAATGCGCCTCGGTCGACATGATCCGCGGCAGGCCCAGCAGCGGCACCGGCGGATCGTCCGGGTGGCAGCACAGCCGCAGGCCCAGCGCCTCGGCGTGCGGCACCACCTGCTCGAGGAAGTCGACCAGGTGGGCGCGCAGCTGCTGTTCGGTGATCGCGGCGTATTCGGCCAGATGCGCGCGCACGTCCGCGAGGGTGAAATGCTCGGCCGCGCCGGGCAGGCCGAAGACGACGTTGCGCGCCAGTTGCGACCGGCGCGCGTCGTCCATCGCGGCGAAACGCTCGGCCGCCGCGGCGCGCAGCGCGTCGTCGTAGTCGTCGGCCGCGCCGGGCCGCTCGAGGATGTGCAGGTCGAACGCGGCGAAGTCGGTCAGGTCGAACCGCATGCAGGTGGCGCCGTTCGGCAGCCGCCAGGCAAGGTCGGTGCGGGTCCAGTCCAGCACCGGCATGAAGTTGTAGCAGATCACCTCGATCCCGGCGGCGGCTAGGTTGCTCAGGCTGTCGCGGTAGCTGGCGACATGGGCGCGCCAGTCGCCCTTCTGCTTCTTGATGTCCTCGGACACCGGCAGGCTTTCCACCACCTCCCACGCCAGGCCCGAGGGCGCGCCGTCCGGCAGCCGCGCCACCTCGGCCTGGCGGCGGGCGATCTCGTCCCGGGTCCAGACCGCCCCGGTGGGAACGTGGTGCAGGGCCGAGACGATCCCTTCGACGCCCGCCTGTGCCGTGTCGCGGATCGTCACGTTGTCCTGCGGACCGAACCAGCGCCAAGTCTGTCTCATCTCATTCCCTCCCAGAGTCGCCGACACGCGCCCTGCATAGCACTTCCTGTCGTTGCCGACTAGTATGGAAGTATGGTAATGCCGGTTGCGGGAGGAGGGCGAATCATGACCGGAACAACACAGGCGGGCTGGGCACTGGACCCGGCCGCATCGATCGCCCCGCAGATCTGCCGCATCCTGCGCGAACGCATCATCCACAACGACCTGAAGCCCGGCAACCGGATCTCGGAGTCCGAGATCGCGCGCACCTACCGGGTCAGCCGGCAGCCGGTGCGCGAGGCGTTCATCAAGCTGGCCCAACAGGGGTTGCTGGCGGTGCTGCCGCAGCGCGGCACGATCGTGTCGAAGATCGCCTATGCCGCGGTGCTGGACGCGCGCTTCCTGCGCGAGGCGATCGAGGCGGACATCGCCCGGATCCTGGCGGTGCAGGCCGACCCGGCGCTGGTCGCCGACCTGCGCCGCCAGCTGGACGAGCAGCGCGAGGTCGCGCGCAGCGCGCCGCTGGAGTTCATCCAGCTGGACGACCGCTTTCACCGCACCATGGCCGACGCCGCCAGCAAGGGCGGCGCCTGGAAGCTGATCGAGGGGCTGAAATCCCAGATGGACCGGGTGCGATACCTGTCTCTGGGCAAGTTCCCGGTCGACAAGCTGGTCGACCAGCACGCGGCGGTGGTGGACCGCATCGCCGCCGGCGACATCGCCGGGGTCGACGCCGCGATCCGCACCCACCTGCGCGAGGTCCTGAGCGATCTGCCGCGGATCGTGCAGGCGAACCCGGATTTCTTCGAGCTGCCGGAAGGGGGCGTGCCCCAGCCGGTCAATGCACCTGTCCAAGGAGGAATGGACCGATGACACTCAACTGGAAACGTTCGGCGATCGCCATCGCGGTCGCGGCGGCACTCGGCGCCCCGGTCGCGGCGCAGGAGCTGACGCTGAAGCTGGGCCACCTGGCGAACGAGGACAACCCCTGGCACCTGGCCTCGGTCCGGTTCGGCGAGGAGCTGTCGGCGCTGACCGACGGCCGCATCGCCGTCGAGGTGTTCCCCAACGAATCGCTGGGCAAGGAAATCGACCTGATCAACGGCATGCAGCTGGGCACCGTCGACATGACCATCACCGGCGAGTCGCTGCAGAACTGGGCGCCGATGGCGGCGCTGCTGGCGGTGCCCTACGCCTATGCCTCGATCGAGCACATGGACGAGGTTGCCGGCGGCGAGATCGGCGACCGGATCGAGGCGCAGATCATCGAGAAGGCGCAGATCCGTCCGATCGCCTTCTTCGCCCGCGGCCCGCGCGAGCTGACCTCGAACCGGCCGATCGCCTCGCCGGACGATCTGGCCGGGCTGAAGATGCGGGTGCCCAACGTGCCGCTGTTCGTCGACGTCTGGTCCGCGCTGGGCGCGCAGCCGACGCCGATGGCGTTCTCGGAGGTGTTCACCTCGCTGCAGAACGGCACCATCGACGCGCAGGAGAACCCGCTGGCGCTGATCCGCTCGGCCAGCTTCAACGAGGTGCAGAGCCACGTGAACCTGACCGACCACGTCCGCTCGTGGATCTACCTGACGATCTCGGAGCAGACCTGGGGCCGGCTGTCCGAGGACGACCGCGCCGCCGTCATGGAGGCCGCCGCCCGCGCCCAGGCCTACGAGCGCGAGCTGTTCAACGACAGCATCGAGCAGGACCGCGCCTATCTCGAGGAGCAGGGCATGACCTTCGTCGAGGTCGACGGCCCCGCCTTCGCCGCCAGGGCGAAGGACGCCGTGCTGAACAACGTCAACGACGAGATCAAGCCGATCGTCGAAGAGCTGTTCGCCGCGCAGAACTGACGGCCAGACCGTCGCACCGATCCCCGGCACCGCGCGGCGGCGCGGTGCCGGGCCTTGTCGAATTCCGGAGGGCACCGTGAAGTTTGCCAATCGAGCCATCCAGGTCGTCGTCCTTGCCGCGCGGATCGGAACCGGCGTCTCGTTCGCGGTGCTGATCGGCGCCGTGCTGATCCAGGTGGTCGGCCGCTCGGCCGGCGCCTCGCCGGTCTGGACCGAGGAGCTGACGCGCTTCGCGCTGCTGTTCACCGTCGCCTTCGGCGCCGGGCTGTCGCTGCGCACCGGCGATCTGGTGAACGTCGACGTGATCTGCGAGTCGCTGCCCGGCCGCGCGCCGTGGATGCTGCGCCTGCTGGCCGCCGTCACCACCGCGGCGATCTCGATCTACCTGCTGCCGTTCGCCTGGAAGTTCGTCGCCATCGGCCGGATGCAGACCTCGCCGGCGCTGGGCCTGCGCATGGACTACGCGCATTTCACCATCCTGCTGATGCTGGCGCTGCTGGCGGTGTTCGGCGCGCTGCGCGCGCTGGGAATGCTCGCCGGCGTCGAGGACGGCACCCCCGCAACCCGCGAAGAGGGCTGACCATGGATGTCGCCGTACTGTTCCTGACCTTCGTCGCCGGGCTGGCGCTGGGCATTCCGGTGGCGATCACGCTGGCGGTGTCGTCGCTGGCCTACCTGCTGCTGGCCGGGATCCCGCCGGTGGTCATGCCGCAGAAGATGTACGCCGGCATGGACGTGTTCGTGCTGCTGTCGATCCCCGGCTTCATCCTGGCCGGAAACCTGATGAACCAGGGCGGCATCACCACCCGCATCATCCGCTTCGCGAACTCGCTGGTGGGCTGGATCCGCGGCGGGCTGGGGCTGACCAACATCGCCGCCTCGATGCTGTTCGGCGGCATCACCGGCACCGCGGTGGCCGACGCCGCCTCGATCGGCGGGGTGATGATCCCGGGCATGAAGAAGGCGGGCTACCCGGCCGACTTCTCGGCCGCGGTCACCGCCGCCTCGTCCACCGTCGGGCCGATCATCCCGCCGTCGGTGCCGATGATCATCGTCGGCGCGCTGTCGGGCATCTCGGTCGGGCGGATGTTCCTGGCCGGCGCCGTGCCCGGCATCCTGATGGGCGTGGCGATGATGATCACCTGCTTCGTCATCTCGGCGCGCCGCAACTATCCGCGCCAGGACTGGCAGGGCGCCGGCGAGGTGGTGCGCGCCTTCGGCGGCGCGGTCTGGGCGCTGGCGATGACCTTCCTGATCATCTACGGCCTGCTCAGCGGCCTGGCCACGCCGACCGAGACCGCCGTCGTCGCCTCGGTCTACGCGCTGCTGGTCGGCGCGTTCATCTACCGCGAGCTGCCGCTGCGCAAGGTGCCGACGATCCTGGTCGACAGCGCGGTCTCGGCCGCCGGGATCCTGGCGCTGGTCGGCTTCGCCAACGTCTTCGGCTGGATCCTGGTGTCCGAGCGCATCCCCCAGGCGATCGCCGACGGCGTGCTGTCGTTCACCGACAACAGGTTCCTTGTGATCCTGATCATCAACCTGCTGCTGCTGTTCGTCGGCATGTTCATGGAAACGATCGCCGCGCTGATCATCCTGTTCGTGCCGCTGCTGTCGCTGGCGCAGGCGGTGGGCATCGACCCGCTGCACTTCGCCACCTTCGCCGTGCTGAACCTGATGATCGGCCTGACCACGCCGCCGGTGGGGGTGTGCCTGTTCGTCTGCGCCGGCATCGCCCGGCTGCCGCTGGCGCCGGTGGTGGTGGCGATCCTGCCGTTCCTTCTGACCAACATCCTCGTGCTGCTGCTGGTATCCTACTTCCCGCCGCTGGCGACGTGGCTGCCGTCGGTCCTCGCACCCTAGGAGATCATCGTGGAAACCCGAATCTGCCGCCTGTACGCAGCGAACGACATCCGGATCGAGGCCCAGCCGCTGGCCGACCCCGGCCCCGGCGAGGTGCTGGTGGCGGTCGGCGCGGGCGGGATCTGCGGCTCGGACCTGCACTATTTCCAGGACGGCGGCTTCGGCCCGATACGGGTGCGCGAGCCGATCATCCTGGGGCACGAGGCCGCGGGCCGGGTGCTGGCCTGCGGCGCCGGCGTCGCCGGTCCGGCCCCCGGTACGCTGGTGGCGATCAACCCCAGCCGGCCCTGCGGCGCCTGCCGCTACTGCGCCGAGGGGCTGACGACGCATTGCCTGGAGATGCGGTTCGCGGGCTCGGCGATGCGGCTGCCGCACGAGCAGGGGCTGTTCCGCGAGCGGATCGTCGTCGACGCGGCGCAGTGCCATGCCTTCGGCCCCGGCACCGAACCCCGCGAGGCCGCCTGCGCCGAGCCGCTGGCGGTGTGCCTGCATGCCCGGCGCATGGCCGGGGATCTGCGCGGCAGGCGCGTGCTGGTCACCGGCGCCGGCCCGATCGGCGCGCTGTGCACCGCGGTCGCGGCCGAGGCCGGGGCGCAGGAGGTGGTGACCACCGACCTGCAGGACCTGCCGCTGGACATCGCCCGGCGGATGGGCGCGGGCCGCACCGTCAACGTCGCCCGCGACGGCGCGGCGATGGCGGCGTTCGCCGCCGACAAGGGCCATTTCGACGTGGCGTTCGAATGCTCCGCCGCGGCCCCGGCGATTCGCGGCGCGATCGCCGCGCTGCGCCCGCAGGGCCGGCTGGTGCAGGTCGGCGTCACCGGCGACGTGCCGCTGCCGGTCAACGCGCTGGTCGGCAAGGAGATCACCTACCAGGGCACGCAGCGGTTCCTGCCGGAGGATTTCGCCGAGGCGGTGGCGATGATCGCCGCCCGCCGGATCGACGTCCGCCCGATGGTCACCGGCAGCTACCCGCTGGAGGCCGCGGCAGAGGCGTTCGCCTGCGCCGGCGACCGCAGCCGTGCGGTCAAGGTGCACCTGAGTTTCGGCGCCGACTGACCGCCGCGACCGGGGTCTAGGCCGTGAACGCGCTGCGGAACGCCTCCAGCGCCGCCTCGACATCGCCCGAGGCGAAGGCCTCCATCGCCACCGGACCGTCGTAGCCCATCGCCGCCAGCGCCCGGGCGATGCCGGCATAATTGATCTCGCCGGTGCCGGGCTCGCACCGGCCCGGCACGTCGGCGACCTGGATCTCGCCGATCCACGGCAGGCAGGCCCGGCACAGTTCGATCAGGTTCCCCTCGCCGATCTGCGCGTGATAGAGGTCGAGGTTCAGCCGCAGCCGCGGGCGGTCGACCGCGGCCACCAGCGTCAGCGTCTCTTCGGCGCGGGCGAAAGGCACGCCGGCGTGCTCGACCGGCAGGTTCAGGTTCTCCAGCGTGAACACCACGTCCAGTTCCTCGGCCAGATCGCAGATCCGGTTCAGCGTATCGCGCGCCTTCAGCCACTTGCGCGGCGTCGCGACCTCGGCCAGCACCGGCCGGCCGCCATCGCCAAGGCCGGTGCCGTGCAGGTTTAGCCGGGCGACGCCCAGCCGCCGGCCGACCGCGGCGGTCTCGCGCGCCGAGGCCAGCAGCATCCCCGCGCCCTCGTCATCGGCCAGCCGGCCCTGCAGGTAGCCGTTCATGATCGAGAAGGTCGCGCCGGATCGCTCCAGCTTGTCCAGATCGTGCGCCGGCCAGTTCCACAGGCCGACCTGGAACCCCATGTCGCGCAGCTTCGCGCAGCGCCACTCGATCGGCTTGTCCTGCCAGATCATCTCGGCGCAGGCGGCAAGGGTGAAGGCCATGGCTCAGGCTCCCGTCATGACTGGGGTCAGCTTGACCGGGCGGCCCTCGGCCACCGAGCGGTTCGCGGCCTCGGCCAGCGCCAGCGCGTTCACCCCGTCCTGGACCGTCGCCGGCACCGGCGTGCCGTCGACGCAGGCATCGACGAAGGCCGACCATTCGATCGCATAGGCGCGCATGTAGCGTTCGAGGAAGAAATACACCGGCTTGGCCGACACCACCCCGGCGGCGGTGGACCTGACCACGGTGTTCTCAAGCTCGTTCTCGGCGGCCAGCATGCCGTCCGCGCCCAGCACCTCGACCCGCTGGTCGTAGCCGTAGGGCGCGCGGCGCGAGTTGCGGATCGTGGCCAGGCGGCCGTCGGCGTAGCTCAGCACGACGACGGCGGTGTCGACATCGCCGGCGGCGCCGATCTCGGGATCGACCAGGCACGAGCCGTGCGCCATCACCGTTTCCGGCATCCCGAACAGGAACGCGCACATGTCGAAGTCGTGGATCATCATGTCGCGGTACAGCCCGCCCGAGACCTTGATGTAGCTGACCGGCGGCGGCGCCGGATCGTAGGAAGTGACGGCCAGCAGCTCGCCCCGGCCGATCTCGCCCGCGTCCAGCGCCGCCTTCACCGCCGCGAAGTTCGGATCGAAGCGGCGGTTGAAGCCCATCATCACCGGCTTGTCATGGGACGCCGCGACCGCGCGGACCTGCAGCGCGCGCTCCAGCGACAGGTCGATCGGCTTTTCGCAGAAGATCGCCTTGCCGGCCCTCACCCCGGCCTCGATCAGATCGGCGTGGGTGTTGGTCGACGAGGCGACGAGGATCGCGTCGATGGCCGGATCCTGCAGGATCTCGTCGGCCGTGCGGGCGTCGATGCCATGCTCGCGGGCCAGCGCCGCGGCGGCGTCGGTCATCACGTCGGTGACGGCCACCAGCTCGGACCGCGGGTCCGTCTTGATCGAGGCGGCGTGCACCTTGCCGATGCGGCCCGCGCCGAAGAGAGCGATTTTCATGGGTTTTCCTTTCACAGATACGCGCGCGGACCGATATCGCCGCCGCGGGACCGGGCGGTATCGCCGGCACCTGGACGACATCGAATCCCCGCCATGTGGAATATTTGTTCCATTTTGGTGATGCGCCGTTATAGTGCGCCTGTCAAGGCAGGAGACAGGAATGAGCGACCATCCCCACGCTCAGGAAGCGCCAGGCAGTGTGTCCGAACTGCTCGAAAGACTGGACGGCGCGATCGACAGCTTTCCCAAGCGCCTGAAGCAATGCGCCAGTTTCACCCGGCGCCATCTGCACCTGATCGCGGTATCGACCGTGTCGGAGATGGCGAAGGCCTGCGACGTGGCGCCGTCGGTCTACATGCGGTTCTGCCAGGCGCTCGGGTTCTCGGGCTACGCCGAACTGCAAGGCCTGTTCCGCGCCCGCTTTGCCGAGTTCCGGCCGGACTACGAGGTGCGCCTCGCCAGCCTGCACGAGGACGGCGCGATCGCCACCAGCCGGCTGCTGACGGATTTCGCCGAGGCGGGTCACAAGTCCCTGCTTTCCATTGCAAACACGGTGACGAGCGATGTTCTGGACCGGATCGCGCGCGGCATGGCGTCGGCGCGGGTGGTGCACCTGGTGGGGCTGCGCCGCGCGTTCGCGGTGGTCAGCAACATGTCGTACCTGCTGGACAAGTTGGGGGTGCCGGCGAACCTGCACTACGGCGCCGGAATGCTGAACGCCCACGGCGCGATCTTTCCCGGCGACGTGCTGTTCGCGGTGACCTTCGCGCCGTTCTCGGACGAGACCGTGCGGCTTGCCGAGGCCGCCGCCAAACGTGGCATCACGGTCTACGGGCTGACCGATTCCGAGCATTGCCCGGTGGCCGAATGGGCGACCGAGATGCTGATCGCGCGCGAGGACGAGGTAGCGGGGTTCCGCGCCCTGAACGCCGCGATCACCCTGACCACGACGCTGGCGGTCTCGATCCGCACGCTGCAGCAACAGAGTTGACAGAGGCCGTGATTCGCAAATAATGGAATAAACGTTCCAAAACCTCGGCTCAGGGGCGCTGGAACGCGCGCCCGGCCGAAACCGGGCTCCGCGACGGGGGGCCTGCCCCCGCAAAGAAGGTCAAAGGGAGGTACCATGACCAGATTCTTCAAGACGGCCGCGTTCGCAGCCGCGATCGGCTTCGCAACGCCGGCCCTTGCGCAGAACATCATCGTTGTCAGCCACGGCCAGGCGAACGACCCGTTCTGGTCGGTGGTCAAGAACGGCGTCGACGAGGCCGCCAGGCAGACCGGTGCCGACGTGGACTACCGCGCGCCGGAAACCTTCGACATGGTGGCGATGAGCCAGCTGATCGACGCCGCCGTGAACCAGGAGCCCGACGGGCTGGTGGTGTCGATCCCCGATGCCGACGCGCTCGGGCCCTCGATCGAGCGGGCCGTGTCGGCCGGCATCCCGGTGATCTCGATGAACTCCGGTTCGGACGTCGCCGCCGAACTGGGCGCCGAGCTTCATGTCGGCCAGTCCGAGTTCGACGCGGGCAAGGCCGCCGGCGAGCGGCTTGCCGAAATGGGCGGCACCAACGCCCTGTGCGTGAACCAGGAAGTCGGCAATGTTTCCCTCGACCTGCGCTGCTCGGGCTTCGAGGAAGGCTTCGGCGGCGCCGTGACGGTCCTGCCCACGTCGAACGATCCGAGCGAGATCGAATCCAAGGTCGCGGCGGCGCTCGCCTCGGACGAGAGCGTCGACACGATCATGGCGCTGGGCGCCAGCACCGCCGGCGAGCCTTCGGTTGCCGCGGCGAAGAACTCGGGCCGCGATATCCTTGTCGCGTCGTTCGATCTGTCCGCCAGCTTCCTTGAATCCATCGTCGCGGGCGACGCCGCCTTCGCCATCGACCAGCAGCAGTTCCTGCAGGGCTACCTGCCGGTCGTGTTCCTGGCGATGAACGCGAGATACGGCCTGGTGCCCGGCGGCGACGTGCCCTCCGGCCCCAACCTCGTCACCCAGGAGAAGGCAGAGCAGGTCATCGATCTGTCGGCTCAGGGCATCCGCTAAGCCGCGAGACGATTCGCAGCGAGACTGGGGGGCCGTGGTGTGTGACCGCGCCACGGCCCCTTTGCATCCGCAGGTCCGGGAGAACCAAAATGACGGATACCACGCCTCAAGCCGTCGTCGACGAGCGGCTCAAGTCCGAAAGCTTCGGCGCGCGCCTGATGAAGCGCCCGGAACTGGGCGCCATCGCCGGGGTCATCCTGGTCACGATCTTCTTTCTGATCACCGCCGATCCGGCGATGTTCACCTTGTCGGGGATCATCAACTTCATGACCCCGGCGGCGCAGCTGGGCATCCTGGCGATCGGCGCCGCCATGCTGATGATCGGCGGCGAGTTCGACCTGTCGATCGGATCGATGGTGGCGTTCTCGGGCCTGTTCTTCGCCGCCGCCACCGTGACCTTCGGCATGCCGCTGATCGTGGCGATCCCGGCGACGTTCCTGTTCTCGGCGGCCGTCGGCTCGCTGAACGGTTTCATCGTGATCCGCTCGGGCCTGCCTTCGTTCATCGTCACGCTGGCGTTCCTGTTCATCCTGCGCGGCCTGTCGCTGGTCGGGCTGAAGCTGGCCACCGGCGGCTCGACGCAGCTGCGCGGGGTGCGCGACGCGATCGAGGGCGACTGGCTGGCGCCGATCTTCTCGGGCGACGCGTTCGGCGGGATGTTCGCCTGGCTGGCAGAGAGGGGCCTGGTCGAGACCTTCAACAACGGCGCGCCGAAGGTGCCGGGCCTGCCGATCGAGATCGTCTGGTTCGTGATCATCGCGCTGCTGGCGACCTGGGTGCTGCTGCGCACGCCGGCCGGCAACTGGATCTTCGCCGCCGGCGGGGACGCGAACGCGGCGACCAACTCGGGCGTGCCGGTGCGCAGGGTCAAGATCTCGCTGTTCATGGTCACCGCCTGCTGCGCGGCGCTGGTCGCGATCATCACCGTGATGGACGCGGGCTCGACCGACGCGCGGCGCGGGTTCCAGAAGGAGTTCGAGGCGATCATCGCCGCGGTCATCGGCGGCTGCCTGCTGACCGGCGGCTACGGCTCGGCGGTCGGCGCGTTCTTCGGCGCGATCATCTTCGGCATGGTGGTGATCGGACTGACCTACACCGGTTTCGACCAGGACTGGTTCCAGGTGTTCCTGGGCGGCATGCTGCTGATCGCGGTGCTGTTCAACAACGCCATCCGCAAACGCGTCACCGGGGAGCGCTGAGATGACCGACGACACCAAGTTCCACCACGGCGACGCGCCCGAGACCGCGCCCATCGTCGAGATGAAGAACATCGAGAAGCATTTCGGCAACATCATCGCGCTGGCCGGCGTCAGCTTCGACGTGCGGCCGGGCGAGTGCCACTGCCTGCTGGGCGACAACGGCGCCGGCAAGTCGACCTTCATCAAGACCATGTCCGGCGTGCACAAGCCGACCAAGGGTGAGATCCACTTCGAGGGCAGGCCGATGTCCTTCGACAGCCCGCGCGACGCGATGGAGGCCGGCATCGCCACCGTGTTTCAGGACCTGGCGATGATCCCGCTGATGAGCGTGACCCGGAACTTCTTCATGGGGCGCGAGCCGACGAAAGGTTCGGGGCCGTTCAAGCGCATGGACGTCGACCGGATGAACCAGACCACGATGGACGGGATGCGCAGCATGGGCATCAACCTGCGCGCGCCCGACCAGGCCGTGGGCACGCTGTCGGGCGGCGAGCGGCAGACCGTCGCCATCGCCCGCGCGGTGCATTTCGGCGCCAAGGTGCTGATCCTGGACGAGCCGACCTCGGCGCTGGGGGTGCGGCAGACCTCGAACGTGCTGGCGACCATCGACAAGGTGCGCAAGCAGGGCATCGGCGTGGTCTTCATCAGCCACAACGTGCGCCACGCGCTGGCGGTGGGAGACCGGTTCACCGTGCTGAACCGCGGCAAGACGCTGGGCACGGCGAAGCGCGGCGACATCTCGCCCGAAGAGTTGCAGGACCTGATGGCCGGCGGGCAGGAAATGGCGCAGCTCGAAGGCTCGCTGGGAGGGACCGTGTGATGAGCAGGCCGCTCGATCTGATCACCATCGGCCGCAGCTCCGTGGACCTGTACGGTGCGCAGATCGGCGGCCGGCTCGAGGACATGGGCGCGTTCGACAAGTACATCGGCGGCAGCCCGACCAACATCGCCTGCGGCACCGCGCGGCTGGGGCTGAAGTCGGCGGTGATCACCGGCGTCGGCGACGAGCACATGGGCCGCTTCATCCGCGAGCAGCTGGCGCGCGAGGGCGTCGATACCCGCGGCGTCAAGACCGACCCCGAGCGGCTGACGGCGCTGGTCCTGCTGGGGATCCGCGACCAGGAGCAGTTTCCGCTGATCTTCTATCGCGAGAACTGCGCCGACATGGGCCTGACCGTCGACGACATCGACCCGGAGTTCATCCGCCAGGCGCGTGCCGTGGTCGCCACCGGCACGCATCTGAGCCACCCGCAGGTCGAGACCGCCACCATCAAGGCGCTGGAGATCGCGCGCGCGGCGGGGATGCAGACCGCGCTCGACATCGACTACCGGCCCAACCTGTGGGGCGTCGCCGGTCACGGCGAGGGCGAAAGCCGGTTCGTGGAAAGCGAGCGGGTGACGGCCAAGCTGCAGTCGACGCTGCACCTGTTCGACCTGATCGTCGGCACCGAGGAGGAGTTCCACATCGCCGGCGGCTCGACCGACACGCTGGCGGCGCTGCGCGCGGTGCGCAAGGTCTCGGGCGCGGCGCTGGTCTGCAAGCGCGGCGCCAGGGGCGCGGTGGCGTTCACCGGCGACATCCCCGACAGCCTCGACCGGGGCGAGGCCGGCGAGGGCTTTCCGATCGAGGTGTTCAACGTGCTGGGCGCCGGCGACGGCTTCATGTCGGGGCTGCTGAAGGGCTGGCTCGATGGCGAGGACTGGCCGACGGCGCTGAAATACGCCAACGCCTGCGGTGCCTTCGCCGTCTCGCGCCACGGCTGCACCCCGGCGTATCCGTCCTGGGAGGAGCTGCAGTTCTTCTTCGCGCGCGGCATCACGCGGCCCGACCTGCGCAACGACGCGGAACTGGAACAGGTGCACTGGGCGACGAACCGCACCGGCGACTGGTCGACGATGCGGGTGTTCGCCTTCGACCACCGGGTGCAGATGGAACAGATGGACGGCGCCACCCCCGAGACGATCGGCCGTTTCAAGCAGCTGTGCCTGGACGCTGCGCTGAAGATCGGCGACGGCGCGCCCGGCTACGGCATCCTGTGCGACGGCCGGCTGGGCCGCGATGCGCTGTACAGGGCCGAGGGCACCGGGCTGTGGATCGGCCGGCCGGTCGAATGGCCCGGCTCGCGCCCGCTGACGCTGGAGCCGCAGCTGGGCCCGGACTATGGCGGCCTGCGCGAGTGGCCGCGCGACCAGGTGGTGAAATGCCTGTGCTTCTGCCATCCCGACGACGACGCCGGGATGTGGCAGGCGCAGGAACAGACCGTGCTGCGGCTGTTCCACGCGGCGCGCCGGAACAGCCTCGAGTTCCTGCTCGAGGTCATCCCCTCGAAGTGCGGGCCGGTCGCGGACGACACCACCGCGCGGGTGATCCGGCGGTTCTACGACCTGGGCGTCCGCCCCGACTGGTGGAAGCTGGAGCCGTTCACCACCGACGCCGCCTGGCAGCAGGCGGTCGATGCCATCGAGAGCAACGATCCGCGCACCCGCGGCATCGTGGTGCTGGGTCTCGACGCCTCGGAGGAGGAACTGGCGGCCAGCTTCGCACGCGCCGCCCGGCAGCCGCTGGTCAAGGGCTTTGCCGTCGGCCGCACGATCTTCGGGCAGGCCGCGCGCGACTGGCTGGCGGGCCGGATCAGCGACCGGGACGCCGTGCGGACGATGGGCGACAACTTTGCGCGGCTGTGCCGCATCTGGGACGAGGCCCGGGCGCGGGCCGGGAGGGAAGCGGCATGAGCAACACGATCCGCCTGACTGCCGCGCAGGCGATGGTCAGATGGCTGTCGGTGCAGACGACCGAGGACGGCGCGCGCTACATCGACGGGGTCTGGGCGATCTTCGGTCACGGCAACGTCGCCGGGCTGGGCGAGGCGCTGCACGGCATCGGCGACGCGCTGCCGACCTGGCGCGGCCAGAACGAGCAGACCATGGCCCACGCCGCCATCGCCTATGCCAAGGCCAGCAAGCGGCGCCGGGCGATGGCGGTGACCTCGTCGATCGGCCCCGGCGCCACCAACATGGTCACCGCCGCGGCGCTGGCGCATGTGAACCGCCTGCCGGTGCTGCTGATCCCCGGCGACGTGTTCGCGAACCGCCGCCCCGACCCGGTGCTGCAGCAGGTCGAGGATTTCGACGACGGCATCGTCAGCGCCAACGACTGCTTCCGGCCCGTCAGCCGCTATTTCGACCGGATCTCGCGGCCCGAACACCTGCTGACCGCGCTGCCGCGGGCGCTGCAGACGATGACCGACCCGGCGAAGTGCGGCCCGGTCACCCTTTCATTCTGCCAGGACGTGCAGGCCGAGGCCCATGACTACCCGGAAAGCTTCTTCGCGCCGCAGGTGTGGAAGATCCGCCGCCCGCAGCCGGACTCGGAGGAGCTGGAGGCGGTGCGCGCCGCGCTCGAGGCGGCCGAGCGGCCGGTGATCGTCGCCGGCGGCGGGGCGATCTACTCGGGCGCCGAGCAAACGCTGCTGGACTTCGCGCAGGCGCACAACATCCCGCTGTGCGAGACCCAGGCCGGCAAGGGCGCCGTCGACTGGCAGGCCGAGCTGAACCTCGGCTCGCCCGGCGTGACCGGCGGCGACGCGGCGAACGCGGCGCTGGCCGAGGCCGACCTGGTGCTGGGCGTCGGCACCCGGTTCCAGGACTTCACCACCGGCTCGTGGACCGCGTTCGCCAACCCGAAGCGCACGCTGGTGTCGATCAACGTCACCGGCTACGACGCCGGCAAGCACGGCGCGCTGCCGCTGGTGGCCGACGCGAAGGCGGCGCTGGAACGGCTTGGCGCGGCGCTGGGCGACCGGCGCTGGCCCGGCCGCGACAGCGCCGCCCGCGCCACATGGTACGCGGCGACGGACGCGGTCATGGCCGCGCCCGACACCGCCGGCCTGCCCACCGACGCGCAGGTGATCGGCGCCGTGCAGCGCCAGGCGACGCCGCGGACGGTGGTGATGTGCGCCGCCGGCACGATGCCCGGCGCGCTGCACACGCTGTGGCGGTCGGCGCCGGGCGGCTATCACATGGAGTACGGCTTTTCCTGCATGGGCTACGAGCTTGCCGGCGCGATGGGGATCAAGCTGGCGCGGCCGGACGCCGACGTGGTCTGCTTCGTCGGCGACGGCAGCTACATGATGGCGAACTCGGAACTGGCCACCGCGGTGATGCGCCGGGTGCCGTTCACCGTGGTGCTGACCGACAACCGCGGCTTCGGCTGCATCAACCGGCTGCAGATCGGAACCGGCGGCGCCGAGTTCAACAACATGTACGCGTCCAGCAATGTAAAGGCGCAGCCCGAGATCGACTTCGTGGCGCACGCCGCCGCGATGGGCGCGCACGCGGTGAAGGCCGCCGACATCTCCGACCTGGAAGCGCAGATCGAAAGCGCCCGCGGCCGGGACATTCCGTCGGTCATCGTCATCGACACCGACGCCGGTCCCGGCACCGGCGCCGGCGGGCACTGGTGGGACGTGGCGGTGCCGCAGGTCTCGGACCGGGCGCAGGTGCAGGATGCCCGGGAAACCTATGACCAGCAGACCGCCCTGCAGCGCATCGACTGAGGATCAAATGAGCGTAAAGATCGGCATTTCCCTGATCGCCTGGCAGAACGACGACCTGCCCGACCTGACCGCCGCCTTCACCACCGAGCAGGCGATGGAGGACGCCGCCCGCATCGGCTATGCCGGCGTCGAGCGCGGCCGCCGGATGCCCGCCGACACCGACGGGCTGCGCGCCTATCTCGACCGCTATGGCGTGGCGCTGTGCGGCGGCTGGTGCTCGGGCAGCCTGATGACCGCCACGCTGGAGGACGAGAAGGCCGCCGTTCGCCGCCAGGTCGAGCAGTTCGTGGCGCTGGACGCGCCCTGCGTGGTCTACGCCGAGTGCTCGAACACCGTCCAGGGCGACCTGTCGACGCCGGTCAACGCCCGGCCCAAGCTGTCGCGGGACGAGGTGCAGGCCTATGCCGCCCGGCTGTCGGAGCTGGCCAAATGGATGGCGGACAAGAGCATGACCCTGGCCTACCACCACCACATGGGCTCGATGATCGAGGACCAGGACGACATCGACTGGCTGATGGAGGGCAGCGCCCCCGAGGTCACCCTGCTTTACGACACCGGCCATCTGCACTTCGGCGGCGGCGACGTGCTGGGCACGCTCGACAAGTGGGGCGACCGCGTGCGCCACGTGCATTTCAAGGACGTGCGCGCGCCGGTCGCGCGCGCGGTCCGCGCCGGGAACCGCAGCTTCCTCGACGGCGTGCGCGACGGCGTCTTCACCGTGCCCGGCGATCCGGAAGGCTGCATCGACTTCCAGGCGGTCACCGACAAGCTGAAGCGGATAGGCTATGCCGGCTGGATCGTGGTCGAGGCCGAGCAGGACCCGGCCAAGGCGCCGCCCTTCGCCTACTCGAAGATGGGTTACGACCATATCGTCGAGATCTGCGGCCGCTCCGGCCTTGCCATCGACAACTGAGGAGACCCCGATGCCCGACCTTCTGCGCAAGCCGTTCGGCACCCACGGCAAGGTCCACGAGATCACGCCGCAGAGCGCCGGCTGGCGGCATGTCGGCTTCTCGCTCTACCGGCTGCGCGCGGGCGAGACCGCGGCCGAGGCGACCGGAAGCCGCGAGGTGATCCTGGTCATGGTCGAGGGCAAGGCCGCGATCCGCGGCGCGGGCCGCGACTGGGGCGTGCTGGGCGAGCGCATGGACGTGTTCGAGAAGACGCCGCCGCACTGTCTGTACCTGCCGAACGGCACCGAATGGGACGCCACCGCCGAGACCGATTGCGTGCTGGCGGTGTGTTCCGCCCCCGGCAAGGGCGGCCATTCGGCGCGCGCTATCGGCCCCGGCGGGATCACCCTGACGGAACGCGGCAAGGGCACGAACACGCGCCACATCAACAACATCGCGATGGAACACGAGGACTACGCCGACAGCCTGCTGGTGACCGAAGTGTTCACCCCGGCGGGGCACTGGTCGTCCTATCCCAGCCACCGCCACGACGAGGACGACTACCCGCGCATCACCTACCTGGAGGAGACCTACTACCACCGGCTGAACCCGGCCTCGGGGTTCGGCGTGCAACGGGTCTACACCGACGACGGCGCGCTGGACGAGACCATGGCGGTCGCCGACGGCGACGTCGTGCTGGTGCCCCGCGGCCACCATCCCTGCGGCGCGCCTTACGGCTTCGAGATGTACTATCTCAACGTGATGGCCGGTCCGCTGCGCAAGTGGCGCTTCGTTCCCGCGCCCGAGGTCGCGTGGATCATGGACCGCGACGGCTGATCTTGCCGCGCCGGACCGAGCGGGCCCCGCCCGCCTTCTCCATGGCGTCCGAAATCAAGGTGCTGCACGGCCTGGCAGGGCAGCACCGCGCCTTGCCGCCCTGGGTTCGGCTACTCCGGGCTTTCCGCAGACAAGACGCGGACCGGCAGGGAAGTCGCGATCGGGGCAAACGCTCGCATCATTGACACCGGCACCCCGTCCCGCGGGGACCCCGGCGTTCAGATCCCGGCGGCGCGCAGCAGCTGCGTCAGCCGCATGACCCTTCGGGCCAGCGACCGGGCGGCTTCGCGGTCGAGCCGGTGGGCCAGGTCCGGCGCCGTGCTGCCAAGCCGTTCGGGATCGACCGTCAGCACCTCGGACGGCTCGTCCGCGATCAGCCAGGCGGTCCGCTCGACCGAGGCGTAGTGGGCGATCTCGCCGACAAGGGCGCCGGGGCGGAACCGGGCCACGGTCTGACGGGTGCCGTCGGTGCCGTCGATCTCGGCCCGGAGTTGGCCGGCCAGAAGAATCGAGAGATCGGACGAGGAGCCGCCCTTCTCCACCAGCTCCTCGCCCGGAGCGAGAACGATGCGGCGGACGGCGCGCCCCGGCGCCCGCGACAGCGCTTCGGCCAGCTCGAAGGCTTCGTTGCTGTCGGTGGCCCGGCCCTCCAGCAACTCGGTCTCGAGCTCCTGCAGAGCGGTGTCGAGGTCGGCCCGGAGCACGGGGCGCGCATCGACCGCGGTGGTGCGGAGGTATTGCGCCTCGACCGCCGGGGCGAGGCCGGTAAACATCAGCCCCACCTCGCGCCGCCGCGCGTCCTCAACGATCTTCGCCAGCGAATAGGCCGCCGAGGTGTCCAGCCCGTCGACGCGCGAGAAATCGACGATGATCCGCTCGGGCACCGGCTCGGCCAGGAGTTCCTGCCGTATGCGCTCGCGCAGGCGGTTCGCAGTGCCGAAGAACAGGTAGCCGCTGAGTTCGAGGATTGCCGTGCGGGCGCCGGCCTGCCTCAGAACCTCGTTCTCCGCGTCGGACCGCTCCACACGCGAGCGGCGCGTGGAGGCGACCGACCGCAGCCGGACGACATCCCTGCGGGCGTAGGAGACGATGAAGATCAGGAAGGCCGCCAGCAGACCGAACGCGAGCGCCTGCAGGAAGCCGAGCATCGCCGCCACGAGAAGGATCATGACGACGATGGCGAACTCGTGCGGCAGCATGCGCCGCCACTGGTCGACCAGATATTGCAGCATCAGGTCGAAGCCGAGAAAGGCGATGATCAGCCCCGCCAGACCGGCCGGCACATAGGACAGGAAATCCGCGCCGAACAGGAAGGTGATCGCGCACCCCAGCAGGATCGCCGCCGCCGGCAGGACCGAGGGCAGCCGGAATCTGACCGCAAGCATCGTCACCGACATGTAGGTGTAGCCGGGAAGTCCGCCGCCCGCCACGGCGGCAAGATTGGCCGCGCCGGTGCCGCGAAGTTCGCGGTCGATGTCCACCTCGCGCCCGATGATCTGTTCCAGCCCGGTGGCATGAAGCAGCGTTCCCAGCACCGTGAGACAGGCGACGGCGGCGATCGTGGTGGCCTGACCGGCCACCGCCGACCAGTCGACCGGCGCCGCAGCCACGGCGGTGAAGGCGCTGGCGAAGTTCTCGGCCTCGAACGGGCCGATCAGCAGCCCGGCCTGCTGCGCCTCGCCGAGCGGTATCCGCAGCAAGGCGAGTGCGCCGTAGAACGCCGCGGTGCCGAGCAGAAGCGCGCCGGGCAGCAGCAGGTCGGTCGGACGCGCCCGCGCCAGCAGGATCATCGCCAGCGCCGCCGCGAACCAGGGCACCCAGCGGGCGGGCTGGCCCGGGTCGAAGAGCGTGGCCACGCTCCAGATGGACATGGTCTGCCCCGTCAGGATCGTCAGCGCCCCCATGACGAGCATATAGCCGCCCGAGGCGAGGAAACCCGCAATCACCGGATAGGGCATGAACCTGACGAGGTAGCCCAGTCTCAACGTGCCGATGGTGAGGGTCAGCAGCCCGCCGACCACGGTGCAGACGACGATCAGCGCGACGATGGTCGGAAACATCGCCGCCGGTTCGCCCTGCCATTCCGCCGCGATCTGGCCCGCGCCGACGGCGATCAGCACCACCGTGACATCCTGGGGCAGTATCACCGTGCCCCGGTAACTCGACGCGATCGAGCCCACGACACACAGCAGGATGGCGCCGAGCAGGGCAAAGCCCACGCCCGGGGCGAAGACCGCTTCCGGCGCCTGGGCGTAGATGATGGAGACGAGCGAAAGCGTGAAGCCAACGGCAAGCACCGCCACGATGAACATGCCCGACAGGATGGAAATCAGTCTCACCGGCCGCGGCTCCTTCGGCGGGGAAAGGTTACGCCTCGGACATGTCCGGCCGGGTCTCGCGGATGTGCCGCGGCACGTAGCCGGGATCGTCGGGGTCGGGATGCTCGCTGTGGTGCTTCTCGTAGGTTCCGCAGATCATCTTCGACAGCATCTGGCCCTGGCGAAGCACCTCCTCGTGCAGGCCGGCACCGATGGTCCAGCCGCCGGTGAAATAGAGATTGTTCGTGCCCTGGACGGACTGCAGCGCCGACTGCCCGATGAGGTTGTCGTAGGACAGCGTGTTGTGGCGCAGGAAGGCGCTCGCCATCACCTTTCGCTGCATTCCGCCCCAGTCCCACATCTGCCGGACATCCTCGTTCGGGACCGGCGTGATCGGGCAGAGCGACACGAAGGGCGGCCCGTCGTCGTTGCGGCCCTGGTGCATGTTGGCGACGTAGTTGATGACATAGGGACGCAACTGCTGACGGTCGGGCGGATTGATGACGATGTTGTAGGTCGAGCGCTGGCCCCGGACCGGCATCACGTCCTCGAAGTCGTGCACCACCGAAAGCGAGTCGGAATATCGGAACCTGCTTGCCACGCCCGCCGCCAGGTTGGTCGCGCCACCGGCGATCACGGCGCCGACGCTTTCGGCGTAGACCGCCGAGATCACCACGTCGAAGCTGCCGAAATTCCCGCCCCCGTGCATGGGCAGCACCGTCCAGGTGCCGCCGTCGAACCGGGCCATAGCCTCGGCCCCCGGTCTGAGCTCGACCCTGGCGACGTTCCGCAGATACTGCTCCAGCGCGTGGATCCAGGACGAGGCCCCGTTCTGGAAATACATCCGCGTCGTCGATCGTCCCGCGGTGTCGCGGGCGGCCGCCGTCTCGCGGTCACCCAGACCTTCCTGCAGGTGGTAGTACTTCATCACCCCGTAGATCGGCATGCCGCCGGGCCCGCGGTCGTCGATGTAGTACATGTTCTGGATACGCGCCTTCAGGTTCCACAGCGCGAATTGCTCCGTGAACCCCTGGTCGGCGATGAATTCGTCCACCGTCATCCGGAAATACTTCGGCTCGGTCAGAACCTTGTAGGCCACGTCCTCGAACTGCTTGAACTGGCGCTTGAAACTTTCGAGATAGGGCTTGTCCGGGTTCTCGTCCGGGTTCTGAAGCTCTTTCATCGTGTAGCTGACATCGCTTCCGAAACCGGGCGGGACATAGAAGGTGGTGGTGTCCAGGAGCGGCGCGTACGCCACCGGGTAGTTCCTGGCCTTGAGCTCGGACAGGATCGCGTCGAAGGTCGTGTAGGTCTTCTTGTTGAAGTCGTTGACCCCCAGATCGGCGAACGGCTTTTCCCAGACCTTGTCGCCGAGATAGGCGGTCAGGGCGTTGCCACCGAAATGCTGGTTCTTCTCGAACACCGTGCACTGGCACGTCGACCCGTCGGCGGCCTGTTGCCCCTGCAGGAAATACGCCGCGCCAAGACCGGCAGCCCCGCCGCCGATGATCGCGATTCTCTTCATGGCCATGATCAACGTCCCCCCTGTCTCCTCGGCGCGTCTTTCGCCTTGCGAGACTAAAACCCCCGCTTGCGCAACCTCCGGATGGGAACCAACTGACCCCCGTTGGAAACGTAAATCAAGGACTTAGTCGGCAGGCGCCGCAGGCGGGCGCGGCCGCTCGCGGCGCTTCGGGCGGGTTGCTCGGGGCCTGGAAAAACCGCCCGACCTGCCTGTCTGCCCCGATTTCGCCTGCGGTGCGCGGCGATTGCCGATAAGATCCGCCGGTGGCCGCAGCCTGGTGGCGAAGGTGAAGATGAAGACGCTCGAGCACAATCCGCTTCCCTATGCCTCGGTCGCCGAGCTGCTCGATGGTCTGGGACTGCTTGGCTATGCCGACATCTTTGCGGAAAACGACATCGAGCTCGATATCCTTCCCGAACTGACCGACCGGGATCTGAAGGAACTCGGCATCCGCTCGCTCGGTCACCGGCGCCGGCTTCTGCGGGAAATCGGCGCCGCGTTCGGCACCGGGCCTGCTGTCCCGGACGGCGATGCACCGCCCACCCCCGACGAAGCCGAAAACGCCCCCTGGAAACGCCAGGTCACCGTCCTATTCGCGGATCTTTCCAACTTCACCAAGCTGACCGAGGGCATGGCGGGGGAGGATGCGCTCGCCATGGTGCGCGAATTCTACGGCGTGGTCGATCCGATCGTCGAGCAGTTCGGCGGCAAGGTGGAAAATCACATGGGCGATTGCACGCTCGCGGTGTTCGGCCTTCACAGCACCACCGGACACGACAGCCTGCGCGCGGTTCGCGCCGCGGAACGGATCTCGGCGGCGTTCCGCGGCCGAACCTCGGCCACCGGCGCGCCGCTCGGCGTGCATGTGGGCGTCGCCAGCGGTCACGTGGTGATCCTGGGGTCGCAGGTCGGCAGCCTGAGCGACGGCTCCTACACGCTTACGGGGGCGTCGCTGAACCTTGCCTCGCGGCTCGCCGACGCCGCGGACGACGGCGAAGTGCTCATCTCGGACGACATCTACCGTACCCTCGCCGATCATGTCGACGTCACGGTGCGCGACGGCCTGCGGCTGCGCGGCATCGAGGGGCCGGTCCGGGCCTGGCTGCTGGCGCGGACGACGGACCCTGCCGTGCCGCGCATCTTCGTCGGGCGAAGCGCCGAGCTGCAGTCACTCCGGCGCGCGCTCGACCGCACCAAGCAGGACTCGCGCGGCAAGGTGGTCTGTGTCGCCGGAGAGGCCGGCATGGGCAAGTCGAGCCTGTGCCGATGGTTCCTGAGCGACGGCGCGGCCGGCGGCGTGCCGGTCCACGAGGCCCTGGTGCTGGACTATGGCGCCGGCCACAAGTCGCATGCGGTCCGGGAACTGGCCCGCTCCTTCCTCGGCCGGCCCGACCGGGAGACGATGCAGGACGCGATCGAGACCTGGCTGGAGGCAGGCAAAGCCGAGCCCGAGGTCCGGCTCGGCCTGTACCACCTCGCCGGCGCGGCGTTGCCCGCCCCTCTCGTCAAGCTGGACGACGCGCTCGGCACCGCCGGGCGGGACGCGGCGATGCGCGCCGCGCTTGGGATGCTGGCCGCGCGGCACGCGGATCGCGGCCCGGTCATCGTGTTCCTGGAGGATCTGCACTGGGCCGATGCCCGCGTCCGTGATGCCGTCCGCGATCTTGCGCAGGTGGCCCGGACCCGCCCGCTTCTGCTTCTGCTGACGACACGGTTCCAGCAGAGCCGGATCGACGAGCAGCTGCGCGCCAAGCTGGGCCGGGAGGGCGTCGAGACGCTCGAGCTTTCCGCGCTCGACCAATCCGAGGCCGAAACGCTGGCGCAGTCGCTGGCCGACAGGGTGTCCGCCGACCTGGTCGCCACCTGTCTCGACCGCGCGCAGGGCCACCCGCTGTTCCTGCGCCAGCTGATGGCGCACCTGAGCGCCGGGCCGTCCGACGCGGTGCCGAACTCGATCGAGGGGTTGGTGCAGTCCCGGCTCGACCAGATCCCTGCGGTCGACCGGCAGGCGCTGCGGGCCGCATCGGTGCTTGGCCAACGGTTCTCGGTCGACGCGGTGCGTTGGCTGCTGGGAGACGACGGCTACGCGATGGACGGCCTGGTGGCCGCCGATCTGGTCCAGCCGATGGGCAAGGAATACCTGTTCGCGCACGCGCTGATCCGCGACAGCGCCTACCGGCTGCTGGTGCGGGAACGGCGCCAGGCGCTGCACGCCGCGGCCGCCGTCTGGTTCAAGGACACCGATCCCGACCTGCACGCCGTTCACCTGGACCGCGCCGGCGATCCGGGGGCTGCCGCTGCCTATCTGGAGGCCTGCCGCGCCATGTTCGCCGCCAACCGCCCCGACATGGCGCGCAAGCTTGCGCTGGCGGGCCGGCGTCTCAAGCCCGCCCGCCCGATCCGCGCGGCGCTGGAACTGGAGCTTGGCCGGCTGGCGCTCGACGCCGGCGACGCGAACGCCTCGCTCGGTGCCTTCGGCGAGGCGCTCCGACTTGCCGGGTCGGCCGGCGACGTGGTCACCGCCATGATCGGACAGGTCCAGGCCATGCGCGTGATCGACCGGATCGACCAGGCCCTCGCGGTGCTGGACGACGCCCAGGCGATCGCCGAGGCCGAAGGAATCGACGCCGCGCTGGCACAGATCCACTACCTGCGCGGAAGCCTCTATTTTCCCCGAGGCAACATCGACGGCTGCCGCGCCGAGCATGCCCGCGCCGTGGCCTTCGCCCGCTCCTGCGGCAGCGCGGAATTCGAAGCGCAGGCCCGCAGCGGTCTCGGCGACGCGGCCTACGCCGCGGGCCGCATGCGCACCGCGCACGCCGAGTTCACCCGCTGCCTCGAGCTTGCCCGCCGCCACGAGCTCGGACGGATCGAGGCGGCCAATCTCTTCATGCTCGGCACCGTCCGCATCTACCTGAACGAGACCGAGGCCGCGCTGGCCGACGCGCTGAACTCCGCCGAGATCGCCGTACAGACCCGCGCGCAGCGTCCCGAGATCGTCTCGCGGCTCACCGCGGGCTGGGTCCTGATCTCGATGGGCCGGCTGGCCGAGGCGCACCGCGAGATCACCCGCGGGCTGGAGATATCGGGTGCGCTGGGGGCACGGCGGTTCGATCTCTTCCTGCAGGAAAGCCTCGCACGGGTGCTGTTCCTGCAGGGGGACCGCGCGGCGGCCGGGGCGCTGATCGCCGAGACGGTGGACGGGGCGCTCGACCAGGCGCGGACCTTCATCGGACCCTGGGTGCTCGGCACCGCGGCCAGGCTGAGCCGGGATCCGGACAAGCGCCGGTCCTGGCTGGATCAGGGCGAGACGATCCTCGCGGAGGGATGCGTCGGCCACAATGCATTCCGCTTCCGGCACGCGGCCATCGAGGTCGCGCTGCAGGACCGCGATCCGCAGGCCCTGCATCGACAGGCCGATGCCCTTGCGGCCTACACCCGGGGCGAGCCCGTCCCCTGGTCGGATTTCCACATCGCGCGCGCCCGCGTGCTCGCCAGGGTATTCGAGACGGGCGGCGCGGACGGGGAGACCGCGCAGGAGCTCGGACGTCTGGCCGGCATCGCCCGGTCCGCCCGTTTCGAGGGACTCGCGGCGGACCTCGCGGCCCGGGCGGGGAACTGACGGATCGCGTCGTCAGTCTCGGCGTCTTTCCGTCGTGCGGTTCAGCTCGCATATCGTGCCTGGCGATTGGTGCCATCCCCTTTCACGAAGCGGAAAAATTGCAAGTCGAAACCGGCGAGTATTGGGGTCTGATGCGCGCCTGCGAACTGCAGATGTGGCAGGCGTTATGCGGATCGAGTGAACTGATGCGGTGGATGCCCCCACCCGACGGCATCGAGTGTGCCATAACGGTTTCATAGGAACCAACACGAGGGAGGCATCCATGTCAGAGATTAGCATATTGGCGATTGATCTTGCCAAGGGCAGTTTTCAAGTTTGCGGCGTCAAAGCGGACGGCGCTGTTATTTTTAACAGGTCGGTGTCGCGAACACGGCTATATCAGCTCTTGGCGGAGCAAACGCATTGTGTCGTGGCGATGGAGGCCTGTGCGACGTCCCATCACTGGGGGCGGGTTGCTCAGTCTCATGGGCACGAGGCGCGCCTGATCCCTGCGGCCTATGTGAAGCCGTTCGTGAAACGCCAGAAGAATGACCGCGCTGACGCCGAGGCGATAGCCGAAGCGGCCAGCCGCCCCAGCATGCGTATTGTGGCGGTGAAGAGCGCTGAGAAACAGGGGCGCGCTGTCGCCTTCCGGACGCACCAGTGTTTTGTGCGTCAGCGGACTCAGTTGATCAACGCGTTGAGGGGACATCTGGCCGAGTTCGGCCTCGTGGCACCAAAAGGTCCGGCAAGCTTGAAGCTTCTGGAAAAGGCGCTCGCACAGCCTGATGTGGATTTGCCCGCCCCAGTGCGCGAGATGGGCGTGCTCTACCTTGACCAGATCGGTCGCCTGACCGAGCTTGTCGAGCAGCTGGCTGACGAGCTTGAGCGCGCCTCAAAGACCGATGATGAGTTGCGGCGGCTCTGCACGGTGCCGGGCATTGGGCCGATCACTGCCGGTGCCGTTGCCGCCTTCGCGCCGGATCTTTCGACATTCGACAGCGGGCGCAATTTTGCCGCGTGGCTGGGATTGGTGCCGCGACAACGATCCACCGGGGGCAAGGCCCGGCTCGGAGCTGTCAGCAAGATGGGACAATGCGACATTCGCAAGCTCCTGATTGTTGGCGCCATGAGCGTGATCCGATGGGTCGTGCGCAAGGGTGGCAGCGCCAATCTCTGGCTGGCCAACCTGGTTGCGCGCAAACCTCGGATGGTGGCGGCAGTGGCACTGGCAAACAAGATGGCCCGCATGATTTGGGCGATGACAACGAAACAGAAGAATTACAGAATGGCGTGACCCTGATCTGACAAGACAGGGAAGCGGCATGGCCGCAAGGCCTGGGCAAGGTGATCGACCGACGGAGTAAGCGATACGGACTTCAAAGTTCAAGGTAGGGATACCCAGTCCCGGGGCTCGAGCGTTATAGCTCTCTGAACCGATGTGGGCCTCGCCTTCCGAACAGCATACCGGCCCGTGGCGTCAGACAAGCCACATCATGAGGCCTGACACACGACCGATTGAAACCCAGCCCAACCGTCGAAAAATCAGCTTGCAAAACCGGGGGCATCCACACACGCCCCGGATTTGCCGGAGGCTCCAACTCCTGCGCCTCACGGAAGTCGAGGCCACAACTTCACTCGACCGAAGCAAGAACTCTGGCGCTCCGATTCCGCTCAAACTAGAATGGCTGGCAATGTGACAAGAACGACGGATCTCATCAGATGGATGACGGGTTCCAAGCAGAACCAATGACCGCCCTGGATGTCGAACTCGCGCAGTCGATCTTTCCCATCGCACGGAGCGACAGACGAAAGCACAGCGATCTCTTTCGCAAATTCATCGCGGAGCATCGGCTGAAGGACGACAAGGTCTTCTACGACGCATTGCTGCAAATCATGGCCTCGGGCGATTACGCACCGCTGCGGTCATACGACAGTCGGATGACCCGATCGAAGCACCGGAGCAAGACTTTCGGTTTCCGGGCGCTGCGTTGGCTGCATAATCAATCGAATGGAGAACTGGTCATCGAGCGGATCCTCGATCTGCCGGAAGATCATTTCCCGTTCGGTACCGCGGAGCGCGAGGTGCATATGCTTTATCTCGGTCTCCTCGAGACAGAGACATCCGCGGAGTCCGCCTCGACTGCGGAGGAGGCTCCGGCAGACGCACCACCTGCGTGGACGGAGCTCGCTCACGAGCTGGCCGAGGGCGCGCAAAAGCTGGACCGGCCCGAGGTCGACGCCGCCGAGCGGCTGGTCGCGTTGGCCGAGGCGCTGGCAGAGGCCTGCCGCGCTGCCGCCGAGGCCGAGATGGTGCGGGAGAAGATCGCTGCGCGGGCTGCCAACCTGCGTGACCGCCTTGTCGCGCTCGGCCTGGATCTTTCCGATGCCTGGCTGAAGGATCCCGATACCGAGCGCCTCGACAACATCGATGCGGCGCTTTCGGCACTGGAACGCGCCCGCCAGGCAGCATCGGCGGCAGAGGATGTCTTTGCGGCGGCGGATCGCGAAGTTCGCGCGGCAGCGGAAGCGCAGGACTACATGCGTCTTCAGGACCTTTCGCCGCACGCAGCCGAGGCGAAGTGCCAGTTGCGGGCCGCTGGCGCCGCCGAGGACAAGGCGGTTTCGGCGCTGGCTGCACTTCTGCGCCAGGATGGGACCGACGGCGGCTCGGAAGACATCGGCACAGAACCGACGCCGGCGACGATCGGCGCCGGCACGCAAGACGCGGGCATGGAAGCCGCAACCGGATCGGAGTCGGAAGTGGCGACGGCGGGATACGAACCGGATGTCCCAGTGCAGCAGGCGACCGATCCGGACGGTGATGAGGCTTCCGCTGACGGGTGCGAGCCGGAAATCAGGGAAGAGATGGCTTCGGAGCCCGAAGAAGACTCCCTACGGAACAGCATCGGAGACGGGCACGACGACCGGTCCGCGCCAGATCCGGCCATTTTCCGCGAAGCCGGTTCGGCACAAGATGTCTCGCCGAAGGCGACGCCTTTGTCCCCGGATGGTTCGCCAGACCCAGGGGACGCGGATCCGGAGGCGCTGCTCGCCCAGCACATCGCCGCGGGCGATATCGCCTTCGCCTGGCATCTGGCGCGACTGCGGCAGATGCCGGTGCCGGCACCGATCCTTCGGGCGCTGGCGATACTCTCCGCAGTGCAGCAGGCCGAGGACATGGCCGATCCGAGACGCAGCAGCGCATTGGCCGAGCTGGCGGCCGCCCTGCAAGAGGCCGCCGACCCTGTTGCGGCGGCACGGCTCGCCATGGCTGCGTTGTTGCGCCCGGCGCTGTTCGATCCCGATCATGGGGCCCGCGGACTCCTCGGGAACCTCCTCGGGCAGGCGGGACTCGAGGCGCAGGCCCCGCTCATCGAGGCGCTCGGAAACCTCGGATATGACGTGCGGCTGTCGGCTGGCCTCCTGGCCGAGCTAGCGGGAGCCCGTCCGCCCTTTGCCGAACCGGCGATGCGAGAGCGGGTTGCCGGCTGGCTGGCCGAAGCCCGCCACCGAAAGACCGGGCATCAACCGACCTATGCAATCTTCCATCGCGAACTGCACTCAGAGGGCGAGATCGGCTGCGTCGTGGAAGCGGCTATCGCCGGATCGGCGAATGCGGAAGCACTTGCAAGCGAATTGATAAACCGTCTTTCGCACGATCGGGGCGCTCAGGAGGCCTTCGTTTCTCAAGCCGAACGCAGCAGCGGCCGGCCGCGGCGCGACCGGATCGAGGGGATGGCCCTCGATTGGTTCTGTCGCGGCATACAGGAGGCCTGCGACCAGCTCTCCGACTGGCTTGAGGCCAAGCGTCAGGACGCGCGACAAACGCAGGATCATAGCCGCGAGCCGTTGCTGCGCGAGCTTGGCCTCTTGCGCAAGGCGCTCGATGCCAGCGTCGGAGAACCGCCCCAAGGCGGCGGCCGGCTCGCTGAAGCCGCCTATCTCGCTTTGGCTGCAAAGCTCGATGACCTTCGCGCTCTTGTCGACGGCCGGGCCGAAGTTTCGGTGGCGCCGCGCTTGCGTGACCTGCTCGAGGCGCCTCTGCTGCGGCTTCCCGGCGGCTGCCAGGACTGGACGGAAGAGGGCGACCCCGCTTTCGACGTCGAACGCGCGGCACGCGACACCTCGCTTGCCGCCGCTCTTCTCCGGCCAGCGTGCATTGCGCGGGACGATGCCGCCGCTTTCGACGCGCGGATCTCGGAGCGGGCAACCCTCGCCGCGCACAGCCTGCTGGAACGCCAGAAGCGAAGTGGAAGTGATGCGGGACAGCGGGTCGCCCGTGAGCAGCAGCTAGGTGAAGCGATCGACGCTGCCCGCCAGCAGGCGCGCGAGCGTGTGGCGCGTCTCCGCCAGTCGTTGACGACGATCGGGTATCTGGACCTCGACGCCGCGACCGCGCTGCCCGCCGATCTGTCGCGGCTCGCCATCATCGAGACCGCTCTCGTCGCACCGGTGGGCGGCGACGCGCCGGCCTTGCCGGCGATGAACAGCTTCCGGCTGCCGGACCTGCCGCCCGATTTTCCCGAACTCGATGCCGTTCTTGCCGAGATGGAAGATCGGCGAGACCAGCTGCAGGCGCAAATATCCAGGCGTCAACAGCTTGAGCTGGAACGGTTGACAGCCTCTCCCCACGGCCAGTCGGCGCGCGCGCTTCTCGCGGCGTTCGACCGGCTCGATCCTGTGACCGCCGACGACGCGATCGCCGAGATCAAGGCAGGTCGGGAAGTTCCGATGCCGGAGGCCCAGGCTCCGGACGTATTCTCCCGCTTCTTCCCGGATTTCGTCGCGAAGATCGCCGCTTCTCCCGAGGAGACGAAGCGCGGGCGGATCCTGACGGCCCTGGAAACGCGCGGCGCGGCCGGGCCGCTCGACCTGGAATGCATTGACGAGCGGCGCGCCCGCAGGCTGAAGCAGCTTCTGGAAGCATGGGCCCAGGGCGAGAACAGCCTGCGCCAGAGCCAGCCTCCGCGGCTGCGCGAGACCCTGGCCAAGGTTTTCGAACTGATCGGGTTCAGCGGCATTCGCATCGCTGAAGGTCGCGAAGCACTGCCCGCTCGGCTGCGGCTGTTGACGATGCAATGCGATGTGCCGCGCCGGGCGGACGGCTTTCTTCCTTCCACCTTCGGAAGTGCCCCGCGCGGACGTTACCACCTGCTTGCGGCGCGGGCGGATGTTTCGACCGACCAACTGTTGCGCCAGATCGGCAGCGAGGCCCCCGACGCCCCGTGGATCGTCGTGCTGTTCGGCCGGCTCGACGTCAAGGAGCGCTATCGCCTGGCGCGGCAGATGAGAGCCGAGGCGCGAACGGCTGTGGTTCTCGAAGAAACGCTTCTGCTCTTCGCCGGCCTCGAGAGCGACGATCCGTTCGCGACGTTCTTCGATTGCGCAATGCCATTTGCATGGCAGCAACCGTACACGATCAGTCCGGGTCAGATTCCGCCCGAGATATTTTTCGGCCGCGAGGCCGAGATCGACAAGATCGTTTCCCGTAATGCCGAGGGCTGCCTGATCTACGGCGGCCGGCAATTGGGCAAGTCCGTTCTTCTCAACCATGTCCGCGGTGAACGGAACCGCCCGGAGCGCGGCGAGCTGGCGCTCTATCTCGACATCAGGTCAGTCGGTGGACCCGGTGTACCGCCCGAAGGGGTCTGGCAATCGCTTGCGCATGAACTGCGCGCGACCGGGGCTTTCCATCAGTTGGAGCCTGAGGCCCGGAAACTGCTCGCAACGATCGAGGCCTGGCTTGACAGCGACCCGGCACGACGGCTTCTCGTGATGTTCGACGAGGCTGACAACTTCCTGCGTGCGGAGCATGCCGCCGGCTATCCCCACCTCCTGCCGCTCAAGGGGCTCATGGAGCGGACCGAACGGCGCTTCAAGGTTGTTTTCGCAGGCCTGCACAACGTGCGCCGGATGGCGCACGCGCCAAACTCGCCGCTGCCGCATCTCGGCGAGCCGATCTGCATCGGGCCCATGAACCAGAGCCCTGCGAACCGCGCCGCACTTCGGCGGCTTGCAGTAGAGCCGATGCGGTCTGCCGGCCTCGACTATTCGGATCCCGGCCTGGCGTCGGACATGCTGGCAAGGATGAACTACTATCCGTCCCTGGTGCAGGTCTTTGGTAGGCAGATCGTGGAAAGCTTCGGCCGGCGTCCGCGCGCGGGCGATGACGGGCCGCGCTGGAAACTGGACCGGGAAAGCCTTTTCGAAGGTGCCGCGGCGGAACGCATCGCCGACCAGATCCGCGACCGCTTTCAGCTGACCCTGAACCTCGATGTCCGTTACGACTGCATCGCCCGCTCGATCGCGTTGCATCCCGCATTGCTCGTCACCGATCTACCACCGGAACTGGCAATCCAAGTGGACCCGTTGTCCCTGAGTTGGCGGACCGGCTTGCGCCGGGGCGATCGGGTGATCTGGGCGGAAGAGCATCTTCCGGCAACGCGCGAAGGTTTGGCCGCCGACCTAGCTGTGGCGATCGCCGTCGAACTGTGCGGCTGGCGACTCGACCTTGCGGCGGCATTGGTCCAAGCAGGCCTCGAAGATCTTGCGGCGCCGGTCGCATGGCTATCGCGGCGGGCCGAGGCCCCGATCGCCGGGCTGGAGCCTCCATGCCCATTGGCCGTTCTCGCCGACAATGGATGCAACGACCTCCACCAGCGTTTGTGGAAAGCGCAGCTGGCGGCACTTTTTCCCGAGATCGAGAACCGGCGCCTTGGGATCGTATCGACCCACCGAAGCCGACTGCGGCTTGACGATCACCTGCGCTGCCTGGGTGTCGCCTCGATCGAAGAGATCGAACTGGGCGCGCTCCGCTACCAGTTGCGTCGCTATCTGAACAGGACGGAGTCGGAGCGCCTGGATGCGCTTGCCCGCGCGCGAAATGCACTGGCGCATCGCCAGCCGCTGAACCGAGAAGATATTCTGCTACTGCTGCGCAATTGAGATTGGCTGTTTCCTGCCAGTCACGAGTTTCTTCGCCGCTTCGCTGCTTCCTGTCCGCCGGTCGACAAGATCGGTCCCACCGCATTCGAGCGGCGATATTCTCTCGCCGATGATCCACGCGAGTTAGCCCGGAACCCGGCATGGGGCGGCGGAAGCCCGTGGAACCTTCGCAACCGAGCGACAGTGGCGGATGGGCTGGTGATGGCGTGCAAGCATCTGGAAGAACACGGCTTCACCTGACCCGCAATCCGGGACGGCCGGATGACGCCGAGTCGCGCACAATTCGAGGCGTTGTCCTGGCGCCGGGGGCCGACCCGGAATCCTCCGACGCTTTTCCGGAAGCCTTCGAGGCCAAGGGCTTCACCCTCCGGACTGGTCTGCAGGATGACAGCGTAACCTCGCGCGCCGGCATCTATGCGTAAGGCTCCGGCGGCGGCCGGAAGTTGAGCAGATATTGCCCCTGATCAGAGCCGCTCTGTGCCTTCCGATGCCATTTGAGCCGGTTTTTACGAAAAGGAGCTTTTTTCGGGAACGGCCAGTTTAGCCTTGTAATCCCTATGTTTGCTTGGCTATACGCGTCGGCGGAGACGTGGCCGAGTGGTCGAAGGCGCTCCCCTGCTAAGGGAGTAGACGGCTTAAACCGTCTCGAGGGTTCGAATCCCTTCGTCTCCGCCACTTTCCATAAACCATTGTTATTGCGAGGTTTTTAGAGCGATGTCCGGCGGCTTGTTGTCCAAATTGGACCACAGAAAGGCCGAGAAAGACGACATGCGCTACCTCGTTCAGCCTCGCGGTCCCGGCAAGAGCTGGGTTTTCCGCATGGTGACGCCTCTCGCTCTCGTGGGCGCTCCGAATCCTTGGGACGGGAAACCTCTCGGGAAGGAGATCAAGAAGGGCCTTGGGACACGACACCTCCCGGAAGCCCGCAAGCGCCGCGACATCGCACTGGGCGACATCCGCAAGCTGCAAGATGGCTTAGGTGACGGCGAGGCCTTCCCGCTAGCCTCCGCCGTGTAGTGGCGTGAGACGATCTTGGCTGAGCAGGCAGAGGTGGAGGCACATGGCGATGGCTTCAACGTCGCGTCTGAGTTCGTCCTTTCCGACAAGCTAGAGCAAGCCGAAACGCGTGGTGTCCCTCAAGATCAGCTCAAACGGTTCGCTCGTGTCGCCACCGGTAGAGGCTTCCCTCTTGACCTCGCCCACGCCCAATACGTCGATGCCCGACGCGCCGGCAATCCGTACGGCTTCAACCCGCTGAAGCGAGCGACGGTTGCCAACCTCGACACGGCGATGAAGCACCTTCGCGCCTTCCTCAATGATGAGCTACTCCCCATTCGTTGGACAGTTTCCTACGCGATTTAAGCTACTCTCTGCCCCTGCTGGTCGGTTTCGATCTGGTTGAAGTAGACCACGGCGGGCGGCCGTCCGCCATGGGCGGCGTGGGGCCGCTGGTGATTGTAGAAGGTGATCCACCTGCCAACGCCGGCCTTCGCCTGTGAGCCGGTCTCCCAGGCGTGCAGATAGACGCACTCGTATTTTAGGGACCGCCAGAGGCGTTCGATGAAGATGTTGTCGAGACAGCGGCCTTTGCCGTCCATCGAGATCCGGGTGCCGATCCGCTTCAGCCGGTCGGTCCGGCGAGCGGCACCACCCGGGCGATGTAGCGATCGGAGAATCCTTCGGTTCCGGCGATCTCGCGCAGCGAGCGCCCGACCCTCAGGGCCTGCGCCCAGCGATGCGCGTTGCGAAGCCCGCGCAGGAGCACCGCATCGGGCACTGTCAGAGCAACTCGGCTTGATGCGGGGCGGGGGGCTCGCCAGCGTCCGCAGATGACGAAAACGTAGCCCCTTCAGATACTTCAGGACCAGCCCCGAGATCATCCGCCTGGCGGTCCTGCTCTACGTCCGGTTCCCGCTCTCGCGCTGGAATATCTAGAACCTGCTGCACGAGCGCGGGATCGACGTGAGCCACGCGGCGGTCCGGTACTGGTGGCACCGCTTCGGTCCCGTGTTCGCGGCCGAGATCCGGAAGCGGCGCACCGAGGGCATGCGCTCAAGTCGCTGGCGGTGGCACCTCGACGAGATGTTCGTGAAGATCAACGGCGAGACGCATTGCCTGTGGCGCGCGGTGGACCACGAGGGCGAGGTGCTGGAAAGCTTTGTCACCAGGACACGCGACAGGAAAGCGGCGCGGAAATTCCTCAGGAAAGCGCTGCGCCGGCACGGCGGGTCGGAGGCCATGGTTGCCGACAAGCTCCGATCCTGCGGAGGTGCACTGAGGGAGATCGGTGCCGCCTGCCGGCAGGAGACCGGCCGCTGGGCCAACAATCGGGCGGAGAATTCCCACCTGCCATTCCGACGACGGGAGAGGGCCATGCTGCGGTTCCGGCGCATGCGAAGTCCGCAGAAATTCGTTGCCGTCCACGCCGCCGTCTCCAACCGCTTCAACCGGGAACGCAGCCTCTGCACCCGCGCAAGCTTCAAGCAGAACCGAACCGCCGCTCTCGCTGAGTGGCGCCAGCTCTGCACGGCCTGATTGTCAGCGTACTGCGGTCAGCTGAGACTGGTTCGCATTCGTCTGGCAGCACCCGCATGAGGCCAGATATCATCCGACGGATTCTCCCGAAGGCCGGAGGGAAGTCGGGTCTCAGGTCAGCGCGGGCCGCAGATTTTCAGCGACTTGCCCAGAGTATGTGTGACCTTGGCCGAGGGTCCGGGATCAGAGCGTACCGAGTTTCCTGCGCAGGTTCCTGCGGTGCGCTTCCATCTGGCTTGGGAAGCGGGATCTGCCGATCCCCACGACCTCGAGCGCGTGTTCCGCGGAATGGTGCTGGGTCAGGAACCTGACGGCCCAGTTGAAGTGGGCGACGCTGGCCTGTGCATCGGACAGCGAGGACGAGACGAGGGCGAACGCGCCGCCGGCATCGCCCGCGACCGCCGCGACCAGGGACCGGGCGAGGCCGGTCTCGACGGCGTGACGCGGCGACGCGGCCAGCGTGTCGATCACCTTGCCCGCCCGCCCGATACGGCCCTTGCGGACGAGCAGCTCGACCAGCGGCAACGCGCCGCTCAGCACCGGGCCGGAGGCATCCATGCACCTGGCAAGGAACGCGGCCCGCTTGTGCCCCGCGCCGACCGCCAGTTCCTGCCAGACCTGCGGGCAGGCGTTGTGTGCCGGCGGGTTGCGTCGCAGCTTTGCAAGTCGCTCGTGCCGGCCGGTCCTGCGGTAAAGGCCGATCAGTTCCGCGAACAGCCAGGCCGGCAACTGCGCGGGATCGGGGACCCATGCTTCGAGAGTCGCGATCACCCCTTCGGTATCGCCGGCCAGGGCCAGGCGCTTGGCCCGGTTGACCATGTCCAGAAGCCGCGGGTCCAACCGACCGGGCACCTGGCGCGCGGCGATGGCGGAGCCGTCGACGATCCGTTCGAGGCACCGCGTCACATCGTCGGTCGTTTCCGAGTTGATGAGCAGGCCGTGGTGCGTGTCGAACGGGTAGTCGCGGACCGGGCCCACCGTCAGCAGGGACCACATGTCGGCGCAGTCCGGGCCGCAGAACGGGAACCGGCGCTGCGCGGTGATGACGTGGCACTCGGCCTCGATCGGGCCGACCGGGTGCAGCCGGAACTGCCGCATGAACCGCGCGTAGGCCGTGCCGCCGTGCCTGTCCTCGGGAGCGATCCAGATCGCCGGGCTGGTGCCGTCGATGGTGATCACCATGCCGACCGGCACCGACTGCCGCGCGGCCTGGGCGGCGATGTGGGCGCCAAGGATGCCCCCGAACGAAAACCCCACCAGGATTGGCGGCGCGGATGCGTCCAGCGCCACCAGATCGTCCAGCATGGACCGGAGCAGCCCGGCGAAATGCCGTTCCTCCAGCGCCGGGGTGTCGGGAAAGTCGAAGGTCATCGCGTAGAGCGGGTTGCGCGCACCGAGACGGCCGATGATCTCGATGGACCAGGCGGCGCTGCCTTCGTTCAGTGGCAGAATCACGATCGGCGCCAGCTGCGGATTGCCTGCCCTCAGCACGCGCAGGTGCCGCAGGCCGGTTTCGGTCCGCGCCGGGCTGAGCGAGATCATGAAGCGGAGCCGCCGCAGCGTCGGCTCGCCCGCGAGGGCGGAAAAATCGATCTGGACCCCGAACGTCTCCTCGACTTCCAGGATCATGCGCACCAGCGACAGCGACGTGCCGCCCAGTGCATAGAAATCCTGATCCTCGGGGATGCTGCCCCGCTTCAGGGTTCTTCGCCAGATTTCGGTCAGCGGATCCTCGCCGGATGGCGCGGCGCCGGCCTCGGGTGACACCGGCGCCGCGGCCCGTTCAAGCGCCTGCACATCGGCCTTGCCGTTGGCGGTCAGCGGGATGGCGTCGACCCGGACATAGCGGGTCGGCTGCACCGGGCGCGGCAGCTGCGTCGCCATGAACCGCCGCAGGTCGCGTTCGCTTGCCCGGGCACCGTGCACCAGGTCGAAATACGCCACGATCCCCACGGTCGGCCCCTGCCCGTCGCCCCGGTCCGGCAGCACGGCGGCGCGGCCGACCGCCGGGTGCCCCATCAGCACGCCCTCGATCTCGCTCGGTTCGATCCGGTAGCCGTGCAGCTTGAACTGGCTGTCGCGGCGGCCCAGGAACTCAAGCTGCCCGGCGTCGGTCCAGCGGACCCTGTCGCCCGAGCGGTACAGGGTGATCATGCCGTCGTGGTCCAGCCCGAGGTCGCGGGCCCGCAGCCGCACGAACCGTTCGCGGGACAGGTCCGGGCGGTTTTCGTAGCCGCGGGCGAGGCCGGGCCCGCCGATCAGCAGCTCGCCCGCGAAGCCGTCGGGGACCGGGCGCAGCGCGGCGGACAGCACGAAAGTGACGTTGTCCGGCAACGGGCGGCCGATCGGGACCGTCGGGGCTGCGGGATCGGTCACCCGGAAGGCGGTGGTCAGCGCGCAATTCTCGGTCGGGCCGTAGACGTTGAACAGCTTCAGCTGCGGGTGCGCCGCCAGCGCCGCGCGGCAGTGTGCGGCCGATGCCGCCTCGCCGCCGATCGACAGATGCGTCAACGAGCGCAGCGCCGCGACCTCGGTGTCGACGATCATGTTGAACAGGCTCGTCGTCATGAACGCCGCCGTCGGGCGCAGCCGGCGCAGTTCGGCCGCCAGCCCGCCGTCGGCGAGAATCGGCTTTTCGCACAGCACCAGGGCCGCGCCGGTCAGCCAGGCGCCCCAGACCTCGATGAAGCTGCCGTCGAAGCCGGAGGAGGCCAGCTGGATCATCCGGTCGCCCGGCTGCAGCGGCAGGTGCGGGACGTCCGTCGCCAGTCTCAGGATCCCCGCGTGCGGGACCGGAATGCTTTTCGGGCGGCCGGTGGTGCCCGAGGTGAACATCACGAACGCCTCGCGCCCCGCCGCCGCGTCCGGTCGCGGCAGCGGACCGCGATCCACCCCGGCCAGTGCGGGTCCGCCCGGAAGCTGCAGCTGCCGCGCCGCGGCGGGATGCGCTTCGCACGGCGTACCGGTCGGGACCGCCAGCGCCGCGCAGCCGGATTCGCGCAGGATGTGGTCGACCCGCGCCGCAGGCAGGTCCGGATCCACCGGGACCACCACCAGCCCCGCCTTGAGCGCCGCCAGCCAGCACCGGAACACCTCGCCGCCGCGCGGCGCCATCACCGCCAGCCGGTCGCCGGTCGACAGCCCCTGTCCCAGCAGCCAGCGGGCCAGCGCGTTGGTCGCGGTGTCCAGTTCGGCGTAGGTCAGGCTGTGGTCCGGCGTCGCCAGCGCGGTTGCCTGCGGGTTCCGCGCGGCGACTTCCGCGAACCGGCCGGGGATGTCGCCGCACGTCGCGGACGGCGCAAGCCGCACGGAACGATCGGCCTGCGCGCGGGCCTGCCGCGCGAATGTCAGGGCGATATCGGCCAGCGGAATGTCCGGCGTCCGGATCACCTGCTCCAGGATGCGGCGGTACGTTGCGGCCAGCGATTCCAGCTGGCGCCGGTCGAAGTACCTGCGCTGCCCCTCGAAGGTGATCCGCACACCCCCGGCGCCCGGCTGCAGCCCGAGCCGGAGGTTGCCGGACACGGCGCGCGGCGGCACCGGCCGCTCCTGCACCGCCAGCGCCCCGGCGTCGGCGGCAAGATCGGGCGCGTTGTAGTAGCCGATCACCGCACGCCCCAGGTGGATCGGATCGCTGCGGTCGCGTTGCGCCGACTGCATGCTCCGGGTCATCGCCCTGATCACGTCGGCGAACGCGGTGTGGTCCGACAGGTCGAGCCCGACCTGGATGTTCCGGACCAGCAGGCCGAGGCAATCCTGCGATCCCGACGCGAAACGGTCGGCGGCCGAGATCGAAACGCTCAGCGCCGGTTGGTCGCAGTACCGGCCGAGCAGCAACTGGTACGCCGAGACGAAGAACGTGAACGGGGTGCAGGAATGCAGCCGCGCCACCGCCTTCAGCGCCTCGAAATCCGCGGGTGGCAGGACGGCCTCGACCGTCTCGCCCAGCACCGCCTCGTGGTCGGCCAGGTCACGCCGCGCGGCCGGCCAGTCGACCTCGGGCCAGGCCGGATCCACGCTCACCTCGGACTGCGCCGTGGCCTGCGCAAGATAGCTGCGAAAGCTTCCCGGGTCGGGCAGATCCGGGGCCGCGGCCGGCCCGGCCCGGTACAGCGCGAACAGGTCGCGCGCCAGGATCCGCCACGTCCAGTCGTCGCAGATCAGGTGGTGCATCGCGACGGCCAGCACGTGCAGATCCGGCGCGATCCGGAACAGGCGTGCCGTCCACAGCCGGTCCCCGTCCGGCGGCAGATCCTCGAGGCTCAGGCGCGCCACTGCGGCGGCGGTCTGCGCCAGACGCTGCTCGGACTCGTGCCCGCCGACCGCCTCGCAGGGCAGCGAGACCTGCATCCGGCCGGCGAAGCGCGCCATGGGCCGGCCGCTGCCCGGCGCGATGGACATGCGCAGCGCGTCGTGCCGGTGCGCCAGCGCCTGCAACGCCCGCTCCAGCGCCGCCGGGTCGAGCGCGCCGGTCAGCGCCCAGCTTC
Organism: Halovulum marinum; assembly: GCF_009697225.1. Classification (GTDB taxonomy): domain Bacteria; phylum Pseudomonadota; class Alphaproteobacteria; order Rhodobacterales; family Rhodobacteraceae; genus Halovulum; species Halovulum marinum. Next base: position 40,584 of record NZ_WIND01000012.1, read on the forward strand.
GGGTGACGGTGCCGACCGCATGGCCGTCGTGCAGCGCCTGCGCCGCCAGCAGCGTCTGCTGCGCCGCCGAGACCGGCGTCTCGGCCGGCGGCGGCGTGGCGGCGCCGGTGGCGGCGTTCTGGCGCAGACGCGCCAGCAACAGCTGGCCGCGCGTGCCGTCGGTCGGCAGGGGTATTGTCAAGCTGGATCCCTTCGCTCGATGATGTCGACCAGGCATGGGCCGGCCCCGGAAAGCACCGCCGGGGCGATGCCCCGCCAGTCCTCCAGGCTGCCGACGCTGTACCCGGTGCCGCCGAAGGCGCGCATGATCCCGGCGTGATCCGTGGCGGCGGAATAGCGCACCGCCCGCGGATCGGCGCCGGCCATCTGCCCGCCAGCGGCGGCGATGCCGAAATTGTTCGCGACCAGAACCTTCACCGGCAACGCGTAGCGCAGCAGAGTCTCGAGGTCCGCCAGCGACAGGCCCAGGCTGAAATCACCGACCACCGCGACCGCCTGCCCGAACCGCCCCGAGCGGACCGCGCCGATGGAGTGGCCGATCCCGGCGCCAAGATGGCCCTCGATTCCGGGGGTAAACCTGGCCCAGCATTTGTCCGGCAGCACCACCCGGCCGGCGAACACCAGCGCGCTGCTGCCGTCGACCACGAACGCGGCATTCGCCGGAAAGGCGTCGGCAATGGCGCGCAGCACCTGATCGGTCAGCGACTGCGCCTGCCGGCGCCGCACGATGGGGGCGGGTCTGGCGTCTGAAGCATCGCGCGCCGGCAGGTGACGCAGAAGCTGCGCCAGGTTCGCGCCGATATCGCCCGGCACCGCTAGATCCGGCCGCCGCCCGCCGGGCGCACCGGCCCGGCGGCACAACTGCACGATGCGGGCCGAGGGCGCCAGCGCCGCTCCGAAACGCAAGGTCCAGTCGAGATCGGCGCCGAGCAGCAGCACCGCGTCCGCCGCAGCCAGCGTGTGGTGGGCGAGTTCCTGCGGGACCACGTCCAGATCGTTGCCGCCGAACCCGCCGGTCAACCCGGTCGGGCACAGCGGCGCGTCCAGCCGCGCCGCAAGCTCTGCCAGGGCCGAGACCGGAACCGACCACCGCGCCGCGTGACCGACGACCACCACCGGGCGGCGGGCGCCGCCAAGAAGCGCCACCGTGCGCGGCAGCCATGCCGGCTCGCCTGTGTGTGCCGCTGCGCGCCCCTTCGGCGCCGCGATCGCGCCGCGTACGACGCCGTCGAGCACGCCGCGTTCGATCTCGATCACCGCGGCGCCGAAATCCGGCGCCAGCACGGATTGCACGGCGACCGGCGCATCGGTCGTCAGCCCTTCGGGCGAGGCCACCCGCAGGCACAGGGTTCCCGGCAGGCCGGCGGGGTCCACGCCGCCGCCCTGGAAGGCGCCGCGCGCTTCCTCGGTGCGCGGTTCGGTCACCGTCAGCAGCAGGATCGGCGTGCCGTGCGCGCGAACCGCGGACAGCGCCGCCACCGCGTTCTTCGCCGCCGGACCGCGAGAGACGACCACCGCGCTCGCCGGCACGCCGCACGCAAGGCTGTCCGCCGCCGAGGCGAACACCGCCGTGGCCTGGGACCGGCAGGAACAGATGGAAATCCCGGCCTGCTCGAGCGCGCGCAGCAGCCCGTAGATCAGATCGCCCGGCACCGTATAGACGCGCCGGATGCCGGCGTCCGACAACAGCCGGGCGATGGCCCGGCACGCGCCCGGTTCTGCGCCCGGTTCTACGCCCGGTTCCGTGCCCGGTGCGGCGGCCCGGGCTGCATCCGCAGGCCCTTCGGTCACGTCCGAGCGGCCGGGTGACCCGGTGCCGCGTCCAGAAGCGCGTCGATCCGGTCCCGGATCCGGCCCCCGTCAAGCGTCTCGATATGGCTGGCAAGCTCTGCCGGGGTGGAATACCGGAACAGCATCTCGGGCGATATCGCCGTGCCCAGCAGGATGTTGAGCTGCGTGACCAGGCCGGTTCCGGACAGCGAATCCCCGCCCGCCAGGAAAAAGTCGTCATGACGGCCCGCCGGCGTCTCGAGCACCTCCTCGAACAGCGCCGCGACCATGTCCTCGGTCGGCGAGCGCGGCTGCTCGAACCCGCCACGCAGCGCGTCCGCGAACAGGTGCTGCATGTCCAGACGCCGCGGCTTGCCGGTCGGGCCCTTGGGGATCTCGTCCAGAAGCAGGATCCGGCTGGGCACCTTGTAATCCGAGATCAGGTCCAGAAGCTGCGCGCGCAGTTGCCTGGGGTCGCACGGCGCGTCCGCGGCGATCACCACGGCGGCGGCCACGTCCTGTTCCAGCGTCGGGTGCGGCACGCCGAAAGCGATCGCGTCGGCGACTCCGGGCTGGGCCAGCAGCGCGTCCTCGATCTCGAGCGGCGAGATCTGCGCGCCGCCGCGCTTGATCATCTCTTTCGCGCGCCCGACCAGGGTCAGCGAGCTGTCCGGGTTCAGCCGCCCGATGTCGCCGGTCCGCATCCAACCGTCGATAAAGGTCGCCGCATCCGCCGCCGGGTTGTCGACATAGCTTTCGATCACGGTGTCGCTTCTGACCGCCACCTCGCCGGTCTGCCCCTGTGGCAGCGGCGCGCCGCCGGCGTCCTGAATGCGCAGCGTTCCGGGCGGCGGATGCCCGACATCGCCGTGCGCGGCCGGTGCGTCCGGGCGTTGCGCGCTCATCTGATGCGTCGCCTCGGTCATGCCGTAGGCTTCGACCACCGGGCAGGCGAACACCCCGGCAAGCCCGGCGCGCACCTCCTGCGGCATCGCCGACGAGGACGAGCGGATCAGCCGGAACCGGCAGGCCGCGGCCAGATCGGGCCGCGCGCGCGCGGCCCGCTGGATCGCCCGGTGCATCGTCGGCACCGCAGTGTACCAGCTGGCGCCGTGATCCGCGGAAAGCTCGAGCAGGCGTTGCGGATCCGGGCTGCCGGCGACGACGACCGCGCCGCCGCTCAGCACCGGCGCCAGCAGACCGGCCACGAGACCATGGATGTGATGCAGCGGCATGATCTCGACGCTCAGGTCGGACGGCCCCAGACCCAGCGTCGCCGCCACCCTGCCCGCACCGCTGGCCAGCCGGGCCGCGTCCAGCGCCACCATCTTCGGCGTTCCCGTCGTCCCCGACGTCGTCAGGACCACCCCCTGACCCGCGATCCGGCGCCGGCCATGCGCGGCTGGCGGGTCGCCAGCGGCGCGGCCGAACCGGATTCCACCGTCCGCGTCCGCATCGGCCGCGATGACGGGAAGGCCCGACGCGGCGGCGATCCGCGCGCTTGCGGACGCCGGGTCGCTGACAACCACCACCGACGGGTTCACCAGCCGCAAAAGACCCTCGATTTCCGCGTCGGTGGCATGGGCCGGGATCGGAAACACCGGGGCATGGGCGCCGAGCAGCAGGAACAGCTGCGCCGCGCGGAACTCCGAGCCGGCGGAGAAGGCGATCACCGCATCGCGCGGGACGCCCAGTGCCGCAAGCGCGCCCGACGCCGCCCGGATCTGGTCCGACAGCTGCGCAAAGCTCAGCGACACCTGCTCGTCCGCGCCGTGCAGGGCTGTCCGGGATCCCGCGTTCCGGGCCACGTCGTGCAGCGTGCGCTCGACTTCGCCTACATCGTTCATTCCGGTTCCGCCTCACGCATCACTTGCCCGTCCGAGGGTTTTTCCATTTCGCGACTTCGCAAGCAAGACATTGCCGGGCCAAGGTGCCTGGGAATTTGCGCCGATGCCCGGTCCCTCGCGTACGCACCCGGACCGGCACTGCCGGCGGATCGGGCCGGCGGCGTCAGCGGGGCGCCGCAGCGCCGAACCGGCTGGCGAGCGACTCCCCGATGGCGCGCGGCGCGACGCCGGCCTCGGCCAGCCCCGGCCGATCCGGCGACGCGACCTTGTCCTGCTGCATCAACGCGACCTGGTCCCGGGTCAGCGGCGGCCCCGGCAACAACTCGGCGCCGCGCGCGGCGGCGTGCCACAGCGCGAACGGCACCGGCACCAGACGCGGATTGCGCCCCGCGGCCGCGGCGACCTGCTGCACGATGGCGCGGTAGGTCTTGATCTCGGGGCCGGCGCATTCGAACACCGCCGGCTCCGTGCTCCGTGTCAGCCGGCAGATGGCCTCGGCGGCGTCGCTGGCGTGCACCGGCTGCAGCCGGGTCTCGCCGCGCCCGAACAGCGGAAACACCGGCGATCGCTGCAGCACGTCCAGCACCTGCCGGACCAGCCCGCCATGGGCGGAGAACAGCACCGAGAGGCGGACGATCACCGCCCGGTCATGCACCGCGCGCACCGCCTGCTCGCCGGCGCCGCGGGCGCGCACATACCGCTGCACGGATTGCGGATCCGCGCCGATCCCCGACACGTGCACCAGCGTCGCCCCGAACCGCGCGGCCGCAACGGCCACGTTCCGCGCCCCCGAGACGTGAACATCCGCGTACCCGAGGCTGCGCGTCGGCGCATAGAGGCTGACCGCGTTCACCACGGCGGCCGAGCCCTCCACCGCCCGCGCGACGGTCTCGGAATCGGTGACGTCCGCCTGCATCCGCTCCGCTCCGAACCCGGGCGGCGCGGCATCGGGGTGGCGCGCGGCGATGCGCACGCAAGTGCCGTCCTGCCCGCCGAGCGCGCGGACGATCCGCCGGCCCAGGTAGCCCGAGCCGCCGAAGACGGTGACCCGCTCCATGCCGGCCGCTGCCTCAGGCTGCGGCCTGCGGGTTCACCACGTCCTCGGCAAGCCGCGACAGCCGCGCGTCGGCGGCCTTGTGCTGCTCCAGGATCTCGGCGAACGCGCTGGCGTCCTGCTCGTGGCCGAGCCGCCGCGCCCAGCTGGCCAGCGTGCCCAGCACCGCCATCTCGTAATGCTCGATGCGCTGCAGCGACGCGATCAGCGCGGCATCGCCAAGACCGTCCCGGCCGACCATCCCGGTCCATTTCCGCGTCTCGTCCAGGATCGCGCGCATCGACCCGTCGCTGTGGCGCTCGCCGCCGGTGTCGTGCGCCCGGAACAGCTGTTCCAGCCGGGCGCGGTGGCTTTCGGTTTCCCCGGCGTGGGTGTCCATCGCCGTCGCCAGCGGCCGGGTCGTCGCGCGCGCAGCCAGGTCGCGCAGGGTCCCGGCGACCTGCGCCTCGGCGGAAAGCAGTTCCTCGAACTCGGCGAGGTACAGCTTGCGGAAATTGTCGATATCCATATCGAACGCTCCGGTTTCTGTGGCTAGAGTCCGTTCAACAGCCCCAGGTCCGCAATGTTCCCCGGCGCGGGGGGCACGAACCCCGCCAGGGTCGCGCCGAAAGGCCGTGGCTGGGTCGGCCTGCCGACGGTTGCGGACGACACTCTCGGCGGATCGCCCCGAAGCGGCTAGACTGGCGCGACCGTGACAGTGGGGAGGATCGGATGGGGTGGAGACTTGCGGAGATACTCGGGGCGCTGTCGCTGGCGACCGACCTGTCGGCGGGAAATCCACCCGGCACGTCGCTGTCGGCGACCGTCATCGCGGTGCGGATCGGGCACAGGATGGGGCTGTCGCCCGAGGACCTCTCGGCGCTCTACTACGCCGGCCTGCTGCGGTTCATCGGCTGCACCTCGACCTCGTCCGAGACGGCCGAGATCGCACTCGGCGACGAGCTGACCGGCTATCTTGCGCTGACCCGCGCGGATCTTGCGGATCCTGCCAGCGCCCGTGCCGAACTCGAGGCGATCTTCGCACCGGACCGGCCGATGGAGGAGAAACAGGCGCTGATCGACATGATCGTGGGGATGGGCCCCGAGGTCATGGCGCTGGGCATGCCGCATTGCCGTCAGGCGGTCGCGATTGCCCGGCGGCTGCCGGTGCCGGCGGCGGTGACGGCGATCCTGCAGCACCTGGAATCGCGCTGGGACGGCCAGCACCCGGTGCATCCGGCCGGCCCCGACCTTCTGCCGCAGACCCGGCTGATCGAATTCGCCGTCGTCGCCGAGCTGCACCGGCGCGCCGGCGGCGCGGTATCGATGATCGAGTGCGCCCGCGCCCGCCGCGGCGGGCAGTTCGACCCCGAGGTTGTGGACCGGTTCCTGGCCGACCCCGCGCAGATCCTCGCCGGCCTCGGCCCGGCGCAGGAATGGGACAGCTTTCTTGCCGCCGAGCCGGGCGCGCCGCGCCTGACCGGCCGGCGCGGGCTGCGGCAGGCATCCGAGGCGCTGGCCGATTTCACCGACCTGAAAAGCCCCTGGTTCACCGGCCATTCGCGCCGCGTCGCCGGGCTGGCGCTGCGCGCGGCGACGGCGGCGCAGGACGACGAGGATGCGTGCCAGGCGGTCTTCGACGCCGGGCTGCTGCACGACATCGGCAAGAACGCGATCCCGAACGGCATCTGGGACAAGCCGGGGCCGCTGACCCGCTTCGAGGAGGCGCAGGCGCTGAACTGCACCCTCTACACCGAGCAGATCCTGCGCATGACGCCGGTGTTCGATCCGGTGTGCGAAGCCGCCTGCTCGGTCCACGAGCGGCGCGACGGCTCGGGCAGCCACCGCCGGATGCGGCTGCCCGACGGCGGCGCCGCGGTGCTGGCGGCGGCGAACCTCTACGACGATCTGACCAACGACAAGCCCACCGGCCCGGCGCACACGCCGGGGGACGCGGCCGAGATCCTGCTGCGCGAGGTGCACGCCGGCAGGCTGCCGCACCGCGAGACGCGCATCGTGCTGGACAATGCCGGGCTGGCGTCCCGCGCCACGCCGGTCTGGCCGGACGGGATGACCGACCGCGAGGCCGACGTGCTGCGCGAGCTGGCACGCGGCCGCAGCAACAAGGATATCGCGCGCAGCTTGGGCATCTCGCCCAAGACCGTCGACAACCACCTGCAGAACCTCTACCCGAAGATCGGCGCCGAGACACGGACGGCGGCGGCGCTCTACGCGATGCAGAACGGTCTCTTCTCGATCTAGGGCATCTTCCCTATGGGGACCGGGCCGCGCCCTGCGTAGCGTTGTTCGCGTGCAAGAAGATGCACGCCGACGCAAGGACAGGAGCAACCCATGCGGAATTCGTTAGCATTTTCAGCCTCGATCGCCGGCGCGATCGCGCTTGCCGCCGTTTCCGCAACCGCCATGGAGGACAACCTGATGAAACGCACGTCGATCAACCCGGTCAGCTGGGGCGCGAGCTATGCCATGGACCAGGGCGAGATCACCGAAGGCGCCAGCCGGGTGTTGCGGACCTCGGGGCAGGTCGCGTTCAAGGACGATCCCGAAAGCGAGTTCGGCGTCGCGATCACCAATGCCGGCAACCTGCGCGGTCAGATCGAGGACTCGCTGGCCAACATCGACGCCGTCCTGCAGGAAGCCGGGATGGGCCGCGAGGACATCGTCCACATCCATTTCTTCACCACCGATGTCGACGGCTTTCTGGAGAATTACGACGTCTACATGGGCTGGATCGATCCCGCCGGCATCCGCCCGCCGCAATCGCTGCTCGGGGTCAGCCGGCTGGTGTTCCCCGATCTGCTGGTCGAGATCGAAGTGACGGCCGCGAAATAGCGCCGTTCCGGCTGCGATGCGCCCCGGGCGCGCGGCTCGCCCGCGGCCGGGGCATCGCCGCGGCCGGCGGCAGCGGTCAGTCCGCGTCCTCGACCGGGTAGTCGGCGGCGCGCCATGCCTTCCAGCTTCCGGGCACGTTCCTGACGTCGAACCCGTTCGCCGCCAGGATGCTTGCGCCGATGCTCGCGCGGAACCCGCTGGCGCAGTAGGTGGCGTAGCGCGCTTTCCGGTCGAGCCGGTCCAGCGTCTCGGGCAGCTCGCCCAGAAACGCGTGCCGCGCGCCCGGCACATGGCCGTCGTTCCACTCGTCGGGCTTGCGCACGTCGAGCGGCACGACGCCGCCGGCGTCCTTCAGTTCGTGTACCGGCATCTGCGGGATCTGCGCCAGCCTGCGGCCGGCCTCGCGCCAGGCGCCGATCCCGCCGGCGAGGTAGCCGCCGAAGCGGGTGAAGCCGGTGCGCCACAGCAGGCAGGACACCTCGGGCAGGTTGCTGTCGTCGTTCATCACCAGATGGATCGGCCGCTCGGGGTCGAGCAGCCAGCCGGCCCAGACCGACAGCTCGGGACGGGCGGCGATGTTCAGGCTGCCCGGCACATGGCCCGCGCCGAAGGCCAGCATGTCGCGCACGTCGAGTATCTGCGCGCCGTCCGCGGCGATCCCGGCCAGCGCGTCCACCGACAGCGGCGGCACCTTCGGCAGGTTGCCCAGCACTTCGGGGCCGCCGGCGTTAACCTTCTTCAGGCGTGGATAGTGGGTCGGCACCGGCGGCGCGTTCTCGGTCATGACGCGCTTGAACTCGTCCAGATCGCCGATCCGGGCATAATCGTTGACCTGCCGCTCGTAGCCGATCGTGCTGGACATCCGGTCGCCTATGTCGGGCCCGCAGTCCGAGCCCGCGCCGTGGCAGGGATACAGGATCACGTCGTCGTCCAGGCCCAGGAACTTGTCCCGCACGGTGTGGAACAGCCGTTCGGTCAGCTCCTCGGTGCGCTCGTCGCCCAGCAGGTCGGGGCGGCCGACGCTGTCGACGAAGAAGGCATCGCCGCTGAGCACCCCCCAGGGCTTTTCCCGATCGCCGTCGAACAGCAGATAGGACAGGTGTTCGGGCGTGTGACCGGGGGTGAACAGCGCACGCATCCGCAGCCCGCCGAAGGCGAACTCGTCGCCGTCGCGCACCGGCTGATGCGCAAAGCCGTAGTCGGCGCCGCCCTCGACGCTGACGCACAACTTCGCCTGCCCGCCCAGCCGGTCGACCAACTCGCGCGCGCCGCTCAGGAAATCGGCGTGGATGTGGGTCTCGAAGACATGGGTGATTGCCATCCCGAAACGCCGGGCGGTTTGCAGGTAGATCTCGACGTCGGGCCGCGGGTCGACCACCGCGCACACATGCGCGGCGTCATCGCCCAGCAGATAGGAACATTCCGACACCCCGTCGGCGAGGATCTGTTCGAAACGCAAGGTCATGGCATCGCCTCCTGCCTCCCGAACGCCGCGGGAGACGGGTTGTTCCGCCGCCCCGCCCGCCGGTCAGCCGCTCGACCGGTCGCCGGGGATCAGCACGATCTGGCACCTGAAGCCCTCGCGCGGGTAATCGAAGCGGACCTCGCCGCCGAGGTCCATCCCCAGGACGAGGCGGATCATCCGCGTGCCGAAGCCTTCGCGCGTCGGCGGCGAAACCTCGGGGCCGCCGCACTCGACCCAGCCGATGCGCAGGCGTCTTTCGGGCCCCTGGCCTTCCCAGTCGCAGCGCACCTCGACCTGGCCTGCGGGCCGGGACAGCGCCCCGTACTTCAGGGCGTTGGTGACCATCTCGTGCAGCGCCATCGACAGGGCGGTGGCCTGCCGCGCCGACAGCTCGATGTCCGGCGCGGCATAGCGGAAGCGGTCGCCGCCGCCCGCTTCGCGCTTGGCGAAATCGAGCAACTGGCGCAGCCCCGCGCCGGTCCATTCCGACCGCGACAGCGCGTCGTTGGCCTGCGCCAGCGCCTGAAGCCGGGCGATGAAGACCTGGCCGTGGTCGACCGGCAGCGTTTGCCGGGCGATGCCGCTGACCATGGTCAGGACATTGTTCACGCGGTGCCGCATTTCGCCGACCATCACTTCCAGGCGCCGCTCGGCCGCCTTGCGTTCGGTGACGTCGCGCAGCACCACGGACCAGTCCGGTCGCGCGTGCGGCTGGTCGCGCCGGAATATCGGCGCAAGCGTCACCTCGAACTCGCTGCCGGTGGCGTACCGCGCTTCGAAGGTGGTCTCGGCCCGCGCGTCCCGCGCCTGCCGGAACCAGTCGGTCATGCCCTCGAAGGGAATGACGTCCGCGACCGCGCGCTCGAGAACGCTCGACGCCGGATGCCCGAACTGCCGCTCGGCCCCGGGATTCCAGTTCGTGATCCGGCCGGCGGGGTCGGTGCGCAGGATGGCGTTGGGCGAGCTGCGCACGATCGCCGCCAGCTCGTCCGCCTCGCGCGTGGCGTTGCGCAACTCCTCCTCGTAGCGGTGACGCTCGCGCGCGTCGAAGATGGTGTAGTCGAACCGGGTCGCCGCGCCGGCCGCGTCGAACCGCCCCACCCCGCTCAGCAGCACGGGCCGCGGCGGGCCGCCTGCGACCTGCAGCCTGCACGAGATCTCGCGCACATGCCCCTGCAGGCGCATCATCGGCGCCATGTGGGTCTCGTAGAACAGCCGCAGCGCCGGGGTGAACAGGTCCGTCAGCCGCAGGCTCAGCAGCTCCGTCGCCTCCCGCCCGAGCCAGCGCTCCAGCGTGCTGTTGACGTATTGCAGGCGGCCGTCGGGGTCGGTAACCGCGATGCCGCAGGGGGCATCGTGAACAAGGTCCGCGGCAACCCTGTCGCGCGGGCCGACACCTTCCGCCGTCATGCAGCTTGCCGCAGATATTCCTGCATTGCGGCCACCACGTCGTCGGGAACGGTCATGTGCGGACAGTGCCCGGTTGCGCGCAGCACCTTCAGCGTCGCGCCGGGAACATGGCGCTGCATCCACTCCGCCACCTGCATCGGGACCAGCGCGTCATCGTCGCAATGCAGGATCAGCGCCGGGCGAGCGGCGCCGGCCATGTCGTCGATGCAGTCGGCGAAGAAGGTGACGCGGCCGAAATGCGCGGCGATCTCGGGGTCGGTGCGGCAGAAGCTCTGCGTCAGCTCGACGGCTGCGGACCCGTCGGCGGGCTGGCCGGCGACGGTCGGCGCCATCTGCGCCGACCAGCCGAGGTGGTTTTCCTGGAGCAGATCGATCAACCCCTCCAGATCCTTCCGGCTGAACCCGCCGCGGTAACCCCGTTCCGGGTGGTCCAGGAACGACGGGGTGGGCGAGACCAGCACGGTGCGGGCGATCCTGTCGGGCGCGCGGTTCGCCGCGAGCACGGCGATGCTGGCCCCGATCGAGTGGCCGACCAGCGTCACGTCCGACAGCTCCAGGGCGCCGATGATCTGCAGCAGATCGTCGGCGTGTGCCTGCAACTCGGCGTATTTCCGAAAGTCATAGGCCGACAGATCCGACCGGCCCATACCGGTCAGATCATAGGTCACGACCCTTTCGAACGACGGGGTGACCCGCCGCCACATGGTCTGGTCGCAACCGTAGCCATGAACGAACACCAGCGGAGGCTTTCCCTCCGGACCGGAATCCACAACGCAATTTCGGTCCAGAATCGTCATTCCGCCCCCCGGGATGTCGCGGTGCAACCTTAGGGCAGCAAGTCCGGCGGAACCACTGCAATTGGCATCCCCGGTGCGCGGCGCGTCGTCATCTGTCGAACCGGCCACATATGCTGGCACGGTCGCGCCGGAAGTCGCGCCCGCGCGTCCCAATCTTCGGCGGCAATGTACGGCTGGCGTTCCATGCTGCCGCAATGTATACGTTATGAAATTATCTGGCGCACGCCTCCTCGGAAACCGGCGGCCCGAATGGGCTTCCGGGCTTCACGACCGGAACCGACGGCCTGGCGCCGGTGGAGATATAACGCCATGGGACACCAGATGAAAATCGCACTGATCAGGGGTGACGGCATAGGTGTCGACGTGGCCGACGCGGCGATGGCCGTCGTGGCGGCGGCGCTGGTGAAATCCGGCGCGCCCGCGCTGCGCCTCGACGAGATCGCCGCCGGCGCCGGCTGCTTCGCGGAAACCGGCCGCGACATCGAGCCGGGCGGCGAAGAGCGCGCCGGCGCGGCGGATGCGATCTTCCTGGGCGCGATCGGGCTGCCGTCGATCCGCCATGCCGACGGGACCGAGATCAGCCCGCACCTGCGCCTGCGCGACCGGTTCGGGCTGTACGCGGGGGTGCGCCCGGTCAGGGCCTATCCCAACGCGCCGCAACGCCTGGCCGATCCGCGCGCGGCGGGCATCGACATGGTGATCCTCCGCGAATCGACCGAAGGGCTGTTCTATTCCGCCGCTGCCCATGGCCGCAGCGACATCCGCGGCGACGACGAGGTCCGCGACACCCTGCGCATCACGCGCGCCACGACCGAGAAGCTGCACCGCTTCGCCTTTGGTCTGGCGCGCAAGCGCAAGGCGCGCGGCCGGCCGGGACGCGTGACCTGCGTCGACAAGGCGAACGTGTTCGCCTCGATGGCGTTCTTCCGCAAGATCTTCGACGAGATCGCGCCGCAGTTCCCGGACATCGCCGCGGCCCATGCCTATGTCGACGCGCAGGCGCTGAACCTGATCCGCGCGCCGTGGGAGGCGGACGTGCTGGTGATGGAAAACATGTTCGGGGACATCCTGTCGGATCTGGCCGGCGGCCTGGTCGGCGGCATGGGCATGGCCGCCTGCGCCGAGATCGGCGACACCACCGGCCTGTTCCAGCCGGCGCACGGCTCGGCCCCCGACATCATCGGGCAGGACAAGGCCAATCCGCTGGCCGCGATCCTGTCGGGCGCGCTGATGCTGGACTATCTCGCCGAGAAATCCGGCGACGGCAGCCATGCCGCCGCGGCCGCCCGGATCGAGCGCGCGGTCGAGGCCGGCTTCGCGGCCGATCGCCTGCGCCCGGTGGAGTTCGGCGGCGACATGGGCACGCTGGCGGTGACCGCCGAGGTGCTCCGGCTGGTCGACGCCGGCGCGGCCGCGGAGACCGCGTGATCCCGCGTGGTCGTGCGGCGCGCTTCGCGAAACATCGGCGGATGCTGCGACTTGGGGCTTTATCCGTCCGCCGATCCGGCTAAAAGGGGGCGCTATCGCCAACGGCAGAACAAAGAGCGGCCGATGACATCGTTGGACACGGATCAGCTGGGACAGGGCCGCAGGCAGGGACGCACGCTCGCCGACCAGGCCTACGAGCGGATCCTGGCGATGATCGTCGAGAAGAAAGTCGCGATCGGCGACAAGCTTCCGACCGAGAAGGAGCTTTGCGCCGAGCTCGAGGTCTCGCGCCCGGTGCTGCGGCGCGCAATGGACCGGCTGCGCGAGGACGGGGTCATCGTCTCGCGTCAGGGTTCCGGCTCGTTCGTCAACCGCCGCCCCGACGAGGCGGCGCTGAGGTTCGCCCCCGCCGGCTCCATCGCCGACATCCAGCGCGTGTTCGAGTTCCGCGCCGCCATAGAGAGCGAGGCGGCCTTTCTGGCCGCCCAGCGCCGCACCGAGGCCGAGCTGAAGGATCTGAAGACGGCGCTGGCGGCGCTCGACAGGTGCATCGAGACCGGCGCGCTGGGCGTGGCCGAGGACGACACCTTCCACCGCCTGATCTGCGTGGCCGGCGACAACCAGTTCCTGACCGCGGCGCGCAATTCGATGAAGGCCAACATCCTGACCGGCATCAACCTGACCCGGAACCTGTCGCTGACCAAGACCGCCGAGCGGCTGCAGCTGGTCCAGGCCGAGCACTACGCGATCGTCGACGCGATCGAGCGCCGCGAACCCGAGGCCGCGCGGCAGGCGATGCGCGCGCACATCGAGAACGCCCGCCGCCGGATGTTCGGCGGAACGCCCTGACGCGCCGCCGCATTTTGTGCTTTTCCGTCACTTCCGAACCTACTAAATAGTAACAAGTTCATTCCTGCCCCGCGCCTGCCCCGCAGGCGGCCGGCCGCGTGCGCGGCGCGGCCGGGGGCCTGCCTGCGAGGATCCACCATGACCGAGACCAGCCACGACACCGGTGCGCGGGCGGCCATCGCGCTGTTCGTGACCGAGCCCGTCCGCCGCAAGATGTTTCCCGCGCCGGCGCTCGAGCGGGTCGGCGTGCTGGGCGAGCTGCGCGAGGTTCCGGTGGACGCGATGACGCCCGAGGCCGCGCTCGACGCCATCGCCGGTTGCGACGCGGTGCTGTCCGGGTGGCGCTCGCCGGCGCTGACCGAGGCGTTTCTGGCCGCCCATGACCGGCCGCGCTTTGTCGGCTACATCGGCGCCAGCATCCGCCACATGATGCCCACCGCGGCCATCGAATCCGGCCGCCTGACGGTCAGCCACGCCGCCATTCCCATCGCCGCGGCGGTCGCCGAGTTCACCCTCGCGCAGATGCTGGAACATCTGAAGCGCACCCGCGCGCAGGACCAGCAGATGCGCAGCCGGCGCGACTGGTTCGAGTTGCGCGAGGCCTACGTCGGCCGCCAGCTGGGCGCGCAGACCGTGGGCATCGTCGGCGCCGGCTATGTCGGCCGGCTGGTGATCCGGCTGCTCGCCGCGTTCGGCTGCGACATCCTGGTCTACGATCCGTACCTGCCGGAGGACCGGGCGCGCGAGCTGGGCGTCCGGCCGGGAACCCTGGACGAGGTGATGGCGGGCAGCGACATCGTCTCGCTGCACGCGCCGGTGCTGCCCGAGACGCGGCACATGATCGACGCCGGCCGGATCGCGCTGCTGCGCGACGGCGGCCTGCTGATCAACACCGCGCGCGCCGCGATCGTGGACGAGGCGGCGCTGGCCGAGGCGCTGCGCACGCGCGACATCACCGCGGCGATCGACGTGTTCGCCGACGAGCCGCTGCCGCCCGACAGCCCGTTCCGCACCCTGCCGAACGCGATCCTGTCGCCCCACACCGCCGGCCACACCTGGGAGACCTATCTGCAGCAGGGGAACATGGTGGTGGACGAGCTGGAACGTTTCCTCTCCGGTCAGCCGCTGCGCCACCAGGTGACGCCGGCGATGCTGAAGACCATGGCCTGAGACGAAAAAGACCGGCCCCGGGGGGGCCGGCCCAGTGGACCGGTCGGTCCTGGGAGAACTCAGGAAAACAGCGTGCCGCCGTTGATGTCGACGCAGGTGCCGGTGATGAAGGCCGCCTCGTCCGAGGCCAGATAGCAGGCCAGGTTGGCGACGTCTTCCGAAGTGCCCTCGCGCTTCAGCGGGGTGTTGCCGGCGACCGCCTTGCGCACCTCGGGCTTGGTGAAGATGTTGTGGAAATCGGTGTCGATCATGCCGGGGCACAGCGCGTTGACGCGGATCTTCGGCCCCAGTTCCTTCGCCATGCCGCGGGTCATCGTCATCACCGCGCCCTTGGCCGCGCCATAGGCGATCGCACCCGGCCCGGCACCGTCGCGACCCGCCTGCGAGGCCAGGTTCACGATCGCCCCGCCCTCGCCCAGATGCGGCAGCGCCGCCTGCACCAGCAGCAGCGTCGAGGTCACGTTGACCGCCATGACGGCGTTCCAGTGCTCCAGCGTCATCTCGGGGATGGTCTTGCGCGCCAGGATGCCGCCGGTGTTGTTGATGACGATATCGACCGAACCGAACTCGGCCACCGCCGCATCGACCAGCGCCTTGACGGCGTCGGGGTCGGTCATGTCGCCGGCCCTGGCGATGGCCTTGCCACCGGCGTCCCGGATCAGCCGAACCGCCGTCTCGGCGCCGTCGGCGGACTTGTGGTAGTTCAGCACCACGTTCGCGCCCGCCCTGGCCAGGCGTATCGCGCAGGCGGCGCCGATATCGCGCCCTGCCCCGGTGACGATGGCGGTCTTGCCTGAAAGGTCCATGGAATTCTCCTGTTTTGTCGGAAGGTTGCCGGTTCAGGCCTTGGCCAGCTTCTGAACCACGATCTTGAAGCTGCGCTCATCCGCATCGGTGAAATAGAGGTCGCAGTCGTAGCCCTGGTCGTCGAGGAAGTGGAACACGCGGCGCGGCGCGGCCAGTGAATACGGCACCAGCAGCGTCGCGATCCGGTGGCGGGTGGCCGCCGGGTAGGACGCCGTCAGGCAGGTGCTGACCGGCAGCCCCTCGTATTCCGATGGCTCGACGCCGGGAAAGCCGGTCTCCTGGCTGAGCTTCGCCGCCCCGCCCTCGGACCACAGCACCTGACCGTAGAAGCCCGCCTTCTGCCCGGTGTAGCGGAACGAGGTCTCGCCGAGGCTGAACCGGTCGTTGGCGTGCAGCAGCCAGTCGACGGTCACCGGCGTCTCGGCATCGACGCTGTCGACGATCACAAAGTACTGGTCATGGACGAAATAGACCTCGCGCTCGGCGCGCGTCACCCCGGGGGTCAGCGAGCGGTAGGCGGCGGTCGCGTCGTCCTTGATGTAGATGTGGTCGTCGCGTTCCTCGGCGGTCAGGATCCGGCCGGTCGCCTGCATCGCGCGGGCCTTGTCCTTGTCGGCGTACTGGCCCTTGCCGTCGATCAGGATCGCGTTCTTGGACCGGGTCTGCCGCCGCCATCCCTGATGCATCGAGCTGTTGAAGGCGACGTAGTGCCCCGACTGGATCGCCAGATCCTCGCCGAACCCGGCCAGGCAGAACGCGTTCTGGTCGCCGTGGCTGTGGCTGATCGAGCCATAGGGCGAGGCCTTCATCACGAACTGGATGTGCTGATCCGGATCGTCCATACGGTGCTGGATCGCGGCCCATCCGATGCCTTTGAACCAGCGCAGCTTGTCCATCCGGGCGGGCGGCACCTCGTCGATCAGCGGCCAGTCGTGGCGGTAGGTCATCTCGTCGAAGTTCAGATCCCACCAGCCGTAGTTGTAGAACGCCATCTCGGTGCCGGGATCGTTGCGCTTCACCTCTTCGTAGTACCACTGGTACGCGGTATTGCCGGTGACACCGGCGAACTGGCGCAGGTTGTAGCCGACCTTCAGGCAGGGCAGATCGCCCATGGTGCTGTCGTCGCCAAAGGTCGCGCGGCGGGTGTCCGGCGCCTTGGTGTACAGCGGAAAATCCCCGGTCTTCTGGAAGAACGGCCGCTCGTACAGGTTCAGCCCGGTGAAGGTCTTCAGCAGGTTGGCGGCCTCGACCAGATAGGCCATGCCGGTCATCCAGTAGTGCGGCCCCTCGGCCCAGCCGCCGTCGGCGTCGCCCCAGGGCGAGTACACGGTGAACAGGAACTCGATCGAGTAATCCAGCCACTCCCGCGCCTCGGGTTCTTCGCCCAGCATGGCGATGCAGCACGTCGCGGTCCTTGGGCGCGACCCGGTTCATCACCCGATCGCCGATGGTCAGCGTCCCGTCCGAGATCTCCTCCAGCCCGGCGATCATCCGCAGGGTGGTGGATTTGCCGCAGCCCGACGGGCCGACGAGCACGACGAATTCGCGCGGCTTCACTTCCAGGTCGATGGCGTGCACGACCTGGATCGCGCCATAGCGCTTGACGATCTTGTCCAGTCTGAGACCCGACATCTTTCCTCCCGTTTTGTTGTTGCCCCGCCTCAGCGGAGGCGTGGCCTCGGTCGTTCGGCGTTCAGCCGCTCGATGTTCTCGATCAGCCCCGGCGCGGACCAGATCACGTCCGCCTCCTGCTCCAGCGAGCCGACATGCGCGACCAGCGCCGCCTCGGCGGCGTCCGGCTCGCCGCTGCGGATCGCCGCCACCAGGTCCTGGTGCTGGGCCAGGATCACCGGTCCGCGCTGCAGGGTGCAGATCCGCTTCAGGTGGCGCACCCGGTACAGCTCGGTCTGCGCGCGGCGCGCGGTCTCCCACACGCCGCTGATCCCGGCCATGTCGAAGATCCCCTGGTGCAGGTGCTCGTCGAGGGCGAAGAACAGGTCGTAGTCCTTTTCCGACAGCGCCCGCTCCTGCCGCTCCATCACCCGGTCGATCGGGTCGAGCGGCTGTCCGGCACGCGCCATGGCGGCGGCGCGCCTGACCGCGCCGGTTTCCAGATGCAGCCGGATGAAGAAGGCGTCGAAGTACTTTTCGATCCGGATCGGCGCAACGAAGGTCCCGCTTTTCGGAACAATGTTGACAAGTCCGGCGGCTTCCAATCGGATCAGCGCCTCGCGCACCGGCGTCTTGCTGGCGTCGAAGGCCGCCGACAGCGCGCTTTCCGAGATCTTCTGCCCGGGCAGCAGCCGCACGGTGATGATCAGCCGCCGAACCGATTCGACGATCTGGTGTACCAACGGTTTCTCGGCCACCAGCTTCACGTCGCTCAGCAGCTTCGACACGGATTCCTGCTCGATCGAGGCAAGTCCACTGGCCTGATCCAGATCCACCATGTCGCGCGTTCCCTCCCCGGGACGATTTCTGATATCTTAGTTTTCCGAACTGGTATCTTAGTTTTGACAGCGGATCAAGATTAATGTTTACAAATCGTCACGGCCGTAGCATCAGCGGCGAAAAACGGAGGCAGCAGTGAAGATTACCGATGTGCGCATCACGCCCGTGGCGGTGCCGGACGTTCCGGTGCTGAACGTCAAGGGCGTGCACCAGCCCGTGTTCCTGCGCTCGATCATCGAGATCGACACCGACGGCGGGCTGACCGGCCTGTCCGAGACCTACGGCGCGCGCCGCACGCTCGACGGGCTGCGCCGCGCCGCCGACGCCCTGGTCGGGCTGGACCCGTTCGATCTGAACGGGCTGGCGCGCCGCGTGGACGCGGCGCTTCCGGACGCCGGCGGGATCAACGCCCCCACCGCGCTGGCCGACCACAAGCTGATCGACGTGGTCTACGGCGCCTTCGAGGTTGCGCTGCTGGACATCCAGGGCAAGCACCTGTCGCGCCCCGTGTGCGACCTGCTGGGCGGCACGCTGCGCGACTCCATCCCCTTCGCCGGCTACCTGTTCTTCAAGTTCGCCAAGCCCGCCGAACAGCCGGGCGCGGATCTGTTCGGCGAGGTGATGACCCCCGACGCGCTGGTCGCGCAGGCCCGCCGCTTCGTCGCCGACCACGGCTTCCGCTCGCTCAAGCTGAAGGGCGGCGTGCTGGAGCCCGCGCAGGAGGTCGAGACGATGCGCAAGCTGCAGGCGGCCTTCCCCGGCCTGCCGCTGCGCATCGACCCGATGGGAGCATGGGCGCCGGAGACCGCGATCGCCCTGGCGCAGGATCTGGACGGAGTGCTGGAATACCTGGAGGATCCCGCGCCCGGCATGGACGGCATGGCGCAGGTCGCGGCGCGCAGCCCGGTGCCGCTGGCCACGAATCTGGTCGTGACCGAACTGCCGCACGTCTTCGAGGCGCACCGCAAGGGCGCGGTGCAGATCGTGCTGAACGACCACCACTACTGGCGCGGCATGACCGGCGCGGTGCGCCTGGGGCACGTCTGCGGCGCGGCGGGCATGGGCGTGGCGATGCACTCGAACTCGCACCTGGGCATCAGCATGGCGGCGATGCTGCACGTCGCCGCCTGCACGCCCGGCCAGACGTACGACTGCGACACCCACTACCCCTGGGTCCGCGACGAGGTGATCGCGGGGGGCAAGTTCGCCTTCCGCGACGGCCGGATCCCCGTGCCGCGCGGCCCCGGACTGGGCGTAAAGATCGACCCCGACGCGCTGGCCCGCCTGGCCGCGCTGTACCGCGAGCAGGGCGTGCGGGACCGCGACGACACCGACGAGATCCGCAAGTACCTGCCCGACTTCGAGCGGCGCATCCCGCGCTGGTAGCGCCCATCAACCGAAGGAGACGAGATGACCAAGCCGACCGACGATGCCCCTTCGGGCTGGATGCCCTCCGGCCCCGGCGCACAGCGGCGCATCCTGTGCCAGAACCCGGACCTGATGATGGTCGAGTTCCGCTTCGAGACGGGCGGCGAAGGACTGCCGCACAGCCACCCGCACACGCAGACCACCTATGTCGCCAGCGGCGCGTTCCGGTTCACCGTGGCGGGGGACACGCGGGTGTTGAACCCGGGCGACAGCGTACTGATCCCGCCCGGGGCCGAACATTCCTGCCTCTGCCTGGAAGGCGGCGCGCTGATCGACGCGTTCAGCCCGCGACGGGACGATTTCATGCGTGAACACGGCTGGGCCGATTAGGCCGACACGGCACGCCACGACACGAAGTCGCTTTCATCTCGCCCGCGCGGGGCGCTATTCAGGCACCACACGCAGGAAAGGGAAAGCGATGATCGAGAACCGGATGCTGGCGAGAATGCAGGAGGGGCAGACCGCCCTGGGCCTTGGCGCGACCATGCCGCCGGCGTCGCACATGCCCGTGTTCGTGGCCCGGGCAGGCTTCGACTGGGCGTTCCTCGATCTGGAGCACGCGCTGATCTCGCCCGAGAACCTGGGCCTGCTGTGCACGATGTTGCGGCTTCAGGGGGTGACGCCGCTGGTGCGCATCGCCAGCGGATCGCTGGACCGGGTGGCGAGCCTGCTCGACAGCGGCGCGCAGGGCATCATCCTGCCGCATGTCGAGACCGCGCGCGAGGCGCAGGATCTGGTCGCGCTGTGCAAATACGCCCCCACCGGCCGCCGGTCGTGGGGCGGGGCCTCGCCGCAGCTGGGCTATCCGCAGAAACCCTCGGCCGAACTGATGTCCGCGGCGGACGCCACCACGCTTGCCATCGTGATGTGCGAATCGCGTTCGGGCGTTGACAACATCGACCAGATCGCCGCCGTGCCGGGGCTCGACGGCGTCCTGATCGGCAATGTCGACCTGTCGCTCGACCTCGGCGAGACCGGGGCGCCGGACGGCCCCGCGACCACCGAGGCGATCCTGCATGTCGGGCGCGCGGTCAATGCCGCGGGACGGCACTTCGGCATCGCCGGCGCGCCATCGCCCGAACGGATCAGGGCACTCCAGGGGCTGCGGATCGACTTCCTGCTCGCCGGCATGGATCACCGGATCTTCGCCGCCGCGCTGGAGGCGCGCGCCGAGACCTGGCGCAGCGCCCTCGGATCGGCATAGCCGGCGCGGCACCCGGACCCGGTCGCCCCCCTCGCGGCTAGGCGAGCGCCGCCAGCAGCGCGATGCCCTCGTGGTCGTCGATCGCGCGGGCATGCGCCAGCGCGCCGTCGCGCAGCGCGGGGATGGTCCCGGCCTGCGGGGGGTAGTGCGTGTAGCGGTCGAAACCGGGATCGGCGCGCGGCACGTCGAAGATGTTCAGCTCCTCCTCCGGATCCGCGCTGAGGTTGTACAGCTCGTGCGCGCCGGTGTCCGAGACGATCAGCTTCCAGCCATCCTGCACCCAGGCCCGCTGCGCGATGCCGCTGACGTGGGTGATGTTCTGGACATAGAAGCCGTCGCGCCAGCCCGGCGCGCGCTCGCCCCGGATCAGCGGCATCAGGCTGTCGCCGTGGCACGGTTCCATCGGCGCCGCCCCGGCAAGCTCGGTCAGCGTCGGCGCCAGATCCTGAAGGCCCACCGGCTGCGCCCGCACCGCGCCCGCGGGTGCGGTGCCGGGCCACGAGGCGATCATCGGAATGCGGATCGCCTCGTCGTGGCAGACGAACTTGTGCTCGCCCTCGGCGCGGTAGAGGAAGGTCTCGCCGTGGTCGGAATAGTAGATCACCAGCGTGTCGCGCCGCAGCCCGGTTCGGTCGAGGGTCACGACGATGCGGCCGATCTCGTGGTCCAGCGCGCTCACCGCGGCGTAGTAGCCGGCGAACGGCACGCCGCGGTGGCGGTAGGGTTCGTAGAAGCGGGCCGGCGCGGTGAACGGATCGTGCGGCGGGTAGTAGCTTTGCACCATCGCGAACGGCTGGCCATCGCCGTCCGCGGCCTGCGCCTCCAGGTAGCGGATGCAGGCGTCGGTCTGCACCGTGGGCCGATAGTCGCCGTCCAGCCGGCCGCCGATCCAGTGGCCGCAGCGCGAGTTGAAGCTTTCCTGCCAGACATCGAAGAACGGCGGCTTGCCCTCGCCCAGATGCCACTTGCCGAAATGCGCGGTGCGGTAGCCGGCGGCGCGCAGCCGGTCGAACACCGTCCGCTTCACCGCGCCGACCTGCGCGAAGGCGTTGTCGATGCCGTAGACATTGTCGATGATCCGGTGCGCGCTGGGGTAGACCCCGGTCCACATGCTGGCCCGCGCCGGGGTGCAGACCGGCCACGGCGTGTAGGCATTCGCGAAGCGCACGCCCTCGGCCGCCAGCCGGTCCAGGTTCGGGGTCCGCACGAAGGCGCTGCCGGCGCAGCCCAGCGCGTCGGCGCGGTGCTGGTCGGAAAGGATCAGCAAGATGTTCGGCGGTCGGGTCATGACGGGCTCCTCAGCTGTGCGGCGGTCGCCGGGTCCAGCAGGTGGCAGCTGGCGGTGTGCGCCGCGGCCAGGGCGACCGGGGCGGGCCGCACCGTGCGGCAGATGTCGCCGGCGTGCGGGCAGCGGGTGTGGAAGCGGCAGCCGGGCGGCGGGTCGATCGGGCTGGGAATGTCGCCCAGCACCGCCGGCGCCGGCCGCGTGCCCGGCTCGGACCGCGGCACCGACGCCAGCAGTGCCCGGGTATAGGGGTGCGCCGGCGCGTCGAAGATCGCGCGCTTCGGGCCGGTCTCGACGATCTGGCCCAGGTACATCACCGCGATCCGGTCAGCCATGTGGCGGACGATCGCCATGTCGTGGCTGATGAACAGGTAGGTCAGCCCCTGCTCGCGCTTGATCCGCTGCAGCAGGTTGACGATCTGCGCCTGCACCGACACGTCCAGCGCCGACACCGCCTCGTCGCAGACCAGCAGGTCCGTCTCCAGGGCCAGCGCGCGGGCGATGCCGACGCGCTGACGCTGGCCGCCCGACAGCTCGTGCGGGAAGCGCGCGGCAAACTCGGCCGGCAGGCCGACCATCTCCAGCAGCGCGGCCAGCCGGGCACGGCGGCTGGCGGCATTGCCCTCGCGGTGCACCTCCAGCGGCTCGAGGATGATCGCGCCGATCGTCATGCGCGGGTTGAGCGAGCCGAACGGGTCCTGGATCACGATCTGGATCCGCCGCCGGAACCGGCGCAGCGCGGCGTCGTCCAGCGCGCGGATGTCGGTGCCGCCGATCTCGATGCGCCCGGCGTCGGCCTCGATCAGGCGCAGCACCAGCCGGCCGACGGTGGTCTTGCCGCAGCCGCTTTCGCCCACCACGGCCAGGGTCTCGCCGCGCCGGATGCTGAACGAGACGTCGTCGACGGCGCGGACGATCTGCGGCCGGCCGCCCAGCAGGCCGCCGGCGCCCAGCGCGAAATGCCGGGTCAGCCCGTCGACCCGGACGAAACCGTCCTCAGCCATGGGCGGCCTCGGGCGCGGGCGGCGCGCCGTAGTCCGCGTGGCGGATGCAGGCCGCCCGCTGCCCTCCGCCGTGGCCGATCAGCGGCGGGTCGGCCAGATCGCAGGCGGCGCGGTGGTGCGCGCAGCGCGGCCCGAAGCGGCAGCCGGGCGGGCGCAGGTGCGGCTGCGGCACGCCGCCGGGGATCGTCGCCAGCTCGTCCACGTCGCGGTCGACCGGCGGGTGGCTGCGTATCAGGCCCTCGGTGTAGGGGTGGCGCGGCGTGCGGTAGATCTGCGCGGTGCCGCCGGTCTCGACGATCCGGCCGGCGTACATCACCGACACCTCGTCGGCATAGCCGGCGACCACGCCCAGATCGTGAGTGATCAGCAGGATGCCCATGCCCATCTCGGTCTGCAGCTCGTGCAGCAGGTCGAGGATCTGCGCCTGGATGGTCACGTCCAGCGCCGTCGTCGGCTCGTCGGCGATCAGCAGCTTGGGCCTGCAGGCGATGGCGATGGCGATCATCACCCGTTGCCGCATGCCCCCCGACAACAGGTGCGGATACTCGTCCAGCCGGCGCGCGGCGGCGGGGATTCGGACCCATTCCAGCATCTCCAGCGCCTTGCGGCGCGCCGCGGCGCGGCCCAGGCGCTGATGCACCAGCAGCGTCTCGATGATCTGCTCGCCCACGGTCAGCACCGGGTTCAGCGCCGTCATCGGCTCCTGGAAGATCATCGAGATCTCGGCGCCGCGAATGCGCCGCATCTGCCTGTTGTCCAGATCCGTCAGCTCGCGCCCGTCGAAGGCGATGCGGCGCGCGCGGACCTGGAACAGGCGCGGGTCGAACAGCCGCATGATCGCCATCGCCGTGACCGACTTGCCGCTGCCGGATTCGCCGACCAGCCCGTGCGTGCGCCCGCGCGCCAGATCCAGGTCCACGCCCTCGACTAGGTGCAGCCCGCCCAGGCGCACGCCCAGGTCCCGGACGGTCAGAAGCTGGGTCTGCTGCATCGCGTCGCTCTCCTGCCAGGCGGCCTGGGCCGCAGGATCGCCGGAAAAGCCCGGCAGAAAAAGCCGGTTGTGATTTTCGTATACGATTATACAATCCGCCCCATGCGAGTCAACGCGCCAGACGCCGCCCGCCGGGCGCGCCGGTGCAGACCCCGCCGCACGAGCCCGGAGCCTGACATGAAGATCACCGACGTCACCGCCATCTACCTGCGCCTGCCCGAGATCAAGGCGCGCACCGACAGCTCGCAGGACGCGCTTCTGGTGCGGATCGACACCGACGCCGGCATCACCGGCTGGGGCGAGGTCGACGGCTGCCCCTGGGTGGTCAAGGCGATCATCGACGCGCCGATGTCGCACACCATCGTCACCGGGCTGCGCAACCTGCTGCTGGGCGAGGACCCGATGGACGTGCAGCGGCTGTGGACGAAGATGTACGAGGGCACGCTCTACTACGGGCGCGAGGGCGCGGTGATCCAGGCGATGGCCGGGATCGACCTGGCGCTGTGGGACATCAAGGGCAAGGCGCTGGACCAGCCGGTGTGGAAGCTGCTGGGCGGGCGCTACCGCGACAAGCTGCGGGTGTACTCGTCGAACATGTTCCAGTTCACCCCCGAAGAGACCGCCGACCGGGTGCGCGCCGCCCGCGACGAGGGCTTCACCGCCGCCAAGTTCGGCTGGGAACCGTTCGGCAAGGACCCGCGGACCGACTGCGCCTATCTGGACGCGATGCGCGCGGCGGCGGGGGACGATTTCGACCTGATGCTCGATGTCGGGCTGATCTGGGACGCCACCACCACGATCCAGCGCGCCCGGCTGTTCGAGCCCTACGGCCTGGCGTGGATCGAGGAGCCGGTGCATCCCGACGACATCGCCGGCTACCGCCGCATCTCGCAGCACATCACCCAGCGCCTGGCCGCCGGCGAGGAGGAATGCACCCTGCGCGGCTTCCGCACCCTGATCGACGAGGGCGGCATCGGCCTGGCGCAGATCGACCTGACCCGCTGCGGGCTGACCCAGGCGATGAAGATCGCCGAGCACGCCGCCAGCAGGGGCGTGCTGGTGGCGAACCACAACTTCACCACCGATCTGAATACCGCCGCTTCGCTGACCTTCCTGGCGGCGGTGCCGAACGCGCTGATGCTGGAATACTGCGTCGAGCCGTCCGAGATCTCGGCCAACCTGGCGCGCCGGCCGTTCGTGCAGAAGGACGGCTTCATGGCCGTCCCCGAAGAGCCGGGGCTGGGGTTCGAGCCGAATTTCGAGACGATCGAGAAGTTCGTGGTGGACAGCATCTGAAATGGCCGACGCGCGCCCGGACATCGTCGTGGTGCTGGTCGACCAGATGCGCCGCGACGCGCTTGGCTTTTGCGGCGATCCGAACGTGCGCACCCCGGTGCTGGACCGCATGGCGCGCGGCGGGCTGGTGTTCGACGCGATGTGCTCGACCTTCCCGTGCTGCGTGCCGTTCCGGTTCTCGATGATGACCGGACAATACGCGCATTCGCGGATGGTGCCGGCGCTGGGCTACCGGATGTCGCCGGCCGAGCGGACGCTGGGCGAAGCGGTGCAGGCGGCCGGCTACCGCACCGGCTATGTCGGCAAGTGGCACCTGCATTCGCTCTACGGCACCGTCGGCGGCCAGAGCCTTGCGCAGGCGAACCGGCGGCCGATCCCGGCCAGCCACCGCCGCGGGTTCGATCACTGGCGCGGATTCGAGCTGCGCAACGACTACCACGACACCTGGATCTTCGAGGACGACGCCAGCCAGCCGGTGCGGCTGGAGGGGTACCAGACCGACGCGCTGTTCGCGCTGGCGCGGGACTGGGTCGCCGCGCCGCGCGACGATCCCGGCTTCCTGATCCTGTCGGTCGAGGCGCCGCACCCGCCGTTCGACGCGCCCGAGGCCGCGGTCGCGGCGGTGGCGGCGCGCGGCCCCTACGCGCCGCGCCCCAATGTCGATGTCGCGGCGATCAGTGCGTTCCCGCCCGAATGGCACCGGATGCTGGGCGACGGACGACGGATGGAGGACGTCCCGCCCGAGGAGCGCGACGCGATCTTCACCCGCAGCATGCAGACCTACTGCGCGATGATCGAGGTGATCGACGCCAACATGGGCGCGCTGCTGTCGGCGGTGAAGTCGCAGCCGAACGGGCGCGAAACGGTCGTTCTGTTCCTGTCGGATCACGGCGAGCTGGGCGGCAGCCACGGCCTGCTGGGCAAGGCGGAGCCGTACGAGGAATCGGTGGGCGTCCCGTTCCTGGCCTGGGCGACCGATCCGGCGCTGGTGCCGCCGGGCCGCCGCTGCGGCGCGCCGGTGGGCACGGAGGATCTGTTCCCGACCCTGACCGGTCTGGCCGGCGGGCACGGGCCGGCGGCGCCGGGCCGGGATCTGTCCGGGCTGATCGCCGGCGGGGCCGAACCCGAGGACGACGCCGTGCTGCTGGAGTTCACCGCCGAGGTCCGCCCCGGCCGGCGCTACCACGACCAGACCTGGCGCGGGATCCGCACCCGCCACAGCAAGTACGTGGTGATCGGCAACGACGACGGCGTGCGGCCGTGGATGCTGTTCGACCTCGCCGCGGACCCCTGCGAGCAGCGCAACCTGGTCGATGCGCCGGCCCACGCGCCCGCCCGGCGCGACCTGCACCACCGGCTGGCGGCGCTGCTGCGGCGCACCGGCGACGACTTCCCGATCACGCTCCCGGGCGGCTGACGGCGCCGCCGCCGCGGGCGCGCAGACGCTCGTAGTTCACCGCGTCGGGCACCTCCAGGATGTGCTTTTCCATGATCTCCTCCAGCGCCGCGACATCGCCGCCGCGCAGCACCTCGACCAGATCGACATGCTCCTGCACGATGAACTTCAGGCTGTCCTGCAGGTAGGTCGACAGGCCGACGACGATCGTCAGCTGCCGGGCCAGCGGCTGCCATGCCTGCATCAGCGCGCGGTTGCCGGTCAGCCCGCACATCTCGCGGTGGAACTCCATGTCCAGCAGCGCCAGGTGGAAGCTGTCGCCGGCCTCGGCGGCCTCGCGGATCCGCGCGACGCAATCGCTCAGCGGCGCCAGCAGCGCCGGGTTCCCGGCGGCGGCGGCCTGCACTTCCTTCGCGGCCAGCAGTTCCAGCGCCAGCCGGACCTTGCGCAGACTCTTCATGCTGTGCGGCGTGACCTCCATCAGACGCATGCCGCGATAGGGGATGTTCTCGACCACGCCCTGGCTTTCCAGCAGGCGCAGTGCCTCGCGCACCGGCACGCGGCTGACGTTCAGCTGCCGCGCGACCTCGGCCTCGACGATGCGGTCGCCGGGCAGGAACTGGCCGCGGGCGGCGGCCTCGACGATCGACTCGACGATGCGTTCGGCAAGCATCTTCGGGGCGATCGGCGTCATCCGGCCCTTTCCCTTGTCGATGTCGGCGTCGCGGCTGGCCATGCCCGTCCTCATCAGCAACCCTCGTTCCGGTCACATCGCGCAAACGCGCGGCGGCGGAAAGTCCCGCTGGCGGACCGGAGCAAATAAATGTTCCAAAATTCCGTATAATCGTATACGATCATACGATATTGGCCCGGAGACGTCAATCGCGCCGCCAGAGCGCGCGCCCCGGCCCGTTCAGCATGGAGGACCAGATCATGAAATCATGCCATGAGTCGCGACGGCCGACCCCGCTGCGACGGCTGCTGATCGCGGCGGCGGCGCTGGCGGGCATCGCCGCGGCCCCCGCAGGCGCCCAGACCGAGGGCGGAGAGCTGGTGCTGGCGCAGGGCGCGAACCCGCCCAGCCTGGACGCGATGACCTCGTCCTCCGAGTCGGCGCGCAACATCAACATGAACATCTTCGAGTCGCTGGTCACCATCGACGAGAACGTGAACCCGATCCCGATGCTGGCGAAAAGCATCGAAGCGTCGGACGACCTGATGACCTATGTCTTTCCGCTGCGCGAGGGGGTGAAGTTCCACAACGGCGACGAGATGACCGCCGCCGACGTGAAGGCCTCGCTCGAGCGCTATCGCGAGTTCGGCGCCACCCGCGGCATGCTGGACAAGGTCGCCGAGATCGAGATCACCGGCGAGTACGAGATCACCTTCCGCATGAGCGAGGCGACGCCGACGTTCATCGAGGGCTTCGCCTCGCCGCGCGCGCCGGCGGTGATCATCCCCGAGGAAGAAGCCGCGAAGGGCGCCAACGAGATCGAGATCATCGGCACCGGCCCGTACAGGTTCGTGGAATTCGTGCCCGACAGCCATGTGACGCTGGAGAAGTTCGCCGACTACACCGCGAACGAGGATTTCGACGGGCCGACCGGGTTCGGCGGCAACAAGACCGCCTATCTGGACAAGGCGACCTACCGCATCATCCCCGAGGCCGGCGCGCGCATCGCCGCGCTCGAGGCCGGCGAGGTGCAGTGGGCCGACCAGTTGCCGGTGCCTGCGGCCAAGCGGCTGATGTCGGACCCCGAAGTCACCGTGTTCGAGGCCCGGCAATGGGCATTCCTGACCCTGATCATGAACTGGAAACTGCCGCCGACCGACGACATCGACTTCCGCCGCGCGGTGCTGTACGCGATCGAGCCGGAAGAGGTGATGGCGATCGCGACCGAAGGCTTCTACGACCTGAACCACGGCTGGCAGTACCCCGACCGGACCTACAACGCCGGCGACATCGGCAAGGAGATCTACCAGGTCGCCGACATCGACAAGGCGAAAGAGTTCCTCGGCCAGTCCTCCTATGACGGCGAGGAATTCCAGATCCTGACCGATCCGAACTACGGCGAGCACAGCCGCGCCGCGGTGGTGATCGCCGAGCAGCTGAAGGGCATCGGCATCAACGCCGTGGTCAAGCAGCTGGACTGGGCCACGGTGCTGAAGATCCGCCTGACCGACGAGGACTGGAACGGCTGGACGCTGATGCAGGGACTGGAGCCGTTCCTCGGCCCCTACGGCATCGCCGCCAAGATGACCGGCGAGCAGCCGCACCAGCGCGGCACCGATCCGGTGCTGGACGACGGCTACAACCGGCTGATCACCGGCGCCACGGTCGAGGACCGGCAGCAGGCCTTCGCCGACATCCAGACCGCGGTCTACGACCTGGTGCCGCAGATCAAGATCGGCGACGTCGGCCGGATGCAGGCCGGCTCGGCGCGGCTGAAGGGTTTCAAGCCGTTCCGCGCGCCGCGGCTGAACGACGTCTGGCTGGAATAGTGTAGGATCCCCCGGACGGCGGGCGGCTGAACCGCCCGCCCCCTTGCGCCCGCCGGCCCGCCGGCGGGCGCATCCAGCGGCCCCGGAGGCAGGAACGCGCATGCACCGCTTCATCCTTTCGCGCCTGCTGTCGGCGATTCCGGTGCTGTTCGTCGTCTCGCTGGTGACCTTCCTGATCATGTGGCTGGTGCCGGGCGACGTCGCCTCGCAGATCGCCGGCCCCGACGCCTCGGCCGAGGAACTGGCGGCAATCCGCGACCGGCTGCGGCTCGACCGGCCGATGTACGAGCAGGCGCTGGTCTGGTACGCGAACCTCTTCCAGGGCGACCTGGGCCAGTCCTATCTGCTGAACCGCAGCGTCGTCGATGCGGTTCTCGAACGGCTTCCCGTCACCCTGTCGCTGACCGCGATGTCGCTGCTGCTGGCGATCCTGTTCGGCGTGGTGCTGGGGGTCGTGTCGGCGACCAACCACAACAACTGGATCGACCAGGCGACGATGACCGGCGCGCTGCTGGGCCTGTCGCTGCCGGATTTCTGGTTCGGGCTGGTGCTGATCTTCTTCTTCGCGGTCGAGCTGGGCTGGTTCCCCACCGGCGGCTACGTGCCGTTCACCGAGGATCCGGCCGGCTGGCTGCGCAGCATGGCGCTGCCGGCCTGCACCCTCGCGCTCACGCAGATGGGGGTGATCGCGCGCATGGTCCGCTCGGGCATGCTCGAGCAGCTGGGCCAGGACTATGTGCGCACCGCCAAGGCCAAGGGCCTGCCGCGCCGGCTGGTGCTGTTCAAGCACGCGCTGCGCAACGCGCTGATCCCGGTGATCACGCTGATCGGGGTGATGACCGGCATCCTGCTGGGCGGCGCGGTGGTGATCGAGGTGGTCTATTCCCTGCCCGGCGTCGGCCGGCTGATCATCGGCGCGATCCAGAACCGGGACTATCCGATCGTGCAGGGCGGGCTGCTGCTGACCGCGGCGGTGTTCGTGTTCGTCAACATCGCCGTCGACATCCTCTACACGGTGATCGATCCGCGGGTGCGAAATGTCCGATAGCGCCGCCGTTCCCGCCCCCCGCCAGTACCGCGCCACGCTGCGCGAGGCCGGGCGCCAGCTGCGCGGCCTGCTGCGGCACCGCTCGATCCGGGTCGGCGGGGTGCTGTTCGGCAGCGTCGTACTGGTGGCGATCCTCGCCGATCTGATCGCCCCGTTCGATCCGAACAAGAACGACTTCCGCGCCATGCTGGCGGCGCCCGATGCGCTGCACCCGTTCGGCACCGACGCCTTCGGGCGCGACATCCTCAGCCGGGTGATCCACGGCACGCGGCTGTCGCTTCTGGTCGGCCTGCTGGTGGTGGTCGCCACCGGCGTGCTGGGCACGGTGATCGGCACGATGACCGGTTACGTGCGCTGGCTGGACGGGCCGGTGATGCGGGTGATGGACGGGCTGATGGCGTTTCCGGGCGTGCTGCTGGCGATCGCGCTGGCCGCCGCGCTGGGGCCGTCGGTGGTGAACGCGGCGCTGGCGCTGACCATCACCTTCACGCCGCGCACTGCGCGGATCGTGCGCGGCAGCGTGCTGGTGGTGCGCGAGATGCCCTATATCGAGGCCGCCCGCGCCTGCGGCGCGCCGCACCGGCGGATCATCCTGCGCCACATCCTGCCGAACGCGCTGCCGCCGCTGATCGTGCAGATGACCTTCGTGTTTTCGGTCTCGATCCTGGCCGAGGCAGTGCTCAGCTTCATGGGCGTCGGCCCGCCGCCGCCGACCCCCAGCCTGGGCAACATCATCGCCGAGGGCCGCGCCTACATCCAGGAGGCACCATGGGTCGCGCTGACACCTGGCGTCGCCATCGCCCTGTCGGTGCTGGGGCTGAACATCATCGGCGACGGGCTTCGCGACAGCCTGGACCCGCGGCTGCGCAACCTCTGAGCCTCAGCGGTAAATCTCGACCACCGGCGCGAACGTGGCGATGTCGTCCAGCGGGTAGAGCGGGCGCTGGCAGACGGTGTGTCCCAGCGTCTCCACCCGCGCACTGGTAGCGCCCTTCGCGTCGACCGAGACCACCGTGCGGGCCCAGTCGTCGTAGAACCGCGGCTGACAATGCGGCGACTTGACGATGTTGATGTCATGCGCCTGCGGATGCTCGCCATGCGCCAGGAAAAGCGAGCGGTCGAACAGCTGCACCGGCTTGCTGGTGGCGATGATGGTGACATTGCCCGCGCGCATCTTGGCGCAGGGGCCTGCGTCCTCGGGCACGCCCCATGTCTCCATCCGGTAGCGCCCGTCCGAGAGCATGGCGACCCGCGCCTCGATCCGCAGCGCGGCGAAGCGCGGATCGCAGGTGCCGCCGAGGCTGAACCGCGCGGTGGCGCCCACCCCGGCGGCGCCGGCGGCCCTGACGGCGGGGGCGTCCACGACCGGGGCCAGGATCGTCGCCTCGATCCCGGCGGCCAGCAGCGTGCGCAGGACCTCGACGCTGTCGCCCGAGCCGCCGGAACTGGGCGCGTCGGCGGCGTCCTTCAGGATCAGCGGCAGGCGACCGTTGCGGGCGTGGATCACCGCATCGTCCAGCGACGCCAGGTCCGCCTGCATCGCCGCGCGCTGGTCGAAGAAGCCTTCGGCGATCCGGCGCACCGCGCGTTCGGCGGCATCGGTGTCCCCGTTCGCGACCGCAACCACCTGCGAGCACAGTTCGGGCACGTCGGTGAACGGATTGCCGATCATCACCTGCGCCGAGACGATTCCGTCCGCGCCGGCCGCCGCATCGGCCCGCGCGATGAACCGGCCATAGATCCCGGTCTCGGTGATGCACTGGTCGCCGCGCACCAGCATCGGCACCCGCAGCCGGGCGGCGACCGGGCGCAACCGGCCCTCGAGCTGCGCAAGCAGCAGCCGCGCGGCGCGCGCGCCCGCGTCGGCGAAATCGACATGCGGATAGGTGCGCAGCGCCGCCATCGCGGGGCAGGCGGCCAGCATCCGGGCGGTCAGGATGCCGTGCAGGTCCATCGACATGGCGAAGGCCGGGCCGTCGCCGACGATGCGGCGGACCGCTTCCAGCACATCGCCCTCGGGGTCGGTCTCGCCCTCCGCCGACATCGCGCCGTGCAGCAGGAACAGCACGCCGTCGACCCCGTCCGCCGCCGCCGCGCGCACCGCGTCCAGCAGTTCGGCGCGGATCGCCTGCCAGTCGGCGGCGGCCAGCGTTCCGGCGCTGCACGCCAGCGCGCTGTAGACCGGAACCGGCGCCACCTCGGGCGCAGCGTCCAGCACCTCCAGCGCGCCGCCAGCGTAGGTGTTGGTGCCGTCGAACGCGGCGCGCATCGCCTCGCCCCGGTGAAAGGCGAAGTCGGCGCGGGTGCTGGGCACCGGGTTGAAGCTCGATACCTCCTGTTGGAGCGCGACGATCAGAACGCGTTTCACGGCAGAAGCCCTTCTTGCGGAGCGGGCGGCGTCTCGACCCAGCTTTCGGCCGGGTCCAGAGGGCGGACGTGTGACAGCGGCGGGCGAGTGGCACCGGCCCATGCGTGCAGGATGCGCCGTCCGTCCGCGCGCCGGGCGACGGCGGCGCGGATCGCGGCGGGATCCCACCCGTCCAGCACCAGCGCCTCCAGCCGGGCACGGGTCTTGGCGTGGCGCGGATTGCCGGCCAGGTCGGTCATCTCGTCCGGATCGGCCGACAGATCGAACAGCATCGGGTCGTGGCCGTCGATGTAGACCAGCTTGAAATCCCCGTCCCGCACCATGCGCTGGCAGGTCGGCGCGGGGCCGGTCCAGCCGCCGGTGCCGTCGGTGACGTATTCGCTGAAGGTGCGGTTCCGCCACGCGGCGCCCGGATCCCGCGCCACCGGCAGCAGGCTGCGCCCGTGCGCGGCCGGCAGTTCCGGCGCTGCGGCGGCGTCGATCAGCGTCGCGGCGACGTCGGTCAGGTTCACCACCTGCGGCCGGCGCGCGCCCTGCGGCAGCCGCCCCGGCCAGGACAGGATCAGCGGCACGCCCACCGACTGCTCGTAGAAGGTGTTCTTCCACCAGTGGCCGCGCTCGCCGATCTGCTCGCCATGGTCCGAGCAGTACACCACCAGCGTACTCTCGCGCAGGCCGGTCCGGTCCAGCGCGTCCAGAACGTCGCCGACCAGCCGGTCGAGCCGCGTCACCAGCCCGTAGTAGGCGGTGCGGGCGCGGATCGCATCGGCGGCGGGCGGGTTCTCGATACCGCAGTCGCGGCGCCATTGCGCCAGCCAGGCATGCTCCGGTGCCGGCCGCGGCAGCCGGGGCGGGCCGATCCGGCCGCGGTAGGAATCGAAGTCCGGCGCGTTGGCGACGAACGGGCAATGCGGCAGCAGGAAGCCGACCATCAGACAGAACGGTGCGCCGCCCGCGCCGGACCGTCCGCGCCGCGCCAGCCAGTCGCTGGCCTGCGCCGCGGTTTCCTCGTCCACCGTCTGATAGGCCGAATTGCCCCGCCCCGACAGGCGCAGCGACGCCGCGCACGGCCCCTGCGCCCCGGCCAGCGGGCCGAGGTCCTGGCGCGGCACGCCCGGCCAGTGCGGCCCGGCATCGCCGCCGATGCGCTCGGCGAAGCCGTGCATCTGGTCCGGCCCGACCGCGTGCATCCGCCCGACCAGCACCGGCCGGTAGCCGGCCGCGCCCAGCGCGTGCATCCAGGTCGGGCGGTCGCTGGCCAGGTGGTCCTGCAGGGTCCAGCACTGCTGCTCGGACGGCCACTGGCCGGTGAACGCCGACATCCGGCTGGGCACGCAGATCGGCGACGGGCAGTAGGCGGCGTCGAAGCTCACGCCGCCCGCCGCCAGCCGGTCCAGCGCCGGCGTGCGCACGACCGCGTCGCCGTAGCAGCCCGCGACCCCGCGCGCGTGCTGGTCCGACATGATGTAGAGGATGTTGGGACGCGCGCTCATCCGGCGCCGGCGCCGCTACCAGTCATCGGCGTAGTCCTCCATTACCACCGCGACGGCGTCGCCGCGCCGCGCCCGGCCCGGGCCGGCGGCCATCCACAGCACGCCGCCGGAGGCATAGTGCAGCGGCACCGGCGCCGTGCCCAGGTCCTCGGGATTGTGCAGGTATCCCGCCGGCTGCCCGGCCTCGACCGCGGCGCCGGCGCGGTGCAACGGCTCGAACAGACCGTCGCGCGGCGCGAAGGTATAGGCCTCGGCGGAGCGCACCATCATGTGCCGGGTGCCGCCCCCGCCGCCGGGCCGGACGGTGTCCGGGGCGTCCTCGATCACGCCGAAATGCCCCAGGATGTTGCGCACGCCGCGCTCGGCGATGCGCACCCCGTCGATGTTGACGCGGCCCCAGCCGCCCAGCTCGGTCCCCAGCGACAGGATGCCCCGCCGCTCGGCGCAGGAGGTGAACGTCGCGCCCTCGTCCACGCCGCTGAAGACCACGTTGAACGGCGCGCCGAACGCCGCCGCCGCCGCCAGCGTGCGCTTGCGCACGGCGGCATCGGCGGCGTAATGCATGTTCGTCGACAGCGCCGCGTCGAACGAATGTCCGGCGGTGTGCAGATCGACCGACACGTCCGCATGCGGCAGCACCACGCTGTCCAGGAAATGCGCCAGCATCGGCGTGAAGCTGCCGCGCGGGTCGCCGGGAAAGCAGCGGTTGATGTCCCAGCCGTCGATCGGCGACAGCCGCGCGTCCGCCAGCGCCGCGGCGACGTTGACGCAGGGAAGGATGATCACCCGGCCCTGTACCTCGCCGGGGTCCAGCGTCTGCGCCAGCCGGGACAGCGCCACCTGCCCCTCGTACTCGTCGCCGTGCACGCCCGCGGTCAGCAGCACCGTCGGTCCGGTGCCGTTGGCAAGCGATATGACCGGGATCTCGACCGTGCCCCAGCCGGAGTTGTTCCGCGACAGCGGCGCCCGGGCATAGCCCGCCTGCCGCCCCTGCTTGCCGAAGTCGACGGGGCAGACGATGCGCGAGCCGCCCTGCAAGCCCGGTTCACTGGACATACCATCTCCTTAGGGAAACTGCGGCATTTTCGTATAATCGTATACGATTTATCTGCTGTCAAGTACGCCGCCGGGCCGCGCGCTCCGGCGGCCTGCGCGGGCGGCGGGCCGGCGCCGATCCTGCCGCGACCGGCGCCGTTCTTCCTTCCCGCAACTATGCAACGGTGCTAGTATTTTCGCCTATTCCTTCGGGCACCGGGCGTTGGCCCGGATCAACGGGGAACCTCCGGATTTGCTGCGGGCTGAGCACCCCTCGACTCCCTCCGAAGAACTGGCCGAGCGTCGCGGCTGGACCGGCCCGACCCTGGCCGACGGCGTGCTCACCGCCGAGCTGGCCGAATTCTGCCAGAGCGGCCTTAGCATCGTGCTGGCCAGCAGCGACGCGGCGCGCCGCCCGGTGGTCGGGCGCGGTCTGGCCTGCCGGATCGACGCCGACGGCCGGATACGGGTGACCTACCGCGAGGCGCCGAACCTGGCACTGCAGCAGGCGCTTGCCGCCGGTGCGCCGGTCGCCGCGACCTTCACCAAACCCTATTCCCACCGCTCGATCCAGCTCAAGGCGCCGCGGGCAGAGATCGTCCGCCCGGCGCCGCCGGACGGGCCGGCGACATTCGTGCAGGCCAGCGCCTTCCGCGACGAGCTGATCAGCGTCGGCTACACCGAAACCCTCGCCTCCGGCTACACCCGGTTCGAGCCGCACGAGCTTGCCGCGCTGGAATTCCTGCCCGAAAGCGCCTTCGTGCAGACCCCCGGCCCGAGCGCGGGAAGCGCGCTGACGCCATGACCGCCCCCTCGCTCGACGTGATCCGCAACTGTTTCGAGGGCATGGTGCCCGCAGTGCTGGCGACCTGCGACGCCGATGGGGTGCCGAACGTGTCGCTCGTATCGCAGGTGCACTATGTGGACTGCAGGCGCGTCGCGCTGAGCTACCAGTTCTTCAACAAGACCCGGCGCAACATCCTCGACACCGGCGTCGCCGCAGTGTCGGTGATGGACCCCGAAAGCGTGACCGACTACCGGCTCGACCTCGCCTACGAGGAAACCCGCTCCGACGGCCCGCTGTTCGAGATCATGAAGGCGAAGCTTGCCGGCATCGCCTCGCACACCGGGATGGACGGCGTGTTCCAGCTGCGCGGCGCCGACATCTTCAGCGTGGTGTCGGTGGAGGTCAGCTCCGGCCCGTTCGCCGTGCCGCCGGGCGCGCCGCGCAACCTGCTGTCGGCGGTGCGCCGCAGCTGGGGGACGCTCGGCGAGGCGCGCGAGCTTGGCGCGCTGTTCGACCAGGCGCTGCTCTGCCTCAGGCGCGACTTCAGCATCGGACACGCGATGATCCTGATGTGCGACGACGCCGCGGGCCGGCTCTATACCGTGGCCTCGATGGGCTACGCGCGATCCGGGATCGGGTCGGAAATCGCGATCGGGCACGGCGTGATCGGCGTCGCGGCGCGCGAAAGCGTGCCGATCCGGGTCGGCCACATGACCTCGGACTACAACTACGGCGCCGCGCTGCGCGACCAGGCCCGCGACTACGGCCTCGGGACCGCCGAAGCGAACGAGATCCCCTACCCCGGCCTGCCCGCGCCCGAAAGCCAGATCGCGATCCCGATCATGGTGGCCGGGCGGACGGCGGGCGTGCTGTTCGCCGAAAGCACCGAGCCGATGCGGTTCCGCTACGACGACGAGGACGCGCTGGCGCTGCTGGCGGCGCGGCTGGGCGACCGGATGAGCACCGGACTGGACGCCGTCGGCGCGGGGAACGGCGCGCGGCCCGACACCGGCGCGGCGGCGCGGACGATCCACGTCCGCCACTACGGCGCCGACAACAGCTTGTTCATCGACCACGACTACCTGATCAAGGGCGTGGCCGGCGCGATCTTCTGGAAACTGGTCGTCGAATACGACCGGACCGGTCGCGCGGAGTTCACCAACCGCGAGTTGCGGCTCGACCCGGCGCTGCGGCTGCCGGAATTCTCCGAGAATCTCGAGGCGCGGCTGGTGCTGCTGCAACGCCGGCTGGGCGAGCGCGACTGTCCGATCCGGATCGAGAAGGCCGGCCGCGGCCGGCTGCGGCTTTGCGTGCCCGGCGCGCTGAACCTCGAGGACGTTGCCGCCGACGGCGCGATTTTGACCGCTTAGCAAAATTTTAGCATTTCGTGCAGGGACTCTTACCGAGCCTCGGCGGCGGCATTGGTCTAGATCCTTGCCCTGCGAGACCGGTCGCCGGTTTCGAGGCTTTTTCCAAACCGAGAGACACAGATGACCCTATTTACCCCTGCCATTTCCGTTTCCGGGCCCGTTCAGCAGGCCATCGAGATCCGCGAGGCCGCGCCGGCCGATACCGGCGCGATCGGACGGATCCTGTATGAGGCGTTCCGCCGGTTTCACGAGAGCCGCGGCTTCGCTCCGGACTTTCCCACGCTCGAATCGGCGACCGGGCTCGCTGCCCGCCTGATCGACGAGCCGACCACCTACGGGGTCGTGGCCACCGCCCGCGGCCGCATCGTCG
Organism: Halovulum marinum; assembly: GCF_009697225.1. Classification (GTDB taxonomy): domain Bacteria; phylum Pseudomonadota; class Alphaproteobacteria; order Rhodobacterales; family Rhodobacteraceae; genus Halovulum; species Halovulum marinum. Next base: position 78,041 of record NZ_WIND01000012.1, read on the forward strand.
GCTCGAACTTCCTGTCCGAAGGCGACCCGATCCGCGGCATCGGCCCGATCTCGGTCGATCCGGACTACCAGGACGGCGGCGTCGGCCGCTACCTGATGCATGCCGTGGTCCGGCGCGGCGCGATGGCGCGCGGCGTGCGGCTGCTGCAGGACGCGTTCAACACCAAGTCGATGGCGCTGTACGCGTCGATGGGCTTTCGTGTGCGCGAGCCGGTGGTGGTGATGACCGGCCGGCCCCGCGACCCGCTGCCGGCCGGGGCCGAGGTGCGGCCGATGACGCCGGCCGACCTGGGGCCGGCGGATGCGCTGGCGCGGCGGGTGCACGGCTATGCCCGCGGCGTCGAGCTGCGCGCCGCGCTTGCCGACGGCACGCCGCTGGTGCTGGTACGCGACGGCGAGCTTGCCGCCTACATGACGGTGCCGGGCACCTGGGCGCTCAACCACGCCGTGGCGGAGACCGAAGCCGACATGAAGGCGCTGATCCTGGGCGCCGGAGAGGCGGGCCCCGGCCCGGTCGGCTTCCTGGTGCCGATCCGCCACGCCGAGCTGTTCCACTGGTGCCTGGTCCAGGGGCTGAGCATCGTCAAGCCGATGACGCTGATGACGCGCGGCACCTACCTCGAGCCGCAGGGCGCGTGGCTTCCGTCGGTATTCTACTGAACCCATTTCAAGGACCGGAGGTCCGACATGAACGTTCCGACCCACCCCTGGCCGCGCAAGACGCGTGAGATCCACAACCACCACTTCGACTCGACGATCTGGAACGACCTTCGGTTCCGGCCCGATGACATAATCATCGGCACCTACGCCAAGTCCGGAACCACCTGGATGCAGCAGATCGTCGGCCAGTTGATCTTCGGCGGTGCCGAGGACGTCGACGTGCCGGAGCTGTCGCCCTGGCTCGACCTGCGGGTGCCGCCGAAGCAGGTCAAGCTTGCGACGGTCGAGGCGCAGACCCACCGGCGCTTCCTGAAGACGCACCTGCCGGTCGACGCGCTGGTGTTCTCGCCCGAGGCGAAATACATCTACATCGGCCGCGACGGGCGCGACGTGCTGTGGAGCCTGTACAACCACCACGCCCGCGCCAACGCCGACTGGTACGCGGCGCTGAACGACACCCCGGGACGGGTCGGCGCACCGATCGCGCCGCCGCCCGCCTCTATCCGCCAGTACTACCACGACTGGCTCGACCGCGACGGCCACCCGTTCTGGCCGTTCTGGGAGAACGTCGGCAGCTGGTGGAACCTGCGCGCGCTGCCGAACGTGCTGCTGGTGCACTTCGCCGACCTCAAGGCCGACATGCCCGGCGAGATCGCCCGCATCGCCGACTTCCTCGGCATCCCGGTGGCGCCCGACCGCTGGCCCGCGATCCTCGAGCATTGCAGCTTCGCCTACATGAAGCGCAACGCCGCGCGCAGCGCGCCACTGGGCGGGATCTTCTGGGACGGCGGCGCCGAGACCTTCATCCACAAGGGCACCAACGGCCGCTGGCGCGACGTGCTCACGCCGGAGGAAAGCGCGAAGTACGCGCGCGTGGCCGAGGAACGGCTCGGCGCCGAGGCGGCCCGCTGGCTGGCCCACGGCGCGCGCACGCAGCGCGGCCCGCAGGGTCTGCCCGCGCCTGCCGAACCCGCGCCGCTCGCCGGCTAGCCGGCGGCGCAGGATGTGCCGCGGCCATTGTCCCCGCGTCCCCGGCCGCCTCGGCCGGGGGCGCCCGCTACCCCTTTGTCCGGAAACCCGCTTCACGAGCGTACGCCATGTTCGCCTTTCGCCTGCCAGCCCCGTTCCGGATGCCGTGGCGGCCCGCCATCGCGGCGGCGGCGGCCGCGGTCGGCATCGGGCTGCTGCTTCACCTCGCGCCCGAGCGGCTGGTCGGCCAGTCCCGGGCCGCGACGCTGGGCGCGCCCGCCGACCTTGCGGCCACCGGCCTCTATTCCGACCCGGCCGCGCAGACCGTCGATCCGGCGCACATCGCCTTCGCGCCGCAGTACCCGCTGTGGACCGACGGCGCGCTGAAGCGCCGCTGGATCTCGCTGCCGCCGGGCACGGCGATCGACGCGACCGACACCGACATCTGGAACTTCCCCGTCGGCACCCGCCTGTGGAAGGAGTTCTCGTTCGACGGCCGCAAGGTCGAGACCCGCTACATGGAGCGCCAGGCCGATGGCAGCTGGCTGTTCGCGACCTACGGCTGGAGCGCGGACGGGCAGACCGCGCCGCTGGTGTCCGAGCGGGGGCGCGCGAACGCCTACCCGCTGGCCGGCGGCGCCGCGCATGCGATTCCCGGCGTCGCCGACTGCCGGGTCTGCCACCTGTCCGGCCCGGTCGCGGTCCTCGGCTTCGGCGCGCGCCAGCTTGCCACGGACGAGCCCGCCGCGGGACCGGGCGATGGCGCGCCGAACCCGGTGCTTCGCAAGCTGGCCGCCGACGGCCTGCTGGCCGGGCTCGACCCGCGGGCGATCGCGGCACGACCCGGCGGCACCCGCTTGGAGCGCGCCGCGCTCGGCTATCTGCACGGCAACTGCGGGCACTGCCACAATGCGCAGGGGCCGCTGGCCAAGCTCGGCCTCGATCTGCGCCAGTCGGCGGCCGATCCGCACGCCGGGCCGAAGGCGACCACCCTTGGCGTGCCGCTGAAGTCGCCGCCGCCGGGGCTTGCACCCGGCACGGTCGCGCGCGTCGCGCCCGGCCGGCCCGATCTGAGCGCCCTGCCGCAGCGCATGGCCTCGCGCTGGCCGCTGCTGCAGATGCCCCCCCTCGGCACCGCCCTGGCCGATGCCGAGGCCGTCGAGATGATCAACCGCTGGATCGCCGAAACCGAGACCGGCTCCGCCGGCGACCGGCACCAGGAAGGAGAAGAAGGATGAGACACCGCAATCTGGCGATCGCCGCCCTGGCCATCGCCATTCCGGTGGTGGCGCCGGCGCAGGACGCGCCCTCGGCGGACACGGTCAAGCGCGGCGAGTATCTGGTCACGACCTCGGCCTGCCACGACTGCCACACGCCGTTCAAGATGGGCGACAACGGCCCCGAATGGGACATGGAGCGGGCGCTGTCCGGCCACCCCGAAAGCGAGGTCATCACCGAGGGCGCGGCACTGTCCGGGCCCTGGGCGGCGGCTTCGTCGATGACCAACACCGCCTGGTCGGGCCCCTGGGGGGTCAGCTTCACCGCGAACCTCACGCCCGACCCGGAAACCGGCGTGCTGCGCGACTACAGCGAGGAACAGTTCGTTCAGGCGATGCGCACCGGGCGCCACCTGGGCCAGGGGCGGCCGATCCTGCCGCCGATGCCCTGGCCGGTCTACGGCCAGATGACGGACCAGGATCTCGGCGCGATCTACGTCTACCTGCGCCAGATCCCGCCGGTGCGCAACAAGGTGCCCCAGCCGCTGCCCCCCGCCGCGCAAAGCAACTGAGCGACACGCCGCCGCGCCCGTCCGCTTTCGGGTGGCGGCGCGGCGGCATCGGCACCGGATCGGGCGACGATCAGGATGCCGCCGCAGATCCGGCACAGAGGGATGCGGCTCCGGGTACACGGGGAACGCCGGCGGTCCGCGCGGGCCGGCCGTCGCGGACTTACATGTGCCGCGTCACGCCGCCGTCGACCCGCAGGCTCTGGCCGGTGATGTAGCTGGAGTCCTCCGACAGCAGGAACGCCGCCGCCTTGGCCTGTTCCCCGGCCCGCGCCAGCCGGCCCAGCGCCGACATGTCGGCGTATTTCTGCGGCAGGTCCAGGCTGTCGGTGAAGCCGGGCAGCAGGCAGTTCATGCGGATGTTCGCCGGCCCGTAGCGGTCCGAATACAGCTTGGCGAAGCTCGACACGCCGACCCGGTAGACGCTGGAGGTCGGGAAGGTCAGCGACGGCTCGAACGCCGAGAAGGTGGTGATGTTGACGATCGAGCCGCCGCCCTGCGCCTCCATCACCGGCGTCAGCAGCTTCGCCAAGCGGATGACCGGCTTGAGCACCATGGCGTGGGCGCGGTCCCAGTCCTCTTCCGAAATCTCCAGCAGATCGCCCTTCGGCGGGCCGCCGACGTGGATCAGGCAGGCGTCGATACGGCCATGGGTCCGCATCGCGAGATCGAGGATGGCGCGGGTGTCGTCGGCGTTCTCGGCACGGCCGCGGCGGGCGGCGCCGCCGAGTTCCCCGGCCAGGGCCTCGCAGCTTTCCGACGGCGACATCAGCACCAGCCTGTAGCCGCGGGCGTGCATCTCCCGGGCGGTGGCGGCGCCCATGCCGCGGCCGCCGCCGATGATCAGGCAAACCTTGTCGTTCATGGATGCGTCTCTCCTTTCGGAACCCGGCGCTGCGTGCGGGTGTGATATCGACCGGTGGCCGCCTCGCCCGGCTTCGGCTGACCGATGGCGGACCGGCCGCTGCCCCCGTCATGCGCTGGTATCGTGCGCCGCGGGGCCGGGCAACGCCGTGCGCGCCGGCCAGCGCGTCCGCGGCCCGCGCCCGGCCGGTCCGCGATCACCGCCCGAGCGGGTGGAAGCAGGCGGCCTCGGTCCGTCCCGCGCCCGCCTCCAGCACCGGCACCTCGGCGCGGCAGCGGTCGCTGGCGCGCGGGCATCGGGCGGCGAAGGCGCAGCCGGGCGGCGGGTTCAGCGGGTCGGGCAGTTCGGTCCCCTGGGCCTCGGGCGCCTTCAGCGCGCGGCCCACGACCGGGGCGCTCTCGGCCAGCAGCCTGGTGTAGGGGTGCCGGGGCGCGCGGAACACCTGCTCGGCGGGACCGAGTTCCACCACCGAGCCGAAATACAGCACCGCGATCCGGTCCGAGACCGCCTCGACCACGGCGAGGTCATGGCTGATGAACAGGTAGGTCAGCCCGAACTTTCGTTTCAGATCCGCCAGCAGGTTCAGCACCTGCGCCTGCACCGAGACGTCCAGCGCCGACACCGGCTCGTCCAGGATCAGGATCCGCGCATCCGCCGCCAGCGCCCGCGCGATGCCGATCCGTTGCGCCTGCCCGCCCGAGAACTCGTGCGGATAGCGGTCGAGGAATTCCTCGCGCAGGTTGACGCTGGCGAACAGCTCGGCGATCCGCGCGGCCCGCGCCTTGCGGTCCATGCCATGCAGGTGCTTCAGCGGCGCCTCGATGATCTGCCGGATCGTCTTGCGCGGGTTCAGCGACGCGATCGGATCCTGAAAGACGTACTGGATGCGCCGCCCGAACGCCGCCGGATCGGCGGTGTCGAGCGCCGACCCTTCGATCTCGATGCTGCCGGTCGTAGGTTCGATCAGCCCCACCAGCATCCGCGCCAGCGTGGTCTTGCCGCAGCCGGATTCGCCGACGATGCCCAGCGTCTCGCCGCTCTCGACGTTCAGTGTCACCGGATGCACGGCGCGCACGCCCGCGCGCGGCCGGCCCAGCAGCGTGCGGCCCACGGGGAACGTCTTGGAGAGCCTGTCGAGGCGCAGCGCGGCGGTCATTCGGCCACCTCGCGGCTGGCGGTGTTCTCCGGATACAGGCAGCGCACTGCCCGCGCGCCGTCGCCGCGCAGGGCGATCTCGCCAGCGCGGCAGTCCGGCTGCACCTTGGCGCAGCGATCGGCGAAGGCGCAGCCCTCGGGCAGGCGGTCGACGGCGGGCGGCAGGCCGGGGATCGCCTCAAGCCGCCGCTTGCCCGCGCCCAGCTCCGGCACGCAGGCGATCAGCCGCGCGGTATAGGGGTGCTTCGGCGCGCCCAGCACGTCCGCCGTCGGCCCCTCCTCGACGATCCGCCCCGCGTACATCACCGCGACCCGGTCGCAAAGCTGCCCGACCACACCGAAATCGTGGGTGATGAACACGATCGCCAGCCCCCGGTCCCGCCGCAGATCGTCCAGCAGCGCCAGGATCTGCGCCTGCACGGTGACGTCCAGCGCGGTCGTCGGCTCGTCGGCGATGATCACGTCCGGATCGTTCGCCAGCGCCATGGCGATGCCGACGCGCTGGCGCATGCCGCCCGACAGCTCGTGCGGATAGTCGCGCACCCGGCTTTCGGGGTTGGGAATACGAACGGAGCGCAGCAGCTCTACCGCCTTCGCCCGCCCTTCGCCGGCCGAGACGGACCGGTGCGCCCGGATCGCCTCGATCAGCTGGTCGCCGACGCGATAGAGCGGGTGCAGCGTCGACAGCGGATCCTGGAAGATGTACGCCACCCGCCGCCCGCGCAGATCCCGCAAACGGCGATAAGGTGCGCCGATCAGGTCCTGCCCCTCGAACCGCACCGCGCCGCCGGTGATCACGCCGGGCGGCGAGGCGACCAGCCCCATCACCGACAGCGCCGTGACCGACTTGCCCGATCCGCTTTCGCCGATGATGCCAAGGCATTCGCCCGGCTTCACCGCCAGGTCCACGCCGCCCACGGCGCGGTAGACCCGGTCCTTGACGTGGAACTGCGTCTGCAACCCCTCGATCGCCAGGATGCCCTCGGCCTTCGGTTCCGGCACCGGCGCGCGCCGGTCCACCAGCGTCGCCGCCATGGGGCGCGACAGCGCACCCGATTTCAGCCGCGGGTCGAGCGCGTCGCGCACGCCGTCGCCCAGCAGGTTGATCGACATCACGATCACCAGGATCATCAGCCCCGGCACCACCGAGGTATGCGGGTTGGTGATCAGCGCCGAGCGCGCCTCGCCCAGCATCGAGCCCAGGTCCGCCTGCGGCGGCTGGCTGCCCAGCCCGAGGAAGGACAGGCCCGCGGTTTCCAGGATCATCCAGCCGACCGTGGTCGACATGGCGATGACGATCACCGGAATCACGTTGGGCACGATCTCGGTCAGGATGATCCGCGCGGTGGACATGCCCGACAGGCGCGCGGCATCGACGAACTCCCGATGCGCGATGCCCACGGTCACGCCCCGGATGTTGCGCGCGAAGAACGGGATGTTGACGGCGGCGACGGCGATCAGCGCGTTGAACAGTCCCGGGCCCAGCGCGGCGACGATGGCCAGTGCCAGCAGGATGTAGGGGAACGCCATCAGCATGTCGACGCCGCGCATGATCAGGTTGTCGGTGCGGCCGCCGAAGAACCCCGCGACGACGCCGATCGCGGCGCCCCCGACCGCCGCGACCAGTGCCGCCGCGAACCCGACCGCCAGCGACAGCCGGGTGCCCCAGAGCAGCCGCGAAAGCAGGTCCCGCCCCAGGTGGTCCGTGCCCAGCAGCGCCCCGTCCGAGAACGGCCGCTTGAACCGGTCGGCAGTGCGGGTCACGTCCGGATCGGCCAGCGGCAGCAGCGGCGTGACCAGCGCCAGCGCCACAACCAGCAGCAGGATGATGCCGCCGACCAGCGCCAGCCGGTTGCGCGCCAGCAGCTTCAGGAACGCGCTCACGTCTTGATCCTCGGGTCGAGCAGGGTCTGCGCGACGTCGACCACGATGTTGAACAGCACATAGCAGGCGGCGACAAAGACCACGCCGCCCTGAACCAGCAGGATGTCGCGGGTCAGGATCGCATCGACCAGCATCCGGCCGACACCGGGCCACTGGAACACGATCTCGATATAGACCGCGCCCGACAGCACGAACCCCGCCTGGATGCCCAGCACCGGAATGATCGACACCAGCGCGGCCCTCAGCGCATGCCGCCAGATCACCCCGCGCTCGTGCACGCCCTTGGCCCGCGCGGTGCGGATGTAGTCCTGGCGCAGCACCTCGAGCATGGCCGAGCGGGACAGCCGCGCGATCACCCCCGTCGCCACCACCGCCAGCGCGATGGCGGGCAGCGTCAGGTGGCTGAGCAGCGCCGAGATGTTCCGGTCGCCGTAGATCGGCCACATGCCCGAGACCGGGAACCAGCGCAGGTTCACCGAGAACAGCAGGATCATCATCATGCCCAGGAAGAACGACGGGATCGAGATCCCCAGCAGCACCGCGAAGGTGATTGCCTTGTCGGCCCAGCCGTACTGGTTCGCCGCCGAGACCACGCCGGCGGCGATGCCCAGCACCGCGCACAGCACGAAGGCGGTGCCGGCCAGGATCAGCGTCGCGTTGAACCGCTCCAGCACTTCGTCGAGCACCGGCCGGTTCAGCGAGAACGAGGTGCCGAAATCGCCCTGCAGCATGTTGCCGAGCCAGATGAAGTACTGCTGCACCAGCGGCTTGTCCAGGCCGAGGTCGCGGTTCAGCCTCTCGACATTCTCGGGCGTGGCGTAGGAGCCGAGGATCGCGGTCGCCGGATCGCCGGGGATCAGCGCCATGATCAGGAAAACGATGACCGTGATCCCCAGCAGCACGGGGATCGCCGAAAGCAGGCGCTTGAGGATATAGCCGGTCATCGGTCCCTTCATCTGCCGCGACAGCGCCGCGGCGCGCGGACAGGCACCCCGCGCGGGGGCGCCGGTGAACGCGCGTTCAGTTCTTCGCCACGTCGCCCAGCAGCAGGAAGAACGAGGGCTGGAGGCTGAAGTTCTCGACCCGGTCGCTGGTCACCGCGTTCTGCTTCCAGTTCGCGACGAACACCCAGGGTGCATCCTCCTGCACGATCTCCTGCATCTGCTTGTAGAGCCCGGCGCGTTCCTCCTGATCGGTCGAGACGCGGGCCTGCTCCAGCAGCGCGTCGACCTCCTCGTTCGAGTAGTAGCCAGAGTTGAAGCCGCCCGACTCGGGCCAGGCCTCGGTCCGCAGCGCAAGGTAGGGCAGCGTGTCGGGATCGTTGGTCATCCACGCCATCTCGGCCATGTCGGCCTTGCCCTCCAGACCGGGATTCACCTCGCCCAGGAAGGTGTTCCACTCGTAGGTCTCGATGCTGACGTCGAAGCCCACCGCCTCCAGGTCCGCCTGGATCGCGGTGCCCATGGCCACCGGGTCCAGCATCCCCGAGCCGCCCTCGGTGACATAGAAGGTCAGTTCCGCGCCCTCGGCCCCGGCCTCGGCGATCAGTTCCTTCGCCTTCTCGGGATCGTAGGGATAGGGCTCCAGCGCGTCGTTGTAGGCCCAGGCGAAGGCCGGCGGGGTCGGCCCGGCGGCGACCTCGGCGGTGCCCTCCAGCACGTCGTTCACGATCGCGGCCTTGTTGACCGCGTAGTTCGCCGCCTGCCGCACGCGCTTGTCGGCGAACGGGCCTTCCTTGGCGTTGAGGATCAGGAACCAGACGTGCGGGCCGGCCTGCTCGTGCACGGTGAACCGGTCGTCCTGGAACTCCGACAGCGAGACCGGCGGCACCTCGACCATCAGGTCGATCCCGCCTGCCAGCATCTCGGCGGTGCGGGTGTTGGCGTCGGTGATCGGGCGGAACACGACGGCCTCAAGCTCCGGCGCGCCGTCCCAGTAGTCCGGGTTGGCCTCGACCACCACTGCCTCGTTCGAGCGCCACTCGGCGAAGGTGAACGGCCCGGTGCCCGACGGGTTGCGCCCGAACTCCGCGCCATGCTGCTCGACCGCGGCGGGCGAGACGATCAGCCCGGTCGGATAGGCCAGGTTCGACAGGAACGGCGCATAGGGCGCGTTCAGCGTGAACTTCACCGTCAGCGGGTCCACCGCCTCGACCGTCTCGACCGCCGAGAAGAAGAACGCCAGCGGGAACGGGCCGGTGTCGTAGTAGGGGTGATCCTCGTTCAGCATGCGCTCGAAGTTGAACACCACCGCGTCGGCGTCGAAGTCGCTGCCGTCGTGGAACTTCACCCCCTCGCGCAGGGTGAACGTGTACTCGGTGCCGTCGTCGCTGATCTCCCATCCCGTGGCCAGCGCCGGCTCCACTTCCAGCGTGCCGTCCTTGTAGCGCACCAGCCCGTCGTAGACGTTCATCAGGATGCGGAAATCGTTCACTGCCGTCACCGCCGCCGGGTCCAGCGCCTTCGGCTCGGCGATCTGGCCGACGATCAGCACGCCCGGAGGCGTCTGCGCGACCGCGCCGGTCACGCCGCCCAGCGCCAGGCTCAGGGCGGTTCCCGCGACCAGAAGGCCGCGCCGGGTCATTCCAAAGGGGGACTTCAGCATCTCACCTCTCCTGTGCCGTTTTCGGCAATTTATCATGATAAATTGAATGAGGCCAAATTTTCATGATAAATTCAACCCGCAAGCCAAGGGAGCGGGCAAATGACCATCTCGATACTGGCCTTTGACCGGAAAACGGGCAGCTACGGGGGCGCGGCCACCACCGGCAGCCTTTGCGTCGGGGGCTGGGTGCTGCGCGGCGATCCCGAATCGGGGCTGTCGGCCGCGCAGGGCTCGTTGCCCAGCACGCTCTGGGGAACCGGGGTTCTGGATCGGATGCGGGCCGGCACGTCCGCGCCCGATGCCGTCGCCGCCGTCACCGCGCCCGACGCCGGGCGCGCGCATCGCCAGTTGGCCGCGCTCGACCCGCAGGGCGGCACCGGCCACTTCACCGGTGCCGACAGCATCCCCGCCGCCGCCGCCCGGACCGCACCGGGCGTGGTCGTCGCCGGCAACCTGCTGTCGTCCGAGGCGGTGCTGGATGCCTGCCTGCAAGGCTTCCTGAACGCACAAGGCACCATGCCCGAGCGCCTGCTCGCCGCGCTGCGCGCCGCCTCGGACGCGGGCGGCGACAGCCGCGGCCTGCTGTCGGCGGCGCTGCTGGTGGTCGGCCGCGCCGCGCCGCCGCTGACCCTGCGCATCGACCATTCCGACACCCCGCTCGCCGATCTGACGGACCTGCACCGGCGCGCCACCACCGGCCACTATGCCGACTGGGCGCGGCTGGTCCCGACGCTGGACGCGCCCGAGCGCGCCCAGCCGTGGCAGGCGCAGGGCTGAGAACCGGGCCGATCCTCAGCCGATGAAGCGCTTCATCACCACCGCTTCCTGATCCTCCATCAGCGCGCGCGCCATCTCCATGTGCGACGCCATCACCCGCCGCGCGGCCGCGCCGTCGCCGCGCTCCAGCGCCGCCAGCAGCTCGATCTGATGGCCGCGCCCGCGCTCCCACAATTCGTGGTTCGGCGAGGTGTAGAGCCGCTTGTAGACCGTCAGGTCCGCCAGGATCTGCGCCATGAACCCGATGAAGAACCCCAGCATGGCGTTGCCGGCGAACTCCGCCAGCCGCGCATGGAAGGCCAGCGAATCGACATGCTGCGCGCGCTCCTCCTCGGCATCGACGGCCGGTTCGGCATAGCGCGCCATGATCGCCCGCAACTCGGCGACCTGCTCGGGCGAAAGCCTGCCGGCCAGCGTCGCGGCCAGTTCCGGCTCCAGCGCGATCCGCACCTGATAGATGTCGGCGATGGTGATGTTGCGGAAATAGAAGTAGTTCGCCAGCAGCGCGTGCGCCCGGTCCTTCGAGACCGCGCCCACGAAACTGCCGCCGCCGGGTCCGGTCTTGGTCTCGACCAGACCCTGCGCCTGCAGGATCCGCATCGCCTCGCGGATCGTGCCCTTGGACATCCGGAAACGGGCGATCAGCTCGGCCTCGCCGGGCAGCCGGTCGCCGGGGTGCAGCCCCTGCTCCACCACCCAGTCCTTGATCGCCTCGGCCACGCGCACCGGCCGCGACTTGCGCGGCGCGCGGGCGCCGGTGCCGTGCCATGTGCTCGCCGTCATCCCGACCCCTGCCTGACCCTGTAAGGTTATCCGCTGCCCCGCAGGAAACCGATTCATCATGATAAATTCAAGGGCGCGGCCCCGGACGGCGGACGGCGATCCGCTTCGCCGATCGCTGTGCGCTTCGGTGACCGGCTTCGCCGATCGCTGTGCGCTTCGGTGACAGCGGCGCGGTTGCGCGCGCATCTGGCGATCGAGTGCCCGCGGTCATGCGACCGAAGTGCAAGGCGCGGCGGCGGAGGATCGTAGCGTCACGCGACAGCGGACCGGCCGGACGGTCCCTCCTTCATCTGGGCGAACGCCGCAGCCGGCCCCTGCACCGACCCGGGCGCCGCAGCTCAGATGATCTCGTCCTCGTCGAACAGCGGGTCTGCGCGCATCTGTGCCGCCAGATCGTCAACCGTGGCCTCGGCGTCGTCGCTCGCGCGGACGGCGGCGATGTGGAAGACCGCGTCGCCCTCGTTGACGATGGGCATCATCGCCCGGCCGATGATGATCCCGTCCATGACCGCCTTGATCGGCAGATCCTTCTCGCCGAACGGGTCCGACACCGCCCCGAGCACGGTGCCTGCGGCGACGATGTCGCCTTCGCGCCTGAACGCGCGCAACAGGCCGCCGACGGGGGCGCGCACCCACCGGCTGCGGTCGCAGCGCAGGGACCGGGCGCGCGCCGCCGCACCGCGTTTCGCCGGCAACATCTCCAGGTGCCGCATCGTCCTCAGGATCCCCGACACGCCGACGCGAACGGCCAGCTCGTCGAACCGCAGACCCTCTCCGGCCTCGTAGAGCAGCACGTCGACGCCCAGTTCCGCCGCGCTGCCGCGCAACGAGCCGTCGCGGACCGGCGAGGTCAGGATGACCGGCGCGCCGAACGCCCGCGCCAGGTCCAGCATCTTCGGATTGTCGGGGCTGATCCGGATCTGCGGCAGGTTCGTGCGGTGCACCGCGGCCGAATGCAGGTCGATGCCGACATCGCTGCGCGCGACGATCTCGGTGGTGAAGACATCGGCCAGCCGCGCCGCCAGCGATCCGCTGTCGCTGCCCGGAAAGCACCGGTTCAGATCGCGCCGGTCCGGCAGGTAGCGCGAGTGATTCAGAAACCCGTAGGTGTTCACGATCGGCACCACCAGCAGGGTTCCGCGCACCGATTTCAGATCCCGCGTGCGCAGCAGCCGGCGCACGATCTCGACGCCGATCACCTCGTCTCCGTGGACGCTGGCGCTGACGAACAGCGTCGGGCCCGCGCGCCGGCCGTGGACCACGTGGACCGACATCGTCACCGGCGTGTGGTCCGACAGCACGCTGACGGGCAGCTCGATGGTGCGGCGCTCGCCGGCCGCGACCGTGTGGCCGCCGATCCCGAATTCGGGACGCCTGGCCATCAGCGCCGCCCGCGGAAGGTGGTCCGGGCGTTCGGCGCCGTGACCTGGGCCAGCAAGACGATCTGCATTTGATTCCACCTCTCGCGCTCCCGGCGCCGGCCTGACCCGACGTCAGGCAGCGCGCGGCCGCAGACATGTGCGCCGTACGTTGCCGCTGTCTTAGCAGATGCCCGCGGCGCTTGGCTTGCCCAAACGCCAGCCCTGCAGGACTTTGGCCCGACCCTGGCCTCTGACCGGGCGGATTGCCGTCCGGCCCGGTCTGCGGCCGGCGCCCCGGCACGCGGCGTCTGCACCGTTAACCGTCCGTTCGGGTTCGAGGCGATATCACCAGGTCTGAACGAAATCCGGTGCCACGCCGATGCGGGGCACGCCAAGGCGGTGCAGCATGCATTATCCCGTACCCGAGAATGAATCCGCGCGTCTGGCCTCGTTGCTGGACCTCGGGCTGCAGGACGCGACCGGCTCGCCCGAATTCGATGCCATCGCGAACCTCGCCGCGGATGTTCTCGAATGCCCGATGGCGCTGATCTCGCTGATCGGCGAAAGCGAGCAATGGTTCAAGGCCAGGTTCGGCCTCGACGCCGACGTGTCGCCGCGCGAGCTGGCGTTCTGCAACTACACGATCCTGGACCGCCAGCCGCTGATCGTCAGCGACGCCCGCAAGGACGCGCGTTTCCGGAACAACCCGCTGGTCGTGGGAGAGCCCAACCTCGTCTTCTACGCCGGCGCGCCGATCTCGATCGACGGCACCCACAACCTCGGCACGCTGTGCGTGCTCGACACGCGGCCGCGCCGGATGAGCGACCTGCAGATGAAGCGGCTGCGCAGCCTCGCCCGGGCGGCCGAGGGGCTGATCGCCGCCTACAGCAGCCGGCGCCAGGCCGAGCGCGCCCGGCTGAGCGAACAGACCAAGGGCCAGGAACTGACCCGCGTGGCGTCGCTTCTGGACCAGATCACGAAACTGTCCGGCGTCGGCGGCTGGGAGCTGGAACTCGCGCCGCAGAAACTGACCTGGACCGACGAGACCAAACGGATCCACGAAGTGCCCCCGGATTTCGAGCCGCAACTCGACGGGGCCATCGACTTCTACGCCCCCGAAGCGCAGCCGCTGATCACCAGGGCGATGAACGACGCGCTTCACGGCGGGGCCAGCTGGGACCTGGAACTGCCGATGGTGACGGCGAAGGGGCGCCAGATCTGGGTCCGCGCGGCCGGCGGCCCGACCTACAAGGACGGGGTGATGGTCAGCCTGATCGGCGCCTTCCAGGACATCTCGGAACGCAAGCGCACCGAGGCGCGAATCCGCGACTCCGAGACGGCCGCGCACGCACGGACCGAGGAGCTGCGCACGGTCCTCGACAACATGGAAGAGGGCGTGAGCGTCTTCGATGCCGACGCCAACCTGACGATCTGGAACCGGAAATACATCGAGATCTTCGGGAAGCCCGCGGGCGAGGTGTATCAGGGCGTGCCCTTTCGCCGGCTTCTGGAACGCGAGATGGACCGGGGCGACTTTACCGGGGACATCGACAAGCACCTGCGTGAGCTTTCCGACCGGCTCGACCGGCAGGTGTCGGTGGTCTGCCAGTTGCGCACGAACAGCAGCCGGATCATCAACTCCACCCATGCCCCGTTGCCGGGCGGGGGCTGGGTCGGCACCCATTCCGACGTGACCGACCGGGTCCTCGAGGCCGAACGCACCGAACACGCCTCGCGCCACGATGCCCTGACCGGGCTGCCAAACCGGCTGGCGTTCAACGCGCGGATGGACGCCATCCGGGCCGAGAACCACGCCAGCGACCGGTCGCTGGTGCTGATGCTGGTGGATCTCGACAGGTTCAAGGAGGCCAACGACACCTTCGGCCATCTGGTCGGCGACGCGCTGCTGAAAGGCACCGCCGACCGCCTGCGGGCCTGCGTCCGGAAGGGCGATCTGGTGGCGCGCCTGGGCGGCGACGAGTTCGCCATCGTCATCGAATGCGACCGCCGCCAGGCGCTCGCCCTGGCCGAGCGGATCGCGGGGACCGTCAGCCAGGAAATGCGCCGGCCGTTCGCGATCGACGGCAACCGCCCGGCAATCGGCGCGAGCATCGGGTTCTGCGTCGTGCCCGCCGACGACTTCGAGGTCGACGAGATCATGACCCGCGCCGACGGCGCGCTTTACAAGGTGAAGGCGGACGGCCGCGGCGGCTACCAGGTCTATGACGAGGCGCTCACCGAGCAGGCCTCGGCGCTGCGCCGGCAGCGCACGGCGGTCGACGCAGCGGTGCGCCTGCAGAACCTGGAGCTGGAATTCCAGCCCATCTACGACCTGCGTTCGCGGCGGCTTTGCGGCGCCGAGGCGCTGGTCCGGCCGGCGCAGCGGGGCGTCGCCGGTCTGTGCGCTTCGGAACTGCTCCGCATCGCCGAGGAAACCGGGACCATCGACGAGATCGGGTCCTGGATCCTCGAAGAAAGCCTGCGGGAGGCCGCCGGCTGGAATGCCGATCTTTCGGTCTCGGTGGATGTCTCGCCGCGGCAGCTGGGCACCGGGCGTCTGCACGATCGGATCCGCGACCTGCTGGAGCACTTGCAGTTCCCCGCCGCGCGGCTGGAGCTGGAGATCCCCGAGGGCGCGTTCCTGTCCGGCGATGCCGGCGCGCTCGGGGAACTTCACGACATCCGCGCGCTCGGCGCGCGCATCGTTCTGGACGATTTCGGCAGCGCGAACGCCTCGCTGGCCTGCCTGCGCCACTTCCCGTTCGACAAGATCAAGATCGACCGGTCGTTCGTGGGGCTGTCGGCAACCGAGAGCCACGCCCGGGCGATGATCGGCGCGCTCGTGACCCTCGCGACGGACCTGGGCATGCAGACCACGGCCGCGGGCATCGCGACCGCCGACTGTCTGCGCGACATCGCGGCGCTGGGATGCACCTTCGGACAGGGCCGCCACCTTTCGCGCCCGCTGAGCGCGCGCGCGTTCCGGAAGTCCAGCCTGCCGCTGCGCGATGTGGCGTGACACGCCGCCGCTCGCGGTGACGTGATCCTGCACGGGCGGATGCGGCCTTGAGTCTGTAGTCGCTACAGGAGTTATCAACGGGTTCCCAACCGAACGGAGGCCCCGATGACGGAAGCAGCAGACGCCCGGCGCGCGCCGGAGCTCGAGCCCGACCCGCTTGTTGCACAGCTTGCGCACCTGTTTCCCCCGCTGGACCGGACGGCAAGGCGGATCGCCCTGGCGACGTACCGCCTGCTCGCACGGCAGGATCGGGCGACACCGGACGAGATCGCGGCGGCCGCGGGGGTCGCGACCGGCACGGTGGGCGAAGAGATCGAACTCTGGCCGGGGGTCTTCCGCGACGGCGACGGCGCGGTGATCGGCTTCTGGGGACTGACCGGGCACGCGATGCCGCACCGGCTGACGCTGTCCGGCGGGTGCGCGCGCTACACCTGGTGCGCCTGGGACGCGCTGTTCATTCCGGACCTGCTCGGGACAACTGCGCAGGTAGACTCGAGCACACCGCTCGACGGCAGGCCGGTGGGCCTGCAGGTGTCGCCGCTCGGGGCGCGGCCGCTCGATCCGGGCCAGCCACCGCTGCACGTCAGCTTCCGGCTTCCTGCGGCGGCGGCGTGGCAGGAGGACGTCGTCACCACATTCTGCCACCACGTCTTCTTCCTGTTCGAGGACGAGGTCGCCCGCTGGCTTGCGGATCATCCCGGCACGGTGGCGCTGCCGCTCGACGACGCCTTCCGGGCCGGCCGCCAGAAGAACGCGCACCAGTTCGGGCGGCGCGCGCCCGCGGCGGATCCGCCCTCGGGGTTCTGATCGCCCGCGGCCCGCGCCGCGCCGCTCAGCCCTTGACGCCGGACGAGATCATCACCGCCTCGGTCACCCGCCGCTGGAAGATCAGGTACGCCAGCACCACCGGCAGCGCCGCCAGCATGGCGACCGACATGATCCGCGCATAGGCCACGCCGAAGGCATCGTTGACCTGGGTGATCCCCACCGGGATCGTCATCATGTCCTCCGAGGTCACCACCAGGAACGGCCAGAAGAACGCGTTCCACACGCCGATGAAGGTGACGATGGCCAGCGCCGTGGTGATGCCCCAGTTCAGCGGCAGGTAGACTTTGAACAGGATCGTGTACTCGCCGCCGCCGTCCAGCACCGCGGCCTCGCGCATCTCCTTCGGCACCGCGTCGAAGAACTGCTTGTAGACGATGATCACCACCGGGACGATCAGCTGCGGCAGGATGATCCCGGCCCAGCTGTTGATCGCGCCGATGTCGTTCATCAGGATGAATTGCGTCACCACCAGCGCCTGCGCAGGGATCATGAAGCTGGCCAGCACCACCAGGTACAGCAGCCGCCGGCCCGGAAAGCGGATCTGCGACAACGCGTAGGCGCACATCATCGAGATCACGATCACCACCGCGGTCACGATCACCGCGGTGCCGACCGAGTTCAGGTACCAGATCATCAGCTTGGTGTTGAAGATCGCATCGGCATAGGACGACAGGTTGAACTGGTCCGGCAGCAGCCCCGGCTTGGCGACCACGTTCTCGTCGGTGCGGATCGAGGTGACGAACGCCCAGTACAGCGGGAACACCCAGCACGCCGCCGCCAGCAGCGTGAAGGCGGTGACGATGCCGTTCTCGATCCTGCGGGTCTTCATCAGCGGCGGCCCCCGATCCGGAGCAGCTGGAACTGCAGCACCGACACCACCGCGATCAGCACGAACAGCACCGTCGCCACCGCCGAGGAATACCCGCCGTGGTTCAGCTGGAACGCCTCGCGGTAGACCTGCATCAGCAGCACGAACGAGCTGTTGAACGGCCCGCCGCCGCTGAGCAGGTAGACCTGGTCGAAGATCTTGAGCTGCAGGATCAGCTGCAGCGTCAGCACCAGCGCCGTGACCGGCCACAGCAGCGGCCAGGTGACGCGCCGGAACTGCTGGCGCTTCGTGGCGCCGTCAAGCGCCGCGGCCTCGTACAGCTCGGACGGGATGTTGCGCAGCCCGGCGATGAACAGCAGCACGTTGAAGCCGTTGGTCCACCAGATCGTCACCGCAGCGATCATCGGCATCACCCAGTCCGGGTTCTTGAACACCGCCACCGGCTTGCCGACGAACACGGCGATCACCGGCTGCAGCACACCGAACTGGAAGTCCAGCATCCAGGCCCAGATCTGCGTGACCACCGACACCGGCAGCACATAGGGCAGGAAGAACAGCACCATCACCAGCGCCTGCAGCCGCCCCGACAGCCGGTTGATCATCAGCGCGATGCCCAGCGCGATCACCGTCGTCGGGACCACCGTCAGCAGCACGAAATAGGCGTTGTTCCACAGCGAGGTCTTGAAGATCCGGTCGCCCAGCAGCCGCCTGTAATTGTCCAGCCCGACCCATTCGCCGTCGCCGATCAGCGGCGCGTTGGTGAAGCTCAGCTCGAACATCTTCAGCGTCGGATAGAGGAAGAAGACCGCGAACACGATGACGAAGGGCGCCACCATCGACAGCGCCACCAGGTTCTTCTTGCGCCGGTTTTCCAGCATCGCCATGGCTGCGGGCTCCGTTTCTGGGCAGGCGGGTCCCGGCCCCCCGGGCGGGGGCCGGGACGGCCGGTCTACTGCATCATCGCCTGCAGTTCGGCCTTGATCTGCTCCACCGCCTCGGCGCCCGAGAAATAGCCGTGGATCGCCGGAGAGATGATGTTCAGCGCCGTGTCATAAGTCGGCGAGGCGACGCCGGTGATCGTCGACGGCGGATCGAACGCGGTGTTGTCGGCCAGCGACGCATAGGTCGCGTTCGGCTCCATCGCGGCGTACTCGGCGCTGTCCGCCACCGGTTTGTAGGCCGGGATGTGGCCGGCGTCGGCCCAGCGCAGCGCGTTCTGCTCCATCCAGCCGATCACCGTCATCACCGCCGCGCGCTTCTCGCCCGACACGGTGTCGTCGCCCTCGTTCGGGATCGCGAAGGCATGGGAGTCGGCCCAGGACGCGGCCTGGCCCATCAGCGGCGGGATCTCGACCGCGCCCCAGCCGAAGCCCAGCGTGCCCTTCTCCTCCATGTCGTTGAAGGTCGGCACCTCCCACACGCCGTTCAGCTGGAACGCCGCCTCGCCCGAGCCGTAGAGCGCGACCGAGGCCTCGTACTCCGCCTGCTCGGGGATCCAGCCGTTCTGCTGCCAGCGCGCCATGGTGTCGATCGCATTGGCGGCCTTCTCGGCATTGTCGCCCGGCAGCACCTCGCCGTCGACGATGAACTCGCCGCCCTGCTGCGACAGCAGCGTGTAGAACACGCGCCAGACGCCGCCGGCACCGCCGGTCTGGAAGGTCAGCGGGGTCTCGACGCCGTTGTCCTTCAGCCAGGCCAGCGCCGCCTCGAAATCCTCCAGGCTGTCGATGCCGGTCAGGTTGCCGTCGGCGTCCAGCCAGGCCGAGCCCTCAAGCAGCGCCTTGTTGTAGTACAGGATCAGCGCGTGGATATCGAACGGCACCGCGTACAGCTCGCCGTCGCTGGTCGCCGCCTCGATGCTGCTGGCGAAGAAGTCGTCGGTGGTCAGTTCGGCGTTCTGCAGGTCCTCGTCGGTGATCGGGCTCAGCACGCCCTCCTCCAGGCCGAGCGGCACGCGCGACAGATGATAGGTCATCACGTCCGGCCCCTCGCCGACGGCGGCCGAGGTGCGCACCTTGGTGTAGAACGGCACCCCCCACTCCAGCGTGGTACCCGAGATCTGGATGTCCGGGTGCTGCGCGTTGAAGTCCTCGATCAGCGCCTTCATCCGCACGCCGTCGCCGCCCGACAGGAAATCCCACCAGATCACCTCGGTCTGGGCCAGCGCCGGGGCCGCCACCGCCGAGATGGCGGACACCGCCAACAGTCTGCCTAGTGCCTTCATGTCTTCATTCCTCCCTTTTGGATCGCCCCTGCGGGCTGATCGGTTGGTCGTGACGCCGCCTTCGCGCGCGCCTATCGCAGCCGCTGGCCCTGCCGATCGAAGACCAGGACATGCCTCGGGTCGGTCGCGATGCTGACCGTCTCGCCGTCGAGCCGGTCGCGCGAGCCGTGGCGCTCGACGATGATCTCGGTGCCGTCCGCCATTCGCGTGTACAGGTACGACACGTCGCCCAGCTCCTCGGCGACCTCGACCCGCACCGGCATCCCGGCGGCGTCCAGCCGCAGATGCTCGGGACGAATGCCGATCTCGACCTCGGCGCCGGTCGCCAGACCGGGGTCGGCGACGGCGGCGCGGAACTCGTGCGCCTCGGCGCCGCGCGTGCGCAGCACCACGTCGCCCGCATCGCGGCCGATGACGTCCGCGGCGATGAAGTTCATCGCCGGCGAGCCGATGAAGCCGGCGACGAAGCGGTTGTCCGGATCGTCGTACAGGTCCAGCGGCGCGCCGGCCTGCTGCACGATGCCGCCCTTCAGCACGAAGATCTTGTCGGCCAGGGTCATCGCCTCGACCTGGTCGTGGGTGACGTAGATCATCGTCGCGCCGATCTGGCGGTGCAGGCGGGTCAGCTCCAGCCGCATCTGCACCCGCAGCTCGGCGTCGAGGTTCGACAGCGGCTCGTCGAACAGGAACACCTTGGGCTGGCGCACGATGGCGCGGCCGATGGCGACGCGCTGGCGCTGGCCGCCCGACAGCTGGCTAGGCTTCTTGTCCAGGTGATCGTCCAGCTTCAGGATCCGGGCCGCCTCGCGCACCATCTCGCGCATCTTCGCCCGCGGCGTCTTCGCCAGCCGCAGGCTGAAGGCCATGTTGTCGAACACGCTCAGGTGCGGATAGAGCGCGTAGGACTGGAACACCATGGCGACGCCGCGTTCGGCCGGCTCGACATGGGTGACGTCGGTGTCCTCGATCGCGATGGTGCCGCCGCTGGTCTCCTCCAGCCCGGCGATCATCCGCAGCAGCGTGGACTTGCCGCAGCCCGACGGTCCCACGAACACCGCGAAGCCGCCGGTGGGGATGTCCATCGACACGTCCTCGATCACCCTGGCGGCGCCGAACTCCTTCGAGACGTTGCGCAAGCTCACGCCCATGACCGCCTCAGCTCACGTCCAGCCGCACGACGTGGTAGGACAGCGGCGCGATGCCGCCACGCAGCCGGCCGTCCTCGACGCCCAGCCCGGCGCCCCTGCCTGGGGCGACGCGGTCCTGCGCGTCGGGGCCATTTGTGGCGCGCAGGTCATGCCCCTCCATGCTCAGGTGCTCGACCAGGCGCGCGCCGGCGAACCCGGTCAGCGACACGTCCAGATCCGCCGCCTCGTCCGGGTGGCGGTTGACCATGAACAGGGTCACGAAGCCGCCGTCCGCGTCATGCACGCCGGCCACGTCCAGATATTTCACGTCGTCGGCCACGCGGCAGTCGTATGTCGGGCAGTCGACGCCGACGTTCAGCGCGATGCCCCGGCCGTACAGCGAGGCGAACTGGTAGGGGTAATAGATCGTCTGCCGCCAGGCGGGGCCGCCCTTCTCGGCGCGGATCGGCGCGATCACGTTGACCAGCTGCGCGATGCAGGCGATCCGCACCCGGTCCGAACGGCGGATGAACTCGTTCAGCAGCCCGGCGACGAACAGCGCATCCTCGAAATTGTAGCTTTCTTCCAGCAGCGCCGGCGACTCGGGCCAGTCCCACGCCTTGATGCGGCGGCTGTCCTCGTCGCGATCGTGGTACCAGACGTTCCATTCGTCGAAGCAGATGTAGACGTCGTTCTTCGCCCGCTTCTTCGCCTTGACGTAGTCGATCGCTCCGCCGATGGCCTGGATGTAGCGGCCGGTCTCTTCGATCTTGCCGAAGAAGTTCAGCGTGTCGCCGCTCTTGTTGCCGAAGTACTTGTGCAGCGAGATGTAGTCGACGTTCTCGTAGCACTCCTCCAGCACCTGCCGTTCCCATTCGGGATAGGTCGGCATGCCGTCGTTGGACGAGCCGCAGACGACGGTCTCGATCGAGGCGTCGAAGCCCTTGAACGCCTTGGCGGTTTCGTTTGCCAGCCGGCCGTACTCGACCGCCTTCTTGTGGCCGATCTGCCAGGGGCCGTCCATCTCGTTGCCCAGGCACCACATTTTCACGTCATACGGGTTTTCGACGCCGTGGCTGCGGCGCAGGTCGCTCCAGGCGGTGCCGCCGGGAAAGTTGACGTATTCCAGGAAGTTGCGCGCCTCTTCCAGCCCGCGCGAGCCCAGGTTGACCGCCAGCATCATCTCGATGCCGGCCATGTCGGCCCATTGCGCGAACTCGTTGATGCCGACCTGGTTGGTCTCCTTCGAGCGCCACGCCAGGTCCAGCCGCACCGGGCGCCGGTCCTTGGGGCCGATCCCGTCCTCCCAGTTGTAGGCCGAGACGAAGTTGCCGCCGGGATAGCGGATCGCGGGGATCTTCAGGTCGCGGACGAGTTGCAGCACGTCGCGGCGGAACCCGTTCTCGTCCGCCTGCGGGTGGCCGGGCTCGTAGATGCCGCCATAGATGGCGCGCCCCATGTGCTCGATGAACGCCGCGTACAGCCGGTCGTCGATGGAGCCGATCCGGAAATCCCGGTGGACGGCGACGCGCGCTTTCATGAAGGCCTCCCAGCTTCAATATCCGATATTCTGGTTCAAACCAGATTTACAGATACAGTTGCGCAATGCGACGGTTCTGTCAACAGCGACGACCGCTGCCGGCGCAAGCGCCGCGAACAGTTCAGCTTTTGGCGTGCAGGCGCAGGACGATGTCCTGGTCGTAGTTGCCGAAACCGCGGCCGAACACGTTGATACCACCCGGATGGCGCGCGCCGCGGTCGACCTCGATTCGCAGCCGGATCGAGCGGTGCGCGTCCAGGTCCAGCCGGTCCAGGGTGACGTCCGAGATCCTGCGCCCGTCGACGAAACTGCCGCCGTCGCTGACCTGCCAGGTCTTGAGCATGCCGTATTGCGAGCCGCTCAGCTTCCACCAGTCGGGCGTGTAGACGCCGCGCTTGTCGCCGAAATCGCCGGGCGAGGTCCAGTTGCCCAGCGGCGTGCCGTTGATCGAGATGGTGATGTCCGACGGCCAGTCCGAATGCGTGCCCGGCACCTCCGAACTGACCTCCATCGAGAACTCGATCTTCTCGATCTCGATGCCCTTCAGCTTGGCATTGTTGGGGAACTGGTACTCGACGAAGCCGCTGGTGAACCACAGCAGCGCGGCCTTCATCCGTTCGGGATCCATGAACGTTTCGGGCACGTCGAGCAGGCCGATGATCCCCTCCGGCGAGCAGATGCCGCAGGGCGCGGCGACCGAACTGTTGGTGAACAGGCCCAGGGGCATCGCCACCTCGATCACGTTCCGGGCCACCCGTTCCTCGGTCTTGGCGAAGGTGACGATCAACTCGTCATAGGTGGCGTAGCACAGCTTCTGGCTGCCCTTGCGCGCCTTGTGGCTTTCGGTGCGGATCAGCCCCGACTGCTCCAGGATCTGCACGTTGGACGACACCGAGGACTGCGGCAGCGACAGCCGCCGCGCGATGTCGTTGACGTTCAGCCCGCCGGCCGAGTGCAGCAGCTTGAGGATCTTCACGCGCACCTCCGACGCGGCGCTCTTCAGCACGGCGAAGTCGGTTTCGGGATCGATCAGCAGGAAATTCTTGGTCATCGCGGCTCCGGCTCGGCATCCAGCGATTTATATCCCGTTTCCGGATACGAACAAGGCATTTTCACCGCATCCGCCGCGACAGCATCCAGGGTGCCGGCGTCCACCCCCCGCCGGAGAATGCGTGCGGGCCGGTGCCGATCCGGTTCTCGGTGTCCGGGATGCCGACCTTGCGCAACACTTCCAGCGTGCGCAGTCGCCTCGGCCCTGGACGGTGGAGATGACCGCGGCACATCTCGGCCGGCTGGAAGGCGGCGGTGTAGACGGGGTTCGGCGCGGACAGCGGATCCTGCATCGCGACCCGCAGTCGTTGCGGCTACGCCTTCCGGAATCCGGTGGCCGGGCCCGCGCGACCGGCGCCCCGACCAGGACGGTGCCGTGTCAGGGCTTGGTCTTCGGGAACAGCCGCGCGCGCAACCCTTCCAGCGTAAGCCGGTAGTGATCCGTCAGCTGGCGCACGGCCAGGTCCGCGTCCCGGTCGAGGGCGGCGGTCAGGATCGCCTCGTGTTCCGCCAGCGCGTCGCCGCGCCGGGCCAGGCTGAACTTCACCGACAGGTTCCGGTAGCGGATCGAGCGCTCCATCATCTGCACGCAGAACTGCTCCATCAGGCTGGAGCCGCAGCCGGACAGCAGGGCGCGGTGAAACTCGTGATGCCGCACCTCCCAGTCGGGGTTGAGGGTGAAGCTGTCCCTGCCGTCCCCGGCATTCAGGAAACGATCGGTCCGCGCCAGGCGGTGGTAGGACAGGATCAGCGCGTCCTCCCACTCCTGACCGCCATGGGCGATGGACTCCCGCAGGGCAAGCGTCTCCAGCCATATGCGGGTCTTCACCAGCTCCTCGAGGCCCGGATAGGAAAGTTCCGAGACGAAAAAGCCGCGCTGGCTGCGATGCTCGACCCAGCCTTCGGCCGACAGCCGGTTCAGCGCCTCGCGGACCGGCGCGGTGCCGATGCCGTATCGGTCCGAGATGGCGTCGAGCTGCAGCTTCTCGCCCGGCTCCAGCGCGCCGGCCAGAATGTCCTCCTTGATCGCGTCGTGGGCCCGGTCCGAAAGGATCGGCCCTGCTTCCAGGACGGACTTCGCTCTTGCCATCTACGCCATGCCACCCGGCGCGTCGGACTTGTTCCAGAACACGAACGTCTTCTGCACCCAGACCACGGTGAGGAACAAGGCCAGTCCCAGGAAACTGAGATAGATGATCAGCGAAAACACCCGCGGCGTGTCGAGCTGCGAGGCCGAGACCCGGATCAGGGCGCCGACGCCCTGCCCGCCGCCCAGGAACTCGCCGGTGATGGCACCGGCCATGACCCCGACCGATGCGATCTTGAGGCCGGTGAAGAAGTACGGCAGCCCGGTGGGAAGCTTGAGACGCACCAGCGTCTGCATCCGGCTGGCGCCGATGGACTTGAACAGCATCCGCTCGTTCTCGGAGGCGGCATAAAGCCCCGCCGCGGTCGAGACGACGATGGGAAAGGTTGCGATGAAGGTCGCCAGCGCCACCTTCGAGGCGATCCCGAACCCCAGCCAGGCGATGAACAGCGGCGCGAATGCCACCTTGGGCATGGTGTCGATGGCGACGAGGTAGGGCATCACCGCGCGCTCGCCGAACTTCGTCTCGCCCACCAGCACGCCAAGCGAAAAGCCGATGGCCATCGCCAGACCGAACGCCACCAGCACCGTCTTGGTCGTGGTGATGAACGCCTCGAGCATGTAGCCGCCCGAGGCCATGTTCCGGCCGACGAAGACGATGTCCTCCCAGGTTTCCATCGGCGTCGGCAGGATGATGTTGGAGACGATCTCGACCGCGGTGACCACATACCAGATGCCGACGATCATCACGAACAGCCCTGTCATCGCCACCCAGCGCGGGATGCGGTCGATGAAGGGCTCGTGTTCGGTCCAGACGGTATCGCCCTCGTACTGGGCAAGATCGGACTTGGCGGCCGTGTATCCCTGGTCGGTCATGTGCCGAAGGCCTCCTTGCCCAGTTTCTCGCGGATGTGATGGACGATGTCGCCGAACTTGGTGGTGTTGATCATGTCCAGATTGCGCGGGCGCGGCAGGTCGATGTCGACGATCTCGGCGACCCGCCCGGGGTTCGCGTCCATGATGTAGATCCGGTCGGCCAGAATCACCGCCTCGGGGATCGAATGGGTGACAAGAAAGGTCGTCGCGCGCCGTTCGAGGCAGATCCGCTGCAACTCCATGTTCATGAAGTCGCGGGTCAGCTCGTCGAGCGCCGAGAACGGCTCGTCGAGCAGCAGCACCGCCGGATCCGAGATCAGCATCCGGCAGATCGCGGCGCGCTGGGCCATGCCCCCCGACAGCTCGCCCGGATAGATGCTCTCGGCCCGGCCGATGCCGACCAGTTCGAGCAGGTCGCGCGCCCGGCCCTCGGCCGCCCGGGCCGCCGCCTTGCCGTCGCGCATCTCGATGGGCAACAGGACATTGCCCAGCGTGGTCTTCCACGGCAGCAGCGTGGCCTGCTGGAACATCATGCCGATGTCCCGGCGCGGCCCCAGCACCGGCTTGCCCTCGAGCATCACGCGGCCCGAACTGGGCGGCAGCAGGCCGGCCATGATCTTCAGCATGGTCGACTTGCCGCACCCCGAAGAGCCGATGACCGCCCCGAATTCGCCCTTGTTCAGGGTCAGGTCCACGTCTTTCAGCGCGGTAAAGCCGTTCCGGCCATAGGTCTTCGACAGCCGTTCGATCTGGTAAACCGGCCGAGCCTCGGCCGGTTCACTCTGGTCTGCGGGCAATTGCACCACCTGACTCACTCGGCGTTCCAGCCTTCGATCATCTCGTTGGTGTAGCCGGCGGCCAGGTCGTCGAACGGCGCCTCGAGATCGCCCGAGGACAGAAGGCTCTTCTGCCAGGTCTCCCAGTGCTCCGGCGGCTGATAGCCGAACCCCTTGTCGATGTAGGCGTCGGTCGGGGTCATCCGCTCGCTGGCGGCGGCCAGCAGCGCGGACGCGAACGCGCGGTCCTCGCCTTCCTGCGGGTTGCCGGCCGCCATGTGGTCGAGCGCGGTCTCCTCGTTCGCCGGGTCGGAGATGAAGCGCATGCCCTTGACCAGCGCGCGGCCGAAGCCCTCCACCACCTCGGGGTTCTCGGCCATGTAGTCGGCCAGCACAGCGTAGCCGTTCCCGAAGTAGGCCAGGTATTCCTCGGGGGTGATCTCGGTCAGCTCCAGACCCCGGTTCGCCAGGATCGCCGCATCGCTGACCGCGCCGGCGTAGGCGTCCACGTCGCCGCGCAGGAAGGCCACGGCGGCGGTGCCCCCGTCGCCCACCGGCAGGAAGGTGAAGTCGGTGCCTTCTTCCATCCCCGCATCGTTCAGGATCGCCCGCGCGAACGAGACCTCGGCCCCGTCGGCGGTGCCGACGCCGATGACCTTGCCCTTCAGGTCGGTCGGGGTCGCGTAGCCGCTGTCCGACTTGACCAGCAGGCCGAAGACGCTTTTGGGATAAAGGTTGTAGATGAAGACGACGTCGATCCCGCGCGCCCGCGCGCCAAGGACCGGACCGGGTCCGGGGGCGCCGATCTGGGCCTGCCCGGCGGACATCGCCTGCAGCACCTGGGACGATCCGTCCACCGCCTGCACGTCGATGTTGAGCCCCTCTTCCTCGAAGTAGCCTTCGCCGATCGCGGCCCACATCGGGGCCCAGGTGATGGCCGACGGGTTCGGCACGGCGACGGTGATGTCCGTCTGTGCCGCGGCCGACCCGAACAGCCCGGCGGCCGAGATGGCGGCGGCGGCAAGGCCGGTGGTCACTCTCCTGACGATTCGATTGCTGACGCGCATTACTTGCATCCTCCCGTTGGGTTTGACGGCGCTCTGTCGGCGCCACTCGGTCCGCAAATGATATTCGATTCGGGCGAACTTGGGGAGTTTATATATTTCGCATCCGGCAATCCCTTGCGGTGCACGACGCCAAATCACTGCAATACAAGGATTTTCTGTGCGATGGCCGATGCCCGAAATATATATTATCCTGCGGCAGCGAGACATCAGCAGGGGAGACAGTGATGACCGATTTCGCCGTAGAGGCGCCCGAAACGCCAGCCCTGGAAATCCGCGGCTCCGATCAGAAGTTTCCGGTCCGCCGGATCTATTGCATCGGCAAGAACTACGTCGCCCACATCCACGAGATGAACGCGGACGAGCGCGACCCGCCGGTCATCTTCATGAAGCCGACCGACGCCGTCGTCGCCGGCGGGGGCGAGATCCCCTACCCCGTGTTCACCGAGAACTTCCATTACGAGGGCGAGCTTGTCGTCGCGCTCAAGTCCGGCGGCTACAACATCCCCGAGGACCAGGCCTACGACCACATCTTCGGCTACTGCTGCGGCCTCGACATGACCCGGCGCGACCACCAGGCGGCGGCGATCGAAAAGGGCCTGCCCTGGGAGGTGACGAAGGGCTTCGACAGATCCTGCCCCCTCGGGCCGATCAGCCGGGTTGAGGATGTCGGCCACATCGACGCGCATATGCTGAGCACGAAGATCAACGGCGAGACGAAGCAGGACGCCAACGTGAACCTGATGATCTGGAACACCAGAGAGATCATCGCCAAGATTTCCGAGCAGCACGAGCTGAAGGCGGGCGACCTGATCATGACCGGCACGCCCGCGGGGGTCGGCGCGGTCACCACCGGCGACACGATCGAGGTCGCCTGCGAGACGCTGGCGCCGCTCAAGGTCACCATCGGGGCCAGGATCGCGTGACCCCGCGGCCCGCGCTCGACGACCTCGCGGCGCTGGCCGCGCTCGGCACCGCCACCATCGGCGAGGTGGCGGGCGGCGCCGTGCGCATTCTCGATGGCGGTCTGCGCCCCCTGGCGCCGCATGCGCCCGCCGTGGCAGGCGTGGCGCTGACCGTCCGCTGCCGCCCGGGCGACAACCTCGCCCTCCATCTGGCGCTGGCCCAGGCACAGCCGGGCGACCTGCTCGTCGTCGACTACGGCGGCGACGTCTCCACCGGGCCTTTCGGAGAGATCATGGCGCTGGCCGCGGACATTGCCGGCATCCGCGGACTGGTCATCGACGGCGCGGTGCGCGACAGCACGGCCATCGTGCGCATGGGCTTCGCCACGTTCTGCCGCGGCATCGCCATTGCCGGCACGGCCAAACGCGACCGGGGCGCGGTCGGCGCCGGCTGCACCGTCGGCGGCGTCGACATCCGGCCCGGAGAGGTGATCGTCGGCGACGGCGACGCGGTCATTGCCGTGGACCCCGGCGCGATGCCGGGCATCATCGCCGAAGGCCGCACGCGCCTTTCCAATGAGGAACAGGTCATGGACCGTCTGCGCCGCGGCGAGACGACCTGCGAGATTTTCGGACTTTCCTGAACCGCAAGGGGGACAGAACATGAGCACGCAACGGATCGGCATCATCGGCACGGGCCGCATGGGCACCGCCATCGCCACGCGGCTGGCGGGGCAAGGCCACGCCGTCACCGTCTGGAACCGCAGCCCGGACGGCACGTCGAAGGCGGTGGAAGCCGGCGCCGCCCGCGCCGGCAGCCTGGCGGATCTGCTGGCGGCGTCGGACATCCTGATCTCGTCGCTCACCGACCACGCCGCCATCGCGGCGGTCCTGGACGGCGGCGACGCCGCATTCTCCGAAGGCCTGGACGGCAAGCTCTGGATCGAGATGAGCACCCTGCTTCCGGATCAGCAGCGGGACGTCGCCGCCAGGGTCGAGGGGGCGGGGGCGCTCTTTCTCGAATGCCCCGTCGGCGGCACGGTCGGCCCCGCGCTCAAGGGCGCGCTGCTCGGCATGGCCGGCGGATCGGAGGCCGCCTGGGTGCGCGGCGCGCCGGTGCTGCAGGCGCTGTGCAAGCGCGTCGAGCACCTCGGCCCGGTCGGCGCCGGCTCGGCGATGAAGCTGGCGGTCAACCTGCCCCTGGCCCTGTACTGGGCCGGCATGGCCGAGGCGCTGGGCCTGCTGCGCGGCAGCGGCGTGGCGGCGTCCACGGCGGCGGAGGTGATGTCCGACAGCTCCGCCGGGCCGGCGGTGCTGAAGAACCGGTTGCAGGTGGTCAAGGACACGCTGGACGGGGCGGATCAAGCCGGCACCTTCGATCTGAACGGCCTGCGCAAGGACCTTGGCCTCGCGCTCGACTGGGCCGGCCGGGGCGGCGCGGCGATGCCGCTCTCGACCGCGGCACGCGGCCTCTACGACGAGGCCATCGGCGCGGGCCTCGGCGGCATGGACGGGGCGAGCCTGACGCGCTTCGTCCTCGCGGGCCGCTCTGCGTGAGCGGCCCCGAGGCGCTTCTGGCCGAACCGGGCACGCTTGTGCTGATGGGGCTGGGCCTGATCGTCGCCGGCGCGGCGATCGGGCTGCTCGCCGGGTTGTTCGGGGTGGGGGGCGGCGCGATCAGCGTGCCGGTGTTCTACGAGACGTTCCTGATGACGGACGCCGGACCCGACATCGCCATGCCGCTCGCCGTCGGCACCTCGCTGGCGATGATCATCCCCACCTCGATCCTGTCGGCCCGCACCCACGCCCAGAAGGGCGCGCTCGACATGCCGCACCTGCGCGCCTGGGCGCTGCCGGTCACGGCGGGCGTGCTTCTGGGCAGTGCCATCGCCCGCTACGCCAGCGCCGAGGTGTTCCAGATCGTGTTCGTCGTCGTCGCCGGCACCAACGCCTTCAAGATGCTGTTCGCCAGGGGAAGCTGGAAGCTGCGCGACGACATGCCGAAGGGGCCGGTGCGCGCGGCCTATGGCGGTGTCGTCGGCCTGCTGTCGGCGCTGATGGGTATCGGCGGCGGCGCGATCTCGAACCTGATCCTCACCCTGCACGGCTGGAACATGCACCGCGCGGTCGCGACCTCGGCCGGCGTCGGCCTGCTGATCGCCGTGCCCGGCACCCTCGGCTACGTGCTGGCGGGCTGGGGCAAGGCCGGTCTGCCGGCGGATGCGTTCGGCTATGTGTCGGTGGCTGCGCTGGCCCTGACCATGCCCACCGCGCTGCTGACCACCGGTCTCGGCGCGCGTCTGGCCCACGCGCTGACGCGGGAAACCCTGACCCGGCTCTTCGGCGTGTTCCTCGTCCTGGTTTCCGCCCGCTTCCTGCTGGCCTTGCTGTGACCGGACCGGTCGCGCCACGAAACCGCCGCCCGGGCCGCTCGGCGGCGGTGGAAACCGGGTGGCTTCGGGATCGCGTCCGGCGTCACCTGCCGTACTTCCGACGCGCAGCCTGAACAACTGCGCCGACTTCCGGGTCGGCCGCCAGCCGGAACACAACCGTGGGGCGTATTGACCTGTGAGCCGGACAGAACCGGTCGCATCGTGAACTGCATCCCCTGCTCCGAACACTGCGCTGGTGATTTTCAACACTTATGAGCATCCCCGGATGCGGTACCTTGATACCCTGATACGGAGGCGGCCTGAAGAAAAAGCGGGGGGAGCGAGATGAGCTATGCATCGGAATTGCAGGCCCGCATCGACGCGGCGGTTGCCGACCGGGACAAGGCGGCGCTCGATGCGCTCCTCGACGAGCACTACCGCAAGGCCGACGCTCCGCCCCAGGCGTTCGATGCCGCGATCGAACTGAAACCCGAATACGAAGCCGCGCTCGGCGGCGGGCAGTTCGAAAGCGCCGCGGCGATGCGCTGGGCCAACCGCATCGCCCGGGCCCGGCGGCGGGTGGACTATGCGCTGAAGCTGGTCGGCCCCTTCGACGGCCTGCGCATCGTCGACGAGGGCGACAGCTGGTTCCAGTACCCGTTGCTGCTGGAAGATACCATCGACCACCTGGCGATGGACAACGACAAGGCGATCTATTCGCTCAGCGGCGCCGGGGATCTGCTGCAGGACATGGTCCGCCACAACGAATACCTCGCCGCGCTGCGCGACACCGGCGCGCACGTCCTGCTGCTCTCCGGCGGCGGCAACGACCTGCTGGGCAGCGGCCGGCTGGCCGCGGTGCTCCGTCAGTATCGCGACGGCGCCGAGCCTGCAGATCTGCTCGACCAGACCGCGCTTCGGCGCCAGGTCGAGGTGATTGCCGGCCAGTACCGCGCGCTTCTCGCGAACGTGAACGCGCACCATCCGGGGGTGCGGGTCTTCGGCCACGGCTATGATCTGCCGTTTCCGCAGGCGGCCGGAAAATGGATCGGCCGCCCGCTCGCGGACCGGGGCATTCCGCTCGATATCGGGCGCGAGGTCGTCGGCCTGATCCTCGACGCCTTCTCCCGCGCCCTGAAGGCGCTGCCGGCGGATCTTCCGAATTTCGAGTTCCTCGACATGCGCGGCGTCGTCGGCAACAACGCCAACAGCTGGTTCGACGAGCTGCACCCGAAGGACACGGGCTACGGCCGTGTCGCCGACATCTTTCGCGACGCGCTTGCGGCCAGCGAGGCACGGCTGCGCGCCAGCGGCCGGGTGTTTCCGGGCATCGAGCTGCCGCGCGTCGATCGCGTCCCCGCGACCGGCGGCCCGGCGCTCGAAGGCGCCGGCGGCACCATCGTCCTCGACCCCGGACACGGCGGCCCGACGCCGCCGTCAAGCGTCGGCGGATCGAGCTGGAACAACGCGATCGGGCCCCGCGGCACGCTGGAAAAGACGCTTACGCTGGATGTCGCGAACCGCGCCAGGTCGGTGCTCGAGTCGCGCGGGCACCGGGTCGTGCTGACGCGGACGACGGACGTGAACCTGTCGCTCGCGGCGCGCGCCGGCGTCGCGAAGGCCAACGGCGCGGCGGCCTTCGTCTCGATCCATTTCAACGCTTCGGACACCCACACCGCGCAGGGCACCGAAACCTTCGTGCATGGCAGCGCCTCGCAGGCGTCGCGGCAGCTCAGCCTGCTGGTGCAGGACGCGATGGTGGCCGAACTGGGCCACCGCGACCGCAACAGGGCGTTCCACCCCAGCGGGATAAAGCCGGCGAACTTCGGCGTGCTGTCGCCGTCCGGCCACGATCCGTCCACCGCGGCGGTGCTGCACGAGGTGAGCTTCCTCGACCGCGCGGACGAGGAGACGCGGCTGCTGTCGCCCGCCTATCGCGACCGTATCGGCCGGGCGCTGGCCGACGGCATCGGCGCATTCCTCGGCGGCGCGTTCGAGATGGGCGGCGCGTTCGAGATGGCAGAGGCGGAGCTGGGCGACGCGATCGAGCTGCTTGCGCGGGAACGGGGCACCACCGTCACGGCGGTTCTGGGGTTCGCGGAACGGGTTCCGGCCTCGGCGACGGGTGTGGGCGCACCGGCGGTCCATGTCGGCGGCCACGCCCTGCTGGAAGCCGGCGCCGGATACACCGCCGGATACACCGCCGCGCGCGATCTCGGCACCGTCCTCGCCGAGCGCTACGGCCGCGGCGCGCCGGTGCCGGGCGGAACGGACGACGCGACCGATGCGGACGAAGCCAGCGAGTTCCGCGGCGAGGATCCCGGTCCCGGCCTGGTGATCGCCGGCGGCGCGCTCGAGCACGCGTTCCAGGGCGTGCCGGCGGACGGCTTCGATCTCGACGCGTTCGAACGCTTCATCGGCGGGCTGCGGCTGCGCTTCTTCCAGCCGGTCGAATTCCTGTTCCTGGGCAACGGAAACGCCGCCGGCGGCTGCGCCGGCCGCAACGCGCTGCCTCCGCGCCAGCTGTGGGACAACATCCGCAACACCGCGCGCATGATCGACGAGATCCGCGCGCGTCTCGGCGCCCCCGTGCGCATCACGTCGTGCTATCGCAACGACGCCTACAACGCCTGCGTCGGCGGCGCCTCGGCAAGCCTGCACAAGCAGTTCAACGCCATCGACCTGAAGTGCGACGCCGGCACCGCCGCGCACTGGCACCAGATCGCCACGTCGGTCCGCGGTTCCGATCCGGCGTTCGCGGGCGGGATCGGCCTATACAATACCTTCGTGCACATCGACACGCGGGGGCAGGCCAGGGACTGGACAGGCTGATGAGCCGGCCGCCGGGGTTCGCGCCCAATGCCATTCCCTTCGTCGGGGACTGGGACAGCGGCATGCTGTTCTCCGACATCGAAGGCGCGCAGATCCCGGTGCGCGATCTCGCGCAGATGCTTCGGGGCTGGACCGAGGTTCGCCGCAGGGATCCGGACAGGCCGTTCGAAGCTGCGGTCGGCGAGTGGAACACGGTCGACGCGGGACTGATCGAGATGCTGTCCGACTATCGCCGGGCGGTGGTGCGGATTACCGTTCCCGACGGCCAGCGCGCCTATGACGGCACCACACCGCCTGGCGGCTGGACCGGCACCGGTTTTTTGGTCGGCGACAACGTGCTGCTGACCAACCAGCACGTCATCAACGACGTCATCGTCGCCGAAACCGCGACCGCGGAGTTCGGATACGAGCGGACGCGGGAAAGCCTCTACGCCGCGGACGGCGCGTCCGACGAGCCGAAATATACCGTGACGCTCGCTCCTTCCCGGCTGTTCGTCGCCAGCCCCGCGATCGGCGGCTACGACTACGCGTTCGTCTGGATCAACCGCACCCACGACGTCGATCCGATCCGGATGGAACGCGGGTCGTTCTCGATCGCGCTCAACGAGCCGACCTTCGTCATTCACCACCCGCAGGGGCGGCTGAAGGAAGTCTCCCTCGACGACACCGACCTCGTCGGCAACAACAGCGAGGCGCTGCTTTACACCGCGGACACCGACTACGGCTCGTCCGGGGCCTGCGTCTTCAATCGCAACGGCCGGCTGGTGGCGCTGCACCATGCGCGCCGCGAGGGGCGCGAGCTTGCCCGGCTGTTCCCGGACGCAGCGCCGTCGGTGAAGGTCGGAAACGAGGGCATCAAGCTTTCGGCCATCGCCATCGACCTGGAAAAGCGGGTGATGGGCGCGGGGGACGATGCCGAAAGCGCGCGCCAGGTGATGCGGCTGATGCACGGCTCGGACACGCTGGCGGGAATATTCGGCGCCCTCGGCCGGAACGTGCAGGGCGAAGGCGCGGGGTCCGTCCGCAGCGCCTATACCGGCAGCGACCAGGACATCGACATCGGGTTCTGGAACCTTTCCTGGCTGCGCGACCTCGGCAAGGTGGAGGCGCAATTGCGCCGGGCGGGCGTGGCGCTGACCGATCTCGCGCTCGATGTCTGGTGTCTGACCGAAGTCGAGCCGCAGATTGCCGAAGCCCTGATCAAGGACGTGCGCGACCAGTTCGGAGAGGACTACGCGATCATCGCCGACCATCCCGGCACGGCGATCATCTACCGGCGGGGCGGGGTGGACTGCGTCAGCCTGAGCTGGCCGCCGGAGGTGGAGGCGATGTGGTCGGCTTCCGGCCCCGGCGGCCGGCGGATCTTCGAGGCACCGCCGCCCCTGATCGGCCTGAAACGTTTCGCCACCGGCACCGCCGTGGCGCACGCGGTCCCGGTCAGCCTGCGCGCCCTGCGCGGCGACGAGGCCGCCCGCCGCGAGGCGTCACGCCGCATCGTCGAGGCGATCGACGCCGCCCACGACGCCGGCCATCGCGGAGACTGGATCGTCGGCGGCGACTTCCGCCCGCCGCTGGCGCGCGAGCACAGCGGTCTGCTGGCGCACCGGGGCTACACGGTCGCGGCCCTGGTCGACAGGCAGCGGGGCGGCGCGGTGTCCTATCTCCACGCCGATGCGGGCAACGTCGAGCAGATCTACGCCACCGGCGACATGACGCCGCTCGACGAGCCCCGCGACTTCCTCGAGATCGCCGCCGACCGCACCGTCGACAAGTATCTCAAGTGGCTGGCGAACAACCGCCCCGCGGTGCTGCGGCTGTCGCTCGCCCAGCCCGGCGCCGCCCCGGACACGGGGCCGCAGCCTTCCGCCGGCCCCGCGCGCTGGTCGGCCGGGCTGAGCTGGCACGGGCTGGACAGGGCGGGGTTCCTGCGCGCCAACCGGCGGCAACTCGAAGACCTCGCGGCGCTGGCTTCTGCGGGGGCGGGCGCGGCGCCGGGCACGGACGTCCTGCGCCTCACCCTGCTCGATCTCGCTGTCCTGTTGTTCTGCGAAGCGGGGCTTTCGGACGGCAGGATCGATCCGGACGCGTCTCATCCGAACGGCGCACGGGGGCTTCTGCCGCTGCCGCCCAACATCGCCTTCTGGATCGGCGCCGCCGCGCCGCCCTGGGACCGGCCCATGACACCGGAGACCAACCTCGAGGCCTATGCCTTCTACCTCGCCGCGCTGAAGAACAAGGCGGCACGCACGATCGGCGGCCGCGTCTTCTACCGCGATCTGTTCCGCAGCGGGCTGATCGGCATCTCCGAACAGCGTCAGGCAAAGCTCCTGGCAGGCGTCGTGCACGGCTGTTTCGTCGCCAGCAACTATGGCGGCCGTGCGGTCCCCGTCGACGCGATCCTGAGCGCCTACGGGCTGGACCATCCGCTACAGGACATCCTGTCGCGCACAGGCTTCGTTCACGCCGGCACCGACATCCTGGTGGACCGCCAGGCAGACATCGATGCGGCTCTGCAGACCGCGCAGTCGCCATAATTCACTGTCCAGACCGCACTTGGGGAAGGCAATCTCCCGTAGCAGCGACCGGTTTCGGCCAGACCGGGCCCCGCTTGCATCGTCGACCTGCCCCACAGGCCGCGCGCACCAAGACTGTCGCCGTGGTCGCTGATTTGGACGATCCGGGTCCTGTTGCCGTTGCCGGTCGACCCCACAGCCTCAAGAACCTTGCCGATCTGCTCGTCCGGGAAGCTGCCCAGACCGAAATGTCCGGCGATGGCCCGGCGCACGTTGTCGGCATCCTCGAAATGATCGTCGTGGCTGAAGGACTGGCCGTATTCGCGCGCAAAGGGGCGGCTCGGACGCTCTTCCTTGCCGCAGAGCGGCCGGCAACGTGTCCGGAGCGGAGCATCAGCGCGACCCGATCCCGATCTGGCGCAGAGATCGGCTCGGGGTTCAGATGACGTACCGGTCCCAGCTGCCGTAGTGCTCTGCACTGCGTCGACCGCGGGGCAGGCTGAGCGCGATCAGTGCCAGACCGGACAGCACGCCAACAAGGCTTCCCGGCACGGTGCCGCCGCCGAGCAGCCAGGGCGCGATCACCAGCCACAGCCCGAAGCCCAGATTGAGGAAGCGCAGCGGCCGCGCGACCTCGGCCCATGCGATCACGGCGGTCGTCAGCACCAGCGCGCCGACCAGATGATCGCTTCCTGCCAGCGGCATCGCGCTGCCGAAGATGGCGCGTGACAGCATCAGGAAGGCGCCGATGGCGGCGCTGAGGCCAAGGGTCCACGGGACGGTGACACCGCGCGCGCTTTGTCGAAGCAGCTTCGTGGGCGCGGCATCGAAGTCCATCGCGCCGCCGCCTGTCGACCCCGGCAACGCATCGCCCCGAAAGAAGGCGCGCCAGAAGGGGCGGCCGCGGCGCGTGTTCCAGATCATGAACTGGATCATCGCCACGATCTCGTCGAGCGAGAACGGGATCATGATCAGCATCGCCGCCGCCGCCAGCAGGCAGATCGTGCAATAGGTGCCGATGGTGATCGGCTGGATGATGATGAAATAGATGCTTACGACGCCCAATGGCCCGACGACGATGCCGAATAGCGCGACCATCCACGGCATCGTGCGCCACCGCTTGCGGCTGCCCATGACGCCCATCAGGATCTCGAACATGTAGCTCATTGCGCCCAGCCCTCCGTCGGCCACCGGCCAGGCCTTCGAGACGTCGGAGGTGACGATGTATTCGCTGCCGTTCAGGGCCGAAGGCGAGGCGAAGAACGGCTCCCAGATGCCGTCGACATGGCCCAGCTGGTAGGCCGACAGCACCCGTGACAGCAGGAAGCCGACAACGCCGAGCGCGATGATCGGCAGGCGTTGCACATAGGTCGAGGGGCAGTAGGTCCAGCCGGGCGGAATGTCGCCGTCGTCCATCATCCCCGCGCGCGACATGCCGGGCATCATCGGGATCAGGATGGTCAGCGCGATGACCAGCGCGCCGATCAGCGTGTCGTTCGCATAGACCGCCGGATCCGGCGTCCAGAAGACCAGAGGCGCCGCCAGCAGCCAGACCCCCAGCGCGGCGTTGGCCCACTGCGCCCAGCCGTTGCCGGGCCGCATCGAGGCCAGCGCCAGGGCGGTGATCGCCAGCCCGGTGAACACGTCGTTCCAGGCGGTCAGCCAGCTGCGCGTCGCCGCGGCCCAAAGCCCGCGATCTTCGGTCACGCGCTGCACGGCCGCGCTGAACTCGGTCTGGTCGAAGGTGCCGAATACCGAGGGCGCGGTGGCCAGCCACAGACCCAGCCCCGCCACCAGCCAGTGCACCCAGAGCATCTGGAAATGCATCATCCGCATCTGGCTGTCGTGCTCGCGGGCGGCCGACTCCGTTTCGGCGGGGCTGTCGTCCTCGCCGTGCTGCTCGGCGTCCGCCTGCACGACCCTGCTTGCGGAGACGCGCGCGGCATTCAGCCCGTTCTCCGAATACCAGCGATAGGGATCATCCTTCAGGTTCTGCAGGATGCGCGGCATGTCCTGCCGCAGACTGTGCCGCGGCTGCCAGTCCAGGTGCTTGCGGGCGGTCGAAAGGTCCAGCTCGTAATGGTCCGAGGATATGTCCACCATCCAGGCACGGATGAAGGCGTCCTCACCGAAGATCCGGTTCTCGGTCCAGGCGCCGATCCGGGCAAGCTTCGGCGGGATGTTCCAGGTGATCCAGTCCTCTCCATGCAACTCCCGCCCGATCAGGCGCTGCAACTCGCCGAAGGGAACGGGGTCGGCCTCGCCCAACAGCACGGGAAACACATCCGGAAGATCCGCGCGACGGTCCACGATGGCTTCGATCGCATCCAGCAGGTCTTCAAGATGCAGGAACGCCTGTCCGCGCGACAGATCGCCCGGGTAGATCTTGCCGCTGAACCGCTTCTCGTGAATGCGCGCGATCTGGTGGGTCAGGAAGGTCGAATTGCCCTGATCGTCATAGATGCCGGCAGGGCGCATCAGGACGAGCTTTTCCGCGCCCTTCTCCTGTCTCAACATCGCCTCGGTGCGCAC
The DNA here is from genome assembly GCF_009697225.1 of Halovulum marinum. Classification (GTDB taxonomy): domain Bacteria; phylum Pseudomonadota; class Alphaproteobacteria; order Rhodobacterales; family Rhodobacteraceae; genus Halovulum; species Halovulum marinum. Next base: position 116,458 of record NZ_WIND01000012.1, read on the forward strand.
CTTGGAGGCACGATACGGCAGCTTCGCATCGACCGGCGCGTCTTCGCCGATCGGCTGTCCGGGCGACGTCGGCGCATGCACGAGCATGGTGGAGGCGAAGACGAACTGCTCGAGCTGGAACGCCTGCAGCCCGTTCAGCAGCCGCTTCGTCCCCTCCACCGTCACCGCGTCGTAGGCGGGACTGTCCTCGCCGGTCAGGTCGAAATAGGCCGCGAGGTGGATGCACGCGGCGATGCGGTCGCCGTAGGCAAGCCGCACCCGCGCCAGCGCCTTGTCCACGCTGTCCTGATCGGTGATATCGAAACAGACGCATTCCGCCATGTGTGGCGGATGCGGCGGCGAATGCCGGTCAAGCCCGACGACGCGGTAACGCTCGTGCAGGCGTCGGACGACCGCTGCGCCAAGATAGCCGCTGGAACCGGTGACGACGATGACGGGTTTTTCCGGCGCCTCCATTCTTCCTCACCTATTTGCGCAGGTACTTCACCAGCGCCAGGATCGCGAGGATCACCAGCACGAGGATCAGAAGCCCCCAGATCCCCATGCCGAACATCAGTCCGGTGCCCATCGTGCCGCCATCCATCATCCAAGCCTCCCTGTGCCGTGGCCCGCCAATACCTGTCAGGGTTCCTGGCCGCGTCAACTCCCGGCACGGGCTGACGGGTCAGCCCGTCGCCACGGCGGCCGGAAAAGGGTGGGGCACGTCGCGGCGCTCCACCCTTCCGGTCAGCAGCAACCGGAACGGCCGTCCGGTTGCGAGACCTTCTGCACGAGTTCGGCGGTTTCCGCGCCCTGCGCATCGCGCGCGACGTCGGCCTGCGCCAGCATTCCGCAGCACTTGCCGTCTTCGTCGGTCACCACGGCGCGGCGCACCTGGCGCTCTTCCATCTTGTCGCAGCAGGAAGAGACATCCTCCTCGGGCGAGGTGGTCAGCACGTCCGTCGACATGACCTCGGACACGGCCGTATCGCCGGATTTGCCCTCCGCGACCGCGCCGCAGCAGATGTCGCGATCCGTGACGATGCCCACCGGCGCACCCGCGTCGTCGAGCACCGGCAGCGCCCCTATGGAACGCTCGGCCATCAGCTTCGCGGCCTCCTGGATGGTGGTGTTCCCACCGCAGCAGGCGGGATTGCTCGTCATGATGTCCTGAACTTGCATGTTCCACTCCTCTGTTGAGTGCGGAGAGGAACACACAAGGCATCGCGAAGTTCCCGGCCGGCCCGCCCCTCGGCGAAAAAGCCGCAGGAATGACGGTTTCGTGAGCGAATTTATCCATTGCCCGGTAGACAGGTGCCGCGCCCGGTCTTAGATCGGCTTCATGCGACTCTGGGTCCGCCTTGCCACGTTCTTCCTGTCGCTGGTCCTCACGGCCGGTGTGCTGATGCATGAGGTCGCCAGCGCGCAAATGTCGATCGACATGGCGGCCACCCCTGCCGTGGAACGGCAGGACGAAGTCTGCCCCGCCTGCCCACAGGATACCGACGAGCAGGTGGTCTGCGACCTCGACTGCACCGTGCCGCTGCTGTTCACCGCGACGTCCACGGCAGCCGTGCCGCAGATTGTCGCCGCGACCGGTCTTGTCTGGCCAGCGGACGCGACGGTGCGAACACGCCAGCCGGGCTTCGATCCCGCGCCACCACGAGCCACCATCCTGAGCTGACCGGCCGCACCGCGCAGGTGACGGCCCGGTCTCGCCATGCCTGCCCGATCTCGGCAGGCAGGCGCTGAACCGACCTTCTCCTTCTCGGGATACTCGCCATGACCGCCAATACCGCACGCGCACTGTCGCGCCGTCGCGTCCTGTCCTCCGGCCTCGCCGTGCTGGGCACGACGCTTCTCGCCCCGGGGCTCGCCCGACCGGCCCCGGGGATCGCCCCCCAGGGCGCCGTCACCGCGCTGGCCTTCGACGGCCCCGCCATCCTCGCCGCCACGCCGGACGGCCTGCTGCGCCGCGAGACCGGCACCTGGACCCGGCTCGACGTTTCGGCGAATCCGGCCGCCCTCGCCACCCATCCGGACCGCCCGGGCACGATCCTCGCCGGATGGCGGGACGGCGCCCTGCGCCGCAGCAACGACGGCGGGCAAAGCTGGACCAGGGCCGATGCCGGGCTGCCCGGCGCGGCGATGCTTTCGATCGCGGTGGCCGCGCAGGCGCCCGACACGATCTATGCCGCGGTCGAAGGCGACGGGCTGTGGCGCAGCGAGGATGGCGGCCAGACCTGGGCCTTCGTCATGGACCGCCCCTATCTTGCCGGCGCGGAACATGACGTGCTCAGCCTCGTCTCCGTGGCCCACGAGACCGGAATGGGCGGCATCTGGCTCTATGCGGGGACGCGGGCCGGGCTGACGCGGGTGCCGGACTGCTTCTGCCGCTGGCAGGACGTGGTCGCGGGCGACGCGCTGGACGCACTCGTTGCCGGCGACGTCCCCGAGGCCGCCGCCTCGCTTCCCGAGGGCGAGCCGGTCGAGATCCTCGCCCTCGCCCCCGACGCGCCCGAGCGCCTTCTCGCGGCGCTGCCGTCGGGGCTGTGGCTGTCGGTGGATGCGGGGGTGAACTGGGCGCGAACCGCCTCCGCCCCCCTCACCGCGCTCGCCGTCGATCCCGCCGATCCGCTGCACGTGATCGCCGCCGATGCCGCCGGCCTGCGCGTCTCGCGCGATGGCGGCACCGACTGGACCCCCTTCGATCTTTCCAAGGATAGCTGACATGAACCGCAAGCTTCTCACCGGAACCGCCCTTGTGCTGGCCGCTGTCTCGGCCATCGGCATCGCCACCTTCACCGCCGCCGAATCGGACAACGCGGCATCCGGCAACGCGGCGGTCACGCCGGCCGAGGCCACCGTTCCCGCCGATCGGCAGATGACGATCTGGCGCGATCCGAACTGCGGCTGCTGCGACGTCTATGCCGACTACATGGAGGAAAACGGCTACCAGGTGACCCGGATCGACGACCGCGCCTTCGACAAGCGTTCGATAGCGGCGGGCGTGCCCGAACGCGGCCTCGGCTGCCATCTCGCGCAGGTCGACGGCTATTATGTCAGCGGGCTGGTCCCGGCCGAGATCGTGGCGCGGCTGACCGACGAGCGCCCCGAGGTCACCGGCATCACCCTGCCCGGCATGCCGATGAACGCCCCCGGCATGCGCGGCAAGAGCGGCGCGCTCAAGATCTACGCCTTCGCGGGCGACGAGGTGACGGTGTTTTCGAATGAGTGACGGCATGGAGGGCATGATGTCGATGACGGGCGTGATGATGGCCGGGGGCGGCCTCGCCCTGCTGCCGGGGCTGACGCTGCTGGTGCCGGGCCCGATGGCGCCGGTCAGGTTCCTCGGGAGCGCGCGATGAGACGCGGGCTGGCCATCGGCCTCGGCTTCGGCCTGCTTGGCGCCGCCGCGATCGCGGCGGTGGCGCAGGGGCTGTTGAAGGAGGACCCGGAGGCAGCGGCCCCGGCGGAGATCGCCGGGCTCTCCATCCTTGGGGAACCGGTCACCGCCGACATGGTCGAACAGGGCGGCGCGATCTATGCCGAAAGCTGCGCCGCCTGCCACGGCGCGCAGCTCGAGGGCCAGCCCGACTGGCGCCGCCGGACCGAGGACGGGCGCATGCCCGCGCCGCCGCATGACGAAAGCGGCCACACCTGGCACCACGCCGACCGCGACCTGTTCACCATCACCAAGCGTGGCGTCGGCGCGATCGTGCCCGGGTACGAGAGCGACATGCCGGCCTTCGAGGACCTGCTGAGCGACGCCGAGATCAAGGCGGTGCTGGCCTATATCAAGACCAGCTGGTCCGAGCGCGCGCGCGAGTTCCAGGCCAGGGTCTCGGCCGGGGCCGAGGGCACGCCATGAACGCCGCGGAACAGGCCCCGCGCAGGCGGTTCCGCGGCCGGGCACTGGTGCTCCTCCCGGCGGCGCTGTTCGCGGCGCTCGCGGCGGCGTTCTACTGGGGCCTCATGAACGCCGACGACCGGCTGCCATCGGCCCTGATCGACCGCGCGGTGCCCGCGTTCGACCTTCCGCCCATCGAGGGACGCGATGACGGGCTGTCCTCGGCCGATCTGCAGGGCGAGGTGTCGATCGTCAACGTCTGGGCCTCGTGGTGCGTGCCCTGCCGGGTCGAGATGCCGCTGCTGGTCGAACTGGCCGCCCAGGACACGGTCCCGATCCACGGCATCAACTACAAGGACGCGCCGGAGGCGGCGCTCGCCTTCCTCGACGAGACCGGCGATCCCTATACCCGCATCGGCGCCGACCGCTCGGGACGCGTGTCCATCGACTGGGGGGTGTACGGGCTGCCGGAGACCTTCGTCATCAATGCGCAGGGGCGGATCGCCTACAAGCATGTCGGCGCCTTCGACCGCCGCGCGCTCGAACAGGAGATCCTGCCGGTCGTGCGCCGGCTCCAGTCGGAGGGCGGCGCATGAACGAGCGCGCGAAGCTTGCGACCGGGACGCCTTCCGTCCGCCGCTTCCCCGTCTTCGGGCGGCGCGCCTGGATGGTGCTGGCCGTCGCCGTCATCGGCGCCGGCATGGTCCTGAACTGGGGGTGGCTCACCGCCGTCGGCGCTGCCCCCCTGATCCTCGCCCTGGCCCCCTGCGCCGCAATGTGCGCGCTGGGGCTGTGCATGCGCGGGGGCTCGTCCGCCTGCGCCAACAAGGCCGATCCGGCAGCCAAGCCGGACGCCTCGACCGACAGAAACCCGTTGCGAAAGGACACGTCATGAAGACCACCACCACGTTCGGCGGCGCCGTCGCCCTCTCCCTGCTCGCGCTCGGCTCCTTGGCCCACGCCCAGGACACCGCCCCGGCGGATACGCAGGAGACGACGACGGAAGACGGCCGCATGATGGGCGGCGACATGCCCGGGATGGAAGGCATGGAAGGCATGGAAGGCATGGAAGACATGATGCCGATGATGATGCAGATGATGACGATGATGAAGCACATGCAGGCCTGCACGGAGATGATGGAAACCATGAACACCCGCATGCCGGAACACGGCGACGAGGCCGATCAGGGCTGAACCAAGGCTCGCCCGGGTCCGGCCGGGCGGGCCAACCACAGGGACAGACAGATGCCCATCTCCCACGACTTTCACAGACGGCTGCGCCTCGTCCTCTGGAGCGGAGCCGGCGTCTTCGCCATCGCCACCGCGGGGCTGCTCGTCCTGCGCGATCCCTCCGCGCCCGCGGGGGTGGCCCATAGCGGCGAGGCCGATATCCGCTCCGACTTCGCGCTTGTCGACCATACCGGGCGCCCGGTGACCGAGGCCGCCTATGCCGGCCGCTGGCAGCTCGTGTTCTTCGGCTTCACCAACTGCCCCGATGTCTGCCCGACCACGCTGGCGTACATGGCCACCGCGCTCGACCTTCTGGGCGAGGACGCAAGCCAGGTCGCGCCGCTTTTCATCACCGTGGACCCGGAGCGCGACACCCCCGAGGTCATGGCCGACTACGTCGCGAACTTTCACCCCGATCTCGTCGGGCTGACCGGCAGCGAGGAGCAGGTCGCGGCCGCGGCGCAAGCCTTCAAGGTCTATCACGAGCGGCTGCCGGACGCGGAGGCAGCCGACGGATATCGCATGGCGCATGCCGGCCATATCTACCTGATGCGGCCCGACGGTCGCTTCGAGGCCGTGTTCCTGGAAGGCGACCAGCCCCCCGAGGATCTGGCCCGGGAAATCGAGCGGCGGATCTAGAAAAAGGTGCGAACCCGATGCAACGCCTCATTCCCATCGCCATGATCATGGCCGTGCTCGCCGTCCCGGCGCTGGCGGGTCACCCGGGCGAACGGCTCGACGAGGTCACCGCCGGAAAGGAGCCCGCCTTCGAGGCGATCTCCGGCCCCGCGCCCGATCTGGACCTCGTCGGCGCGGACGGGCAGCAGTTCGATCTCGCGGATCTTGCGGGACAGATCGTGGTGGTGAATTTGCGGCCGAGCGGCTGCCTCGCGCCGTGCCGGGCGCAGCACGATCGGCTTGCGCAGACGGTGGCGTCGCTCAACGCCAGCCCGATGCGCGAGATGGTCCGCTTCATCACGATCGCCGATCGTCCGGACGGCATCGACACCCTCGGCGCCGACAACTGGTCGGTCGCGGCACCGGTCGGCGCGCTCGAAGTCCTCGAGGCGCGGCTCGCCTCCCGATCCGAACGAAACGAAGAGCCGCCGATGCTTCACCTCTTCGACCGGGACGGGCGCCACGTCGCCATCTTTCACGGCACCGACTTCGCGCCCCTCAACCTCCTCCTGCACATCAACGGCCTCACCAACGCCCACCCTCGACCGGAACCCGGGGGCCTCCTCGACCGGGCGATCGGGTGGTTCCGGTGACCGCGGCCACCGCGACACGCGCTGCACCCCGGCCGGACTGGCTGACCGTGCTGCGGCGCTATTTCCTGTTCTCCCTCATGGGCCATCTGCTGTGGGAGGTCGCCCATGTCCCGCTCTACACGATCTGGCTCGACGGCACGGCGGGCGAGATCGCCTTCGCGATCCTGCACTGCACGGGCGGCGATCTCCTCATCGCGTCCAGCACGCTGCTCCTGGCGCTGTTCGCCTTCGGCTCCGGCGGATGGCCCCGCCGCAGGCGGGCTCCGGTGCTGCTCGCCGCGGTGGTGATGGGCGTCGGCTACACCATCTTCAGCGAATGGCTGAACATCACCGTGCGCGAGGCCTGGGCCTACCGCGAGATCATGCCGGTGATCCCGGTCATCGGCGCCGGCCTGACCCCGTTCCTGCAATGGCTCGTCGTGCCCGTGGCCGCCTATCTCGCCGCCACGTCCCGGCTGTCCTGGCGGGGCACCGCCCCTGGCTGACATCCACTCGCCCGGCCCTCTCGCCGGGCGTCAGACGTTTCTTGCGAGCATTTCCTCGCGCGTGACCGTGCACCCGCGCCTGTGGGACCCGACGCGGCCGAACGATAAAAACCGCATGATTATCGAATACTTGATCAGATATCGTGGTGCGGGGCCTGAATCGAACCTGGATCCCAGGAAGCCCCGTGGCGTCGCAAGGAATCCTGTATAATTCAATTAGGGTCTATTCCAGCTCAGCGTCTGAGTGGGTTCATTCTGCACGATCTGAGGAGGATCTTGTAGAGATCCTGATCGC
>NZ_WIND01000013.1 GCF_009697225.1 Halovulum marinum
GTCGTCCATCCCGTCGCTCCTTCACTGTAGAAGGAGCCGTCAAATCTGAAAGTGCGAAAGATTCTTTACGTTATCAAAGTTTTTCGCATATCGTGTTTCCTTGCCGGGACAGCCTTACTAGGATCGCCCGATCGGCGATCCGGCAAGACCCTCCTCCCCGGTATCTGTTGCGCCGGAAAGCCCGGCCGCCTCGTTGATCGAATGGCTGGCAGGTCCCGGCGCGCACGTTCTGGAACAGGAAGAGCTGGATCCCGCGGCAGACTGGATAGACGCGCAGTCCTGAGCCGTTGCCCGGCTCGCCCCCTTCCGGCCAAGCTCAGTTGGTGATTAACTCATAGACCCTGACGGTTTTGTGCCGGACCAAATCTGCTACCGCGACATCGAAGGACTTGAAGTGCGCGGTCTCGACGTGCGCCATGAAGGCGGCAAGATCGGTGTAAAGCTCATAGAGAAATACACTATTGCGGTCTTCGGAAAGGCAGACGTCAAACCTGTGGCACCCTGGTTCATCTTCCAGAGATCGGCGGGCGTTCTCCAGCATGTGCGGCAAGAAGGCTTCCATCTGACCGGCATGGGGCTCGAAGGTCACTGTGACGACATACATTCGCTTTCCTTCAGGCAGCGCAGGGAAGTTGCAGTGCGGATTGGAGCAACTGGTCTCGGCTCAATCCAAAAGCTCCAACAGCTCCTTCGTGACCGCGATAGTGCCCATGTCACCACCGAATTCTATCGGCCGGAGGCGGTTTTCCTCAAAGCCGCTCTGAACCGCCACTTCAACGAACTCGGCAGCTTCCGCCCAGCGTTGATTGCCGGTGCGTTCCGCGAGGTAGTCGAGCATCAGGGCACCAGAGAGCACAGCCGCTAGCGGATTGGCTTTGTCTTGACCCATGATGTCTGGCGCTGATCCATGTGCGGGTTGGAAAAGTCCCACCTCATCGCCGATCTCGGCACAGGCTGCCATGCCCATCCCGCCGACAAGGCCGCCGCCGAGGTCAGAAAGAATGTCGCCGAACATATTTTCCATCACCATCACGTCGAACTCCCAAGGCTTGCGGATAAGGTCCAGCGCCTGGGCGTCGACGTAGTTATGCGTGGCCTCGACGTCCGGGTATTTTGGAGAGACTTCATCGAAGATCTTTCGGAAGAAGGCCATGGAGTTGAAGACATTCGCCTTGTCGACGCAAGTGAGCTTGCCCGGGCGGCCACGGGCCTTGCGCTTTTCGGCCAGGCGGAAACCGAAGTGAAACAGCTTCTCGGTGGTCGGGCGGGTGATGCGAAGTGTGTCGCGAACCTCATCATCGCTGGAAAAATTCGGGCGACCGTGGGTGGCGGCTGAAAAGAACAAACCTTCGGTGGATTCCCGCAGGATGACCATGTCAATCCCGGCCGCGCGGGGGTCGGCCAGCCGGCGCGGGGCATTCGGATATGCCTTGACCGGGCGGACACCTGCGTAAAGGCCATATCGGTCGCGCAGGCGGAGGTGCGGGGTAATCTCGGTACCGTCATCGTGGCGCACCGAGGGTAGGCCGATGGCGCCAAGGAAGATGGCGTCGAGTTCCCCGGCGCGGGCCTCTCCCCCGGGCTCGATATCTCGCCCGGTTTCCTTGTAGTAGCCGGCCCCGGCGGTGATTTCCCTATAGGTCAGCGCCGGCAGTCCCGCCTTTGCCACCGCAGCATCGACAACCGTGACCGCCGCGTTTGCTACGTCTACACCTATGCCGTCACCCCTAATGAGGGCGATGCTCAACCTATCTGACATGATAGTTCCTTCTGTCCTAAAGCTGGCCCAGCTTGTATTTTTCCAGAATGGCCAGCAGCTCTTCGGCGGATCTCGTGCGGTGCTGTTTGAACAGTCGCCGCACGGAGTCGCCGTCGCCTGCCCGCAGGTAGTTCAGAATTTCGCGGTGCTCCTGAGTGGAACGGTGAGGAGGGCCGCGCATCCGCATGGTGACAACCCGCGCCCGATGAGCCTGGACGTAAAGCGCGCGGACGAAGTCCTCCAGGCGACGGTTCCCCTGCAGGTCGAGCAGGATATGGTGAAAGCGATCGTCTGCCTCGGCCCATTTGTCGAGATCCTCGCTCACCAGTGCGGCCTCCATATCGGCAGTGGCCTGCTTCAGTGGGGCGAGCTCCTGGTCGCTGGGGCGCGTTTCGGCGTAGCGGGCGGCTGCATCGGGCTCCAGCGAGGTAAGGATCTGGTAGATCTCGCGCATATCCTCGGGATGAATCGGCAGGACCCGCACACCCCGGCGGGGGACCAACTCGACCAACCTCTCCGCCTCCAGACGGATGAGGGCCTCGCGCACCGGTGTGCGGCTCATACCCAGCCGCAACGCGATCTCGGGCTCCGGCGCCTGAAAGCCGGGCGGCATCCGGTTGGTCCGGATCTCATCCTTCAATCGCGTATAGGCAGCTTCAACACGTGTTGACTTGGCAGCCTCTGCCATCCGGTCCGACCCTTCTCATTTCGGCAACAATTGCACTTCATGTGTGCATCGTCAAATAGTTTAATGCACACATTGACCGACGCATTACAAAATGCCTTAGTGTGCGGACGTGCCGGTGAACCGGCCCAGAAAATGCCCAGCCGTGGGCGCGAGGAGGAAAAATGAAACGGATGATCATGACGGCGGCGGCATTGTCGCTCGCTGCCACTGTGGCCAGTTCGGAAACAGTTCTCAAGATCCAGTCATCGGCGCAAAGCGGCGCCTACGAATACAGCTACCTCGAAGACGAGTGGGGCAAGCGCCTTGCGGCCATGACGGGCGGCGAGGTGACCATCGAGTTCTTCCCGATCAATGCGATCGTCGACCGCAACGAAACCCCCGAGGCGGTGATGGCCGGTGTGCTTAGCGGCGACCTGAACTCCGTAGCCTATTTCACCGGCCGCAATCCGGCCTTTGCCATCATGGGCGACCTCATCGCCGGCTACGACTCGCCGGAGCAGGTGCAGACTTTCTGCCGCCATGGCGGCGGGCGCGATGCTCTTCAGGAGCTTTGGGAATCGGTACTGCCGGGCGCCATGCACGTCGTCGGTTGCGGTGCAGTCTCGAAAGAGGCGCTGGTGTCCAAGGTCGAAATCCGCGGGGTCGAGGACCTCGAAGGCGTCAAGATCCGCTCGCCCTCGGGCCTTGCGGCGACCGTGTTCCAGAAGGCGGGTGCCGCGCCGGTGTCCATGTCGATCAGCGACGTTTTCACCTCGCTGGAAAAGGGCGTGATCGATGCTGCCGATGCCTCTGCCTACATCAACAACTCGACCAGCGGCTTCCACCAGGTAGCGAAATTCCCCCTGTATCCGGGCATCCACTCGATGGCGATGCGTCAGTTCGTCATCAACAAGGGCGTCTGGGACGGCCTGACGGAAGATCAGCAGCTGGCCGTCGAAACCTGGTTCTACGCCGCCTATGACGACCTGCGCCGTCAACTCGACCTGCAGGACAAGCAGCAGGTTCAGGAAGACAAGGCCGCCGGCGACATCACCGTGGTCGACTGGAGCCAGGAAGAGCGGGACAAGTTCCGCGTTCTGGCCACCGAAGCGTGGGAGGAGACCGCTGCGAAATCGCCCGAGGCCCGCAAGGCGCTCGACGCGCATTACGCCTTCATGAAGCAGATCGGGCTGCTGGAATAACACCAAGAACGGCGGGGGGCAGTCACCGTGCTGCCTCCTGCCCACGAACGGGAGGGGCCGGTGCAGGCATATGTTGAAATCATGGGGAAGATCTCTGTCTTCCTCGGCAAGGTCTGCGGGGTCTTCTACCTCGCTGCGGTGGGTCTCTCGCTCTACGAAGTATTCATGCGCTACGTCTTCGGCGCGCCCACCTCGTGGACATCCGAGACGATCATGGTCCTGGTCGCTACCGCCTGGATGCTTTGCGTCGGTGCCGTCACCCAGCAGCGCCGTCACATCACCGTCACCACGATGGAGCTTCTGGTGGGCGAGGCGCTCTGGAACCGGATGAAGAAGCTCGCGATCGTGCTGTCGATGATCGGCGTGGCCGGGCTGCTGATCATGATCTGGGGGCCGATGGTAAAGGTGCTCAAAGCGCCTCAGACGACCGGCAGCGCCTTTGACCCCTACGCCCCGACCTATGTGAAGACCATGCTCGTCGCCTCGGTGACGCTCTACTTCCTTCAGCTTCTCGCCAACCTGTTGACGCCCGCGGCAAAACGACCTCGCTCAGCCGGAATGGGAGTCGAATGATGGGCATCGAACTGATCACGCTCTGCATCGTCTCGGCGCTGTTCGGCCTGATGGCGATCGGCGTGCCGCTGGGCGCTTCCACCCTGCTGATCTCCGTCGCCACCGCCTACCTTGCCTTTGGAAGCAACGGCTTCATCCTCGTCACCTCTGCCGTCACCAAGGTGATGGACAAGCAGACCCTCGTGGCGGTGCCGTTCTTCGTCTTCATGGCGAATATCATGGAGCGATCAGGCGTAGCCAAAGAGCTTTTCAACTCCATGGCCATTCTGGGCGGACGGATGCGTGGAGGCGTAGCGGTGCAGACCTGCCTCGTGGCCGTGCTGCTGGCCGCCATGTCCGGCATCGTTGGCGGCGAGATCGTGCTATTGGGCCTGATCGCCCTGCCCCAGATGTTCCGGCTGGGCTATGATCGCAAGCTCTCGATCGGCGTGCTTTGCGCGTCCGGCTCTCTGGCCACTCTCATTCCACCCAGCGTGGTACTGATCGTCTATGGTGCCGAGGCGGGCGTATCCGTGCGCGACCTCTTTACCGCCGGCGTTGGCCCCGGCGTTCTGCTGGCGTCGCTCTACATCGCCTACGTGCTGCTCCGCGTGCGGATGAACCCGGCGATCGGCCCCGCCTATGACGCGCCCGAAGCCCAGTTGCCGTTCTTCGAGCGGATCTCTTATCTAAAGGGCTTGATCCTGCCCTTCCTGCTGATCTTCGGCGTTCTCGGCTCGATCTACGGCGGCATCGCTACAGTCACGGAATCTGCGGCCATCGGCGCGGTTGGATCACTCATCGTAGCGGCGGCCAGGCGCGAGCTGACCACGAAAGGCGTGCGTGAGGCGCTCTGGGCAACGACGCTGACCACCGGCTCCATCCTGTGGCTGATCATCGGGGCCGTCAGCCTCGTGGGCATCTACAACCTTTTGGGTGGTACCCGCTTTCTCAGCGGCATTCTCACCGGGCTCGACATGCCCCCGATCATGGTCATCGTCGTAATGATGCTGATCATCTTCTTCCTGGGAACCTTCCTCGAGTGGATTGCCATCGTTTTCATCACAGTGCCAGTATTTGCTCCCGTGGTTGTACAGCTTGGGTATGATCCGGTCTGGTTCGGCATCCTCTTTGCCATGAACATCCAGATCTACATGCTCTCGCCCCCCTTTGGGCCGGCCTGTTTCTACCTCAAGAGCGTGGCCCCCAAGGACGTAACGCTTCAGGAAATATTCCTGGCTGTGCTGCCGTTTATCGGCCTTCAGATCATCGGCTTGGCTCTTGTCATGGCCTTCCCTGCGATCGCACTTTGGTTGCCTGGTCTATAGAAAGGACACCATCATGGATACGAACAACGAAGACCACGAGGTTTACGAGTTCGGCTGGTGGCCTGAGATCGTAGGGGCGGTCGGCGTTGTTGTTCTAGTCTGGGCGTTGATTGCCACTGCGCGTGGGGCGATCTAGGGCGAGGCGCGAGAGCAGGTCGAGGCGGTTCTTGGGGGCCTTCGCGCCTGAGCCGGCGGGTTGCCCGCCGCGCCCCGGCCCTGCTACGCTTTCCGGGTCAAAGGTATTTCGAGTGCGTGATCATGGCCCAAGCTCTTTGCCCCTCCTGTTCCGGGAAGGGATCCGTCGACAATTTCGTATGCGGCTTCTGCGGCGGCACGGGCTTCGTGAAGTCCCCGGGCGGCGGTGGCGGCGGCGATGGCCCGCCTCTCCCGCCTGGCCTCCCTATCACCGGCCTTCTGCGTATTTTCGCGCTGATCCTCGTCGCGTGCGCGGGCTACGCGACCTTTCTTGCCTACCAGAACGCTCCGGGCAGCGGCAGCGACAAGGTCTTCACCGCCAGCATCACCTTCGGTCTCCTCGGCCTCGGGATCATCATCGTGGTGCGGGTCCTCCAGCATGCGCTGGTGGTCGGCATCGTGCTCGCAGTGCTCGTCGGTATCGATTTCGCGATGAACGACGGCGGGTTCACCAATGGCGCAGTCAGCCTCGCCGGCCCGGCGGCCGAAGAGGTGATGGGCTGGCTGCGGTACCTGGTTCTCGGGCCGGGTTGAGGCTCGGAGGGTTACCGGGGCTCGGACTTCTCGGCCGCTTGCTTCGGTGAGATCCTTGTCCAGCTGCGATCTCCTGGTCCGTAAGAACGTGGCGCGCGCCTGGCTTCCTGCTTTGGAGCGGGTGTGGCGGGTGGCGGCCGCTTTTCGGTCAGGATCGCCTTTGGCGTCACGCCATCGAATTCGATCCACGGCAGCGGCTTCCCGTCGCGGATGCACGCGATGAATTGCGCTCGAGGCAGGAAGAAGCCGTACACCGACATGACCGCGCCATCTTGCGACAGACGCCGTGCGCGGAGCATACAGAGATCATCGAGATCTTCGGTGCCCGGCCCAAGGCCCTGAATTCCGCCCGCGCCGAAATCGAAGAGAACAGGGCATGAGATGCCGGCCCAGTCCCGGGTGAGGCGCACCCAGTCGACATCACGGATCTCGTAGACAATGCCGCCGGCCAACCTGTGCTTTGTTGCGCACGACAGCGCATCGGAGAACTGCCCGGCGTCCGTCTTCCGGCGCAGCCCGTCGACCACCCAGGTGATCGATCGGTGGAAGGCGGTGCGCGCGAGGATCTCTCCCCTGTCGATCGCCGAGTGCTGGAGCTCGACCACCCTTCCGGACGGTGTGCGCAGATCAGCGATGTGAAGCTCGCCATACGCATCCCGCAGCGGGATTTCCTGCCACTCGGCCGGGAACTGCCCCTTCCAGCGACGATGCCATTCGGTCTCGTTCTCCCACCATGGATCGCAGTGGCACCGCCCCTTGTGGGCCCAGTGCCAGACTTTGCGATCGCCGCATTTCGCGACCAGATCAGCGCCGCAGCCCGGGCAGCTGCCGCGCGCACCCGGTGTCGCCTCGACGCGAGCCTTATCGACTATCGCGAACCTCATTGCGAAAGCCCATACTTCTCCCGAACCATCGGCGCGACCCCGGCGAGCGACCCGCGATAGATCCAGTCGAGCGTCACGCCGTAGCGCTCGCAAAGAACCGTCGCAGCCTCGATCGGGATCCGCCTCTGGCCGTTGTCCCAGTTCGCGTACTGAGAGCGCTGAAAGCCGTTCAGCTTCGCCCAGGTCGTCTGGTCCATGTCGTGGATCTGGCGCAGCCGCCGCAGCCGCGCCGCGATCTCGGGAAATGTCTGTCTTTCGGTAGCCAACCTGTGACGCTCTGGAAATGCCTGAAAAGAAAAGCCTCCCCAGCATGGACCGGGAAGGCTCGGGGTTCCAGAAAAACGTGATCCGTGGATCAGCGAGCGGCGCGGCCCTTGCGCCCGGCCTTCATCTCTTCGCGGGTGAGCTTGCCGTCGCCATCGGCGTCGAGCAGCGCGAAGCGGCGTTCGGCCGAGGCGATGAAATCGGCCCGCGCGATGGTGGTCTCGGTACGATCGCCGCTCCGCTCGGGACGGTCGGCGCGGGCCGCCTTGCGCCGCTCTGGCGCGTTCTTCCGCGCGGCGGCGCGCTCATCGGGGGTGACGCGCCCGTCCTTGTCGGCATCGATCCGGTCGAACATGGCCGCGCGCTGCGCGCGCATGTCCGACAGCGTGATCGCGCCATCGCCATCGGCATCGAGCCGGCCCGCGCCGCGCTTGCCGGCTCCTTCGGCGAAAGCTGCCGCCGGGGCGATCAGGCTGGCCGCGACGGCCAGGACGAGAAGCTTGCTGGAGTTCTGCATGTCTGCCTCTTTCGTTGGTGCCTCCTTGTTACGGGGCACCCGCCCTGTTCCGTCGCGAAACGCCTCAGTTCGTCAGGACATCGAGATGGCGCTCGATCTCGGAGCGCGACAATTCGCTCTCGATCATCGCCTTGGCGGCGGCCTTCTGCGCCGAGCTCAGTGCAGCCGGGTTGTCGACATAGCGGCCGAGCTGGGCATCGAGCGCGGTGCCGGCCGAGAGCGGGGTGGCGAAAGCGCCGGCGAGTGCGGCGGCAATGGCGAATTTCTTCATGATTTTCTCTTTTTTCTCGGTTCTCGTGGTCCGGGTTGTCGGCCTCCCGCGCAGGGCGCGCTCGGTTTTCAGGCCCGGGCTCCTCATTTCGGATCCTGGGCCCCGTTTTCAACAGACCTCACCGTTTTGTTTTTTCGCAGGTAATTCACATGCAATTTCTCAGATAGTCGAGAACTCGAGAATGCAGGCAGTCGTATTCATTGAGGCGAAGGGGAAGGCAAATGCCTGGACCCGTATCGCCCGCCGGCTGGGAATGACCGCGACGGTCGTTCCCACGATCGGTCATGTCTGCTCGTTCCCGCGCAAGCTCTACCCGATAGGGATCGATCTTTCATCTGGAGAGGGGCTCGAAAAGGAGCGACATCCGATCCCGGAGAAGCGCAGGGCCATCCTCGAGGCGGTTTCCAATGCCCCGGCAGGCGCCGCCATCATCATCGCGACCGACGACGACGTCGAAGGCGACGTAATCGCCTACGACGTGGCGGACATCGTCTACAGCGCGTTCCCCGAAAGGGCGAGGGCGATCGTGCGCGTGCGCCCCGGCCCGATCACCGTGCGGGGCATCCGGACCTCGCTCGCCTCGGCGCAGCCGCTCGAGCGCATTCTCGTACAGATGACGTCCGACGCGATCCCTGGCCGGGCCCGGGCGGTCACCGATCGCTGGATCGGCGCGACCTTCTCACGCATCGCCGGCGCGCCGGTCGGCCGGGTGCGGTCAGCGATCCTCGGCGCGACCTACCTGTTGAACCGCGCGCCGGAGAAGCTCCGCGGCCGCCCGGAAACGGGGGAGATCACACTCCAGGCGCGCTCCGCCATGGGAGGCCGCCCGTTTGTCGCGCGCGTTCCCCTGGCAGGAGCGGAAGACCCGGCGCGCGTCGCCCGCCTGCGCGACCTGGCGCAACGATACGCAATGCGCGTGGTGCCCGGCTCCGTCCGCCCACTGATGTCGCTGAGCGCCGCGGTGGCCCCGCGGATCGGCACCGTGCGCCCGTTCAACACGGCCGACGCCCTGGCGCACGCCGCGCGCCACCACGGAATTCCCGTCCGCATGGCAATGCAGGGCCTGCAGGACGCCTACCTGCGGGGCATGATCTCCTATCCGCGGACGTCCGGCCGGGGCATCTCGGCCGAAAGCGCAGCACATGTCGAGATGCTCGCGCACAGCTGCGGCATCACCGGGCTGGACGTGGAGGTTCTCTCTTCCGACAACATGCTTGCCGGACCCGCGCCCGGCACCCACGAGGGCCTGCACCCGGTTCTGCCGCTATCGACCGAAAACTCGGACGTGCTCCGGACGCTCATCCGCAAGCCCCTGCGCGCCCCCGAGGGCGGCTGGGACCGCACGAGCGTCATGCAGGCCATGGTCGCCCTGGTGTCGCGCCGCGCCTTCGAGGCGGCCCGCGAGATCGCCATGGAGCGCGGAAACTGGGGGCCTGACAATGGCGACATGGGCATACGGCATCAGGAAGAAGGCCGAGGTGCGAACCGAGACGATGCGCCTGGAGGCGGAGCTTGCGGATCTGCGCGAAGAGCGCGCGCGACTGGAAAATCTCACGCGGCGTCTTTCCACGGAGTATCTCGACCTGGACCTTCTCGACGAGAGAGCCCGTGCCGTGCTCCAGCTGGCGCGGTCAGATGAAATCGTCATCGATGCCGATCCGGCGCTTCCGGCCCGGCACTGATGCCATCGGGTCCCCGCGCATGCGGGAGAGGTATGTGCGGCAACAGCGCGTAATGCTGCAAAACCGGTTCATTCCCGCAAATGCAGGGAGACGGCGCGCCCCGTCAAAGCGGACGCACGAGGAACGAGACCCGTTCATTGCGCTCGAACCCGTCCGCTGTTGCTTCGGCAAGGGGGAAGCGGTGGCCGAGTCCCGTCGCGAGCAGACGGTGACCATCTACGCCGCGGCTCATGAGGGCGCCTCGAACCGCCTCGCTACGACGTTCGGTGCGGATCGCCGCGGCGTAGCTGTCGTCACCAGGCTGGACGTGAGATACGATCTCGACGCGGATCTTCCAGGTGATCATCGCCGGGGCCATTGCTGTCAGGATCTGGGTCCCGCGCGGCAGCAGGGATGTCGAACGGGACGCAAAGAGTTGGCGTGCCGGCATGCGGATCCGGTAGTGGTCCTGCAGGGTCGCGGTCTCGATCCAGTCGGGCCATCCAAGGTCGCCGGCGATCTTGCGTCCGGCCAGCATCAGGTAGCCTCTTTCGGCGTCGTTGATGGCTCGGCTCGCCCAGGGGTCCACGTCCCGGCCGGTACGGGCGATCGCGCTCGCGGGGGCGGCAAGGGCCGCAGCGGCGGTCATGATCAGGTCGCGTCGGGAAGTCTCTGGCATTTCGGATCAGTCCTGTAGGCCGAACATGTCTCTCCTTGCGATTATGGAGGGCGCCGCCGGGGGCTCAACTCTCGAGGCCTGTCGGCTCCGGCGTTATCAACAGATATCAGCGCAGCGGAACGGGATCGGCCACCCGGCCATCGTCCGGCCACACCACCTGGCGCGGTGTACGCAATCCGCCCTGGCGGAGGTCGACCGGCGGGCGGGATCTCGAGCTGATGATCGCGCGCATCACGGGCACGGTGGTCTGGGCCCGGTTGCCGGCAATCCCGTGATAGTAGGACATTCCCGCCTTTGGTCCCGTGAACACCGGGAATGCCGCCCAGATGGTCGCGACGCAGTTGCCGATCCGCGTCGTGTCCGCATCCGGATCGTAATAGTTGCAATCGTTGAGCAGCATCCGGGCAAGAAAGTCCTGTGTACGGGCATTGAACATCTGGCGCCGGTCCACCCTGTGTCGGCCGACCAGGTCCCTGAGGGTCTTGCGAATGAACTGGTAGCGCCCGACTGCGCTCGAGGCGGAGCCGGCGGCAACCATGCGGTCCTGGAAGGCGATGACCTCCTCGATACGCATGGAGCTGATCGGCTTTGGGGGCTGCAGTTTCGAGTGCCCGCTGATCTCGTCATAGCCATCCGGGCCCTCGACCTTGCCGAGAAGCGACAGGATGGGACCATCATGCACGATCGGTGCGGCCGCGGCCGTGCCGATCGCGGCGAGTGCGAGCATGACCATGACGGGCAGCGCGCGCATCGGGGACTATCCTGCCGTGGCGGTGGATCCGGCCTTTTCATGGATCCGCAACTCGAGGCCGAGCGCATCCAGGATCGCCACGACCCGGCCCAGGCCGAGTTCCAGGCCGCGGTGGTTCTCGATCGCCTCGATCCGGCCCTTGCTGACCTCGGCGCGCTCGGCGAGCCCGGCCTGGGTCATTCCCTGTCGCGCACGTTCGAGCCGCACCACATCGCCGATCTTCACGGTATCCATTCTGCCGGGTCTTTCTTCTGTCCTGCCGATACAGAACTGGAGTGGGGCCGGCGCCGGGGCGGGTCAACGCGCAGAGAGGGAGTTCTCCACATTTTCCACGGTGTCCGCTGTCCCGGGATGAAGGACAGTCCCGTTTTTCATGTCGGCGTCGTATTTTCGCAGGACCGTACCCTGACGCCGGAGCAGCAGACCCATGAGCTCGATGACCAAAGAGGACGCGCTTTCCATCGGCGAGGCCCGCTGGGGCGCTCCCGCGACCGCCGAGCCCTGCGCGCGGCACGGCGCATGGTCGATCGAGGGCTCGGCTGGCGCAGGCATCGTCGTCGACGCGGCGACCGTATCCGCGGGTGAGCGCCTTCAGATGGCGCCCTACGTCCAGGAAGAAAGTGGCGCGTTCACCTTCGACCTCGAGCGCCAGTGGTCGATCGCGGGATTCGTTCTCGGGGCCTTCGCTCCCGACGACGCCGATCGCACGGCGATACGGGACATGGCGGAAGTCGGATTCAAGCGCGACTTCGTGGCGCCGCGCATCGCCAGTGGTGTCGCGGAGGACCATGTTGCCTCCAACCCCGGGCTCACGAGGCATCTCGAGCTCGGCTTCGAAGCCTGGCGCAGGCGTCACGACATCAGCGAGTTCGAAGGCAATCACCGGAGTGACTACTGGCCGAATGCGGCCATGATCTTCGACGCCGCCGTGCGCGCCCGCCTTTCGATCGAGGTCGGCGCCGAGGCTCCGGCGGAGCCCGTCGGCAAAACCCCTGCCCCCGCACCCGAACCGGAATTCTGACAAAGGGAAGACCCACAGATGAGAACCAGGCGCGCCTTCGTCAACTTCGACCCCGCCGATCCCGGACGCCTCGCCACGGCACCGCAGGAGCCCGAAGAGCTCACCGCGGACGGCTTCGCCCGCGCCTATGACGGGTTCGAGACCGCGAGAGGTGCACGTTTCCACATCGACGATGCCGCCCAGGCGCTCTGGAAGGCTTCGCAGCGCGGCGAGACGGAAGAAAGGTTCGAGACCCTCGAGAACGTGCCGCGCGGCGAGCTGAAGCAGGCCGTGATCTTCGACGATGGCGACATGCACGTATTCCCCTGCCCTGTCGGCGCAGACGGGGAGCCGGTGCTCGGCGATCTGCCTTGCGAGCGCATCCTGACGCGCGCCGAGATCTACGCCGCGTCCGGGATGGACGATCCGGTGCCGGCGGCGCGCTTCGTGGAAGGTGAGCATCGCGCGCAGGTCCGTATCGGGATACGCGATGAGGAAGAGTTTCGCGAGACATTCCTTGATGGCCGGTCCTGCAGTCTCTCCGAGGCGGAGATGGACCGTGTCATCTATCCGTTCGAAGCCGGCGAGATCGGCGCAGACCTCGGAGGCATTGCGCTGCGCCCTGCTGGGGCGGACGAGTGGATCGTCGAGATCGAGGCGCGGGTGAATGCCGCCGATCTCTTCAACGTTGCCGCGGCCCGGGCCGCCCGCGCTGCCGGGCACGATGACGACTACGTTCCGGAAAGCGTGGCCGACGCGATCTTCGAGGCGTTCTGGGGTGGCAATGACTCGCCTTCCCCGATGGATATGGGCTTCGAGATCCTGGACTGGGGTCCCGTTCCGGCGCCGGAGGCTGGGGCCGAAGAGCCGGCGCCCTGATCAGGCCCGGCGCGGCCGGAGTCGGAGCAGATCTTGCTGCAGGCCGTCCGATCCTCAGTCCCACATGCTGCGCATGCGTGCACTGACGTCGACGGTTCCCGGGGCCGGGGGCATCGGCCTGTCATTTTGCGCGGCGGGAGACCAGTAGGTCTGCTCGAAGCGGTCAAGGATGTCCTCGGGAATGAAACGCGTGCGCGCGGCGTAAAGGTGCCGGTCGCCGTTTCGCGCCTGCTGGTGAACGAAGAAGCGCAGCGGAATGCCCAGGGTCAGCGAGTCCTTCGCCCGCGTCATGGCGACATAGAGCAGGCGCCGTTCTTCCTCGAGTTCCTCCGTCGTGCCTGTGCCGAGATCTGACGGGATGCAGCCATCGACCGCGTTCAGGACGAAGACCGACCGCCATTCCTGGCCCTTGGCCGAGTGGATGGTCGAGAGGATCATGTAGTCCTCGTCCTTGTGTGGAGGCCCGGCGCGATCGCTCGTCGCGTCCGGCGGATCGAGCGTCAACTCGGTCAGGAAACGCTCGCGGGACGGATAGCCTGCCGCCATCTGCTCCAGTTGCAGGAGGTCGGCGCGGCGGCTCTCGGCATCCTCGTGCAGACGGTCCAGGTGCGGATCGTACCAGGCCCGCGCCCGCGCGATCGCCTGTGGCCATTCGGACTTGCCCGTCAGGGCAACCAGAAGCCCCTGCCAGTCGTCACCGGCCGATCGCGGCGGAGCCACGCATTCGAGCGCCCAGTGCGGGTCGGGCGCCAGGTCGAGAGCATCGAGCACCCGGCCCGCCGCGACCGGGCCGACGCCCGGAACCAGCTGCAGGACCCGGAAACCGGCCACCCGGTCCCGCGGGTTCTGCGCGAACCGCAGGAAGGCGAGGATGTCCTTCACGTGAGCGGAATCGAGGAATTTCAGCCCCCCGAACTTCACGAATGGCACATTGCGGCGCGTCAGCTCGATCTCGAGATGTCCTGAATGGCTCGAGGTGCGGAACAGCGCCGCCTGGTCCTTCAGCGCCATCCCGGTCTCCCGGTTTTCGAGCACCCGGTCGACGATGTAGCGCGCCTGGGTCAGCTCATCCGACACCGTGACCAGGCGCGGCTTCTCGGCGGACATTCGTTCCGTCCAGAGATTCTTGGTGAAGCGTTCCCGCGCGCCTGCGATGACCCCGTTCGCTGCCTCCAGGATCGGGGCCGTCGAGCGGTAGTTCCGGTCCAGCGTGATGACGTCCGCGGGCGGGCTGAAGCCTTTCGGGAAATCGAGAATATTGCGGACTGTCGCGGCGCGGAACGCGTAGATCGACTGCGCATCGTCGCCGACAACGGTCAGGCCGCGCCCGTCGGGCTTCAGTGCCATGAGGATCCGCGCCTGCAGGCGATTGGTATCCTGGTACTCGTCGATCAGCACGTGATCCCAGGCGCTGCCGATGTGCGCGGCAAATCCGGGATCCTCCATGACCTGCGCCCAGGCAAGCAGGAGGTCGTCATAGTCGAGGACGTTCTGCGCCTGCTTGGCTTCCACGTAGGATCCGAACAGCCGCTTGAGCTCGGCCTCCCAGTTCTCGCACCAGGGAAAACTCTGCTTCAACACATCTTCCAGCGGGAGCTCGGCGTTCACTGCGCGGGAATAGATCGCGAGACAGGTGCCCTTCGCGGGGAACCGGCTTTGGGCTTTCGAGAAGCCGAGTTCGTGCCGACAGACGTTCATCAGGTCCGCGCTGTCCTCGCGATCGTGGATGCTGAAGTTCGGATCGAGACCGATCCCGAGCGCGTTGTCCCGCAAGATGCGCGCGCCGATCCCGTGGAAGGTTCCCGCCCAGGTGAGCGCCTCTCCAGCATAGCCGGTGCTCATCGCTTGCGCGGTGATCCGCTCGACACGGCGGGCGAGTTCCGTTGCCGCGCGGCGCGAAAACGTCATCAAAAGGATCCGCCTCGGATCAGCGCCGTTGACAAGCAAGTGCGCCACGCGGTGTGCGAGTGTGTTGGTCTTGCCCGAGCCCGCGCCGGCAATGACCAGCAGTGGACGGGAGATGGCGTCATCGCCAACCCCGTGAACGGCCGCAGCACGCTGGTTGTCGTTCAGCTTGTCGAGATAGCCCGTATCCATTGCACCGCCTGCCGCTCGCTTTGTGCCAGGGTACCGGGTTGCGAACGAAATGTGAACACGCTCGATGAGAGCCGCTTTGCACGGTAGCATGCTCAGAGTTGCCTGGCTTTTGCGGCCGCATTTCGCTTTTCGGGGCATGCCAAGCGAGCGCCTGATCTGCGGGGTGGGCGCCTCGAACGCTCTAGCTACTGCGCAGGAACTCTCAGGCCACGCAAATTTCAACTTTCGCCCGTGCCAGCGCATCAGCGATAGCGCTCGGCGGCATGGCATCAGTGATCAAGACATTTACCTGGGACAAAGGAGACACTCGGGAAAATGCCCTCCGCTCAAACTTGGAAGAGTCACACAACGCGACGACCTTGGCCGCATTAGCCATGAAGGCGCGCTTTACCTCACTGTCCTCCGGGGAATAATCGTAAAAACCATACTCATCCAAGGCGGCGACGCCGATGAATGCAATGTCAAGGAAATGAGACTTCACGCTGTCCACGGCTTGCGGTCCGGTGATTGAAAGCTCGGGTGTCCGCACTTGGCCAGCCAGCGTATAGACCGGCGTATCGCGTCCGGCGAGATATGTTGCCGCGCGCAGCGAACTGGTAATTACGCGTATATCTCGCCTTGATCCAAGTTTCTCTGCAAGGGCAAGAGTCGTGGTCCCCACGTCGATGCCCAGCGACATTCCCTCACCCACCAAGGCAGCCCCGGCTTTGGCGATGGTCACCTTCTGCCCAGCGCTCTCCTGGCGGCGCATGTCAAATGCCGGCTCATTCATCTGCGCATCTCTGACTGGAGGTAGCGCTCCACCACGGGTTCGTTCCAGTAGCCCCTGCCGATCGAGGGCATCCAGGTCGCGCCGGATCGTCATGGCCGAGACATTGAAGATCCTCGCCAACTCGCCGATGGTGACAAAAGTGCTCTCCTCAAACGCGTGTAGAATCCGCGCCTGCCGCAGCGATGCAGGCAGCCTTTCAGGCTTGCGGGAATCAGCGTGTTTGGGAGGGTCCAGCATCAGGTGAGCTTTCGGTCAGGCAAAAGGGCTGAGGGAGGGATACCAGATTCTCACGGCGAGGAAATGTGCGGTAATGTTCAGGTCCGTTCTTCGGCAAACCAGGGCTGCAGCGCGCCGTAAAGCGCCCGGTACCGATCGTAAGCTTCGTCGTAGGTCTGTCGATGCGCGGGCTGTGGGTGAAAGATGTGGCCCCGAGGCGACAGGCGCGTGATATCCGACCAGTCGTGAGTTAACCCGAGCCCGTAAGCCGCGACGAATGCTGCCCCAAGCGCGGATCCGTGATCAGCTTTTAGAAGTTGCAACGGATGGCCAATTACGTCGGCGGTGATCTGCATCCAGACTCCGCTTCTTGTGCCGCCATCGGCAGCGAAGAATCGTGCTGGAGCATGCCCGATATCGGCCAGTACTTCGATGTGATGGCGAAAACCGAAGGCGACCGCTTCCAGCGCGGCGCGCCACATATGCCCACGCGTGTGGCTGAGTGTTAGCCCCGCGAACGTACCTCGCGCTGCAGGATCGTGGATCGGAGTTTTCTCTCCAAGGAAATATGGCAGACAGAAGAGTCCATCCGAACCGGGAGGAACTTCGTTCGCCAGCTTATCGAGTTCCTGGTGAGGATCTCCGTTTGCACCCGGTGCGATCAATGTGGTTAGCCAGTTCAGCGCCGAGCCGGACGAGGCCATGCAGCCATTGGGCGCAAAAAGTCCGGGCACGATGTGGTAGTCAAGGTACAGTCGCGGATCAGGTAGAGCTTTCGGAGTCGAAACCACGATATCACCCGCTCCACCAAATTTCAGCAGCACATCACCGACATCGAACACACCCGCCCCGAAGGCTGACACAATATGGTCTGCCGCTCCGCCAAAAACGGGAACTCCTTCGTCCAAACCTGTTTCGGCGGCAGCCGCTGCGCTGACGCGGCCCATCATCTCATGGGATACCGAACGTTCAGGAACCGCGTGGCGAGGGAGGCCGGACAAGGCGACGAGGTCATCTTCCATGCAGCCAGTGCGGAGGTCGGTAAAGCCAGCTTCAAGTGCCCAGTTTTGTTCCACTGCTCGGCGCCCAGTGAGGCGCCAATTGATGTAGTCATAAGAACCGAAGACCGTGGAGATTTGGTTGAAGACCTCGGGCTCGTGCCGCGCGATCCAACGCGCCTTGGCGGCTACGAGCTGCTGATTGATACCGTTTCCAGTTCGGGCAATGAAACTGGCCTCGTCGATCTCGGTACGCAGCTCCTCCACCTCGCGACCGCAACGCCCATCACTTTGTTGAATGGAAGGGCGGAGAATCCTCCCGGCCTCGTCCAACAACACTACCGCGGGAAGCATGCCAGTTACGCAGACTCCAGCAATTCTCTCAGGGCCGACCGCGTCCGCGACTTCGCGCAAAAGCGAACTTGCGTTGGCCCACCACTCGGCCGGGTCTTCCTCAGCCCATCCGGTGCGCGGAGCTGACAGCTTTGTCGGGCGCATTCCAGTGGCAAGGATTTCGGATGGTATACGCGCCGCCAGAACCGCGGTGGAGGTGGTGCCGATATCGAGGCCAATGACTACATCCCGCGTCATCCCATATAGACCCCGCCAGTGACATTGATTCCCTGACCGGTCATGAACCTGGCTGCATCCGAACATAGGAAGGTGACGAGCCCGGCAATATCTTCGGGGTTTTCCAGTCGGCCGAGAGGAGTTTGCGAGATGTAGTCCTGGAGAACCTCATCTTCCCTCATGCCACGCAGGTTCGCTTCCCACTCCACTTCGCGCCGCTGCATCTCAGTCCGGACGAAACCGGGGCAAACAGCGTTCACACGAATGCCGTCTGGTGCCAGTTCCCGGGCAAGGGCCTGAGTCCAGCCAAGAACTGCGAACTTGGATGCTGAGTAATGAGCCAATAGGGGCGCACCGACCTTGGCGGCAAGTGAGGCGGTGTTGACGATCACGCCCTTTCGTCCCGCGCCAAGGAAGTGGCGGGCTGCAGCCTGATTGGTCAAAAAGACCCCGCGGGCGTTAACGTCGAAATTGGTGTCCCACTCATCATCGCTGAGATCCACGGCGCGGTTCATGGACGAAACGCCAGCATTGGCAATCAGGATGTCCAGGGGGCCGTAGTCCCGAATAGCGGCCGCAAAACCGGCTTCGACCGAAGGCCGGCGTGACACATCCATTCCCAGCGATCCATGTCCAGGTCCAATACTGGTAGCTACACCTGCGGCTTGCTCTGGCGAAAGATCGGACGCGATGACCCGTACGCCATGGGCTGCCAGGCAGACAGCGATAGCTCGCCCGATTCCACCCCCAGCGCCGGTGATTAGGGCCGTCTTCCCATCAAGATCGACGGCCAGCCTTTGTGGTACGTTCACGCTCTTGCTCCCCTGCAGTCGGAGCGAGATTGGCCGTGTTTTAGTCGCAAGGCAATGCTCCAATGTAAACCTATGTAATTTTATGTTGCTTTTTGTTCATTTTGCTGGACTGTAACGAATGCCTGACCTGCACTGGCCGGGCTTTCCAGAAGAAACGGACGGCTATACGCAATGGTGTTTGATATCTTCGGCTCACGATCCAAGGTCGTGATTGCCATGGTTCATGTAGGGGCTCTGCCCGGAACGTCGCTTTACGACGCGGATGGCGGCATGGCCGCACTGATAGAAGGCGCGCTTGCCGATGCCGAAAAGCTGAAGGAAGCAGGCGTCGACGCCATCATGTTCGGCAACGAGAACGACCGACCCTATGTCTTCACGGCGCCTCCGGAAGGTATTGCCGCCTTCACCACGGTCATCAATGCAGTGGCTCCCGAGATTGGGCTTCCTTTTGGGGTTAACTACCTTTGGGACCCCATCGCGAGCACCGCCATCGGTGGCGCGACAGGCGCAAATTTTGTACGCGAGATCTTCACCGGGGTCTTCGCATCGGACATGGGTATTTGGGAGCCAGACGCCTCTTCCGCATTGATATTGCGCAATAATATGTCGCGAAGAGACATGAAAATGTTCTTCAACATCAATGCGGAGTTCGCCCACTCCTTGGATCGGCGCCCTATCGAATTGCGTGCGAAGAGCGCCGTCTTTAGCTCGCTCGCCGACGCCATCCTGGTTTCAGGCCCCTTGACCGGACAGCCAGCTGAGCAAACCGATCTGCAGCGGGTCAAAGAGGTACTTCCGGACACCCCGGTCTTCGCCAATACCGGCGTCACCATCGACACGGTATCCGACGTCCTTGCAGTCGCTGACGGAGCTATCGTTGGTTCGCATTTTAAGGTCGATGGGAACACCTGGAATGCGGTTGATGCAGATCGCGCACGGCGCTTCATGGATCGCGTCGCGCAGCTGAGATGAGTGAGCCTGCTCGGGCTTGCTCGAGCATCAGCCCTAAGAGTGACGAAGGAAGCAACAATCACCCGCAAAAGTGATCAAATAATGAACACTAATTAACATTTCTAAACGAAACTGACCGGAATGGGTGGCGGGAAACGTGGAGAACAAGGGAGCCTTGACGTCGCCCATGTCCGGAGAATCTGGGGGTGCTCTGGAAATGAAACGAGTCCATCCAGGATCGGAACAAGAACTAAAACACAACAGGAGAGTGACATGCATATGAGAACGACCATTGCCGCCTGCGCCATAGCTGTGTTCGCTGCACAGGGAGCTGCGGCACAGCAAGTATCTTGGCTCAGCCAATCCCAGACGCAAAGTGCGCAATATCCAATCGAACTCGAGGCGATCCAGGCAATCAACGAGAGCGGGATCAACGTCTTGCGCAACGAGTTCCAGGCACTCGGAATTTCCATGGCGGATGGCTTGCGCCTTGTGCGCGACGGCACATTCAACCTCGCTTCGATCCAGGTGGGCCTGGTGGCCAGCGACGACCCTTTCCTGGAGGGGATCGATCTCATCGGTGTGTCTACCGACATGGAGAGTCTGGAAGAGACGGTCGACGCCTATCGAGGGTCTTTCGATGCACGGCTCGAGGAGCGGTTCGGGGTGAAGGCCGTCGCGGTCTGGCCGTTTGGTGGTCAGGTCTTCTTCTGCAACGAACCCATCGAGACACTGGACGATCTGGCCGGGATGCGCGTTCGCTCCTTCACCGCATCTATGTCGGCGCTGCTGGAAAACCTGGGCGCCACGCCAATCACCCTGGCTTTCCCCGAGGTATATCCCGCACTCCAGCGCGGCGTTGCGTCCTGCGGAATCACCTCAGCCACATCGGCCAATACCGGTCGCTGGCCGGAGGTTACCACCCACCTTCTGCCGCTCTCGGTCTCAGGCGCGATCCAGGCGCATGTGGTAAACCTGGAATGGTGGAACGGTCTTCCGGAGGAGCAGCGCGCCACGCTGGAGGAGAACTTCGCCGCCATGGAAGAAGCGCTCTGGACACTTGCCAATGAAACTTCCAGCACGGCAATCGAGTGTACCACCGGTGGATCCTGTGAGAGCGAGCTTTACGGCTCCTACGACCTGGAACTGGTCGAAGTCTCGGACACCGATATGTCCCGCCTGCAGGAAATCGCCAGCGAGGTGATCGTCAGCGACTGGGTAGAACGCTGCGAGCGGACCTACCCCGAATGCGGTGCCATCTGGTACGATACGGTTGGCGCGGTGCGCGGCTTTACCGCCGACTGAACCGGAAACTCACGGCGGCGTCCTCGGGGCGCCGCTCCTCTACGGGGACAGGCGCGCATGCCCGCTACGCGAATTCTTTTTACGATCCTCCGCCATCTGTCGACCTTCTTGGCACTGCTTGCTGGACTTTCAGTATTCGCACTGGCCTTCATCATTGGATTGGATGTGGTGGCACGCAGGATCTTCGGCGTCTCGGTCCAAGGTTCTGATGAGATTGGCGGATACGTTCTGGCCATCGTCGCCTCGCTTGGGTTTTCCTACGTCCTGTTCGAGAAAGGTTTCACCCGGATCGACATCTTCGTGAAGAGGTTGCCGAAGCCCGTCGAGAACGCGTTCAACGTTATCGCCTACGTCTCGCTCGCGTTTGTGGCGATCTTCTTTGCGCAAAAAGCAGTTGCGGTGTTCGAGACCACGCTTCAGTTCGACTCGCGCGCGAACTCGCCGCTGCAAACGCCGATCCGCTACCCGCAAGGCTTCTGGGTTGTAGGCACCGTGTTCTTCGCGATCTGCGCCACGCTTCATGCTCTGCGCGCCGTCGTACTCTGGTTCACAGACGTCGAGGCTCTCGAAGCCGAGTTCGGTTTCACTGATATCGAAGAGGAGATTCACGAAATCTCCGAGCTGACCTCAGACGCGCGGGAGCGATCCAAATGACTGGTGCCGGGCCCGAGACCATCCTTATCGGCTTTGCCATCCTGCTTGTCCTGCTTTCTGTTGGCATGCATATCGGCACAGCGCTTTTCGCCACGGCGGCTTTCGGATCCTGGTGGTACTTCGGCGGGGTGATGTTCAACCCGTTCGGCACCATGATGTGGAGCACGCTCAACAACTTCCTTCTGGTGGCTATCCCACTTTACGTGCTGATGGGGGAAATCCTTGTCCGGGCCGGAATCACGGCGCGGATGTATACCGCTATCGATGACTGGATGCGGCATCTGCCGGGGGGGCTTCTGCACACGAACCTGGCCGCCTCGACTGTCTTCGCGTCAATCTCCGGCTCGTCCGTTGCGACCGCGGCAACCATCGGAACGGTCGCCTTCCCTGCATTTCGCGACAAGGCTTATGCCGAGAAATGGGTGCTGGGCACAGTGGTCAGCGGAGCTACAATTGGCATTCTGATCCCGCCGAGTATCAACCTGATTATCTTCGGCGCGATGACGAACACTTCAATCGGGCAGCTTTTCCTGGCCGGTGTCGTGCCGGGCCTGCTGTTGGCCTCGCTGTTCATGGGCACAGTGATCATCGCCAGCGTGCTAGACCCGACCGTTTCGGAGAGCGCACCACCCGATGCGTTGGCCGCTCGCCTGCGGCGGCTCAGGGATCTACTCCCGCCGCTTCTTATATTTATCGGGGTGATGGGCAGCATCTATACCGGCTGGGCGACCCCAACCGAGGCGGCGGGTCTTGGTGTCGTGGCAGCGACCATTCTCGTGGCCCTGCATGGAGATTTCACTATCAGGCTGCTGCTCGACAGCGCGCTGTCGACGGTCAAGGTATCGGCCATGACCCTCCTCATTCTGATAGCAGCCTTCTACCTTAACTTCATTGTGGGGGTGATAGGCATTCCCGCACTCCTGACCAACGCCATGGCGGGCCTGACTATTCCGGCCTGGCAGATGATCATGCTGCTGGTAGTGATCTACGTGGCGCTTGGCTGTTTCATGGACTCCCTCGCCATGATGATCGCCACGACGCCGATCGTTTTCCCGGTAGTAGTAGCCTTGGGTTACGATCCGCTCTGGTTTGGCGTGTTCCTTGTTATCATGTGCGAGATAGCACTTATCACGCCACCCGTAGGCATGAACATCTTCGTGGTTCAGGCCGTGCGCGGCCGTGGATCGGTCACGGATGTCATAAAGGGAGTGATACCCTTTATTGCCTGTTTCTTCGCGCTCGCAATCGCAATTACGGCATTCCCGAACATCGTGACCTGGCTGCCGAATTCGTTGGAGTAAAAAGTCGAGATGACCGAGACGACGTGTATCCGCGCTGCAGACTGGATCATTGCCTGGGACGAGCACAAGGAGGCCCATACATACCTGCGCGGCGGCGATGTCGCCTGGACAGGGGACCGACTGAGGCAGGTCGGAGGTCGTTTCGATGGCCTGGTCGATACAGAGGTCGACGGCAGTCGCCTTCTTGTCATGCCGGGGCTGATCGACATGCATTGTCACCCGACACAGACGCCGATCTTCCGGAATTTTGTTGAGGAATGGGGTAATCCGCGACTGTTCTTCAGCGGGCGCCAGGCCTTTCGCCGGAACTTCATTCAGGATGACAGAGCCCTGGCTGCGTCTGCCCGCTACGCACTGGCCGAGATGGCAGCTTCAGGGATCACCACGATCTTCGACTTGAGTCATGCCTACCCGGGCTGGCTCGATATCCTCGAGGAAAGCGGTCTTAGAGTCTGGGTCGCGCCGATGTTTCGCTCGGCCCGTTGGTACGCCGAGACGGGGCAGCAGACGCTCTACGACTGGGCCGATGATGGCGGTGCCGCCGCTTTCTCGGAGGCGCAAATGGTGATGGATGCCGCTGAAGTCCATGAAAGTGGGCTTTTTAGCGCAGTGGTCGCGCCCGCACAGATCGACACCTGCACCGAGGCACTTTTACACGACTCCATCGCACTGGCCGAAGAAACCGGGCGCCCGCTATTTACCCACGGCGCTCAAAGCTACCCGGAATTCCACTGCATGGCGCAGCGGCATAACATGTCTCCTATCGAGTTCATGGCCGAGATCGGATTCCTCGGGGAAAAGACAATCATAGGCCACGCCGTATTTACCGACGAGCACCCGTGGATCCTTTGGCCTCGCAATCACGACCTCAAACTCCTGGCGGAAACCGGTAGTTCAATTGCTCATTGCCCCACCGTCTTTATCCGCGACGGCACGGTCCTTCATCACATCGGTGCCTATATGGATGCCGGAGTGAACGTGACTCTGGGTACCGACACGCATCCGCAGAACATGCTGGAGGAGATCCGGGTGGCCGAACTTCTGGCCCGCGCGTCCTCAGGTCCCAAGCACAGCAGCAGTACAACCCGACTGTTCAACGCAGCAACGATCAATGCGGCGAAGCTGTTGGGGCGAGACGATCTGGGCCGGCTCGCCCCAGGAGCGAAGGCCGATCTCGTTACCTTCAACATGGACCATCCGCAGATGCACCCGGTGCGTGACCCGCTACGTACCATCGTTCACCAAGCTGCCGAGCGGGCAATCGAATCTGTCTATGTGGATGGCCGGAGTATCTTGTCCGGAGGCCAACCCACGCGGATCGACTGGCAGGTGGCAGGGCGCGAGTTGACGCGTCAGCAGGCACGCCTCGCCGCAGAGGCCGGCAATATCGAAGAGATAGTACCTCTGTCTTTGGAAATGGGCCAACCGAGGGGCGCATGATGGACCGCAAATTGATGGGGGTCCTGACCCCTTCTTCAAATACCATCCTTGAGCCAGGCACATCAGCGCTTGTCGCTGACCTGCCGGGCGTATCTGCCCACTTCTCACGCTTCAATGTGGTAAAGATCGCCCTCGACGAGGGTGCGAACAACCAGTTTCTTCTGGAGCCGATGCTCGTTGCCGCGCGACTTTTGTCCGATGCAAAAGTTGGGGTCATTGCCTGGTCAGGGACTTCCGCGAGTTGGCTTGGCCCCGACTGGGACGCGGAGTTGTGCGCGGCAATCGAGGCCGAGACCGGAACTCCCGCCTGCACCGCCGTTGGCGCGATCAATGAATTGCTCGCGCGCCACGGGGCATCAAAGATTGGCTTGGTCACTCCCTATACGGCAGATGTGCAAGCGCAAATTATCGCGACCTATGCAGGACAGGGGATTTCAGTAGTCGGGGAGGAGCATTTGAACCTGTCCGATAACTTTGCTTTTTCGACCGTTTCCGACAACGATATCCGCGCCATGTGCCGCTCGGCGGCCAGGGATGGGGCTCAGGCGATCGTCATCATGTGCACCAACATGCGCGGCTGGAGCTTCATGGCTGAGCTGGAGGCCCAGATAGGGATCCCTGTCATCGATTCTACCGCTGCCGTCGTTTGGAAGGCGCTGCTCGTATTGGGGGAGGATCCGGTACCGCTGGAGCAAAGGGGGTGGATGTTCACTCAGGCGGGAACTGCATGAGCCGGAGTATTTTATGCCAAGGGAGAAGTCTTCGGAATCCGGGCGACCTCTGACCTCCTGGTCGAAGGCTGTGGCTGACCGCTGCAGCCGCATTTCGATTTTCGGGGCACGCCAAGCGAGTACATTGACGCCGACGGCGCGGCGGTCGTGGAGGCTTTCCAGAGTGCGGCGGAGATGCCTGGCAACGGCTGATCCGAAACACGCACCTCGACCTTCCTTCGGTTGGAGGGGCGGCTTCCCGGTCCCGAAACAATAACAAAAAAAGGCCGGCGCATCCCGCCGGCCTCTCTCGTTTCGGGGCAGCCATTCGGCGGCGTATCAGTACCCGTCGGGGCGCGGCCCGGCACCGATGCCGTAGTCGTCCTCGTCATCGTACTCGGGCTCATCCTCGTCTTCGTCATCGAAGCCGAAGTCGATCTCGGCGCCGTTGTCGTAGCGCAGGTCCTTGAGCTCGTCGCGCAGCGCCTGCAGCTCGTCCTCGGTCGGAACGTCGGCCTCGGTCAGCTGCTCCATCATCGGGGCGGCGTCGAAGTCCTTCACGCGGGTCTCGCTGTCCCATGCGTAGAGCACGGCACCGGCCTGGTCGGCGATCAGCATCATGTCGACGCCACCGCGGCTGAACATCTTCCCTTCGAAGGAGTAGCCCGGCATGCGGCTGGTCAGCAGTGCGCGCGTCTTCTCGATCGCACCCGGGCCCCACTCGGTTTCCTCGTGGCGGCGCAGGTCGGCGATGACCGTGTTCGCGTCACGAGGGCCGAGGCGGCGGGACTGGATTTCCTCGAGCGGGGTCGTGGTCAGCGGCGCGAAGGCCAGTCCGATCAGCTCCCGGTTCGGCATCATCGCGGCGACCTGGGCAGCGGTCATGCCCTGCCCCGCGCTCGGCAGGTCGTTCAGCTCGTCGGTGACGCGCTCGAGGCCATGCTCGCGCTTTTCCCCGGCCGGCGCGGCATCGGCTGCCCGGAGCTTCGCGATCTCCGTGCGCAGCGACTTGGCCTCCTGGGCCATGCGCGCGTCTTCGGCGGTGAGGTTGTGCGCGGTCGCCCTGCCGATCCTGAACTCGGCCATCGCGGCGATCGACTTGCCTTCCAGGCCGCTGAACGGGTTGTCGTGCTCTGCAGCCAGGCGCGCTTTCATGCAAGCCACGAAGCCGTCGTTCTGTGCAAAGGCGCCATCGGCGTAGCGGGGCTTGGCCGGCACGAACTCGTCGTCCTCGGCGAGCTCGCCGCGCGCGACGAGCGCGCGGTGCTCCCGCTGCGCCTTCTCGTTATGCTCGACGAGATCCTTGCGATTCTGCCGATCGTCGCGTCCCATGTCGACGAGACGCACGGCGGTATCGACCATGTCGCTCGCGCCCACGACGCTCTCGGTGCCATCGCCCATCGGCACGACGATCGAGAGATCGTTCCAGCCCATCGGATCGAGGACGCGGCCCTTGCGCTTGCCGCCTTCCGGCTGCCAGCTGACGATGACGTCGCCGGCCTTCAGTTCCTGGCCGACCTTGTCGGCGGTGTCGGCAGGCAGGTCGCGCAGCAGGTCTTCCGTCAGCGGAAGGATTTTCGCGGGGGCGCTTTCGTAGCGGGCCTTCATGCCCTTCTCGGCGAACGCCTGGGTCAGCGTGGTGGTCATGAATGTCTCCTTGAGATCGGGTGT
The DNA here is from genome assembly GCF_009697225.1 of Halovulum marinum. GTDB lineage: Bacteria > Pseudomonadota > Alphaproteobacteria > Rhodobacterales > Rhodobacteraceae > Halovulum > Halovulum marinum. Next base: position 26,641 of record NZ_WIND01000013.1, read on the forward strand.
CCTGCCAGAGCGTATGGTGGACGTCTGAAAATCGCAATGATTCGTGTTTTTCGCGTACTCGAAAGAGGCCCGCTTCGGAACCCTCCGCTCAGGATATGAGCGGAGTAGCGGAGTAGACGCGAGAGATCCGTGGCGTGGGCACGTGAGAAAGTCTCATCTGGTATTTGTTTTTCGCAAACTATCAGGCTATGCTTCCAAGGTCAACGAATTCCCCGCCTCTCCAGGCAATCCTGCCAGGCGTCACCCGCTTGGTGTGGCGCCAGGTGCTTCCTCCGGCTATGCAGGAGACGCTCGATTTGCCACCGAGCGCTGCCGACCGGCAGCGTGTCGATCGCACCGCCCGCCTGCGAGCCGCGCCGGAGCCAGAACTGACCAAGGACCCCGTATCGTGAAAGATCTCTTCGCCGCCGAGCCTGCATCGCGCCCACTTGCGCACCTCCTGCGCCCGCAGTCCCTCGACGAGGTGATCGGGCAGGAAAAGGCCGTTGCGCCCGGCGGCATCCTGCGCCGGAGAATTGCCGCCCAGCAGCTGGGCAGCATCATCCTTTTCGGGCCGCCGGGCATCGGCAAGACCTCGATCGCCGAGGCCGTGGGGCGGGAACTCGGCAAGGAGTTCCGCCAGCTCCACGCCACCCGGGCCGGGGTGAAGGATATCCGGGCGCTTGCGGACGAGGCCGCGCGCACCCCGCTTCTCATCTTCGTCGACGAGGTCCACCGCTTCTCGGCGACGCAGGCGGACGATCTCCTGGCGATCTCCGAGAACGGTACGGCCGACTTCATCGGCGCGACCACCCAGAATCCCTACACGTCGCTCCCCAAGGCGCTCATCTCCCGCTCGACGGTGGTGAAGCTCGAGCCGCTCTCGATCGAGGACATGGAGAAGGTTCTGGATCGCGGCCTGGCGCATTTCGCGAAGGCGGGGCTCGAGGTCGCGCTCTCGCCAGCGCACAAGCGCACCATCGCCGGGCGATCGGGCGGCGACGCCCGCGCCGCGCTGACCGTGCTCGAGAGTCTCGCGATCGGTCATGGCAGCGGAAATCGCGTCGAGATCACCGACGACATGCTGGCCGACGCCTACGAGGCCGCCCCGGTCAACCACGATCGCGGCGGTGATCAGCACTACGACATCATCTCGGCTTTCGTGAAGAGCATGCGGGGCTCCGATCCGGACGCGACGCTCTATTGGCTCGGCCGGCTCATCCATGGTGGCGAGGATCCCCGCTACATCGCCCGGCGCATCATGGTCCATGCAAGCGAGGACGTCGGCCTGGCGGACAATACCGCGCTACAGACTGCCGTCGCCGCGGCGCAGGCGGTCGAGATGATCGGCTACCCCGAGGCGCGCATCATCCTCGCGCACGCGGCCCTGCACGTCGCCCGCGCGCCGAAGTCGAACTCGGCCTGCCGCGGGATCAACCTGGCCATGCAGGCGGTGACATCGGAGCCGCCGGCGCAGGTGCCCTTGCACCTGCGCGACACGCACTATGCGGGCGCGAAGAAGCTCGGCCACGAAGGCTACCGCTCGCCCCATGGCGATCCCCGCGGCTGGCTGGAGCAGGCCTATGCTCCTGGCCTCGAGCGCGGCCGGTTCTACCAGAGCGACGCGCGCAGTGCCGCGACCTTCGAGAAGCGCGCGGACGAGTTCGCGCAAGGCCTCACGGGCAAGCCGGTGGCGCGGACTTTCGAGTGATGCTTGGCGACTCGGCCCTGCCAGAAATGCAGGCCTGCGTCCGGTAGGCCTCGAGCGCTCGCGCGCCCTCTAACGGCCTGCGGGCTCCTTTCACCGGGGCGTTCACCGCTCGATTGACCACCGGGCGCCGCCAGGGCCGGTAGTCTTGGCCTTGAAGATGTGCGCCCCGCCGGCGCTGTCCAGCCCAACTGACGCCGCATTCCCGGTGGACAGCACGAGGCATCGACCCTAGCGCGACAGACAGGATGATCGACCAGCGACCCGATGTGACCTTTCACCTGGCCGCAATCGTCACGGCGAAATCGAAGTCGAGTTCGAAAAGGGCGGTGCCATCAGCCTTGATGGCAACCGAATTCTTTTCGGTGCGATCCGTGCGCACATAACTCCGAGGGTTAAACGCCGCGCGTTGACCAAGGCTACCGCAAATCAGCGCCCTGCTCGGCAGGATTCCCCCAAGCGCAACATCCGGGCCATCTTGCCGCCTAGAACGCCACTCGCTTCAGCGGGAGCAAGATGGCCGTGACGCCGCAACACCTCCAGCGACTGCCGATAGGTCATATGCCGGGACGAGACCGGGAAATCTGATCCCCAGACCATTCGACCCGGAAACAGTTCGCGCATGAGTGTCTTGATCCATGTGAGGCCGGAATAGCGATAGTCATCCTCCGGCCCCGCAACATTCCCCAGCCCGGAGAGTTTGACAAAGACATTGAGCTGCGCGGCGACCGCCTCGGCAAGTTCCCGGTCAGCCATGGTCGTGCCGCTGCGAGGGCCGAAAAAGGCGTGATGGTGCAACAGGATCGGCAGGCCGGGGTGGCGACGTGCGAGTTCACCGCAGGCCGGCAACTGGTGCGGCATCAGGGAAAGACTGGCGACAAGGCTCATGGTCTCGGCAAGGGTGAAGAAGGCGTCGCCTTCCTCCCCCAGCAGCCAACTGCCGTCTTCGTCTTCGGTCAGGTAGGTGGTGAAGCCCTTCATGCCCCAGCGGTCGAGCGCCGCGCGAAGCCGGTCCTTGCTTCCCGGTCGCTGATAGTCCGGGGACCAGCGGCATTCCAAGTCCGGGAAAACGGTTAATCGGCCGGGGAAGCTGTCAGCGGCGTTAAAGGCATCGGCGGCGTTCGCCGGGTTGTCGCCAATGGCCGCGGCGATCACCAAGGCATGATCCACACCGTTCTGATCCATTTGCCAGATTAACTGCTCTGCCCGGGACCGGCTTTCAGGATCGGGCACGGGCGGCTGATAGGGCCACCTGTTCCAGATATGGCAATGGGCATCGACGATCATTCCGCGGCAACCGTTCGGGCCGTCGCGGCGCGGCGTTGGATTTCAGCGGCGGTGGTCGTTTCGGTGCGCTCATCCATCCAGCAGGCCGATGCGCGCAACGGGTCGGTATCGAACAGGGGCGGGCGCTGCGCCCGGCACTTCTCCATCACATGCGGGCAACGCGTCGCGAATGCGCAGCCCTGGTCGGGCATGTTGCTGACCTCGCCCGTATCGCTGCCATCGCCTAGGTTCCAGGGAATGTCCGGATCGGGTGATGGGACCGCCTCGATCAGGGCGCGGGTATATGGATGGCGGGGGCGATGGATGACATCTTCGGCGCTGCCGATTTCCATTACCTGACCGCCGTAAAGAACAAGGATCGTCTCGGCCACCTGGTAGGCCGTGGTCAGGTCATGGGTCACGTAGATCAGCGCGATCCCCTGCTCGCGGTTCAGCTTCCACAGAAGCTCGAGGATGGTCGAGCGGAGCGACGCATCCACCATGCTTACCGGTTCGTCCGCGATGATCACTGACGGCCGCAGCGCCAGGGCACGGGCGATCATGATCCGCTGTCGCTGTCCGCCTGAAAGCTGGTGGGGGTGCTTGCCTATGGTCTCTTGCGGGCGCAGGCCAACGGTCTCCATCGCCTGTTCGATCAGGTGAATGGCCTCGGCTTTCGACTGCGCCAGGCCAAAAGTGCGCAACGGCGTCACCAGCGGATGTTCGACCCGGTAGAACGGATTGAAGACCTCGAACGGGTCCTGGAAGATCGCCTGGACATCCCGGCGGAACGCCTTGACCTCGTTGGGGCTCAGCGAGGACATCGCCCTGCAGTTGTACATCACCTCGCCCGACGTCGCGGGCTGGAAGCCCAGCAGAAGTCGGGTCAGTGTCGTCTTGCCGCTGCCGCTTTCGCCCACCACCGCGGTGATCGAGGGGCTTTCCCCGCCCACTGTCAGGGACAGGTCCTGCAAGGCGGTCTTCCGGACGCGCCCGCCCAGACCCGAGGAGAATACGACGTCTACGTTCCGGGCTTCGATCGTGCTGGTCATGAAAGTTCCTCGGCCAGGTGGCAGGCGGCCAGATGGCGCGGCTCTTCGGCATCCACCGGGCGCGGATCCGGGCGTTTGCTGCGGCAGATATCCGTCGCCATCGGGCATCGCGGGTGAAACGGGCACCCTTCCAGCTGGGTCAACAGTGAAGGCCCAACACCGGGGATCCCCTTGAAGGTTCCGCGTCGTTCGAAAGATGGCAGCGAGTCGATCAGCATCTTGGTGTAGGGGTGGCGCGGCTTGGCGAACAGTCGCCGCACCGGCCCGGTTTCCACCAACCGGCCGGCGTACATAACGCCCAGATCGTCCACGAAATGCGCCATCAGCGCCATGTCGTGCCCGATCAGCAGTATCCCCGCGCCCAATTCGCGCTGGACTCGGCCAAGGGTCGCCAGCACCTGCTTCTGAACCATCACGTCCAGCGCCGAGGTCGGCTCGTCTGCCAGGATCAGGTCCGGACCCAGCGCGATGGCCATGGCGATGCACACCCGCTGCTTCATGCCGCCGGACAATTCGTGCGGATACCGGTCCTGGACGTTGGCTGACAGGCCGACCCGTTCCAGCAGGTCCCCTAAGATCGCCCTGCGTTCGCTGCGCCCGTGGCGCACGCCGTGATCGTCGAAGATGTCGCCCATCTGCTCGCTGATCCGCAGAACCGGGTTCAGCGACGACATCGCTCCTTGCGGCACCATCGCCATGTCCGCGAAGCGCAGCTTACGATAGGCGGGATCGCTTAGCCCGGTCAGTTCGCGCCCGTCCAGATCAATGCCGTCCGCCTCGATCCTCCCGCCCCGCAACAGGCGCATCAGCGCAAGCACGGTGGTGGATTTCCCCGAGCCGCTTTCGCCGACCAGCCCAAGCCGCCCGCCTTTTTTCAACGAGAACGAAACGTCGTTGACCGCATAGGCCGGCCCCTTGGGGGTCACGTACTCGACGCTGAGGTTTCTTACATCCAGCAGCATCACTACCTCGCAAGACGCTTGTTGACGGTGGAATCCAGCCCGATCGAGGTCAGCATCAATCCGACGAAGATCAGCGAGATGATGAACACCGGCGGCATCCACCACCACCACATGCCGCGCACAATTGCCGCGTAGAACTGCGCCCAGTAGATCGTCATGCCCAGCGTCAGGTCATCCTGCGGCCCCAAGCCCAGGGCCTCCAGCCCGATGGTCGCCAGCATCGCCTGGCTGACGGTCATCACGAAGCTGGCGGCGATGAAGGTCAGCAAGTTCGGCAGAACTTCGACGAAGACCAGTTTCAGGCCGGACTGGCCATTCAGCCGTGCGATCTGGACATAGCCTCGCTCGCGCACCGACAGCGTCTGCGCCCGGATCGTGCGGGTCGCGATCATCCAACTGAGCGCGGCTACGATGACCGCCATGATCTCGACGGTCATCACGCGCACATTGGCCGCCACCAGCACCATGATCGCGATGCCGGGGATGGTCATCATCACGTCCGAGATCGTCCGGATCACAGCATCCACCCAGCCGCCGACAAAGCCGGAGACCAGCCCGAGCACTGTTCCGACACCGAGCGAGATCAGCCCGGCCAGCAACCCGATCTTCAGGGTTTGCGGTAGCGCGTAGATGAGCACAGCGATCATGTCCCGCCCCTGCCCATCCGTGCCCAGAAGAAACTCTGTCGAAGGCTTCTGCCTTGGAATGACAGCGCCGACTTCGGCCATCTTGGGATCGGCAACCATTGGGCCGATGATGGCGGTCAGGATCAGCAGCACAAGGATGCCGAGCCCCCATCCGAGGAATGCATTCATCCGCATCAGCCACGCCTCCGCGCCGAGATCCTCGGATCGATCAGCGGATAGATCAGATCAAGAATGAAGGTAGCCAGCGCCAGCGAGATTGACAGGAAGACAACGATGCCCTGCACCACGAAATAGTCCTTTGCCTGGATCGCCTGGTACAGGCGAAAGCCGATACCGGGATACGAGAAGATCACCTCGACGAGGATCGCGCCGGAAACGATGTGCCCGAGGGTAAGCGCCAGCTTGGTCAGCTGCGGCAGCATTGCGCTGCGCATCCCGTAGCGGCGGAAGATGCGCTTGTCCTTCAGACCCTTGGCTTCGGCCAGCGCGATGTGGTCCTCGCCCAGGGTGGAAACCAGCATACCCCGCATCCCCACGGCCCATGCCCCGGTTTCGGCTAGGATGATCGATGCGGCGGGAAGAGTGCCGTGCCAGAGAATGCCCTTCACCGTCGCCCAGTCGAAGCTGGGCGAGGTGCCGTAGGGCAATCCGCCGCCCGCAGGGAATATGCGCCAGACCACCGCAAAGAAATACAGCAGCACCATGCCGATCAGGAAGTAGGGGACCGAGGACAGTAACAGCACCACCGCGCCCGGTCCGCGCCACAGACGGCTGGCCTTGGGCCAGGCGATCAGCCCTCCAAGCAGTGTCCCGACCGTGAACGAAACCAGCGTCGCAAAGCCAAGCAGACCCAGCGTCCATGGCAACCCGGCGAGGATCGCCGCGCCGACCCGCTCGGGATAGCTGGCCAGCGAGAACCCCAGGTCCAGCCGGAACAGTGCGCCCCAGTAGTTGAAGTACTGGTGCAGGACCGGCTGATCGAGGCCGAACTTCTCGCGATATGCGGCGACCATTGCACCGACGTCCCCGACCGATCCGCCACCCTGCGCCAATAGCTGGCTCAACTGGCTTTCGATCGGATCGCCGGGCATCATGCGCGGCAACGCGAAGTTGATCGTCACTGCCAGAAAGATGACCAGCAGCATCACCAGGAAGCGGCGGAGCACATAGTCGAAATACATGGTCAGCGCCTCATCGCAGCCAGAACGTCATCGTTCAGGCCCAAGCCAAAGCCCGGCGCGTCAGATGGCGCGACCCGGCCATTCACGGGAACCGGCATCCCGGGAAAGACCCGGGTTTCTTCCAGCGGCACGCCCGGCGCGCCGCCAACGAAGTATTCAGCCCAACGGATCGCGGGCGATGTCACCGACAGATGCTGGCCATAGGGCGTGTTGGCGCCTGCGTGCAGGCAGACTTCCAGCCCGTGCGCCTCGGCCAGTTGGGCGATCTTCCGGCACCCGGTGAACCCCCCGGCCCAGCAGATATCCGGTTGGAGGATGTCGGCCACGCGGCGGGCGCAGGCGCTGCCGAACGACGGCAGGCTGTACCAATGCTCGCCGGTCGCCAGTGTCTGCGCCGGCACGCGGCGGCGGAGTTCATCGTGCGCCTCCGCGTATTCAGGCAGAAGGCAATCTTCGATCCAGCGTAGGTTGTAGTCTTTCAGCCGGTCCACTAGCCGGACGGCAAACTCGACATCGAACGCCATCCAGCAATCGAGCATCAGTTCGACATTCGGCCCGATCAGTTCTCGTGTCCTGGCCACCAGCGCTTCGGTTCCGGCCAGACCGTCCAGCCCGTGATACAATCCGAACGGGCACGCCAGCTTGGTGCCCCGAAACCCCAGTTCCATGTGCCAGTCGGTATCGTTGCCCGTCGCATAGACGAACAGATCGTCCCGCACTGGCCCGCCTGCCAGCTTGTAGGCCGGTTGATCCAGCAGCTTGCCCTTCAGGTCCCACAGCGCGAGGTCAATCCCCGAGACCGCATAGGACGGCAGGCCTGACACGCCATAGGGCGTGGTCATGCGCATCATCATGTCCCACAGGCGTTCGATTGCCATGCAGTCCTCGCCCACCAACAGCGGCGCGAGGTGGTCGTTGATCAGGTGGATGACCGGCTGATCGTAGCGGGTCGTACCGAACCCGGTCGTGCCGTCCTCGGCGGTGATCAGGCAGCCAACGGCACCGTCATAGCGCCACGTGGACCGGAGCTTCTTGAAGCGCTCGTAGCCCGACATCGGCCCGGCCACCTCGGCGTCCTTGGTCCAGGGCGGCCGGCGGCCTTCGGTGCCGGCTCCCTTGTAGAGGGCACCGACCATCTCGGATTTGATCGGAAAGGCCTCAATGCTGACGATCTTCATGCTGCCTGACCCGGCATCAGAAGAACCTTCGATACGTTGCCCGGGTTCTTCACGAGCCGGTCGAACCAGGCACCCCCTTCACCCAGCGGCGCCTCGACGATCCAGGACCCAAGCGACAGGCTGCCATCGGCGGCCGCGGCCAGCGCATCTGCGAAATCTTTCGCGGAATAGCAGAACGTCCCCCTGACCACGATCTCACGGCGGATCACTTCAGAGGCCGGGAAATCGCTGGCCTCGGCATGAAGACCGGACAAAAGCACATCGCCGCCCGACCGGGTGGCCGCCACGGATTGTGCCCGGGTCTGGGCCGAACCGACGGCATCGACCGTCACCGCAACGCCGCGCCCGTCGGTGGCGGATCGGATATAGTCCACCGTGTCGTTTTCTTCGGGAACGATGACCTCGGCACCAAAACTGCGGGCCATCTCGCGCCGGTCGGCGTCGAGATCGACACAGAACACCTTTTCCGCGCCGCAATGCTTCAGCACCTGAACGGCCAGCAGGCCAATCGGCCCCGCGCCGATAACAAGGGCAGTCTTGCCCGTAAGGTTGCCCGCCATTGTGCCGATCCGGATACCGACCGCAAACGGTTCGACCATGGCGCCCACTTGCAGGGAAACACTGTCCGGCAAACGGTACGTGGCCCGTGCAGGGGCCGTGACGCGGGACGCAAAAGCGCCAGGCCGGTGCGCACCGATCAACGAGCGCGACAGGCAAAGATTTGTCGCACCTTCGGCGCAATACTCACACTCGCCACAGGGCACCATCGGGTTGCAGGTCACCCGGTCGCCGACCTTCAGGTTGGTTTCGGTGCCCTCGCCAATCGCGGCAACGGTGCCGGCAAACTCATGCCCCATGACCAGCGGCGGCACCCGAAGCGCGTTGTGGCCAAGGTAACCGCCGAGTTCCGAACCGCAGATACCGACATAGGCGACATCGATCAGCAACTCTCCCGCGCCGGGCACCGGATCGGGCCAATCCTTCAGTGTCATCGCCTCGGGACCTTCCCAAACCAGAGCTTCCATTTTGCCTGCCAATCTGTTGATGAAAATGCCAGGCGACAGGGATCGCCGCCTGGCGGATTTGAATCCGGCGTTTACTGCGTCGGTTCGAGGTTCAAGATCACCAGTTGGAACCCGGCCCAGGGAAGATAAGGCGCGATATACGGGTCCTCGGCATTGGGGTAGCCGGTCCAGTAGGTCGAGTTGAACACCAGCGTGTGCAGTTCTTCCGCAAGGCTGATCTCGGGCAGTTCCTCGACGAAGATCTCGGACGCCTGGCGGACCAGATCCATGTACTCCGGATCATCCGGGGACGGCTGCATCGCCTCCATCTGGTCCAGCAGGGCATCCAGTTCCGAGTTCTCGTAGCGGGTCACTGCGCGGTTGTTCTTCACCGCCTCACCTTCCGGCGAAGAGTATTTCGAGTGGAAGTGCTGAAGCGTCTGCCAGGGATCGTAAAGCGCACCGCAATGCGGACCCACGTCCATCTGGAAGTTGCCGGCCTGCACGGCTTCGTTCTTGGCGGTCAGCTGCTGCACCTTGAAAAGCGCGTCAAAGCCCGCGTTCTTCAATTGCTGCGACAGCACCGGGCCAATCGGATCGCCCTGCGCCACGGCCAATTCCAGTTGCAACTGGCTGCCGTCACCATTGGCCCAAAGCCCGTTGTCGCCCTTGACGAAACCGGCGCCCTCCATGATCTCGGCCACTTTGGCAGGGTCAGGATTGTCCAGCGCATCGAGGCCAAGATCGGCGCTCATCTTCTCGACGTAGTCCAGCATCCCCTCGTAGGAAGAAAGCGGCATCATCGCCTTCAGAACCGAGCCTTCGTAGGCCAGGTTGACGATCTGATCGCGGTCAATGGCGAAGTTTATCGCGCGGCGGAGCGCAGCGTTGTCGAACGGCGGGACCTGGCTGTTGAACCGCAGTGCATAGGTACAGCCGTCCGGCGCGCCCCAGACGGGGCCTTCCTTGTTCCACGACACCAGTGCGGGGTTCTGGAACCGTATCGCATCATAGGCGCCGGGTTGGATCGACCGCCCCATGTCGATCTGGTTCGAGGCGAAAAGCTGAGGCATCGCCTCTTGCGTGCCCGGAACGTAGACGATGCGCTCGACCTTGGGCATCTCGTCGACCATGCCGGAGTCCACCGCCCACCAGCTGTCGCGAAGATCGAAGGTCGCGGCCGAGGGTGTCGACGCGACAAGCTTGTAGGGACCGGTTCCGACCGGCCAGCCCTTTTCAAGATCGAAGTTAGGGAACTCGCTGGCATCCGTCCCGGCCCAGATGTGTTCCGGCACGATCACCAACCGCGATGCCTGGCCTGTCGCAAGGAAATCCTGGGGCCAGCGCGGGCCCGGCTTCTTCAGCGTCAGAACGACCGTTAGCGGGTCCGGTGCCTCGGCGGTTTCAACCCATTCGTCGATCGCGGACGAGAATAGCATGCCCGGCGATTCAGACTTGAGCATTTCGAGGGTATAGATCACGTCCTCGGCGTCGAAGGTTTCGCCGTCCGACCATGTGACACCGTCGCGCAGCTTGATCGTGACCACCGTGAAGTCGTCGTTGATCTCCATGCTCTCTGCCAGCCACGGAATGCGCTCGTTGGTGTTGTGGTTGGTGTAGAAGAGCGACTCGTACACCGTATAATGCAGGTTGTTCCGCCCGTGCAGCAGCACTCCCGCATAAGGGTTGTAGTTGTCCGTCGACGGCACCTGATTGTAGAAATCCCAACCCTGAGAGATCAGCGTCCGGTTCCGCGGCACGTCGGGAATGTCTTGCGCCACCACCGCACTGGAAACCAGAAGCCCAGCCATCAGACCAGGTACGATGAGGCCACGGCGAACCTGCGTTCGCCCGAAGAATGTGTGCAGCAATGTATCCTCCCTTTATCTGCACGCTTGGTGCGTACAGTTGACCCCGGCCTTGACGACTCTAACGAGTTCACATATGAGAACCGTGGTTCATGTAAACTATGCCCGCGATTCGGCGTTCGGTCAAGCCGCCGCAAGTAATTCGAAAAGGGAACCCCGGTGACGGTCACGAAAACTACCAAGTCAGCCGCGGCTGAACCCCGCTCGGTCAAGTCGGCGGAACGGGTTCTGGACATCCTCGAGCTGGCGATTGCCAAGGATCACGGCGTCAGCTTCATGGAGCTGACCGCCGCGCTTAGCATTCCCAAAAGTTCGCTCCACGCCCTGCTCGACGTCATGGTCCGACGTCAGTACCTGGAGCCCATGTCGGACACTCGGCGCTATACGCTGGGCATCCGCACGCTCGAAGCGGGCGAAGCCTATATGCGGACGCATGACATGATCGACGTCGCGCGACAGGCCATGCAGGCGCTTGTGGCCGAGGTGAACGAGACCACGCAGCTTGCCCGCCTGTCCGGACGCGAGAATGTCTATCTTGCGCGGGTCGACAGTTCGCACGCGCTGCGGCTTCTGTCCGAGACCGGGCGCAGATTGCAGGCCCACGCCACCGGCGTCGGCAAGGCGTTGCTGGCCCAAATGCCCGAAGATCAGGTTCAAGCGCTTTACGACGAGCCGGAATTGCCGGTCTATACCGGGACGACAATCGCGACCCCCGAGGCCTTGTCCGAAGAACTGGAACGAACGCGTCGGCGCGGCTTTGCCATCGACAACCAGGAATATACGCCGGGCGTCTTCTGCCTTGCTGTGCCGGTCTTCGGTCAACGTGGCACGGCCGAGGTTTCGCTTTCGGTATCGGTTCCGCTGACCCGTGTCTCCAAGTCCGCACTGACGCAGATCCTGGCGCGGCTCGCATCCACCAGCCTGGAAATTTCTCGTCGTACCGGCAATCCGGCGGACAATACCAAGCTGGTCGCGTTGAGCGATCCGGACATGGCCGCCGCGCAGATAGAAGCGCTTGCCGCGTCGCCTCACTACGGCTTGAGCTTGAGCTAACTCGGGCCACCAGGGGCCGTCATGCGGAAAACCCGCTCGATCGGGAGGCGCGCCGGTAGGTCGCCGTCCATCTCAAGCACGTCGGCCATGTGGTCCCGCCAGCGCAGGATGACCGGGTCGTCGGTCATCGGCTGCGGACCCTTGCGCAGCATGTGGCCGAATACCTGGCCGCCCGCCTCGTCGAGGAAAATCTCGTAGAACACGATGCCCGATGCCTGCAAAGCCTCGACCATTTCGGGCCAGATCTCGGCATGGCAACGGCGGTACTCGTCGGCCATTCCCGGCCGCAAGCGCAGCACGAAGCCGGAGCCACGCAGATCGTCCCAACTCATTGCGCCTGCACCGGCATCATGACGCCGTCCTCGGCGGCCGAGCGCAGCATCGCGTGGATCGTCGCGGTCGTCAGTGCACCGATACTACCCGACGACTGGTTGCGCCCGCGCCCCAAGGCCAGATCGGCCAGCGCATCCACCGGTCCGGCACTGTTCACGGCCCAGTCGCCAGGCTTCAGGGGCAGCATCTCGCGCGTTCCGTCGTTCAGCTTGATCTCGCACCGGTCAAGATCGAACTCGGCAGTGATCAGGCCCAGACTGCCCGCCAGGAACACCCGCATCAGCGCCCGCTCGCCCTGCGGCATGGCAACCGAACCGGAAATCGAAACCGTTGCGCCGCCAGCGCATCCCAGAACCGCTGCATCCGCAATGTCCACGCCCTCGGCCTGCCGAGTCAGCGCCGAGACCTTTTCAGGATCAAGGCCCGACAGATAGTACATCAACGCCAGCGAGTGGCTCAGTTGCCCATAGGCAAAGCCGCCACCGCCCGCCGGGTCCTGCCAGGTCGATCGGTCAGGGCGGAAGAACGCCGCGTCCCAGCGTTTCAGCCCGTCGGCACCGGTAAAGACCTCGCGCGTGACCGAGATGAACGAGCAGGCGACATGCTCGATCTCGCCAATAAGCCCGTCGGCGATCCGGTCATGCAGGTCGGCGACATGCGGCAGGTAATTGTGCGAATTGGCAATCAGCAGATGCCTGTCATGTTCCTCGGCGATCCTCACCAGGTCCCAGGCCTGACCGGGATCAAGGGTCATCGGCTTTTCGCACATGACATGCGCGCCGCCTTCAAGCGCCGCGCGGGCTTGTTCGTAGTGCAAGGCATGCGGGGAGGAAACGACAACGATGTCGGGCTTGCGCGCCAGTACCTCGCGGTAGTCTTCGGATGCGAAAGCGAACCCGAAATGGTCCTTCACCCGCGCCAGGTCGGCCGCGCCCAACCGGCATACACCATCCAGTTCGACTTCATCGCGCGTCGCCAGCACCGGAATGTGACTGTGGGCCGCGAACCAGCCGGCGCCGATAACGGCGGCCTTAAGTTTGCTCATCTTGTCGCCTTACAATTTGGGCGGGGCGAACTCCCCCACCTCCGCTGCCGAAAACTGTGGAACGAACGCCGGTTCAAGCGCCGCAGCCGCCCGGTCCAGCAGGCAGGTCCGGAACGCGGCTACCTGGCCAGCGTGCGCCGGATCGCGGGCAAGGTTCCGGACTTCCTGCGGATCCTCCAGACTGTCGGCAAGAAAGGCGTCCTCGTTCTCCGAAGCCACCGGGCCGCCGTCCTGCCTGACATTCATGTCAAAGCGCCATCGGTCCGTGCGCAGACAAGCGCGGCGTGGCCACCCCAGCCCGCCATCCCACGTCCCGACGTTTGCAGCCGACGATGCCGAGGCCCCGAGGTGCCCTTGCCCGATGGTCGAGAAGACCATTTCGGGCGCGGGTTCGTAGAACAGGTCGCGGCCCTGAAATGCAGGGTCCGGTGCGATCCCGGCCAACCCGCAAAGCGTCCGCGCCAGATCCATCGCCTCGCTCAGATCATCGCGTACCGCGCCTGCGGGTAGCCCGGGACCCCGAATGACAAGCGGTATCCGCTGCGATTGCGGCGCATGAACGACCTTGGCCAACAGTCCGCCCTCGCCCAACGACGCGCCGTGATCGGCATTGAAAACGACAACGGTATTCTCGGCCAGCTCGCTGGCATCCAGCGCTGCCAGAACGCGGCCGACCTGATCGTCGAGCCAATTTGTCAGCGCCGCATAATCCGCCTGAGCCTGTTGCATCTGCGCGTGGGTCAGCTCTGGCCCCCCAACTGCTGCCGCGAACAACTGCTCGTATCGGCTGGCTTCCGAGCGGGGCAGGTCGTGGCCGGGGAAATCCTTTGGGTCATAGCGTGCCCTGTACCGGTCGGGCGGCAGAACGGGCGTATGGGGCTGGAGGTAGGACACCCGCAGCATGAACGGCTGATCGCCCGTGTTTGCCAACCAATCCAGCGCGTTGTCCGTAACCGCATCAGGCGGATAGTAGACATCGTCCGGAAACCGCCCTCCAACTGGCGAGGGGATGCCGCGTGGAACGATCGCCTTCAGCACGGCGCTGCCCACGGCATCGGCAAATACGTTCATCCCGCTTCCACTGGAATCCCTGTGCTGCCATGCCGAATACCCCCGCGGCAGATGCGCCTTGCCGAAACTGGCCGTGCGATAGCCGTTGGCAGCGAAGTGCTCGGGGAAGGTCTGGGCGACATGCGGAACCGGATAGCTCGCCCAGGCCCCTTCGTTGGAATAGATCGCCAACCGCTCGGGCGACTGTGCCGTCAGCATAGAGCATCGGGAGGGCACGCAGGCTGGCGAGTTGCACCAATGGCGCGAAAACCGGACCCCCTTCGCGGCCAACGAATTCAGATGTGGCGTCACGGCACGATCCCACCCCGGAGAGCAAGGATCGGCCGAATAGCAGCCGATAGACGAGGCGCGCAGTTCGTCAGCCATGATCCATAGAATATTGGGTAACAAGGCCGACCCCTTCCCTAATGTTCTCATATGTGAACTATAGTTCAATACTATCTTAGACCGCGCACCGCAAGCTCGCAAGGCTACTGCCAATCATCGCCCTCAAGAGTTTCTGCAATAAGTATGCTGACAACCTGGGTTCCATTCCTGGGGGGGGGGCGGGCTGGGCGTCTATGGTGCGCTCAATGTCGGGATTGGTCGCTCGTCCCCGCCCTTCTCCTGTTCTTCCGGTATGTACCCATCGGCCTCATCCTCAGCGTCCTGGACCGGGGGTGACCGCACGCTTGGAGCAGTAGTGCCCGAGGTGACGGACGCCGCATCCAGGTTGGACGCCAAGAGAAAATCCCGGCACGGTGGCGCGAAGATCGAAGGAGGACTCGACCATGCAGGGCTCGACGATCGGCAAGAACCTGGAGCGCATCATGCGCGAGCGCGGCTATAATCCCTCGCGCCTGGCCCGCGAGGCCGGCTTCGGGCATACCACCGTGCGCGACATCATCCAGGGGCGTGTCGCGAGTCCGCGTTTCGACACCATCTCGAAGTTGGCCGGGATCCTCGGCTGCAAGGTCTCGGAGATCACCGGCGCTCCGGGCGCGCAATCTCAGGATGATGAACTGCAGGCGCTTTGGAGCCAACTCCTGGAAGAGGAGCGCTCCGTGCTGATCATGGTTGCCAAAGCCCAGCTCGAAGCGCGGAGAGCGCGTTGGGCCCCATCCGGCTTCTAGAGAAACGCGCCCCGCAGCCTCCGCTTGCGCAGTATCGCCAACTCCATGCGGGCCTGCAGCCCGAGGTTCTCGAGCGTCACCGGCCGCGCTTCGGCGCCACCCGCGGCAATCCAGGTGCAATCCGCGCTGCCGCGCTCGCAGGTGCACTCCGCGCAGCAAGGGCCGATCTCGGCCCGGTCAGTCGTCTTCTTGTCCATGTCCTTCTCCGTTTCCTGGCAGCGGCCACCAGCCTTCGAACCAATCGTCGGGCCCGAGGCCGTAGCCGAACGGCCCCGCCAGTCTCCAGCCGAGATCGCGCACGCCTTCGATGTCGCCAGGATGGCAGACAACAACAAGAAGGCCCGCAAGGTCGTGAAGGTTCTGCGACGCCTCCTGGCCGCTCTTCTTCGCGGGAAGGTCCCTGAGGATCCGGGCCAGCACGGAGGTGCGATCCTTCGGCGCCTCCGACATCGGCCGGGGATCCGGAAAATAGTTCGCGTCGGCAGGATCAGCCATTCGGAGTCTCCGCGCTGCGCGGCGAGGCCGGATCTTCCCCGGCATGGTTCCAGTGCGCGCCGCAGCGCAGGCAGTAGGTCCCGGTATACGCGTCGTCGGGCGACATCGGCACGCTCGCGACGCCGTCATGCTGAACGGCGAGAAGACGGGCGAACTCTACCACAACATGACCGGGTACCGCGGGGCCATCCCCACCCACGACGGCGCCATGTTCGATATCGGCGAGGCTGGCATCGGCCAGTGGCGCAAGATCGCTGCGCAGGTGAACCGATGGGCGAAGGCAGCCATCGAGGCTGGTCAATCGGATCCGCGCCAGGTCACCGGAAGCCTGCCTACCGACGACAATGATGTTGTTGCCGTCGTCAGCGTGGCAACCGGCGAGATCTCGCAGATCGACTTCGTCCGCCGCAAGGCGTTCCATGCCGCCCAGGACATGTTCGGCGGCGAGCGCGTGGGTCTCGGCTTCTTCGATCTCGACGATCATGACGCGAAGAACCCGCCGACCATCCTCCTGACCGAAGACGACGCCTGGATCGAGGCGAGCCACCCAAAGCACAGCTACCGCTTCATGTCCGAGCAGGAGGCTCGTCTCCGCGAGCACGTGATCGATCGGGTCTTCCCGACGGACGACACGGACACCGTGCTCCTGATCGGCCGAGAGGGCGGAGACGGGCGCGCCATGCCGGTATTCGCAAGCCGCGCCTCCGCAGAGCTTGCCCAGGCACGCTACGGTGATCGTGCTCAGCTGGCCGATGTCCAGCGGGCGGAGGCGAACTCGGTCTCCGATCCGGCGGTACGGGGAGAGATCGCATCGCTTCTGCCGGGCTTCGACATGGAGCTACTGCCCCGCGCCGAAGAGCAGGAAGCCCCCTCGCCCATGTGAGCGAGCCAACCCCGGCGCACAGCCGCGCGCCGGGCGTCTTCCCATATCCCACGACCACCTATCGCACCGAGGAGCCCGAAATGGTCAAGTTTCTCTACTGGTCCGATCTGCACCGCGAATTCGGCAGCAGCGACCACCCCGTTCCGTTCCCGGAGCCCACGCGGGACGTGAACCTGACCAATATCGACGCAATCCTGATCGCCGGCGACCTCCACGCTGGTGACGAACATGTCTCGAGCCTCGTCGAGATCGAGGAGCGCTGGGGCGTGCCGGTTATCTCGACGCGCGGCAACCACGCCTTCTACCACGACGACTTCGCGAGCCTGCCGGGGCGCCATGCGCGCCTGGCCGCGGAGGCCCGCACGCAGGGGCGCCGGGTCCACGTCCTCGATCGCGAGACGCTTGTCCTCGGCGATACGCGGATCCTCGGCGCGACGCTCTGGGCCGACTTCGAGGTGCTCCGGCCGAATCCCGATCGCCTCGAAGCGACGATGTACGGCGCACGGCACCTGATGAACGACTATCGCAAGGTGCTCGCGGAGCCGGATGGCGATCTGCTCATGCCGAGCGCGACCGCGGCCCAGCACCGTGCCGACCGCGCCTGGCTCGCGCAGGAGCTCGCCAAGCCCTGGGATGGACGCACCCTTGTCATGACGCATCACATCCCGGTGCCCGAGGCGCTCGCGCCCGAAGCCGGCAAGGGTGAGATGGCGCCGGCATATGTCTCTGACCTGCGCCACGACATGCTGCGCTTTCCGATCGATGCCTGGGTGAGCGGCCATTCGCACTGGGCGCGCCGCGGCACGCTGCCGGGCCTGCACGGGCCCGTGGCCTTCACCGCGAACATGCAGGGCTACCCGGGGCAGCACACGAACTTCGATCCCTATCTCGTGCTCGACATGGATGCGCCGACGCTGGGCCTCGAGCCGATCGGCATCGCCGATCCCTCGCTGAGGGACCTGCCCGGCGCAGAGGAAGTCCTGGAGGAGATCCGCGCGGAAGTTCCGGCGGAGGGCGGTTCCCGCCCCGGCGCTCCTATGCCATGATGCCGTGGGAGATCGATCACGGTGACTCCGCGGAACTGCGCCACGCCCATATGTTTGCCGGGGTCATGCCCGCTCGGGAGATGAACGCGCTGCGCGCGGAGGTGAGGCTACGCTCCCGGAAGTCCGGCCCCGCGGAATAATCCAGAAAAGAAACTGTTGCACCAACGTGACGACCGACGCCGGCCGAAACACTAGATATTGTGGGAAACACTTCAAACCGTGACAGATGTTGATCAAGGCTTCTGGACGCGACCTCACCTGCGGAGGTTATCGCTACGCTGCTCGGGCGATCCGGAAGTCTTCTGCCTGAACTGGGGCCCGGCTCGGGGGGGCTGGGCCCACTTTTTTCCCGCTTGCACTCAGTGCAGCAGGTCGCTCCGCGGTTCGTGGCCGCCTCGCGGGAACACTCGTTCACCGCGAGCCAGGTCGGATGCCGCCGCTAGAATCCGCAGGTTCTCTGGATCCAGGTGGCCACTCCCGGGACGCAAAGCTCCTCGAGTTCCGGTTTGTGCATCTCGCTTGGTTCTGCACTTGCCATCCATTTCAGTACAGGCAGGGGGTCGACGTCCATCAAGACGAGATACTTGCCGATCTGATCGTAGATCTCGTCATCCAGCGGCACGGCACCAGATGTCGTATACACGCGGTGAAATCCGAGGTGTGGCCCGGGTCCCATCCAGATCCTGCGCTCAGTCCCGCCCATGAAGGCCAGCGGGCAAGCTGAGTAGCAAGGACCGTGCAGGGTGGTCGCGAGGCCTCGCATCCTGATCTCCATGCCGATCAGGATGGCATCCATGACGCTTCCCCCTGCACTGCCGAAAGCAATGGTAGCAACGCCTTGATGGTCGTCCAGGGCCTCGGTGAAGCGCTCGTGGATACCCCAGTCGATATCGCCGTACACGAGCAGTGTGCCATCCCTGACCGAGAAGTCACCGTGCAATTCGGGATCGTCGATGTAGGCTGACACTGGTATGCCGTGTTCACCAACGCACTCAAGGTTCCATAGACTCTTCTTCTGAATTTCGGTCATTGAAGTAGCATTCCGCGCAGCAGCGACCCATGAATCGAGAAAGACCGCATGCTGCATGATCTCCATGGGGTCGGCCTGTACCGTTCGCGGCGGATCCTCGAACGTTTCCGCCTGCCTGATTTCGCTCTGGAAGCCGAGCATTCTGCCGATGATCGCGCAGATGTGCCTCTCATACCCAATTCCATGCAGGGCGCTACCAGGATGCCCGGAGCCCAGGCTCAAGGCGAAATCGTAGTATGCTGAGCTCTTCTCGCTCACGGCCGCGATTGCATTGCTCCAGGACGTTTGCGCTGAGAGGATACTCGGAGCGATGAGCAGGATGCTGAAAGCCAGAATCCGGGGAAATATCTTCATGCTCGCGACTCCTGAACAACCGGCAGTAGTCGCAAGCTATTCGCAGGAGCTTCCCCTGGGAAGAGCCGCAAACAGATCCGCAACTTCGCCAATCCTCCTGGTGCGTCAGGCTCGGCCCGAGCGCATTGGGATGCAACAAACCGGACCCCGTACCCGTTGAGGCCAGAATGGGAGGCGTCATGGCATTCGTCATAGGCTTGGCACTTGTTGCGTTGATGGGGGCGCTCCATCACCTCTCGTTGCGGGCGCTTGAGCGCGTCAGTGGCTATGATCGAAACCAGCCAAACCTGACGATCCAGATCGTTTTCCTTGGCCTCCTGGGCATCCACGCTCTCGAGATACTCATTTGGGCGGGAGCATACCGTATCTTGCTTGGCTGGGGTGTCGGAGATCTTACCGGCGCCTACAACGGGACATGGACAGATCTCGTGTACTTTTCAGGGGTACAGTTCACGACGCTGGGATACACCGACATCACGGCCCTGGGCGACATTCGCCTGATCGCCCTCATGGAGGCGCTTGGCGGCTTCATGGTGCTGACCTGGTCTGCGACCTACCTATATTCTGCCTGGCAGCGCGCATTCCGGTTGGTGAACCAATCCAGCTAGTCTACCGCCAGGTCAGCACGATGCGTATCGGCCATCGCCTTCAGTCTTCGGGCTTGCTGAAGGCGCAAGGCACCCAGAGCGAGATGCGGTCATCGAGACACCAGCCACGGCTCTCGAGTTTGCCGGCGTGGCGCGCTCGGACAGCGCAGGCTTCGGGGTACGCACGCCGCGACGAGCCGCGCCCCTGGCACGAAGCGTCCGCCTGGCGCCACTTGGCGATGACCTGCTGGTCGGTCAGGTTCGAGGCGGCTGCCGGAGTGCCGGCGGCGGCCAGGATTGCAATGGCTGCGATGATCACCGGTTTCACGATGGCCTCCCGTTTCCGTCTTGAGACTATCATGGGGGCGGCCTGTGAAAATCACGAGATCAAAGTCAAGCTTTATTTTTCCACAGGTTCTCAAGGATCGGCAGGAGCCGGCTCCTCGATTTTCCCTGGGCATCGCGATGACTCCATCAGCATCACTTTCGGCGAAGCCGGTATCCGTGCTTGAGGCGCAGCGACAGGATCTTCCGACCGAGCTCCTCGCACCTGGCAACGGACCCCGAGCCGCGGATCGCCACCCTGCCCCGCCGGCCGATACGCCCCCACTGCACCATGACGGCGCCGTCCTCGAAGAGATCGGACGTGGTGCGGATCGAGTAGTAGCGGAAGCAGTCCGACTCCGGATCGACCTTCTCGAGATAGATGTCCAAGGTCCCCTCCCCCGGCGCACTCTCCAGGTCGAGGTAGACTCCGTTTTCGTTTGCGGATCAACTTGTTTTTTCGGAGAGGGCGCGTCCGACCTCGGGTGCTGTCTAGTCCGGGGCGATCGGCGCCGCCCGCTCGCACGCTTGCGACCATTCCCTGCGAGCCGCGTCGCGCCTGACGCGCAAGATCTCGAGCTCCCGCTCCTTTTCGTGGATCTCGTCCTCCATCGTTTCGATGGCGCGCAAGTCCCAGTCTGCCGGTCCATCGGGGCATTCGATGGTGGCATGCTCCTCGAGAAGACGGACCGTCTCATCGTCCAGCCTGACGATATCCTCGCCACCGACGACGAGCTTGAACGCGCGCGATCCGGGCTTTCTGTCGCGAACTCTCTCGATCACCAGCGCCTGCTTTTCCACCTCGGGGGATTTGTGGCGGGCGTGCAGCGCAAAGCGAAGGCCTGTATGCTCGCCCGAAATCGCATGTGCAATCCGTTCGGGAATGTAGACCAGCGCCCGATCGCCGCCCCAGGCATCGCCTCCCTTGAGAAAGAGGCCGGCACCCCGCCGTCTCAGCGACGCTCCGGAGAGCTTCAGGATGAGGGTCATTGCAATCTCCCGTTTTTCGCACTCTTCAAGATATACTTGTGGTCCCGAAAGCGCACCTGCGGGCGCCCGAACTCGAAAACAAGAGGAAATGCTGAATGGGAAACCTGGTCACGAACAGGATCAACTTCGACCTTTCCGGAAAGCCCTGCCTGGAAGATGAGCTGCGGGAGATCTGCGCGCGCATATCGCCGCAAGACCCAGCGCAGCTCGTGGCCGGGATTTTCGCTGGCGGGCGAGTGCCGACCTCTCTCGATTTTCGCATTGCCAGCCCCGAGCCGGAAGACATACGCGGCATGAAGATCGACAAGGACTTCGATGTCGGTCTGGCGATTGTCTCCAGGGACCGGGACTACATCGCGTTGTGGGACGAAGCCATGGACGCTGGCGTTGCCGCGATGCCTCCCCACATGCAGCGCACACGCCATTCGGTTCTTGCAGCCGCGGGGCTCGCCGGCCTTTCGGAGGCTGAGCTCCTGGCGTACGGTGTCTCCGCATTGCCCGATGCATTCATGGCCGCCGCAAGATCGGCGCGGTTTTTCGAGAAAACCGGCGCGTTCGAGCCGATCACATGGCGCACGCAGCGCTGGGGCGTTCGGGCGCACTCGCCCGAGGCCACGCTCTGGCTGGAAGGCGATGCGCTGTCCATGCGCTTCGATACGGTCAACGGCGCACCGGCGCAGTGGCTGGAAGTACTGGCCGAGGCCCTGCCCCGCACCGTGTTCGCGGGCGCCTCGTATGACCAGGACACCGACTATTCGGCATCGTTCGCCACGGAAGGAGATGGCGAGCTTTCCTTTGCGGAGTCCGATGACCCGGACGGCGTCCTGGCCGCCCGCTCAATCGTATCCGGTCTCTCGGCGGAAGATCTGCTGGCCGAGGATGAGGCGCTCGACGGCGGCGACGCGGATGATGGTGGGCCGGATGATGGTCCGTAGGCCCGGATCGCCGATTTGCGAAAAATGATATTTTTTATCTTTCGGTGTTGCACGCCGAAAAGATTTTGCCTATCTTTTTCACAGCACCGATACCTCGGCGCATAGACTTCAGGAGATACTCGTCAGCTTCTCCCACCAATCCTGCGGATTGGAAGGAGCTTGCTTTGAAGAAGGGAGGAAGTTTCCAGGCTGACCAGAGTCAGCGGCAGATGCCTTCGGGTTGAAGCCGCTACGTTGTCGCCAGGTCAAAGACCGACGTCGGGGTGCTTCACCAGCTCCGACCTCTCGAAGCCTCGAATGCAGACATGGGTCGGGAGACCCACGAAACGGTTCGAGGCGGAACGCCGGGCGGCAACTTTCTCGAGGTGAGACGGCGCGGGGCCTCCTCGTGTCGCGTTACAAGGCCCTTACGGGCGCATACAAAGGAATGGAGAAGGCAATGACGAAATTCCTCACCAGCACCGCCGCCGCCGCCTGCCTGTTTGCTCTTGCCGCGTGTGGAGGTGGTGCCGGCTCGGGTGGTGGAGCGTCTCCCACGCCGGTGAGCGCGCCGACCAAGTCCAGCTCGACCGCGGACATGATCGCCTTTGCCGAAGATGGCGGAACCTCCGAAGCCATCACCGCAACCCCTTCGTCGACCGGCCCGGGCCCGATCACCCGCACGACGCGCTCGGTGACGGTGGATGGCAAGGTGACGACCGTCATGACGGACGCGACTTCCGAAGGAGTCGTGGGGATCGTGGAACTCACGAAGGACGGCGTTGCGACCTACCGCTTCAATGATGACGCCGCAATCGTGACGGGCGCGGCAAGCGGTCGCTATGCAGGGCGCACCAATGCCACGTACCGGCTCGACAATGGCTCCTCCGAAGTCTCCGGCGACGGAAGCTTCAACCTTGTGCTCGACACCGGCACCGGTGAGGCGAACTACGGACTGACCGTCTACGCCGACGACGGAAGCTCGAGCGTCGAGGCCTATGGCGCTGCCGCCTACGCGAACGGCCGGTTCGACGAAACGAATGACGGCGTCATCCTTCGCGACGAGAACGGGACCGTGATCCGGACCAACGAGGAACTGACGATCGATGGCGCGATCATCGGATCCGACGCGGTGAACGCCGCCGCCGGGACCATCGTCGGCGAGACGGGAACCGGCTTCATGATCGACGGCGTGTTCATGGCCGGCCAGGCTCCGAAGTAGGCGACCGGCCGTACATGGAGAACGCAGGGGCGCCCCACCGGGCGCCCCTTTTCGTTTGGAATGCGAGCAGTGCGCAAACTGGCGGTCGATTGCTGTGGACAGGGACTTCAGGGCCCCGGCGGGGAGCGTATCTCCTGCCTGGGAGTCACCTTCAGGGAAGAGCAATGCTGAAAGTCACCGCCTCGATGACGGCAATCGCCCTAATGGCAGGCTGCAACACGCTCTCCGGCCTGGGCAAGGATGTGACCGGAGTGGCGGAGTGGACCAAGGGGGCCATCACCGAAAGGAGGAGCGGCGGCTCCGAACCCTCGCTCCCCGCCTACAACCCTGCCCCGGAATATTCTTCCGGGGTTCCGGCGTTGGGGTCCGCTTTCTGATCGGCCCGGTCGCGAAAGTGAACCTCCTCGCCCTGAGGGACAAGGCTTCCGCTGCCCGCGGCGGCCCGCATTGAGCCGTCGCACCGCGGGCGAAAAGATCAAAGAACGATTTCCTCCTCGACATCGAGGGACCAGATTTCCTCGAGACGCGTGCGGACGGTATTGCAGGCCAGCCCCATTTCGATTGCCCGCTGCTTCCGCGACAGATCCTGGTCGAGAACCTTTACTGTTGTCCATAGCGACCGAAGCTCGTCATCCGGCATCGTGACGAGGTTCTCGCGCAGTTCCCCGATTCCGGAAAACGCTGCGGGATGTCCACGCCAGCCGTGCAATACCAAGGTGCCATTGTTCGGTCCCGTGGTGTTCAGGTTGCAAGCGGCGTCCTCCATCTCCAGGACGGAGAAGTCCTCCGCCAGGTAGCTTGAGAGGGCAAGGTCGCACACCTCCTCGAAAAGCTCTTCCCGGGTGGAGAGTTCCGTGAGCCAGCGCTTGTCGAACTCCCGGGAGACCTCGTCGAATCCATCGATGCGCCCGGACCTGTCCCAGTTGTAGTTCATGCGGATATCCCAGCTCAGCGCCATGCCGCCCCGGACGCGGGACATGGGGTGCAGCAGGATATCATTGACCATTGCCTCGCGGCTCGTGGCCGGCAGATGATACGCGCCTTCGGCATGCAGGGCGCGGGTGAACTCGTCGCGATTGTCCCGGTCCTGAGGCCGGCGAAGCCCGAGCATGACCTGGCGCGCGAAGTTGCCATTGTCCGGTTCGCCCGCCCGCGTGTCGATATCGTGGGCGACACCCTTGTAGTAGTCACTGCGATAAATGAAATCCGAGAATTGCTTCCATTTCATGCGCGAGATCGCGTCGAATGCACTGACTTGCCGGCTGGAAGCGCCACCGACGCCGGTTGCCTGGCGGCCGTAGTCTTCGACGAGGACGGCCATGTTGTCATTGTCGAGAATGACGACACCATTGCGATTGAAGTTCGGAGACTGCGAGTCCTCGCCCTTTGCCACCGCCACGAGGACCGTGAAGCTGCGGGAGGCGTCGCCCCTGGTCGCAAAGAACAGGTTCTTTTTCAGCTCACGTGCGTGGACATACTGCCCGGTAGCGGCCATCTCCTCGCCATTCATGAAGACGGGTTCGACGGCTTCCTGCGGCTGGTGTTTCGAACGAACTTGGTCGTCATTCGCAATCTGCATTTCTGTCCCTCGTGGTCTCATGCCAGTTGATATGAGCTTGTTAGTGTTGAACCCGGAAAACTCGTGACTTTGCGAAAAAACGAATCGCATGTCCTTCTTGGCCCATCACGGGCGGGACGGTCAACAAACAATTTTCAACCCAGGCGGGAAAAACTATATCCAAAGATCATGCTGCCCCGAGACTCCGAGTCTGCGAAAAACAGTTGAACTTTTTCTTCGTGATGTATACTGTTCCCGTGTCCGGTTCGTCCGGGCTATGGCGATAAACGCACCTGAAGAGATGGACCGGACCCGGGGGCGGTACCCGGCGGCTCCACCACAGGCGGTTCGTCGCGGGCGACAGCAAGACGTCTCCCGCACGAAGGCGCCCGATGAAGATCCGGAATGGCGTGCCATGCGCCGATCGGGACTTCCTGCGGCAGCGAACCGTCGGTGATGGGGCCGAAACAGGATCGACGGACGTAGGGACAGGAACGCTTTCGCTCGGTGAGATACCACCGTTATCGGTTCGAACTTGAGAGCTGCCAACACCAACGCTGCTCCGGTCGCCCTCGCCGCTTAAGCGGTACGGGTAGACCACCCTCAACTCCTGCCGGTTAGCCCCGGCGGGCGGGGCCCGCAGGGAGCCTGGCAACAGAATCCCTGCGCACTTCCACCTGCTTCTCGAAGGTTTCCAATGTCCGCGCTCGCTTTCTCGAGATCCCAGCGCTGGCGCGAGCGCCGCGCGAAATTCGTCCCCGATGCCGGCACTTTCGATCCCGCCTGTTTCTCGGTCGATGTCATCTCCTGTGCCCGCGAGGCGAAACCCTTCGTGATCGAACACCACTATTCGGGATCCTTCCCCGCAACCCGGCTATCGTGCGGTCTGTTCCGGAACGGCCCTGGTGGCCGGGCGGAACTCGTCGGGGTAGCCGCTTTCGCGGTGCCGATGAACAATGCCGCCATTCCGAAGCACACCGGGCTCGAAGACGCCGCCGCGGGCGTCGACCTTGGCCGCCTCGTCCTGCTCGACGATGTCGAAGGCAACGCAGAGAGCTGGTTCGTTGCCCGCGCGTTCCGCCTGTTGAGGTGCGAAAAACGCACGGTTCAGTCGGTGATCGCCTACTCCGATCCACTGCGCCGGGTGTCGCGCGACGGCACGGTCACGATGCCCGGCCATGTCGGCATGGTCTACCAGGCGCTCTCGGCGACTTGCCGCGGCCGGTCCGCGGCCAGAACGAACCTTCTTCTTCCTGATGGGCGCGTCCTCTCGCCGCGCGCTCTCTCGAAGATCCGCCGAATGGACCGCGGCTGGATCTATGCTGCGCGGCAGATCATCGATGCCGGCCTCTCCCCCCGCGCCGCGGGCGAGGCGCCTGCCGACTGGCTTGCACGGCTGGTCGAGGCCGGAGAGCTGCGGCGCAGCCGGCATCCCGGAAACCTCGTCTACACCTTCCACCTGACGCGCGCCGCGAAGCTCGCCGCGCGCAAACTTCCCTCCCTGCCCTATCCCGGGCCGGAGGTGGTCGTTGCGGCCTGATCCTTGGCGCGGGCGATTCGATCCGGCACGTCCGGTCAATTGCGAATATTAGGAACTCCAAGATGATCATCATTCTCACCGGTGCCGGCATCTCCGCGGAGAGCGGCGTGAAGACCTATCGCTCCGACACCGGCCTCTGGGAGCAGCACAGCATCGAGGACATCGCGACACCGGAGGGGTTCGAGCGGGATCCCGGCAAGGTCCGCGCCTTTTATGACGCTCGGCTCGATGCCGTGCGCGCGGCCGAACCCAATGCCGCACACCTCGCCCTGTCGCGCCTCGAGCGCGAAAGCCAGGTCCCGGTCCTGGTCGTGACGCAGAACGTCGACGATCTGCATGAACGCGCGGGATCACGGCGCGTGCTTCACATGCATGGACGTCTCGGCGCACCCGTCTGCGCCGGTTGCGGCGCCGGGTTGCCAGGCGAACGCCTCGAAGGCCAGCCCCCCTGCCCCGCCTGTGGCGGCCAGGCACGGCCGGACATCACCTTCTTCGGAGAACAGCCAAAGCATCTCGAGGAAATCGCGGAAGCGCTGAGCCAGGTGACGATCTACATCTCGATCGGGACCTCCGGCGAGGTCTTCCCGGCCGCGCGCTTCGTGCGCCGGGCCCGCAAGCGCAAGGCGCGCCGGATCGAGGTGAACATCCGCCGCACCCGGATCACGAACGATCACCGCGAGCTTCGGCACGGGCCGGCGAGCATCGAGGTCCCGACGCTCGTGCGAGAGATCCTGGCGGAGCAGCTGGAGCTGGACCGGCAAGAAGGCGCTGGCCCGGACGGGCAGAACTAGCCGCTACCTGGCGGGCTTCTTTCCGCTCTCGATCCGCTCCTTCAGCCAGGCATCGCGCCTCTCTTCTTTCGCCTGGGCTTTGCTCCACGCTTCTTTCCATTGCTCAGCCGTCGAGTTCTCCAGGCCTTCCAGGATTTTTTTCCGGGGGCCGGTCTTCTTGTCATTCATCTTCCATTGTCTCCCGCTTGGTTGCATGAAGCAGGGCAGCTTTGACGCCAGTAGCCTCGGTCAAAACCTTCAACGCGCCCTCCCAGCCCCCAGCCTTGCAGGCTGCATCGTGAATCGCATGCAAATGGTCGGGCCGGGGAAAAATCGGCATGGCTCAGAGTACAGACAGATGCCGGTTTGGCAAAGCCGTATGCGGCCTGGTCCATCGCCCCGGCGAGTAGCGCACCGAGTCGCCAATTCATGAAATCGTCCGGGGAATACGGAGCAGTGGGACGGATACCGTGTAGAGCGCCACACCCAGCCGAGCCGGCAAACCCGAACGAATCCATGCTCTTCTCGTACTTTCCGAAAGTGCCCCCTGAACTTTTCCAGGTCAGCAGTTTTCGAACCACCCCGGCTCTCCATGATTGTCTTGAAGTTTCCGCAACTTGAGGAGGTGCGCTTGTATCGCGCCTGAACAGCTTCTTCTGTGAATCCCTGTTTCTGGAAGAAAATCGTTGCTCTGGCGCAAACCTCGTGGCAATCACGTTACTAGCGGTGGCGAGTGAGTTTTGCATCGCCTAGCGCTAAGAGCCAATAATGGCCGCACACGAGGCACAAATGAACAGGCACCTCCCTACGAGCAGGAGTCAAGTCAGCGTAGATACGATCCACCGCTACGCCGATGCTCTCGCCCAATCCCTCGACGAGGAGATGCGCAAGGCTTACAGGCCAAGCGAACGCAAGACCTTGCGCCGCTTCAGCCCTGGCGAGGTCTGTGAACTCACCGGGCTGACCCCGGGCAATCTTCGCGCGCGGCACAAGGATGCCTCCTTTCCGGATGTCGAAACGGACGCCCGCGGCTTCCGGACCTATTCGGCCGAGGACATCAATGCCATTCGGGACATCATGTACCGGACCGGCCGCGACGGCGACATGTATCGCCCGGGTCGCCGGGAGGACGACGAGATGCAGGTCATCAGTGTCGTGAACTTCAAGGGAGGCTCATCCAAGACGACGACGACGGCACACCTGGCTCAGCGCTTTGCCTTGCGCGGCTACCGGGTGCTCGCGATCGACCTGGATCCGCAGGGCTCCCTCAGCACGTTCTTTGGATTCCGCCCCGAGCTGGACTTCGAGAGCGAGGATGCGCTCACGATCTACGACGCCATTGCGTACGAAGACAAGGAGACCGGATCCCGGCGCGCGGCCTTGCGCGAGGTGATCCGGAAGACCTACTTCACGAACCTCGACATGTGCCCGGCGAGCCTGATGCTTTCCGAGTACGAGACAGAGACAGCAAACGCGCTGAGCCAGAATGCCGCCGGGCGCGCGCGCCACTCGATTTTTGCCGTTCGCCTGAGCGAAGCGCTCGAGACTGTCCGTGACGACTATGACCTGGTTCTCGTCGACTGCCCGCCCCAGCTCGGCTTCACCACGCTAACAGCGCTTGCTGCGTCCACGGGCCTCCTGGTCACCGTGGTGCCCGGCATGCTCGACATCGCCAGCATGAGCCAGTTCCTGAAGCTTGCGGCCGAGACCATGAACGCGATCAGCAAGTCGACGGGCCGCGATCAGGAGTGGGATTTCGTCAAGTTCCTGGTCACCCGGTTCGAACCGTCGGACGGGCCACAGATGCAGATGGCGAGCTACCTGCGTCACATTCTTGGAAAACAGGTCCTGATCAATCCGATGCTGAAATCGACAGCGATCAGTGACGCCGGGATGACGCACCAGACCATCTACGAGGTGGATCCCAAGCAGCTCGTGAAGTCTACGCTCGACCGAGCACTCGGAAGCATGAATGCAGTCGCCGACGAGATCGAAGGCGTTATCCAGGATGCATGGGGGAGAGAATGGCACGCAAACTCTTCGGCATGATTGAAGCCGGCGCCAAGGGCGTCGTCGACGAGGACGAAGTCCTGGATGCAGGGGATGCTGCCGAGGCGACATCCCCTGCCCCGCGCGTTGGCGGCAGAGCAAGACCAAGCCAGGATAGTGGCGCTACAAGCAACAGGATCCTCTCCGCCTCCCGGTTGAGCAAGGGCCTGATGGACCTTCAGTCGCACACCGTTCGCGACCTCGATCCTGACTCCATCATTTCAGGCGGAATGCTGGACCGGCTCAGTGCCGAGGACGACGGCATCGCGCGGCTCTCGGAGTCCATCCGCGAGCATGGGCAGCATGTCCCCGTGCTCGTGCGCCCCATGCCCGGGGAGGTGGACCGTTTCGAGATCATCTATGGCCGGCGGCGTCTCGCTGCCATTCGCCGTCTGGGCGGAGACATGACGGTCAAGGCCATCGTCCGAAACCTGCCGGACGAAGACGCGGTCATTGCCCAGGGCCAGGAGAACAACCAGCGCCTGGACCCATCGCATATCGAGAAGGCGCTCTTCGCGCAGGAGCTGCGGCGCAAGCAGTTCTCGAATGACGTGATCCGAGAGGCGTTGAATGTCGACAAGTTCGCTGTTTCGAAGCTGGTGAAACTGGCTGAAACGGTGCCTCCGGAGTTGATCGAGATGATCGGCCCCGCCCATGACATTGGACGTCGTCCCTGGACACAGCTCGCGGAGCTCATCACCGCCGGAAAGGCTGACGTCATCGCGATTGCCGCTGAAGCCCTCGAGAAATCCGAGGCCTCCGCGAGCTCGGATCGGTTCCGTGCTGTCATGGATGCCATGAAGCGCGCCTCTATTGCTGCATCGCAGCAAAATGTTGCAGCGCAACAGTTGGTCCATGGACCAACTGAGCGGGTCGTTGGCGATCCCGAGCAGGGCCCCCGCCTCCACTTCAAATCGAGTCGCTCGGCTGTAAGCCTGAGGTTCGATACCAAGGAAGATCCCGAATTCAGTCGCTGGTTGGAGGAAAACGTCGACGACGTCGTCTCAGACCTCCAGCAGCGCTGGAAGCGCGCGACCAAGGCTCAGTGAGCCCGGGATCGCCGCCAACTTTGTGAAAAACCGAGCAGCAGAAAGGAGCACGACAAGAAGGCCGAAAAAAGAAAGAGCCCCCCGAAGTATCCCCCGGAGAGCTCCTAGACAAAATAGTCTCGCAAACTCCGTCTAGCAGTTTTCCCAGTAAGCCGTCAAGCAGCCGATTCGGTTGCCCGGTATCCTGTTGCCTCAATGCGGGTCTCCCGCGGCAATGGGGGTAGCTTCTTGTGGCCAACGGTCCTCATCGTGAATGAACAGGATGGAACAATTCGCTTCACCCCGCGCCTCTCGCGCAGGGGTCAGGGCAGGTGTGCCTGCTCGAACCCCTGAAGAGTTCTGGAAGGTCTTCAGGAGCCTCGTTGAGGCCCGAGTACACTTCGGGGTCAGCTCCCAGGCCCTTGCAACTCTCCGCGCCCTGGTAAGCTTCCTGCGCGAGGGAGAGGGTCAGGTGGTCTATGCGTCCAACCGCACGATTTCCAGCCGCGCCGAAGGTCTCTCCGAGCGGACCATCCGCCGGCACGTCGGCAGCCTCGTAGCCGCGGGACTGGTGCAGCGGAACGATAGCGCCAACGGGAAGCGTTTCAGGATCGACTGCCCGGAAGGGCCTGCCGAAGCATTCGGAATCGACCTGTCTCCGCTCGTGAAGCGCGCAGGCGAAATTGCTGAGGCTGCAGCCAGCCTGGCACGTGAAAGGCAGCGGATCACCTTCTACCGAAAGCGGCTGTCTCGCCTCATCTACGACCTCGGTTGTGCCGCGGGCCAACTCGAGGAAGCTGAAGCCTACCGCCCTGCCCTTCGCAGGAAGCTTTCATCCACCCAGCTCGAGCAACTCTGCAATGAGCTCACCGCCAGGCTCGCCGAGCATCAGCAGGTATCGGATGAGCCCGAGATTTCCCCCCTGCCCTCCTCTTTCACATCACCGGTTCTGTCCGCCAATGACAGTCAATCTGTCCGCCACAAGATCAACTCAGAACACGAAATACCTGATTCTGAAGAAACGCGCGAAGACGGTTCTGAATCACACGATGCATCGGGATTGCTGAGAAAGATCCAGAGAGCCTGTCCGAATGCGATGGCGTATGCCTCCGCACCTCCATCAAGCTGGGCGGCTCTGGAGAGTCACGCATGGACGCTGGCAGGCTGGTGCGGGATCGGGCAAGACCTGATCGCCGGAGCCGTGAAGCGAAGAGGACGAGAACAGACTGCCCTCACCGTGCTGCTGGTCGCCGAACGCCTGGAGAAGATCAGGAACCTCCCGGCCTACTTCAACTCCGTAACCGTCGGGAAGAAGGCCGCTGACTTCAACCCCGTGAAGCTGCTCGAAGCCGCGGCGCCGTGAGCATTCTGGTGAAGTTGGTCCATGGACCAACCGGGCTCGATCCAATGCGCCGATGGACATGTGCGCCATTCATTGACTGGGAGGCATTCGTGTTGCCTGGATCACCGCTCCAGACCAGGCCGCCTTGTGGCCTGCGCCGACCTGAAGCCCGAACCGGGACCCCGAGTTGGTCCATGGACCAACCGTGGCACCCGATGCCCCGCACCGGCCGGCGCATGATCAACCGCGATACGAAGGATGCGACACAGTCCAGAAGGAACCAGCGTCGCGCCATGGCCCGACATCAGACGCCCTGCCTGGACGATCGCCCCGCGTCCAGGGTATGTCTGCCTGGTCAACGGCGCCAACGGCCAATGCATCGCCCTACTCGAATCTCCGGCATCGCACGATTTCAGAAAGTTGGTCCATGGACCAACCAGGCGCGACGGCCTCAGCAATTGCGTGCGCGTCGATAGCCGGCGGTGAGCGCCTCCGCTTCCGAGTCGAAAAGAGCGCGGTTCCTTTGGGATGTTCTGCTGTAGCCCGGGCAACCTTCGACATGGTAGATGCCCGAGTTCGAATTTCCGATCACCGCCGGCAAAGAGGGCTCGATCGAAACATCCGCCTGGTCCCTCGGGCCGGAGCCAAGCCATGGCTCGAACCTCACCGTCGCGACAGATTCGTCGAGCACCATGAAGACGGGCGCATGATCGGAAACTTCCGCACGCGCTTGCTCGTGAGTGATGCGCAGGAGTTCTGCGGGAAACTCGTCAATCCCGAACCCCGCGATCGGCAGATCCATTCCGCTCGGCGCCCAGATGTTGTCGTAGAGGTTCGCATAACTTCCGTTGCGCTTGCCAAGCGTCGTCGCTCCATCCCTGATCAGCGGAAAAGATTTGCGCCCAGGCTCACTCCACGCCGTATCTGACGGCTGCAGATTGAAGTCTCCCGCGATGAAGACCGGAAGGCCCGGAAAGGCCTCCTCGAGCCAGTCGCGATAGCCCGCAAGGGCAGCGGCTTCCCGCCGCCGGCGATCGACACTGTCACCGTAGATCAGGTGCGCGGAGGCAAGAACGAAGTCTCCTCCGTCAGCGCTACGAAACACCGCCGAGAAGGGCTCGCGCTCAAAGACGTCCCGATCATCGATGTAGACGACAGCCCCGTCGACCCATTCAATCCGGTCCGGCCGGAAAAGGAATGCATACATCTCCTTGTAGCTGCCGCGGCCGACACGGTGTGATTTCAGGGCCTGCCAGCGCACGCCAGTCGTGCGCTCCAACTCGACCAGCAGGTGCTCGAGACCTTCTTCGGTCATCACTTCCTGGACTGCAAGCAGGTCGTATCGACCCGCGACGGCCGCGACGGCCTCATGGTCCTTCTGATCGCCCCAGCCGAGATTGCGGATATTCCAGCTCCCCACGAACGTCTCCGCGATCGACACGCCCGGGGTCGCTGCTGCGCTCAGTGCAATCGCGGCCGCAAGTACTGTGCGGCCTAGCGCGCGACGGAAGGGCAGGGGGGTCATCAACACCTCATTCAGGAAAAAACAGGTTCGGAGTGCAGCTACATCCGGAGGTATGAAAAACAGGCTGAAAATCCATTTTTCACATACCGCTCTGACTCAGGCGGCGATGGCGCCGGGGGCGGTCGCGGGCTTGGGGACCGGCCTGGTCTTCGCCGGGTTCTTCGCTTCCGTTGCCTCGATCCTGCGCGGGGGTAGGGGAACCGCGAGAGGACGCCAGCCGGCAAACCAGGAGCCGGGGATGCGCGATGCTCCAACAGGAGCTGCCATGTCCCAGGCGTCCGTTTCCGGGATCTCTCCTTGCGCATGCACGATAACGATCTGCTGCCCGGCCCAGGCCGCGTACCGGTCGTCCTTCATCATGGAGCCCACGTCGTCTCTAACTTTCGCCAGGATGGCCCAGCCGTCGCGGTTTGCAGCCCACATCGGAAGCCAGAGCTCCGCATCGGCGCGCTGCGAGAGCTTCAACACTTCGCTGCGCGCGTCGCACTCGACGAACCGCCTGCACTCATCGATCGAGTACATCTTGCGGGAGCGCTCCTGTCCGCGACGCACCCGGTAGTAGCCGGGGAGGGCGCGGTGAATCCGGTAGACGCCGAGGTCAAGGAAGGCCGGCAGCTTGGCGCTCATGCCGTCCGGAGCCCATTGCGGGGCAAAGAGGTCCTGGCGGTCTACAAGCTTCATGGCGTTCTCCGTGGGTGCGACAGACGATCACAACTAACGTTTTTCGCATGGTATCTGAACGGCGGCCATGCAGGCAATTCGCGAGCGGGGCAGGGGGCTCCGTTCCTGTGGATAGTCCGCCGCCGGCAGCGTCGAGGATCAGTCGCCAAGCAGCCCGTGGTCGCGGGCCCTGTCGACGAGCATCTTGACCGAGGAAGGGCTCCAGCGGGTCTTGCCGCGCGGTGTGCGCTCCCGCATCTCGTGCAGGCGATCGGCGATCTGCTGAAGGGTAGGGCGCGGCTCCGTACCGGCGATTGCGGCCACGATGGCCATGAGTCGGTCGGAGGCGGGCTTCACGGGCGCGCGCTCGAGGACCCTGGCGTCCAGCATGCCTTCGCTCACGAAGCGCTTCACGGCGCGTTTCAGGCGCTCTGGGGTCCAGTCGCGGGCATCGCGGGGCAGGGCGGCGTTCACCATGTCCGTGACGGTCTGCCAGTCGCGCTGTGGGCGGTGTCGGCGCACGATGGGCAGCCATTGTTCGGAGTGGGCCATCAGGCCGTCCAGGAAGGCGCTATCGCGCGCCAGGGCGTTCTTGCGGATCGCCGCGGGGTCACGGGCCCTCAAGCCGGGATTGCCGCCTACACGGCCTTGTGCAGCCGCAGAGCGCAGGCCGGCCTGGGTGCGTTCCCGAATGAGCGCGCGCTCGAGCTCCGCGACCGAGCCCAGGATCTGCAGGGTGAAACGTCCTTGGGGCGATGCCGTGTCTACGGGGTCTCCGAGGGAGCGGAAGTGCGCCCCGCGGGCGTCCAGGGCCTCGATGACCGTCAAGAGGTGCGCCAGTGAGCGCGCGAGGCGGTCCAGGCGAACGATGACCAGCGTGTCTCCAGGCTGGATCCTGTTCAGGAGCCGGCCAAGAACCGGGCGCGATCGATCGCCGCCCGAGGCGAACTCCTCGTGGATCTTCGTGCAGCCGGCATCGCGGAGTTCCGCGATCTGCGGCTCGAGTGATTGCTCCCCGGTCGAGACCCGGGCGTATCCGATCAGCGCCATCCTGGTCGGATACTTTCAGCGCCCGGAACTGGTGTCCAGTCGGCTCGCATCATTGATGCCGGCGGCGAGAAGATTGCTTGCGAAGGATCGCAAGGCCGTAGAGCGCGATGCCGAGAGCGACGGTACCGGCAGCCTGCACCCGCCCCATGCCGAGAAGAGCGTACACCGAGACGCATGAAGCGAAGAAGGCCACGCGAAATGCCATCAGCGCGCCTCGCGTCGCCGGCGAGGCGATAGCACGAGCCAGTGCACGAGGTGCAGGGAGAGCCCGCCGGCGGCCACCAGGGCGACAAACAGGAGGCAGCTGGCGAGCGTGAGGAAGGTCCGCTCCGACATCCACTCGAGGGATTGGACGGTCATCCAGAGAAGCGCCGCGAGGGAGAAGGCCACGAAGGCCGCGGACACATGGTGGCTGAAGCGGCGTGTCGGATGTTCGGCAACTGGCATCGACGCCTGCTCCAAATGATGAAAATCAACGTTTTTCGCAAAATAGCCGATCAAGGAAGGGCGGTCAATCGAGCTGCGGCGGGCAAGCCCGCCCAGGATTGCGCCGAAGACGGTGGCTGCGGCGATCACGATGAGACCGGCGCCGTTGCCGGCGCTCAGGTCGTGCTGGAGGTCGGAGGAGGTATCGGGCATTCGGCGCTCCTCAGGTGTAGAAGGCTTCGGAACAGAAGTCGCAGGCGATGATGATCGAACCCGGTCCTTCGGCCTTGTGCCTCAGGCCGTCCTGGTTGCACTTGGGGCAGCGACCCGGACCGTTGACGTGATCGTTCCACGCCTTCTCGACCGCTTCCGGGGTGGGGCGGAGCGGTTGCTGGATCGGCTCACCGCCGACGATGAAGCGCTCGATGACTTGGAACACGCCCATCAGGCGGAGATACCCGGCTCGGGTTGCGTGGCCATGGAATAGACATGGGTACGTCCCAGCTTCTTCCGGGTCACCTCGCCGCTCGTGAGCATCTCTGCCAGCGCCCGGTGAGTGCTCGCATAGTTCGCGCCATCGGTGATGGCGAGGAGTTGCTGCACCGTGGTGCCGGGGAACTCCCCCAGCGCCTTCCGGATCTGTGTCTTGAGATCTTCTTCTCGCATTTTTCGCAAACCTCTGGGCGCGGGAAGTATTTCCGATGTTGCCTGGGGCCTTGCTGCAAACGCATTCCAGCGAAGCCTTGGCTTTATTTTTTCGCATTCTGACGAATTTCGGCGCCGGGCGCAAGAGATTTTCAAATACATAAGACAATATAAAACGGTCGATTGAAAACATCGACATAGGTCCGGAGCCTGCCGTCTCTCTCGTCGCGCTCAGCGTCCCATGGCCCGTTCGGCCTTGCTCAGCAGGGCCTGAGAGCCCTTGGGCGCAAGATCCTCGGCCTGGATCCATTCATTTCGGCGTTTTCCTGGGCTGATCTGGCAGAATGGGCCAATCTGGGTGCAACAATCCACAGAGGCACATTCAGATGAGTCGTGATAGACTATACTTGATACTGGAAATCAGCCTAAATTCAGTATGTAAACCTATCAGCAAACTGGTCCTGGAAAGAGCGATATGGCAGGAAGACACCTGATGTCGGGGCGAGCCTCGAACCCTGGGGTCCCGCGCATCCTGCGGGCGGAGATCGCCGCGGCGCGGATCGAGGGCATACTGCTCGCCGATCCCGCGCTGGCGCGGCACTGGCGCACGGGCCAGGCTTTCGTCGAGGCGGCGGCCTCGGTTGGCCTCGAGGACATTCGCCTGTCGGCGGCCGCGATCATGATGCGGCTCACGTCGAACCGCACCCAGGACATCGACGCGCGCGGCGCCGAGCAGGGCAGGCGGCTGATCGCCGTCATGGCGCGCCCGCCGCTTCTTGCCGCCGATCCCGACGCCGGCCTGCGCCGGATCGAGGCGGCGGCGTCCCCCGTCGGGCATCGCACCCCGTTCGAGGACCGGCTCGAGGGCGCGGAATACGCGGGCCTCGTCGCCCGGGCGCTCGAGGCGGACACCACCCCGATCATCGCAGCGCTGCGCGGGGCGGCGGAATATGCGCTGCGGTCGCGCCGGAGCGCACCGGCGGCGGAACGGCTTCTGTTCATGGCGCTTGAAAGCGAGGCCCGCGCCCGCTCGCGCGGGGATGCCGGCGCGGCCGGACGTTGGGACGGGCCGGACCTGCTGGCGCCGGCAGAGGCGCACTGGATAGCAGCACCCTCGGCGGCGCTTACCCACGGGCGCTACCAGGTCTGGTCGCCGATCAGCGGGATCAGCACGCTGGTCGATGCGCTCGAGGCGCAGGTTGCGCGCGAGCTCGGTCATCTGGGCACGCTGCGCCACGAGCTCGCGAAGCTCGATGCGGCGGCGGCCGCGGCGCGGGGCCGCTCGCGCATGGCGGATTTCGTGGGCTTCGTGAAGCGCCAGCCGATCCTGACTTCAGGCCAGGTGATGGAGGACCTGGGCGTGACGCGGGCGACCGCGCTGTCGCTGATCGGCACGCTGGAAGGGCAGGGGAGCCTGGTGGATTTCACCGCCCGCCGATCGGCCCGGTTCTGGGCAACACCGACCTTGGCCGCCCGCCTGCGACATGGGTCGGTTCGGGCGCGGCCACAGGCGGCAGGGCAGGGGCGGGAGGCTGGGAAGGTCCCGGAGCTCGATCAGCCGCGGACCCGCGAGGATGAAGAGGCCCGCCTCGAGGAACTGCTCGGGGAGCTCGATGACGCTTTGCGGGGCGTCGACGAGGTGATGCGGCGGGGGTGAAGGTAGCCTGTTTCGGTACCGCGCGACAGCGTCAACAGGACTCATCGCTGGCAACCGGCGCTGCCCGCCTGGTTAGATCATTCCAGCCGGTCGGGGGATCTCCCGCCGCAAGGCGCTTCTGGAAGATCCTGTAGGCGTCGGTCTTGCTGCCGTAGGCCCTCTTGGTGCTTTCGTCGTTCACCCAGCCATAGATGATGATCTTGGACTTGGTGTCGTAGCGGAAGAAGAGGCGGAACTGCTGCAGGAACTTCGCCCGTTTCCATGCCCGGTGTTCCGGCCCGACCGTGTTTCCCAGATCGAAGACAGTGGAGGTCGGATTCGCCGGAATGACCTCCTTGGTCAGCTTCTCGATGGCCGCCAGGATCTTCGTGGGGGCCTTCTTCCGGTAGGTCTCGGGATGCTTCTCCCTGAGCCGCTCTACGTTCGCGACAAGGTCTTCATACGATTCAGCGAAGGCTGGATCCTGCAGCAGGGTCCAACCATTGACGACCAGCGCGCCGGGAACCTGGCCTTCGCTCATTCGTCGTCGAGCGGCCCGTCCAGATCGACGTCCATGCCTTCGACCAGTTCAGCGGCGCGGCGGCTTGCTTCACCGCCGAAGGGCTTCAGGCGCTGCGGGTTGTTGACCATCTCGCGCTCGAGGAAGCCGAGATAGGCCTGAACCGCCGGATCGACCTGGTCGTCCTGAGGCTCGGCTTTTTCCAGGATCACCTGACCGCCCCGGATTACGTATGCGATCTTGTCTCGTTTGCCGAGATGCAAGGCCTTTCGGACTGCGGCCGGCACGGTGTTCTGATACTTGTCTGTCAGGGTCGCTTCGAAGCGGGGGGCTTGCACGTCGCTCATGTCGGTGCTCCTCGAGAAGGGTCACGCGGAAAGGTAATGCAGACCCATTACCTTTTCAAGGTTCCTGAAGAAGGCACCTCTTGGGAGGTGGCCGTTGGCAGCTGCCAACCGCAATCGGCTTGGATGCAGGAGTTTCCCGGCGCAGTCCGGCGTCGGGATCGGCGGCGGCGTCACCCGTCGGGCATCGCACGCCGTTCGAAGACCGGCTCGAGAGCGCGGAATACGCGGGCCTCGCCGACCTGGCGGCGCCTTGCCATTCATGTAAAAGGACCATATGTTCGTCAAAAGAGACCACATTCGGTCGAGATGCAAAATTCTCCGGCCGCAGACCCAAGGAGGCTCCATGATGACCAAACAAATGCAGCCTGACCCTGGCATGGACCAACACGCTCCACGGCGTGGGTCGGTCGCATCCCTCGTGGGGCACGGACTGCTCGCGCCCGCCCAGGCAGCCCGCATCGACGCTGCGCTTCAGGCATTGCAGACAGTCGGGGTAGCCGGAAGCGAAGCTTGGAGCATCACCAGGCTCAAGCGCAACCCGGGTGCCTTCATGGCGGAGGTGCTTGGCGAACGACCGCAGGTGATGGCGGACAGCAAGCGCAAGGACGCCGAACCGATCGTCGCCCTCTCGGCTGATGACCTGATGTCGCTCGTTGAGGCCGCAACCAGGGCCGCTGGTCCTGGGTTTGCGACCGGTCGCGAGATGCATGCCCGTCTGGCGCGGCGTGGTCCGCCGCTCGAGATCACGATGCGCGGCATGCCGCGCCGGAACCAGCCCCGGCTCTCCATGGACGACGCACTCGCCGCTCGCCCGATGGTGTCCGGTGGTGGAGCCGAGAACTGATCCGCCATGATCGTGCCAGGGCCTATCGAGACATTCCAGATCGTCGACCGATCGAATGAGCTCCCGGTGATGCGCCACCTCGCATCTCTTGACTCTGTCGTCGCTATTGCGGCGCCGGCCATCGCTGCGGTGGCGGATGCCTACGCTGACGCGCCGGAAGCGCAGCGTTTCGGTTTGATGAATCGTCTTGGAGAGTTTCTGCGCGATTGCGCGGACAGTTCGGCGCCCGGGCTCGGAGAGGCGGCGCCCTATTACCTGATGCTGCCGTTTTCCCTGGGCGCTGTGGAGTCATTCGCCAAAATCCGGCGGGTGCTCGGGGAAAGCGACCTCTTCTCAGCTCAAACCTACGCCGTCGCCCATGGCGAGGACGTGCCTCTGCTCCTGCTTCGAACCGAGGCCGCTCAGGCCGACATGGAAAGCCTGGCGGCCGCTGGGATCGACATCGGCGTGGAGTGGATCGACGCCACGGCGGAGGGTGCCTGAGATCCTGCTGCCTGCGCCCAATCCCGGCGCTGCCACCATCCTGGCGCTCCACGGCGGCGGGTATCTTGGCTATTTTTCCGCCTGCGTGGCTGCCGCGCTCCAGATGCGTCGAGAGACGCTTCGCGCGGCAGGCCCGCTCAGCCGAAGCTTCGATGCAATCTGTGGCACTTCCGTCGGCGCGATCCTCGCGGCCGGTATAGCCACCAACACATCGCCCCGCGATATTCTCGACCTGATGTCGGCGAAGGGCGGGGCGATTTTCCCGAGGCGGCGTTATTTCGCGAACTGGCCCGGGATCTTCACGTCCCGCTTCGACCCGCATCCTCTACATGGTCTGCTCACCGACATTCTCGGCCCCGTCCGGCTTGGAGAAGTCGACAGGGTCCTCGTCATTCCGGCCGTGAATGAAACCCTGGGGCGCCCGGTGATCTTCCGCAGCAGCGATCCGGAACATTGGGATATTCCGCTTGTCGATGTGGTGATGGCATCGGCCGCGGCGCCCCTCTACTTCCCGCTGCACCGTATCGGAGGAGAGCGGTATACTGATGGCGGGCTCGTCGCCAATGGGCCCGCTCTCATCGCGTCTGCTGACCTCTTCCGCAGGTTCGGTATTGGCACACGCCGGCAGCGTGTCGTCAGTATCGGCACGACCCGCACTGCGCCAAGGAGCATCGTGACGAAAGGAAAACATGACCGGTGGGGCGGTGTCCGGTGGATTTGGGGTGGCGGGCGCCTGCAGCAGCTCGTGATGGGTGGGCAGGAGGACCTCCAGTCCGAGCTCCTGGCTGTGTTGGGCCCTGCGGGGAGACTACATCTCGACATGGAGCTTTCGACGGCGGACGCAGAGAAAGTCCACATGGTGAAGGCCGACGCGGAGGCTCGGGAAGTTCTTGGCGCGGCCGCCGCGTCCTGCGTAGCAGAAATTTCTCCGGACGAGCGCGGGTTTCTCGACCGCATCCTGACGCGGCGGTCTCGCGACATGGCCTGGCGGCGCGGGCCAGGCGGGCGCCCCGTCGCAGTTCTGGTGTGACCGACCCGGTATCGCGAGGCGGGGGAGCCTGGTGGATCTCACCGCCCGCTTCCAGGTGATCCGGAGCCAGCGCGAATTCGGAAGCCAGCATCCGCGACGCTCTCGTGAAGCCGTGGCCTCTCGTTTGGCGTGTCACGCGCCAGTCCCAGACCCCGGGCCGCCGCGTTGCCCTCATTCGCGGGGGTCGGCATCCTTCCGCGGGGGAGCGGCCAGATCCTGAAGAAGGTCCCGGTTCTCGTCCATCACGATCTCCGCCGCGTTCAGCGCAGTTTCGACCGAAGGGTCGCGCGGAGTGATCTTGAGGAGCGGTAGAATCTCGCGAATAGGGGCAAGAGACGGCTTCGAACGCGCTGTGTCTCAGCTTTAGGGGGTCATCCTCAATCCGTGTGGCGCGACTATCCTGATACCCGAAAGATCCGCTGGGATAGGCGTGAGTTTCTAGAGAAACTGGTTCCTTGGGAGCGATGTCAGCTACGAAGCACAGAGCGAAGTGGTTGTGGTAGGTGCTTTAAACGGCACTTTGGCGCCGAGCGGGGTGTGCCCGGAATATCGGATGTCTTGGTGACGACCTCGTGGATGGCGGTAGTGGCGCCCGAGGGCCCTCAAGTGTGCGATGTACGGTCGAAACGGTCCTGAATTGCTCAGAGCTCGAGCGCTGCTCCTCCGCCACACAGATTGAGGTAGATGCGTTGCATCTCCTCTGGCGACGGCAGGGCATCGGCAAGCAGTACCCCGGCCGGATTGCCGCCAGATGGCCCGTTGGTGAAGGCTGCGTATCTCAGGATGTTCATTCTCAACCCTTTGCTGTGAGGCTGGTGTGGTTCGGGGCGCCGGATGGCGGCGCCCCGCGGTATTCAGAGCCTGTCGAGAGACGGCTCGCCTTCGCCCAGCCAGGCCCGCTCGAACGCACGACGCGCCGCGATGACGTTCCCTGCGTCGCCCTGGTCCACGGCGAGCGCCTCCTCGGCCTGCCAGACGCCCCAGAGCGCCCAGGCGTTGTTCGGGTGGGTTTCGAGCGCGGCCTCGAAGGCCTGCAGCGCGCCGATGGCGTCCCCGGCCTGAAGCCGGATGGCGCCGAGCGTCTGACGCACCGGGTAGGACCAGTAAGGCGGCTCCATGTAGCCGATCGTGTCCTCGATCCGCGCCGGAGAGCTGAAGCCACTGGGTGCCTTTTCGCCCGACCGGCTCGAGATTCTACCGGATGTGCCGACTTTCGAGGAGGTCGGTGTCGACGTGTTTCCCTATGGTCCGGTGGTCCAGATGGCCTATATCCAGGCCCCTGCAGGCCTGGATCCGGAAATCGAGAACGCGCTTGCCGACGCCTTTGAAGCGGCTTTGACCAGCGAGACTTTCCGCGATTTCGCGGCGAAGAACGGCTTCGTGATCGATCCGCTTCGCGGGGACGAACTGGATGCTGAAGTCGATGGCGTTGCCGACGCCATCGCAGAAGTGGCCGCGCAGGTTTTCGCGGACTGATCCGCCAAGCCCCCGCATTTCCATATCAGAGCACCACGCATCGGCGCCCTGTCGGTGCGTGGCTATCCGGAAGATTAGAGCCATGCCAATTCTCAATCTCGCCGCAAGCATCGCGGTGAGCGTGCTTCTCGTCGTACTGTCGCTGTTTCTTGCGGGCCCAGCGTTCGACTTGCCCGGACTTGGACCGAAAGGCGGGCTTCAGGCCGGGACATTGCCGCAGTTCGTCGTGGTTACGGTCATCGTGCTGGCGTCGCTTTCGGCAATCAATGACGTCCTGAGGTGGCGCGGCGCCCGGCGGACAGGGCGAGCGACCGAGCCCGCGATTGCGCCCGTGCGCCAGGTTCTGCTGGTCGGCGGCGGTATACTGGTACTGCTGGCAGCCTATGTCTTTGCCTGGCGGCCGCTGCCGTTTTCGCTGATCACCTTCGTATTCTTCACCTCTGTGAGCGCCATCCTTGCACCGCCATCCGTTCGAACGTTTCGCGGGTACGCGGTAATCGCGCTGACCGGGCTACTGTTCTCCATCGGAGTCTGGCTGCTCTTCACCCTTGTTCTGAAAGTGCCGTTGCGGTGACCTCATGGAAACGCTGAGCCATCTTGCCGTTGCTTTTGGCAACGAATTGTCGAGTCCGCTGTCGCTTGGCCTGATCCTCGTGGGGGTCATGGTGGGCTTCACCTTCGGGGCAACGCCCGGGCTGACAGCCACGATGGGGGTCGCTCTTTTCATACCGCTGACATTCCCGCTGCCTTCGGACATGGCGATCAGCATGATGATCGCACTTTATTGCGGCTCGATGGCGGGTGGCGCAATTCCGGCGATCCTGATCAATATCCCCGGAACGCCTTCCGCCGTGGTCACGACAATCGACGGCTATCCGATGACCAGGAACGGTCGCGCGGTCGAAGCTTACGGATGGGCCTTGGTAGCCTCTGTCGTCGGCGGAGCGGTGGCATGGTTGGCTTTGGTGAGCCTTGCGCCGGCCCTGGCGCGACTGGCGCTCAAGCTTGGGTCGGCCGAGTATGCGGCGGTCGCCTTCCTGGGCTTGGCAATCATCTCGTCGGTGGTTCCGGCACCGCTGGTGAAGGGCGTTCTGGCCACGGTCATTGGCCTTGGTCTGTCGGTCGTCGGCTTCGATCAGATCACGGGGCAGGGCCGTTGGACCTTCGATAGCCTTCAACTGACCCGCGGCATCGGCATCATGCCGGCCCTGATCGGCCTTTTGGTTATTCCCGAATTGATGTCGACGCTGTTTCAGCGCGGGGGGCATGCCGAGGCGCCGAAGACGTTGAAGGGGATGTTCCCCACCTTTGCCGGTTTTGCGCGGCAGTCCGTGAACATGATCCGCTCGTCCGTGATCGGCGTCGTGACCGGAATCATCCCCGCCCTGGGCGGCAGCGTCGGGGCGTTGATCGCCTATGATCAGGCCAAGCGTTTCTCAAGGAACCGGGCCAATTT
The DNA here is from genome assembly GCF_009697225.1 of Halovulum marinum. GTDB lineage: Bacteria > Pseudomonadota > Alphaproteobacteria > Rhodobacterales > Rhodobacteraceae > Halovulum > Halovulum marinum. The sequence goes on from NZ_WIND01000013.1 coordinate 70,330, forward strand.
CGGCAAGGGCGAACCGGCAGGCGTGGTTGCCTCGGAAAGCGCCAACAACGGCGTGACCGGCGGCGCGCTTATTCCGCTGCTCACGCTCGGCATTCCCGGCGACACGGTGACAGCGATGTTGCTGGGCGGGTTGATGATCCACGGCCTTCAGCCTGGCCCGCGCCTGTTCGAGACCAGCGGCGATATCGTCTGGAATATCCTCGCGTCTGTTCTGCTGGCGAACATGGCAATCATTGTCGTTGGGGCGATCGGCTTCCGCTTTTTCGTCCGGGTGCTCGACGTGCCGAAGCACCTGCTGGCACCGGCACTCTTCGTTCTGGCCGTGGTGGGGACCTATTCCCTTTCGAACAGCTGGTTCGACGTGGTGATCATGCTTTGTCTTGGCGTCTTCGGCTTTCTGGCAACTCTTGGTTCCATCCCGGTCTACCCGATGGTGATCGGCGTCATCCTCGGGCCGTTGCTGGAATCTGAAACCCGGCGTGCGCTGGTCATCAGCGGCGGCGACTGGACGACCTTCCTCACCCGGCCCGTGTCAGCGGTGCTGGTAACCCTTGCAATAGCAATCCTGATAGGCCCGTCGATCACAGGCCTGCTCCGAAAGCGGACACGGGCCCGGACCCCGGATGCATAATCAATTGAACCCAGGAGATATCATGAAGATCAAGAAGGTAACCTGCCACTGGCTCAGCGCGCCTGTCGAGCGTCCTTTCACGTCATCGCGCGGATGGCTCTACAACACGCGCAACACGTGCCTGGTTGAGATCGAGACCGACAGCGGCATCGTGGGGTGGGGGGAGTGTTACGGTCCCTCGGCCGTTGCCAAGGCCTTCATTGAGACCCAACTGGCCGGTCAGATCATTGGCATGGACCCATTCGATGTCGAGGTGATCTGGGAGCATCTATACAATCGGATCAAGGATTACGGGCAGGCTGGCATGGCCATTGCCGGGATCAGCGGCATTGATATCGCGCTTTGGGACATCATCGGAAAAGCCACCGGCAAGCCGGTGCACAAACTGATCGGCGGTGCCTTCCGGCAGGAAGTGCAAGCTTATGCGACCGGTCTTTATTTCATCGATATGGACCGTGTGGCCGAAGAAGCGGTCGAAGAGGCGCAAAAATTCGTTTCCGAGGGATTCCGGGCGATCAAGATGAAGATAGGCCTTGGGTCGCTGCAGAAAGACATCGACAGGGTCGCGGCCGTCCGCGAGGCTGTGGGGTCAGATGTGCGTCTGATGGTCGATGCAAACCACTGTTATTCGGTGCCGAATGCCATCCGTATCGGACGAAAGCTCGAACAGCTGGACATCGATTGGTTCGAGGAGCCGATTTCCCCTGAGGATGTAGATGGTTACGTCGAAGTCTCGCGCGCGCTCGACATGGCGGTGGCTGGGGGGGAGAACGACTTCACTCGTTTTGGCTTTCGCGACAAGATTACACGCAAGGCGATGGACATCGTGCAACCGGACGTGTGTGCCGCGGGCGGCCTGACCGAGTGCAAGAAGATCGCCGCACTGGCAAGCGCGCACGGTGTCGAATGCGTGCCACATGCCTGGGGATCAGCCGTCGGTCTCGCCGCAACCATCCACTTCCTTGCGTCGTTGCCCAGTCAGCCGCCGTGCCTTGTCCCGCAGCCGGTTCTGCTGGAATTCGAACAGGAGGAAAACCCGTTCCGTGATTTCCTGGCCGAGGAACCGATCGTGCAGAAGGCCGGCATGGTCGCCGTGCCGGGCGGTCCGGGCCTGGGGATCGAAGTCAACCGTGACGTCATTCAGAAGTACCGGGTGGCTTGATGCGCTTTGTAACTTTTGAAGAAAGCGGTAGCAGCCGGGCAGGTGTCCTGTTGGCGCACGCCGAGGTCGACAGGGTTGGCGCGGACAAGGTGTTGGACTTGTCCCACTCTGCCGTCGCGGACTGCCTTATGGGAGTTGCGCCCGATCTGCTCGCGATGGTCGAAGCCGGTCTGGGGTCGATAGCAGAACGCGTCGCGGAACTGGCTGCCCCCCCTGCGTCGGCGTGCCTGCCGGAGGGCGCCGTGCGCCTTTTGGCTCCGTTGCCCGTGCCGCCGCGCATCATCGGGGCAGCGCACAACTATACGTGTGCCTTGAGAGAACGCGGTGTCACCGCTCCCGAGGCGCCGGTGCTGTTCGAGAAAAACGCCTCGACCATCGTCGGGCCGGGTGCGGCCGTATTTCTGCCTGAAGGCGCCGGAGGCATCACCTACGAGGCGGAACTGGCGGTTATCATAGGTCGCCGGGCGGATGCGGTCACACCGCAGGCCGGCCTGGATTTCGTGGCGGGCTACACGCTCTTCAATGATATCAGCGCAAGCGAGATCATCCGCGCGGATGGCACTTTCGAACGCGGCAAGAACTTCCCGACTTTCGGGCCGATGGGCCCATGGCTTGCCACGCCGGATGAAGTCGACCCGGTCGCTGGCCATCGTGTGACCCTCACCGTCGATGGCACGCTCCGACAGGATGGCACCACGGCTGATCTGCTGTTCGGCGTGGCCGAACTGATTTCATATCTGTCACAAATCGCTCCGCTGGAGCCCGGCACCGTGATCGCCACTGGCACGCCTGCGGGCGTCGCGCCTCTGCAGTCGCCACCCACCTGGCTTGCACCCGGCACTGTCATGACCCTCGCCATCGAGGGGTTGGGGCAACTCACCAATCCGGTCGAAACCGGGAAGGTGGATTATAATGGATGACATCGTACTTCTCACCAACCCGATACATCCGGACGGGCAAAGGATCATCGAGCAATGTGCCAGGGTGGTTGTCGCGCCCGATACCCGGCCCGACACGCTGCGCCGGCTGGCTCAGGACGCCACGGGTATCATCGTGCGGGCGCAGTTACCCGACGACATAGCTGATCACGCACCGCGTCTTCGCGGCATGGTCCGACACGGGGTCGGCCTGGATTTCATTCCGGTCGCGCGCGCAACCGAACGCGGCATCGCGGTGGCGAACCTGCCTGGCAGCAACACCGATTCCGTCGCGGAGTTTGTCATCTCTGCACTTCTGAACCTTCGCCGGCCCCACGCCCGGTTCGATGCCAAGTTGCGTACTGACGGCTGGGACAAGGCGCGGGCCACCGCGGCCGACACAATCGAAATAGGGCGCGACACGCTGGGCATCGTCGGGGTGGGCGCGATCGGGTCGAAGGTGGCTCAGATCGCTGGCAAGGGGTTCGGCATGCGGGTGCTGGGCAAATCGCGGAGCAGCGCGATGCCCGAGGGCGTGGAACAGGCTTCGCTGGATCGGATCTTTGCCAAAGCCGACGCCGTGGTGCTTAGTTGCGCATTTTCCGACGAGACGCGCGGACTGGTGGATGCAAGGCGCCTGGGCCTCATGAAGCCCGGCGCGGTCCTGATCAATGTTTCGCGGGGGCAGGTTGTGGACACCAAAGCGCTTGTCGCGGCACTCAGGGATGGGCGGATCGGGGGAGCTGCACTCGACGTGCACGACACCCACCCGCTACCTGCAGATTCCGAGGTTTTCTCCTGCCCGAACCTGCTGCTGTCACCCCATGTCGCCGCAATAACCGCCACCAGTATGCAGGCAATGAGCGTCGGAGCGGCCGAGGAGATGCGCCGCATCCTGTCCGGTGAGGCGCCTGCCAATTTTGTCAATCCGGAAATCCGCGGCGAGTAGCGCCGCACAAGCTCTGAGGAGGCTCGTGTTCATATGCGCATAACCGAGATCAAGGCGGTTCCCATCTCGTTCAGGGTTCCCGAAGGACAGAATGTCCGGCTGGGCATTGGAACGGCCGTGAAACGTGATGCGGTTCTGGTAAGGGTTGCGACGGATGAAGGGATCGTCGGCTGGGGCGAGGCACATCACGGCCGTTGTCCCGGCGCGATCGCCAAGCTGATCGACACTACGATGCAGGAACTCGTGTTAGGTGCGGACCCTCTGGATTCCAACGGAGTCTGGGCCAAGGTTCACAAGATGCAGCTTGCCAGCCACGGCATGGGCGCAGCCGCGGCCATGGCGCTTTCCGGCATCGACATCGCCCTCTGGGATATTCGCGGCAAGGCGGCGGGGTTGCCTATCTACCGGATGCTCGGCGGCGGCTCACGTCCGACGCCCGCCTATGCGGGTGGAATCTCGCTTGGCTGGCAGCCGTCCGAGAAGCTTGCTGAGGAAGCGCAGAACTACGTGGAATGGGGGTATCGCGCCCTCAAGCTCCGCGTGGGCGACAGGCCTGCAATCGATGTGGCGCGGGTCCGCGCGGTGCGGCAAGCGGTGGGGAATGAAATCGAAATCCTCGTGGATGCCAATACCGGGTATTCCCTCGATGACGTGCGCCGTGTCATGCCCGCTTACGAAGAACTGGGCATCGGCTGGCTTGAAGAGCCCTTCTCGCCGCAGGACTACCGGGACTACCAGCATGCGGCGGGCTACGGCACGGTGCCACTTGCGGCGGGCGAGAACCACTTCACCCGATTTGAGTTCACTCGCATGATCGAAGATGGTGTGGTCCGCTTTGCCCAGCCGGACCTTTCCAAGGCCGGTGGCGTGACTGAATGCGCGCGCATCGCGACGTTGTGCTCGGCCTGGAAAATGAGCTTCAATCCGCACACCTCTGCGACCGGCATCAACATGGTGGCCTCTATCCACATGTTGTCGGCGGTGGATAACCCCGGCTACTTCGAAGCAGACCTTGCCCGGCACAACCCGTTCCGGGACGAGGTTTGCGGCCAGCCATACGAAATTGATGGCGATGGTTGCGTTCTGCCCAAAGATCGACCGGGGCTGGGGGTTGAGGTTGACGAGGCATTCGTCGCGGCGCATCCGCTGATCGACGGTCCCTGCTACGTCTGAAGGGGACAGTTTTCCCGGCGTGGCCTTGCTGGAATTTCAGATCAGCTTGAAAAGCAGATCCCTCTTGGCTTGCTGCCGCGATACCGATGCCGAGTAGCCGTGTGTCAGGCGACCTGCACTGTCTGCGGCTTGGGCCGGGTAAAGTCCCGTAGCCGTCAAGGTCGCGAAGCGCAGGCGGTATGCCCTGATGCGCAAGAGCGCCGCATCGATTTCCCCGGCTGTCGCCTATTCGGCTGTAGCCGGGGCGCGTCGGTTCTGTCGGCGTCGGCGAATTCCGGAAACAACCGTCAAGACGACAACCAGAGCCGCGATGCCGAGAAAGACTGCGCTGACCGGAGAGGTCAGGAACACCGTGAAGTCCCCCCGGCTGATCAGCAAGGCTCGACGCAGGTTCTCTTCCATCATCGGCCCCAGGATCAAGCCGAGCAACAGGGGGGAGGCAGGGCAGTCGAGCTTGGATAGCAGGTAGCCGACGGCTCCCAGCCCGCCCAGGACCATCACGTGAAATGGACTGTTCGCGACGCTGAAGACGCCCACGCACAGAAAGATCATGATTGCCGGGTAAAGGATCCTGTAGGGAATGGACAGGATCCTGACCCAAACCCCGATGAAGGGAATGTTGACGACGAGCAGCAGCAGGTTCGCGATCAACATGCTTGCGAGCAGCCCCCAGAACAGCTCTGGATGCTGGGATATGACGCGCGGGCCGGGTGCGATGCCATGCATGATCAAGGTTCCCAGGATCAACGCCCCCACCGCATCGCCTGGGATGCCAAGCGTCAAGGTTGGGACATAACCGGTCTGCGCGGCTGCATTGTTCGCGGCCTCGGGCGCGACGATGCCCTCCATCGCGCCTTTGCCAAATCGCTCCGGGTTCCGGGACAGGCGGACTTCCACCATGTAGGCAATGAAAGACGATATCGTAGGACCGGCGCCGGGTAGCGCCCCGAGCGCGCCACCGACGCCACTTCCGCGCAGGGCCGAGCCAATGGACTGCCGTGCTTCTGTCCGGTTCGGAAGCATCCCGCGCCAGTTGATATTCGGCTTGAGAGGAGGGCTTTCGTTCTTCGTTTCCAGGTTGCGGATCACCTCTGTCAGACCGAAGAATGCCATGGCGACGACGATGAAGCTCAGGCCTTCGGACAAGATCGGCATGCCGAAGATAAAACGTCTGGCCCCGGACACGATGTCCATGCCGATCAACCCCATCAAGAGACCAAGCAGGACCATTCCGATGGAGCGGAAAAGATCGCCGCTAGCCGCTGCCGCTGCCGCCACCAGACCGAGGAACATCATGCTGAAGTATTCCGGCGCACCGAAACTCAGCGCGAAACTGACGATCCATGGCGCAGCGACAAAAACAGCGAGAAGCGCGGTGCAGCCGCCCACGAAGGATGCAATCGCGGTCATGAAGAGCGCGACACCCGCGCGTCCCTGTTGGGCCATCGGATAGCCGTCAAGAGCAACCACGGCAGACGCGGGCGTGCCGGGCATGTTCAGCAAGATCGAAGAGGTCGATCCGCCATAAAGCGCACCATAGAGGATACCGGTCAGCATTATCAGCGCACCGACCGGTTCAAGGCCGAAGGTGAACGGCAACAGCATCGAGATCGCCGTCACCGCACCCAAGCCCGGCAGGACGCCCACGAAAGTGCCGAAGACGACGCCGATAAGGCAGTAGAGCAGGTTATTCCAGGTCAGCGCGACGCCGAAACCCAAGGCAGCATTTTCCAGTAGGCCCATCTCGCTACCTCCACAGTCGCATGGGCAGTCCAAGAAACTCCACGAAAACCAGGGCAGAGAAGGCGGTCATCACCAACGCAACGATCACGGTTTCCTTCCAGCGCGTGGCGCTGCCGGCGGCACCGGCCAGAAGGACGCACGCGCTGCAGGCAACAGCCAGGCCAAACCGGTTGATCGTTAATCCGAATGCCACCACCGACGCCGTCAGGAAGAATAGGGGCCACACGTGCAACCTGGGCGTGGGATCCCGAGGCAGCCGGGTCAGGCTCGTTCTCAGGATCAGCCCCAAACCGACAAGACAGAGCGCACCGCCGATCACAACGGGGAAATAGCCCGGACCCATGCGGCGGGCCGAGCCAATCCCGTAATCGGCGCCGGTGAAGGCGAACCAGAATCCGACAGCGGCGAAGAGGACACCGGTCACGAAGTCCTTGCTGCGGAAAAGCCCGACCCGCAGACCGACGTCCTCAGACATAGCACGGCCCTTCGATCAGCGCGTGCGCGCGCACAAACTCTTCGTCTACCTCTACCCCGAGCCCCGCGCCTTCGGGTGCATATACAAAGCCCTGATCGTCCACCGTGAAATCCGGCCCCGCAAACTCGGTCCGGAACAAATTGTACACTGAGACATCCGCTTCAAAATAGCCCGGGTTGTCCACCGCCGACAGCAGGTGCAGCGAGGCGGCCATGTTGAGTGCAGTCATGGAACTGTGCGGGTTTACGCTCATGTTCCTTGCCGACGCCATCGCGGCAATCCTCATCACCTCCGTGATACCGCCGGACTTGGAGATGTCGGGCTGGATCACCTGAACGGCACGTTCGTCGAGGAGCCGGTCGAATTCGAAACGCGTGTAGTGGTTCTCTCCCGCCGCGATCGGCACCTCGCAGATCTGGGCCGCACGCGCGTATGCATGGTGGTCGTAAGGTGAGAACGGCTCTTCCAGCCAGCCTATGTTCGCGCTTTTCAGGACGGGCGAGATCGTGCGGACATCATCTATGGTGTAGGCGGTGTTGGCATCGCTCAAGAGCGCGACGTGCTTGCCAAGTCCTTCGCGAACGGCTTCGATGCGTGCAATGTCACGGTCGACACGGTCGCCGATCCGGAGCTTCAGCGCCTTGTAGCCTCCGTCGGACAATTTCCGTGCCTCTTCGAGGAGAGAGGCAGGTTCCTGGTAACCGAGGCTGAGGCCTCCTCCATACGCCTTGATCGGCCGACGACCGCCGCCAAGTAGCTTGTATAGGGGCCAGCCTGCCGCTTTCCCCCGGAGGTCCCATACCGCCATGTCGATCCCGCTCATCGCGATCGCAGTACCTGCGCCAAATCCGTGTGAGGCCAGATGCCCGCGGTGCAGCCGGGACCAAACGCCAACCGCATCAAGCGCGTCATGTCCGATCAGCATCGGCGCGAGTGTCGTCTCGATCAGTTTCGCGATTGCCCCGGGGGAGCGTCCGTGGTGTGCCTCGCCCCATCCTGAAATGCCCTCGTTGGAAGTAACCTTGACCAGCACGGCATCGCGTTTGACCATCCTGCCAACCCCTATCCGGATCTCGGGCTTGTCCGGCATCCGGTGCGATACGGGAAAAACCTCCACTCTCTCGATCTTCACGCCCTATCTCCTCCCCTGTGGTGAGTGCGGAACTTCCGCCGCTCCCCTTGGACAACTGTTCTTGCCAAAATCTGTAATGTTCAATAACAGGTTTGGCAAGAAGCATAGGAGGCGCCCGTGGCGACGCATACTCTCATTGACGGGGATCCCCTTTGGGTCCCTCTTCTCACCCATTATCGAGCGGATGGCGCGCTCGACCGGGAGCGTATGCGGGCACATCTGGGCAGCATCATGCCTCACGTCTCACAAATCATGCTGGCCGGATCCACAGGCGATGGCTGGGACCTCGATGACCGCGCCTTCGATGATATCCTCGATTTCGCCGCGACTGAGATTAAGGCCCCGGTGCGCGTGATTTTCGGCGCCCTGGCCCGGAGTACGGATGGGGTCATCGCACGTGTGCGCGGTATAGAGGCGGCGGTGACGCGAAGCCATCGGCTTCGAGAGCGGTTTGCAGGCATAACCATCTGCCCGCCGGTTGATCCTGATGCCAGTCAGGAGGCGATCCTCGCGCACTACGGCAAGGTGCTGGAGCAGTCCGAAAGCCTGATTTCGCTCTACCAGTTGCCGCAGGTTACAGGGTGCCGCTTGCGTGCAGAGACCGTTTCCCTGCTTGCGGAAAATCCGCGCGTCTTCATGTTCAAGGACAGTAGTGGCGAGGACCGGGTCGCCGGCGCAGGAAATAACCTTCCCGCGGTGATGATGGTCCGAGGAGCCGAGGGAGGCTATGCCGAAGCCGTTACAGGCGGTGGATACAATGGTTGGCTGCTGAGTACTGCGAATGCATTCGGGCGGGAACTGCGCGCTATCGAAAACGAGTTGCGCGCGGGCAGGGCCAGCGGGGCGACCAGCCTGTCCGACAGGTTGGGGGCCATGGTAGCAACGCTGTTTGCTGCCGCGGCCAGCGAACCGGGTGTAAATGCCTTCTCCAACGCCAACAGGGCGGCTGACCACCTTCTTGCCTTCGGGGCTGATTGGGGTAACGTGCCGGCCCCGTTGAAGCTCGACGGCACACCCCTCTCGCGGGACTTGCTGAACAACGCTGCTAAAATATGCAAGGATGTCATCGATCTCGAAGGGGCGGGGTATCTGCGAAGTTAAGGTGTAGAGAGGCGACTGTGACCTGGACGAACATCAGGCCTGCACAGCAGCGACGGCTCGGGGACGAGGTGTTCGAGGCGCTTGAACGCCTGATCCGCAGCGGCGAATTGCGGCCCGGTGAGAAGCTCGCATCGGAAGGCGAACTCTCGGCGCGCTTCGAGGTGTCCCGGCCCGTCGTGCGATCGGCGCTGAAGCGACTCCGCGAAGAGGGGCTGGTGATCTCCCGCAAGGGATCCGGGTCATTCGTGGCGCAAGAGTTGCGTCAGGAGGATCAGCAGAAAGCGGCGGCAAGCCAGTTGCAGTCGATGCTTTATGCGCTCGAGTTTAGGAAAAGTCTCGAACCCGACGCTGCACGCTATGCGGCGCTTCGTAGAGGGGATGATGAGCTTCTGGCCCTTGAGGCTGCGCTCGAGGCATTCAAGGCCGCCGGTGGCAGCCCCGCCCACTCACATGTCGACTTCCTGTTTCACAAGGCTGTCGCGGCAGCATCGCTCAACGATCACTACATCAAGGGTCTCGACCTGATCAGCTACGATATCGATCTGGGGGTTACCCTGGCCGAACATCTCAGCAAGATCGGTGTTGCGGACCGTCGCCGAGCCATTTTCGGCGAACACGAGGCTATCGTGGATGCGATCCGCGATCAGGATCCGGATGCTGCGGCTGACGCGATGATGCGCCACCTCGCTTACGCTCAGGCGCGCGTGATTGCGCGGGGGCAGGCTGTAGGCGCCGGGGGCTGAGGGCACCTTTCCCATTTCGTACGGTTTCTGTTGACGTGAAAGTTGTCATGTCAGATAACAGATTAGAGCTGCGGGGAAACTGCAGCCCCAAAACCATAATCTGGGAGGAAACTGGCATGCTACGGAAGACGATCTATTTCGCCTTGCTCGCGGGGGGCGCCATGCTCGCGGGGTCTGCTGCACACGCGCAGGATTACCCGAGCGAAACAATCACCATCGTGGTCGCCTACCCGCCGGGCGGGTTCAACGATACCGTCGCGCGGCTGATTGCAGAGGATCTGAGCGACTCCCTCGATGCTACCGTCGTCGTGGACAACCGTCCTGGCGGGGGCACTGTGGTCGGGACTGACGTGGTGGCCAAGGCCGATCCCGACGGCTACACGATCGGAATCTCGCCGTTCGCATTCGCCGTGAACCCAGGCCTTTTCGATGATCTGCCTTACGATACCGAGGCGGACTTCGACCACCTGGTTGTCCTCGGGGATTCCTTCAACGTGCTTGGCGCAAGGACCGACTTTCCGGCCGAGACTACGGCAGACCTTATCAAGTATGCGCGCGAACACCCGGGTGAGATCAACTATGCTTCCGCGGGCAACGGGTCTTCCAACCATCTATCGGCCGAACTGTTCAACTACATGGCCGAAACGGACATGGTCCATATTCCCTACGGCGGAAGTGCCCCTGCACGGACCGACCTGATCGCTGGCCGCGTGGACGTGATGTTCGACAATTACACCAACTTCGCCGAGCTGGTGGCGAATGGCGACATCAAGGCGCTTGGAATCACTTTGCAAGAAGAGAATGAGCTGATGCCCGGCATCATGCCGGTCTCGAACGAGCTTGAGGGCTATGAAGTCACCACTTGGTGGGGTGTCATCGCGCCGGCCGGGATCCCCGATGACGTAATGGCCGTACTGAACACCGCGCTGAATGACTTTCTGGAAAAGGACGCAACGGTTGAGGTCTTCGCACGAGAAGGGGCTCGGATCATTGGAGGAACACCCGAAGAGGCCGAAGCCTATGTTCAGCGGCAGGTCGACCAGTGGCGTCCGATCGCCGAAGAAGTCGAAATGACCGTCGATTGACGGCCCGCCGGCAGGGGAAACGGATCGGGGTTCCAACTGGTATCATGCAAGACATGGACACTACTTCAGGGCTGCCGATCGTTCTCCTGACCGACCCGATCGACGCTGACGCTCTCGTCCCGCTCGAGGGTGTGGCGTCGATCGTCCAGCTTGGTGATCCGGGGTGGGAAGACATCGTGCCTGCTGTGCGGCGGGCCACCATCGTGGTTGTCCGCCGTCAGATCCCGGCGGAGGCCTTGGCGGATGCACAGCACCTCAGGGCCCTTATCCGGAATGGTGTCGGACTGGACTTCATTCCGGTAGATGCCGCTTGCGGGATGGGTGTTGCCGTCGTGAATACGCCCGGGGCAAATGCACGGGCCGTCGCAGAGGCGGTCATGGGGATGATCCTTGCAGGCGCGCGGCGCCTGTCGGTGAAAGACAGGCGGATACGGGAGGGGCAGTGGGCCGAACTGCGCGAAGCCGCATTCGGCGAGCAGGAAATCCGTGGGAAGACCCTCGGCCTTGTGGGGTTCGGTGCGATCGCCAGGGAGGTTGCCCGAATTGCCCACTTCGGTTTCGACATGTCCGTTATCGCGGCCAGCAGGTCCGGGAAGGATGGTCTGCCCCATGTCGAATTGGCTGCGCTGCCCACAGTGCTTAGCCTCGCGGACATCCTTGTTCTGGCCTGTCCCCTTACCGACGAGACCCGCGGTATGATAGGTCCGCATGAGCTGGCGCAGATGAAGGTCGGAGCCGGCATCGTCAATATCGCGCGCGGCGCCGTCATCGACGAGATCGCCTTGGCTGCCGCACTGTCAAGCGGCCACTTGAGCTTTGCGTCACTCGACGTGTTTTGCGAACAGCCTCTTCCGGCCGATCATCCGTTCCGCGAGCTCGACACTTGCGTGCTTACCCCTCACACTGCGGGTATTACCGCGCAGGCGATGGCGCAGATGAGCGTCATGGCGGTCGAGGAGGCGTGTCGTGTTCTCAACGGCGAGCGGCCCCGGAACCTGGTCAACCGCGACAGCTGGCGCACCATAAAGGATCGTTGGCGTATCCTGCACGACTGTCGGTAGGAATGTGTGAGCAACCCCCTCCGAAATTCGGACACTGACGTAGGTGTCGAGTAGTCCTTAATCGGGCTCTGCCTCAATCTGTGTGGCGTAGGAGCAGCGCTTGAGCTCTGAGCAACTCGGGCCGGTCTCGACCTTACATCACACGCTCGAGGGTCCTCAGCCATGAATACCGCCATCCATGACGTCTTAGCGAAGACACCCCACGGTCCGGGAACACGCCGCTTGGCGCCAGATTGCCGGGTACAATCCACCCGCCGGATTCGCTTCGCTCGACGCTTTGAACCGAAACATCGCTCCCGAGCGACCAGTGGTGCTTCGAAATCATGCCTACTGGGACGTGGACCACGCACAGTTCGGTCCCGTCACCTCCGAACCGCTCAGCCGGTTCGCGCAGGTCGCGTCCGCAAATCTGGCGGCGGCCAATGCGATGATCCCGCAGGTCACGCATCACGACAGGGCGGACGTATCGCGGGTCGAGGCATTTCGGTCCGAGGTGAAACCCGAGGCGCAGGCGCGCGGGATCAAGCTGACGGCGCTTGCGTTCCAGGTGAAGGCGCTTGCGTGCACCCTGCGGGAGTTCCCCCGGTTCAACGCGTCGCTCAGCCCCGATGGCAAGCAACTGGTGCTGAAAAGCTTCGTCCACATCGGCATCGCGGTGGATACGCCACACGGCCTTATGGTCCCCGTCGTCCGCGATGCGGATCGCAAGGGCCTGTGGCAGATCGCGACTGAGATATCAGACCTCGCGGCACGGGCGCAGGCGCGCAAGGTCGGACCGGACGAGATGGGCGGGGCCTCGATGTCGATCAGCAATCTCGGCGGGATCGGCGGAAGCGCCTTCACGCCGATCGTCAATCCACCCGAAGTCGCCATACTCGGGCTTACGCGAACCGAGTTGGCACCTGTCTGGGACGGCGCCGCCTTCCGCCCGGTTCCGATGCTGCCGCTCGACCTGAGCTATGACCACCGCGTCATCAACGGGGCCGAGGCCGCCCGCTTCACCCGTACCTTCGCGGAAATGCTTGGAGAGCCGCGCAGGATGATGTTGTAAGGCGACGCACCCGCTTTGGGTGACACCGTTGACGTCTTCGGAAGGATGAATGGCACCACCACTCATTCCGGCAAGGAGATCGGTGAGTTCACCTTCGCCCTGCGTGCCAAGGTCCGCGACGGCAAGATCGTGCTGTGGCACTGGTTCGAGGACAGCTTTGCCGTGAGCCAAGCCTACCACGGTTGATACCGACCATCTGAGAAAAGGACGAGACCCATGAAGCTCCGCCGATACTCCGCGTTCTTGCTGGCCGCCGCCCTTCCCGTGGTGGCGCTGGCCGACGCACTGCCTCAGCGCTCCACCCCGGCACCGCGCACAACCAACAGCGTGCCACATGTGCAGTTGGGGGTGGAGCCGGTGCCGGCCCTGTCGGCGGAGCTTTTGAAGAGGGTTGCGTTACTGCCGGGTGTGAAGATCGGACCGACTATGGTCTCGCTCCCCGGTGCCGCGGGGTTCCAGATCGAGGACGATATGCCGTTGGCTCGCCCAGAGGTCATTACCGGTGGGCGCGAGTTTGCGCACCTGCACCCCGACGGCAGCCTGCATGCCTCGTTGCCGCCGGACCTTGCGCAAGAGGCGGTAAGGGCGGGTTGGGCTGTCAGTCATCCGTGGTCGACCCAGCGCGATGGCTGGGACGGATACGTGATGATCTTTACGCCGACATCGGATCAGGAACTGGTGGTTGTTCAGGAACTGGTCACGGCTTCATTTGAATTCGTGACCGGACGCGACGCTGGCTCCAAGTGAGTTGTGGGCTCGGGGATCTGGCCTTCATCTGCCGACGCTTGATGGTCGTTGTCGCGTTGCCCTTAATTGGGTTCTGCCTCAATCTGTGTGGCGCCACTATCCTGAAACTGAAAAATTCAGAAGGGATTGAGCTGCTCCCTGATCATTGGACAGGATCTGGCGTAATTTAGTCTGTCGCAGCAGATCATTGGCGACCTCCTGGTTTCCGAGTTCAGTGAGAAGCAGGCGCGCGCAATCATATACCAGCTGAATTCGCCAAGCGGCCGTTCGCCGAGAAGGTCACGAGTTCGTCTTCGAAGCAGCCGATGTCAGCGAGACCCTGACCAGTGACCTCGCCACCGGGGACTTCCGATCATCAGCGCACTCTCGTGCTGATCGGCGGCGCGGGAACAGGCAAGAGCAATCTCGCGGCCGGCATCGCGCGTGCCTGTATCCGTAACGGCCGCCGCCCCGGCTCCTAAATGTCGTCCGCAGCGGGCCTCTGCTCAAACACGCTCTTTGGGTTGAGCAACATCGGAGCAATTGACAAAGGAGCTTCCTAAGTCGCCGGCCAATATATCCCGCCGCAAACAGTCAGAAACTGATAATAATGAAAATGCAACAGACTCCGGAACCGGCTGAACGGATACAAATATCCTCGATAAATCCGGTCAAATATAAACACCAAATCTCTTCGACTCACTATTTGGGCGAACGGCCACCATAAATTCCTCTACGCCAGTCAGCCGAAATATTATACTCTTTAATTCTTCCACAATGGCGTTGGAGTGCAGCCAGGCAGCTTCGGGTAAGGGCAAAGGTCTTGTTTCGCCGGCACCTATATCTGCGCGAAGCTGGCGGAAACAGTAATCTCTCGGCTCTACTAAATCTGCGCCTCATAGTCGCCTATGGCTGGTAGATGGCGGCCCAAAAATGTATCAATACTCTGAAAACACGCCGAGACCACGGCAATGCCCTCATCCCAATAGCCCTCCGCCATAGAACTCATTCATATCCTCTCATTTATTGTTGTTTATAACGCTCCGTCGAGCTTCGTATTCAGGAATTCTGATACGTCCGCTGCGTTAGCAAATCATGAATGTCGTGCTCGCAATGCCGACCTCGGGCGCTGTCAGAAGGAATCTGGTTGAGACGGGCAGGGCGGTCTCGTAGCCTCCTGCCATGACGAAACGCGACCCCTTCAAGTATTTCCACAGAGAATGGCGGTGAGAAAGTCGTCCACGGTAGCGGCGGGATGACCCTGCTGCGTGCGGCGTGAAAGTCGTCCACTTTTGCCACTGTTTTCTTAGCGGAGGGGGGCGGGAGGATCTTCACCGTGGATTTGTATCGCAAGGTTCGTCTGGCCTGTGCCGAAGGCATGAGCCAGCGTGAAGCGGCCCGGCATTTCGGGATATCTCGTGACAGCGTTCGCAAGATCTTGGCGTTTTCGATCCCACCTGGGTATCGGCGGTCGGCACCGATCCGGCGTCCGAAGTTGGATGGATTCACCGATATCATAGACTAGTGGCTGTCGGAGGATCGGGAGCGACCGCGCAAGCAGCGGCATACGGCCAAGAGGATTTTCGAACGGCTCCGGGATGAGCGAGGGTTTGAGGGCGGCTACACCATCATCAAGGACCATGTTCGGGAGCACGGTCGGCGGCATCGCGAGATGTTCGTGCTGCTCGATCATGCGCCCGGCCATGCCCAGGCCGATTTCGGCGAAGCCGTCGTGGTGATTGGGGGGATCGAGCAGAAGGCCCATATCTTTGCCCTGGATCTGCCGCACAGCGATGCCTGCTATGTCCGCGCGTACCCGGCGGCGACGGCGGAAGCCTGGATGGATGGCCACGTCCATGCCTTTGGGTTCTTCGGGGCTGTGCCGCTGTCGATCCTCTACGACAACGACCGGTGCCTTGTGGCGAAGATTGAACCTGACGGAACCCGCAGACGCGCGAAGCTCTTCAGCGAGATGCTGTCCCACTTCGTGATCCGGGACCGCTACGGTCGGCCCGGCAAGGGCAATGACAAGAGAGGCGTGGAGGGCCTGGTCGGTTATTGATCTTCCCCCACTGAAGTGGTCCTCCGCTATGTTTAGGAAAACGGAGGACCACTTCAGTGGGGGAAGACCAGCTCCGAAATGTCGAGGATCTGCTCCACGAGCGCGGGATCGACATAAGCCATGAAGTCGATCTCGTCAGCGACGCCGATCTGACTGTTTTCAAACTGTCCTTTTCTGATAGTGCGAAAGGCCTCGATCCCGGCAAGAGCGGCCTTGGCCTTGGTCCTGGCCACGGTCCGAAGGCCGGGTATGGGCCGCAATCGTTGCTTCCTACGGTGTGATCGCGTTCGATCCGGATATTCAGGTATTTGCGATCGATGTGCCGGATCGCACCTTCTGGCCCCAGATTGTTGTTGATCTCACCGATCACCTTGGCAACGCTGTGCGCCTTGTCGGTGATGATCGTCATTGGCAGGTACAAGCGCACGGTTTCGCGTGCTTGCCGCAGGAAAGCTCTTGCCGCTGTGGCATTACGCCGAGCCGTCAGACGGAAGTCGATCAGTTGCCCGAACTGGTCGACGGCACGCCACAGGTAATACCAGCCTGTTCCAACGCGTACATAGGTTTCGTAGACATGCCACTGCAGCCTGCGCCAAGAACGATGGGTACCGTAGGCCCGTTTGCGGATCTCGGGGCCGAACTTGCGAACCCGGCGATTAATGGTCGACGCATCCACCGTAACTCCGCGCTCTGCGAGCATGTCGCGCGCATCTCAACATGACAGTGGGTAGCGACAGAACCAGCGCACCGCTATCAGGATGATAACACGAGGAAACCGGTGCCGTTTGAACGGATTCTTACGCTGCCCCATCAATTCCTCCGACACTGCAAACAAGCGGACTCTGAGACTTCGGCCCAGTCAATGCTACGAGCCCAGGAAAACTGTGTCGTCGCAAATCTGATCCTGCGCTCACCCCTTGCTAGCTGGGCATTGGAGAGCGCAATTACCGCGGCGTGCGAAGGTCAGGTGGAAACCGCGCGTTCGCTGGCAGCCGTTACAGCAGAGCACGAAGAGCGTCATTCCGGTTGAGGATGGCTCTGGCCAAGCTGGCCAGCATGGCGCCAGACTCAGGGCAATTCCCGATCCTGGGCGGCGACGAGGCAAAGCACGCTGCACGACCGGCCTGTCAAGCCAACTAGCGGCTCGAAGACCAGACCTTGCGGCCGTCGTCGTCTTCCCCGCGGCTGAGGCTCATCTCGAGCTGGTACATGTCCGGGCGGTACAGCACCTCGATGAACTGGATCGGCTTGCCGTCGGCATCGCGCACCAATCGGCTGATCTTCAGCAGTGGTGCGCCGGGAGGCAATTTCAGCGCTTGGGCGACGATCGGGTCGGCGGGTTCGGCCGAGATGGTTTGCAGTGCCGAGCTGATCTCGTGGCCGGATTGCTCGATCAGTTGCAGGATAGGGTGAGCGGCCAGTTCGCCTTCGCCGAAGTTGCGGCCGATGGCTTCGGGCAGGTAGCTGGTGATGTAGGAGAACGGCTCGCCATCGCGGGAGCGTCGGCGCTCGGCCCGTTGCACCAGCGCGCCCACTGGCAGTTCCAGAAGCTCGGCCACGGGGGAGGGTGCGGCGGCATAGGTCAGCGTCAGCACATCGACCGTCGTGGTCGCGGCGATGTTGACGAGGTTTTCCAGGAGACCCGAGAAACCGTCGCCCCGTGGGCGCTCCGGCGCGACATAGGACACGGTTGTGCCTCGACCCCGGTTGCGCGTGACCAGGCCTTCCTCGGCCAGTTCGTTCATTGCTCGCTTGGCGGTGATCCGCGAGACCGAGAAGGCGGTAGCGATATCCTCTTCGCTGGGCAGGCGCTCGCCGTTCTTCAGCACGCCCGACAGGATCCGGTGCCGGTAGTGCAGGTAGATCTGGTGGTAGAGCGGCGTCGGGTTGTTCGGGTCCAGCTCGGGCAGGGTGGCGTCGGTCATTGCGCGGCCCTTTCCGGCGGGGTGTAATGCAGCGGCAGCCCGGCGTCGGCCAGAAAGCCGTAGACCGGCGCGTCGGAACGAGCCGCGGTCAACGCCTCGGCCAGGTCCTTGCGGGCCGCGATCAGGGAGGGCAGGTCGATCCCGGTGCTGTGTCCCATCGCCTCGAGCATGTAAACAAGATCCTCGGTCACGATATTGCCGCTGGCGCCGGGTGCAAAGGGGCAGCCGCCAAGCCCGCCGAGAGAGGCGTCGAGCGTGGTGATCCCGCACTCCAGCGCCGCCAGCGCGTTGGCAAGGCCCAGGCCCCGGGTGTTGTGCAGATGGACGCCGGTGATGTGCCGCGCGCCGATGGCGGTCTGCACCGCGCGTACGCGATCGCGGATCATCTTCGGGTCGGCATAGCCGGTGGTGTCCGACAAGCCGACCTCGTCGGCCCCGGCCTCCATAAGGCGCTCGGCCAGGTCGGTGACTGTGGATTGCGGCACATGGCCTTCGATGGTGCAGCCGAAGGCGGTGGCGATGCCGACCTCGATCGAGGGGCGGGCCTCCGTGGGCAGATCGTCGACCAGCGCGCGGATCGCCGCGACCTCGTCGATCATCTGGGCGTGGCTGCGGTTCACGTTACGCAGCGAGTGGGTCTCGCTGGCAGAAACCGGGATCGAGAGCTTGTGCGCGCGGGCCTCCACAGCGGCTTGTGCTCCGCGCAGGTTCGGCACCAGAACCGCGACCGCGAGGCCTGGCAGCGTGAGGGCGTGTTTCACCAGCGCCGTGGTGTCCTGCATCTGCGGCAGACGCTTGTAGTTGACGAAGGACCCGACCTCGATCTCAGGGACGCCGGCGGCAGCTTCGGCCGTGATCCAGCGCTTTTTCACCTCGATATCGACAATGAAATCAAGGCTTTGAACGCCATCACGGGGGCCGACTTCGCTGATCGTGATCACGGGTCTTCCATTTCTCTTTGATCTATTGGTATGCTATTATATCATTTGATCGCGAATGGCAATCGGAGCAGGCATCGCATGGCACATCTGGAGGGCGTCCGCGTCCTGGAATTTTCGCACATGGTGATGGGTCCGACAGTCGGCATGATCCTGGCGGATCTAGGCGCCGAGGTCATCAAGGTCGAACCGTCGGGCGGTGACAAGACGCGGACGCTGCCGGGGTCCGGTGCAGGCTATTTCGCGATGTACAACCGAAACAAGCGCAGCGTCGTGCTGGACCTGAAATCCCCCGAGGGGATGGGGGCGGTGCGGGAACTGCTGAAACGCTCCGACGTGATGGTCGAAAACTTCCGGGGCGGAGCGCTGGACAAGCTTGGCCTTGGCTATGAGGACGTGAAGGCGATCAATCCGGGCATCGTCTACCAGTCATGCAAAGGGTTCCTGTCGGGACCCTACGAGAACCGCACCGCGCTGGACGAGGTCGCGCAGATGATGGGCGGGCTGGCCTACATGACAGGGCCCAGCGGGCGACCGCTCCGTGCGGGGGCGAGCGTTATCGATGTGACCGGTGCAATGTTCGGGGTGATCGGCATCCTGTCGGCGCTGCTGGCGCGCAAGGACACAGGGCAGGGGGCCGAGGTGCGGGCGTCGCTCTTCGAGACGACGGCCTTCCTGGTCGGGCAGCACATCGCGCAGGGGGCCGTCACCGGCACTCCCGCGCCTCCAATGCCCGAGCGGATCTCGGCCTGGGCGGTCTATGACGTGTTCAACACCGCTGACGGGCATATGTTCGTGGGCGTGGTCAGCGACAGCCAGTGGAAGGCGCTGTGCGGTGCCTTTGGGCTGGACGACTGGGCGGGCGATCCGGACATGGCCGACAACCGGGGCCGCGTGACGCGGCGTGAGGTCATCATGCCCCGGCTGCGTGGCATCTTCGGCGCGCTGAGCACCGAGGCACTGAGCGCCAGGCTGGAAGAGGTCGGTCTGCCTTTCGCGCCGATCCGCAAGCCCGACGACTTGTTGGACGATCCACAACTGGCAGCGGGTGGGTTGCTCGAGATGGACCTGCCTGACGGCAAGCGCGTGCGCTTGCCCGCGCTCCCGCTGGAAATCGATGGGGCGCGGCTTGGACTGCGGGCGTCCCCTCCTTCGGTCGGAGCGGACACTGCGGATGTTCTAGCGGAGCTGGAGAGAGACTGAGAATGGGCCTGACGCTCTATCAGAAGATGCGCGACGCACACGAAGTGCGTCGGTTCAAGGACGGCTCGTCGTTGATATACATTGATCGGATCATGCTGCACGAGCGGACAGGATCGATTGCCCTTTCGAACATGATCGACGAGGGGCGCGGGATCATGGCGCCCGAGATGGTGTTCTCGACCATCGATCATATCGTGGATACGCGACCCGGCCGGCCCGGCGGTACGCGGATGCCTGGTGGTCAGGTTTTCATCGACGAGATGCGGCGCACGACGGGAGAGTTGGGCCTGCGTCTGTTCGGAACCGACGACGCGCGGCAGGGCATCGTGCATGTCATCGCCCCGGAGCAGGGGATTGCATTGCCCGGCATCACCATGGTCTGCCCGGACAGCCATACCTGTACGCTCGGCGGAGTTGGAGCCTTGGCCTGGGGGATCGGTTCGACCGATTGCGAACATGCGCTGGCGACGCGGACTCTCCGGATTGCGTCGCACCGGCAGATGCGTATCCGGCTGGAGGGTGTGCGCCCCGGCTGGCTGACCGCGAAGGACATCATCATCCACCTGATCTGTCGCTTCGGTGCTGGATTTGGCGCCGGGCACGTGATCGAATTCGCCGGGCCCGTGGTCGAGGGGATGGAGGTCGAGGAACGTCTGACGCTCTGCAACATGGGCGTGGAGTTCGCCGCGTTCACGGCGCTGGTGGCGCCGGACCGCAAGACGCTGGACTACGTGCGCGGTCGGGCATTCGCGCCTCGCGCCGAGGATGTGCCCGAGGCCGAGGTGCAGTGGATGGCGCTGGCCAGCGACGCGGATGCGGTGTTCGACCGTGATATCGCGGTGGACGTCTCGGGGATCGCGCCGACGGTTAGCTGGGGGACCAGTCCTGAGCACGCAACCCCGGTGGATGGGCTGCTGCCCGGTGAGCCGGGGCTGGAGGCCGCCTATCGCTATGTCGGGCTTGAGCCGGGCACGCCGATCCTGGGCCAGCCGATCGACGGTGCCTTCATCGGGTCGTGCACCAACAGCCGGCTCAGTGATCTACGGCGTGCTGCCGATCTGCTGCGTGGACGAATGGTGCCGGCCAGCGTGCGGGCGGTTTGTGCGCCCGGTTCGACAGCGGTGAAACGCGCCGCCGAGGCGGAAGGGTTGGACGCGATCTTTCGGGATGCGGGTTTCGAGTGGCACGAGGCAGGCTGTGCCTTTTGCTTTTACGCTGGGGGTGAAACATTCGCTCCCGGCGCACGGGTCGTTTCCTCGACCAATCGCAACTTCGAAGGCCGGCAGGGGCCGGGGGTAAGGACCCATATCGCCAGCCCGGAAACCGTAGCGTGGAGCGCGGTCAACGGTCGGATCAGCGACGTGCGAGAGGTGCTGTTGTGAAGTCGTTCACCACCCATGATGGCGTCGCACTCCCATTGATGACGGACAACATGAACACCGATGTGATCATCCCATCGCGCGAGATGAAGCGGGTCTCCAAGGCGGGGCTGGCGGACGGGTTGTTCGCCAATTTCCGCTATGCGGACGGGAAACGTGAGCCTGCCCCCGGATTCCTTTTGAACCAGCCGGACTACGCGAAGGCCTCTGTGCTGATGCTGGGGCGAAACGCAGGTTGCGGCTCGTCTCGGGAGCATGCGGTCTGGGCGCTTGCGGACTATGGTTTTCGAGTGGTGATAGCCGAGACCATTGCCTCGATCTTCCACGATAATTGCGTGGCAAACGGAATCCTGCCCGTTGCGCTGCCGCGAGCGGCGCTGGACCGGATCGCGGCTTGGACTTCAGACGATCCGCAAGGTCGGCGTGTGCGGACCGATCTCAAGACTTGCCGGGTCGAGGCCGCGGGCGCCGCATACGACTTCGAAATTGCGCCGCTGGCTCGACGAATGTTGTTGAAGGGGCTGTCGCCCATAGATCTGACGTTGCAGGACATCAGTCTGATCGAAACATTTTCCAAAACCGACAGACAATGCCGGGGCTGGCTTTATCGTGCCGGCGAGAGCTGAGGGATCAGCCCGCCGCGGCGGGAAACAGCGCACGGAACCGGGATTTCCATTCCACGCCATCCACCCACTCCTTTAGCGTTGGTGCATCAAGTGCCCGTCCGCGCTGTGGTTCGACGCATGCCCACGCGAGGGCGAGGTTGCATGAGATCGGGACCGGGCCATCGCCACGCTCTCCGGCGACCAGCGGCAGCAGCGTGGGCATTCCAGTACCGAGCATGGCGATGGCGTCGCAGTCGAGCTTCTGCAATTCCCGCATTGAGTCCAATGTCGCCGCTCCGGTCATCGCGTAGATCGGATGGAACTTCTCGGTCACCAACTTGGGACCGGTACAGGCGACGACTTCGTAACCGAAGCTTTCCCAGTAGGGCACGCATTTGGCGTTCAGCGTGTCGGGGTAGGGCGAGAGGAGGGCGATCTTCTTTGCGCCGATTGCGTCGAGCGCCTTCACTGTCGCCGCGGCGGCGGTCCAGCAGGGTATTCCGTGAGCCTGCGAGATCTCGGCCATGAGTCGTTGTTCGGTCTCGCGTCCGATGAGGTAGGAGGCGCCGGTGCAGCCGATGCCGATCACATCGATCGGGGCGTTGGCGAACTGCTGCGCCGTTTCGACGAATCGTGTGGTGTAATCGACCAGTCGTTCCTCGATGGTGCCCTTGTCGCTGGTCAGCCGCGCATTGATCATCGACCAATCTGCGGGCAGCAGGGACCAGAACTCAGGCTCGACAGTGGTGTTCGCTTGCGGGGTCAGCATCCCGATGATGCCACCTTCGCCATAATCGGACTGGCTCATGCGGATCCCTTCAGTAGTTCGAGCGCCTCGGCGCATGTCAGGCAGGTCGCGACGGTCGAGAGGTCCGCGATGGCGGTTTCGTGAACCTGTTCCGAGAACGCGCCGCA
Organism: Halovulum marinum; assembly: GCF_009697225.1. Lineage (GTDB taxonomy): Bacteria > Pseudomonadota > Alphaproteobacteria > Rhodobacterales > Rhodobacteraceae > Halovulum > Halovulum marinum. The sequence goes on from NZ_WIND01000013.1 coordinate 93,306, forward strand.
GCCATCGGTCAGCACGTGGGTATGAAAATCGCGCAGATGGGCGTCGCGCACGGTCGAGGCGACGCCGCCGTTGGTGACAATGCCGCAGACGAAGAGCGCATCGATCCCGGCCTTGCGCAGCACCCATTCAAGGCGCGTCATGTAGAAGGCTGAATAGGCCACCTTCTCGATGGTGAAATCCGCAGGTCGTAGCATGTCGACAAGCTGATGGCCCCATTCGCCGGGCGTGAAGTCGCCCTTGCCGAGGAATGGGCGCAGGGATTTCAGATGCGGCGATATCAGCGGCTCGCCGCCCTTTCCGGGAACCAGCGTGAACTGGGTTGAAATGATGAATCCACCTGCGTCGCGCATCGCTTTCACCACCGGGGCGACCCGTTCAGGCAATGCCGCAATTTGATGCGCAGTTTGCCCCGACCGCCCGTAAGCACCTGCAGGATCTAGGAAATCATTCTGAAGGTCGACGATCAGAACAGCGCTTGTCGTAGGGTCTGGGAAGGTGATGCTCATAGGTCCAATCAAGTGGCTTGACAGCTTCTCAAAAGATATAAGAGTATATCCTTATGTCAATTCCAATCGGCCTCCGCTCGCCAGGAACCCGCTCATGAACTCATCCGTCATCATTGTCGGCGCCGGCCCCGTTGGTTTGACGATGGCATGGCTGCTGCACGGGCAGGGTGTGCCGGTGAAAGTGTTTGAGTCTGAACCCGCGGTGCCAGACCAGTTACGTGCGTCCACATTCCATCCGCCGACGCTGGACATGCTGGATGCCAGCGGGATCAGCGCCGAACTGATCGGCGCGGGCAGGATCACCCCGACCTGGCAGATTCGCCAGCACGAAAACGGGAACAGCGCGGAATTCGATCTTGGCGTATTGAAGGCCGACACTGCACATCCCTATCGCCTGCAATGTCGTCAGGCCCGACTATGTGATGCGCTGCTTCGACGATTGCCTGCGGAAATGGTCGAGTTTTCGACAGAAGTCCAAGCTGTAGGCCAGGATGACACCGGGGCCTGGGTTGAAGCGGGCGGCGAGCGGCAAGGCGCGGCCTATGTCATCGGTTGCGATGGCGCGCGCAGCATCGTGCGGGGTGCCATGGGCGTGCATCTTGAGGGGCAGACCTACCCCGAAAGCACCGTGCTTGCCACGTCACGCCTGCCGTTCGAGGAGCATATTCCCGGCTTGTCCGGCGTGAACTACATCTGGTTCGCACAAGGTACATACTCTCTGCTGCGTTTGCCGGATGTCTGGCGGATTTCGCTGCATCCCGCCGAAGACGAGACACCCGAAGATGCGCTGACCGATGCATCGATCCGGCAGAAAACGCGCGCTATCGTCCCCCATGCACCCGAGATCGAGGTTGTCGAGAAACGAATATACCGCGTGCACCAACGGATCGCCGACCGCTATCTCAAGGGACGGCTGCTGCTGGCGGGCGATGCCGCCCATCTCAACAGCCCCAAGGGCGGTATGGGCATGAACGGCGGCATTCACGACGCTTTCAACCTGGCCGAAAAGCTTGTGCAGGTGCTGAATGGCGGGGACGCCGGACTGCTGGATAAATATGAGCGTCAGCGCCGTCCGATCGCCGCCGAGGAGATCCTGGCCCAGGCCGATACCAACCGGAAGCGGATGAACACGATCGACCCGGAGAAACGCAGGGCGCATCTGCAGGAGCTCAAATCCATCGCCGCCGATCCGGACCGGACGCGGAACTTCCTGCTGCGGTCTTCGATGATCGCTGGATTGCGCCGCGCGGCTGAGATCCAATGACCGGGCGGATGCTGATCCTTGGTGGCGCGGGCGGCATCGGGCGGTGCCTGGTGGAAATGGCCCGTGATCGGGGATGGCAAGTGGCTATAGCGGATCTGGAAACTTCACTTGAGCGGCATCCGGTGCCAGAGGGTGTAACGGCCTGTGGCTTCGCACTTGCTGACCCCAAGGGATTGGACAATGCGCTGGAGTCGGCCGGTGCCGGGCTGGATGCTTTCGTGAACCTTGCTGGATACGCGGCGCCCTCTGCGCCGTTGGCTGCTATAGATGACCAAGGTTGGGACGAGGTGATCTCGGGCAATCTGGGCACCGCATTCCGGGCTGCGCGCGCCGTTGCGCCGCGGCTGCGGGAGGGCGGGGCGATCGTCAATACCGGTTCGGGACTGGGTAGCCACGCGCGCCCCGGCTATGGCGCATATGCGGTAGCCAAAGCGGGGATCGCGGCGCTGACCCGTCAGTTGGCAACCGAGATGTCCCCCCACATCCGCGTCAACTGCGTGGCCCCGGCCGCCGTGGACACTGCCTTCTTAAGGGGAGGCACTGGCCACGGAGACGAAACCGCCCCGCCCAGACTTGACTTCGAGGCCTATGCTGCCGGAAACCCGATGCGCCGACTGGCCGTGCCCAAGGATGTGGCTGGCCCGATCCTGTTCCTGACTTCACCAGATTCCGCGTACATCACGGGCCAGACGTTGCACGTCAACGGTGGCGCGTACATGACCTAAGGACGACCACACGTGAATTATAAACACCCGATCACCGCACCCGAACGTCTCGGCGGCCTTGTCGCGGGGGCGCCGTCGTCTGGGGGCGGGATCGACATTCCGGTGTGGTATCCGGCAACGGGAGCACAGGTTTCGACACTGACCGAGGATGACGCCTCGGCAGTGGACAAGGCGGTGAACGCCGCGCGGCGGGCGTTCGATGGGGGGCCGTGGCCTCGACTGGGCGTCGAGGCGCGGATGCAGGTATTGCGCCGCTGCCAGGCGATCATCCTGGCACATGCCGACGAACTGGCGCGGCTGGAATGTTTGAACACCGGCCTGCTGCTGCGCGAACTGAAGGCGCGGCACATGGTGCGGGCAGCTTACAATTTCAGTTTCTTTGCGGATTACATCGGGCAGGCGACCGGGCAGCGCTATGACCAGGCGACGGACTACGTGACCACCGTGGCCCGCGACCCGGTGGGCGTCGCCGCACTGATCGCGCCCTGGAACGCGCCAGTCGCGCTGGCCTCAATGAAGATCGCCGCCGCGCTTGCCTTCGGGAACACCTGCGTCGTCAAGCCGTCTGAGCAGACCCCGCTGGCAGTCGCCCGGCTGGTCGAGCTGTTGCAGGAAACCTTGCCCGAAGGCGTGCTGAACCTGGTCAACGGACGTGGCACCGTCACCGGCGCCGCGCTGGTGGCACACAAGGGCGTGGACCTGGTCAGCTTCACCGGCGGAACCGAGACCGGGCGCGCGATCATGTCCGCTGCCGGGCAGAACCTGGTGCCCTGCACGATGGAACTGGGCGGCAAGTCGGCAAATATCATCACTGAAAGCGCGGACTTGGACCGGGCGCTGGACGGTGCGCTGCTGGGGATATTCTCGAACAACGGGCAGCAGTGTCTGGCGGGCTCACGGATCCTTGTGCACCGCTCGATCATGGACGAGTTTATGGGCCGGTTCGTGGAGCGTGCCGAGCATCTCCGGGTTGGCGACCCCACCGCGGACGACACGGAATTGGGGCCGCTGGCCTCGGCCCCCCATCGGGACCGGGTTCTGGGGTTCGCGGACATCGCACGCGCCGATGGCGGTTCGGTCATGACGGGTGCAGCCCGGCGCGAGGACCTGGGTAGGGGCTATTTCGTGGCGCCGACGGCTGTGCGGGCCTGTTCGAACGCCGACCGGGTGGCGCAGAACGAGATATTCGGTCCATTCGCGACCTTCCTGCCGTTCGATACCAACGACGAAGCTGTCGCCATCGCCAATGATACCGCCTTCGGGCTGGTGGCTTATGTCTGGTCCGACGATCTGCCCACGGTGATGCAGATTACTGACGGGCTGCGTGCAGGCGTTCTGTGGGTCAACACACCGATGATGCGTGAGTTGCGCGCGCCCTTCGGTGGCTATGGCGCCTCCGGCGTGGGACGCGAAGGCGGCGCGGCCTGCGAGAATTTCTATACCGAACAAAAGACGATAACGATCCCTCGGCGTCCGGTTCCGCTGCGCGCCTTGGGACAAAACAACTGACGGCGGATCCCAACAGGAGATGAAAAGATGAAAATGACCAGGATCATGGCGGCAGCGACTGCCATTCTTGTCGGAAGCCTAGCCGTAGCAGCGGCTCAGGAGCAGGTGAAAGTCGCAACCTTTGTGCCGGAACAGTCTACCGGTGTCGCGGGTGTCATCAAGCCATGGATGGACGCGGTTCAAGCCGACGTTGGTGGCGCTGTAAAGATGCAAGGCTTCTGGGGCGGCACATTGGGCAAGAGCCCGGTAAAGCAGTTCGAGCTGGTGCAGAACGGCGTCGCGGACATCACCTGGGTGCTGCCCTCTTATACCGCGGGCCAGTTCCCGGAAATGAGCCTCTTCGAACTCCCATTCCTGTTTCGCACGGCTGACGAGGCATCGATCGTAGGTTGGAAACTGCACGAGGCGGGTCTGCTGACCGGATTCGACGGTGTGCATGTGATTGGAATCTTCGCGACCGAGCCGAATGCACTTTTCATGGAAGAGCCGATTGCCGGACTGGAGGATCTGGATGGCAAGAAGATCCGTTCCGCCGGGGCGATCCAGGCAAAATGGCTTGAGGCGTTCGGTGCATCTCCGCAGGCGCTCAGTTCGGCCGAGTACAACGAGGCGCTGAACCGGGGCACCATTGACGGCGTGATCCAGGGCTGGACCGGGATGAATACGTTCAAGTCCTTCCCGCTGGTGAGCCAGGCAGTCGATGTTCCCGCGGGTACCATTCCGTTCCTGCTGCTGATGAACGAAGCCAAGTGGGACAGTCTGCCGCCGGAAGTTCAGGAATCGATGATGACACATGGCGGGCTGGCAATGGCGGAGTCCGGAGCGGCTGCCTACACCGCTGCCGGCGAAAAGGTCGTCGAGGAGCAGAAGGCCGAGGGCCGACTGGAGATCCTGATCCCGGACGCAGACAAGTTGGCTGCTCATGAGGAAACCACGCAGGCCGTACACCAGTGGTGGATTGAACGGACCGACAATGGCCAAGAGATCTTTGACCAGACCCAAGCCATCCTGGCTGGACTACGGGGCGAGAGCTGATGGCGGGGAGCGCCTCGGCACTCGGTGCCGCGCCAGGTCTGGCGCGGCGGATCGACAGGCTGACGCAGACCGTCGCGCTGACCGGATTTGCCGGGCTGGTGGTCGTGGCGCTCCTGACCTTCTATGACGGCTCGGCACGCTACATCGGTGTGCCGCGCATTTCGGGCTTTCACGACTACGGAGAGCTTGTCTATCCCATCGTCATCGCCAGTTGCTTCCCCGCCGGCCTGCTTCGGCAAAGCAACGTGACAGTGCGCATACTGGGCAAGCTGATCGGTCCTCGCGGGTCGATGGCGTTGGAGGCGTTCGCCGGTTTGCTTACTCTGGCGTTCTTTGCGGTGCTGGCCTGGCAGTTCGTTGCGCTGACGTCGAATTATGCCGAGGCCGGGCGCACTACCCGCACCGTTGAAATTCCGCTGGCGATCTGGTGGTGGATCGCAACGGCGATCATGGCGCTGTGCGTGCCGGTGCAAGCCTATGTCACCTGGGCCTGGGCCCGCGCCGCGTGGACAGGTGAGCCGCCAGCACTGGCGGATCTGAAATCCGGCGATACCGCCGAAGTTGCATAAGGTAACGCCGTGACCGATCCTTTCCTCGTGGGCTCTCTGGGCCTGCTGGCCATGTTTGCGCTGATCATTCTGCAAGTGCCTGTCGGCGTCGCCATGGGTATCGTTGGCGTCATCGGCACCGGGCTGATCATCGGTTTCGGCCCGGCGCTGTCTTTGCTGGGCACGGAACCCTCGGCCGCGATGGCATCCGAGGGACTGGCGGTGGTCGCCATGTTCCTGCTTATGGGAAATCTCGCCAATGTGGGTGGGTTGTCGTCCGAACTCTACAAGCTCGCGCAGGTCTATCTGGGTCACCTCAGGGGCGGCCTGATCTTCGCCACTATCGGCGCCTGTGCGGGTTTCGGCGCGGTCTGCGGTAGTTCAGTTGCCACAGCGGCCACGATGGTGAAGATCGCCATGCCCGAGATGGTCCAGCGCGGGTATTCCCGCTCACTTGCCGCCGGGTCCATCGCCTCGGGCGGGACACTGGGCATGATCATTCCGCCAAGCGTGGTAATGATCCTTTATGCGATCCTGACCGAGAACTCGATCATCACTCTGTTTCTGGCCGCGATCATTCCCGGTCTTCTGGCTGTGGTGTTCTACTTTTTCGCGGTCGCAATTACCGTGCGCCTGTACCCCGAGACAGCCCCAGTCGGGCCGCGCAGCACCTGGACCGAGCGGCGTCAGGTCACCAAGCAGAATTGGGCAGTTTTGCTACTGGCGGTCGCCGTTTCAGGCGGCATCTACAGTGGCATCTTCACCGTAACTGAGGCCGCGTCTGTCGGCGCGACTATCGCATTGGGGCTGGCGCTGCTGCGCCGCCGTCTGACGGTCGGCAGCTTCCTGTCCTGCCTGGGCGATACCGCCGCCAACACCGGACTGATCTTCGTCATCATCATCGGTGCGTCGGTATTCTCGTATTTCGCAACTCTATCTGGGCTACCAATGGCTGCCGTCGCGTGGATCGAGGGACTAGGCCTGCCTGACCTTCTGGTGATTTTCTGCCTCCTTGGTTTCTACCTGGTGCTGGGCTCGATATTCGACACGATTGCCGCGATGGTGTTGACGCTGCCCTTCGTTTATCCACTGGTGGTCGGCATGGGCTACGATCCGGTTTGGTGGGGCGTGGTCAACGTGGTTGTGATCGAACTTGGCATGATCACCCCGCCCATCGGCATCAACGTCTTCGTGCTGCACGCGATGGCGGACGACCTGCCGCTAGGCAAGATCTTCCGCGGCGTGATTCCGTTCATCTTCGCAGACCTCGCCCGGCTGATTCTGCTAGTCTTTATACCGGGGCTGAGCCTCTGGCTGCCCGGCGCACTGGGTTGGCTGTAGCGGCTTTCCGCATTGCGTCAGACAAACAAGAGCAGCAGCGCTTCCGGTTCGGGGGCGCCGCACTGTTTCTGCCGGGCGCATCGATGGCCGGGACTGACGTCCGAGGCAAACCTTGCCATTCCCCAATCTCCTCGTTCACCTTGCTGGTAGCTCTTGACGTGTCCACATGTGGACCATATGTTCATATATGGACAAGGAGCATAGCGATGCGTATTGCCAGCGTTTCAGGTGTCGACGCCCCCTCCAAGGGCATCGGGTACCACACGATTTCCAAAGAAGACCGTGAACGGACAAGCGCTCCCGGCCTGCGCGCTTTTCGCGAGATCGCGGATCGATTTGGCTTGAGCGAAGCGGAGCGCATTTCCCTCCTCGGGGATCCCGGCCGATCAACCTATCATCAGTGGATGAAGAAGGCGCGCGAACAGCGGTCTCTCACCCTGCCGCTTGATACGCTCTTGCGGATCTCGGCGGTGCTCGGGATTTACAAGGCGCTGAGCATCCTGTTCGAGAGCGAGAGTGAGGCGCTGGTCTGGCTGAAGGGACCTCATCGGGGCACGCTCTTCGCGGGGGCCTCGCCTATGGTCTACATGCTGGAAGGCGGGCACGACGGACTCATGTCGGTGCGCCGCTACCTCGATGCCTGGCGAGGCGGCAACATGGGCGCTGGCGCACCGGAGGGGAGTTTCGAGGCGGTCACCGAGGGCGACCTCGTGTTCGCATGAGGATCATCGATTACGATGTGACGTCCGCGCCGGCGGGAACGTCACGCCTCATCCCCTCGCGGTTTCCGCCGGTATCGGCCTTTGAAGCGGTCGCTGCCGCAGATGATCTGGATGCCGTGATGTACTTGGAGGGCTGGACGAATGACCGCCTGGTGGCTCCGCGGCTCGAGCGCCTGCCCCGGGCGGAGTGGGTGTATGGACGCCCGAACGCGAGTGTGGTCATGGCGGCTTTTCTGCACGGATCGCCTGGCGGGCTCAGGTTCACGGATTCGAGCCTGGGGGCGTGGTATTGCTCTACCAGCATCAACACGGCGCTTCTGGAGGTGGCCAACGGGTTGCGCGAGGAGATCGCCTTGAGTGCCCTGACACAGAAAGCCGAGACCTATCGGCAATACAGATCGGATCTGGCGGGCGACTACGTCGACATCTTTGGAGCACACCCGGAAAATCACGATCCCGACGATGCATGCCATCCCGAGACCCAGGCCTTCGGTCGGCGGGTTCGGGAAGAAGGCGCACGCGCCGGCATTCGATATGAAAGCGTGCGCCACCCCGGCCATGAGAACTGGGTCTGCTTTCGTCCATCGCTGGTCCTGAACGTGACACAAGCAAGCCATTTCAGGATCGAAGTGCCCCGGTCGGGCCGTGTCGTCGTGCGCCAGCTCTCCTGATGTGGCCGCGACAGTCTGTGAGGTCGTCATGCAATTTGAAAAGATCAGCCACACGCCCTCCCGGCCCGAGATCCCTGTCATCTTACGTTGCCGCCGATCTGGCCAACTATCTTGAGGGCAAGGGAATGGATCATGTTCGAGGCGCACCGCATCACCCGCAAACCCAAGGCAAGATCGAGCGCTGGCATCAGACCATGAAGAACCGGGTCCTCTTGGAAAACTACTTCCTGCCCGGCGACCTGGAACGGCAGATCGCCGCCTTCATCGACCACTACAACAACCATCGCTACCACGAGAGCCTGGCCAACCTGACACCGGCCGATGTCTATCACGGCCGCGGCGCAAGGATCCTGAAGATGAGAGAGGAGGCGACGGGAGAAACGGGCCCCGGAATGATCGACGACGACCATCCGGGGGTGTCGATCGGTGACATGGCCAACGGCCTTGAGCCGGATCGGACGATCCTGTCCGAGTACCACGCCATGGGCTCGACCACGGGTGCGTTCATGATCCGCCACGGAAAGTACAAGTACGTGCACTACGTGGCGCATCCCTCACAGCTGTTCGATCGCGAGACGGATCCGCAGGAGCTGAACGACCTTGGTACGGATCCCGACTACGGCGAGGTCATCGCCGCGTGCGAGGCGCGGCTGCGCGATCTGCTTGACCCGGAAGAGGTCGACCGCCGTGCCAAGACCCGCCAGCGCGACCTGGTGGAGCTGAACGGAGGACGCGAGGCGGTGATCGCGCGCGGCGACCTGGGGTTCTCGCCGCCGCCGGGTCACCAGCCCGATCTAGGCTGACTGGCGACGTCAGCTTTGCAGGTGGGCTTGGCCGGGACCCGTACTGGTCTCGGCTGAGCCGAAGCGTTGTTTTCTAAGGCTAAGTGTGAACGGCGGATTGTCTGGCGTGAAGGTTTGGGCCTGGCGCGTCCGCCCGGGCTACTGAGAACCAGCTCGTATCCCAGTCAGACGCCGAGGCGATCAAAGACCGTATTGGATCTGAGTCTGTGAAGTCAGATGTCGCGTAGCTCTTAATCGAGGTCATCTGTGAACCGGCATGGAAAAGTGGCTCTGACTCAGAGTTGATGCACCTTTTCGACTATGATGCCGCGACAAGCCGAGCCTTGAGCAGGTCGATATTCGCGCGCCCATACATCTGGCGTTTCAGCGTCTTCAGGCGATTGATCTGGCCCTCGGTCTGCCCGTTCGACCAGGGCTCCCGCAATGCGGCGGCAACTGCGGCCTGGTCGCTACGAAGGCCACGGGCGAAGGATGAGAGCAAGCTGTCGTCGGCTTCGTCGAGCCAGGCGCCCAGGGCACTCTCACGGGCGTTTCGCACCATTTCAGTGAACCGGTCGGTCAGTTCCCGGGCGGTTGCCAGCGCTGGTAGCGCCGCTTCGATCCGCACGACCTGGATTGCATCGGCACGAGTCAGATGATCCCGTCCCATGGTCAGGAGCCGCGCAATCCTTCGGGCAGGTGGCGATTTTCCGGTTCCGGACGGTACCGCTTGCTCGGCCCGGCGCTGGCGTGTCGCCCACTCGCCGACGACCCGGAGACTGCCTTGAAACCCATCAGCCCGTAACCGGCGCCAGAGTTCTGCGCCGTTGCGGCATCCGCCGCTCCACTCCCGTTCCAGCCGAGGCAACCAAGCGGTCAAGCTGCTCTCACGGATGCGGAAAACATCTTCGCGCTCACCGCGGACGATCTGGCGGACCAAGCCGCGACTCAGCCCGGTCAGACGCACGATCCGTTTGATGGGAACACCCTCGTCTGCCATTCGGCGGACCATGTGGTTGGTCTGCTGGCGCCTTTGAAAACCCTCGAATTGCAGCCTTTCCGCTGCCGTCAGAAGCCTCGGATCGAGGGTCTCTACCCCGATTGCCTTGCGAATGGCTGGCATGTTCCGCTGCACGGCGGCCAGGAAGGCGGCACTTGCATTCTCTAGCAGATGCCAACGATCCGCGACTTGAACTGCGTCTGGCAGGGCGCGAGCGGCAGCACCGCCATAGCCACCGTTGCGATCGCGGGCGACAACCTCGATCCCGGGACGCGCGCGGAGCCACGCTTCCACAGTGGCGGGCTCTCGGTCGGGCAGCAGATCGATGACCTTCCGCCGTTCGAGATCGCAGATCAGCGTGCCATATCGCTGTCCCTTGCGCCACGCCCAGTCGTCGATACCCACCACACGAGGTTCCGCGGCAGCCTCCTCGGCCTTCGGCCGAACGCGGCGCAGGCGAGTGTCTTTGCTGACCGGCAGCAGAAGCCGTACAGCAAGCGCCTGCGCGGGGCGCCCACCAAGAGCAATGCCGATGTGACGCACCAGTTCTTGCAAGCGTGATGTCCTACGCGAATGTGGCCGGGTGACATCAGGCGGGAACCGTTCTGAAAAAATCTTCGCCGGGCAACCTGCAGCGCAGCAACGAAACCGGCGAACCAGTAGCACCAGTTCAACTTCTCGGCCATGCGCGGGGAGATCGGCTGGCCGACGCCAATACTTGCTGTGGACATGGCGGGAGACCGTGCCACAGCGTGGGCATGCTGCCGACGCATCCAAGGAATGGGCGTGGACCCGGATCCTGTTGCCATCAAGCTCCACTTGGTCGGCCTTCAACCCTGCCGGTAGAAAATCTCGTCGCGAAAGCCATGAACCCATCGGCAACCTCCATCAAGCTTGCCAAGATATAGCGCTCTGGCAACTCAACTGCACCAAATGCGCGACAGAGCCGAAAAGTGACCCCGTAGCGGGGGTGATCGGCGTCCAAGAATGGCTCTGACTCAGAGTTGATGCACCTTTTCGACTATGATGCCGCGACAAGCCGAGCCTTGAGCAGGTCGATATTCGCGCGCCCATACATCTGGCGTTTCAGCGTCTTCAGGCGATTGATCTGGCCCTCGGTCTGCCCGTTCGACCAGGGCTCCCGCAATGCGGCGGCAACTGCGGCCTGGTCGCTACGAAGGCCACGGGCGAAGGATGAGAGCAAGCTGTCGTCGGCTTCGTCGAGCCAGGCGCCCAGGGCACTCTCACGGGCGTTTCGCACCATTTCAGTGAACCGGTCGGTCAGTTCCCGGGCGGTTGCCAGCGCTGGTAGCGCCGCTTCGATCCGCACGACCTGGATTGCATCGGCACGAGTCAGATGATCCCGTCCCATGGTCAGGAGCCGCGCAATCCTTCGGGCAGGTGGCGATTTTCCGGTTCCGGACGGTACCGCTTGCTCGGCCCGGCGCTGGCGTGTCGCCCACTCGCCGACGACCCGGAGACTGCCTTGAAACCCATCAGCCCGTAACCGGCGCCAGAGTTCTGCGCCGTTGCGGCATCCGCCGCTCCACTCCCGTTCCAGCCGAGGCAACCAAGCGGTCAAGCTGCTCTCACGGATGCGGAAAACATCTTCGCGCTCACCGCGGACGATCTGGCGGACCAAGCCGCGACTCAGCCCGGTCAGACGCACGATCCGTTTGATGGGAACACCCTCGTCTGCCATTCGGCGGACCATGTGGTTGGTCTGCTGGCGCCTTTGAAAACCCTCGAATTGCAGCCTTTCCGCTGCCGTCAGAAGCCTCGGATCGAGGGTCTCTACCCCGATTGCCTTGCGAATGGCTGGCATGTTCCGCTGCACGGCGGCCAGGAAGGCGGCACTTGCATTCTCTAGCAGATGCCAACGATCCGCGACTTGAACTGCGTCTGGCAGGGCGCGAGCGGCAGCACCGCCATAGCCACCGTTGCGATCGCGGGCGACAACCTCGATCCCGGGACGCGCGCGGAGCCACGCTTCCACAGTGGCGGGCTCTCGGTCGGGCAGCAGATCGATGACCTTCCGCCGTTCGAGATCGCAGATCAGCGTGCCATATCGCTGTCCCTTGCGCCACGCCCAGTCGTCGATACCCACCACACGAGGTTCCGCGGCAGCCTCCTCGGTCTTCGCCCGAACGCTGCGCAGGAAAGTGTCTTTGCTCACCGGCAGCAGAAGCCGTACAGCAAGCGCCTGCGCGGGGCGCCCACCAAGAGCAATGCCGATGTGACGCACCAGTTCTTGCAAGCGTGATGTCCTACGCGAATGTGGCCGGGTGACATCAGGCGGGAACCGTTCTGAAAAAATCTTCGCCGGGCAACCTGCAGCGCAGCAACGAAACCGGCGAACCAGTAGCACCAGTTCAACTTCTCGGCCATGCGCGGGGAGATCGGCTGGCCGACGCCAATACTTGCTGTGGACATGGCGGGAGACCGTGCCACAGCGTGGGCATGCTGCCGACGCATCCAAGGAATGGGCGTGGACCCGGATCCTGTTGCCATCAAGCTCCACTTGGTCGGCCTTCAACCCTGCCGGTAGAAAATCTCGTCGCGAAAGCCATGAACCCATCGGCAACCTCCATCAAGCTTGCCAAGATATAGCGCTCTGGCAACTCAACTGCACCAAATGCGCGACAGAGCCAAAGTTCGGCGCCGATTGACAGCCGGAGTCTGAATTCAGCTAGTTATGTGGCAATGTCCTCAGTTTTCAGAGCGGCGTAGAAGTTCGCCGTTGCTTCTGCCGGTGGGATGTTCCCGATAGGCTCGAGCAGACGGCGGTTGTTGAACCAGTCCACCCATTCGAGTGTCGCGTATGTGAAGAAGCTGGATATAGGTGAGGTAATGCAGGTCCGATGACGCGACCTGATGAGAACGGGGTGCGTAAGGCCAAGTGCCGTCTCATGCATACACAAATACCTATAATAGACCGAGGACAAAGACATTGCCTGTGTCATACCTTACCCCCCGCCGCCAAACGGGCGATCCGAAAGCTCGGGTCCGATATCCGTGACGCGCGTTTGCGCCGCGGCTTGCCGGCGTCAGTTGTCGCCGAACGGGCAGGTATTGCGCGCTCGACCTACCGATAACTTCATCTGCTAGATTGTTATGCAGTTCCCCAATTCGGGGAAATATAAGTATCTCAATAACTTATCCTGAAATTTGGCGCGACTAGCCAGATTCTCATGCACCGTCGGGCGCGATCCAGAAAAATTTCTTTGAAAATTACTGAGCGCTCAGTAACGTCGGGAATCATCGGCCAAAGAAGGTGACAATGACGCTGACGCTCGATCATATCCTCCTTGGTGCGCCCGACCTCGACGCAGCAACAACTGCTTTCTCGGCGCTTTCGGGGGTGACTCCGTCGGGCGGTGGCTCGCATCCCGGCTTCGGAACGCGCAACAAGCTGGTCTCGCTCGGCGAGGCACTCTTTTTCGAAGTGATAGCGCCCGACCCAGAGCAGTTAGCCAAAGGTCGGCGCGCCGATGGCCTGAGCGATCTCGCCGCGCCGAAGATGATGGCATTCTGCCTGCGCTCGTCGGACCTCTTGGCACTCTCAGAACGCGCTACCGCGGCGGGGCTTTCTCCTCAGACCCCGGTCCCCATGAGCCGTACGCGTCCGGACGGTGTGACGCTGAACTGGGAGATCCTCTACCTCGATACCGAAGGTTGGGGCGATGCGGTCCCGTTCGTGATCGACTGGAAGGGGTCTCCGCACCCTGCCGAAACGTCACCAGAGGGATGTGCGCTCACCGACTTCGCCGTTCTGCATCCTGACGCGGCAAAGCTGCGCGCAGTCTACGAAGCGATGGGGATCGATGTGCCCGTCAAATCGGCGCTCGCGCCCGGGTTCCTGCTTAAGCTCGATACTCCCAACGGTGAGGTCGTGCTCACATGACGGCAGTTGATTCAGACTTTCAGGTCTCGGAGATCGTTGGCCGTGCTCCTTACCACAGATTGCTCGGGCTTGATTTCGTCTCGCAGGATGCCGATGCTGGAGAGGTTCGACTGGGCTTGGATCTTTGCCCGGAGCTGATGCGGACCAATGACGGGGACGGAATGCATGGCGGGGCGATCGCGTCGCTGATCGATGTCGCAGCCTACTACGCGGTCCGGCTTGCTGCCGGGCGGGGTGGAGCGACTGTTGCGCTTTCAGTCGATTATTTGCGGCCCCTGACCGGCAAGAGGGCAGAGGCAGCTGCCCGCGCTGTCCGGGTGGGGCGCACACAGGCGCTTGCGGATATCGAAGTGTTCGGCGACGGCAGGCTGGTTGCCGTCGGTCGCGCGCGCTTTGCTCTTTCGGAGAAATCATGATGCGCGCAGTCGTCTTCGATCATCACGGACCAATTGAAAACCTCGTGATGCGTGATCTGCCGATACCTGAGATCGGACCCGATCAATGCCTCATCAAGGTGCGGGCCGTGTCGCTCAACGGGTTCGATCCCATGGTCCTGAGGGGTATCCCTGGTCTCAAGACACCGCTTCCGATGATCCCGGGCGCCGACATCATGGGGGTTATCGAGAAGATCGGCGCAGACGTACCCGAAGAACGTTTCTCGATCGGGCAGCGCGTCGGCATCGACCCATCGACCGAGACAGGCATGATGGGTGAGACCCGGCGCGGGGGCATGTGCGAATACCTTGCCGTCGAGGAGCGATTTCTCGTCCCTATCCCAGATGGTGTCACGGATCATCAGGCAGCGTGCCTCCCGACGGCCTACGCGACGGCGCATCGCATGCTCTTCACACGCGGCCAGCTCCAGGCCGGGGAGAAGGTGCTCATCCTCGGCGCGTCCGGCGGCGTTGGCACATCCTGCATTCAACTCGCAGTATCGGCCGGCGCCGAAGTCGTGGCCGTCAGCTCGTCGGCCGCGAAACTGGCCGCCCTGAAAGACCTCGGTGCCCAACATGTCATCGATGGCAGCCAGGAGGACTTCGTCGATGCCGTCTGGCGCATCTATGGAAAACCGCGCACGCGCGGCGGGGAGGGCGGCGTCGATGTCTGCGTGAATTATTCCGGCGGCGACAGCTGGGCGAAGAGTTTCCGGACCGTGTGCAAGGGCGGGCGAATCCTAACCTGCGGTGCAACGGGCGGATACGATCCGAAGACCGACATCCGCTACATCTGGTCGTTCGAGCACAAAATCCTTGGTTGCAACGGATGGGAACGGGTAGACCATCTCCAGATTCTCCAAATGATCGCCGATGGCCGCTTCTCTCCTGTAATCGACAGGGTGGTCGACATGGGCGATATTCAGGAAGCCATGCGCGACCTGGCCGAACGCCGGGTCACCGGGAAAGTCGTTCTCGAGGTCGGGCCATGATGCGCTCGAGAAACCTTGGGGCCTGCTTTTGCCGTGAAACCGCCGGGGAAAAGATCGCGCTGATCGAGCCTGGCCCGCCGGTCAGGCAAACGACCTACGCCGAGCTGCAGACGGAGGCCGATGCCGTTGCGCGGGGGCTGGTCGCACACGGCCTGACTCGGGGCGACCGGGTCGGTCTCATGGCAATGAACAGCCGAGAGTATCTCGCGGCCTATTTCGGCGTGATGCGCGCCGGGATGGTCGCAGTTCCGTTCAGCTACAAGCTTGCGCCGCCGGTCATCGAGCACATCTGCAGGGACGCCGAGTTGAAGCTGCTCTTTATTGACGAGGGGCAAGAGCCGAAGGCACCGGGCTTCGTGGAAACAATACGCCTGGATGCTCCGGCATTCGAGGATCTGAAGGATCCGGGGCCGTTCGCCGTGGTCGAGCCGGACCCTGGCGAGGTTGGCATGATCCTCTACACGTCCGGCTCGACAGGGGTCCCCAAGGGCGTCCTGTTGAGCCACGACTCCCAGCGGTGGTCGTTGGAGCGAGGGTCGAAGGCCGCCGGCGATCGCTGCGATGCAATCTACATCGTCGCGGCGCCCATGTTCCATATGAACGCCACGATCTCGACGAAGGGCGCGTTCTGGAACGGCGCAACGGTCGTGATGCTGCCGGCGTTCGATGCCCGGGCCTACGCCGCTGCCATCCCCCAGTTTGGCGTAACGACATTGACGTCGGTCCCGACGATGCTGGCGCTCGTCGCGAGAGAAGGTGACGCACTCGGCGGTCTCGATTTTTCCTCCGTGCGGGATGTGACGATGGGATCGGCCCCTTTGACGCAAGCGCTTATCGACAAGGTGCAAGCGCTCTTCCCGGGCGCGAAGATCAGCAACTCTTACGGAACTACGGAAGGCGGGCCGTCTCCGTTCGGGCCGCATCCGGACGGAGTTCCGCGTCCGGCGCTCTCCCTGGGCTATCCCCATCCGGGAACGGGCGCGGAACTCCTCGAAGGCAGCGGGCCAGACGAGGGCGTACTCTATCTCAAGAACCCGATGCAGATGAATGGCTACAACAACCTGCCAGAAAAGACGGTCGAGGTGGTCCGCGACGGTTGGTACCGGACTGGCGACATCATGCGCCGAGACGAGAACGGGTTCTTCTACTTCATCGGCCGCGCCGATGACATGTTCAACGTGGGCGGCGAGAATGTCTGGCCAGGAGAGGTCGAGAAGCTGCTGGAGACGATGCCAGGCGTGCACCAGGCCTGCGTTGTTCCGGCACCGCATGAAACCAAGGGCATGGCGCCTTTTGCTTTCGTCGTTCCGTCGCCCAGAGCAGAGTTGACGGAAGATGCGGTCAAGCAGTTTGCATTGTCGAACGCGCCGGCACATGCGCACCCGCGCCACGTCGAATTTCTCGATGCCATTCCGCTCGCGGGAACGAACAAGCCGGATCGGAACGCCTTGACGGCACGCGCTGCGGAGTTGGTGAGGGGTGCGATGTGAGCAATGCAACCGGCAACCAGGCGGCGCTGCCGCATCGGGGTTCGACCCGCCTTGAAGGCGAACCCGGCGCTGTCGCTGCGGCCGACTTGTTGAGGTTTGCCGAGTCGCTTGTGAGGGAGGCGGCCAGCCCGAGCCAGGTGACCGGAGCAACACTTCACGTACTCGGGCCCGGAGCATCCACCAGCGTGACGGGCGATGCCCACTGCATTTGGCTTTCAGACCCATCGGTATGGCGCGTGTCCGTCGCGGACGCTGGCGGAACCCCCATGGCGGAGGTGACCCTTACGGTCACCGCGAAAGAGAAGGCGGTGCCAGCGCCGCCGGACAAGCCTCGGAAAAGCGCCGCATCCGACGATCGCCGGACCCGGATAGCAACGGCCGCACGAGATGTGTTCGCGGAAAAGGGGTACGCGTCTGCCACGATGCGCGAGATCGCGGCCGCGGCGGATATGCACGTTCCGACTATGTACCAGTATTTCCGATCCAAGGAAGAGATTCTGGAACTGGTTTACTCGTGGACGATCAACCAGGCCGTGGACCTGATGCAGGATGCTCTGGAGGGCACCGCGCCCGTAGAGCAGCGGATTGACCAGATCATCCGCCGTCTGCACGACGTCAACCTCAAGCTGCGGCGCGGGACGCTTGTCATGAACCGCGAAACCCGCTCGTTGTCCCGCACTGCGCGGGACCGGGTCCTCGGACATTACGCGGGCATGGTTGAAAAGCTGGGCGACGTGATCGCCGAAGGTCAGGCAGAGGGCATTTTCCGCGAGATGGACCCGCAACTCGCAGCGGTCTTCGTCGATGCCCTTGCCGATGTCTGGGTTTTGCGACCGTTCGCGGTGCGGGACAAGGATTCAGAAGACTATGCCGCCGAGCTGGTGGCGTTCGTTCGCAATGCCCTCATGGGCAATGCCGATATGACCCCGGAGACACCGGGGCAAACCGTCACCAACAGGAGAAACTGACATGCATATACGCAGATTGACTGGAACTGCTGCGCTCGCAACCCTTCTCGCCAGCAGCGCGGCATTTTCCGCGGATCTTCGAACGACCATCCCGGCCGACCCGGCGATGGTAGATCCCATTACCTACTCCGAACTGGTCGCGGGCGACGTGATGGGAAACATCTACGAGTCGCTTACGGGCCTCGACGCCGAGGGCAACGTCGTTCCGATGCTGGCTGAAAGCTGGGAGCCGCTCGAAGGAAACCTCGGGTTCCGGTTCAACCTGCGCCAAGGCGTGAAATTCCATTCCGGTCGCGAGTTCGGCGCGAAGGACGTCAAATACACATTCGAGCAGTTGCTGACGCCCGGCATGAAAGGCGGGCTCGGCGCACGGTATCTCGACGTGATCGTGGGGGCCGAAGCGGTGAAGGACGGCTCTGCGGCGGAACTCGAGGGCATCACGATCGTCGATGATCACACCATCGAGATCGCCTTCACAAAACCCGACGTGCTGTTCCCTGTCTACCCCATCTACATCATGGACGCCGGGATCGTCGACGAACACGGACCCGACTGGGCATCGAAGGTGAGCGCGGGCACGGGACCTTTCACGTTCGCGTCCTGGAACCTTGGCCAAAGCGTCGAACTTGATGCTTTCGCCGACTATTGGGGAGGTGCGCCGGCCATCGATGGCGTCGACTTCCTTGTCGTCCCCGACGCCAATACGGCAATGTCGATGTACGAAGCAGGAGAAATCGACCTTCTCTATGCGCCTCCGACGCTGAACCGCCGGATCCTCACCGACGAAGCCCTTGCAGACGAGACGCTGCGCGTGCCGGCAGCCCAGATCCGCTATCTCGGCATGAACGAGAATGTCTACGAGCCGTTCAAGGACATCAACGTGCGCATGGCCGTGTGCATGTCCATCGACAAGGAGGCGATGATCGAAGGCCTCTTCTCGGGTGCCGCCCTGCCGCTCAACGGCCAAGTGACCGAGGGCGTCGCCGGCTACAATCCGGTTCTCGAGCCGATCCCCTACGATCCCGAGGCAGCGAAAGCCCTGCTGGCCGAAGCCGGCTATCCGGACGGCGAAGGCCTGCCGCCGGTGAAGCTCTCCACCACGGAGCCCAACAAGAACGAGCATATCTACTATGCCTCGCAGTTCCAGGAAGTGCTCAACATGCCGGTCGAGGTCGAGATCGTCGAGCGTGCGACGCACATCAAGGCGATGAACGGTGGCGAGGTTCCTTTCTTCGCCTGGGGCTGGTCGGCAGGCTACCCTGATGCGCTCTACTTCCTCAGCCAGGTCTGGTATGGGCCGAGTCCTTACAACCGCTCGCGCTGGCAGGACGACGAGTTCGACGCGTTGATCGAACAGGCGTTCGAGACGGTCGACAACGCGGAACGCTACAAGCTCTACAACGCGGCCGAGAAGATCCTGATCGACGACTACGGCACCTGCCCGCTGACGGTGCGAATGCAGGTGGCCTTGGTCAAGCCGGGGGTCGAGGGGGTCAGCCTGTCGCCGTTCCGCTTCCTGCCATTCGGCGATGTGACCATCCAGTGACTCGGGGCGGGGCGCGGTAATGCCAGGCTATATAGCACGACGGATCGGCGGACTTCTGTTCATCTGGTTCGTCGCGGTACTGATCTCATTTGCCGCGCTCCAGTTTGTGCCAGGTGACCCGATCCTGGTCCTGCTTTCGGATCAGTCAGGCGATGCCGCGCTCGAAGCGCGGCTGCGCGCAGACTACGGCCTGGATCGGTCATTGCCGCTCCAGTTCATCGACTACATCGGCTCGATCGCCGACGGTAGCTTCGGTCTTTCCTACCGCTTCGCTGGTCGTGAAGTGATCGAGATCATCGAGGGGGGGATGTGGATCACTCCCCTCCTCGCCATAACCGCGTTGGTCATCGCGGTTCCGCTCGGGGTGTTCCTCGGGATCGCAGCCGCGACGCGCGCAGGCCAGTTGGCCGATACAGCGATCATCCTGCTCCTCGTGTGCGGCATCTCCATTCCGAACTTCGCCTTGGCGACGACGCTGGTCTGGCTGCTTTCCATCAAGGCCGGGCTTCTGCCGGTCGCTGGTTGGGGAAGTTTTTCGCAGATGATCCTTCCGGTCGTGGTTCTCACCGTGCCGCCGGTCGCCTACATCGCGCGCCTGACAAGAAGCTACATGCTGGAAGTGTTCGAGAAGGACTACATTCGCACCGCACGCGCCAAGGGTGTGCGAGACCGGCTGGTTGTCTGGCGCCACGCGCTGCGGAACACGCTGGTGCCACTCCTGACCTCGATCGGGATCATATTCGGCGGTCTTCTCTCCGGCAGTTTCGTGGTCGAGACGATCTTCAACATTCCCGGGCTCGGGCGGATCGCCATCGAGTCGATATTCGCCCGGGACTACCCGGTCACCATGAGCGTCGTGCTCCTGTTCACGGTGTTCTATTCACTGATCAACCTGGCCGTGGATCTGAGTTATGCGCTGATCGATCCCCGAATCCGACTGCAGGGGCAATCCGCATGACCACGGCAGCAATTTCCCGCTCTGACTTCTGGCTCAGGTTCTCGCACAGCAAGAACGCCGTTATCGGAGCTATCATTGTCACCATCGTCACCTTGGCGGCCATCTTCGCGCCGGTTCTCGCGCCTCAGGATCCCGGCAAGGTTTCCATCCTGTTCACCTGGGAGCCGCCGGGGGACAGGTACACGCTCGGAGCCGATGCCCTGGGTCGCGATGTCTTGTCGAGATTGGTCTGGGGCGCACGCGTCTCTCTGCTCGTTGCCTTCTCGGTGCTTTCGATCACTCTCGTGATCGGGGTCACCCTGGGAATGATCGCGGCCTGGTCGCGTGGATGGCCCGACAGCTTGATCATGAGGACGGTCGACGTCGTGTTCGCCTTCCCCGAGGTCATCATCGCCCTGCTGATCGCAGCGGTTCTTGGACCGGGCACCCTCACCGTGATCGTAGCGCTTTCGATGGTGTGGTGGCCCGGGATCGCGCGAATGACACGGTCACTCGTTCTCTCCTTGCGCGAGGAACTCTTCGTCGAGGCAGCCGTGGCCTGCGGGACGCCGCCGTGGAAGATCATGTGGAAGCACTTCCTGCCCAACATCATTTCGCCGCTGATCGTGCGGGCATCGATCGGCGTCGGCTTCATCATCATGGCGGAGGCAACGCTCTCGTTTCTCGGGATCGGCGTTCAGGAGCCGATGCCGACCTGGGGCGGGATGATCCGGGATGGCCTCCCGGAGTTGAGATCCGACCCGCATCTTGCCCTCGCCGCGTCGGCCTCGCTCGGGATCACGATGATCGGTTTCAACCTGCTGGGCGATGGTCTGCGGGACGTGCTTGATCCGAAGGGAGCGCGCTGATGGCACTTCTTGAAGTCGATGGGATGAGCGTCACCTTCAAGGGTCTCCGCGGGTCGATCGAGGTTCTTCGGGACGTCTCGTTTGTCGTCGAGCCGGGAGAAGTCGTCGCGCTGGTCGGTGAAAGCGGGTCTGGAAAATCTGTGACCTCGCTCGCGATCATGGGGCTGCTGGGCAAGGCGGGGGCGCTCTCCTCTGGTGTGATCAGGTTCGAGGACACGGACCTCGCGAGTCTGCCGCCAGCGACGCGGCGGGACATCCGCGGACGCGATCTGGCGATGATCTTCCAAGAGCCCGGAACCTGCCTCAACCCTGTCTATCGCGTCGGTTTCCAGATCGCCGAAGCACTTGTGGAGCACGGCTTGTGCGATGGTGCTGAAGCGGAGAGACGCGCCATCTCATTGATGGAGCGGGTCGGCATTCCCGCGGCTTCCGAGCGCTTCCGCGATTATCCTCACCAGTTCTCCGGCGGCATGAAGCAGCGCATCATGATCGCGATGGCATTGGCCTGCAATCCACGCCTTCTGATCGCGGACGAACCCACGACCGCGCTCGACGTGACGATCCAGGCTCAGATCCTCAACCTGATCCTCGATCTGCAGCGCGAACGCAGCATGGCCACCTTGCTGATCACCCACGACATGGGGGTCGTGGCCCAGATGGCTGATCGGGTGGTGGTCATGTATGCCGGCGAGGTGGTCGAGACCGCCACGGCCCAGCAACTTTTCACGGCACCGGCCCATCCGTATACGCGGCTACTACTCCGCTCCATTCCCACCGCGCGTGTGAAACAGGACGCGTTGCCCCTGATTGACGGAACGACGCCGCCCGCAACGGATTTTCCGCAGGGCTGCCGGTTCCATCCCAGGTGTCCGCTGGCGACACGGGAGTGTGCCGAAACCAAACCGGACCTGACGAGCGTCGCGACCTGCCAGGCGGCGCGCTGCCTGCGTCTTGATCTTCCGGCCGAGGCACTCGAAGAGGCGATGGCGATATGACGGCATTGTTGCAGCTTTCCGGTGTCTCGAAGACCTTTCGTGTCGGGGCGGCTGGACGTCAAACAGACCTGCGCGCCGTGCGCGACGTGAGCCTCGACGTCCATCCCGGCGAGACCCTTGCGGTCGTCGGAGAATCCGGTTGCGGCAAGACCACGCTTGGCCGTGTGATGCTTCGGCTCACGCCGCCGAGCGCGGGAACGCTGCGATTTGACGGCGTGGATATCACCAACATCGATGCCAAGGCGCGCCGGGAATTGGCGCGCGACATGCAGATCGTGTTCCAGGATCCGTATTCGGCGCTGAATCCGAGGATGAAGGTCGCGGACATCATCGCCGAGCCTTTGGTCAATCTCGGAATGTCGCGCGCTCAGGTCAGGGAGCGCGTCGCGCGCGTGATGGAAACGGTAAGGCTGCCGATCGCGTTCGCCGACCGGTATCCCCACGCATTTTCTGGCGGTCAGAGACAGCGGATCGGCATCGCGCGGGCGCTCGCCGTCGAACCCAGGCTCATCGTGTGCGACGAAGCGGTTTCGGCCCTGGATGTCTCGGTCCAGGCGCAGATCCTGACGCTCCTGAAGCAGATCCGGGCGGACACCGGCGTCGCGCTCGTTTTCATCTCGCACAATCTCGGGGTGGTGCGCTTTCTCGCTCACCGGGTAGCGGTGATGTACCTCGGGTCGGTCGTCGAGGTGGCAGACTCCGAGGCCTTGTTCACTGCGCCGCGGCATCCGTACACTGCCGCTCTTCTTGACGCCATTCCCGAGCCCGACTTGTCGATGCGCGGCAAGCGCCGCGTGATCGAGGGGGATATCCCCAGCCCTCTCGATCCACCGCCCGGATGCGCCTTTCATCGCCGTTGCCCGCTTGCCGGAGATATCTGCCGCAAGGAACCACCCCCGCTCGAGGCGAAGGCTGCCGGGCATGAAGCCGCATGTCACTTTGCAGAAACGGAATTGCCATGATCACGGAACGCACTGTCTACTCTCCCAAGCCCGGCAAACTTGATGAGGTCCTGGCAACACGGCGCCGTGCGAGCGAGATCCGCCGAGAAATCGGATTGCGTCCCGGTGAGATATCCCTCGAGAGCGATGTCGACGGGAACCCGGCTCGTATCCAGTGGCAGTGCGCATTTCCGGACGAAGCTGCACACAAGGCAGACCTCGATGCGCGCGCGGCCAGTCCCGAGTTCGAGGCAATTCGGAAGACCATGACCGGGTTGATCGATAACTTCGAGCGCCAGGTCCTTCGCGCACTGCCCATGCGCAACTCGCGTCTTTCTCCGCAATTGATGGCAGGTCGCTCGATTGTGCCCGAGGAGGTCCGTTTTCCCTCTCATGGCCGGGAACTGGCAGGCTTCCTCTTTCGACCGCCCGGGCAGGGGCCTTTTCCACTAATGGTGGCGAACCACGGCAGCAGCATTGCACAGGGAACGCAGGATCTGTGCAGACCCAGTGTGGCAGCACTTCTGATGTCATGGGGGGTGGCAAGCTTCCTGCCGCATCGGCGGGGGTACGGAAACTCGCCCGGCACCCCATGGCGCGAGGACGTGTCGGCGGAATATGGAACCGACGCCTATGACGATCAACTCGCCGCGCGCCTGGACGCGGAGAGTGACGATGTTGTCGCGGCGCGGGCCTGGGTTGCGGAGCAGCCCGGAATCGATCCGGACCATATTGGCGTGATGGGATCGAGCTTCGGCGGAACCAACACGCTGTTCGCCGCCGCGAAAGAGCCGAAGTTCCGCTGCGCCGTGGAGTTTGCCGGGGCAGCGATGAACTGGGATCGCACGCCGAACCTGCGCAAGGTCATGCATGAGGCTGCCTCGCGCCTGACCCAGCCGACCTTCTTCATCCAGGCAGCGAACGACTACTCGACCCGGCCTACCACGGAACTGGCAGAAGGGCTCGCCGGAGGATCCGTGCCGATACGGTCGCGGGTCTATCCGTCGCACGGTCTGTCCAGGGATGAGGGACACTTCCTCTACCGCGACGGGACGTTGGTCTGGGGGCCGGATGTACGCGACTTCCTGGAGGAATACCTATGAAAGGCGCCTGGCTTGCCGACCTGACGTGGCCCGAGGCGAAACAGCGTTTCGACGATGGGGCTGTTGTCGTCGTGCCGATCGGTGCGGCCTCCAAGGAGCACGGGCACCACTTGCCCTTGGCCACTGATTGGATCCTTGCGCAGGGGATCGTGGACAGGGTGTTGGCCGAACTTCCGGTCGTTGCCGCGCCGATCCACGGACACGGATACTATCCCGCGTTCCGGCACTATCCCGGTAGCCAGCATCTCAACCCGACGACCTTCGCCTCGGTCTTGCAAGAGGTCCTGGAGGGGTTTGCCGCACAAGGCGTATCCCGCCTCGTCCTGCTGAACACGGGTGTCTCCACGACTCCGGTCTTGACCGTGCTCGTACGTGAATTCTATGAGCGCCATCGCCTGCGGGTGCTCTGTGCCAACATCACGGAGCTCGGCCGGGACACGGACCAGATGATGAGCCAGAAATTCGGCGGCCACGGCGATGAGCACGAGACGTCCATCCTGCTCGCGCTCGCCCCAGACAAGGTCAGGATGGACAAGGCGGCCCCGGACTATGGGCATCTGGAGTCGCTGCCCAAGAGTGCATTCTACGTTCCGAGTTGCTTTGACGGAGACGAAGAATCCGGCTGGGATTTCTCCTGCTACGGCGTCCGCGGAGATCCTTCTCTTGCCAGCGCCGAAAAGGGCGAGGTCATGCTGAAGGCCATCGTGCGCGATGTGGTCGAGGGAATACGCACTCACTTCCCGGACGCGGTCTGATGACGCGGCGCGTGATCGTTCTCGGATACGGATATGCCGGTGCGGTCGCCGCGATCTCGGCGGCCGATGCCGGGGCCCAGGTTCTGCTTGTCGAGAAATCTGCAACCCCTGGTGGCATCTCTATCTGCTCTGCCGGGGGGCTGCGGATCGCTGCCGATGCGGATGCGGCATTCAGCTATCTGAAAGCGACCTGCGGCGGAAAAACCCCCGATGATGTCTTGCGGACGCTGGCCAGCGGAATGACTGAGCTCGAGACCAGGCTTGCCCGGTTGGCGGACGGGATGGACGCTGTCGTCGACAGCCGGTCGTCGCCGGGGAACTATCCTTTTGCGGGAAACGAGACATTCGGATTTGCCTATGTCGAAGCGCTGGGAGGTTTCGAGCCTGCCCGAGACTACCCTCATGTGCGCGGCAATCCTCAGGGCGCGCTGCTCTTCCGGCTCCTCGAACAGAACGTCGCGCGGCGTCCGGGGATCGAGGTGCGGCTTGGGTGCGCGGCGCAAAGGCTTGTGACGGAGGATAGCGAGGTCGTCGGCGTGGAACTGGCTGACGGCAAGATCGAACGCGGCCGCGTCGTTCTCGCCACCGGCGGGTTCGAGGCCGACCCGAAAATGCAGGAGCAGTACTGGTCCGGCGGCGCCGCGCTTTCGGCAGCATACGCCGGAAACACCGGCGATGGTATCCGGATGGCCCAGGCAGTGGGCGCTGACCTCTGGCACATGTGGCACGCGCACGGCTGCTATGGTTTTGAAGTGCCCGGGCATCCGTTCGGTGTGCGGGTAAAGCGCCTTCCCGACTGGCAGCCCGGCCCAGACGGACTTCCAGCGCGTGAAGTACCCAAGGCCGCGTGGATCCTGCTGGACAATTCGGGGCGGCGGTTCATGAACGAGTACGAGCCCTACCTGCAGGACACCGGGATCCGCTCGCTTGGCACCATGGACATGTCCCGCCAGCAGGCATCCCGCAATCCGGCCTGGTTCGTGACCGATGCGACAGGTCTCGCGCTCTACCCGATGGCAAAACCGACCTGGAATGACCCGGACGCGGGCTATGAGTGGTCGGCGGACAACAGTGCGGAAGTCGCCTCGGAGCTTTTCCGCGAAGCAGAGAGCGCGAACCATCTGGCCGAAGTCATCGGGGCGGAGCCGGCGGACGTCGCCAGTGCACTCACCGGCTGGGAGACGGTGTGCCGGATGGGCGCCGATCCGATGGGCAGACCTCCTGCGTCGCTGTTCCCGCTCAAGCCACCCTATTTCTTGGCACCGGTCGTCCCTGTCGTGTCGAATACCCAAGGGGGACCGCGTCACGATGCGGCGCAGCGGGTACTCGATCCGTTCGGTACGCCAATCCCGGGCTTGTGGTCAGCCGGAGAATGCGGTTCGGCGTTCGGGCACATCTACATGTCGGGCGGAAATATCGCCGAGTGTTTCGTCGGCGGTGACATAGCCGGCAGGGGAGCGGCCCTGTTGGAAGAGGTGGAGGCGGCATGATCCCGATAAACATGGCCGACGATAGCCACGTGCCGACACCGCCCGAGATGGCGGCCTTGCTGGCCGAACTCTCGACAGAGGCCGAGGCTGACTACTACGGACAAGGCGGCGCCGTGGCCGCGTTCGAAGAGCAGGTGGCGGAGTTCCTCGGAAAGGAACGCGCCGTCATGTTTCCGACCGGAACACTGGGCAATCAACTGACCCTGCAGCGTCTGTCCGGTGGGTCCCCGGCTCGGATTGTCGTGCATCGTCAAAGCCATCTGTTCAACGATGCGGGAGACAACCTCAGCCAACTCTCGGGGCTGACGATGGTGCCACTTGAGGGGCGCGGGGCAGGCTACTCGGCGGCGCAGTTGAAAGCGGAGATCGAGCGAACCCGATCTGCGCGGGTGGCGTCCCGCATCGGTGCCGTCGCGGTCGAAACACCGTCCCGGCGGGTGTCTGGCCGTAGGTTCGGCTCCGAATTGCCGGGCGTGATCGAGGTCGCGAAAGCCGAAGGAATACCGCTGTTCCTCGACGGTGCCCGCATGCTGATCGAGTGTGCTTGGGCCGATGTAACCCCACGCGAAATGGCGGCACCCTTCGATGCGGTCTACCTATCACTCTACAAGTACCTCAAAGCGCCTTTTGGCTGCGTCATTGCCGGACCGGGGGAACTGTTCGAGGGCATCCATCACCATCGCCGACGCTTCGGCGGCTCTCTCTACCAGATGTGGCCGGCGGCGGTCATCGCTTCGAATGCCCTTCCGAGGCAAGCGGAAACCTGGCGCGAGGCACGCCGTGTTGGCGAAGCTTGTATCTTGGCGTTGAAGGAGCGAGATCGCATACCCAACGTGTACCCCGACGGCACGAATGTTCTGACGTTCAACTGTATGGCGTCTCCGGAAAAACTGAACGCGCTTGAAGAAAAGTTCGGGCTCAAGTTTCTCCCGCCTTCAAGTGGGCAGTTGTCGCTGAAGATCAACGAAACATGGATAGGGCACGATCCAAACCAGATCGCTGATCGGCTGATCGCCGTACTCGATGAGGCGCAAATTTGTTGAATGACCAGCCAGCACGGTTTGGCGCCGTGACAAGCGATACTTCGCTGAGGCGCACTGTCGCTTCGGTTCAGTGGCGAGCTATAGAGCCTGGCGGTGATGCTGCTCTGCCCCCTGAAACCTGGACCGTCTGAAGCTGGAGTTTTCCGCTACGATTTCCCGGCTGGGAGAGGAGCGGAATCACATGAAGGCATCGAAGTTTTCGGACGCGCAGAAGGCGTTCATCATCAAGCAGGGCGAGGAAGGCACTCCGGTGGCTGAGATCTGCCGCAAGGCAGGCATCAGCCAGGCGACCTACTTCAATTGGAAGAAGAAGTACGCCGGCCTTTTGCCGACCGAGATGAAGCGCCTGAAGCAGCTCGAGGATGAGAATGGCCGGTTGAAGAAGATCGTGGCCGACCTGACGCTGGACCGGGAGATGGCGAGCCGTTGTCCGCCATTGGTCCGAGGACAATGGCGAGCGGATGTCATCCGGCGAAAGCTCGCTCGCCAGTGGGCTTGAACCAGTGGCGCTCACTGGCTCGCCCTGGTCGGATGCGCGAACTGGTGCGCGGGATGTGCAGCGATTGGGCGGTTTCGATCCGGACGGCGTGTGGCGCCATCGGATTTGATCGTTCGACGTTCCACTACAAATCCCGCCGCGCCGATCAGGCTGCCGTGGAAAAGCGGATCAAAGAGATCTGCGAGACACGTGTGCGCTACGGCTATCGCCGGGTTCATGTGCTCTTGGACCGCGAGGGCTGGGGCATCAACATCAAGAAAGTCTATCGTATTTACAGGGAGTTGGGCATGCAGTTGAGGAACAAGTCGCCGAAACGGCGGGTGAAGGCCAAGCTGCGCGATGACCGTGCCGAAGCCGTCGGGCCGAACGATGTCTGGGCGATGGATTTTGTCCACGACCATGCGCGTTCCGGGGTGATCCGGTCGGGGATTCCGATTTGATCCGGTCACCCATTCCAATCTGATCCGGTCACCGATT
>NZ_WIND01000014.1:0-85593 GCF_009697225.1 Halovulum marinum
CGATCAGGATCTCTACAAGATCCTCCTCAGATCGTGCAGAATGAACCCACTCAGACGCTGAGCTGGAATAGACCCTTGCGGAAAGTGGAAGGCTCAGGGCGCGATCGTCAGATCGAGCCGCGCGAGGCCGTGGAAATGATAGCGGTCGGCGTAGCGCGGCGGCGCGGCGAAAGCGAGGCCGGGGCAACGGGCGAAGAGGATCGGCAGCGCGATGGCCAGCTCGGCACGCGCCAGCGGCGCGCCGACGCAGAAATGGATGCCGGCGCCGAAGGCGGCGTGCGCCGGCCGCGCCGGGCGGTGCGGATCGAAGCGGTCGGGGTCGGGGAACGCCTCGGGGTCGCGGCCGGCGGCGGCCAGCAGCAGGCCGACCTCGTCGTCCTTGCGGAAAAGGTGGCCGGCGATCTCGACGTCCTGCCGGGCATGGCGGGTGAACATGTGCAGCGGCGGGTCGTGGCGCAGGATTTCCTCGGCGACGGCCTCGGCATTGTCCGGCGCGGGAACGATCCCGGCGGCGAGCAGCGCGGCGGTGCCGTTGCCGATGGCATGGACGGTGGCCTCGTGGCCGGCGTTGAGCAGCAGGACGACGGTGGAGATCATCTCGGCCTCGGTCAGATGTCCGCTACCATCTTCAGCCCGGTCGTCACTGGTCCGGTCGGCGCGGGCGGCGATCAGCTCGGACAGCAGGTCGTCGCCGGGGGTGCGGCGGCGGGCCGCGATCTGCTCGCGCAGGCAGGCGGCGAATTCGGCGGATGCCTGGCCGGCGGCGCGCTCGACCGTCTCGTCGCGGCGGGCCTGGTACATGGCGACCATCTTGTGCGACCAGTCCAGCAGCTGCGGCGCCAGCGCGTCCGGCAGGCCCATCAGGCGGGCGATGATGATCACCGGCAGCGGCTCGGCGAATTGCGAGATCAGCTCGACCTCATCGCCTCGAAGCGGTCGATCAACTGGTGCGCCAGCGCCGCGATCTCGGGGCCGAGCCCGGCGATCCGGCGCGAGGTGAAGGCGCGCAGCACCAGCCCGCGCAGGCGGGTGTGGGCCGGCGGCTCCAGTTCCAGCAGCGAGTGCTCCTCGATAGCCTGGAACGGCGCCAGGTGCGCGGGAACCGGGCGGCGGCGGCCTTCCGGCACCTCGCGGCCGAAGCGGCGGTCGCGCAGCAGCGCCGAGACCAGCGCGTGCCCGGCGGCGCAGGGCATGGCGTAGTCGGTCCAGTGAAACAGCGACCCGGCGGCGCGGGCGCGGGCGTAGAACGGGTAGGGGTCCTGCACGAACGCCGGCTCGCGCGGCGACTGGGTGAGCCGGGGCAGGCTCATCCGGCGCGCTCCAGCGCCTGTTCCAGGTCGGCGATCAGGTCGGCGGCATCCTCGATCCCGACCGACAGGCGCAGCAGCTGCGGCGGCACGACCGAGTGCGGACCCTCGACCGCCTTGCGGTGCTCGATCAGGCTTTCGACGCCGCCGAGCGAGGTCGCGGGCAGGAACACGTTGGCGAGCCGGGCGACGTCGTGCGCGATGGCGCCGTCGCCGGTGACCATCAGCGACAGCATGCCGCCGAACCCGCCCTGCATCTGCGCGGCGGCGACGGCGTGGCCGGGATGCCCGGGCAGGCCGGGATAGAGCACCTGCGCGATCTTCGGGTGCCCGCGGAAATGCCGGGCGATGGCCAGCGCGTTCTGCGACGAGCGCTCCCAGCGGATGAACAGCGTGCGCAGCCCGCGGATCAGCAGCCAGGCGTCCCACGCCGACAGCACGTTGCCCATCAGCGCGCGCAGGCCGCGCAGCTCGGCCGCGAATTCGGCGTCGCGCAGCGACAGCACGCCCGCGGTCAGGTCCGAATGGCCGTTCAGGTACTTGGTGGCGGAGTGGAACGCGACGTCCGCGCCGAGATCGAGCGCCCGCAGCGCGCAGGGCGGCGCGGCGGTGCAGTCGGCCAGCAGCCGCGCGCCGGCGGCGTGCGCGGCCTGCGCCGCGGCGGCGATGTCGACCACGTCCCAGCTGGGATTGGCGGGGGTCTCGACCCACAGCCAGCCGGTGTCGCCGCGCACCGCGCGCGCCGCGCCCAGCGGGTCGGCCTGGTCGTAGAGGTCGAGGTGGATGCCGCGCCGCTCGGCCAGCCGGTACAGCCAGCTCTGGCCGCCGTGGTACATGATCCGCGGCGCGGCGACGCGGTCGCCCGCGGCCAGCGTCTCGGTCAGTGTCACCAGCGCCGCCATGCCGGAGGCGAACAGCAGGCTGTCCGCGGCGCCGTCGAGACTGGCCAGCACCGCCTCGGCGTGTTCCACCGTCGGGCCGCCGTCGCGGGCGTAGATGTAGCGCTGGCGCGGGGCGTAGGCCTCGTCGCGGGCGAAGGTCGAGGCGGGCTCGACCCCCGGCACCACCGCGCCGGTGCGTGCGTCGATCATCCGCAGCGCCTGGGCGGCGCGGGTGGCGGGGGCGAGGCGGTCGTTGGCGGTCATCTTGCGTCCCTCGGGCTGCTTCGGCGCGCACCGTGCCGCGCCCGGCGCCGCTTGACAAGCATGCGGCGGGGCGGCCCCTTGTGGGGCAGGGAGGAGAGAGCCATGCGGGCCTATGCGCCGATCGCGGCGGGAATGATCGCGGTGATGCTGCTGCTGGGCGCGGCGGGGGCCTGGCTGGGCCACCGCGACACCGTCGCGCGGCTGCACGAGCGCGGCGAGGCGCTGCTGACCCTGGCCGCCGACCGTCTGACCCGGCAGATCGACCGCTACCGCTATCTGCCGGCGGTGCTGTCGCACCACCCGCAGGTGGTGGCGGCGCTGGAGCGCGGCGGACCGGGGCCGGTCAACCGGCTGCTGCAGAGCGTGGCCGATACCTCGGGCGCGCTCGACATCTATCTGATGGACGCCGACGGCACGACCATCGCCGCCTCGAACTGGCAGCTGGAGCGCCCTGGACCGCACGCAGCCGCGCCTCGGCGGCGACGCGGTCGGCGATCTCGCCGCGCAGCCGCGCGTTGGCCTGGCTCAGCGCCGTGGTCCGGGCGGCAACCTGCGCCTCGAGCCGCTGGTTGGCGGCCTCCTCGGCGGCCAGCTGCCGCTGCCACGCGCGCCGCCGCAGCAGCACGATCGCCCACGCCAGGCACAGGATGCCGCCGACCGCCGCCCCCAGCGCGCCCCACAGCACCGCCTGCGCCGACGCCTCGGCGGTGCCGATCAGCGCGTTCGCGGTCAGCCCAACGGTCGGCACCGGCCGCGACAGCCACAAGGCGCGGCCGGGCACGTCCGCGACATCGCGCAGCCACAGCGGCCGGCCGTGCAGCTGCCGCGTCTGCTGCGGCGGCAGCGGCGCGGGCTGCAATCCCGAATACTGCCGCGCGTCGCCGAAACGCTCGGGCGGGGTCGGTCCCAGCGGGCCCAGCGCGCGCATCACCAGCGCGTCGCGGTTCGCCAGGAAGATCACCCCGCGCCGGTCGTGGAAGAACACCGTCGCCGGGTCCGCCGTCCACTCGGCCTCGAAGCCCGGCAGGTCCAGCTTCACCGCCAGCACGCCGAGGATCCGGTCGTTTGCATCGCCGAGCGCGCCGCGCGCATCATCCGCAACCTGCGCGCCTTCGCCCGCAACGAGGCCGAGCCGGCGGCGGACGTCAGCCTGGCGACGGTGATCGCCGACGCGCTCGAGATCCTGGCGCCGCGCATCGCCGCCGCCGGGGCGGCCGTCGAGGCGCCGGACGGGCCGGTGCCGGCGGTGCACGGCGGCCGGGTGCGGCTGCAACAGGTGCTGATCAACCTGGTGTCGAACTCGATCGACGCGATGGAGGGCCAGGACGGCCCGCGCCACGTCCGCATCGGCGCCGCGGTGCGGGACGGGCGCGTGCGCCTGACGGTGCGCGACAGCGGCCCCGGGCTGACCGACCCGGACCGGATCTTCGATCCGTTCTTCACCACCAAGCCGGTGGGCGCGGGGCTGGGCCTGGGGCTGTCGATCTCGTACGGGATCGTGCAGAGCTTCGGCGGCGACATCCGCGCCGAGAACTGCGACGGCGGCGGCGCGATGTTCACCATCGACCTGCCCGCCGCGCGCGGCGACGCGGCGGCGGCATGAGCGCCGATCCGCCGCGACCGGTCCGGGTGCTGCTGGTCGACGACGATGCCGACGTGCGCGAGGCGCTGGGCCAGGCGCTGGATCTGGCGGGCTTCCGGGTCACCGCCTGCAAGTCGTTCATCGAGGCCACCGACCACCTCGGTCCCGGCTTCGCCGGCGTTGTCGTCACCGACGTGTGCATGCCCGGCAAGGACGGTCTGGACCTGCTGGCGCGGGCACAGACGATCGATCCGGAGATCCCGGTGATCGTGATGACCGGGCACGGCGACATTCCGATGGCGGTGCGGGCGATGTCCGGCGGCGCCTACGATTTCCTCGAGAAGCCCTGTGCGCCGCGGGCGCTGATCGAGCGGGTGGCGCGCGCGGGCGCGCTGCGCGCGCTGGTGCTGCAGAACCGCCGCCTGCTGGCCGAACGGACGCTGGCGGCGGCGGTCGAGCGCGACGCCGGCGGCGCCGGGCTGGCGCGCAAGATGGAGGCGGTCGAGAAACACCTGATCGAGGCGGCGCTGCGCACGCACCGCGGCCGGGTGCAGGCGGTGGCCGAGGCGCTGCAGCTGCCGCGCAAGACGCTCTACGACAAGTTCAAGCGGCACGGCATCGATCCGGCGGCGTATCGGACCGGCGACTGATCCGGGCTTGATTCGGACCGGTGTTGTGCGGAATTCCGCACAGATCGGCAGCGGGCCGGGCCCTGCACAGGGCAGGCGCGATTCGGCAAGCCATTGCGATATATGCTGAATCTGTCTGCGGGGCGCGCCGCGGGCCCGGCGGCCTCGCAGTCGGACCCGCGCCCGCTAGACTGGGGTCGCGCCCCGGCCGAACCGGGGGCTGTTTCTAGGGAGAGAGCGACATGAAACATGTTCTGAGTGCCGCTGCGCTGGCGGCGGTGATGCTGTCCGCGGCGCCGGCGATGGCCGCCTGCGAGGAAGGCGAGATCGTCATCAAGTTCAGCCACGTCACCAATACCGACCGGCACCCGAAGGGGATCGCCGCGTCGTTGTTCCAGAAGCGGGTGAACGAGGAGATGGACGGCAAGGCCTGCGTCGAGGTGTTCCCGAACTCGACGCTCTACAACGACGACCAGGTGCTCGAGGCGATGCTGCAGGGCGACGTGCAGATGGCCGCGCCGTCGCTGTCGAAGTTCGAGAAGTTCACCAAGCAGTTCCGCCTGTTCGACCTGCCGTTCATGTTCAAGGACGTCAACGCCGTCGACGCCTTCCAGACCTCGGAGACCGGCAAGGCGATGAAGGAGTCGATGACCCGCCGCGGCCTGCTGGGGCTGGAGTTCTGGCACAATGGCATGAAGCAGATGTCGGCCAACAAGCCGCTGCTGCTGCCCAGCGACGCCGAGGGGCTGAAGTTCCGGGTGCAGCCCTCGGAAGTGCTGCAGGCGCAGATGGAGGCGATCGGCGCCAGCCCGCAGCCGATGGCGTTCAGCGAGGTCTACGGCGCGCTTCAGACCGGCGTCGTCGACGGCCAGGAGAACACCTGGTCCAACATCTACGGCCAGAAGTTCTTCGAGGTGCAGGACGGCATCACCGAGACCAACCACGGCATCATCGACTATCTGGTCGTGGTCTCGACCGAGTGGTGGAACGGGCTGGACGAGGACGTCCGCACGCAGCTGGCCACGATCCTGAAAGAGGTCTCGGACGAGCGCAACGCCGAGTCGGCGCAGGTGAACCAGGAGGCGCGGCAGGCGATCCTGGACGCCGGCGCCACGATCCGCGAACTGGACGAGGCGCAGCGCCAGGCCTGGGTCGACGCGATGAAGCCGGTCTGGGCGCAGTTCGAGGCCGATGTCGGCGCCGACAACATCGCCGCCGCGCAGGAAGCCAACGCGATCAACTGATCCGCGCTGCAAGAAAGACCGGTGGCCCCGTCCCTGCGGCGGGGCCATCCAACAACACGCAGCGGGAGGATCCCGATGTCGGCCCACGGTCGCTACCAGCCGCACACGCCCCTGGGGCGCGCCGTCAACACCATCGAGGAGACGGCGATCGCCGTGATCCTGGGCGCGATGACGCTGATCACCTTCGTCAACGTGGTGATCCGCTACGGGTTCAACTCCGACCTCGGCCGCTGGTTCGAGGATGCCGCGGGCGTCGATCTGCCCGGCTCGCTGATCTGGGGGCTGGAGGCGACCAGCTTCCTGTTCGCCTGGCTGGTGCTGTTCGGGGTCAGCTACTGCGTGAAGGTGACCGCGCACCTGGGCGTGGACGCGCTGATCAACGTGCTGCCGCGCACCGCCAAGCAGGCGATGGCGGTGCTGGCCGGGCTGTGCTGCCTGGTCTACGCGGCGCTGCTGATGAAGGGCGCCTGGGACTACTGGGCGAACTTCGTCAACCTGCCGCAGACCACCGGCCGCTGGTTCCCCACCGGCTTTCAGGACCCGGGTTTTCTGGTGAAATCCTGGTACGAGACCAACGACGTCCCGATGCCCGGCTTCCTGCGCTTCTTCGAGGGCTGGCTGAACGAGGGCGAGCAATACGAGAAGATGCCGCGGTTCATCCCCTACACCATCCTGCCGCTGGGCGCGGCGCTGCTGCTGCTGCGCGTCGCCCAGGCGTTCGTGCAGGTGCTGCGCGGCCAGCGCGACAGCCTGATCGTCAGCCACGAGGCCGAGGAGGCGATCGAGCATCTCGCCGCGGCCCGCGCGGAAAAGGAATAGCACCGCATGGAAGTCCTTGTCCTGTTCCTGATG
Organism: Halovulum marinum; assembly: GCF_009697225.1. Lineage (GTDB taxonomy): Bacteria > Pseudomonadota > Alphaproteobacteria > Rhodobacterales > Rhodobacteraceae > Halovulum > Halovulum marinum. Next base: position 6,760 of record NZ_WIND01000014.1, read on the forward strand.
GTGATCGGGTTCCTGATGATCGGTGTGCCGATCGCGATCGCGCTGGGGCTCAGCTCGATCCTGTTCCTGCTGGTGCTCAGCGACACCTCGCTGGCGTCGATCGCGCAGACGCTGTTCCAGGCGATGGCCGGGCACTACACGCTGCTGGCGATCCCGTTCTTCATCCTGGCCTCGTCGTTCATGTCCACCGGCGGCGTCGCGCGGCGGATCATCGACTTCTCGATCGCCTGCGTCGGCCATTTCCCCGGCGGGCTGGCGATCGCCGGCGTGTTCGCCTGCATGCTGTTCGCGGCGCTGTCGGGGTCCAGCCCGGCGACGGTGGTGGCGATCGGCTCGATCGTGATCGCCGGGATGCAGAAGGTCGGTTATTCCAAGGAGTTCGCCGCGGGCGTGATCTGCAACGCGGGCACGCTGGGGATCCTGATCCCGCCGTCGATCGTGATGGTGGTCTACGCCGCCGCCACCGACGTCTCGGTCGGGCGGATGTTCCTGGCCGGGGTCATCCCGGGCATCCTTGCCGGCACCATGCTGATGGTGGCGATCTATGTCTATGCGCGCTGGCGCGACATGCCGCGGGGCGAGTGGAAGGGGTTCGACGAGATCCTCGAGACCGGGGTGCGCGCCGGCTGGGGCCTGTTCCTGATCGTCATCATCCTGGGCGGGATCTATGGCGGCATCTTCACCCCGACCGAGGCGGCGGCGGTGGCGGCGGTCTACGCCTTCCTGATCGCCAGTTTCGTCTATCGCGACATGGGGCCGCTGAAGCCCGACGAGGACGATCCGACGGCGACGCCGATCCCGCTCTATCAGCGGCCCTATGCGCTGCTGACGGCCTGGGTGCACCCGGACACCCGCGACACGCTGTTCGAGGCCGGAAAGCTGACCATCACGCTGCTGTTCATCATCGCCAATGCGCTGATCCTGAAGCACGTGCTGACCGACGAGCAGATCCCGCAGCAGATCGCCGGCGCGATGCTGTCGGCCGGGTTCGGGTCGGTGATGTTCCTGGTGATCGTCAACGTGATCCTGCTGATCGGCGGGCAGTTCATGGAGCCCTCGGGGCTGATCGTGATCGTCGCGCCGCTGGTCTTTCCCATCGCCATCGAACTGGGCATCGATCCGATCCACCTGGGCATCATCATGGTCGTGAACATGGAGATCGGCATGATCACGCCGCCGGTCGGGCTGAACCTGTTCGTGACCTCGGGCGTGGCCGGAATGCCGCTGATGGCGGTGGTCCGCGCCGCCGCGCCCTGGCTGATGATCCTGGTCGTGTTCCTGGTGATGGTGACATACATTCCCTGGCTGTCGACCTTCCTGCCGACGACCTTCATGGGACCGGAGGTGATCATCCGCTGATCCGGCGGCGCGCCCGCGTGCCGCGGGCGCAAGTCCATTCCGGCCTGCGCGGCGGCGTGGCAAGCCGGGCCCGCCGCACAGCCCGGTGGCGGGGCAGGGGATCGGTGCAGCCGCGCCCGGAGCGGCGCTGCGCCCCGGAACCGCCGTCACGGACGCCGGGGCGCCGCTTAGTTGGACAGGTGGCCGACCATGCCCTCGACGTTGAGGCCGATGAACTGCTCGTAGCTGCCCCAGTCGGCGTATTCCGGCATGGTCACGGCGGCCTTGATCTGCTCGAGGTCGTCGCCGGCGTCCAGCCGCTCCTGCACGCGCTGGCGCAGCAGTTCCAGGTATTCGATCGTCGCCGTGGCGTCGGCGCGGGTGCCGGTTTTGGAGTGGCCGGGCAGCAGGGTCTCGAAGTCGAGCGCCTCGACCGCGCGGATCTGGCCGATGTAGCCGTCGATCGAAGCGGCGGGGATGGTCTGGTACGGCAGCCGCTCGGGGTTGACCACGTCGACCACGACGGCGACGTCGTCAGGGCGGATCACCGTGGCGATCAGATCGTCGCCGTGGCCGCCCTCGCCCAGGTAGTTCAGCTCGAACGTCTTGCCGCCGAGGCTGAATTCGTGGGTGTCGGCAAAGGTGACGTCGGGCATCGCGGTGTCGACCTCGCCGGCCTCGACATGGGCGGTGGCGTTCTCGTGGGCGACCACCTCGGCGGTGTCCTCGAACACCTGGCCGCCGCTGGCGTGGTCGCCGTGGCTGTGGCTGAGGATCATGTAGCGCACCGGCTGGTCGGTGCGCTCGGCGATCTGCGCCTTGAGCCACTCGGCGGCGGCCTGGTTGATCGGATCGCCGACCACGACGCCCTCGTCGGTGATCGCGAACCAGCTGACGTGGAAATTGTTGTCGAACCGGTAGACGTCGTCGGTCACCTGCGTGATCGACCGTGTCGCGTCGTCCTGGGCCGCGGCGGCGCCGCACAGCAGGACGAGCGCGGCGCAGCCGGGCATAATGCGTTTCATGATTTTCCCCCAATGCGAATTGCGCCGCCAGTGTGCCATCGACCGGCGGCCAGGGAGTTCACGAACCGGTGAGGGGGAACGGGATCAGTCGTTGCCGCGGTACGGCTCGACGTATTGCAGCGCCATGTCCCAGGGAAAGAAGATCCAGGTGTCCTGGCTGACCTCGGTGATGAAGGTGTCGACCATCGGCCGGCCCTTGGGCTTGGCGTAGATGGTGGCGAAATGCGCTTTGGGATAAAGCTGGCGCACCAGTTCCAGCGTCCGGCCGCTGTCGACCAGGTCGTCGACGATCAGCACGCCCTCGCCGTCGCCCATCAGCGCGGCGTCGGGGCTTTTCAGCACCCGCGCCTCGGACTGGGTCTGGTGGTCGTAGGACTTCACGCTGATCGTGTCGACGGTGCGGATGTCCAGCTCGCGCGCGACGATCATCGCCGGCGCCATGCCGCCGCGGGTGATCGCCACCACCGCGCGCCATTCGCCGCCGGGGCCGGGGCCTTCCTTTTCCAGCCGCCAGGCCAGCGCGCGCGCGTCCCGGTGGATCTGGTCCCAGGAGATGTGGAACCCCTTCTCGTGCGGCAGCCGGTCGGTCATTCGGCGGTCTTCCGGCCGGTGGCGACGTCGATGTCGGGCGCGTCCTCGGCCTTCATGCCGATGATGTTGTAGCCGGCATCGACGTGGTGCACCTCGCCGGTGACTCCCGAGGACAGGTCCGACAGCAGGTACAGCGCGGACTTGCCGACGTCGTGCTGGGTGACGTTGCGGCGCAGGGGCGCGTTCAGCTGGTTCCACTTCAGGATGTAGCGGAAGTCGCCGATCCCCGAGGCGGCCAGGGTGCGGATCGGCCCGGCCGACAGCGCGTTGACGCGGATGTTCCGCGGCCCGAGGTCCATCGCCATGTAGCGCACCGACACCTCGAGCGCGCCCTTGGCGACGCCCATGACGTTGTAATGCGGCAGCACCTTCTCGGCGCCATAGTAGGTCAGCGTCAGCATCGAGCCGCCGTCGTCCATCATCTTCTCGGCGCGCTGCGCGACCGCGGTGAAGGAGTAGACCGACACGTTCATGGTCAACTGGAAGTTGGCGAAGCTGGTATCGACATACCGGCCGCGCAACTCGTTCTTGTCCGAGAACGCGATGGCGTGGACCAGGAAGTCGATCTTGCCCCATTTCCGCGCCACGGCGTCGAAGGCGGCGTCGATCGACCCCTCGTCGGTGACGTCGCAGGGGATCAGCATGTCGCTGCTGACCTGCTCGGCCAGCGGCTTGACCCGCTTGCCCATCATCTCGCCCTGGTAGGTGAATGCAAGCTCGGCGCCCTGTGCGTGGCAGACCTGCGCGATCCCCCAGGCAATCGACTTGTCGTTCGCCAGCCCCATGATCAGCCCGCGCTTTCCCTGCAACAGACCCTGTGTCATGTGACCCCCTTAAGCCCGCAATACGTTTGCGAAGGGTCTATGGGAATATTATCAAGGCCGCAAGGCGCGTTGCGCGCGGAGGGGGGCGAGATGGCTGACGACAGGCAGGGGATTTTCGCCGCCGAGGATCCGTTCGCGCTGCTCCGGAACTGGCTGGAAGAAGCCGGGCGCAGCGAGCCGAACGATCCCGTCGCGATGGCGCTGGCGACGGTCGACGCGACCGGCCTGCCGAACGTGCGCACCGTGCTGCTGAAGGGCATCGCCGACGGCGGTCTGACGTTCTACACCAATTACCAGAGCCGCAAGGCCGGGGAACTGGACAATTCCGGCAAGGCGGCGGTGCTGTTCCACTGGAAGAGCCTGCGCCGGCAGGTGCGCGCGCGCGGCACCGTCAGCCGCCAGGACCCGGCGGCATCGGACGCCTATTTCGCCAGCCGCGATCTGGGCAGCCGGCTGGGCGCCTGGGCGTCGCAGCAGTCCCGGCCGCTGCAGGATCGGGCCACCCTGGAGGCCCGCGTTGCGGAAATGGCGGCTCGTTTCGGCGAAAACCCGCCACGTCCGCCGCATTGGGGCGGCTACGTCCTTCGGCCCGATTGCCTGGAATTCTGGGCTGACGGCGCCAACAGGCTGCATGACCGCTTCGAATGGGTGCGCGACGGCGACAGCTGGCGCGTTACGCGGCTGAATCCCTGATTTGGCCGGCGAATCGTCGCCGACGATTCGGGCGCTGCGTTTTTGCAGCGGCCGGAATGCCGGTGCCCCGTGCGCGCAGCGACAGCGCCGGTCCGCCAGCGGAAGGGCGTCGCGTCATCTGTTACAATTTTGCAGCAAACTGTGTCCTGAAGCTGCGACACATTAACGCCATTCAACCTGAAGTGGAAAAATGTGGCTTCTCAGGCGCGATTTGCTTTGTCGGCACGTCGCCCCCTTCCAATCCATGGTATGAAATGAATGTGTTAACGTAGAGCGGGTTACGGAAAGGTGTTCGCTCTTGTTTGGGGGTGTTGGCCGCTTGTTGGCCGCATTTGTCTGGTGGTGCTTCGGGGGGTCGGTTCGCGCATGGGTTTTCGGGCTCGTAACGGGAACAGGCACTGCCTAGTGATCAATACCGTGAACGGGATCAGGGCTGGTAAATGATAAAGGGTCACGTGAAGTGGTTCGACTCCACCAAGGGCTACGGATTCGTCGTCGTCGACGACAATCTCGGTGACGTGCTTCTGCACGCCAACGTCCTGCGCAACTTCGGCCGGAGTTCCGTCGCCGAGGGCGTCGAGATCACCATGGACGTGCAGGGGACCGACAAGGGCCGGCAGGCCACCGAGATCCACTGCATCGAAGCCGCGCCCGACGTCGAGGAAATCGGCGTTGTCGCGCAGGACGAGGCGCCGACCGACGCGCCGTTCCTGGCCGCACGGGTGAAGTGGTTCGACAAGGCCAAGGGCTTCGGCTTCGTCAACGCGTTCGGCGATCCCGACGACATCTTCGTGCACATGGAGATCCTGCGGCTCTACGGGCTGTCCGATCTTCAGCCGGGCGAGGCGGTGTGCGTGCGGCACAAGCAGGGTCCGCGCGGCAAGACCGCGGTCGAGGTCCGCTCGTGGGATCACGCGACGCTGGTCATGCGCGCCTCGCGGCAGCGATGAGAACCGCCGCTGGCATCGCGCTGATCGCCGCAACGCTGGCCTGGAGTCCGCTGCAGGCGCAGGAGGCGTGCGCACCGGATCGTCTGGACGTGCGTGCGAACGGCGCCAGCGCCCGGTTCGCCGTGGAAGTCGCCGACGACGCCGAGGAACGTGCGCAGGGGCTGATGAACCGGCCCGAGATGCCGCGCTTCGCCGGCATGCTGTTCGTCTACGAGGCGCCCGGACCGGTGGCGTTCTGGATGAAGAACACGATGATCCCGCTGGACATGCTGTTCGCCGACGAGACCGGCACCGTGCGCCGCATCCATCGCAACGCCGAACCCTATTCCACCGACAGCATCCCCGGCGGCGACGACATCCGCTTCGTGCTGGAGATCAACGGCGGCATGAGCGATCTGCTGGGGCTGACCGAAGGCGCGCAGCTGCGCCACCCGGCAATCCCCGACGAGACCGCCGCCTGGCCCTGCGGCGACGGGGCAAGTTAAACCTTTTCACCCGTGGCGGACTCGGCTATTGCGGCAGCGGTCGGGGCGTGGCGCAGTCTGGTAGCGCACCTGTTTTGGGTACAGGGGGTCGTGAGTTCGAATCTCGCCGCCCCGACCAGATCCCCGGGCGGCCATTCTCTCCGCACCACCCTTGTCCTTCCGCGCCACCCTTGCCGGACTACCCCCGACGGATCATCCCGGCGGATCATCCCCGACGGGCCATATCTGCCGGACCGTATCTGCCGGACCCTCGCGCGGAAGGGCCCGCGCCGGCGGCAGGGTCCGCCGGCACGCGGGGGCTTCACCCGCCCGCCGTCAAGCGCCTATGATCGCCCGACACGGGGAGGATGGCAGATGACTCGCGACGATACCGCCGGGACCGGGGCATGAGCGACACGCCGAACGCGGACACGCGCGCGCTGGTGATCGGCGGCACGCAGGGGCTGGGGCTGGCCATTGCCGAGCGGCTCAGGGCCGAGGGCTGTTCCCATCTGGTGCTGGCCGGGCGCGACCCGGACCGGGGCGCGGCGGCGGCGCGGGCGCTGGGGGCAGAGTTCATGGCCGCCGATCTGGTCGACACCGCCGGCATCGTCGCGCTGGTCGACCGCGCGGCGCACAGCATGGGCCGCATCGACGCGCTGGTGAACGCCGCGGCATCGACCGACCGCGGCTCGATCCTCGACACCACGCCCGAGGCCTGGGACCGGATGATGACGGTCAACGCCCGCTCGCCGTTCTTCGCGATCCAGCGCGTGGCGCAGCTTGCGCGCGAGGGCGGCCACGGCGCGTCGATCGTCAACATCCTGTCGATGTCGGCGCATTGCGGGCAGCCGTTCCTGGCGCCGTATTCGGCGTCGAAGGCGGCGCTGTCGAACATCACCCGCAATGCCGCGAACGCGCTGCGCGGCGACCGCATCCGGGTCAACGGCATCAACTGCGGCTGGATGGACACCCCCGGCGAGGACGCGATCCAGCGCAAGTACCACGGCGGCGGCGACGACTGGCTGGCGAAGGCCGAGGCGAAGCAGCCGTTCGGCATGCTGGTCAAGCCGGCGCAGGTGGCGCGGCTGGCGGCGTTCATGCTGTCGCCGGTGTCGGGGGTGATGACCGGCGCGCTGGTCGATTTCGACCAGAACGTTGCCGGCGCCTATCAGCAGTAGTTCCAGCCAATTCGGGCCGCCGCGCGCCCGCACCGGAGGCCCCGCATGAAGTTCTTCGACCTGCAGCATCCCTGGTTCCGGCCGGTGTGGCGGCGCCTGCTGGTGACCGCGGTGGCGGTGGTCTGGACCGGGGTGGAACTGGCCGGCGGGGCGTTTTTCTGGGCGACGCTGTTCGGGGCGCTGTCGGTTTACTGCATCCACCAGTTCTTCATCGCCTTCGACCCGCCCGAAGACGAGGCGGCGGGCGAGTGACCGGTGGCGCTCAGCCCATGCCGACGTAGACCGACTTGAGCTGGCTGTAGTGCTCGATCGCGGCGCGGCCGTTCTCGCGCCCGAAGCCGGACTGCTTCATGCCGCCGAACGGCATCTCGACCGGGGTCAGGTTGTAGGCGTTGATCCAGCAGGTGCCGGCCTGCAGCCGGGCGACGACGCGGTGCGCGCGGGCCAGATCGCGCGTGAACACGCCCGCCGCCAGCCCGAATTCGGTGGCGTTGGCGCGGGCGACGGCCTCGTCCTCGGTGGCGAAGTCGAGCACCGCCATCACCGGGCCGAAGACCTCTTCGCGCGCCAGGGTCATGGTATCGGTAACGCCCGCGAACACCACCGGCGAGATCCAGGCGTCGCCGTCGGGCAGGGCCAGCGGCGGGGTCACGCGGGTCGCGCCCTCGTCGCCCGCGAGTCGGACGTGGCGCGCGACCTTCTCGCGGTGCGCGGCGCTGACCAGCGGGCCGATCTCGGTCGCTTCGTCCAGCGGATCGCCGATGCGCAGGCGGGCGGTGCGCTGCGCCAGCCGGTCGAGGAACGCTTGCCGGATGCCGCGCTGCACGAACACCCGGGTGCCGTTCGAGCAGATCTGGCCGGTGGAGTAGAAGTTGCCCCACAGCGCCGCCTCGACCGCCGACTCGAGATCGGCATCGTCGAACACCAGGATCGGCGACTTGCCGCCCAGTTCCATCGTCACATGCCGCAGCCCCCCGGCGGCGGCGCCGGCCACCTTGCGCCCGGTCGGCACCGAGCCGGTCAGCGAGACCTTGGCGATGTCCGGGTGCGCGGCCAGCGCGGCGCCGGTCTCGCCCATGCCCTGCACCACGTTGAACAGGCCCGGCGGCGCGCCCGCCTCGATCAGGATCCCGGCCAGCGACAGCGCGCTGAGCGGCGTCACCTCGGACGGCTTGAAGATCATCGCGTTGCCGCAGGCCAGCGCCGGGGCGGCCTTCCAGCTGGCGATCTGGATCGGGTAGTTCCACGCGCCGATGCCCAGGCAGACGCCCAGCGGCTCGCGCCGGGTATAGGCCCAGTCCCGGCCCAGCGGGATATGCTCGCCGGTCAGCGTGGCGGCCAGGCCGCCGAAATATTCCAGGCAGTCGGCGCCGCTGGCGGCGTCGGCGACCAGCGTTTCCGAGATCGGCTTGCCGGTGTCCAGCGTCTCCAGCTCGGACAGGGCGCGGTTGCGCGTGCGCATGATGTCGGCCGCCCGGCGCAGCACCCGGCCGCGCTGCGCCGGAGGCAGTCCGGCCCACTCCGCCTGCGCCGAACGTGCCGAGCCCAGCGCCGAGTCGATCACCGCCGCGGTCGCGGCGTGCAGCCGGGCGATCACCTCGCCGGTCGCGGGGTAGCGCGACTCGAACGCGGTGCCGGCGGTGTCCTCCAGCGGACGGCCGTCGACGAAATGCGAGGCGGCGGGCTGGCAGCGGGGATCGGTCATCTTCGGCTCCTTGCGCGGCTGCGGCATGCCCTTCATGGGCCGCGGCGGCGGTCCGGGCAAGCGCGATCGGCGGCCGCTCAGCTGCCCTTGAGCAGATCGCCCACCACCGGCTGGCGGCGCGGCTTGCGGGCGAGGCCGCGCAGCAGCTCGGCCAGTTCCGGCTCGTCGACGCGCTTGGCGGCGCTGGCGGGGCTGAACCAGCGGCGCGTGCGCTGGCGCCGCTCCTTCCAGTCGCGCCGCAGCTTCTCGATCATCATTGGGTAGACGTGGACCCGGCACGGCAGCCGCTCGCCGTTGTCGAGGATCTTGTCGTAGTGGTAGACGCCGATGCTTTCGGTCGCGATGTAGCCGATGGCGCCGGCTTCCTCCAGCGCCTCGATCTCGGCCGCGGCCCAGGGCTCGGTGCCCTCCATCATCCAGCCCTTCGGCACCACCCAGCGCCCGGTATCGCGCGAGGTGACCATCAGCACCCGAAGCCGTCCCTTCTTGTCCCGCCCGATCGGCAGGGCGGCGATCTGCTTGCCCAGTTTCGTCATTTTCTCTGCTTTTGCGATGGTTCGCTCAATCCTGTCTTGTCTGTTCAGCTATGTCGCGTCGGCGCCGCGACCAGTCGGCTAGACAACAGCGCGCCGGCCTCCTTGGCAATGGGGTACGCGACAAGAGAAAACGCGGTGTTGATCTGTTTCAACGCCCGCACCGTCTCCTGGTGGATGTTCGTGGTCTCGATGCTCTCCGGCGTGCCCTTGCGCAGGCGCTCCAGGTGCCGCACCTGCAGCTGTTGCTCGGTCTGCCGGGTGCGGTCCTTTTCCTCGACCAGCTGCCGCGCCGACTCGCTGTCGCCGGTCATCAGCACGTTCAGCGCCAGCTGCGAGTTCGACAGTACCCGGTCGTGGAAATCGGACAGGTCGCGCCATCCGGTCTCGGAAAAGCTCAGCCCTTCGGCGCGCATCCGGCGCGCCATGACCAGCAGGTTTCCCGCCACCTGGTCGCCGGCGTCCTCCAGGTTGTTGGCGATCGTCGCCAGGTCGACCGCCCGGCGGGACTGTTCCGGCGTCAGCCGGCCTTCCTGCAGGCGGGCGACGTAGAGCTTGATCTCGAAGTGCATGCTGTCGACGTCGCGCTCGGTGGCGGCGATCCGCTCGGCGGTGGCGTCGTCCCAGGTGCGGAGCAGGCCCAGCGCCGGGGCCAGCATCTGCTGCACCGCCTCGCCCATGCGCAGCACTTCGCGGGCGGTGCAGGCCAGCGCCCGTTCGGGGGCTGTCAGCGCGCGGTCGTCGAGCGCGCTGATCCGCGGCCTGTGCGCGGCACCGGCGTCCGGCAGCACCGCGCCGACGGCCCGCAGCACCGGGCCGACCAGCGGCAGCCCGGCCAGCGCCACCGCCAGGTTGAACGCCAGGTGCAGGTTGAGCACCTGGCGCGCGGCCGATGCGCCCAGCGCGGCGGCGGCGTCGGGCCAGATCGCGAGCGCGCCGAGCGCCAGCATCGCGCCGCCGCCGCGCAGCATCAGGTTGCCGACGGCGACACGGCGCGCCGGGGCCGGCGCCGACAGCGTCAGCAGCACCGGGATGGCGGCGCCGCCCAGGTTGGCGCCCAGCACCAGCGCCGCCGCCGCCGGCACCGGCAGCAGCCCCTCGGCCACGAAGGTCACGAACGCCAGCACCGCCGCGACGCTGGAATGCAGCGCCAGCGCCAGCACCGCGCCGATGGCGAAGGCGCTGAGCGGATCGGTCGCCAGGTAGTCCATCACCAGCGCCACGATCTGGCTGTCGCGCAGCGGCGCGGTCGCGGCGCGGATCATGTCCAGCGACAGCAGCACCAGCCCGAGGCCGGTCAGGATCCGGCCGACCTGGCGCAGCACCCGGCGCCGGGCCCGCAGGAACAGCGTCACCCCGGCCAGCAGCAGCACCGGGATCGCGGCGCCGAGCGGCAGCAGCAGGATCTGCGTGACCAGCGCCGAGCCGAGGTCGGCGCCCAGCAGCATCACCAGCGCCGCGGCCGCGGACAGCGATCCGGCGGCGACGAACGAGGCCGTCAGCATCGCCACCGCGGTCGAGCTTTGCAGCAGCATCGCCGCCGCGGTGCCGGCCAGCAACGCGGTCGCCGGCCGTCCGGAGGCGCGGCGCAGCCCGGCGCGCAGCCGGTTCAGGAACGCGCGTTCGGCGCCGGTCCGGATCAGCCGGACCGCCCAGAGCAGCAGTGCCACCGCGCCGGCAAGGTTCAGCGCGAACAGGATCATGGTCGCGGTGTCCGGCCGTGCGCCGGCGTCCGGCGCGCCGCGCCGCGGGCAGGGAGACTCGCGATGTCATGGCTTCGCACGGTCACGATCCACGGCCTTTCGCTCAAATTTCGCTGGACGCACAACTGCCCGGAACGGACGAACATGAACCGGCCGCGCCGATCCGGTCGGTATTCCAGCACAACACCATCGCCATGTCCAATATGCAACATTAGTGCTTGCAAATTATTGGGAAAGTCCACATTCCTGAGGCATGCGCGGAATTCCGATCAACGGGCGAGGGAGGGCGGACTGCTGCTGAGGTCGGCCGAACCCGGGCAGCGCCTGCGCAAGGCGGAGCGGCGCGAGCAGATCCTGCTCGAGCTTCGGCTGCGGCCGCATGTGCGGCTGTCCGAGCTGGCGCCGCGCTTCGGCGTCTCGGGCGAGACGGTGCGCCGCGACGTCGAGGAACTGCGCCGCGACGGGCTGCTCAGTCGCGCGCATGGCGGCGCCTCGGCGCCGGAGCTGGCGCACTACCCGACGCTGGACGAGCGCAACCGCGCCCGCATCGAGGAACGCGAGCGGATCGGCCGCCACGCCGCCGGGCTTGTGCGGCCGGGCGAGAGCGTGATGATCGACTCGGGCTCGACCACGCTGCAGGCGGCCCGGTTCCTGGCGCTGGCGGGCACCGCCTGCAAGGTGGTGACGAACAGCCTGCCGGTGGCCATGGCGCTGGGCCACAGCGCGGCGGCCGAGGTGATCCTGTGTCCGGGCGACTACCTGCCGCCGGAATCCGCCGTGGTCGGCACCGACACCGTCGAGTTCATCGACCGGCTGCACGTCGACCTCTGCCTGATCGGCGCGTTCGGCGTCACCGTCGAGGGGCCGTGCGAAAGCGTCCGCGGCTACGCCGCCGTCAAGCGCGCCATGCTGCGCCGGGGCGGACGCGCGCATCTGCTGATCGACGCGCAGAAGTTCGGCCGCCACGGTCTGGCGCATGTCACCGGGTTCGATGCCTTCGACTCGGTGATCGTCGACAGCGAACCGGACCCGGAGCTGCGCGCCGCGCTGGACGCCGCGGGGGTGGAGGTGGCAATCGCGGCCTGATGGATCAATTGAAACCGGAGAACGAAGTCCGGCCGCAGGCGATGCCGCGGCTGTGCGACCCGGCATCGCTTCGCGCCGCGGATGCGGGACGGGCCGGTTGTCTGCTAGGTTTGGCAAAGCGCGGATTTCACGCGCAAGTAGGGAGGATGACATGAAAACCAGGATCACCGCGCTGGGGTGCGCGTTGCTGGCGTCGGGGGCGGTCCCCGCCGCGGCGCAGACCGAGATCGAGTTCTGGCACGCCTTCACCGGGCGTCTGGGCGAGCTGGTGGCCGAGCAGGTGCAGACGTTCAACGAAAGCCAGGACAGCTATGTCGTGAACGCCACCCACAAGGGCAACTATTCCGAGACGCTGAACGCCGGCATCGCCGCCTTTCGCGCCGGCGAGCAGCCGCACATCCTGATGGTGTTCGAGGTCGGCACCGCGACGATGATGTCGGCGCAGGGCGCGGTGCGGCCGGTGCACGAGTTGCTGAGCGGCGCCGGGCTGGACTGGGACCCGGACGCCTACATCGGCTCGGTCAAGGGCTACTACACCAATACCGACGGCGAGATGCTGTCGATGCCGTTCAATTCCTCGACCCCGGTGCTGTGGGTGAACCGCGACGCGCTGGAAGGCGCCGGGATCGATCCCGACACCGACCTGTCCACCTGGCAGTAGGTCGATGCGGTGCTGGACCAGCTGAAGGAGGCCGGGCACGGCTGCCCGATGACCACCGCCTGGCAAAGCTGGATCCATCTCGAGAACCTGTCGGCCTATCACGACGTGCCGTTCGCGACGCAGGAGAACGGTTTCGCCGGGCTGGACACCGAGCTGGCGTTCAACGGCCCGGTGCAGGTGCAGCACATCGCGCAGATGGGTGAATGGGCACAGGAGGGCAAGTTCGTCTATGCCGGCCGCCGCAACGAGGGCGGGGCCAACTTCCGCGCCGGCGAATGCGCGCTGTTCACCGAAAGCTCGGCCGGCTACGCCGGTATCAAGGCCGAGGCCGAGTTCGATTTCGAGGTGCGCCCGCTGCCCTACTGGGAGGGCGTCGACGGCGCGCCGCAGAACACCATCATCGGCGGCGCCTCGCTGTGGGTGATGGAAGGACACGAGGACGACGAGTACCAGGGCGTGGCCGAGTTCCTGAACTTCCTGTCCTCGCCCGAGATCCAGGCCAAGTGGCACCAGGACACCGGCTATCTGCCGATCACCTCGGCGGCGGCCGAAGCCACCCGCGAGGCCGGCTTCTACGACGAGAACCCGGGCACCGACGTCGCGGTGCAGCAGATGACCGCGAACGAGCCGACGGCGAATTCGAAGGGGCTGCGGCTGGGCTCGTTCGACCAGATCCGCGGCATCATCGACGAGGAACTGGAGGCCGTCTGGTCCGGCGACAAGTCCGCCGAGGAGGCGCTGAACAGCGCCGTCGAGCGCGGCAACCAGCTGCTGCGCCGGTTCGAATCCGCCAGCCGCTGACACCCCGCACCGCGCCGGCCCCGGCATCGCGCCGGGCCGGCGCCCCAGCTACAGGCAACCGGGACCGAACGCATGGAGAAGCGAGTCACCTTCCAGGGCGTGCTGCTGCCGCTGCTGCTGGTCCTGCCACAGATCGTGGTCACCGCGGTGTTCTTCTTCTACCCGGCGGGGCAGGCGATCTGGCAGTCGCTGTTCATTCCCGATCCGTTCGGCCTGTCGATGCGGTTCGTCGGGCTGGGCAATTTCGAGTTCCTGCTGTCCGACCCGTACTACCGCGCCTCGTTCGTCACCACGGCGATCTTCTCGAGCCTGGTCACCGTCGTCTCGATGGGCGTCGCGCTCTACCTGGCGGTGCTGGCCGACCGGCTGATCAAGGGCTCGGGCACCTACCGGACGCTGCTGATCTGGCCCTACGCGGTCGCCCCGGCGGTGGCCGGCGTGCTGTGGCTGTTCATGTTCAACACCCGCGTCGGCGTCGTCACCTGGTACCTCGGCCTGCTGGGCTACGACTGGAACCACGTGCTGAACGAGGGCGAGGCGATGGGCCTGGTCGTGGTGGCGTCCGCCTGGGGGCGGATCAGCTACAACTTCCTGTTCTTCCTCGCCGGGCTGCAGGCGATCCCGAAAAGCGTGATCGAGGCCGCCGCCATCGACGGCGCGCGTTTCTGGACCCGGTTCCGCACCATCGTCTTTCCGCTGCTGTCGCCGACGACCTTCTTCCTGCTGGTGGTGAACGTGGTCTACGCCTTCTTCGAGACCTTCGGCGTCATTCACACGATCACCTCGGGCGGGCCGCAGCAGGCGACGACGATCCTGGTCTACAAGGTGTTCGCCGACGGCTTCGTCGGCCAGGACCTGGGCTCGTCGGCGGCGCAGTCGGTGATCCTGCTGGTGGTGGTCAGCGTGCTGACGGTGATCCAGTTCAAGTACATCGAACGGAGGGTGCACTATTGACCACGCCCGCCGATCCGCTCGCGGCCGAAGTGCCGCCGAAAAAGCCGAAGGCCCAGCCCGACGGCATGGTCGAGAAGCGCGGCGCCGGCCTGTGGCTGACCCATCTGGGGCTGATCCTGGGCGTGCTGTTCATCTTCTTCCCGATCTGGCTGGCCTTCGTCGCCTCGACCGTCACCCAGCCCGAGATCGTGCGCCCGCCGATGCCGCTGTGGCCCGGCGACCGGTTCTTCGAGAACTATGGCAAGGCGCTGACCTCGGGGATCAACGCTCCTGTCGCGCTGATGCTGTTCAACTCGGCGGTGATGGCGCTGGGCATCGCGCTCGGCAAGATCGTGATCTCGCTGCTGTCGGCGTTCGCCATCGTCTATTTCCGCTTTCCGGGCCGGCGCGTGTTCTTCTGGCTGATCTTCCTGACGCTGATGCTGCCGGTCGAGGTGCGGATCGTGCCCACCTACGAGGTCGCGGCCAGCTTCGGCATGCTCAACAGCTATTCCGGGCTGATCTTTCCGCTGATCGCCAGCGCCACGGCCACGTTCCTGTTCCGGCAGTTCTTCCTGACCGTGCCGGACGAGCTGGCCGAGGCGGCGCGCATCGACGGTGCCCGGCCGATGCGGTTCTTCTGGGACATCCTGCTGCCGATGAGCCGGACCAACATCGCGGCGCTGTTCGTGATCCTGTTCATCTACGGCTGGAACCAGTACCTGTGGCCGCTGCTGATCACCACCGACCCGTCGATGAACACCATCGTCATGGGCATCAAGCAGATGTTCCCCTCGGGCGACGACGTCGCAGACTGGCCGGTGATCATGGCGACGTCGATCCTGGCGATGGTGCCGCCGATCATCGTCGTGATCTCGATGCAGCGCCTGTTCATCCGTGGTCTGGTGGAAAGCGAGAAGTAGAATTAATGGCAACCGTCACGCTTGAAAACCTGCGCAAGTCCTACGGTCCGACCGAGGTCATCCACGGCGTCGACATCGACATCGCCGACGGCGAGTTCATCGTCATCGTCGGCCCCTCGGGCTGCGGCAAGTCCACGCTGCTGCGCATGGTCGCCGGGCTGGAGCGGGTCAGCGCGGGCGAGGTGCGCATCGACGGCACGCGCGTCAACGATGTCGAGCCGATGGACCGCAACATCGCCATGGTGTTCCAGAACTACGCGCTCTACCCGCACATGTCGGTGTTCGAGAACATGGCCTACGGGCTGAAGATCGCCGGCACGCCCAAGCCCGAGATCGCCGAGCGGGTGAGCGACGCGGCGCGGCTGCTGCAGCTCGAGGATTATCTCGGGCGCCGCCCGCGCGAGCTGTCCGGCGGCCAGCGCCAGCGCGTCGCCATGGGCCGGGCGATCGTGCGCAAGCCCGCGGTGTTCCTGTTCGACGAGCCGCTGTCGAACCTCGACGCCAAGCTGCGGGTGCAGATGCGGCTGGAGATCAAGCAGCTGCAGCGGCGGCTGGGGGTCACCGCGCTTTACGTCACCCACGACCAGGTCGAGGCGATGACCCTGGCCGACCGGATGGTGGTGATGAACGCCGGCGTCGCCGACCAGATCGGCGCCCCGCTCGAGGTCTATGCCCGGCCGCAGACCGCCTTCGTCGCCGGCTTCATCGGCTCGCCGCCGACCAATTTCGTCGCCGCGCAGCTGCTGCGCCCCGGTGCGCCGGACGGCGCGCGGCTGGGTGTGCGGCCCGAACATGTCCGCGTGGTGTCTCCGGGCGAGGGGGCGCTGCAGGCCCGGGTGATGTACGCCGAGCCGCTGGGCGCCGAGACGCTGGTGCACCTGAAGCTGGCGGACGACGCGCTGTTCACCCTGCGCCAGGACGGCACCGCGCCGGTGCCCGAGGAAGGCGCCGAGATCGGTCTGGCCTGGGACGACGACGCCCAGATGCTGTTCGGCCCGGACGACCGTCGCCTGCAGGGGTGATTCCCCAATTATGGCCGGATTTCGACAGGCCGCCGCCGCGCGCCGACCGAATCAATGCTTTCGTATCGATATATATGGGCAAAGGAACCTGTTTCGTTATTGCCCCAAATTTGAACGAATTAGCCCCTAACCTTCATTTCCGGTGAGTAACGCGTGCAGGGGCTGGTGGGGCCCGGAGTTCCGTAACCATTCGGTTAGGAGGTAGCGCGATGTCGTATCGCAAGGGGTGGAGCGGCCCGCTGTTGGCGGCCGCGATGACGATTGCCGCGGCCGGCGCATCGGCAGCCGGCGAGGTGGTCCTTAAGGACCGCGGGGGGCCGGTCGAGATCGCCGGCGAACTGATCGATTTCTCCAGCGGCTTCTATCGGCTGCGCACCGACCTGGGCGAGCTGCGCCTGTCGGCCGAGCGCATGGAATGCCTGGGCGCGGCCTGTCCCGAGACCGAGATGCTGGAGGCCGACCTGGTCTTCGCCGGTTCCGGCATGGTCGGCGACGACCTGCTGCCGATGCTGCTGTCCGGCTGGGCCAGCGCCCGGCAGGGCGACGCCACGGTGACCGACCTGGGGGCGGCCGGCGCACAGATGGCGCGGCTGGTCGCGGACGCCGGGTTCGGCAGGACGATGGGGTCCTACCTGATCCGCGGCACCGACACCGAAGACGGGCTGATGCAGCTGGCCGAGGGCGAGGCGCATGTCGCGATGACCGACCGCCGGATCCTGCCGCACGAGGTGCAGGCGCTGCGCGCGGCCGGGGCGGGCAACGTCGTCGGCGACGCGCAGGAGCGGGTGATCGCCGCCGATCCGGTAAAGGTGATCGTGCACCCGTCGAACCCGATCGCGGCGCTGTCGCTGTCCGACCTGGCCGGGATCTACGCCGGGCGGGTGACGAACTGGCGTCAGCTCGGCGGCGACGACCGGCCGCTGGTGGTCTATGCGGCGGCGGCAGGCAGTTCCGCCCGGCTCTACTTCGAGGACCGGGTGCTGGGCGCGCAGCCGGCGGCCGCGGACCTGACCGCGATGCCCGGCGACGCCGAGATGACCGCCGCCGTGTCCGCCGATCCCGGCGCGATCGGCTACGTCGGTCATGCCTTCGAGCGTGCCGCGCGCGCGGTGCCGCTGCTGTCGACCTGCGGCATCGCCACCGCGCCGAGCGGGTTCGCGGCGAAGACCGGCGAGTACCCGCTGGACCGCCGGTTCTATCTCTATGCCCGCGAGGACACGCTGTCCTCGCGGCTGCGCGATTTCTTCGGCTTCGCCAGCAGCCCGCTGGCCGACGGCGCGATCGTCAAGGCGGGGTTCGTCGGCATGGGCGTGGAGCGCGCGCCGCTCGACGCCGCTGCCGAGCGGGTCCGCACGGCGCTGTCGGGGAGCCCGGACAGCTACGAGGCGGCGCGGATGCTCGAATACCTCGATACCGTCCCGGGCTGGGAACGGCTGTCGGTGACGCTGCGCTTCGATGCGACCTCGACCCGGCTCGACGCCCAGGGACGCCGCGATCTGGAACGGCTGTCCGACTGGCTTGCGCGCCAGCCGAAGGACGTGCGGATCGCGCTGGTCGGCTTTACCGACGACCGCGGCCCGTTCGACGGCAACCGCGAGTTGTCCACGCTGCGGGCGCAGCAGGCGGCGGCGGAGATGTCGGCGCAGATGGCGGGTCGGCTGGACGATCAGCGG
This sequence comes from Halovulum marinum, assembly GCF_009697225.1. Lineage (GTDB taxonomy): Bacteria > Pseudomonadota > Alphaproteobacteria > Rhodobacterales > Rhodobacteraceae > Halovulum > Halovulum marinum. The sequence continues at coordinate 24,866 of NZ_WIND01000014.1, forward strand.
GTCTCGGTCTTCGGCTTCGGAGAGCTCGCCCCCGTCGGCTGCAATGCGACGCCAGAAGGCCGGCGCGCGAACCAGCGCGTCGAGGTCTGGATCAGCAATGACGACACGCAGGTCGTCGCCGCTATGTAGCGGCCGGGATCAGAGCCAGAACCTCGAAGCTAGCCGGGGTTCTCACGTGCGGCCGCCCTTCCCCCCGGGGCGGCCGCACCCCGTTTCAGGGGGCGCATCCGCCAGACGGCGCAGTGCCGGACCGCCGTATCATCGGCTCGGCCTTTGCAGGATCAGCGCGAACCGGTGCCGCCGCGCGGGGTCGCGTTTTTCGGCGCGCATCGCCGCGCCGGCTGCGGTATAGGGCGGGGGCGCGGGCGCCTGCCGCTGGCCCCGCGCGACAGGCCATCAGGACGGCGCAGCCGCGCCCGAACCGGGAGATTGCAGCAGACATGACCACCATCCGCAGCATCGGCGCATACGAAGGCGCCTCGGTCGAGGAGGCGGTGCTGGACAGCGGCGCCGCGCGCATCGCGATCCTGAACTACGGCTGCGTCATCCGCGACTGGCGCGTGCCGGCGCCCGGCCGCGAGGTGCCCTGCGTGCTGGGGTTCGATCGGTTCGAGCCGTACCCCGAGCATTCCCGCAGCTTCGGCATCGTCGCCGGCCGGGTGGCGAACCGCACTGCGAACGGGCGCTTCACGCTGGACGGTAAGAGCTACGTGCTGCCCGTCAACAACGGGCCGAACCATCTTCACGGCGGCCCGAAGGGGCTGGGCAAGCGGCTGTGGGAAATGGCCGCCGACGGCAACAACGCGGTGATCCTGCGCTATTCCAGCCCGGACGGCGAGATGGGCTATCCCGGCAACGTCGAGTTCGAACTGCGATTCGCGCTCGACGACACCCGGCTGCTGATCGAGATGGCGGGCGATCCGGACCGCCCGACGCCGATCAACCTGGCGCAGCACAACTACTACAACCTGAACGGCGGCGGCGACATCCTGGGCCACCGGCTGCGGATCGCCGCGGCGCGGTATACCCCGGTGGACGACGTGCAGATTCCCACCGGCGAGATCGCTGCCGTCGACGGCACCCAGCTGGACTACCGCGCCGCGGCGCGGGTGGGCGCGGTCGACGCCGGGCGCATCGGCGCCGATCACAACCTGCTGCTGGACGAGGACCGCGACGCGGCCGCGCCGGCGGCAGAGCTGGCCTCGGACGAGACCGGCCTGCGGCTGCGGCTGTGGACCGACCAGCCGGCGATCCAGCTCTATACCGCGAAGCCGTTGCAGGTGCCGGTGCCGGGCCATGGCGGCGCGGTCTACGGCCCCTTCGCCGGCCTCTGCCTGGAGCCGCAGCATAGCCCGGACAGCCTGAACCGCCCGGAATGGCCCTCGATCGTCGCGACGCCGGACCGGCCCTATCGCCAGCGGTTGGAACTGGAGATCGCGCCCTCCGGCTGACCGCGCGGCGCCGGGCGGGCGGGGTTCGCCCGCCCGCCCGTCCGGTTTTCAGCTACCGCCGTGGTGCTCGCAGCTGACGCTTGCGTTGAACGGCATCAGTTCGCCGGCCGGGTTGTCGCGAAACGCCCAGAAGTGCTGGTCATAGTGCGGCTCGAAGCCGTGCGCCTCGTCGGCCTCGGTGGCGGGATCGTCCATCATCGTGTCCCAAACGCGCCCGTTGGTCATCGGCGCGTCGGCATTGCCCGCGGCCTCCCATGCGGCGATCCACACCAGGTTCTCGACCGCGACCAGTTCCATCGAACCGTCCGCCTGCGGCTCGTAGAGCAGGATCGACGGCTCCATGAATTCGGTGTTCGTGCTGTCGCCGTCCACCCGCTCGGTGCCCTGCTTGATCTTCAGCCGCGCCGGGTGGATGTAATGCACGCCCATCGCGCCCCATTCGGCGGGCAGTCCCTCGGCCTCGGCGCTGACGCAGCTGTCGGACGGGTCGCGGATGAAGCCGTCCGCCAACGCCATCTCGACGTCCCGGTACTTTTCCGTCGCCGCCCGCATCGCATCGAGGTCCACCTCGCTGTTGGCGACCGCTGCGCTGCCGGCAAGGCCGAACGCCAGCGCAAGCGCGATGGCGCGATGTGCTGTTGTACTCATATCGACACACTCCCATGGGGGGCATTTCGTGGGGCCGGGCACGCCCCCCGCGGCCACGGCCGGCGCCATACTACGACGCATGCTGACGCGCACCAAAGGAATCATCGCGCCATCGCGGTGCCGGGGCGGGCGCTTTCGCGTGCGGCGGCCGCGGCGAACTTCGGACCGGGGCGCAGATCTCGCCCGGCGTGGCAGGAACGTGTCCGCCGGAGCACAACATCTGGAATGGGCGGGTTAACGCCGCGGTGGGCGCAGATGCCTTTTTTTCTTGGACCCGTGGGTCCGGCGTTAACCTTCGCGAATCTTAAGACCGCTACATGTGGGGCCGGAAATCGCGTCAACCACAAAGATTAGCGGAGAATCGCAAAAATTCCGTTGACCGAGTCGGACCTGCGCGGCAGGTTGTACAGGCCCGGTAGCGAACCACCAAATCTGGTATCCACCGCAAGATCTCGGGCGCATCCACACAATGGCTCGGCGCAAGGCCGCGGCCCGGTTGCGGACAACGATCCGCAGCCGACACCTGGACTACGTCGACCAAGGGGCAGACGCATGAAGATCGAACGCACTTTCACCCGTGAGGACACCGGCGCCTACGGTGGTATCGAGTTCCGCAAGACTTCGTCCGAGATCCGCAATCCGGACGGGTCCGTCGTGTTTGCCCTGAACGACATCGAGGTGCCGGCCACCTTCAGCCAGGTTGCCTCGGACGTGCTGGCGCAGAAGTACTTCCGCAAGGCCGGCGTTCCCGCAGTCACCAGGAAGGTCGCCGAGAAGGGCGTTCCGGTCTTCATCCAGCGCAGCGTGCCCGACGAGGCGGCGCTTGCGAAACTGCCCGAGGACGAGCGCTACGGCAGCGAGTCCAGCGCCCGGCAGGTGTTCGACCGGCTGGCCGGCGCCTGGACCTACTGGGGCTGGAAGGGCGGCTATTTCTCGACCGAGGCCGACGCCCGCGCCTACTACGACGAGATGCGCCACATGCTGGCGGCGCAGATGGGCGCGCCGAACAGCCCGCAGTGGTTCAACACCGGCCTGCACTGGGCCTATGGCATCGACGGGCCGGGGCAGGGGCATTTCTACGTCGACCACAAGACCGGCAAGCTGACCCGTTCGACCAGCGCCTACGAGCATCCGCAGCCGCACGCCTGCTTCATCCAGTCGGTGCGCGACGATCTGGTGAACGACGGCGGCATCATGGACCTGTGGACCCGCGAGGCGCGGCTGTTCAAGTACGGCTCGGGCACCGGCACCAACTTCAGTTCCCTGCGCGGCGCGAACGAGCCGCTGGGCGGCGGCGGCCGCTCCTCCGGGCTGATGAGCTTTCTGAAAATCGGCGATCGCGCCGCTGGCGCGATCAAATCAGGCGGGACAACCCGTCGGGCAGCGAAGATGGTGATCTGCGACATGGATCACCCGGACATCGAGGAGTTCATCAACTGGAAGGTGATCGAAGAGCAAAAGGTCGCTTCTCTGGTTGCCGGCTCCAAGGTGCACGAAGCGCGGCTGAACGAAATATTCGCAGCCGTGCGCAGCTGGGACGGGGCCGAAGCCGATGCCCTGGACCCTAAAAAGAACACCGGCCTGAAGGCCGCGATCAAGACGGCCCGCAAGGCCATGATCCCCGACACCTATGTGAAGCGTATTCTTCAGTACGCCGAACAGGGGTACACCTCGATCGAGTTCCCGACCTACGACACGGACTGGGATTCGGACGCGTACCTCACGGTGTCGGGGCAGAATTCCAACAACTCGGTGCGCGTCACCGACGCCTTCCTGAGGGCGGTGCGCGAGGACGCCGACTGGGAGCTGGTGCGCCGCACCGACGGCAAGATCGCCAAGACGGTGAAGGCGCGCGACCTGTGGCAGCAGATCGGCCACGCCGCCTGGGCCTGCGCCGATCCCGGCATCCAGTTCCACGACACCATCAACGCCTGGCACACCTGCCCGGCGGATGGCCCGATCCGCGGCTCGAATCCGTGCTCGGAATACATGTTCCTGGACGACACCGCCTGCAACCTGGCGTCGATGAACCTGCTGACCTTCCTCAAGGACGGCCAGTTCGACGTCGACGGCTATGTGCATGCCACCCGGATCTGGATGCTGACGCTGGAAATCAGCGTGATGATGGCGCAGTTCCCCAGCCCGGCGATCGCCGAGCTGTCCTACAAGTTCCGCACCACCGGCCTTGGCTATGCCAACATCGGCGGGCTGCTGATGAACATGGGCCACGGCTACGACTCGGACGAGGGCCGGGCGCTGTGCGGCGCGCTGACCGCGATCATGACCGGCGTCTGTTACGCCACCTCGGCCGAGATCGCCAAGGAACTGGGGCCGTTCCCCGGCTATGCCAAGAACGCCGAGGCGATGCTGCGGGTGATGCGCAACCACCGCCGCGCCGCCTATGGCGAGGCGTCGGGCTACGAGGGGCTGGCGGTGCTGCCGGTGGCGCTGGACCACGACAACTGTCCCGACGGGCGGCTGCTGAACCTGGCGCACGCGGTCTGGGACGAGGCGCTGAGCCTGGGCGAGGCGCACGGCTACCGCAACGCACAGGCGACGGTGATCGCGCCGACCGGGACCATCGGGCTGGTGATGGACTGCGACACCACCGGGATCGAGCCGGACTTCGCGCTGGTGAAGTTCAAGAAGCTGGCCGGCGGCGGCTATTTCAAGATCATCAACCAGTCGGTGCCGGGCGCGCTGTCCAATCTGGGCTACACCCCGGCGCAGATCGAGGAGATCGTCGCCTATGCCGTGGGTCACGGCACGCTGGGCAACGCGCCGGACATCAACCCGACCTCGCTGATCGGCCACGGCTTCGGCAAGGACGAACTGGACAAGATCGAGGCCGCGCTGCCGACCGCGTTCGACATCCGCTTCGTGTTCAACCAGTGGACCCTGGGTGCCGATTTCTGCACGAAGGTGCTGGGCATCCCGGCCGAGAAGCTGAACGATCCGGGCTTCGACCTGCTGCGGCACCTGGGCTACTCGAAAGCGCAGATCGAGGCGGCGAACAACCACGTCTGCGGGACGATGACGCTGGAAGGCGCGCCGCACCTGAAGGACGCGCACCTGGGCGTGTTCGACTGCGCCAACCCCTGCGGCAAGATCGGCAAGCGCTACCTCAGCGTCGAAAGCCACATCCACATGATGGCCGCGGCGCAGAGCTTCATCTCGGGCGCGATCTCGAAGACGATCAACATGCCCAACGACGCCACCGTCGAGGACTGCATGGCCGCCTACGAGCTCAGCTGGTCGCTGGGCACCAAGGCCAACGCGCTGTACCGCGACGGCTCCAAGCTCAGCCAGCCGCTGTCGGCGGCGCTGATCGACGACGACGAGGACGAGGACGAGGCCGAGGAACTGCTGGCGCAGGGCCCCGCGGGCACCCGCGCCCAGGAAGTGGCCGAGCGGGTGATCGAGAAGGTGATCGTGAAGGAGCTGATCCGCTCCAACCGCGAGAAGCTGCCCGAGCGCCGCAAGGGCTATACCCAGAAGGCGATCATCGGCGGGCACAAGGTCTACCTGCGCACCGGCGAATACGAGGACGGCTCCCTCGGCGAGATCTTCATCGACATGCACAAGGAAGGCGCCGCCTTCCGGGCGATGATGAACAACTTCGCCATCGCGGTGTCGGTCGGCCTGCAGTACGGCGTGCCGCTTGAGGAGTTCGTCGAGGCCTTCACCTTCACCCGGTTCGAGCCGGCGGGAATGGTGCAGGGCAACGACTCGGTCAAGAACGCGACGTCGATCCTGGACTACATCTTCCGCGAACTGGCGATCAGCTATCTGGACCGCACCGACCTGGCGCATGTCGCGCCGCAGGGCACCGGCTGGGACGAGCTGGGCCGCGGCGAGGAAGAGGGCAGGTCCAACGTCTCGAAGGTCGAGCCGGATGTGGCGCAGGCCTCGATCGAGATGATCCGCCAGGTCAGCTCGACCGGCTACCTGCGCAAGCGGCTGCCGCAGGAGCTGATGGTGTTGCAGGGCGGCGCCTCGGCCAGCGCGCTGGCCCGCGGCATCGCCGGCGGCGGCGGCGCGGCGGCGGCGTCGCTGACCACGGTCGAGGCGGTCTCGGCCACGGTGCTGGACGAGCGCGCCAAGGCCAAGATGCAGGGCTACGAGGGCGATCCGTGCGGCGAGTGCGGGAACTTCACCCTGGTGCGCAACGGCACCTGCATGAAGTGCAACACCTGCGGCGGCACTTCAGGTTGTAGCTAAAAAAAGGAATCGTCCGGGCGCGGGGGCGCCGGTTCCCGGACAAGACGTTCAGGCCGCAGGCAATAAATATCGAGCAGCAAACCGAACGAGCCTGAAATGCGAGACTGAGGGGGTGGGGCACCACCCCCTCTTTTTGCGTCATTGGATGATCGACCCGTCCGTCGCACCGCGCCGAGATCATCGCCTCGGTGCGGTCGACGACGACGCTGCCATCGTACAATCGCTGCGCGGTCATGTTCCGGATCCGAAGGCGCCGGGCGGTTCACTTGAGCGTCAGGCGAGCGTGAGCCGCAGCGATTGTCCGCTGCGGCCATAGTCTGCGCCAATGGGGTTTCGAGGCGGAATTTATTGGCGGCGCCCACACGGATTTGCGACCTTGCGCCCACAGCGACAGGAGACGCCATGACCGTGTTCGACCCGACCTCCGAATATGCCCCGATCCGCGAGGGCGTCGCCCGGGTGTGCGCGCGGTTTCCGGGCGAGTACTGGCGCCGGCTTGACGCCGAGCGCGCCTATCCGGCCGAATTCGTGGCCGCGCTCAGCGAGGCGGGGTTCCTGTCGGCGATGATCCCCGAGGACTACGGCGGCTCGGGGCTGAACCTGACCGCCGCCGCGGTGATCCTCGAGGAGATCCACCGCCAGGGCTGCAACGCCGCCGCCTGCCACGCGCAGATGTACACCATGGGCACCGTGCTGCGGCATGGCAGCGAGGCGCAGAAGAAGGCGTATCTGCCCGGCATCGCCGACGGCTCGCTGCGGCTGCAGGCGTTCGGGGTGACCGAGCCGACCAGCGGCACCGACACGCTGGCGCTGAAGACCACCGCGCGGCGCGACGGCGACGACTACGTGGTCAACGGCCAGAAGATCTGGATCTCGCGCGCCGAGCATTCCGACCTGATGGTGCTGCTGGCCCGTACCACGCCGCGCGACCAGGCCGCCTCGCGTACCGACGGGCTGTCGGTGTTCCTGGTCGATCTGCGCGAACTGCGCGGCAACGGCGTCGAGATCCGCCCGATCCGCACCATGATCAACCACGCCACCACCGAGATCTTCTTCGACAACGCCCGCATCCCCGCCAGCGCGCTGATCGGCGAGGAGGGGCAGGGCTTCCGCTATATCCTGTCGGGGATGAACTCGGAACGGATCCTGATCGCGGCCGAGTGTATCGGCGATGCGAAATGGTTCATCGACACCGCCTCGGCCTATGCCAGGGAGCGGGTCGTTTTCGGCACGCCCATCGGTCAGAATCAGGGCATCCAGTTCCCGCTGGCCCGCGCCTATGCCCACATGCTGGCCGCCGAGGCGATCGTCTATCGCGCGGCCGGCCTGTACGATGCGGGGCACAATCCGGGGGTCGAGGCGAACAGCGCCAAGATGCTGGCCGCCGACGCCAGCTGGGAGGCCGCCGAGGCCTGCCTGCAGACCCACGGCGGCTTCGGTTTCGCCGAGGAATACGACGTCGAGCGCAAGTTCCGCGAGGCGCGGCTGTACCAGGTGGCGCCGATCTCGACCAACCTGATCCTGTGCTTCCTGGCCGAGCGTGTGCTGGGCCTGCCGAAATCCTACGGGCCGAGGGGCTGAGCCATGACCCTGACCGACGAGGTGCTCGACCTGGCCGCGCTGCCGGACGACGCGATTCCGGACGAGGTTCTGGCGCTGGGCCGGGCATCGCTGCTGGACTGGCTGTGCTGCGGCCGCGCCGGGGTCGCGGAACCCCTGGCGGACAAGCTGCGCGCCTTCGCGGCATCCGAGGGCGGCACGCCCGTTGCCTCGGTGTTCGGCGCCGGGCGCGCGCCTGCGCGGATGGCGGCGCTGGTCAACGGCGCCACCAGCCACGCGCTGGACTATGACGACACCCATTTCGACCACGTCGGCCACCTGTCGGTGGGCATCTACCCCGCGGCACTGGCGGTCGGCGAGGCCGAGGGCCGTTCCGCCACCGAGGTGGTGAGCGCGTTCGTGCTCGGGGCCGAGGCGGCGATCCGCGTCGGCCGCGTGCTGGGCGCGGCGCACTACAACCGCGGCTTCCACCAGACCGCCACCGCCGGGGCATTCGGCGCCACCGTCGCCGCGGGCCGGCTGATGCGGCTGGAGCGCGCGGCGATGCGCGCGGCGCTGGGCCTGTGCGCGACCCGCGCCTCGGGGCTGAAGTCGCAGTTCGGCACCATGGGCAAGCCCTACAACGCCGGGATCGCGGCGGCGAACGGCGTCGAGTGCGCGGCGCTGGCGCGGCTGGGGCTGACCTCGGCCGACGACGGGCTGAGCGGGCCGCAGGGCTTCGTGCCGACGCACAGCGACGCGCCGGACGAGGCGTCCGCGCCGCCGCCGTTCCGGTTCGCGGCGAACAAGTACAAGTTCCACGCCTGCTGCCACGGCACCCACGCGATGATCGAGGCGCTGCTGGCGGCTGGGGCGGGGCAGGCGGTGCCCGCCGGCGACGTGGCCGCGATCGAGCTGCGCACCAACCCGCGCTGGCTGCGGGTCTGCGACATCAAGGCCCCGCGCACCGGGCTGGAGGTGAAGTTCAGCTATGCCTGGCTGGCCGGGATGGTGCTGTCGGGCCTGCGCACCGGCGACGACCGGGTGTTCGTGGACGCGCTGGCCGGGGATCCGGATCTGGCCGCCTTCGCGCGGAAGGTGACGGTGGCCGGCGACGACAGCCTCACCGACATGCAGGCCGCGGGCGTCCTGACGCTGACCGACGGCCGGACGATCCCGCTGGCGCACGATCTCGACGCGCCGCTGCCCGTCGCCGAGCTGACCGCCAGGCTGCAGGCCAAGGCCCGCGCGGTGCTGGATGACGGCGCCGCGCCGCTGCTGGCGGCGCTGGCGGGCGCCGACGCGCTGACGGCGGCGGACCTTGGCGCGCTGGTGCGCGCCGGGCGGCTGGAGGGGGATGCGCATGAACGGGCATGAGGACTGGATCGGCCGCAGCGCCAGCCGCGACGATCTGGTCAGCGCGCGGCTGGTGGCGCAGTACCGCACCACGCTTGGCGCGCTGTGCGGCCCGGGCGAGGTTCCGGCGGGCTTCCACTGGTGCCTGGCGCCGGACATCTTCCCGGCCGGCGAGCTGGGCCGCGACGGCCATCCGCGCCCGGGGCTGGTGGTGCCGGAACTGCCGCTGCCGCGCCGGATGTGGGCCGGGGGCGAGATTTCGTTCCACGCGCCCTTCGCGGTGGGCGAGACCGTCACCCGCACCTCGACGGTCCGCGACATCACCTTCAAGACCGGCCGCAGCGGGCGGCTGGGCTTCGTCGCCGTCGACCACGACTACGCGGCCGGCGGCGCGGCGCGGCTGACCGAGCGGCACGACATCGTCTATCGCGAGGACCCGACGCCGGGACAGGCGACCGCGACGCCCGAGCCGGGCGCGGACTGGACCCCGCTCCGGGCGTGGACCGTGACGCCCGATCCGACGTTGCTGTTCCGGTACTCGGCGGTCACCTTCAACGGTCACCGGATCCACTACGACCAGCCCTATGCCACCGCGGTCGAGGGCTATGACGGGCTGGTGGTGCACGGGCCGCTGCAATCGAGCTGGATGCAGAACCTGGCGGCCGAGATCCTCGGCGCGCTGCCGGCGCGTTTCCGCTATCGCGGGCTGTCGCCGCTGGTGGCGGGACAGGCCGTCACCGTCGAGGCGCGCGAAACCGGCGACGGGCTGGAGCTGCGCGTGTGCCGCGATGCCGACGGCGTGGTGACGATGCAGGCCAGCGCCGCTCCGGCGGGGATCTAGACCAGCGTGCCCTCCCAGTGGCCCTTCTCGACCAGCTCGCGCGCGACATCCAGCGTCAGCTGCTCGACCGCGCGGCAGGCGCGGCTCATTACCCGCGCCGGGTTGTTGACCAGATAGACCGGGCGGGTCATCCGCGGCTCGATGATCGGCGCGCGCAGCAACTCGCCCCGCCTGACGAAATCGGCGGCGGCGACCGGGGCGAAGATCGCGTAGCCCGAGCCGCGGGCGACCAGCTCCTTGATCTGCGTCATCGCGTCCATCTCGATCACCACGTTCAGCTTCACGCCGTTCGCCGCCGCATAGCGCTCGATGCAGTGCCGCAGCCCGGCCGAGGGCAGGATCATGTCCACCTTCGCCAGCTCGCGCAGCGGCACCGGCGTGCCCGGCGGCGTGTCCAGCGGCCAGGCGTCGGGGGCCGAAAAGAACACCAGTTCCTCGTCCATCACGTGCTGCACCCGGAAGTGGCCGGCGTCCTCCAGGTCATAGATGAAGCCGATATCGACGGTGCCGTCCTGCACCCAGTGCTTCAGATAGCCGCTCATCGCCTCGACCGCGCGCAGCCGCACCTCGGGCAGCTCCAGCCGCACGGTCTCGGCCAGCGCCACCGACATCACCATCGACACCGACGGCGGCATGCCGAAGGTGACGCGGCCGCGCACCGTGCCGCCCAGCTCGCGCATGTCCTCGACGCAGCGGTCCAGGCTCTCGCAGATCCGGCGCGCGTGCTCGACCAGCACCCAGCCCTCTTCGGTCAGCAGCGTGCCGCGCGGGCTGCGCTCGACCAACTTGACGCCCAGCTCCTCCTCCATCCGCTGCACGTGCTGCGACAGCGACGGCTGCGCCACGCCGATCGCCTGCGCCGCCGCGGAGATCGACGGCGCCTCGGAGATCGCCAGGAAGTACCGCAGGTGCCGGATGTCCATCGCGCCGCCTTCAGTCGAACTCGATCACCTGGCGGATCGCGGTGCCGTCGTCCAGCTGGTCCATCGCCAGGTTGATCTGCTCCAGCCGCAGCCGGTGCGTCAGCATCTTCTCGACCGGCAGCCTGCCCTGCGCGTGCAGCGCGAACATCCGCGGCAGGTCGCGCTGCGGCACGCACGAGCCGATGTAGCTGCCCTTCAGCGTGCGCTCCTCGGCGACCAGCTTCAGCGCGTTCAGCGGCATCCGCGCGTCGGGGTGGGGCAGGCCGGCGGTCACCGTGGTGCCGCCCCGGCAGGTGCAGTCGTAGGCGGTCTCCAGCGCCCGGACCGAGCCGGCCAGTTCCAGCGCCACGTCGACCCCGCCGCCGGTCAGCTCGCGGATCGCCTCGGCGGTGTGCTCGTCGGCCCTGACGGTGTGCGTCGCGCCCATTGCAAGGGCGGTTTCCATCTTCGTCTCGAACGGATCGACGGCGATGATCTGGCCGGCGCCGGCGGCGGCGGCCCCCAGGATCGCCGACAGCCCGACCCCGCCCAGCCCGAACACCGCGACCTTGGAGCCGGGGCGAACCCGCGCGGTGTTGAACGCCGCGCCCGCGCCGGTCAGCATCGCGCACGAGAACAGCGCCGAGACATGCGGCGGCAGGTCGGCCTCGACCTTGACCAGGCTCTGCCGCGCCAGCACCGCGTGGGTGGCGAAGGCCGAGACGCCGACATGGTGGTTCACCGGCTGCCCGTCGATCGACAGCCGCCGGTGGCCGGTCATCAGCTCGCCCGCGCCGTGGTGTCTGGCGGCGCGGGTGCACAGCGCCGGGCGCCCCTCGGCGCACGGTGTGCAGCTGCCGCAGCCGGGGGCGAAGATGCACACGACGTGATCGCCCGGCGCCAGGTCCTCGACCCCCGGACCGACCGCCTCGACGAAGCCCGACGCCTCGTGGCCCAGCACCATCGGCACCGGCCGCGGCCGCGTGCCGTTGATCACCGACAGGTCTGAATGGCACACGCCCGCTGCGGCGACGCGGATCAGCACCTCGCCGCGGCCGGGATCGTCCAGGGTCACCTCGCGCACGGTCAGCGCCCCGGCCTTGTCGAAATCGCGCGCGATCCCGCCGCGCTCCAGCACCGCCGCCGTGATTTTCATGCCGTCCTCCGCTTGGGGTTGTGCGATCGGTCGCAGTCTATGGCGTTTTCCGGTTCGCCGCAGGGCTGCGGATCGGGTAATAGGATTAAGCTATGGCGGAAATTGCGCCAAGATATTGGCCGGGGCAACCCGTCTTCCATACGCTTCGCTGCAACAAGACTTTTTGGGGAGGATAACATGACCACATTCACGACACTCCGGGTCTCGCTGCTCTGCGCCGCAATTGCGGCCGGGGCCGCCGCCGCGCAGGACGCCGCGCCGGACTGGGCCGAAAGCCGGTGGGGCGCCGACGACGAGATCGGCGCCGCGAACCTGATGACGCCCGAGCGCGTCAAGCAGGCCGCCGGTCTGGTGACCGACGGCAAGGTCTACAGCCTCGGCATGGTGGTCGGCTCGGACACGCCGGCGTTTCCGCCGCGCAGCCTGTCGGTGACCGTGTTCCAGCCCAACCAGGCCGAGAACGACGGACTGGGCAGCAACAAGTTCACCTACAACGACGACATCTTCATGGGCTGGCTGGGGATCGGCCCGCAGATCGACGGCCTGGGCCACGCCGGGGTCGATCACATGTACTATGGCGGCCGCACCTACGACCAGTTCGCCCAGGCTTCGGGGCTGACCGAGCTGGGGCTCGACAAGCTGCCGGGCCTGGTCGGGCGCGGGGTGATGCTGGACATGGCCAGCCACTACGGCGTCGACATGGTCGAGGAGGGCGCCGCCTATACCGCCGAGGACATCCAGGCCGCCGCCGAGGCGCAGGGCGTCGAGCTGCGCGAGGGCGACATCGTGCTGTTCAACTCGAACTGGATGAACCTGCTGGACGGCGACAGCCCCGACCCCGGGCGCTTCGGCGCGGCCGAGCCGGGCCTGGGCGTCAGCGGCGCGGAATACCTGGCCGAGGTCGGCGTGATGGCCGTGGGCGCCGACACCTGGGGCATGGAGGTCGTCCCCGCCGAGGTCGAGGGCGAGGCGTTCCGCGCGCACCAGATCCTGCAGCCCGAGAACGGCATCTACATTCTCGAGAACATGGACACGCGCGAGCTGGCGGCCGATGGTGTGCACGAGTTCCTGTTCGTGCTGGGCCAGGCGCGGCTGAAGGGCGCCGTGCAGATGATCATCAACCCGATCGCGATCCGCTGATCGTGGCGCAAGACATCCTGTGGGAGGAAAATCAATGAAGAAGCTGCTCGTCACCAGCGCGCTGTGCGCGGCGCTGCCGATGGCCGCGTCCGCGGCCGAAAAGCCCGAGGCGCTGAAGATCGGCATGACCACGTTCCTGACCGGCCCGGCGTCGGTGTTCGGCGTGCCGGCCCGCGACGCCGCCGAGATCCTGGTCGAGGACATCAACGCCAACGGCGGCATCAACGGCGTTCCGGTGGAGATCACCTTCATCGACGAGGGCGCCGGCGCCGAGGCGCTGACCTCGGAGTATCGCCGCCTGGTCGAGTCGGGCGCGGCCGAGGTGATGTTCGCCTCGATCTCGTCGGGCAACTGCCAGACCATCGCGCCGCTGGCCGAGGACCTGCAGGTGCCGAACTTCATGTGGGACTGCGGTACGCAGAAGATCTTCGAGGAGAACGACTACTCCTACGTGTTCCGCACCCAGGCCAACGCCGCGCCCGAGATGCTGGCCGCGGTCGCCTACCTGCTGAAGACCAAGCCCGACTTCACCACCATCGCCGTGGTCAACCAGGACTACGCCTGGGGCCGCGACAGCTGGGACATCTTCAGCACCGCGCTGAAGGCGATGAAGCCGGACGTCGAGGTGGTGGGCGAGTTCTTCCCGAAGTTCGGCGCGCCCGATTTCTCGACCGAGATCTCGCGGCTGCAGGCGCTGCGGCCCGACGTGATCCTCAGCACCTCGTGGGGCGGTGATCTGGATACCTTCGTGCAGCAGGCGGCGCAGCGCGGGCTGACCAACACCTCGACCTTCGTGCTGCCGCTGGCGGAATCCTCGCTCGAGCGGCTGGGCAGCAGCCTGCCGGCCGGGCACATCGTCGGCGCGCGCGGCGATCACTACTTCCTGCACCCCGAGCGCCGCGACGACGACGACTTCAAGGCGTTCATGGAGAAGTACGAGGCCGAGACCGGCGACGTCAGCGTCTATCCGGTGTTCCACGCGGCGCAGGCCTTCGCGGCGCTTCAGGCCGCCTACGAGAAGGCGATCGCCGACAACGGCGTCGACTGGCCCAGCAAGGAGCAGCTGGTCGCGGCGATGGACGGGCTGGAGTTCCAGGGCCTCGGCCGGCCGGTGAAGATCCGCGAGGACAACCAGGGCGTCGAGGACCAGCTGATGGGCACCAGCGTGCAGGCCGGCGACTATCCGTTCGCCACGCTGGAGAACATCATGATCTTCGACGGCGACGAACTCACCACCCCGGTGGGCGAGGTGTCGATCGACTGGGTCGGCGGGCTCGATGCCAGCTTCCTCGACGGGCTGAAGGTCGATACCTTCGAGAACTGATCGCGAAGGGGAAAGGCGCGGCGCGCGCGCCTTTCCCCGGCGGATTCCCACCCGGCGGAACCCTACATGAACCTGACAATCTTCGTTCTGGCCCTGTTCGACGGCATCGCCTACGCGGCGCTGGTGTTCATCGTGGCGCTGGGGCTGACGCTGATCTTCGGGGTGATGCGCATCCTGAACGTCGCGCACGGCTCGCTCTACGCCATCGGCGCCTACGCCACTGTGTCGCTGACCGGCGCCTTCCTGGCGATGGGCTTCGCGCCGGTGTTCGCCTTTCCGCTGATGCTGGTCTCGGCGATCCTGGTCGGGGTGCTGCTGGGCGGCCCGATCGAATGGCTGCTGCTGCGGCGGATCTACGACAAGCCCGAGGTGCTGCAACTGCTGGTCACCTTCGCCGTGTTCATGATCCTCGAGGACGTGCAGCGGCTGGCCTGGGGCTCGCAGCCCTATTTCCAGGCCGCGGCGCTGCAGGCGCTGGGCAACGTGACGCTGTTCGGGGTGACCTACACCGTCTACCAGCTGATCCTGCTGCCGGCGGTGGCGCTGACGCTGCTGCTGGGGCTGCGGTTCTTCCTGCGCCGCACGGTGATCGGCAAGCTGATCCTGGCCACCACCGAGGACCGCGAGGCGGCGCAGTCGATCGGCATCGACGCCGACAAGGTGTTCCTGCTGACCTTCATCGTCGGTGCAGCGCTTGCCGGGCTGGGCGGCGCGCTGGCCTCGCCCACCACCTCGATCCTGCCGGGCATGGGCGCGGACATGATCGTGCTGTCCTTCGCCGTGGTGGCGACCGCGGGCCTGGGCCAGATCGAGGGCGCGGCGCTCACCGCGCTGCTGATCGGGCTGGGCCGCTCCTTCGCGGTCTACGTCTGGCCCGAGACGGCGGTGCTGGTGCCGTACCTGATCATGGTGCTGGTGCTGCTGGTGCGTCCCGAGGGGCTGTTCGGCAGCCCCGCGGCGCGGAAGATCTGAGCGGATGGGGGACAGGATGGATACCGTATCAAGCGCCGCCAGGCCGCAGGCCCCCGCCACCGGCGCGCCGGGGCTGCGCCTGCTGGCGACGCTGCTGGCGGTCGCTGCGCTGGGCGCGGTGCCGTTCGTCGCGCCGACCATGCAGCTGCTGGTGAACCTGGCGCTGGCCAAGGGGCTGGCGGTGATGGGGGTGACGGTGCTGCTGCGCGCCGGGCAGGTATCGTTCGGCCACGCGCTCTACTTCGCCGTCGCGGCCTATGGCGGCGCCTTCCTGATGGCGGCGATGCCCGGCGCCGACCTGCTGCTGCTGCTGGTCGCGGGCGTGGCCGGGGCGACGCTGGCGGGGCTGCTGGTCGGCCTGTTCGTGGTGCGCTACCGCGGCATCTTCTTCGGCATGCTGAACCTGGCGTTCTCGATGATCTTCTGGTCGATCCTCGAGAAGTTCTACCACATCACCGGCGGCGCCGACGGCATCCGCCTGCCGCGCCCCACGGTGCTGGGCATGGAGCTGGGCCGCGGCGATTTCGAGCTGGTGCTGTTCTACCTTTCGATCGCGCTGATGCTGGGCCTGGGCTGGTTCACCATCCGCTGGTTCGCCTCGCCGATGGGGCAGCTGTTCCAGACCATCAAGACCAACGAGACGCGGCTGGAATACCTCGGCGTCTCGCCCCGCCGCGCGCTGCTGTCGGGTTATCTGCTGTCGGCGCTGCTGTGCGGCGCCGGCGGGGTGATCATGGGCGTGGCGCAGGGCGTGGTGACGCCGGAGTACGCCTGGTGGATCCGCTCGGGCGAGATGGTGTTCATCGCCGTGCTCGGCGGCTCGGGCTCGGTGCAGGGCGCGTTCATCGGCGCGCTGATCTACGAGTTCGTGCGCACCTATGCCTCGGCCTTCGCCGGCGACGTGTGGCAGATGCTGCTGGGCGGCTTCCTGCTGGTCATCATCCTGTTCGCGCCGCGCGGCGTGATCGGCATCGTCGAGGCGATCGGCCGTCGCACCGCCCGTTCGGAGGACACGCGATGAGCGCACCGCTGCTCGAGACCCGCAACCTCGAGATCCGCTTCGGCGGGGTGATCGCCGCCAACGACGTCTCGCTGACCATCGAGTCGGGGCGCAACCTGGCGATCATCGGGCCGAACGGCGCCGGCAAGACCACGTTCCTGAACATCTGCACCGGCTGGCTGAAGCCGACGCGGGGACAGGTTCTGTTCGAGGGCAAGGACATCACCCCGCTGCCGCCGCGCAAGATCGTGCGCCGCGGCGTGGCGCGCGCCTTCCAGATCCCGCAGCTGTTCACCGAGCACACGGCGCTGGAGAACCTGCTGATCGCCGTCGCCGCGCGCGAGGGGCTGCGCAACCCGGTGCGCGACCTGCACACGATCCCCGAACGGGCCGAGATGATGCACCTGCTCGAGATGGTGAACTGCGCCGACGTGGCGGACCGCACCGTGGTCGAGCTGTCCGAGGGGCAGCGCAAGCTGGTCGACATCGCCGTGGCGCTGGCGCTCAGGCCGCGGCTGCTGCTGATGGACGAGCCGACCTCGGGGGTGGCCTCGTCGCAGAAGCACCGGATCATGGAGATCCTGGTCGAGGCGCTGGCGCAGGCGCAGGTCACCTCGGTGTTCGTCGAGCACGACATGGGCATCGTCGAGAAATACGCCGACGAGGTCGCGGTCTGGAACGCCGGCAACGTGCAGCTGCGCGGCACCCCCGCCGAGGTGCTGGAGCATCCCGACGTGATCCGCGACGTGATCGGAGAGGTGGCCTGATGCTGGAGCTTCGCAATGTCGACGCCGCGATCGGCATCATCCCGATCCTGCGCAACCTGACCTTCCGCGTCGACGCCGCCGAGACGGTGGCGCTGATCGGGCGCAACGGCGCCGGCAAGACCACGCTGCTGCGCTCGCTGATGGGGTTCACCAACGTCACCGGCGAGATCCTGTTCGAGGACCGGCCGATCCACGACATGCACCCGTCGAAGCGCCCGGGACTGGGCATCGGCTACGCCCCCGAGGACCGGCGGCTGTTCTCGGCCTTCACCGTCGAGGAGAACATCCTGCTGCCGGCGCAGAGCGCGCGGCTGGACGCGGCCGAGACCGCGCGCCGGCTGGACCGGGCCTACGCGATCCTGCCCGAGCTGCGCGAAATGGCCGGCCGTCCCGCCGGCAACGTCTCGGGCGGGCAGGGCAAGATGGTGGCGCTGGCGCGGGCGCTGATGCTGGGCACCAAGCTGCTGATGCTGGACGAGCCGTTCCAGGGCCTCGCCCCGGCGCTGGCCCGGCGCTATGCCGACGCGCTGCGGGCGCTGCGCGACGCCGACCGCTCGGTCACGCTGATCATCACCGAATCCAACCCCTCGCTGCTGCGCGGCTTTGCCGGGCGCACGCTCGTGATCGAGCGCGGCGAGATTTCGGAAGGCTCGCTGGAGCCGGAAAGGGCGAACGCATGAAGGACAATCCGACACTGGCCGAGCTGGTGCTGCCGAAGCCGCTGAACCTGATCGGCAACGAATGGGTGCCCGGCGCTTCGGGGCGCACGATGGACGTGATCTCGCCGATCGACGGGCAGGTGTTCACGCAGATCGTCGACAGCGGCCCCGAGGACGTGGACGCCGCCGTCGCCGCCGCCCGCGCCGCCTTCGACGGCGGCGCGTGGTCGAAACTGACCGCGGCCGAGCGCGGCCGGCTGATGATCCGCCTGTCGCAGCGCATCCTCGACGAGGCCGAGCCGCTGGCGCAGCTGGAAAGCCGCGACAACGGCAAGCCGATCGCACAGGCCCGCGCCGACATGACCGTCACCGCGCGCTACTTCGAATACTACGGCGGCGCCGCCGACAAGGTGCACGGCCAGGTGATCCCGTTCCTGCACGGCTACAATGTCGAGGTGCACCGCGAGCCGCACGGCGTCACCGGCCACATCATCCCGTGGAACTACCCCGCGCAGATGTTCGGCCGGTCGGTCGCGCCGGCGCTGGCGATGGGCAACGCCACGATCCTGAAGCCGGCCGAGGACGCCTGCCTGAGCGCGCTGCGCATCGCCGAGCTTGCGGTCGAGGTCGGCTTTCCGCCGGGTGCGCTGAACATCGTCACCGGCCGCGGCGAGGTCGCCGGCCGGGCGCTGTCCGAGCATCGCGGCATCGACTTCATCTCGTTCACCGGCTCGCCCGAGGTCGGGGTGATGATCCAGATGGCCGCCGCGCGCAACTTCATCGGCTGCACGCTGGAGCTGGGCGGCAAGTCGCCGCAGATCGTGTTCGACGACGCGGACCTGGACAAGGCGATGCCGTTCCTGGTCAACGCGCTGATCCAGAACGGCGGCCAGACCTGTTCTGCCGGCACCCGCGCGCTGGTCCAGCGCGGCATCTACGACCAGGTCGTGGCCGAGCTGAAGACCCGGTTCGAGGCGATCGAGGCCTCGGATTCGGGCGAGGATTCGGTGCTTGGCCCGCTGATCTCGGCCCGGCAGAAACAGCGGGTCGAGGGCTACATCGCCGATGCCGACGCGCCCCTGATCGCCCGCGGCGGGATCCGCGCCGGCACCCCCGAGGGCGGCTTCTACGTCGCGCCGGCGGTGTTCGGCCCCTGCGATCCGGCCTCGAAGATCGCCCAGGAGGAGGTGTTTGGCCCGGTGCTGTGCATGATCCCGTTCGAGGACGAAGCCGAGGCCGTCGCCATCGCCAACGGCACCGACTACGGTCTGGTCGCCGCCGTCTGGACGCGCGACGGCGGCCGGCAGCAGCGCGTCGCCAAGGCGCTGCGCTGCGGCCAGGTGTTCATCAACGGCTACGGCGCCGGCGGCGGGGTGGAACTGCCGTTCGGCGGCATCCGCAAGTCCGGCCACGGCCGCGAGAAGGGCTTCGAGGCGCTGCTGGAATTCTCGCACGTCAAGACGATCGTCAACAATCACGGCTGACAGGGCCGCAGGCCCGAAACGGAGGACACATGAGACTCGACGGCAAGGCGACACTGGTGACGGGGGCGGCCTCCGGCTTCGGCAAGGGCATCGCCGAGACCTTCGTGCGCGAGGGCGCCAAGGTCGCCGTGGTCGATCTGAACATCGACGGCGCGCGGCAGGTGGCCGAGCAGCTGGGCGAGAACGCCATCGCCGTCAAATGCGACGTCTCGAAGGGCGACGAGGTCGCGGCGGCGGTCGAGCAGACGCGCAAGGCGTTCGGCGCGCTCGACGTGGTGGTGAACAACGCCGGCTGGACCAATCCCAACCGCCCGCTGATGGAAACCGACGAGGCGACGTTCCGCAAGATCTACGACATCAACGTGGTCTCGATCTTCCACATGACCAAGGCCTGCGTGCCTGTGTGGGAGGCGCAGGGCGGCGGGGTGATGATCAACGTCGGCTCCACCGCCGGCATCCGGCCGCGGCCCGGGCTGACCTGGTACAACTCGTCGAAGGGGGCGGTGAACCTGATGACACGGTCGCTGGCGGTGGAGCTGGCGCCGCACAAGATCCGCGTCAACGGCATCGCCCCGGTGATGGGCGTGACCGGCCTGCTGGAGCAGTTCATGGGCGTGCCCGACACCCCCCAGAACCGCGAGCGGTTCATCGCCACGATCCCGCTGGGCCGGCTGTCCGAGCCGCGCGACATCGCCAACGCCGCGCTGTATCTGGCCTCGGACGAGGCCGACTTCATCACCGGCGTGATCCTGGAAGTGGACGGCGGCCGCACGATCTGAGGATTCCCCCCAACCTCGGATCCGGCGGCGGCGGGCGCGCACCCTTGCGGTCGCGCCCGCCGCCGAGAAATCGCGGACCGGCGGCTCAGGCGGTGCGCCGCCACTGCCGCGGGCCGCTCTCGTGCACCGACGCGCCGCGCGTGTCGACGGCCACCACCACCGGCATGTCGCGCACCTCGATCTCGTAGATCGCTTCCATCCCCAGGTCCTGGTAGGCGACCGGCCGGGCGGACTTGATCGCCTTCGACACCAGGTAGGCCGCGCCGCCGACGGCGATCAGGTAGGCCGCGCCGTGCTCGCGGATCGCGGCGATCGCCTCGGGGCCGCGCTCGGCCTTGCCGATCATCAGCTTCAGCCCGCTGGCGGCCAGCAGCGGCCGGGTGAACTTGTCCATCCGCGTCGAGGTCGTCGGCCCGGCCGGGCCGATCACCTCGTCGCCCACCGGATCGACCGGCCCGACGTAGTAGATCGCGCGCCCGCGCAGATCGACCGGCAGCGCCTCGCCGCGCTCGAGCGCCGCGACCATGCGTCTGTGGGCCGCATCGCGCCCGGTGAACATCCGCCCGGACAGCAGCAGCGTCTCGCCCGGCTGCAGCGTGCGCAGCGTGGCGTCGTCCAGCGTGTCCAGGTCGAGCCGCCGGCCCTGCGGCGCGTCGGTGCCCAGGTCGGGCCACAGCGACAGCTCGGGCGGGTCCAGCGCCACCGGGCCGGAGCCGTCCAGCACGAAATGCGCGTGCCGGGTGGCGGCGCAGTTCGGGATCAGCGCCACCGGCAGCGAGGCGGCATGGGTCGGAAAGCTGGCCACCTTCACGTCCAGCACCGTGGTCAGCCCGCCCAGGCCCTGCGCACCGATGCCCAGCGCGTTGACGCGCTCGTAGACCTCCAGCCGCAGCGCCTCCTCGGCGGTTTGCGGGCCGCGGCGCAGCAGATCGGGCATGTCTACCGGATCGTTCAGCACCTTCTTGGCCAGCGCCATCGCCTTGTCGACGCTGCCGCCGACGCCGATGCCCAGCATCCCCGGCGGGCACCAGCCCGCGCCCAGGGTCTCGACCGTGCGCACCACCCAGTCGGCGACCGAATCCGACGGGTTCAGCACCGTGAACTTCGTCTTGTTCTCGGACCCGCCGCCCTTGGCCGAGACGGTGACCGACACCCGGTCGCCCGCGACCAGCTCGGTCTGCAGCATCGCCGGGGTGTTGTCGCGGGTGTTGCGCCGCTGGCCCAGCGGGTCGGCGACGATCGAGGCGCGCAGCGGGTTCGCCTCCAGCGCATAGGCGCGGCGGGCGGCCGCGTCGACCATCTGCTGCAGCGACCGGGTCCAGTCGGTGCGGGCCTGCACGCCGACCTCGACGAAGACGTTGACGCTGCCGGTGTCCTGGCAGATCGGGCGCCTTCCGGTCGCGCACATCCGCGAATTCACCAGGATCTGCCGGATCGCGTTGCGCGCGCCCTCGCTCTGCTCGGTCTCGTAGGCGCGGGCCATGGCGGCGATGAAGTCCGGCGGATGGTAGTACGAGACGTACTGCAGCGCGTCGGCGACGCTGTCGATCAGCTCCTGCTCGGTGATCCGTCCGTCTGCCATCTGTCCCGTCCTTCCTGCCCGGCGCCCGCTTCGCGCGCGCGGGCGATGATCTGCTCGGCCCGCTTCAGGACCGGCGCGTCGATCATCATACCGTCCAGGTTGACCACCGCGCCAGCGCCGCGTCCGGCGTCCAGCACGCGGCGGGCCCAGTCCACCTCGGCCGGGGCGGGGGCGAAGCCCTGCCGCGCCGGGGCGATCTGCGCGGGGTGGATCAGCAGCTTGCCGCCGAAGCCCAGCGCCACCGCGTGCCGGGCGTCCGCGGCGACCAGATCGGTGTCGCGTACCGCCGTGGTGACGCCGTCCAGCGGCGCCGGCTGCCCGCACAGCCGCGCCGCCAGCACCAGCGCCGCGCGCGCGTGCAGCAGCGCGTCGCGTTCGTGCGCCATGCCCAGGTCGGCGGCATAGTCGATCGAGCCGAACGCCAGCCGGGCGCAGCTTGCCGCCACCGCCTCGGCGTCGCGCAGCCCGCGCGCGGTCTCGATCAGCGCGACCACCGGCTTGCCAGTGCGCTCGGCCACCGCGGCGCAGCTTGTGGCGGTTTCGGCCTTGGGCAGCACCACCGCGGCGGCGGGCAGCGCGGCCAGCGCCTCGAGATCGCGGTCGAACCAGGCGCTGCCGGCGGCGTTGATCCGCACCAGCACCGGCAGCGGCGCGCCCGCCATCGCGGTCAGCCCGGCGCGCGCCGCATCCTTGGTCTCGGGCGCGACCGCGTCCTCGAGATCCAGGATCACCGCATCGGCGCCGGCGGCGCAGGCCTTGGCGAACCGGTCCATGCGGTCGGCGGGCAGGAACAGCGGCAGCGAGAGCGTGTCGAGGGTCATCGGTGTCGTCCGTGGCGGTCCGGGTGCGGCTGAGCCTGCCCGCGGCCGCCGCCGCGGGCAAATAGGAAATGCCTCGGATCGCCATAGCGCCCCGCTATCGCCGCGCGCCCGGAGGCCCGGAGGCATTGGGGCGGTCAATACCCCGGACAGTGTTATGCTATTTCCGCCGCCGCGGCGGATCGTCCATCCTGGGGCAGGCACGCAGAACACGGGGAAGGATACATGTCTGGCGACCTTTCGGGTCTTTTCGTCGTCACGCTGGAGCAGGCGGTGGCCGCGCCGTACCTGTCCGGTCGCCTGGCCGAGGCCGGGGCGCGGGTGATCAAGGTGGAGCGCCCCGAGGGCGATTTCGCCCGGCAGTACGACCAGCTGGTGCACGGCGAGAGCGCCTATTTCGTCTGGCTGAACCGGGGGAAGGAATCGGTCTGCCTGGACCTGCGGTCCGAGGCCGACCGCCGGGTGATGGAGGCGATGCTGCGCACCGCCGACGTCTTCATCCAGAACCTGGCCCCCGGCGCGGTCGAGCGGCTGGGCTTCGCCCCCGACCGGCTGCGGGCGCAGAACCCGAAGCTGATCACGGTGTCGATCTCGGGCTACGGCGACGAGGGGCCGTACGCCAGGCGCAAGGCCTACGATCTGCTGGTGCAGGCGGAAAGCGGGCTGTCGGCGATCACCGGCAACGAGCACGGCTCGGCCCGGGTCGGGGTGTCGGTCTGCGACATCGCCTGCGGGATGACCGCGCACCAGGCGGTGCTGCAGGCGCTGATCGCCCGCCACGCGACGGGGCAGGGGCGGCACATAGCGGTCAGCCTGTTCCACGCCCTGACCGACTGGATGAACGTGCCCTATCTGCAGTACGCCTACGGCGGCAAGACCCCGGACCGCAACGGGCTGAACCACCCGACCATCGCCCCCTACGGCGCCTATGCCTGCAGCGACGGCAAGGAGATCCTGTTCTCGATCCAGAACGAGCGCGAATGGGTCCGGTTCTGCGCCGAGGTGCTGGGCGACGCCGCGCTGGCCACCGATCCGCGGTTCGACGGCAACTCGCACCGGGTGGCGCACCGCGACGCGCTGGACGCGATCATCCTCGAGGTGTTCGCCCGCGACGACCGCGCCGCGGTCAGCGCCCGGCTCGAGGCCGCGGGCATCGCCAACGGCGCGGTCAGCAGCATGGAGGATCTGGCGCGGCACCCGCAGAACCGCTTCGTCGAGGTCGGGACCCCCAGCGGCCCGGTCCGCCTGCTGGCGCCCGGCGCGACCGCCGACGGCAAGGTGCCCGAGTTCGGCGCGGTGCCGGCGCTGGACGCGCACGGCGCGCAGATCCGCCGGGAATTCGCCTCGGCCGATGTCTCCTGAACCGGACCCGACGCTGCGGCGGCTGCTCGCGGAACTGCGCGCGACGGGCGGCAACCGGGTGCTGGACATCGGCTGCGGCGCTGGCGCACTGGTCCGTCGCCTGCTGGCCGAAGGTTACGATGCGGCCGGCATCGACCCGCAGGCAGAGCCGCGCGACCGGGCGCGCCCGGGCCGTGTACCCGGCACCCTGATTCGCGGCGTCGCCGAGGCGCTGCCGTTCGCGGAGGGCGCCTTCGACGCCGCCGTGCTGCTCAACGCGCTGCACCATGTGCCGCAGCCCGCGATGCTGCCGGCGCTGCGCGAGGCGCGGCGGGTGCTGCGTCCGGGCGGCGCGCTGCTGGTGGTCGAGCCGCTGGCCGAGGGGCCGTTCTTCGCGGCGATGCGGCCGGTCGAGGACGAGACCGGGATCCGCGCCCAGGCGCTGCAGGCGCTGGCCGCCTTCGCGGCGCAGCTCGGCGCGGACCTGACCCGGCACGAGCGCTATGACCGCGCCTCGCGCTTCGCCGGCGTAGCGGAGTTCGCCGCCGCCCTGCTGGCCGTCGATCCGGCGCGGGCGGCGGCGATCGACGCGCACGGGCCCGCGCTGGAGCGCCTGTTCCTGGCGCAGGCCGAGCGAACCGCCGGGGGCTACCGGCTGGTGCAGCCGCTGGTGCTGTGGGCGTTCCGCAAGCCCTAGGGCCGGGCGCGGCACCGCCGCAATAGGCCGGCTCAGACCCCGCGCGCGATGGCGGCGACGCCGGTGCGGCTGACCTCGACCAGACCCAGCGGCACCATCAGCGCGACGAATGCGTCGATCTTCTCGGGGCCGCCGGTCAGTTCGAAGACGAAGCTCTCCAGCGTCGAATCGACGACGTTGGCGCGGAACACCTCGCCGGTGCGCATCGCCTCGACGCGCTTCTCGCCGGTGCAGTTGACCTTGACCAGCGCCAGCTCCCGCTCGACCGAGGGGCCCTCGACGGTCAGATCGTTCACCGAATAGACCGGCACCATCCGCTCCAGCTGGTGCTTGATCTGCTCGATCACCGCGGGCGTGCCGGTGGTGACGATGGTGATCCGCGAGCGGTGGCCCTGGTGGTCCACCTCGGCGACGGTCAGGCTGTCGATGTTGTAGCCGCGGCCCGAGAACAGGCCGATGACCCGCGCCAGCACCCCGGCCTCGTTGTCGACCAGCACGGTCAGGGTGTGCGTTTCCTGGTGTTCGTCCAGCGGGTTGCGCAGATCGTAGGCGCTCTTGCGGCTGGAGCCCTTCTTGATGGCGAGTGCGTTCATTGTCTTCCTCGGGTTATCGGGCGCCGGCGGGAAGCGGCGCGGTCAGCGGCGTGCCCGGCGGCGGCGGCGGCGCGCCTTCGGGCAGGACCAGGTCGTAGAACGGGGCATAGCGGGCGCGGATGCGGGCGCTGTCGGCCGCGCTCATCTCGGCGCGGTGCCGGTCGCGGCGGCCGGCGTTGAGCTGGATGAAGCGGCGCGACAGCACCTCGTCCGCGATCGCCTGCGGATCGCCGTCCAGGCCAAGGTGCTCGAGGATCGCGGCGGTCGCGGCCACGGTGTCGAACGCCAGCCGGTCGTAGCGCAGGATCCGTACGCCGGGCAGCGCCAGCCACTGCGCCAGCGTCTCCATCTGCCCGTCGATGCCGCGCAGCGCGTCGTCGAGGTGGTGGATCTCGGCGAACGCCGGCTTTCGGGCTGCGCGCGCGCGCACCCCGTGATCGACCATCGACAGGGCGATGTCGCGCGGATCGCGCACCACCGCGTGCGCCAGCGCCCCGGCCCGCACCATGTCCCGCACCGCCGGGTCGGGGCGGGTATGGGTCTTGAACGCCACCGGGTGCCCGTGCGCCGCGACCGCCGCCCGCATCCGCGCGGCGGCGTCGGCGTCAAGATGCTCGATGGCGTTGATCCTGCGGCTGACGGTGACGCCGGGCAGGCGCAGCGCGGGCTGCGGATGGCCGGCACGCTCCAGCGCCACCAGCACCAGCTGATAGGCCAGCGTGGACCCGCTTTTCGTCAGGCCGTAGCTGAAGACGATTTGCGGGTCCATCTGCATGCCTCAGACGAGGACCGCGCCGCCGACATCGATGGCGCCTTTGGTCGAGGCCGAGCCCAGCAGCATCTCGTTGTGCGCCTTGCCCGACGGGATCATCGGGAAGCAGTTCTCGTGCTTCTCGACCACGCAGTCGAAGATCACCGGGCCGTCGTAGTCCAGCATCTCCTGGATCGCGTCGTCCAGATCGGCGGGGTTGTCGCACAGGATGCCCTTGGCGCCGAACGCCTCGGCCAGCTTGACGAAATCGGGCAGCGATTCGGACCAGCTGTGGGAATAGCGCTCGCCGTGCAGCAGCTCCTGCCACTGGCGGACCATGCCCAGGCGCTCGTTGTTCACGATGAACTGCTTGACCGGCAGCCGGTACTGCACCGCGGTTCCCATCTCCTGCATGTTCATCAGCCACGACGCCTCGCCGGCGACGTTGATCACCAGCGCGTCGGGATGCGCGACCTGCACGCCGATGCTGGCCGGCATGCCGTAGCCCATGGTCCCCAGCCCGCCGGAGGTCATCCAGCGGTTCGGATCCTCGAAGCCCAGGAACTGCGCTGCCCACATCTGGTGCTGGCCGACCTCGGTGGTGATGTAGCGGTCGCGGCCCTTGGTCAGCGCCTCCAGCCGCTGCAGCGCGTACTGCGGCTTGATGGTGCTGTCCGAGTTCACATAGGACAGCGACTTGACCGCGCGCCATTCCTCGATCTTCGCCCACCACTTGGCGACGGCTTCGGATCTGGTCTTGCGGCCGCGCGCCTTCCAGACGCGCAGCAGATCCTCAAGCACGTGGCCGATGTCGCCGACGATCGGGATGTCGACATGGATGTTCTTGTTGATCGACGACGGGTCGATGTCGATGTGGACCTTGACCGACTGCGGGCTGAACGCGTCCACCCGGCCGGTGATGCGGTCGTCGAACCGGGCGCCGATGCACAGCATGTAGTCACAGTCGTGCATCGCCCAGTTCGCCTCGTAGGTGCCGTGCATGCCCAGCATGCCCAGCCAGTTCGCGCCCGAGGCCGGGTAGCAGCCCAGCCCCATCAGCGTCGAGGTGACGGGGAAGTTGGTGGCCGAAACCAGCTCGCGCAGCAGCTGGCTGGCGGCGGGGCCGGAGTTGACCACGCCGCCGCCCGAATAGATCACCGGACGCTCGGCGTTCTCCAGCGCCTCGACCGCGGCGGTGATGGCGTCGATGTCGCCCTTGACCTGCGGGTTGTAGTGCCCGGTGCTGGCCTTCGCCGGCGCGACGTACCTGCCGGTGGCGAACTGCACGTCCTTGGGAATGTCGACCAGCACCGGGCCCGGCCGGCCGTGGGTGGCGACATGGAATGCCTGGTGGATGGTCTCGGCCAGCCGGTCGGTGTCCTTCACCAGCCAGTTGTGCTTGGTGCAGGGGCGGGTGATGCCCACCGTGTCGGCCTCCTGGAAGGCGTCGTTGCCGATCATGAACGTCGGCACCTGGCCCGTCAGCACGATGATCGGGATCGAATCCATCAGCGCGTCGGTCATGCCGGTGACCGCGTTGGTGGCGCCGGGGCCGGAGGTCACCAGCACGACGCCGGGCTTGCCGGTCGAGCGCGCATAGCCCTCGGCGGCGTGCGTCGCGCCCTGCTCGTGCCGGACCAGGATGTGCCGGATCTCGTTCTGCTGGAAGATCTCGTCGTAGATCGGAAGCACGGCGCCGCCCGGATAGCCGAATACCGTGTCCACCCCCTGATCCTTCAGGGCCTGAACCACCATCTGCGCGCCGGTCATCTTCCCAGCCATTTGCCTTCTCCTGTCTGCGCGGGCCCGGTTCCCCCGCGTCGCCCCTTGCGGGCACAAAAAAGGCCCCATGAGGGGCCTGTGCGCGAGCGTTCCGGTCCGGGGTCTATCCCCGCCGGTGCCCGCGCGTTCCGATAAGTACGACGTTCCGTGTCATGGGGACTGGTTTTAGGGGGGGCGTTTTGCGGGGTCAACACCGAAGGTGCGCTTTTTGAAAATTTCGCGCGAAGGCTCTGCCGCGCACGGATCGGCAAGATCGGCGTGCGCCGACGCACGATCCCGGCGCCGCGGGCAGCTTGCGACGTGCGGATCGGCTGCCGCGGCGCCGGCGGCCCGCCGCCCGGACCCTGCCGCCGCCCAGGCGGTCCGCGCCGCCGCCGCAGCCGCCCCGTTCCCGGTTCCGATCCGGCGGCGCCGTTCCGGGAGGTTGAAGTCCGCTTGCCAAATCCATGCCGTGGAATGGTTTTTTCGCGCCACGCTTCCGCGATTCTTCAGCCGTGGTTGCAAAACGCTATTCCGTAGACGGTCCCGCGGCGCTAGAACGGTCGCCATTGGGGTTGACCGAACGTCATGGAGGTGGGGGCATGCATCGCCGGAAATTCCTGCAGGCCGGCACGCTGGGGGGCGCGGCCAGTGCGCTCGGTGCCCCCGCGCTGGCGCAGAACCGGCGCACGCTGACCATGGTCACGACCTGGGAACGGGGGGCCGACGGGGTTCATGACGCGGCCCAGCACGCCGCGGATTCGATCAGCCAGATGAGCGACGGCGCCGTTACCGTGGATCTGAAGGCCGCGGGCGAGCTGGTGCACGCCTACGACGTGTTCGACACCGTGACCTCGGGCCAGGTCGACATGTACCACGGCCCCGACTACTGGTTCACCGCCCAGCATCCGGCCTATGCCTTCTTTACCACCGTGCCGTTCGGGATGACCGCGGCCGAGATGGCGACCTGGTACTATCAGGACGGCGGGCGCGAGCTGCACGACCGCCTGGGCGACATCTTCAACCTGAAATCCTTTCTCGCCGGCAACACCGGCGCGCAGGCCGGCGGCTGGTACCGCCGGCTGATCACCGGTCCCGAGGATTTCCAGGGCCTGCGGATCCGGATGCCCGGGCTCGGCGGCAAGGTGATGATGGAGCTGGGGGCAGAGGTGATCACCCTGCCGGGGGCCGAGGTCTACGAGGCGCTCCGCACCGGCGCGATCGACGCCACCGAATGGGTCGGCCCCTGGGCCGACGAGCGCGCCGGGCTGGGCGATCTGGTCAGCTACTACTACCCGGCCGGTTTCCACGAACCCGCCGGCGGGCTGACGCTGGCGGTGAACCGGGATGTCTACGACGGCCTGATCCCGGCGCACCAGCGCATCATCGAGATCGCCTCGGCCGAGACGCACCAGTGGTCGCTGGCGCAGTACCTGTCGCAGAACGGCCGCGCGATGCAGCGGATGGCCCGGTCGCGGCTGACCCTGGCCGAGTTTCCGGCCGATGTCTGGGACGCCTTCGGCACCGCCGCGGCGCAGATCCACCAGGAGCACCTTGTCGAGCCGCTCTACTCCGAGGTGTATGACAGCTACCGGCGCTCGATGCGCGCGACCAGCCGCTGGCTGTCCGCATCGGAAATGCCGTACCGCACCCAGCGCGACCGGCTGATGGGCTGAGGCGGTCTTCAGGAGTTGTTAACCTTTTCGCCGCTAGACCTCGGGAAACCGAGGCAGGCGGAGCAGATGATGACCGACGACACGGCGCGGCCGCGGCTGCTGGTGCATGTGGGGTTCCACAAGACCGGGTCGTCGGCCGTGCAGATGGCGCTTTCGGCGCAGGCGGAGCAGGCGGACGCCGGCTTTCACTACCCGCACGCCGGGCGGCTGGAGCACTGGCCGCACGCGCATCACCAGCTGGTCGAGGATCTGCGCCACGGGCGCACCGACAGCCTGCAGGCGCTGGTTGCCGAGGTCGCGTGCGCAGACGGCGGGCCGCCGCCGCTGACGGTGCTGTCGTGCGAGGATCTGGCGACGATCCAGAACGCCCGGCTTCTGGGCCACATCCGCGCGGCGTTTCCAGACCACGACGTGTGCGCCGTGGCGGTGGTGCGGCCGCATGTGGACTGGTTGCGCTCGATGTACCTGGAACGGGTCAAGCGCCACGTCACCACGCTCGCGCCGATGGACTACTACCGCGAACACCGCGAAAAGCTGCGCTATGTGCCAATCCTCGACACCATGGTACAGACCGGCTGCGCGGTCGAGGTGCTGGACTACCGCGCGCTCGACCTGCCCGGCGATCTGGTCACGCGCCTGTCCGGCGAAGTGCTGACCGCACAGGTGCAGAAGCGTTACAACGTCTCCCTCAGCGCGCGGATGACGATGGTGCTGCTGGATTTCTACCGTGGTGGCGGCGCGCGCGGCGTCGATGTGCACAGGCTGATCCACAATGCGTACGACCTGGACCGCCGGTGCGGCACGCGCGCGCCGGACGCCGACGTCTTCGACGCCGAGCAGATCGGCCAGATCCATGCCTTCTTCGCCGAGGACCGGCGCCTGCTGGCGGCGCAGTTCGGCCTGCCGGATGCCGACGCTGCCGCGCCGGCGCCGAAGGGCGAACTGGTCCGCCCCGGCCCGCACAACCTGCCGGAGCTGATGCGCTGCCTACTGACCGCGCCGTAGGCGCACCAGCGTGGCCGGCCTAGCCGGTCTCGTCTTCGGGCAGGTAGATCGCGGCGACCTGTTCGGCGATCGGGTCGTTCTCCAGCGGGTGGGTGTTCATCCGCGCCTCGGTGGCCTCGTCCAGCTCGCGCCAGCGGCCGCCGCGATAGATCTCCAGCGGCTTGAACCGGGCCTTGTAGTCCATCTTGCGCGAGCCCGGCACCCAGTAGCCCAGGTAGACATAGGGCAGGTTCGCGGCGCGGGCGATCTGGATGTGATCGAGGATCACGTAGGAGCCCAGCGAGCGGTCCGCCAGGTCGGGGTCGAAGAAGGAATAGACCATCGACAGCCCGTCAGACAGCAGGTCGGTCAGGCACACGGCGATCAGACGGCGGCCATACTCGTCCTCGTCGTAGTACTCGACGATGCGCGAGCGGACCGGCGTCTCCTCGACCATGGCGGCGTATTCATAGACGTCCATGTCGGCCATGCCGCCGTCGGAATGGCGGCTGCCCAGGTACTTGCGGAACAGCGCGAACTGGTCCTCGCTGGCCCAGGGGGTGGTGGCCTCGCGCAGCACGTTGACGTTGCGCCTGAGCACCCGGCGCATGGTGCGGCGCGGCTGGAAGCCGTCGACCACGATCCGCGCCGACAGGCACGCGGCGCAGTCGGCGCAGGACGGCCGGTAGAGCACGTTCTGCGAGCGGCGGAAGCCCTGCCGGGACAGGACGTCGTTCAGCTTGTCGGCGCTGCCGCCCTGCAGCGCGGTGAACAGCTTCCGCTCGACCCTGCCGGCCAGATAGGGGCAGGGCTGCGGTGCCGTCACATAGAACTGCGGCGACTGTGGCAGGCTGTGACGCATGGCTGAGTTCCCCGTCGGCGTCCGGAAACGCTAGCAGCATGCCGCGACTTCAGGCAATCACAAATCGCGGCGCCTAGTTCAACGGTCGATTGATCGCGGTGGTTCCCAGCAGCAGGTCGGGAAGGCCCTGGTTGTAGCGCGTCACCCAGATCGACACGGCGGTGCCGATCCAGCCGACCACCGAGGCCATCAGGAACATGAAGATGCCGGTGTGGACCGCGGCGATCACCGGCGTCAGGCGGTGGCCGTCGCAGCTGCGCAGCTCGATCCCCATCAGCATCATCCCGGGGGTGGCGGAACTGCCGGCGATCGTCAGCCAGCGGTACAGGAACGTCACCAGGAACAGGATCGCCGGAAACAGCGCGAAGCCCAGGCCCAGGGTCAGCAGGCCGATCGCCAGCGTCGCGACCACGGTCGCCAGCACGATGGCGGTGAAGTCGATCAGCCACGCCACCAGGCGCTTGAGCGGCACGCCGTCATAGAACTGCGTGTCGTGCTCGGGGTGGGGAAGATCGTGAAGCGGGTGCATGCGTGCGAAGTGGTCCATGATCGACGTCTCTGGAGGATAAAGATCGGCCGGCGCCGCCCCAGGTTCAAGGGGCGGCGCCGGCGATGCGGTGATCAGGCCGGCTGCGGCGCGCCGGTGTCGGGCGCATCGTCGGCGTCGTTGCGCTGCCGGTCGCGGCTGCGGCGGGCGCGGTCGTCCATGAACTGGTCGAACTCGGCCTGGTCCTTCGCCTTGCGCAGCCGCTCCAGGAAGTCGGTGAAGGCGGCCTGCTCGTCCTCCAGCCGCTTCAGCGTCTCGTCGCGGTAGGCGTCGAAGGCGGTGTTGCCCGAGGTCCGGAAGCGGGCGCCGGTGGGGGACCATTTGCGGGCAGAACAGGACATGCGGTTGCTCCAGATCATGTAGACGAGAAGGGTCAGGCCCAGCGGCCAGAACAGGATGAACGCGACCACCATGGTCGCGATCCACGCGCCCTTGCCCCGGGCGTCAAGCCAGGCTTCGGCTTCGCGGAAGTACCGTGAGACTGCGTGCATTTGGTGACCTCGCAATGTAAATGTGTCTTACATTTACATAGATCGGTGAGGGCGATCGCGGCTTCAAGAGGTGTGCGGAAAAAAACTGTGCACCGCGCGTCGCCGGGGCAGGATAGCATGAATGGCCGGACATCGCGCGGGGGGATGGCGATGCAGTGGATACCGGACGCGGTGCGCGGGAACTGGGGGCGGGTGCGCCCGCTGTTCCACCGCCTGTACGTCTACCGGGCGCATGTCTCGATCGCGCTGGGCGTCAGCCTGGCGCTGGTGGCGACCGGCCAGCTGCGCGAGACGATGATCGTCAACGCCGAGTTCGTGGCGCTGCGGCTGGCGCAGATCTTCCCTGACGGCGACCCGGCGAAATTCGACGTCGGATCGCTGCGCGAGCTGCTGCTGCCCGGCATCACCCTCGAGGAGCTGGCGCGCACCACCTGGCCGGCGCTGCTGGTGGCGTTCCTGCCGGTCTGGCTGACCCTGCTGGCCCGCGCGCGCCACGCCTTCGCGATCCGGCCGGTGCCGCCGCCGGGCCGGCTGATCACCGCGGTATGCTATCTGCCGCTGGCGGCGTTCGTGCTGACCCTGGGCCGGTTCGCGGTCTCGCCCGGCACCCATGCCGACTATGTGTCGGTCTATTGGCTGCTGCTGGCGCTGACGCTGGTTTCCGCCGGGCTCGCGGTGCTGGCCGACCGGCTGGCCCGGCGGCGCGACAGCCGCCGGCTGGCGGTGCGCCTTGGCGTCGGGCTGGCGGCGCTGACGCTGCTGGCGGTGGCGCTGCCGGGCTGGTTCGGGCAGACAGCCGGCGCGCTGCCGGTGGTGGTTCTGTTCGCCGCGGCGCTGGCGGCGGTGGCCAACACCGTCGGCTGGATCGAGGACGAGACCGGCGTGCCGGTGACGCTGCTGCTGCTGGGCTGGGTGGCGCTGGTCTCGGCGCTGGACTGGAACGACAACCACGAGATCCGGCTGGCCGCCGCGCCGGTGCCCGCGCATGTGCAGGCGCTCGAGGGCAGGCAGGCCAGCGGCCCCGAGGGCGCGGCGCAGCTGGAGCGGCTGTTCCGCGCCTGGCTGGCCTGCCGTCCGGACTATCTGCCGCCGGACCGGCGCGCGCCGGACACCGCGCCCTACCAGGTCTACCTGGTGGCGGCGCAGGGCGGCGGGCTGTACGCCGCCTACCAGTCGGCGGTGCTGCTGGCGGATCTGCAGGACCGGAACCCGGGCTTCGCGGCGCGCGTGTTCGCGCTCAGCGGCGTCTCGGGCGGCGCGGTCGGGGTCGGCGTCTTCGCCAGCCTGGTGCGCGAGCGCGGCGTGCTGGCCCCGGCCGGCGACGGCCGCTGCGGCCGGCCGACGGCGGCGACCGAGGTGCCCGAGGGCAGCGCTGTGCGCGTCGTGCGCACCGCGCTGCGCCAGGACTTCCTGTCACCGATGGGCACGGCGCTGCTGTTTCCCGACCTGCTGGCGCGCTTCGCGTTCTGGCCGGTGGGGATCGCCGACCGCGCCCGCGTTGCCGAGCGCCGGCTGGCCGCCGCCTTCGACGCCGCGCTCGAGGCCGAAGGCATCGTGCCCGCGGGGCAGGGGCTGGAGACGCCGATCCTGGCGCACTGGCGGCCCGGGGGCGACGCGCCGATGCTGCTGCTGAACACCACCGACGTGGCGACCGGCACGCGGATGATCGCGTCCAGCCCGCTGACGGCGTTTCCGTCCGGACGCGCGGTCACCTTCGCGCAGATGATGGGCTGCCGCGCCGGCGACGGCGCCTGCCGCGTGCCCTCGATCGCCGCCGCGTCGCTGCTCAGCGCGCGCTTCCCGCTGATCTCGCCGGCCGGGGCGGTGCGCCTGCCGAAGTGTACCGGCCAGCGCACGCGGCGCGAGTACTGCGACGCCGCGCCGGACGCGCCGCGGCCGAAGGCGCGCTTCGTCGACGGCGGCTACTACGAGAACTCGGGTCTGGACACGATTGCCGACCTGCTGGACGTGCTCAAGCCGCTGGAGACGCCGCTCGGGCTGGAGTTCGTGGTGCTGGCGTTCGACCTGGCGCAGCCGACCGAGCCGGTGCGCGCCTACGGGCTGGGCGAGCTGATGTCGCCGCTGCGGGCGTTCAACAACGCCCGTTCGGCGCGGACCCTGCCGGCGCGCGACCGGGTCCGCGCCCATGTCGCGCAGAACCTGATCCCGTTCAGCCTGGACATCCGCGAGCGCGGCTACACCCTGGGCTGGCTGCTGGCGACCGAGACCTTCTGCCGGATGGAGTACGACCTGGCGGTGGAACTGCCCTGCGAGGTGCGGATCACGCCGCGCAGCGGCGAGGACGCCTTCGTGCACAACGAGAACCGGGTCAACCGCGGCGTGGTGATCGCCGACAACGACCCGCTGCGCAGCCTCGAGTCGGTGCTGGAGCAGCCCGGCGATCCGGCGGACCTGCCGGCCCTGATGCAGAAGGTCGTGCCGCAGGCGGTCAGGCGCTGACCGGGCCCCGCCGCGCCCGGCAAGCCGGGGCTAGCGGTCGGGATCGACCAGGCCCAGCCCGCGCAGGTAGATGCCGACGCCGGTCTCCAGCAGCTCCTCGGCGTCGAACGGGGTCTTGGAGCCGGGCTGCGAGCGCGCGAACAGCTCGACCACGCCGTGCGACATCGCCCAGATGTGGTGGCTGATCATCGTCGCCGGCGGCCGCCGGTCGCGCGGCATCCGCGCGATCAGCGCCTCGGCGGCGCGGGTCATCACCGTGAAGGCGCGGTCGGCGGCCAGCTTCAGCTCCGGGTTGGCGGCGATGCCGACGCCGCTTTCGAACATGGTGATGTAGTAGCCGGGGAACTTGCGCGCGAACGCCAGGTAGGCGCGCCCGGTCGCCTCGAACCCCGCCAGCGGCGAGCCGGGGGCGGTGGCGAAGGCATGCTCCAGCAGGTCGCCGAACATCTCGAAACCCTCGCGGGCGGCCTCCTCGATGATCTCCTCGCGGTTCTTGAAGTGGCGGTAGGGCGCGCCCGGGCTGACCCCGGCGCGGCGCGCGGCCTCGGCCACGGTGAAGCCGTAGGGCCCTTTCTCGACCACCAGTTCCAGCACCGCGTCGACCAGCGCGCGGCGCAGGTTGCCGTGGTGATAGCCGCGGCGCGAGGTGGTCTGGTCGCTGGCCATGTCAGGCCGGTCGGCCCGCGGCGGCGGGCGGGGCAGGGACGCGGGGCGCGCTCATACCATCCCCATCTCGGACGGCGTGCCGCAGATCTTCGGGTCCGGCGCGTCGACCTCCAGCCCCGGCACCGGCAGCCGCGACAGCACCGCGCGGATCGCCGCCAGGCGCGCGCGCTTCTTGTCGTCCGAGCGCACCACCGTCCACGGCGCCTCGGGGCTGTCGCTGGCGACGAAGGTCTGGGTGATCGCCTGGGTGTACTCGTCCCACAGCGCCAGCCCCTTGACGTCGATCCCGGACAGCTTCCAGTGCTTCAGCGGGTCCTTCTCGCGCTTCAGGAACCGCTTCAGCTGCTCGGCGCGGCCGACGGTCAGCCACAGCTTGATCAGGTGGATGCCGTCGCCGGCCAGCATCGCCTCGAAATCGTTGACCTGCGCGAAGAAGCGCGCGCGCTCCTCGTCGGTGCAGAAGCCGAACACCTTCTCGACCACGCCGCGGTTGTACCAGGAGCGGTCGAAGAAGGCGATCTGCCCGGCCGCGGGCAGGTGCGCGACGTAGCGCTGGAAATACCATTGCCCGCGCTCGACGTCCGACGGCTTGGACAGCGCCACGACATGCGCGACGCGCGGGTTGAGGTTCTCGCGGAAGCGCTTGATGGTGCCGCCCTTGCCGGCGGCGTCGCGGCCCTCGAACACCACCGCGACGCGCGCGCCGGTGCTCTGCGCCCAGATCTGCGTGCGCATCAGCGCGATCTGCAGCGCCTCCATCTGCCGCTCGTAGTCGTCGCGGTCGATCTCGCAGTCGTAGGGATAGTCCGGGTCGAGGATCTCGTCCTTGCCGGCGGTCTCGATCCGCTTGCGCACCGCCTTCGGCGCCTCCTTCTCGAAGTAGCGGCTGATGGCGGCGTCGAACGGCTTGTCGAAGTCGTCGGTCATGAACATTCCCTGCTGGCGGCCCGGCGGAGGATAGGCCGCCGCGCCCGGCAGGGCAACTCAGAGCCGGGCGTTCAGCCGCGCCAGCGCGGCGGCGACCGCGCCGGTGGCGACGTGGTGCGGCATGTGGCCGATGCCGGCCAGCCGGTCGTAGCGCACGTCCGGCAGCTGCCGCGCCAGCAGGTCCGAGTGGATCGCCGCGCCGACCACCTCGTCGGCGTCGCCGTGCACCAGCTCCACCGGCATCCGCAGCGTGCCGTAGCGCGGCACCATGCGCCGGATGTGGCCCTTCAGCCGGGTCAGGTCGCGGGCGTTGGCGCGCAGCGTCTCGGGGCGCAGCGCCAGCCGCGCGCCGATCTGCTCGGCATAGCCGGGCGGCGGCGACTGCGGCGCGAACACCCGGGCGATGGCGCCCTTCACCGCGTCCTCGCCGACCAGACCGGGGGCGAGCCCGGCGAAGAGCGGCCCGGTCACCGGGTTCGCGGCCAGCTCGTAGACCAGCCCGACACCGCCGTCCCACACCTGGCTGGGGGCGGCGATCGCCAGCAGCCCGCTGACGCTGTCCGGCGCGTCCAGCGCCCAGGCCAGCGCCACCGAGCCGCCGTAGGAATGGCCGACCAGATGCGCCCGGCCGAAGCCCAGCTTCGCCGCCGCGGCGCGCATCAGCCGGGCCTGCACGAACGGGTCGCTGCCGCCGCGCGCCGGCCGCTCGGAAAAGCCCAGGCCGGGGCGGTCGAACAGCAGCAGCGTGTTGCTGCGCGCCAGCGTCTCGGCCGGGCCGATGGTCCAGTCGCGCATGTTGCCGCTGGCGCCGTGGATCACCACCGCCTTGGGGCCGCGGCCCATGGTGCGGTAGTGCAGGCGCAGGCCCTCGACCTCGACGAACTCGCCGCGCGCGGCGGCGGCGTCCGGGGCCGCGCCGCGCCCGCCGGTGCAGGCGGCAAGCAGTCCCGCGCCCAGCGCGGCGGCGGCGCCCAGGGCGCGGCGGCGGTCAGGCCGCACCGATGTCGTCCAGCGCGTAGGGGGTGGTCTGGTAGATCTGGTTGACCCAGTTGCCGTACAGCAGGTGGCCGTGCGAGCGCCAGCGGTTCTCGGGCGTGCGCGCCGGATCGTTGCCGGGGAAATAGTTCACCGGCGGCTCGATCCTTTCGCCGCCGGCGACGTCGCGGTCGTACTCCTGCTTCAGCGTGTCGCTGTCGTACTCGAGGTGGTTGAACATGTAGAGCGCCCGGTGCGCCGGATCGTCCACCAGGCAGGGGCCGACCTCGTCGGACTGCATCAGGATCTCGAGATCCGGGTTGGCGCGGATGTCCGACACGCGCATTTCGGTCCAGCGGCTGACCGGCACCACGAAATCGTCCGAGAAGCCGCGCAGATAGGGCGAGGCCGGCGCCAGGTTGCGGTGCCGGAAACAGCCGAACGCCTTGCGCGCCAGCCGGTCCTTGTGCACACCGTGAAAGTGGTTGAGCATCGCCATGCCGCCCCAGCACACGCCCATGGTGTGGTGCACGTTGGTCTGGGTCCAGTCGAAGATCTCGCGCAGCTCGTCGTAGTAGGTCACGTCGCCGAACTCGAGATGCTCGATCGGCGCGCCGGTGATGATCAGCCCGTCGAACTTGCGGTGCTTCATCTCCTGGAACGGGTGGTAGAACGCCTCCATGTGCTCGGCCGAGGTGTTCCGCGTCTCGTGGTGCGACATGCGGATCAGGCTCAGGTCGATCTGCAGCGGCGTCGCGCCGATCACCCGCGCGAACTGGGTCTCGGTCAGCGCCTTCTTCGGCATCAGGTTCAGCAGCGCGATCTGCATCGGGCGGATGTCCTGGCGCGCGGCGCGGTCCTCGGTCATCACCATCACGCCTTCGCGCTCGAGCACGTCGAAGGCGGGCAGGTCTGACGGGATCTTGATCGGCATCGGCGGTCCGGGTCTGCTGTGCAAGGGTCCTTACATCGCGGCTTTGCCGCCCGAGGGCAAGGCCCGGGCGATCAGCCGCTCGAAATCGTGAGCGCTGCTTACCTGCGCGATGTCCTCGGCCTCGACGGTCACGCCCCAGCGCTCGGCGATCGCGGCGTAGATCGGCAGCCGGTGCTCCAGCAGCCGGCGGAAGCCCCAGCGGATGAACGCGTCCGGATCGACCCGCGCCTCGGCCACGCCCTCGGCGGCAAGATACTCGGCCCAGATCGCGCGCAGGAAGTCCTCCTGGTAGTACATCGGCTTCGGGGCGCGGTCGAACCGCGCCGCCAGCGCCTCGACATGCGCCTCGGTGCCGCGGATCCAGACCGGCAGGATCTTCGCGCTCAGCGGCTGCAGCACCGGATCCTCGGGATCGTCCGGGTCGACCACCTCGCACAGGCTGCCCGAGGTGTCGCAGACGAAATGCGAATAGCCATAGATCGCCTCGGCCTTGTCGGCGAAGGCCAGCGCGTCCAGCGTCGCGGCGATCTCGGCCTCGCGGTGCAGGCGCTGGCGGCGGACGTATTCCTCGAACGGGATGCCGCCCTTGTCCGGATCGCCCGGCTTGCCGAGATAGGTCGACAGCGGCGACAGGTTCTTGAACGTCAGGTTCGAGGCGATGTAGATCGAATCCGACATCAGCAGCTCGCGCAGGAACGGGTTGC
The DNA here is from genome assembly GCF_009697225.1 of Halovulum marinum. Lineage (GTDB taxonomy): Bacteria > Pseudomonadota > Alphaproteobacteria > Rhodobacterales > Rhodobacteraceae > Halovulum > Halovulum marinum. Next base: position 63,874 of record NZ_WIND01000014.1, read on the forward strand.
GCATCGCCTCGCGCTTGAAGTTGTCGACGATGTGCTCGCCCATGTAGCGCGTGCCGATGCGGAAATCGACCGAGTAGTGGAACCACGCGCCGCCCTCGCGCAGCAGGTTCGAGACATGCGTCTTGCCGAGTCCGGACATGCCGAACAGCGCCACCCGCCTGCGTGGGGCGTCCAGCCAGTCTTGTGCGGTGCGATAGCTCATCTGCGGCTCGTGTTCCGGGGGGGATCGGGGCCCATGCCTAGCCCCGCCCGCGCCGCTCCGCAAATGCAAAACGCCCGCCGGCGGCGGCCGGCGGGCGGTTCGGGCGAACGGGCCGAGCGGAACGCCGGCTCAGAAATACCAGCCGATGCGGACCCCGGCGGCGATCGCGCTGCCGTCGTCGAACGCGGTGCCGGCGAAGTTTTCCGCCTCGCCCAGCGAGATGTAGCTGAGGCCGCCGGTGATCTTGGTGTTCTCGTAGGTGTAGGTCGCCGACAGGCCGACCGACCAGCGCCCGTCGACCGGGCCCAGGGTGGTCAGCGTGGTGTCGGACGCCGGCTCCCAGCTGCCCTGTACCGCGCCCGACCAGTTCTCGTTGAACTTGCGGCCCACGCCCAGGGTGTAGGTGATCCAGTCCTCCTCGTAGTCCACCAGCGGCGCGCCGACCGCGGCGGTGAACACCGGCGGCGCGATCGAGAACTCGGACCAGTCGACCCAGCGCACCGAGCCGAACAGCAGCGTGTCCTCCATGATCCCGGTCTGGAACTCAAGGTTCACCGACTGCGGGGTGGCGATGTCGGTCGAGGTGCTGCTGACCGCGGCGCCGTTGGTTTCGGTGGTGCTCAGGTCGTGCTCGATCTCGGAATAGTAGGTCAGCGCCACGCGCAGCGCGATGTCCTCGCGCTCGTAGGCGACGCCGCCCATGAAGCCGAAGCCGAAGTCGCCCTCGGCGTCGACCTGGTAGGGGCCCGCCAGACCCAGCGCCGCGCCGAACGGAAAGAACGCCACCGCTTCGATATACTGGCCGACCACGCCGCCGTAGGCGGTGATGTTCGGCGTCACCTCGTAGCTGACGATCCCGGTCAGCGCATAGGAATCCAGGTCCGCCGCGGTGCCGGAATAGCCCGAACCGGCGACCACCGGATACTCGGTGTCCACGCCCCAGGGCGTGCCCAGCGTCAGCGCGTACGAGATGCGGTCGGTCAGGTCGGCCTTGTAGGCGATGTCGAAGGATGCGAAGTGCTGCAGCAGATCGCCGGTCGAGCCCGCCGGCGACAGCAGGCCGCCCTCGCCGGACAGGTCGGGCGAGACCAGCGTCGCCGACAGTTCGAAATAGCGCCCGTCCTCGAACAGGACGCGGGGTGACGGCGCTGTGCGCTCGATGCCCGCCGCGTACGCGGACAGGGCCGAGCCAGCCACGAAGGCGGCCGTGAGGGCAATTCGAGTCATGGTCAAGGGCTCCTCCCGGATACGGCTTGCTCGCCGAATTTCACGATTTCGGAAGTAATAGCCCCGGGAGTATACGACGGATCAATCACTGACGCCGCGTCAATCTCAGGTTGACCCGGCGTACTGTGACCCGCAGGCGTCAGATGCCGGATCGGCAGGTCCGTGCGGCGGGAACCGGACGCCGGACGGGCGTTCCGTCCGGCGCAGACATGTCGCTATGCCGGGCGCGCCGGGGTGCGGCGCGCCGGGCAGGACCTCACTTCTTCGCAGCCTCGACCGATGCCGACAGGATCTGCTCGGCCTCGGCCTTCTCTCCCCAGCCGATCACCTTGACCCACTTGCCCTCTTCCAGATCCTTGTAGTGCTCGAAGAAGTGCTTGATCCGGTCCAGCGTGCGCTGCGGCACGTCGGCCAGGTTGCGGATGTTGGACTGGAACGGGTCGACCTTGTCGACCGGCACCGCGATCAGCTTGTCGTCCATGCCGCCGTCGTCCTCCATCTTCAGCACGCCCACCGGGCGGCAGCGGATGACCGAGCCCGGCATCAGCGAGAAGCCGTTGATCACCAGCACGTCGGTCGGATCGCCGTCGGCGTGCAGCGAGTTGGGCACGAAGCCGTAGTTGCACGGGTAGAACATCGAGGTGTTGACGATCCGGTCGACGAACACCGCGCCCGACTCCTTGTCGATCTCGTACTTGACCGGCGCGCCGCCGGCGGCGCCGCCCGAGATCTCGATCACCACGTTGATGTCGCTGGGAGGGTTCTTGCCGGCGGGAATCTTGTCGATGTTCATCTTGAAAGGCTCCGTCCTTGTCTGGATTGGAAACACGGGCAGGGTGTCTGCCGGGGCGGTTAGCACGAAGCGGCGCGCTGGAAAAGGCGGCAGCTTACCCGGGGGCGTTTTGTCGCCGCTGCTCGACGGCGATGTTCAGCAGGTTGGCGCCCAGCACCATCGTCGCGCCCAGGAACACCGCCGGCTCCAGCGGCTCGGCATAAAGCAGGTAGCCGGTGACCGCCATCGCCGGCAGGCGCAGGAACTCCATCGGGCTGACGATCGACGCCGGCGCCCGCTTCAGCGCGTTGGTGATGCACCAGTGCGCGAACAGACCGGTGCAGCCGACCACGGCCAGCCAGGGCAGGCTGGCGGCGGTGGGCGCGGCGATGTCGCCGTCGATGCCGGCGGTGACCAGGCCGAAGCCGGACTGGAACACCACCAGCCAGAACAGGATGCAGGTGACGCCGTCGCGGCGCGACAGGATCTTCGTCACCAGCATGGTGCCGGCGAAGCCGAAGGCGCTCAGGATCGCCGCCACCACGCCGGGGCTCAGCACGATGGTGTCGGGGCGGGCGACCATCAGGATGCCGGCGAAGCCGACCACCGCCGCCACGCCGCGGGTCAGCCGCCAGCGCTCGCCCAGCACCAGCGGCGCCAGCAGCGCCACCCACAGCGGGGTGGTGAACTCCAGCGCGAACAGCTGCCCCAGCGGGATCAGCCCGACGGCGAAGAACCACAGGTTCTGCCCGGTGAAGTGGAAGACGTTGCGCAGCCCGTGCAGCCGGATCTGGCCGGTGTTGATCTGCCCCAGCGAGCCGGCCAGTCCGCCCACCGCCAGCACGATGCCGATGCCCAGCAGCGAGCGGTAGAACATGATCTCGAAGGTGTCGTGATGCCCCGCCAGCTCGCGCCCGGCGACCGCCATCAGCGTGAACGACAAGATGCCCGCCAGCATGAAGGCGAAGGCGGCGAGAGGCCGGGGTGTCTGGTCCATGCGCGCAGGGACCACGCGCCGCGGCGGTCGTCAAGCCGCTTGCCGCGCCGGCGCCGCGCGTCCTAGTGTCGGGCGCATGATCCGCGCCGCGCTCCTCGTGCTGTCCTGCCTCGCCGCCGTTCCCGCGGCGGTCCCGGTCGCCGCCGCCGCGCAGGTGCAGATGGCGGCGGTGAACCCGAAATCCGCCCGCATGGTCGAGGCCACGGTCCGCGCCGCCGGCCGGCTGTTCCCGAACCTGCCGGCGGTGCGCCTGACCTCGGCGATCGGACGGGTCTGCGGCGGGCCGCCGGCGTCGGAGCTGGTGCGCTACTGCACGAGCGCGAACCTGGTCTACCTGGCCGCGGACATCGACCAGAGGCTGTCCGAACCGGCGGCCGCCTATCTGGTGGCGCACCAGCTGGGCCATGCCGCCCAGCTCCGCGCCGGCATCGCCGCGCGCGCCGACACGCCCGAGCTGCGCGCCGCGCTCGAGCTTCAGGCGGACTGCCTGGCGGGGGTGATCCTGTCGTCGACGGAAACGACGGCAAGCGATCCTGCGGTTCGGGCCGCGACGGATCACCTTACTGCTCCGCATTGGGGGGCGGAGCCCATCGAGAACGGCCGGCCCGAGCCGTTGCCGCCCACGATCCGGGGCGAATGGCTGCAGTGGGGCTACCGCGAGGCGGACGCCGGCCGGTGCGAGGTCGGCGATCTGCCGGCCGCATTCGACAGGTGAGCGATCCGACAGCTACCTGAAAGGGCGCGCCGGCCGTCGGCTTTGCGCCGGGTTCCTGAGCGCGCCGAGACCCTTCAGCCCCGTGGCCTTCAACAGCGGCGTGTTCGCGCGGAACCGAAACATCGCGGCGATGCGCCGGGCCGTTTCGGCGGCCGGGCTGCCGTCATGGCGGAAGCCCGCTGCACCGCCCGTCACTCCCACTCGATCGTGCCCGGCGGCTTCGAGGTGATGTCGTAGGTCACCCGGTTGATGCCGTGGACCTCGTTGATGATCCGCGTCGCGGTCTCGCCCAGAAACGCGTGGGTGTACGGGTAGTAGTCCGCCGTCATCCCGTCCACCGACGTCACCGCGCGCAGCGCGCAGGCATAGTCGTAGGTCCGTCCGTCGCCCATCACGCCGACGGTGCGCACCGGCAGGATCGCGACGAACGCCTGCCAGATTTCGTCATAAAGGCCATGCTTGCGGATCTGGTCGATGTAGACCGCGTCGGCCTTGCGCAGGATCTCCAGCTTGTCGCGGGTGATCTCGCCGGGGCAGCGGATCGCCAGGCCGGGGCCGGGGAAGGGATGGCGGCCGACGAAGCTTTCGGGCAGGCCCAGCTCGCGGCCCAGCGCGCGGACCTCGTCCTTGAACAGCTCGCGCAGCGGCTCGACCAGCGCCATGTCCATGCGCTCGGGCAGGCCGCCGACGTTGTGGTGGCTCTTGATCGTGACCGACGGCCCGCCCGAGAAGCTGACGCTCTCGATCACGTCCGGGTACAGCGTGCCCTGCGCCAGGAACTTCGCGCCGCCGATCGACCTGGCGTGCTTCTCGAACACCTCGATGAACAGCTTGCCGATGGTCTTGCGCTTCTGCTCGGGGTCGCCGACGCCCTCCAGCGCGGTCAGGAACAGGTCGCTCTCGTCGGCGTGGATCAGCGGGATGTTGTAGTGGTCGCGGAACATGCCGACGACCTCGTCGGCCTCGTTCTGGCGCAGCAGGCCGTGATCGACGAACACGCAGGTCAGCCGGTCGCCGATCGCCTCGTGGATCAGCACCGCCGCCACCGACGAATCGACGCCGCCCGACAGCCCGCAGATCACCTTCTCGTCGCCGACCTGGTCGCGGATCGCCTGGATCGCCTGCTCGCGGTAGGCGGCCATGGTCCAGTCGCCGGTGAACCCCGCCAGCCGGGTGAAGTTCGCCAGCAGCCGCCGGCCGTTCGGCGTGTGGTGCACCTCGGGGTGGAATTGCACCGCGAAGAACTTCCGCGCCGGATCCGCGACGATGGCGCAGGGCGCGTTCGGCGAGGTGCCGATCACCTCGAACCCCGGCGCCAGCTGCGTGACCCGGTCGCCGTGGCTCATCCAGACCTCTTCGCGGCCGTCGCCGAACAGGCCGGCGAAGATCGTATCCTCGCCGTGCGCGCCGGCGGGGGCGACGAAGGCGCGGCCGAACTCGCGCTCGTGGCCGCTTTCGACCCGGCCGCCCAGCTCGGTCATCATCACCTGCTGGCCGTAGCAGATGCCCAGCACCGGCACGCCCAGTTCCCACACCGCCTTCGGCGGGCGCGGGCTGCCCGGCGCGGTGACGCTGGCCGGGCCCCCCGACAGGATCACCGCGCGCGGCGCGAAGGCGCGCAGGCTGTCGTCGGTGACCGACTGGAACGGGTGGATCTCGCAATAGATGTTCGCCTCGCGCAGGCGGCGGGCGATCAGCTGGGTGACCTGGCTGCCGAAGTCGACGATCAGCAGGCGCTCGTGGCTCGTGTCTTGCATGACGGCGCTTTAGGCGCGAGGCGGGATTCGCGCAAGGGCGCGGGTGTCGCGGCCCTCACCGCGCCCGCACCGACCCGCCCGCACCGACCCGCCCGAACCGGGGCCATGTCGTTTCCCTGCCGGATCGCTTCGCAATCGGGCAGGGGCGGGACGGCCCTGCGGGTCTATACCGGTCGAGACGGGACATGGCGCAGCGTTGGCGAGGATGCGGCGATGGAGGATGCGATGAGCGAAGGCGGCCGGCGGCGAGGCAGGGGCGGAGGCGGGGCCGCGCGGCGTGCCGAACGCACCGCGGTCAACGTGAGCTGCGCGCCGACCATCCGGCGGCGCATCGGCACCTACGACATCCTCGACGACGAAGCGCTGCAGATCATCGAGCGCAACGCCGAGACGGTGCTGGAGGAGATCGGCGTCAACTTCGTCGAGAACCCCGCGGCGCTGAAGCTGTGGAAGGACGCCGGCGCCGACGTGCAGGGCGAGCGGGTGCACATCCCCCGCGGCCTGGCGCGCAAGCTGTGCGCAAGCGCGCCCGCGACCATCACCCAGCACGCCCGCAACCCCGAGCGCAGCGTGGTGATCGGCGGCGACAGCCTGGTGCTGGCCCCGGTCTACGGCCCGCCGTTCGTGCGCGACGCCGAGGGCGGGCGCCGCTACGCCACGCTGGCCGATTTCCAGAACTTCGTGCGGCTCGGCTACATGTCGGAATGGCTGCACCATTCCGGCGGCACGGTGTGCGAGCCGACCGACATCCCGGTGAACAAGCGCCACCTCGACATGCTGCTGGCGCACATGACGCTGACCGACAAGCCGTTCATGGGCTCGGTGACGGAACCCGGCCGGGCCGAGGACAGCGTGGCCATGTGCCGGCTGCTGTTCGGCGAGGCATTCGTGAACGAGAACACGGTGATGACCTCGCTCATCAACGTGAACTCTCCGCTGACCTTCGACGCCACGATGATGGGCGCGCTCGAGGTCTATGCCCGCGCCGGCCAGGCCTGCATCGTCTCGCCGTTCATCGTCGGCGGGGCGATGTCGCCGGTGACGGTGGCCGGCACGCTGACCCAGGTGCTGGCCGAGGCGATGGCCGGCATCGCCTATGCGCAGCTGGTGCGCCCCGGCGCGCCGGTGATCTTCGGCGCCTTCGTCGCCTCGATCGACATGAACTCCGGCGCGCCCACCTTCGGCACCCCCGAGGCGTCGAAGATCCTTTATGGCGCGGGGCAGCTGGCGCGGCGGTTGAACCTGCCGTTCCGTTCGGGCGGCGGGCTGTGCGGCTCGAAGCTGCCCGACGCGCAGGCCGCCTACGAGTCGGCAAACACGCTGAACGCGGCGCTGCTGGGCGGCGTCAACTTCATGCTGCACGCCTGCGGCTGGCTGGAGGGCGGGCTGGTCGCCTCGTTCGAGAAGTTCGTGCTGGATGCCGACCAGCTCGGCGCGCTGCACAGCCTGGCGCGGGGCGTGGACGTGTCCGAGGCCGGGCAGGCGATGGACGCGCTGCACGAGGTCGGGCCGGGCGGCCACTTCCTGGGCTGCGCGCACACCCAGGCGCACTTCAAGCAGGCGTTCTGGCGCAGCCACGCCTTCGACTACAAGCCGTTCGAGACCTGGTCCGAGGACGGCGGGCTGGACAGCCAGGCGCTGGCTGCGCGCCGGGTGCGCAAGCTGCTTGGCGACTATCAGCAGCCGGCGCTCGATCCCGGCGTGGCCGAGTCGCTGGCGGACTACGTCGCCCGCCGCAAGGCCGAGATGCCCGACGCCTTCGTCTGAGCGGCCTCGCCGCTGCGACGCATCAGCCCCGGCGCCCGCGCCGGGGCTTTTTCGTTCGTGCCCCGCGCGACGCTCAGGCGGCGCGCGGCGCCAGCGTGGATTCGGCCAGCAGCGCCGTCAGCAGCTCGATGTGGCGGGTGATCGAATAGGTCGCATCGCCCGCCTTGCGGGTCTCCTCCAGCCGCGCCTCGGCGGCCAGCAGCGCGTGGCCGGCGCGGCCGGGGCGGGTTTCCTGCGGCAGGATCCGGACCAGGTCGCGGTCGCGGCGGTACAGGCCCAGTCCCTTGCGGGCGGCGCCCACCAGCAGACGCGGACGGTTCAGGGTGCCAAGGATCGCGGCAAGATCGGTCATCGGGTGTGTCCCTTCGCTGTCAGATCGATTGACGCGACAATGGCATGACACAACCTGACGTTGCGCAATCGCCGGATACACCGTTCGCACCTTTCTTTCGATTTTTCCTTCATATACCGGAAATCAATAAATTATTTGCCCATTAATTCGTTGTTTACCATTCAACCTTAAGACGAGTTTGCCACGAATTTTAACGAATGAGCGACCGATGGACAGGACTGCTGCGCCCATGGATCGCGAGGATTTTCACGGTACCCCGATGGCATCGGGGGCGGGGTCTGTTGCCCTGCCGCCGGCGGTGCAGGCCTACCTGGCCCACACCGTCGGCGGCATGGGGTTCCGGGCGATAGCCCGGCTCAGGTCCTGCCCCCCTTCAACAATCCTGCGGCAGGTTCGCCGTGTCGAGGCGCGCCGCGACGACCCGCTGGTCGACGCGGCGCTCGACAGCGCCGCGCACGCGGCGGAGCTGCGGTTTCACATGCATCCGACAATGAAGGATTGGGCCACGATGATTGCGACTTCCCGCCCCCACGCCACCGACGATCTGGACGCCCGCGTCACCCGCGAGGCCCGCCGCATCCTGCGGCGCCTGTGTGAATCCGGCGCCTTCCTGGCGGTCTCGGACTCGATGGAAAAGGGCGTCGTGCTGCGCGATTCCGTCCCCGGGCGGCACACCCGCACCGCCGTCGTCGACCGCGACGTGGCCGAGGCCTTCGCGCTGCAGGACTGGATCGAGCCGACACACCGCGGCAAGATCGCCCGCTACGCGATCACCGAGGCCGGCCGCGCCGCGCTCAAGCGCCTGCTCGAGGAAGAGCGCGCCGCCCGCGCCGCGCGCGACAGCGCCTTCGCCGAGGCGCCGACCCCGTTCCGCGCCCAGCACCAGGATATCGGCGAGCGCCGCGTGATGGACGACGCCGGGCGCGAGACCCGGCTGCGCACCAACCTGGCGGAAAGCCCGCTGACGATCCTCGGCCGCAAGCGCGACCGCAGCGGCGCCGCCTATCTGAGCGCCGATCTGATCGACGCCGGCGAGCGTCTGCGCGAGGATTTCGAGCTGGCGCAGATGGGGCCGCGCACGACCCAGAACTGGGAAGCGTTCCTGACCCCGCGCGGCCCGCTCTCGGGCCCCGGCCGCGGGCCGGCCGAAGGGCCGCAGGCGGCGCGCGAGCGGGTGCAGGCGGCGATGGCGGCGCTGGGCCCGGGGCTGTGGGACGTGGCGTTCCGCGTCTGCTGCTTCCTCGAGGGGCTGGAGACCGCCGAGAAGCGCCTGGGCTGGTCGGCCCGCTCGGGCAAGGTGGTGCTGCGCATCGCGCTGCAGCGGCTGGCGATGCATTACGGCGTCGGCGCGCAGCGCGAACTGGCCGGCTGACCCGCCCCGGCCAGCGCCGGAACCGCAGGCGCCGCGGGAGAGGGTCCCGCGGCGCCTGCGCATTGCGCGGGGCGGTCGACCCGCCGCCGGGTCCGCGTCAGCGCGCGGCGGCGGCGATGATCGGCCCGAAATCCTCGGCCTTCAGCGAGGCGCCGCCGACCAGCCCACCGTCGACGTCGGACAGCGCGAAGATCTCGGCGGCGTTGCCCGGCTTCACCGAACCGCCGTAGAGCAGCCGGATCGCCTCGGACGGGTCGGCGCCGAACCGGCCCGCCAGCCCGGCGCGGATCGCCCGGTGCACGTGCTCGATGTCGTCCGGCGACGGCGTGCGCCCGGTGCCGATCGCCCAGACCGGCTCGTAGGCGATGACGGTGTTCGCGCCGGTGGCGCCGTCGGGCACCGAGCCGGCCAGCTGCGCGTCGATCACCGGCAGGGTGCGGTCGGCGTCGCGCTCGGCCTCGGTCTCGCCGATGCAGATGATCGCCACCAGCCCGGCGCGCCAGGCGGCCTCGGCCTTGGCGCGCACCAGCGCGTCGTCCTCGCCGTGATCCGTGCGCCGCTCGGAATGGCCGACGATGACGTGGCTGGCGCCGGCATCGGCCAGCATCTCGGCGGACAGATCGCCGGTGTGCGCGCCGCTTGCGGCCGGGTGGCAGTCCTGGCCGCCGATGGCGAAGCCCGAGCCGAGCCCGGCCAGCAGCGGGATCAGCGGCGCCGGCGGGCAGATCACCACCTCGCAGTCCGCGCCGCCGTGCTCGGCCGCCAGCGCCTCGACCACCGCCGCCTGGGCCCTCAGACCGTTCATCTTCCAGTTGCCGGCGGCGATCTTGCGGCGCATGTGGCTCTCCGTGGTTCTCGGTTTTCGGGGGCGTTCCCCGGGGGCCGGGGGGGCACGCGAAAAAGCGGCCCGCGGGGGGCCGCCCTTGCTCAGCCGTCGGCGAACTTGATCGATTCGCCGCAGCCGCAGGCCTCGGTGACGTTGGGATTGTTGAACCGGAAACCGCTTTCCAGCAGCGAGGTCTGGAAGTCGATCTCGGTGCCGAACAGGAACATCTGCGCCATCGGCGCGATCAGCACCCGCGCGCCGTCCTGCTCGACGACCTCGTCGTGCGGATCGACCTCGTCGACGTAGTCCATGGTGTATTCCATGCCCGCGCAGCCGCCCTTCTTGACGCCGATGCGCAGCCCCTTGGTGCCGCCCTTGTGCATCAGGCGGGCGATCTGACGGGCGGCGGCCGGCGTCATCGTGACCGGGGCCTTGCCGGGGATCGAGAACATTGCGAACACCTCTTTCGTGCTTGAGGCCAAAGGTAATCGCGCGGTCCGGCGGCATCAAGGCCGCTCGAGCCACTCGGGCGGTCACCTGTCGGGCGGTCACCTGTCGGATGGTCACCTCGCATCTGCGTGCGAAGCGACCTGCAGCTACATGAAGCCCAGTTCCAGCCGGGCCTCGTCGGACATCATGTCCATGCCCCACTGCGGCTCCCAGACCAGCTGGACGTTCACGGTCTTCACGCCGGGCAGCGGCTCGACCGCCTCGGCGACCCAGCCGGGCATCTCGCCGGCCACCGGGCAGCCCGGGGCGGTCAGCGACATGATGATGCTCACCTCGCCCTCGCCGCTGATCTCGATGGTGTAGATCAGGCCGAGGTCGTAGATGTTGACCGGGATTTCCGGGTCGTAGACGGTGCGGCACGCCTCGACGATCGAGTCGTAGAGCGGGTGATCCGTGCTCGACGGCGCGATCAGCGGCGTCCCCTCCATCGGGGCGTCGGGTTCGACAGTCATGCGGGCCTCGTTGCCATTCCTGACCAAACATATAAGAAAAGCGCCCGCAAACGTCCAGAGAGCCGGCCCCGAATGACCCAGAGATTCCAGTTCAGCGTCGGCGCGACCGACGGCAAGGCCCGGACCGGGGTCATCGACACGCCGCGCGGGCAGATCCGCACGCCGGCGTTCATGCCGGTGGGCACGGCGGCGACGGTCAAGGCGATGCTGCCCGAAAACGTGCGCGACACCGGCGCCGACATCCTGCTGGGCAACACCTACCACCTGATGCTGCGCCCGGGGGCCGAGCGCATCCACCGGCTGGGCGGGCTGCACCGCTTCATGAACTGGCAGCGGCCGATCCTGACCGATTCGGGCGGCTTCCAGGTGATGAGCCTGGCCGATCTGCGCAAGCTGACCGAGCAGGGGGTGACCTTCCGCAGCCATGTCGATGGCTCGAAGCACACGCTGACGCCGGAACGCTCGATGGAGATCCAGCGCCTGCTGGGCAGCGACATCGTGATGTGCTTCGACGAATGCCCGGCGCTGCCCGCGGACCGCGCCCGCATCGCCGAATCGATGCGGCTGTCGATGCGCTGGGCGCAGCGCAGCCGCGACGCCTTCGGCGACCGGCCGGGCCATGCGCTGTTCGGCATCCAGCAGGGCGGGCTGGAGCGCGATCTGCGCGAGCAAAGCGCCGAGGCGCTGACCGCGATCGGCTTCGACGGCTATGCCGTCGGCGGGCTGGCGGTGGGCGAGGGGCAGCAGGCGATGTTCGCCTGCCTTGACCATGCGCCCGGCATGCTGCCCGCAGACAAGCCGCGCTACCTGATGGGCGTCGGCAAGCCCGACGACATCGTCGGCGCGGTCGCGCGCGGCATCGACATGTTCGACTGCGTGCTGCCGTCGCGCTCGGGGCGGACCGCGCAGGCGCTGACCCGGCGCGGCGCGGTGAACCTGCGCAACGCCCGCCACGCCGAGGACCCGCGCCCTCTGGACGAGGCCTGCACCTGTCCGGCCTGCCGGAACTATTGCCGCGGCTACCTGCACCACGTCGTGCGCTCGGGCGAGATCATCGCCGCGATGCTGCTGACCTGGCACAACCTGCACTATTACCAGGACCTGATGCAGGGGCTGCGCACCGCGATCGCCGAAAGCCGCCTGCAGGATTTCATCAGGGGTTTCCACGCCTTGCGCGCCGAAGGTGATATAGATCAGGTCTGACTGACGCAAGCGTGACCCAACGTGACGGTTGTGCTGCCGCATCGCACAAATACCTGCCCGTGACCGAAATCAGGAACGGAGCAGACCATGACCGCCAAGCTGTTCACCCCCGCAAGGGCCGGTGCGATCGACCTTTCGAGCCGCATCGTGATGGCCCCGCTGACCCGCAACCGCGCCGATGACGCCACCGGCGAGGTCGGCGATCTGCACGTCGAATACTACGCCCAGCGCGCGACCGCCGGGCTGATCGTCACCGAGGCGACGCAGATCTCGCCCGAGGGCAAGGGCTATGTCCAGACCCCCGGCATCCACACCGAAGCGCAGGCCGACGCCTGGAAGCGCGTCACCGACGCGGTGCACGCAAGGGGCGGCCGGATCGTCGTGCAGCTCTGGCACGTCGGCCGCATCAGCCACACCTCGCTGCAGCCGGACGGGCAGGCGCCGGTGGCGCCATCGGCCGTCGCCGCCGAGGCGCAGACCTTCACCGCCCAGGGCTTCGAGCCGGTCTCGGCGCCGCGCGCGCTGGCGCTGGACGAGATCCCGCGGCTGATCGGGGACTACCGCCACGCCACCCGCATGGCGCGGCGCGCCGGATTCGACGGGGTCGAGGTGCACGGCGCCAACGGCTATCTGCTGGACCAGTTCCTGAAGACCGGCGCGAACCGGCGCACCGACGCCTACGGCGGTTCGGTCGAGAACCGCGCCCGGCTGCTGCTCGAGGTGATCGCGGCGGTCGCCGCCGAATGGTCCGCCGACCGGGTCGGCCTGCGGCTGTCGCCGTTCTCGCCCGCCAACGGGATCGACGACGCCGACCCGACGGCGACGTTCTCGCACCTGATCGGGCGGCTGAACAGCTTCGGCCTGGCCTATCTGCACATGATCGAGGGCGCGACCGGCGGCCCGCGCGAGTTGGCCGAGGGGCACAGCCTCGATGCGCTCAGGGCGTTGTGGGACGGGGTCTACATGGGCAACAACGGCTACGACCGGCAACTGGCGCTGGACGCGGTCGAGACCGGCGCGGTCGATCTGGTCGCCTTCGGCCGGCCGTTCATCGCCAATCCGGACCTGGTCGCGCGGCTGGAGCGCGATGCGCCGCTGGCGCAGCCCGACCCCGAGACCATGTACGGCGGCGGCGCCGAGGGACTGACCGACTATCCGGCGCTGGACGGCCGCCGCGCCGCGGCCTGAGCCGGCCGCGATCGGGCGCCGGGCGTGGAAAATCCGCGCCCGGCGCACTATATTGCAAGGCCGGAACACTCTCGCCCCGACTGCGCCTGGCATGCGAGTCCGCTTTCGTTCCCGTCCGGGCCGCCCTAGGATGGCGGCAGAATCGGGCGCGCTTGAAATGCCTCCCGCGGCGGCACATCTGAGAAGCCGATACTTGGAAGCGCCGACCGCTGCCGGAGAAGCCGGGGCGATGGCGCTTTGCAGAACAAGGACAGACACATGACCGATCAGAGCAGCATCACCCACCCCGTATTGCCGCTGCGCGATATCGTGGTGTTCCCCCACATGATCGTGCCGCTGTTCGTGGGACGCGAGAAATCCGTCCGCGCGCTCGAAGAGGTGATGCGCGACGACAAGCAGATCCTGCTGGCCTCGCAGATGGACGCGGGCGAAGAGGATCCGACCCCCGACAGCATCTTTCACACCGGCGTGGTCGCCAACGTGCTGCAACTGCTGAAACTGCCCGACGGCACCGTCAAGGTGCTGGTCGAGGGCCGGCAGCGCGCGCGCATCGACACGTTCCTCGACAACGACGCCTTCTTCGAGGCCGAGGCCACGCTGATCGACGAACTCGCGGGCGACGAGGCCACGGTCAAGGCGCTGACCCGCTCGGTCGCCGAGGAGTTCGAGCGTTACGCCAAGCTGAACAAGAACGTCCCCGAGGAGGCGGTGCAGGCCGTCGCCGAGGCCGACAGCCCGGCCAAGCTGGCCGACACCGTCGCCGGCCACCTGGGCGTGCGGCTGGAAGAGAAGCAGGCGCTGCTCGAGACCGCCGACGTCGCCGAGCGGCTGGAGAAGATCTACGGCCTGATGCAGGGCGAGATGAGCGTCCTGAAGGTCGAGAAGAAGATCAAGACCCGCGTCAAGAGCCAGATGGAGCGCACCCAGCGCGAGTACTATCTGAACGAGCAGATGAAGGCCATCCAGAAGGAACTCGGCGACAGCGACGGCGGTGACGACGCCTCGGAATACGAGGAGAAGATCGCCGAGACCAAGCTGTCGAAGGAGGCCAGGGAAAAGGCCGAGGCCGAGCTGAAGAAGCTGCGGAACATGAGCCCCATGTCCGCCGAGGCCACCGTCGTGCGCAACTATCTGGACTGGATGCTGTCGATCCCCTGGGGCAAGCGCAGCCGGGTCAAGAAGGATCTGAACAACGCGCAGATGATCCTCGACCGGGACCACTACGGCCTGGAAAAGGTGAAGGAGCGGATCGTCGAGTACCTCGCGGTGCAGCAGCGCAGCTCGAAGCTGCGCGGCCCGATCCTGTGCCTCGTCGGCCCTCCGGGCGTCGGCAAGACCTCGCTCGGCAAGTCGGTCGCCAATGCCACCAACCGCGAGTTCATCCGTATTTCGCTGGGCGGCGTGCGTGACGAGTCCGAGATCCGCGGCCACCGCCGGACCTACATCGGCTCGATGCCCGGCAAGATCATCCAGTCGATGAAGAAGGCCAAGACGATCAACCCGCTGATCCTGCTCGACGAGATCGACAAGATGGGCCAGGACTTCCGCGGCGACCCGGCGTCGGCGATGCTCGAGGTGCTTGATCCGGAACAGAACAACACGTTCATGGACCACTACCTCGAGGTCGAATACGACCTGTCGAACGTCATGTTCATCACCACCGCGAACAGCTACTCGATGCCGCGGCCGCTGCTGGACCGGATGGAGATCATCAGCCTGTCCGGCTACACCGAGGACGAGAAGCGCGAGATCGCCCGCCAGCACCTGCTGGACAAGCAGCTCAAGGGCCACGGCCTGAAGAAGGGCGAGTTCGAGCTGACCGACCAGGCGCTGACCGACATCATCCGCTACTACACCCGCGAGGCGGGCGTGCGGAACCTGGAGCGCGAACTGGCCAAGCTGGCGCGCAAGGCGGTGACGCGGATCGTCAAGGGCGACACCGACAAGGTCGTGGTCACCCCCGACGCGCTCGAGGATTTCCTCGGCGTGCGCCGCTTCAAGTTCGGCCTGGCCGAGGAGCAGGACCAGGTCGGCGTGACCACCGGGCTGGCCTGGACCGAGGTCGGCGGCGATCTGCTGTCGATCGAGGCGCTGCGCCTGCCGGGCAAGGGCCGGATGAAGACCACCGGCACCTTGGGCGACGTGATGAAGGAATCGATCGAGGCCGCCAGTTCCTATGTGCGGTCGAAATCGCCGGACCTGGGCGTGAAGCCGCCCGAGTTCGACCGGATCGACATCCACGTGCACGTCCCCGAGGGCGCGACGCCCAAGGACGGCCCCTCGGCCGGCACCGCGATGGTGACCTCCATCGTCTCGGTGCTGACCCAGATCCCGGTGCGCCGCGACGTGGCGATGACCGGCGAGGTGACGCTGCGCGGCAACGTGCTGCCGATCGGCGGGCTGAAGGAGAAGCTGCTGGCCGCGCTGCGCGGCGGCGTGAAGACGGTGCTGATCCCGCAGGACAACATGAAGGACCTGCGCGACATCCCGGCCAACGTGAAGGACGGGCTGGAGCTGATCCCGGTCTCGAACGTGACCGAGGTGCTGAAGGTCGCGCTGACCCGGCAGCCCGAGCCGATCGACTGGGACGAGGCCGCCGAGGCCGCCGCCGCGGCCGCCGCCGCCAAGCAGTCGGGCGAGAAGGCCACGCCGGCCGCGCACTGACCGCTTAGGCGGTTCGACAAAGACATCGCCCCTGTCCCGGAAACGGGGCAGGGGCTTTGCTGTTGGCCGGTCCGGCACTTGGAACTGCTGGTCCAGGCACGGTTTCGCCGCGTGGCGTGCCTCTCTGATGTCTGCTTGAGCGAGGCGCTGCTGGCGGAAGCGGTTGCCGGTCGCGACGCATGCGCGCCCCGATACCCACCGTTCCGCGCGATGATCCCGAAACGGGTTGCGCCCAACCGGACCAGCCGCACCGGCCGGGCGGACCGGCTCCGGCTCCGGTCATCCGATCGCTCCTCCGCCATTTCTTCGATGCCATGGCGGAACGTCGCCGTCGCGGTCCGCTGTCTGGAACATACGCGACTGGACCGGGTTGATTGTCCTGCAGCGACGGCGAGCCGCGGAGGCTCCGCCGGGCTGCACGGAGCCTCCGCGGCTCCCCCGTGATCAACGCGACGTCAAATGGAGAAGATCATGAACAAGCTCGCAATCGGTTCTGCGATGGCTGCCCTTCTGGCCCTGTCGGCACCTGCCTTCGCACAGGATCAGGAAGGACTCGTGAACGTCAGTGTGGACGGAAATACCGTCCAGGTTCCGGTCTCGGTCGCCGCGAACGTCTGCGACATCGAGGTCGATGTTCTGAGCGCCGATTTCGTCGGAACCGACCAGACCGCATGCTCGGTCGATCAGCAGACCGCCGCGACCAACGACTTCCCGGGCTATGAGGACACGCCCGGCAAAGGCGGCGGAAACAAGAGCGGCCTCGTCAACGTCAGCGTCGACGGCAATTCGGTACAGGTGCCGATCGGCGTGGCGGCGAACGTGTGCGATATCGACGCCAACGTTCTGGCCCGCGATTTCAAGGGCTCGGACGAGGATGTCTGCGAGATCGATCAGGAAACCGCGTCCGCCAACAACTTCCCCACGCTGAAGGATGCCTTGCCGGCAGACACGATCGTGGACACCGAGGCACCCGCCACCGACAACTGACGGATTGCAACGGAACTGCCCAGCCCGTCCGTGCCGCCGCACGGGCGGGCATCGCCGTTTCGGGCAGGGTGACCGGCCCGCTGTTTCAGGCCGCCTGCTCGGCGCGGCGGCAATAGCACGAGGCGCGGATCGGCACCGTCGCCCGCGCCGCCGCCTGGTCCAGCTGCAGCTTGATGTGCCGCGCCTCGGTCAGCTCGCCGCGCTGCACCAGGCACTCGTGCAGCCCGTGCAGGCTCCAGACATTGCGCGGGTGCTGGCAGGCGCGCGCCAGCGTGTCGTCCAGCCCCAGATCGGCGCGGTACACCGCCTCGGCCTCATCGAAGCGCCGCGCCTCCATCAGCAGCGCGCCCAGCGCGTGCCGCGTCGGCTGCATCCAGCCCCAGGGCTCGTCGTAGACCAGCCCGTCGTCCAGCGCGACCGCCCGGCGCAGCAGCTCCAGCCCCTCGTCCACGCGCCCGGACTTGAACGCCAGCTCGCCGTCCATCATCGCCTCGCCGACCTTCAGCACGTCGTCGGCGGTGTTGTTGAACACCAGCCGGCTTTCCTGCACCGCCGCGCGCGCGGCGGCGGCGCGTTCGCGCTCGGCCCGCGCCTCGTCCAGCCGGCCCAGGTTGGCCAGCGCCACGGTCCGCGCCTGGCGCATCGCGGCGGTGGTATAGCTGAAGAGCGCCGCATCTTGCGGCAACGGCTCGTCCAGGATCTCGGCCCACTGGCCGAAGCGCACCATGACGTGGATCTTCTTGCCGTAGAACGACTCGAACAGGTCCGGGAAATAGCGGACCACGTTGTCCGGCAGCATCCGCATCAGCTCCTGCGCCGCCGCCAGCGCCCGCTCGGGCTGGCCCAGGAACATCGCGCCATAGGCCTCGAAATGCACGTTGTGGATGCGGTAGACGGTATAGAAGTTCTCGCCGCCCGCCACCGCCTCGTACTTGCGGTCCACCGCCGCGGCGCGGTGGTTGCGCCAGACCACGTTCTGGTAATCCCCGCACAGCACGTCGATGTGCGTGGCCATGTGCGACAGGTGGCCGCTGTCGGGCACCAGCTCGACCAGCCGGTCGCCGTGGCGCAGCGCGCACTCGGGCCAGGGCGACATCTCCATCAGGTGGATGTAGAAATGCAGCAGCCCCGGATGGTCCCAGGCGCCGGGCAGCGTGTCGAAGGCGGTCTCCAGCGCCGCCTGCGCCTCCAGCGTCGAGGCGCCCTCCTTCGGCCTGCGCGCCGGCAGGTCCCACAGCTGCCAGGGGGTGCGGTTCATCAGCGCCTCGGCATAAAGCGCGGTGACGTCCAGATCGCCCCCGTGCGCGGCGTGAACCCGGCGCATCGCCTCGGCGAAGGCGTCGTTCCAGGGGCCGTAGTCCTCGATCCCCGGATCCTGCGGAAAGCGGTCGGCCAGCGCCGCGATCAGCGCCGCCTCGACCGGGCTGACGCGGGACTTCAGCGCCTGCGCCGCCGCCAGCGCGGCGTGCGCGCGCTCCAGCATCGCGACCCGCTCGTCGGGCCCGAAGAACTCCCACGTCTTGTTGTAGTTCGGCGCCAGCGCGTGGGCGACGCCCCAGTGCGCGATGGCGCAGTCCGGATCGGCGGCGATCGCCTTCTCGAAGCACGCCGCCGCGGCCTCGTGGTTGTAGCCGTAAAGCCAGACCAGCCCGCGGTCGAACTGCGCCTTCGCGGCGTCCGAGGTGGTGGTGATCTCGCGCGTGTAGGTTCCCAGATCGAAATCGTCGGTCATGTCCGTCCCCCTCTTCCCGGCCGCGCCCGTCGGCGCCGCCCGAAATCCCGGGCCAGGTCGGGTCGCGGCAGCGTAAGGATACCACGGATCGGGCGCCTGCGGGGCAGGGGGCCGCCCCCGGCCCGGTGCCGGGGGCGGCGGCAGATGTCAGAACACGAAATTGTCGGCGTCGTTCATCGCCGCCAGGCTGACGTCCTGCACCCGCACCTCGACGTTGCGGTAGGACAGGATCACGTCGCTGCCGTCCTGCGCGAAGCCGATGTCGCCCAGCCCGCTCGCGCCCTGGAACTTCACCAGGTCCAGCCCGATCTCGAAATCGACGATCCGGTCGCCGGTGCCGTCGCCCCTGCGGAAGAAGAAGGTGTCGGGGCCGCCGCCGCCGTTCAGCTCGTCATCGCCCCTGCCGCCGTCCAGCAGGTCGGCGCCCTGGTCGCCGAACAGCCGGTCGTCGCCCTGCTTCCCGCGCAGCACGTCGCCACCCGCACCGCCGCGCAGCACGTTGTCCCAGTCGTTTCCGATCAGCGTGTCCGCCTGGCCGGTGCCGGTGAGGTTCTCGACCCCGACGATGGCGAACAGACCGTCGCCATCCGCCGGATCGCCATCCGGCGCGGTCACGTTCTGATAGCCGGTATCGCGCAGATCGAAGGTGACGCCGCTGGTGAACTTCTTGAAGTTCACCGTGTCGATGCCGGCGCCGCCGCCGACCAGCCCGGCGCGGTCGGCCAGGGTCTCGCTCAGGACGACCTTGTCGTTGCCGTCGCCGGTGCGGATCTGGCCGAAGCCTTCGTCCGAACTCAGCATCACCTTGTCCGCCCCGTCACTGGTCAGGACCTGCCAGACAAAGCCCGCCATGATCTTCACGGTGTCCGCGCCCTTGTTGGTCGAAACCGTCTCGGCGCCGTCTCCGTCGATGACCACCTTGTCCCGGCCGCGGCTGGTGTTGATGAAGTCGACCCATCCCCCGTCTGTGCGGATCAGGTCGTTGCCGTCGCCGGTCTGCACCGCTCCGGCACCGCCGTCACCGATGGTGATGGTGTTGTTTCCGGTCCAGGAACGGACGGATTCGACATAGCCATTGCCGGTGGTCAGCGTGTCGTCGCCATCGCCCAGCTTCATCTGCCAGATGTTGCTCTCGCCGTTCAGCGTGACCACATCGTTGCCGCCGCGCAGATTCAGTGAGTCAATGCGTGCACCGTCCGCCAGGGTGACAGTGTCGTTGCCGTCGCCGGTCTGCACCGCTCCGGCGCCGCCGTCACCGATGGTGATGGTGTTGTTTCCGGCCCAGGAGCGGACGGATTCGACATAGCCGTTGCCGATGGTCAGCGTGTCGTCGCCATCGCCCAGCTTCATCTGCCAGATGTTGCTCTCGCCGTTCAGCGTGACCACATCGTTGCCGCCGCGCAGATGCAGCGANNCGTCGCCATCGCCCAGCTTCATCTGCCAGATGTTGCTCTCGCCGTTCAGCGTGACCACATCGTTGCCGCCGCGCAGATGCAGCGAGGTGATGCGTGCACCGTCCGCCAGGGTGACAGTGTCGTTGCCGTCGGATGCCGATAGGGAATCGATGTTCGTATCCCTGCGCAGGGTGACGGTGTTGTGTCCCCTTCCCAGATCCACCATGGCGGCGCCGCCGTTCTTCACCAGCAGCGTGTCCGCCTTGTCGCCGGTTCGAATACTGTCGACCCAGCCGCCGTCGATCACGACATCGTCGCGGCCGTTGCCCAGGCGGATGCTGCCCACGCCGCCGGTGCCCACGATGACATCGTTGTTCCCGCCCCAGCTGCTGATCATTTCCACGAAACCGCCGCCGGTGATGACGGTATCGTCGCCGTCCTGAAGCGCGATCGTATTGGTGTAATGGTCGCCCAGGGCGATGTTATGGTCTCCGTCGCCGCCGTCGATGAAGCGGACACGGGTGGTGATCAGTTCGATATCGTGCACGCCGCCGTCGCCGGTTCTCAGATACTGGATGTTGCGCTCGTTCCCGTCGTCCGCGTCCGAAATCGCTACCGACGAGGGGCTGTCGCCTCTCAGGGTCAGTACATCGATGTGCCAGGACCCCTCGAAATTCAGGACGAACTCGTAAGGCGCGTCCCCGCGCGGCCAGCTTTGGACCGCTTCGATCTCGTTGTCGAACCAGGTGAAGTCTTTGCCGAACAAGGTGAAGTCGTTGACACCGTCAAGGGTCGCGAATTGCGTAGGCATAGCTGAATTACTCCCGTCTTTACACACACACACAAGGCGGCAGAGCCGCCCGGGACGTTCCGGTTGGGACCCCGCAAAACGCGGAACCGAAACTTTTCCAGAATACATAAAAATCGGAGTTTGGGGGGGAAGAATCGTGCGCGGACCCAGCGTTGGGAACTTATCAACAATTGATCACGCCATGATTTCAGTCGGTTAGATGGGTTTTCGCACTGAAAGGCCGGGCCGGGCGGCTTCGTGCCCGCGCGGTGCGAACGCCTCTTGCACTGTCGGCGGCGCTTTTGTATCTACCAGCACCGGCGGGTGATTAGCTCAGTGGTAGAGCGCTTCGTTCACATCGAAGATGTCGGGAGTTCGACTCTCTCATCACCCACCACCGCCGCTCCCCGACGCCGGGCCGCCAGCGGGTGATTAGCTCAGTTGGTAGAGCGCTTCGTTTACACCGAAGATGTCGGGAGTTCGAGTCTCTCATCACCCACCAGCGCGGGCGGATCGGCGCTCTGCGGGCGGGGCGGAACTTCCGCCGCGGCGGCCGCGATAACCGCTTGACGCCGGTTCGGCACCTCAGTATCAGGACCGGACCGCGGGGCGCTGCCCCGCGCGGGGCGAGCGGTTGTAGCTCAGTTGGTTAGAGTGCCGGCCTGTCACGCCGGAGGTCGCGGGTTCGAGCCCCGTCAACCGCGCCACCCCCGCTCCGAGGCGCACGCCGCATTGCGGTTGTAGCTCAGTTGGTTAGAGTGCCGGCCTGTCACGCCGGAGGTCGCGGGTTCGAGCCCCGTCAACCGCGCCACC
>NZ_WIND01000014.1:85602-116047 GCF_009697225.1 Halovulum marinum
CGGTTGTAGCTCAGTTGGTTAGAGTGCCGGCCTGTCACGCCGGAGGTCGCGGGTTCGAGCCCCGTCAACCGCGCCACCTTCCTTGCAGATCAGCCCCTGCAGCTCAGCGCCGATCGGCGACGGCCCTTGTGACGGCCCCTGTCGGAACCGGCCGCGCGACGCGGCACCGATCCCGGCCCTTCGGGATCGCTCAGGCGACGGCGGCGTCGGCGGCATCGGCGCCAAGGTTGCGGGCGACGAAGTCCTGCAGAACCTCGCGGTACTGTGCGTCCTGCGCCGCCAGGTGCAGCGTCGCCGCCAGCATCCCGGCCTTCGAGCCGCAGTCGAAGCGCCGGCCCGAGAACGCGAATCCGGCCAGCCCGATCTCGCCGACGCCGCGGGCGATGGCGTCGGTCAGCTGGATCTCGCCGCCCGCGCCCGGCTCCTGCGTCTCGAGCGCGTCGAAGATGCGCGCGTCCAGCAGGTAGCGGCCGACCACCGCGGCGGTCGACGGCGCGACCTCGGGCTCGGGCTTCTCGACCATGCCCTCGGCCAGCAGCAGCCGGCCGGCGCGGCGCAGCGGCGCCAGCACGCCGTAGCTGGACACCTGGTCGCGCGGCACCTCGATCGTGGCGACCATGTGCCCGGCGCGCGCCGGATCGTAGGCGGCCAGCATCTCGGCCAGGCAGCCGGGGCGGCCGAGGATCAGATCGTCGGGCAGGATCACCGCGACCGGACCCGGCCGCACATGCGCGTGCGCGCACAGCACGGCATGCCCCAGGCCCAGCGGCTCGGGCTGCATCACGAACGCGACCTCCTCGCGCTCGGCGCGGACCGCCGCCTCCTCCAGATCGTCGGCGATGCCGTCCTTGCCGCGCGCGCGCAGCGTCTTCTCCAGCTCGGTGTCGGCCATCACGTGCCGCTCGATCGCGGACTTCGACGGATGGCTGACGAACACCATGCGCCGGATCCCGGCGGCGCGGGCCTCGTCGATGGCGAACTGGATCAGCGGCGTGTCGATGACCGGCAGCAGCTCTTTCGGCGTGGCCTTGGTGGCGGGCAGGAACCGGGTTCCGAGCCCGGCCACGGGGAAGATGGCTGTCTCGATCGTGGTCTTTGCCATGACGGTGCGGCTGCTCCTCAGCTGTGTCGATCCGGGTGCGGTCGGCATTGCTGCAATGCAAGGAACCGCGGCACTGACTGACGGTACGCCGCTCTGATTACAAGTCAAGGAAACGGCTTGAAAATAGTCATATTTCTGCATCTGAGCAAAAAATAAGCAGTAGCAACAGAAGATCTCCGCCCCATCCGGGATTCGTGGATGGAGCGGTGCATGGAAGGCGGACGTTAAACCGCAAAGTGCGGTGTAAGTTCCCGGACACCCGATGCTAGCGGCAAAAAACCTGCCGCCATAGCCGGGATCCCCGACCGCTTTCCGAAATCTGCTCGAAAATCCGCCACAGGCCCTCCCGCGCGGCTTGCTGCACATGCGAGAAGGCGCTTGACCGGACGGCCGCCGCCGCTAGGTCGAGGTTCTGTGCCGCCGCGGGCCAGGGTTCGCGTGCGGCCTTGCCAGCCACGCTTCCGAGGCATCAAGATCGACTCCGGACAAGGTCAACAGGCGAGCCCGAAAATGGTCACCGATCCCCCTCCGGCCGGCGGCGCTTCCACGCAGCCGCACCCCTATGCGCGCGTCGCCGTCATCGGCGGCGGCGCCTGGGGGACGGCGCTGGCCGCGGTTGCGCGCCGCGCCGGGCGCGAGGTGCGGCTGTGGGGCCGCGACGCCGCGGTCTGCGCCGCGATCGCCGGCGGCGGGCGCAACGACAAGTACCTGCCCGGCATCGCGCTGCCCGCGGGAATCGCCGCCACCGACGATCTGGGCCGGGCGCTGGACGGCGCGCAGGCGGTGCTGCTGGTGACGCCGTCGGCGACGGTCCGCGAGATGTGCGCCCGGCTGCGCCCGCACCTGCCGGCGCGGGTGCCGATCGCGCTGTGCGCCAAGGGCATCGAGGTCCACACCGGCCTGCTGCTGGCGCAGGTGGTGACCGAGGAACTGCCCGGCCACCCGGTCGGCGCGCTGTCCGGCCCGTCCTTCGCGCACGAGGCGGCGAAGGGCTTTCCCACCGCCGTCACCGTGGCGTTCCCGTTCACCTACGAGGACCGGCTGAAGCCGCGCGCCGCGACCGCGGTGCGGCTGGCCTACACGCTCAGCTCGCCGGTGTTCCGGCCCTACATCTCGGACGATCTGACCGGGGTCGAGGTCGGCGGCGCGGTCAAGAACGTGATCGCCATCGCCTGCGGGATGATGACCGGCGCCGGTTTCGCCGAGAACACCCGCGCCGCGCTGATCACCCGCGGCATCAACGAGATGAAGACCCTGGCCCAGGCCCTGGGCGGCCGGCGCGAGACCGTCACCGGCCTGTCCGGCGCGGGCGATCTGACGTTGACCTGCTCGTCGCAGACCTCGCGCAACATGTCGCTGGGGGTGCAGCTGGGGCAGGGGCTGGCGCGGGCCGAGTGCTTCGACGGCCGCCCGGTGGTGGTCGAGGGCGAGGTCAACGCCGTCTCGGTGATCGACCTGGCGCGCCGCATCGGCGTGCGCATGCCGATCTGCGAGGCGGTGCACGCCGTGCTGCACGACGGCGCGCCGCTGCGCGAGACCTTCGCCCGGCTCTGGTCCAGCCCGCTCGAGGCCGAGCCGAACATGCTGGACATCTACATCGACCACCCGGCCGACCTGTCGGCGATCCCGGATTTCGCCGGCGAGACCCGCTGACCTTGGGCCGGTCCGCAGTCGCGCTGCGCCGCGATCGGGACCCGCCGCGTTCCCGCGGGTCTCCGTCGCCGCGCGCCGCTCCGGCTTCAGTCCTGCGCCAGACAGCCGGCCAGGCCGTCGGCCAGCGCGCGCATCGTCGCGGCATAGTGTCCGGGCCCGGTCGGGATCCCGGCGCCCAGCGGGTCGAGCCGCCCGACCCGCGCGCCGGCGCCCTCGGCGGCCAGGTCGATCAGCCGGGTGTCCTGCTGCGGCTCGGCGAAGATGCAGGTGACGCCGTGATCGGCGACGGTGTCGCGGATCGCGTCGATCCGTCGCGGGCCGGGGGCGGCGTTGTCGCCGGCGGCGATCGCTCCCAGCGCGTCCACGCCGTAGTGCGCGCCGAAATACTGGAAGGCGTCGTGCAGCACGACATAGGGCCGGCCGGCCACCGGCCGCAGCGTCGCGCGCAGCTCGGCGTCCAGCGCCTCCAGCGCCGCGACGGCCTCGTCGGCGTTGGCGCGATAGGTGGCGGCATTGGCGGGATCGGCCGCCGCCAGCGCCTCGGCGATGGCGCGGGTCCAGGCGGCGGCGTTGCCCGGGTCCAGCCAGGCGTGCGGGTCGGCGGCCAGATCCTCGCGATCGCGGCCGTTCGCGGTTTCCTCGTGCGCGGCGCCCTGCGCCGCCTCGCGCGCCGGGTCTTGCGCCGGGTCTTGCGCAGTGTCTTGCGGCGTGTCGTTTGGCGTGTCGTTCGGCGCGGTGTCGAACACCACGTCCTCGCGCAGCGGCAGCACTGCGGTGCCGGGCGCGTCCAGCAGCACCAGCGCGGCGGCGTCCGGGGCCAGCGCCGCGGCGGCGTCCTCCAGCCAGGGGGTGTAGCCGCCGCCGACCCGGATCAGCAGCTCGGCCCTGGCCAGCGCGCCGGACTGGCTGGGCTTGAGCGCGTAGTGATGCGGCGAGGCGCCGGGCGGCACGATCAGCTCGGGCGTGCCTAACCCCGCCATCACCTGCGCCGCCAGACTGTGCACCGGGGCGATGTCCGCCGCCACCCGCGGCGGCTGCGCCTGGGCGGTGGCGGCGAGCAGAAGGGCGGTCAGGAAGGGGGCGGCGGTGCGCATCGGGCGATCCTTCTGGCGGTTGCATCCTCGGGGCGTGACAGCTAGATGATATGTTATAGTATTACAAGAGGGGCCGATGACCAGCGCGCACGATACCGGGAAGCGGACCGGACTGGAGGCCACCGCCTTCGCCGCCCACGATCACCGCGCCTGCGTGGCGCGGGCGGCCGAACGGCTGGAGGCCGACTGCGCGCGCCGCAACCTGCGCCTGACCCCGGTGCGCCGCCGGGTGTTCGAGATCCTGGCCGAGGCGCACCGCGCCGTCGGCGCCTACGACGTGCTCGAGCGGCTGCGCGACGAGGGGCTGGGCTCGCAGCCGCCGGTGGCGTACCGCGCGCTCGACTTCCTGGTCGCGGCCGGGGTGGTGCACCGCATCCACCGGCTGAACGCGTTCATCGCCTGCGCGCACCGGGGCGCGCACCGCCCGGCGTTCCTGATCTGCCGCCTCTGCCGCCGGGTCGAGGAGACAGAGCTGCCGCCCGCCCGCGCCGCGCTGGACGCCGCCGCCGCCGAGGCCGGCTTCACCCTCGAGCGCAGCTCGATCGAGGCGGTGGGCCTGTGCCCCGACTGCGCGCCGGAGCCGGCATGACCCTGCCCGCGGACGCGCTGATCCGGACCGAGGGCCTGCGCCTGGACCGCGGCGGGCAGCGGGTGCTGTGGGACATCGACCTGACGCTGCGCCGCGGCGAGGTGGTGACCATCGTCGGCCCCAACGGCTCGGGCAAGACGACGCTGCTGCGGCTGCTGATCGGCGCGCTGGTGCCGACCGCCGGCCGGCTGCGGCGTGCGCCGGGGCTGCGGCTGGGCTATGTGCCGCAGAAGCTGCGGCTGGACCCGACGCTGCCGCTGACCGTGGACCGGTTCCTGGGCCTGCCGCGGCGGGTGCCCGCCGACGCCGCCGCGCGCGCGCTGCAGCGGGTCGGCATGGCCGGCGCCGCCGGGCGCCAGGTGGCGGCGCTGTCCGGCGGGCAGACCCAGCGGGTGATGCTGGCGCGGGCGCTGCTGGGGGCGCCGGACCTGCTGATCCTGGACGAGGCGACGCAGGGCCTTGACCAGCCCGGCGAGGCGGCGTTCTACCGGCTGATCGACGAGGTGCGCCGCACGCTCGGCTGCGGCGTGCTGATGGTCAGCCACGATCTGCACGTGGTGATGAGCGCCTCGGACCGGGTGATCTGCCTGAACGGCCACATCTGTTGCGAGGGCGCGCCGCAGGCGGTGTCGGACGCGCCGGAATACCGGGCGCTGTTCGGCATCGGCACCGGCGGCGCACTGGCGCTGTACCAGCACGCGCATGATCACCATCACGACCACGGCCACGAGCATGATCACGGCCACGGGCATGATCACGACCACGGGCCGGCGCACGCGCGCCCGGACACCGACTCCGAAGGGGCCGACTCCGAAGGGACAGTATCCGAAGGGGCGGGATTTGAAGGGGCGGGGCGCTGATGCTGGACGATTTCCTGCTGCGCGCGGCGCTGGCCGGGCTGGCGGTGGCGCTGGCCGCCGGGCCGCTGGGCTGCCTGGTGGTCTGGCGCCGCATCGCCTATTTCGGCGATGCCACCAGCCACGCGGCGATCCTGGGCGTGGCGCTGGCGCTGGCGCTGCAGATCCCGGTGCTGGCCGGGGTGCTGGCGGCGGCGCTGGCGGTGGCGCTGGCGGTCTCGGGTCTCGGCGGGCGCTATTACGGCGCCGATACGCTGCTGGGGGTTGCGGCGCATTCCGGGCTGGCGCTGGGGCTGGTGGCGATCGCGCTGACCGCACCCGCCTCGGTCAGCGTCGAGAGCTTCCTGTTCGGCGAGATCCTTGCCGTCGGACGGTCCGATCTGGTGGTGATCTGGCTGGGCGCGCTGGCGATTCTCGGCGGGCTGGCCTGGCGCTGGTCGGCGCTGCTGACCGCCACGGTCAACCCCGAACTGGCGCAGGCCGCGGGCTTCGATCCGCGGCGCGAGCAGTTGCTGATGACCTGCGCGCTGGCGCTGCTGGTCGCGGTCGCGCTGAAGGTGGTGGGCGCGCTGCTGATCACCGCGATGCTGGTGATCCCCGCCGCCGCCGCCCGGCCGCTGGCGCGCTCCCCCGAGGCGATGGCGCTGATCGCCACCGCGCTGTCGGTCGCCGCCGTCGGGCTGGGCATCTGGGCGTCGTGGCGGCTCGACAGCCCGACCGGGCCGACGATCGTGTCGGCCGCGGCGGGTCTGTTCGTCGTCGTGCAGGCGGTCCGGCCCGTCCTGCGGCGAGGGTCCTGGTTCTGAAGCCCGCCGCAGGACGGGCTCAGCCCGAGGCCACGCCCAGTATCATCGCCAGCAATGCGGCGAAGCCGAACACCACGATCACGCGGATCCGCCAGCGGCCCGCCTCGTCCTCGTCGCCGTCGCCCAGCCAGGTCTCGACGAACGAGCGGGTCGGGAACCGGTCGGCGCCGAAGGTCAGCCCGACGTCGACGAAGCGCACCCGGTCCTCGCCGAAACCGATGCTCAGCGCCGACAGCTCGAGGGCGTAGCGCACTTCCTCGCGGCCCATGCGTTCCAGGGCCCGGGTCCAGCTGCGGCGGATGCGCGGCGCGATCCGCAGCGCCCCGGACCGGCTTTCGGTGAGCCGCCGGGCGCGCCGTCCCACCGACGCCGCCAACCCGGCGGAGACCTGCACCGGGGCGATCAGGGCGATGCGCGCCCCATCGCGCATCCTTCCCACCGCGGTGCGGCCATTGTTGTCCTGCCGTGCAGAACGCGAACCAGTTACCGAAGACAACCCGTGACGAGACGCGGAACTCTGCCGGCCGAATGCGGTCATCTTCATGTCTACCCCCACCATCCAGCTGCCTTCAGGGTGTGGGCACCGGGCGGGGTCATCAAGTCCAGATATGGGAATATGTACGGAACTGCGGCGAAACCGCGGCGGCTTCTAACCGGGGTTTATGCCTTGGCTCGTTGGGGCGCCGGATCCGCGGCCGCAATCCGCGCCGCAGCGATTCGCCCCGGCGCCCCGCGTGCCGGGCGAAAGCCGCGCCGCCGCGGGGCCGGTCATGCCTGCGCCCTGAGGTGGCCGATGATCTCCTGGAAGATCTCCAGGTCCGCGCGTGCGTCCGCGACCGAGGTCTTCGGCGTGCGGCCCTCGGTCAGTTTCCGGTGGAACGCCGTCCACTCGATCACGAAACTGTCCAGCCGGCTGGGAAAGGACACGGTCTCCGCCACGCCGTGGACGGTATCGGGGCGCGTGACCCGCAGCCGCGCCGGCAGGTTGCGGATATACGGCGTCTCGTAGTCCACCCGGATCACGACGTCCTCGGCGAACACCTCCATGTAGGCGTCGAAGCGGGCGATCTCGTCGATGCCGGTGGCGAACTCGCAGACGAAATCGCCGTAGTCGAACACCGCCGTGATCACCCGCCCCTGGTGGCGCGAGGTGGCGTGCAGCACCCGCAACGGCCGGCCGAGCAGCTCGCGCATCGCCGAGATGTCGTGACTGGAGAGCCCGAGCAGCAGCGTGTAACTGTTGCGCAGGTCGCCGCTGTCGGTGCCGATCGCCGCGCGGAAGCCGGCGTCCTGGCGCGCGGCGAACGCGGCGCGGGTCGCCTGCGGCAGGTCGGCGTCGCGGATCACCGCCGAGGTGTCGTCGATGAACTGAGCGTTGCGCCCGAGGATGTCCTGCACCCGGGCGAAGCGGATCCGGCCACGCGCCGCCGCCACCAGCTCGGCGGCCCGGACCAGCGCCGGCGCGTAGCGGCGCATGTACCCCACCTGCACCAGCCGGCCGCTGCGCCGCTCGGCCGCGGCCAGCGCATCGGCCTCGGCAAGGGTCATGCACATCGGCTTCTCCAGGAACACGTGCTTGCCCGCCTCCAGCGCGGCAATCGCGGTCTCGGCGTGAAAGACGTCCGGGTTCGCCACCAGCACCGCGTCGACCGCGTCGTCCGCCGCCAGCAGGGCGTGGTCGGCATAGGTGGCCGCACCGTTGCCGACCTGGCGCGCGGCGCCGTCCAGCACGCGCGGGCTGACGTCGCACAGCGCGGTGATCTCGAACCTGTCCCGCAGCTGCTGCAGCGCGGGAATGTGGATGATCTGCGCCGCCTCGCCGCAGCCCACGATGCCGATTCCGATCCTGCTCACCGATGTCCTCCCTGATGTTCCCACCGCCGGCTGCGGTCACGGCGCGAGTATCGTCGACGATCGGCGCGCGGTCACCTGCGATCGCGGCGCGGGTTCCGGCGGCGTGGATTCGCCGCCGGGCAGGGGCCCGGCGGGCTGAGCCTGATCGTGCCGAACTGCACCATGTCCGGGATCGTGCGCGCGGAGGTGGACAACCTGACCGCCGCCGTGCGCGGCGGCGTCGGCCCGGCCGGCTGCCACGGCGGCATGTGCGACGGGTTCCGCGAGGCCGTCGGCTACCAGTTCATGTGCGGCGGGCAGTGGGTGGCGCACCCGGGCGGGATCATCGACTACCGGGTCGACGTGGCGGACCCGGACGATCCGGTTTTGGCCTGCCTGAGCGCGTTCGCCCCCGGTCCGGGGCCGAATCACGCGCCCGGGCGCACCGCCCGGAGCCGGCGGCGCCGGGGACCGGCCGGGGCGCCGGCCGCCGGTCCCGGCGCCGTTCGGCGTCGGTGTCACGCGCGGGCAGGGCCGGGCTGCCCTTGAAGCGCGGGGGGGGCCGTCTATCTGGACCCGGTGAATCGTGTTCCCACATGCCCGGATCTGTGTATTTGTCAGCGTTCTACAATGGTCGCAGACGGTGAATCCGTGCCACGCACCGCATGCGGCAGGCGCGGTCGGGGCGCTGCCCGTTTCGCGCCCGCCGCAGCGGCCAGCGGGATCGTTGCGCTTGATGCCAGCGGCCACCTTGGATAGCTTGCACCGCCTCGGGCCGCGAACGCGCCGGCCCGGGTGGCGGAAATCGAGAGGGGGACGGGATTGAACCGCTCACAGCGCCTGGCGCCCGCGTCCGCATCGGTTTCGCCGGAAGCTCAGGCGCGCCGCCGGCCGCCGCAGACGTGGCGGCTCGCGTCCAGCCGACCCGACGGCGCGGCGCTGGCCGCGTTCCTCGTCGCCTACATGCTCGGCGCGGCGTTCGGCCGCTGGCTGATGGTGATCCCGGGGATTCCGATCACGGTCTGGCCGCCGAACGGGGTGATCCTGGCGATGCTTCTGACCCAGCCGCGGCAGAGCTGGCCGTGGTGGCTGGCGGTCGGCGCCGCGGGCGAGCTGACCGGCAACCTGCTCTGGTTCCACAACCCGCTCGGCTGGGCGCTCGGCTATGTCGCCGCGAACGCGGCGGCGGTCACCGCGGCGGCGTTCTGTCTTGCGCCCTATCTGCGGACACCGGTGCGGCGGCTGGCGACGCTGCCGATGGTGCTGGCCTTTCTCGGCATCGGGGTGCTGGCGGCGCCGGTGGTCAGCGCGACGCTGGGCAGCGCGATCGACGCGATCGTCGGCAAGAACCCGTTCGCCACCACCTGGCCGATCTGGTGGCTTGGCGACGCGACCGGGATCCTGATCGCCACGCCGCTGGTCATCTCGGCCATCAACGTCTGGCGCGACGGGGCGTGGCCGACCTCTGCGCAGCTTCTCGAGGGCGCGGCCATCGGGCTGGTGCTGGCCGGGCTGAGCGCGTGGGAAATGATCACCGGTGCCGCCCACGCCTTCCTGCTGCCGCTGCCGGTGCTGTGGGCGGCGCTGCGCTTCGAGTTCCGCGGCACCGCGCTGGCCGTGCTCGGGCTGGCGCTCGCGATCGGCGTCCACGCGCAGACCATCGACACCGCGCAGGTCCCGGCCGCGGACGTGGCGCTGCTGCACGCCCGGCTGCAGGCGCAGCTGCTGGTCGCCGCCGCGACCGGGCTGATCGTCGCCGCCATCATGCGGCAGCAGCGCCAGGCCGTGTCCGGACTGGCCCGCGCCAACGCCGAACTCGAGGCGCGGGTGGCCGAGCGGACCCGCGCGATCGAGGCCGCCGAGCGGCGCTTCAAGGCGACGTTCGAGAACGCCGGCGTCGGCATCAGCATCGTCGACGGCGACGGCAATCTGATGCGCGTCAACGACAGCCTGGCGAAGATGCTCGGCTACGACCCGGACGAGATGGAGGGGCATTCGATCGACCGGTTCACCCATCCCGACGACCGGGCCCTGGGCGATGCGGCCTGGGACCGGCTGGAGTCCGGCGCGGCCGACGACTACGAGCTCGAGAAGCGCTACATCCGCAAGGACGGCGTGCCGGTCTGGGCGCACACCACGGTCAGCTGCGTCCGCCATCCCGACGGCCAGATCGCCTATCTGATCAAGATCATCCAGGACATCACCGCGCGCAGACGCTCGGACGAGGTGCGGCAGATGCTGACGCGCGAGGTCCACCACCGCAGCAAGAACCTGATGACGATCGTCCAGGTGATCGCGCGCCAGACCGCCGCCCGCTCGCCGAACGAATTCGTCAGGACCTTCCGCGAACGGCTGCAGGCGCTTGCGGCGAACCAGGACCTGCTGGTGAAAAGCGAATGGCAGCACGTCGCCCTGCCGGACCTCGTGCGCGGGCAGCTTCAGCATTTCGGCGCGACCGGCGGCCGCTTCGTGCTGTCCGGCCCGCCGGTCACCGTGCCGCCGGCCGCCGCCCAGGCGCTGGGCATGGCGCTGCACGAACTGGCGACGAACGCCGCCAAGTACGGCAGCCTCAGCACCGAAACCGGCCGCGTCGAGATCTCGTGGGCCGTCGACGCGGACACCTTCTGCATGAGCTGGCGCGAAACCGGCGGACCGGAGGTGGCCGAGCCCGAAACATGCGGCTTCGGGACCACGGTTCTCGACGCGATGACCGCAACGGCGGTGTCGGGAGAGGTCAGCATCGACTACGCGCCCGCCGGCCTGGTCTGGCAGCTGCGCTGCCCGCTGTCGGCGCTGCGATCCCCCGCCGGCCGCGAGGGGCCAGCCTGACGGCGCGAAAGGCGGACCGGCGGGCCGGGATCCTGCCGCGGCGATCCGCCGATACCGTTTCCCGTTCGAACGACGCTGCCGGCGACGACCCGATCGCGCGCGGGCCGGAGGGTGGGGTGAGCCTGACGATCCTGCTGGCGATGCCGGCGCGCGTCTCGGTCCCCACGTTCGTGACCGGCAACATGCCGATCTTCCCGTTCGGCGTGCGGCGGCGCCGGCGGCCGACCGTCGGGGGCGGGACGCAGTCCGGGCGCTTCGCCTCCATCATCAGCGCGCGCCCGTTCCGGCTATTGCTGGGTGCGGATCCTGTGGCCCGGCGCGAAGGTCATGTCGACCTGGGTGATCGGCTTGTCCCCCAGCCAGGTCCGGCGCCGGTGCACGATCAGCGCGTCGCCCGGTGCGGTGTCCAGCGCGCCGCTCCGGGCGGCGGCGGCCGGGACCGCCGAGAATTCCGACTCGGCGCGGGTGAACGGCAGGTGGCGGACCAGCCATTCGTTGGCGCTGATCGCCTCGAATCCCTCGTCCCGCGCCTCGGGTACGGTGCCCAGCACGATCCAGCGGTCCTCCAGCGCATAGGGCGCCTCGTCCGCCAGGTGCAGCGAGACCACGTGCAGGAAGGCCGCGTCCGCGGCGGTGCCCAGCGCGGCCGAGACCGCACCCGGGGCCACGGCTTCCTGCCGCTCGATCAGCCGATAGCCGTAGCGGGCGCCGCGTTCGGCGATCGCGGTGCGGATCAGCGGGATCTCGATCGTCGCCCGGCCGACCGGCTGCCGGGCGATGCGCGTGCCGCCCTTGCGGCGGCGGTCGAGCAGCCCGTCGTCGGACAGCGAGCGCAGCGCCCGGTTCACGGTCGCCCGCGCGCAGCCCAGCTCGGCGGCCAGATCGGCCTCGTTGGGGATCGGATCGCCCGGCCGCCAGATCTTTTCGGCGATGCGGCGCAGCACCTCCTCGCGGACCGTCTGCCAGCCGTGCGCGGGCCGCTCGCTCATAGCGCCGCCCTCAGGCCGCGCACCGCGTCGCGGTAGCGCGCGGCGATCGCGTCGTGCGCGGCATGGCGGCCCTGGCGCACGACGTGGCGGCCCGCCGCCCAGACATCGGCGACCGCCTCGCCCGCAGCGAAGACGAAGCTGTCGAGCAGCAGATCGCCGCTCAGCCCCTCGAGGTCGGGGGCCGAGGTGTCGAGCGCCAGCAGGTCCGCCCAGTGCCCGGCGGCGATGCGGCCGGTATCCCGCCCGGCCGCCGCCGCGCCGCCGGCGGCAACCGCCTCGAACAGCCGCCGCCCGGTCGATTGCGCGCCGGTCGCAAGCGCCGCGCGCGCGCCGTCGCGCAGGCGCTGCGAATATTCCAGCGTGCGCAGCTCCTCGGCCAGCGAGATGCGGATGTTGCTGTCCGAGCCGACGGCGATCCGCCCGCCGTGCGACAGGTAGCGCACGCCGTCGAAGATGCCGTCGCCCAGCGACGATTCGGTGATCGGGCACAGCCCGGCGACGGCGCCGGTCGCGGCCAGCGCCGCGGTCTCGTCCGGGGTCATCTGCGTGACGTGGATCACGCACCAGCGCGGGTCCAGCAGGCCGCTGTCCAGCATGAACTCCACCGGCCGCCTGCCGTGCGCGGCGAGGATCTCGTCCACCTCGCCGGGCTGTTCGGCAAGGTGCATGTGCACCGGCCCGTCCGGGACCAGCCGCGCGGTCGCGGCCAGCGTGTCCGCCGCCACCGCCCGCAGGCTGTGCGGCGCCACGCCCAGGCGCGCGTCGGCGGGCAGGCCAGCCAGCGCCGCGGCGCAGCCCTCGACCAGCCGCGCGAAGCGGTCCGGGTCGTTGCCGAACCGGGCCTGGCCCTGGGTCAGCGCGCGGCGGTCGCAGCCGCCGAACTGGTAGTGCACCGGCAGCAGCGTCAGGCCGATGCCCGTGGTGGCCGAGGCGGCGGCGATCCGCCCGGCCATTTCGGAGAGGTCGGCGTAGGGCACGCCGCCCGGGCCGTGGTGCAGGTAGTGGAACTCGACATTGGTGCCGTAGCCCGCCTCCAGCATCTCCATCTGCACGAAGGCGGCGATGGCCTCGACCTGATCGGGGTCGAGCCGGTCGAGGAAGCGGAACATCAGCCGCCGCCAGGTCCAGAAGCTGTCGCTGGGGTCGGGGCCGCGCCGTTCGGTCAGGCCCGCCATCGCGCGCTGGAAGGCGTGGCTGTGGCAGTTCACCGGTGTCGGCAGCAGGCAGTCGACGCGCTGCCCCCGCGCCGGCTGCCCGGCAGAGACGTCGCGGATTTTCCCATCATCCCCGATCGTTATCAGGACATCTTCCTGCCAGCCCACGGGCGTCAGCGCGGTCCTTGCCCAGATCGTCGTCATCGAACCACCTTGACTTATTATGTATGCACATATTATCGGAAAGACATGCCGAAGCAAGAGGGGCCCGCGATGATTCTCTGCAACACCACGGTCGCGACGGTGACGCCCGAGGGCGGCTACGGGCTGCTGGACAACGCGGCGATCGTTCTTGACGGCGAGCGGATCGCCTGGGCCGGCCCGCTGGATCAGCTGCCGGCGGAGCATGCCGATGCGCCGCGCACCGACCTCGGCGGGCGGCTGACGACGCCGGCGCCGATCGACTGCCACACCCATATCGTCCACGGCGGCAACCGCGCCCGCGAGTTCGAGATGCGCCTGCAGGGCGCCAGCTACGAGGAGGTGGCGCGGGCCGGCGGGGGCATCGTCTCGACCGTCTCGGCGACCCGCGAGGCAAGCGTCGAGGCGCTGGCCGAGGGCGCGCTGCCGCGTGTCGACGCGCTGCTCGCCGAGGGCGTCAGCCATATCGAGATCAAGTCCGGCTACGGGCTGGGCCGCGACACCGAGCTTGCGATGCTGCGCGCCGCGCGGCAGGTCGCCGACCGTCGCCCGGTGCGGGTCAGCACCACCTTCCTCGGCGCCCATGCGGTGCCCGCCGACCACAAGGGCCGCGCCGACGCCTACATCGACGAGGTCTGCATCCCCGCGCTGCGCGCCGCCCATGCCGAGGGGCTGGTCGATGCCGTCGACGGCTTCTGCGAGGGCATCGCCTTCACCCCGGAGCAGATCGAGCGTGTGTTCAAGGTTGCGGCCGAGCTTGGCCTGCCGGTGAAGCTGCACGCCGAGCAGCTGTCCTGGCTGGGCGGCACCCGGCTGGCGGCGCGGTACGGGGCGCTGTCGGTCGATCACATCGAATATGCGAACGAAGCGGATGCCCGCGCGATGGCAGCGGCGGGTTCGGTCGCCGTGCTGCTGCCGGGGGCGTTCTATACGCTGCACGAGACGCAGAAGCCGCCGGTCGCGGCGCTGCGCGCGCACGGCGTGCCGATCGCGCTGGCGACCGACTGCAACCCCGGCTCGTCGCCGCTGACCTCGCTGCTGCTGACGATGAACATGGGCTGCACGCTGTTCGGGCTGACCCCGGAAGAGGCGCTGGCCGGCGTGACCCGCAACGCCGCCCGCGCGCTGGGACTGGACGACGCCGGGTTCATCGCGCCGGGCGCGCGCGCCGATCTTGCGGTCTGGGATGTCGCGTACCCGTCCGAGCTGGCCTATCGCATCGGCTTCAACCCGCTGAACCGGCGGATCTTCGGGGGACGCGCATGACCGTCACCCTGCGCCCCGGCGCAACCGGTCTGACCGCGCTGGAGGCGATCTGGCGCGACGGCGCGGCCGTGCAACTTGCCCCGGCGGCCCGTGACGCGGTCGACCGCGCGGCGGCGCTGGTGCGCGACGCGGCGCAGGGCGAGGCCGCCGTCTACGGGGTGAACACCGGTTTCGGCAAGCTGGCCTCGGTCAAGATCCCGCCGGCCAGGACCGAGACCCTGCAGCGCAACCTGATCCTGTCGCATTGCTGCGGCGTGGGCGCGGCGCTGGATGCGCCGACCACCCGGCTGATGATGGCGCTGAAGCTGCTGTCGCTGGGGCGCGGCGCCTCGGGCGTGCGCTGGCAGATCTGCGCGCAGATCGAGGCGATGCTGGCGGCGGATGTTGTGCCGGTGATCCCCGCGCAGGGCTCGGTCGGGGCCTCGGGCGATCTTGCGCCGCTGGCGCACCTGGCCGCCGCGATGATCGGCGAGGGCAGGGCGGTCTACGGCGGCGAGGAGCTGCCGGGCGGCGAGGCGCTGGCCCGCGCCGGGCTGGACCCGGTGGTGCTGGGCCCGAAGGAAGGGCTGGCGCTGATCAACGGCACCCAGTTTTCCACGGCCTGCGCGCTGGCGGGGCTGTTCGACGCCTGGCGCAACATGACCGCGGCGGTGGTGACCTCGGCGCTGTCGACCGACGCGATCATGGGCTCGACCGCGCCGCTGCACCCCGCGATCCACAGCTTGCGCGGGCACCAGGGCCAGATCGACATCGCCGCCGCCATGCACGACCTGATGGCGGGCAGCCAGATCCGCGAAAGCCACCGCGACGGCGACAGCCGGGTGCAGGACCCGTACTGCATCCGCTGCCAGCCGCAGGTGACCGGCGCGGCGCTGGACCTGCTGCGCTTCGCCGCCCGCACGCTTGAGGTCGAGGCCAACGCCGTCACCGACAATCCGCTGGTCATCACCGGCGACGGGCGCATCGTCTCGGGCGGCAACTTCCACGCCGAGCCGGTGGCCTTCGCCGCCGACCAGATCGCGCTGGCCCTGTCCGAGATCGGCGCCATCGCGCAGCGCCGCGTGGCGCTGATGGTGGACCCGACGCTGTCCTTCGACCTGCCGCCGTTCCTGACGCCCGAGCCGGGGCTGAACTCGGGGATGATGATCGCCGAGGTGACCACCGCCGCGCTGATGAGCGAGAACAAGCACCTGGCGAACCCGTGCTCGACCGACAGCACGCCGACCTCGGCCAATCAGGAGGATCACGTCAGCATGGCCGCCCATGCCGCGCGCCGGCTGGAGCGGATGAACCGGAACCTGAACGTGATCCTCGGGGTCGAACTGCTCTGCGCCGCGCAGGGGGTGGAATTCCGCGCGCCGCTGACGACCTCGGCCAAGCTGCAGGCGGCTATTGCCAAGCTTCGCGACACGGTCCCGGCGCTGGTCGAGGACCGCTACATGGCGGGCGATATCGACGCCGCCGCCGGGCTGGTGCGCTCGGGCGCGCTGGCCGCCGCCGCCGAGGTGCAGGAGATCGCCCGATGACCCCCGTCGAAATCGCCCAGGGCGACGGCCCCGTCATCCTTGGCCTGCCGCACACCGGCACTTTCGTGCCCGAGGACATGCGCGCCCGCCTGAACCACCGCGGGCGGGAACTGGCGGACACCGACTGGCATGTCGACCGGCTCTACGACGGGCTGCTGGAGGGGGCGACCACCGTGCGCGCGACCTTCCACCGCTATGTTATCGACGCGAACCGCGATCCGTCGGGCGCAAGCCTCTATCCCGGGCAGAACACCACCGGGCTGGTGCCGCTGATCGACTTCGACGGGCAGGCCATCTGGGACGTGCCGCCGGGTGCGGACGAGATCGCCGAGCGTGCACAGACGTTCCATGCGCCCTATCACGCCGCCCTGCGGGCCGAGATCGCGCGGGTGCGGGCAAAGCACGGCGTCGCGATCCTCTACGACTGCCATTCCATCCGCTCGCTGATCCCGTTCCTGTTCGACGGCACGCTGCCGGATTTCAACATCGGCACCAACAATGGTGCGACCTGTGCGCCCGCGATCGAAAACGCCGTGGCTGCGATCTGTGCCAACGCAGACGGCTACACCTCGGTCAGCAACGGGCGGTTCCGGGGCGGCTGGACGACGCGGCACTACGGGCAGCCCGACCAGGGCGTTCACGCGATCCAGATGGAGCTGGCGCAGTCCACCTACCTGTCGGCCGAGGCCGCGCCCTGGAGCTATGACCCCGAGGCGGCGGCGCGCCTGCGCACGCATCTGGCTGCGATCCTGACCACGCTGGCTGATCTGGCCCCGACCCTGAGAGGCACATCATGAACACGCGTCACAACACCCGCGACGTCTATCCCGCCACCGGCCCCGAGATCACCGCCAAGAGCTGGCTGACCGAGGCGCCGATGCGGATGCTGATGAACAACCTGCATCCGGACGTGGCCGAGAACCCGCACGATCTGGTCGTCTATGGCGGCATCGGCCGCGCCGCCCGCACCTGGGAGGATTTCGACCGGATCGTCGATGCGCTCAAGACGCTCGAGGACGACGAGACGCTGCTGGTCCAGTCCGGCAAGCCGGTCGGCGTGTTCCGCACCCATGCAAACGCACCGCGCGTGCTGATCGCGAACTCGAACCTGGTGCCGCACTGGGCGACGTGGGAGCATTTCAACGAGCTCGACCGCAAGGGGCTGGCGATGTACGGCCAGATGACCGCCGGATCGTGGATCTACATTGGCAGCCAAGGCATCGTGCAGGGCACCTACGAGACCTTCATGGAGGCGGGCCGCCAACACTATGGCGGCGATCTGACGGGCAAGTGGATCCTGACCGCCGGTCTGGGCGGCATGGGTGGCGCGCAGCCGCTGGCCGCGGTGATGGCCGGGGCCTGCTGCCTGGCCGTCGAATGCGACGAGACCCGCGCCGATTTCCGCCTGCGCACCCGCTATGTCGACGAGAAGACCCGTTCGCCGGACGAGGCGCTGGAGATGATCCGCTGCTGGACCGAGGCGGGCGAGGCGAAGTCCGTCG
Organism: Halovulum marinum; assembly: GCF_009697225.1. Taxonomy (GTDB): domain Bacteria; phylum Pseudomonadota; class Alphaproteobacteria; order Rhodobacterales; family Rhodobacteraceae; genus Halovulum; species Halovulum marinum. Next base: position 103,004 of record NZ_WIND01000014.1, read on the forward strand.
CGCTGATCGGCAACGCGGCGGATGTGTACCCGGAACTGGTCAGGCGCGGCGTGCGGCCCGATATCGTCACCGACCAGACCAGCGCGCACGACCCGGTGCACGGCTACCTGCCGCAGGGCTGGACCGTCGGCGACTGGCGGGCGAAGCAGGAAAGCGCTCCGGCCGAGGTCGAGGCCGCCGCCCGCGCCTCGATGAAGGTGCATGTCGCGGCGATGGTCGACTTCTACAAGGCCGGCATTCCGACCGTCGACTACGGCAACAACATCCGCCAGGTCGCGCTGGACGAGGGGCTGGAGGATGCCTTCGCCTTCCCCGGTTTCGTGCCTGCCTACATCCGCCCGCTGTTCTGCCGGGGCATCGGCCCGTTCCGCTGGGCGGCGCTGTCGGGCGATCCCGAGGACATCTACAAGACCGACGCCAGGGTGAAGGAACTGGTGGACGACCCGCACCTGCACAACTGGCTGGACATGGCGCGAGAGCGGATCTCGTTCCAGGGCCTGCCGGCGCGGATCTGCTGGGTCGGCCTCGGCCTGCGGCACAAGCTGGGCCTGGCCTTCAACGAGATGGTCCGCACCGGCGAGCTGTCCGCGCCGGTGGTGATCGGCCGCGATCACCTGGACAGCGGCTCGGTCGCCAGCCCGAACCGCGAGACCGAGGCCATGCGCGACGGCTCGGACGCGGTGTCCGACTGGCCGCTGCTGAACGCGCTTCTGAACACCGCCAGCGGCGCGACCTGGGTCAGCCTGCACCACGGCGGCGGCGTCGGCATGGGCTTCAGCCAGCATTCGGGCATGGTGATCTGTTGCGACGGCACGCCGGAGGCCGACGAACGGCTGGCGCGGGTGCTGTGGAACGATCCGGCCACTGGCGTCATGCGCCATGCCGATGCAGGCTACGACATCGCCCTCGACTGTGCCCGGGAGCACGGACTGAACCTTCCGGCAATCCTTGCATAACCGACCGACCAACATGGAGAGACCGACATGAAACGACGCGACTTTATCGCCGCCGGCGCGGTGGGCGCCGCCTCGACCGCGCTGGCCGCCCCGGCCATCGCCCAGGACGTGATGAAATGGAAAATGGTCACCGCCTGGCCGAAGAACCTGCCCGGACCGGGCGTTGCCGCGCAGATGCTGGCCGACCGGATCACCACGCTGTCGGGCGGCCGGATCGAGGTGCAGCTGTTCGCCGCAGGCGAGCTGGTGCCGGGGCCGGGGGTGTTCGACGCGGTGTCCGAAGGCACCGCCGAGCTGTACCACGCGGTGCCGGCCTACTGGGGCTCGAAATCCAAGGGCATCCTGCTGTTCGGCTCGCAGCCGTTCGGGCTGCGCGCGGACGAGCAGTTCGGCTGGCTGTATCACGGCGGCGGCCAGGAGCTGTACGACGAGATGTACGCCCGCTTCGGGCTGAAGCCGTTCCTGTGCGGCAACTCCGGCCCGCAGATGGCCGGCTGGTTCCGGGACGAGATCACCTCGGTCGAGGATCTGAAGGGGATGAAGTTCCGCACCACCGGGCTGGCGTCGGAAATGGCCTCGAAGATGGGCATGGCGGCGCAGGCGATGGGCGGCGGCGACATGTTCCAGGCCTTGCAGACCGGCGCGCTGGACGCGGGCGAGTTCATCGGCCCGTGGACCGACTCGGCGCTCGGCTTCTACCAGGTCGCGAAGAACTACTACTGGCCGGGCGTGGGCGAGCCGTCCTCGGCCGAGGAATGCGCGGTCAACGCCGAGGTCTACGAGAACCTGCCCGACGATCTGAAGCAGGCCGTCGCCGTGGCCTGCCAGAGCCTCTACAACCCGGTCTGGACCGAGTACACCACCAAGCACGCGCAGTCGCTGAAGATGCTGGTCGACGAGCACGGCGTGCAGGTCAGGAAACTGCCCGACGACGTGATCGCCGCCATGGGCGACGCCGCCGCCGCGGTGATCGACGAGCTGCGCCAGGACGATGACGAGCTGGTCAAGCGGATCACCGAAAGCTTCGTCGCCTACCGCGGCTCGGTCGGCGAGTACATGACCTATGCCGACAACGGCCAGATGAACGCCCGCGCGGCGGTTCTGGGCTACTGACGGCAACGCCCGGCGCGGCCCTCGCGCCGGGCACGTCTTCCCCGAGGTGCGCATGGAACGACTGGCCGATGCCCTTGACGGCATCAACCGCGGCCTCGCCCGCGGCGTCCGCTGGATCGTGGTGGCGATGGTGCTGATCCAGTTCGCGATCGTGATCGGGCGCTACGTCTTCGGGGTGAATTCGATCGCGGCGCAGGAAAGCGTGCTCTACCTGCACGCCGCGTTCTTCATGCTCGCGGGCGGCTACACGCTGCTGGTCGACAAGCACGTGCGCGTCGACGTGTTCTACGCCCACCTGTCGCCTCGGGCCAAGCGGCGCATCGACATCTTCGGTCATCTGTTCCTGCTGATGCCGTCGATGCTGGCGCTGCTGTACTGGTCGTGGCCATCAGTGCGGAACTCGTGGAAGATCCTGGAAGGGCCGATGTCGGTCGGCGGGATCGAGGCGGTGTTCCTGATGAAGTCGCTGATCCCGGCGTTCTGCGTGCTGGTGATGCTGCAGTCCGTCGCCATCCTGATCCGCCTTCTTCGCAGCCCCGGGACGCCATGACCGAATACCTCGACATCATCATGTTCGCAGCCCTGATGGCGGGCATCCTGCTGGGCTTTCCGGTGGCCTTCACCATCGCCGGCGTCGCCGTCGCCTTCGGCTATCTGGGCTGGGCGCTGGGGGCGATGGACATCTCGCTGCTGGGGGCGCTGGGGCAGCGCGTGTTCGGCCTGCTCAGCAACCAGGTGCTGATCGCCATCCCGCTGTTCGTGGCGATGGGCGCGGTGCTGGAGAAAAGCCGCATCGCCGAGGACCTGCTGGACACCATGGGCCGGCTGTTCGGCCAGCTGCGCGGCGGCCTCGGCATCTCGGTGGTGCTGGTCGGGGCGCTGCTGGCGGCCTCGACCGGGATCGTCGGCGCGACCGTGGTCGCGATGGGGATGATCGCGCTGCCCTCGATGCTGCGCAGCGGCTACCACCCGAACGTCGCCTGCGGCATCGTCTGCACCGCCGGAACGCTGGGCCAGATCATTCCGCCGTCGACGCTGCTGATCATCCTGTCGGACGTGATGTCCAACGCCTACCAGCAGGCGCAGTACGAGCAGGGCAGGTTCTCGGTCGAGACGATCTCGGTCGGGCAGGTGTTCGCCGCCGCGATCCTGCCGGGGCTGGCGCTGGTGGCGCTTTACATCGTCTACATCCTGCTTCGCGGGCTGGTGCGCCCCGGCGACATGCCGCCGGCCGCGAACGGCGGCGAGCGGGTGCCGCTGGCGCGGATCGCCTCGGCGATCCTGCCGCCGGTGATCCTGATCTTCGCGGTGCTGGGCGCGATCCTGGGCGGCGTCGCCACCCCGACCGAGGCCGCCGCCGTGGGCGCCATCGGCGCGCTGCTGATGGCCGCGCTGCGCGTCGGCCGGAACCGGCGGCTGATCCTCGCCGGGGCGGTGGCCTTCGGCGTGCTGGCGGTTGCCGCCGGGGTGTTCCCGGTGCGGCTGCAGCGCGGCGATCTGGATGCCGTGCAGATCGCCGCGGGCGGCGTCTACGTCGTGCTGGCGGCGCTCGGCGCGCTTGCCGTGCTGCTGGCGCTGCGCGCGGTGGTGTTCCGCCGGGTGATCCAGGACGCGCTCGAATCGACGATGACGATGACGGCGATGATCTTCGCCACGATCCTCGCCGCCAGCGTCTTCTCGCTGGTGTTCATCGGCCTCGGCGGCGAGGAGCGCGTGGCGCAGATCCTCGGCGCGATGCAGGGCGGCCCGGCCGGGGCGCTGGCGTTCAGCATGCTGCTGATCTTCGGCCTCGGCTTCTTCCTCGACTTCGTCGAGATCGCGGTGATCGTGCTGCCGCTGGTCACGCCGGCGCTGATCCTGATGGGGCACGACCCGATCTGGCTGGGGGTGCTGATCGCGATCAACCTGCAGACCAGCTTCCTGACCCCGCCGTTCGGCTTCTCGCTGTTCTACCTGCGCGGCGCCGCCCCGCCCGAGGTGACGACCGGCCAGATCTATGCCGGGGTGGTGCCGTTCATCGGCATCCAGATCCTCGGCGTGCTGCTGGTCTGGAACCTGCCCTGGCTGGCGACCTGGCTGCCGGCGGCGGCGTTCTGACCCGCCGGCACAGGCGAAGACGATGGCGACGCGCACGCACATCTGCCACTGGCAAGGTGCGCGCGCGCCGCGCCGATCCGGCAATGGAACGTCGCCAGGCGAGCCCTCCGGTGCTGGTGAAGCCGGCTTGCCCGCCGTGCGGCAGGCGAGCCCCTCATCACCGACGCATATCGGACCGCGCGTCGCGACGGGCCGAGACCCACCGCGCGGTCGGAGACTCACCGCGGCGGGCGCGCCGCTACCGCCGCCGCCCGGCTCTCAGCGCCGCGATCACCCGGTCGGCCATCCGCGCGCAGCGCGCGCCGCCGAACGGGAACACCGCCTCGAACCCGCCCGACACCTGCTCGGCCAGCGCCGCACGCAGCTGGCGGCGGGCGCGGAACATGCGGGTGCGCAGGGTGACCGGGTTGACCGACAGGGCACGGGCGATCTCGCGCAGCTTCATGCCTTCGACCTCGTGCAGCAGGAACGGCAGCCGCAACTCGGGCGGCAGCCCGGCGATCGCCGTCTCGAGCAGCGCCCGCACCTGGGCGCGGCCCAGCGCGCAGTCGGCGGTCTCGGGCGGGCCGCCGGGGAAGGCGACGATCCGCCGGTTCCGGTCCTCGGTCACGGTGTCGTAATCCTCTGCGGGGCGGGCGCGGCGCAGGTGCATCCGGGCGGTGTTGATCGCGATCCGGGTGACCCAGGTAGAGAACCGGGCCCGGCCTTCGAACCGGTCGAGCCGGGTGAACGCGGCCAGATAGGTGTCCTGCACCACCTCCTCGGCCTCGGCGTCGCTGGCCACGATGCCGCGCGCGACCCGGAACAGGCGGGGGTTCAGGCGGCGGATCAGCTCGCGGATCGCGGCCTCGTCGCCGCGGCGCGCGGCGGCGACCAGGTCGGCCTCGCCGTCGGCCAGGCTGCGCTCGGCGCCGCGCACTGCTACGCTCATCGGTCCCCCTCCGCGATGCGGCCGCGGGCGAGGATGGCCTCGACCGGCGGCAGGCTGGCGGCGACGCCGGGCGGCAGGTCGGTACCGGCCGCCGCCGCGCCCGCGAAGCCCGGATCCCGCGGCCGGCCGACGACAAGCCGGCCGGCCATGCCCGCGTGTTCGTGCGGGATGCAGTAGTAATCATAGACCCCCGGCACGGTCAGCGTCACCTCGAAGCTTTCGTCCGGCAGCAGGAACCCGCTGTCCCAGGGCGCGGCGGCCTGAGGGATCCGCCGGGACCGCGCGAACAGCGCCGGGTGATAGGCGGTGGCGGTGTGGCTGTTTCCCGGATCCCGGTTGACGAAGCGCAGCCGGGTGCCGACGGCCACGGCAAGCCCGGAGGGAGCGAACCAGACCCGCCCGCCGCGGGCGCTGCCGCGCATCTCGACGCGTGCGGCCGGCGCGGCCAGCGGGCGGCGGGGCGCCAGAAGCGCGGTGCACAGACCGCCCCCCAGCGCCAGAAACCGGCGGCGCGTCGCGCTCATTCCGCCAGCCGTCCCTTCGCGGCCTCGTCGTGGAACAGCACCACGTGCGCATGCGGCGCCTCGACCCCCGGATGACCGGCGTTGAAGTAGATGTCGACGCTCGAGACGCCGGCCGAGCCGAGCGCGAGCCCGTCGTAGGCGGTGCCGTTCTGCAGCTCCCCGAGCGGCGTCATGTAGACCGTGGCCGACAGCACGCCGTCGCGGTCGTAGGCCAGGAACGGCCCGGCGGGCAGCGTGTCGGGGTCGACGAAAAGCGTGCCGAGGCCGGGGATGAACTCGGGCAGGGGCAGCGCGTCGCTGACCTGTACCCAGGGCGCACCCGGCGGCGCCTGGCGCAGCGCGTCCCCGGTCTGGGCCAGCGCGCCGAGGGCCCCGGCGGCGGCGATCGCGGTTGCGAGCATGGGCAGTCTGAACATCTCGATATCCTTCTGAGATCCCGTGCCGGTCGTCCGGCACATGCCCCGTTTGATGCGTCGGCGCGGAAAAGGTTCTCGGCGCACCCGGTCTTTTTGCCCGCGGCGCGGGTCGCACCGTGCGGAAGACAAAAAATGGCGGCACCTGTCGGCAAGGCCCGCGTCGATCCGTCCTTCGAAGGCAAACCGAGCCAGGAGGAGGCCGTGCCGATGACCGACCCCAACCCGAACCACGTGCTGACGCTCGAGCGGACACTCGATGCGCCGCCGGCGAAGCTGTGGCGCTGCTGGACCGAGCCGGACCTGCTGAAGCAGTGGTTCTGTCCCGCGCCCTGGACCGTCTCCGAGGCGCGGATCGCGCTTGCGCCCGGCGGCGAATTCTTCAGCGTCATGAACGGACCCGACGGCGAGCGTTTCGAGAACACCGGCGTCATCCTGGCGGTCGAGCCCGAACGCCGGCTGGTCTGGACCGACGCGTTCCGGCCCGGCTGGATCCCGGCGGAGCGGGCGTTCATGACCGCGCACGTCGGCTTCGAGGGCACCGGCGACGGGCGCTGCGTCTACGTCGCCCGGGCGATGCACTGGAGCGACGAGACCCTCAGGCAGCACCGGAAGATGGGATTTCACGAAGGCTGGGGCGTGGCCGCCACCCAGCTCGAGACGCTGGCGCAGACCCTCTGACAGACGGAGAACCGCATGGAACCGACGCTCTACCTTTTCTTCGACGGCACATGCTTCGAGGCCATGTCCCGCTACGCGGACGTGCTCGGCGGCGAGGTTCGCGACGTCACCCGGAACGCCGATGCGCCGGACGCCGAAAGCCGCATGCCCGGCGGCGACGAGCTGGTGATGAACATGCGCGTCCGGCTCGGCCGCACCACGATCATGGCCTCGGACGCACCGGCGGGCATGTACCAGCCGCCGCAGGGCGTGCGCGTGCAGATCGCCCCCGGCTCGCGCGCCGAGTTCGACCGGGTGTTCGCGGCGCTGTCCGACGGTGCCCGGTCCATCGACATGGCGCCCGCCAGGACCTTCTGGGCCGAGCGTTTCGCCATGTTCACCGACAGGTACGGCACGCCCTGGATGCTGAACTTCCAGGGCGCCGACCGCTCGGCCGAGGCGGCCTGAATTCGGCCGTGACCGCGGTGGCGCCGCACCCGGCCGCGGCCCGGCGCGTGCAGGGCCGCCAGCGGAAAGAAGCGGGCGCCGAACGAGGACGCGGCAGGGATCATCTGCCGCCGCTTCCGGCCTGATCCCGAGGACGGCGGATTCTCCGCCCGGCGGCCGGCGGGTGCCGGCCGGGCGGCCCGCCGGCCTTGGCTGCCGGACGCGCGGCGGTCTCCGGCGCCATCGGACAGGCGAAGCAGCCTTGCTTGCGGGATTGGACAAGACCGGATGAGGCAGGTCATCGGCGACCGGTACGGGCCGCCGGCGGCAGTGCCCGTTTCGGCTGGAATGTCGGTCAGAACGAAGTGGCGGAGGCGACGGGCCTGACGTCGAACGCTCTTTTGTGGATGCCGCTCGGCTTGCAGGGAAATTCTGATCGTCTGGACATGTGATCGAGTGCGTACTTTTGTCAGGCCTGCAAGTGCGGCTGACTGGTACCGCTGGCCGGAATGCCACCAGGCACGGCGGCTGCTCCGCCACCAGGCACGGCGGCGATCATGGCGGGCGGAATCATCTGGATCATGGCAAATCTCCAGACGAGGATGATGTGAGCAACAGGGGGGCAATCGAGTGCATTGGCTGGCACAACACGCGCTTATCGTTCTTGGCGTACTCGTGACCACACTCGCCGTGATCTTCGTGCTTCAGCAGCGCCGCACCGCACAATCGACGGCGGCCTGGGTGCTGTTTATTGTTGTTGTGCCCTATGTCGCGATCCCCCTTTTTCTGATGCTGGGCTTCCGGAAGCAGGGGACACGCTTCCCTCCCGTTTCGCTGTCGATGCCTGTCGCGGGCAGCATAGCTGACAGCCGGGGTGCCCTGTCGCTTGCAAAACTCGGTGCACTGCCAGCAACCAAGGGCAACAAATTCACGTTGCACGACAGCGCCCAGTCCGCAAACGAGGCGCTTCAGGAAACGATTGAGTCTGCGAACGATTCTCTGGACGTCATTTTCTACATCGTTGCGCCCGACCAGACTGGAAAGAATTTTGTCGATCGACTGACCGAAAAGGCACGCGCCGGTGTCAAGGTCCGACTGAACCTCGATCGCCTCGGATCGCTGAAGAGGCCGCGTGCCGAACTCAAGGAACTCCAATCGGCAGGGGGCGAGGTGCGCTACTTCTCTCCATTCATACATCCCCCCGATAACGGGCATATGAACCTGAGAAATCACAGAAAACTTGTCGTCGCCGACCGAGCCAGGGTCTGGTCGGGGGGGCGCAACATTGGCGATCACTACCTCGGTCCGAAAGGACGCACCTGGACCGATCTGAGCTTTTGCGTGTCGGGACCGGCTGTGCAACCGTTCATGGATGTATTCGCGTCTGACTGGGATGTGACCGGCAAAGCTGTAACGGGTGCCGTACGACATCAAGATGGGATGCCCGGCGGGGCGGTCTTGCAGGTGATACCGTCCGGGCCCGACGAACCCGGCGACACTCTGTACCTGGCGTTGCTCACGATGATCCACCGTGCACGCCGCCGCGTGTGGATATCGACACCATACTTTGTTCCCACCGAACCGTTGCAGCTTGCCTTGTCCACGGCAGTCCGGAAAGGGCTCGATGTCCGCATCATGGTGCCTGAGCGGTCGAACCAGCCCACCACAGACTTTGCGCGCGGATCTTTCTTGCGACACTTGCAGGAGATCGGGGCATCCGTTCTTCGACACCAGGGCGGTATGCTGCACGCCAAGTCCGGTTTGATCGACGATACGGGTTGGGTCGGCTCCGCCAATTTCGACATGCGGTCGCTACTGTTGAATTTCGAAATCGCGATGTTCTGCCACGACAAGGACAGCAACAGCCGTCTCGAGTCATGGTTCCAGGCACAGTTCGAAATCTGCGAGCCCGGCGTCGCCGGCGCGAGCCTGCCACGCAGAGTTGTCGAGGGGGTTTTCCGGCTCGGTGCGCCGGTACTGTGAACGCCACAGCCACCAGGCAAGCCGTAACTTCGTGAACGGGCGAACCTGGAGAATCCGTAATTTGTGCCGGACCTGACCCATCCCTAATATCGCCGCAGGACCAGCGGGGAAACATGGTGGATTCGGAAACATCCGTAATCGTTCTGCAGGGGGGCGGCGCTCTCGGGGCGTACCAGGGGGGCGCGGTCGAGGCGCTCACTGCGGCCGGCCGTCCGATCGATTGGGTCGCCGGGATCTCCATCGGTGCCATCAACTCGGCCCTGATAGCCGGAAACACCCCCGATACGCGGGTCAAGGCGCTGCGGTCATTCTGGGAAGGCGTATCGTCATCGTCTGCCGCGGACGGACCTCTTTTCAGTGGCCTGTCGCGCGGCTGGCTGAATGATCTGAGCGCCGCCGGAACCACCGTTTCCGGTGTGCCGGGCTTCTTCAGGCTCCGTCTGCCGCCCGCGGTCATCATGCCGCCGGGAACCGCGGCCGCGCGCAGTTTCTATGATACCTCGCCGCTTCGCGAAACCCTGCTCAAGCTTGTCGATTTCGATCTCATCAACGACGGAGGCGTCCGCCTGAGCCTCGGCGCGGTCAACGTCGAGACCGGCAACATGACCTGGTTCGACAGCACCGAAACCCGGATCCGGCCAGAGCACATCATGGCCTCGGGCGCCTTGCCGCCGGGCTTTCCCGCGATCGAGATCGACGGCGCGCACTACTGGGACGGCGGGCTCGTCTCGAACACGCCGCTGCAGTACGTCCTGGACGAAGAGATGCCCGCGGAAGACATGTGCGTCTTCCAGATCGATCTGTTCAGCGCACGCGGGGCGCTGCCGTCTTCGGTCTGGACGTCGGAAGCGCGCGAAAAGGACATCCGCTTTTCCAGCCGGACACGTTACAACACGGACATGATGCGGCGTCTGCACGAAACGAGGGTCGCCGCGCGGCGCCTTTTCGAAAAGCTGCCGCCGGAGCTGAAGGCCGATCCGGATGCCAGGGCGCTGAGAACTGGCTACACCGAGGCACGCATCACCATCGCGCATCTGATCTATCGTCAGAACCGGTACGAGCATCAGTCGAAGGACTACGAGTTCTCCCGCCGCTCGATGCTGGATCACTGGGCGGCGGGCGCCAAGGACGTCGAGTTGACCCTGTCTCACCCCGAATGGAAAGCGCGGCACGACGCGTCCGAGCGCGTCCAGGTTTTCGACCTGACCGAATGACCCGGCGCAGAACACCCTTGCCGCTTTTTATCGAACTGCTTCCCGCGCGCCGAGGGTCCCCGGTGCGTCTGGCGCAAGCCGTTCTGGTTGCGGCCCACGTGCGTCCTGCCGGGCTCGGTACTATCGTCGTAACGACCTCAATCGACGCCGTTCCGGATGCGTCGACGATCTTGTCTGTGGAAGGACCGGTGAACACGACGCCGGCCAACCGCGACGGGATGATCGCAAGCGCCAACGCTTGTTCGGTGGCCTGCCCTGCGTCAGTGGCGCCGCGATCAGCGTCACTCCTGTCCTCCGGCGGACTCCGCATCACTCCGATCCGGACGACGACTTCGAAGACCCGGTCGAGCCGGGTGAAACCGAAAGAAGGCGCCGATGTTCTCTAGCCTGCTTGCGACCCAGCCGTTCCTCGTGAAACTGGCGATATTCTGCGTGGCGGCCGCGCTGTTCTGGTTTGCCGTGGTCGTGGCCCGCACCCGGTATCTGAGGAAGGTCGGCGACCCACACGCGCGCAGAACCATCAGACGCACCGTCGACCTTGCGCTACTCGCGATCATCGCCATTGCCGCGGCCTTCACCTTCTCGCAAAGACTCGGCGGCCTGGCCTTGTCGCTCGGCGTGGCTGGCGCCGCGGTCGCGTTTGCGCTGCAACAGGTATTGGCCAGCGGCGTCGCTTTCATCCAGATCATGACCAACCGCGTCTACCGCACCGGGGATCGCGTGAAGGTCGGGGGCGTGATCGGAGATGTGATCCAGATCAACGTGTTTCTCACGACACTGATGGAGATCCGCGGCGACTGGGTAGACGGGGACCAGTACACCGGCCGGGTCGTGCGTGTTCCGAACGCGGCGATCTATCAGCAACCGGTCTTCAACTACAGCGCCGACTACGAGTTCCTTTGGGACGAACTGAAGGTTCCTGTCCGCTATGGCGGCGACCGGAAACTCGCCGTCCAGATCATGATGGATGCCGTTTCACCTCTGGTCGCGCAGGCCACCGAGACGATGAAACGGGAGTGGCATCAATTGAAAGAGGACTATGCCATCGAGGATGCGAGTCTGGAGCCTCAAGTATTCCTCGTCGCCAACGACAACTGGCTGGAATACTCCATCCGCTACCTTGTCGACTACAAACAGCGCCGTTCCACGAAATCGGCGCTGTGTGAGGCGATCGTGGCTGCCTTCGAGGCCCATTCCGAAAAGGTCGGATTTGCCTCCGGAACCTACGACATCGTCGGGCTGCCGCCCCTGAAGGTCGATCTGGTATCATCTCGTGCGGGAGAGAAGACATGAAAGCAACCGATGTGGTCAGGAACGCTTTCGCGATGCCACTGACCAGCCCGTCCTATCCCAAGGGCCCCTATCGTTTCGTCAATCGCGAGTTCTTCATCGTGACCTACCGAACCGACATTGACGCGCTGCGCGCCGTCGTGCCGGAACCGCTGCAGGTCATCGAACCTGTCGTGAAGTACGAATTCATCCGCATGCCGGACAGCACCGGATTCGGCGACTACACCGAAACGGGCCAGGCTGTCCCTGTCGAGTTCGATGGACGCAAGGGCGGCTATGTTCACGCGATGTTCCTGAACGACGACAGCCCGATCTCCGGCGGGCGCGAAATCTGGGGGTTCCCGAAGAAGCTGGGAGAACCGCGGATGCGGGTGGAGAAGGATACCCTCGTAGGAACGCTCGACGTCGGATCCGTTCAGGTCGCCAGTGCGACGATGGGATACAAGCACCGCGCGCTCGACCATGTCAAAGTCGCGAGGACACTGGCCGCCCCAAGCTGGCTGCTCAAGATCATCCCCGATGTCGATTGCGCCCGGCCCCGCATCTGCGAGCTTGTCGAGTACTGCCTCGAAGACGTCACAGTCAAAGGCGCCTGGGAAGGCCCTGCGGGCTGGAACTGCATTCTCATGCTCTCGCGCCGCTGAGCGACCTGCCGGTGCGTGAGGTCTTGTCTGCAGTACATGTCGTGACGGATCTGACGCTGGGGCTGGGCAAGGTCGTTCACGACTACCTCGATCCGCGGGAGTAGCGGTGCAGTGTAATCAAATCGACAAGAGGACCAATCAATGAACCTGAACGGCAAATCCTGCATTGTTACCGGCGCCGCGCGCGGGATCGGCGCCCAGATCGCAAAGCGCTTCGTCGCAAGTGGCGCGAGGGTCGCAATTGCCGATCTTCACCTGAGCGACGCGGACGCGACGGCGAAGGATCTGACCGACATTGGTCCCGGCGCCGCCATGGGGGTCGAGATGAACGTGACCGACGAGGCCGCGGTCAACGCGGGGGTAATCAAGGTGGTTGATGCATGGGGCAGCATCGACGTTCTGGTTTCGAACGCCGGCATCCAGATCGTGCACGAGCTTCAGGACTTTCCCTTCGAAGACTGGAAGAAACTGCTGTCGATCCACCTTGACGGAGCGTTTCTGACGTCCAAAGCGTGCCTGCCGCACATGTACAAAAAGGGATCGGGCTCGGTCATCTTCATGGGTTCGGTCCATTCAAAGGAAGCCTCGCCGCTGAAGTCGGCCTACGTCACGGCCAAGCACGGGCTTCTCGGCCTGGCCCGCGTGATTTCGAAAGAGGGTGCAAGGCATGGCGTCCGAGATGCCGTAATGGGCGAGTCGCTCCCGGACCCGGCGTTGTGCTGCGGTGTCGGCCATGAGCCGGCTATCGTCCTGTCACGGCCGACCGTCCCGG
>NZ_WIND01000015.1 GCF_009697225.1 Halovulum marinum
CACGGCGCCCGCGGGACCGCGGCTGGCGGCGGTCGCTGCGGCCGGGCTCGACACCGCGCCGCAAGTGCTGCCGCCGCCGCGCCCGGCGCGGGTGGAGGCGGCCCCCGACGGCTCGGTCCGGGTGATCGCCGCGCGGCCGGCGGTGGTGCCGCCGCCGCGGCCCGGCGCCGATAGCGCCGCGGCCCGAACGCCGTCGCCCGCCGCCGCGGCCCCGGCCGTCGGCGACAACGCCGAGCCGCCGCTGGTGGCGGTGTTCCCCGAAAGCCCGGAGGTGACGCCGCCCGGCCGGCCCGACACGGCGCCGCGCGCGGTCGCGGTGTTCGCGCGGGCGCCGGACGTGGTGCCGCCGCCCCGCGCCGGCACCGACCGCCTGGCGGCTCAGTCGCCGGAGCCTGACTCGGGGCCGCCGGCCTCCGGCGCCGCGACCACGACCACGACCACGACAACGGCCACGGCCGGGATCGCCGACACCGCATCCGCCCCGACCGCGGCCCGTGCCCGCGAAGCCGCCGAGATCGCCAGTGCGATCGCCGCCGCGGCCCTGGAGGGCAACGCCGGTGGCCTCGCCGCCTCGCCGAACGCGATCCGCCGCATGGCGCGCCCGCCGGCGCGCCCCGGCGCGATGGTCGCGGACGAGCGCGCGCGGCAGGAGCTGATGGCGGCGCTGGCGCCCAGCGACCTGGCGCTGACCCGTTCCGACGCGCCGCGCCGGCGCCCGGTCGCGGTGGTGGTGCCGGCGGTCGCGGCGCCGGCAGCGCCGGCCGTCGCCGCGGTGCGCCGGCCGGTGCCCGGCACCGCGGTGGCGCCGCCGCCGCAGGCCGCGCCGCCCGAGCCGAAACGCAGCGCGCCGCAGCTGCCGACCTCGGCCTCGGTGGCGCGGGCCGCGACCATCGACAGCGCGCTGCCGATGCGGCAGCTGGCGCTGGTCGGCGTGTTCGGCCGCTCGGGCAGCCGGCAGGCGCTGGTCCGGCTGGCCAACGGGCGCTACGTCAAGGTGTCCGCCGGCGACCAGCTGGAGGGCTATCAGGTCGCGGCGATCGGCGCCAACGCGATCCGCATGCGCCGCGGCGGCCGCGACACCGTGCTGGAAATCCCCGAGTAACCCCGGCACAGGGGGGCTCCCGCCCGGCGGGCGCGCCGCTGGCGCGGCGCTTCCGCCCGTTGGGCCCGGCCCGCTGCGCGGGTCCGGGCACGGGCGGCGGGGGTCGGGCGACGATGGTCGAACCGGCGCGGCTCGGGCGGTCGGGGTTCGGGCGGTCGGCGGTCGGGCGGTGGGGGCTCGGGCGGTCGGGCTTTAGGCGGGCCGGCGCGCGTCGCCGGCGTGGCCGGCGACGTGAACCGCCACGATCGCCCGGTCGTCGCCCAGCATGATCGTCGGGAACAGCTGCTCCCAGATGTCGCCGGCGCGCGCCGCGCGTTGCGCGATCACCGGCGTCGAGGCCAGGTCCAGCACCACCAGGTCGGCGTCCATGCCCGCGGCCAGCCGGCCCAGCCGCGACTCCAGCCGCAGCGCACGGGCGCTGCCCGCGGTCGCCAGGAAGACCAGCTCGGCCGGGTGCAGCGCACGGCCCTTGAGCTGGCCGATCTCGTAGGCCGCGGCCATCGTGCGCAGCATCGAGAAGCTGGAGCCGCCGCCGACGTCCGTCGCCAGCCCCACCGGGATCCCCAGCCGCTGCGCGCCGTCCATGTCGAACAGCCCCGAGCCGATGAACGTGTTCGACGTCGGGCAGTGCGCGATCGCCGCCCCGGTGGCCGCCAGCGCCGCCCATTCCCGCGGCCGCAGCCGGATCGCGTGGCCCATCACCGCGCCCGGCCCGACCAGCCCGTGGCGCTCGTAGACGTCCAGATAGTCGCGCGCCTGGGGGAACAGGTCGCGGACCCAGGCGACCTCCTCGGCCTGCTCGCTCAGATGCGTCTGCATCAGGCAGTCCGGATGCTCGGACCAGAGCGCGCCCGCCGCCTCCAGCTGCGCCGGCGTCGAGGTCGGCGCGAACCGCGGCGTGATCGCGTAGCGCAGCCGCCCCGCCCCGTGCCAGCGGCCGATCAGCGCCTTGCTGTCGTCATAGCCCGCCTGCGCCGTGTCGCGCAGGTCCTCGGGCGCGTTGCGGTCCATCATCACCTTGCCCGCCGCCATCGCCAGCCCGCGCGCCTGCGCCTCTGCCAGCAGCGCATCGACGCTGCCGGGGTGGATGGTGCAGTAGGCCGCCGCGGTGGTGATGCCGTTGGCCAGGTTCAGGTCCAGATAGGTCCGCGCCACCGCCGCGGCATGCGCCGGATCGCCGAAGCGCGCCTCCTCGGGGAAGGTGTAGGCGTTCAGCCAGTCGATCAGCCGCTTGCCCCAGCTGGCGATGATCCCGGTCTGCGGGTAATGCGCGTGCGCGTCGACGAACCCGGGCAGGATCAGCCCGCCGCCGTGGTCGATCACCGCCGCCTGCGGATGCGCCGCGCGCAGCGCCGCACCGTCGCCCACCGCGGCGATCCGCGCGCCGTCCACCAGCACCCCGCCGCGGGTGGTGTGGCGCGCCGCGGACGGTCCGTCGCGGAACGGATCGCCGGGGAATTCCAGCGTCTGGCCAAGGTGAAGTGTCTGTTGCATCGCGGAACCCACGGGTTAGGACTAGGGCTCTATACCGGCCGCGCCGGCGCGGCGCAAAGTCCCGATTCGCCGCGAAGGAACCGCGCATGTCCGACGAAACGCCCGGCCCCGATCCCGAGCGCGCCGAGACCGAGGATCGCGGCGATGCCTACGGGCTGGACGCGGCACAGGTCGATGCGATCCTGGCGGCGGTCGAGGCGGGCGCGCAGGACCGGCTGCTGGAGTTGCTGGCGCCGCTGCACGCCGCCGACACCGCCGACCTTCTGGAACAGATCGGCCCCGCCGACCGCGAAAAGCTGATCCGCCTCTGGGGCGACGGCTTCGACGGCGAGGTGCTGACCGAACTGGAGGAAGGCGTCCGCGACGAGGTGCTCGAGGTCCTCGACCGCAAGACCCTGGCGCAGGCCGTCCAGGACATGGAGACCGACGACCTGGTCTACCTGGTCGAGGATCTCGAGGCCGAGGAGCAGGATCAGATCCTGCAGCACCTCGAGGACGCCGACCGGCACGCGGTCGAGGCGTCGCTGCAGTACGACGAGGACACCGCCGGCCGGCTGATGAGCCGCGAGATGGTGATCTGCCCGCCGCACTGGACGGTGGGCGACGCCATCGACTTCATGCGCGCGCACGAGGATCTGCCCGAGACCTTCTACAAGGTGATCCTGGCCGATGCGCGGATGCACGTGGTCGGCACCGTGGCGCTGGGCACGATCATGGCGCACCGCCGCGACACGGCGCTGCGCGAGCTGGCCGACACCAGCCCGCGGCTGATCCCGGTCGACCAGTCCTACGAGGACGTCGCCTACGCCTTCAACCAGTACCACATGGTCAGCGCGCCGGTGGTCGACGGCGACGGCCGGCTGGTCGGCGTGATCACCATCGACGACGCGATGGAGGTGCTCGAGGACGAGGCCGAGGAGGACATGAAGCTGCTCGCCGGCGTCGGCGACGAGGAGATCTCGGACACGGTGTGGGAAACCGCCCGCGCCCGGTTCCCGTGGCTGGCGGTGAACCTGGTGACGGCGATCGTCGCCTCGCTGGTGATCTCGCTGTTCGAGGCCACCATCGCCGCGATCGTGGCGCTGGCGGTGCTGATGCCGATCGTCGCCTCGATGGGCGGCAACGCGGCGACGCAGACCCTGACCGTGGCGGTGCGCGCGCTGGCCACCCGCGATCTGACCCGCGCCAACGCGATGCGCATCGTCCGCCGCGAGGCGCTGGTCGGCGCCGGCAACGGCATCGCCTTCGCGCTGATCGTCGGCGTGGTCGGGGTGATCTGGTTCGGCACGCCGATGCTGGGCGTGGTGCTGGGCGTGGCCATGGTGATCAACCTGTTCGTCGCCGGGCTGTCCGGGATCCTGATCCCGATGGCGCTGTCGAAGCTGGGCATCGACCCGGCGCTGGCCTCGGGCACCTTCGTGACCACGGTGACCGACGTGGTCGGCTTCTTCGCCTTCCTCGGCCTCGCGGCGGCGCTGCTGCTGTGACGCCGATCCGGCGGCACGGGCCCGACGCCGCCGCGCTGGGCGCACGGATCGAGGCGTCGCTGCTGGCCGACCTGCGCGCCAGCCTGCCGCAGGCGACCAATACCGGCTTCGTGCTGACCGCAGGCCCCGATGACGCGCTGGAAGGCGGGCTGGCCGCGTCCGCCTCCTACGGCTGGCTGCTGATCAAGGCGCTCTGGGTCGCGCCCGCCTGCCGGCGCACCGGGCTCGGCCGCCGGCTGATGGCGCGGGCTGAACGCGAAGGCCGCGCGTCCGGCTGCCACTCGGCGTGGCTCGACACCTCGAACCCGGCCGCGCGCGACTTCTACCTGGCGCTCGGCTTCACCCAGTTCGGCCGCCTGGAAAACCCGCCCGGCTCGGCGCCGCAGGACCATCGCCGCTGGTTCCTCCGCAAGCGGCTGGGCGCAGCCGCGTCTTGAATTCCCCGCCGCCCTGCCATTTAAGAAAGGCAGCCGGGCCCGTCCCGCCCAGACAAGGATCGCCCGCCGTGACCGACCTTCCCGACAGCATCGAGGCCACCGAAACGCTGCTCGCCGGCGCCGGCTACGTCAGCTCGCGCGCGCTGGCCACGGTGGTGTTCCTGTCGCTCAAGCTGGGCCGGCCGCTGTTCCTCGAGGGCGAGGCCGGCGTCGGCAAGACCGAGATCGCCAAGGCGCTTGCCGCCGGGCTGGACCGCCGCCTGATCCGCCTGCAATGCTACGAGGGGCTGGACGCGGCGTCCGCGGTCTACGAATGGAACTTCCCGGCGCAGATGGTGGCGATCCGCACCGCCGAGGCGACCGCCGCCGCCGACCGCCAGGCGCTGACCGAGGAGCTGTTCTCCGACCGCTTCCTGATCCGCCGCCCGCTGCTCGAGGCGATGAGCCCGCAGGACGGCGGCGCGCCGGTACTGCTGATCGACGAGCTCGACCGCACCGACGAGCCGTTCGAGGCGTTCCTGCTGGAGGCGCTGTCCGACTTCCAGGTGACGATCCCGGAGCTCGGCACCATCACCGCGCCCGAGCCGCCGATCGTGATCCTGACCTCGAACCGCACCCGCGAGGTGCACGACGCGCTCAAGCGCCGCTGCCTCTACCACTGGGTCGACTATCCCAGCTTCGAGCGCGAGATGGCGGTGCTGCAGTCCCGCGCCCCCGAGGCGCGCGAAGAACTCAGCCGCCAGGTGGTGGCGTTCGTGCAGCAGCTGCGCGCCGAGGACCTGTTCAAGAAACCGGGCGTGGCGGAAACCATCGACTGGGCGAAGTGCCTGGTCGCGCTGGACCATGTCGAGCTCAGCCCGGCGGTGATCGCCGACACGCTCGGCGCGCTGCTGAAATACCAGGACGACATCCAGAAGCTGCAGGGCTCCGAGGCCAGGCGCATCCTCGACGAATCGAAAGCCGCGCTGGAGCCGGTATGACCGCCCCGGCCCCGCAGCGCCCCGCCCGCGGCACCGCGCCCGGCTTCCAACTTCCGCAAATATCCCCGCCGGAGGCATCCCGCCGTCGCCGCGCGCCGGCCGTCGGCTAGGGTAGGCACAATGGTTCCGCACGCCGACCTGCCCGTTCCCGAGCACGGCCGCCTGGCCGAGAACATCACCCATTTCGCCCGCGCCCTGCGCCGCGCCGGGCTGCCGGTCGGCCCCGGCCGGGTGGTCGACGCGATCCGCGCGGTCGAGGCCGCCGGCTTCACCGCGAAGGCGGATTTCTACCACACGCTCGAGGCCTGCTTCGTCTCCCGCCCCGAGCATCGCGCGGTGTTCGGCCAGGTGTTCCGGCTGTACTGGCGCGACCCGCAGTTCCTGGAAAAGATGATGGAGATGCTCGGCCCGATGGTGCGCGGCGCGAACCCGGCGCCCGACCCCGCCGCCGCCGAGCGCCGCGCCGCCGCGGCGCTGCTGGACCAGCCCGACGCCCCCGCCCCCGAGTTGCCGGAGCCGGAGGAGACGGACGCAGAGATCGAGATCGACGCCACGCTGACCTTCTCGGCCGAGGAACGGCTGAAGCGGATGGACTTCGAGCAGATGACCGCGGCCGAGCTGGCGCAGGCCCGGCGCGCCATCGCCCGGCTCGACCTGCCGGTGCGCCCGATCGCCTCGCGCCGCACCATGGCGGCGCCGCACGGCCGCGTGCCGGACTGGCGCGGCACGATGCGCGCCGCGCTGCGTTCGGGCGGCGACATCCGCGCGCTGTCGACCCGCAGCCGCCGGGTGCGCTGGCCGAACCTGGTGGCGCTGTGCGACATCTCCGGCTCGATGTCGTCCTACAGCCGGATGCTGCTGCACTTCCTGCACGCCGCCGCCAACGCCCGCGGCGCCGGCTGGGCGCAGGTCCATGCCTTCACCTTCGGCACAAGGCTGACCAACATCTCCCGGCACCTGCGCGCCCGCGACGTGGACGCAGCGCTGGCATCGGCCGGCGCCGAGGCGCAGGACTGGGACGGCGGCACCCGGATCGGGCACTGCCTGCACCAGTTCAACCGCGACTGGTCGCGCCGCGTGCTGGGCCAGGGCGCGGTGGTGCTGCTGATCACCGACGGGCTGGACCGGGACGATCCCGCGCTGCTGGAGGCCGAGGCCGACCGGCTGCGGCTGTCGGCGCGCAAGCTGATCTGGCTGAACCCGCTGCTGCGCTGGGACGGCTTCGCGCCCCGCGCGCGCGGCGTCAAGGCGCTGCTGCCGCGGGTCGACAGCTTCCGCGCCGGGCACTCGGTGGGCTCGCTCGAGGCGCTGTCGGCCGCGCTGACCCGGGCCGACGACAGCGGCGACAAGCGGCGGCTGATGGCGATGCTCGACGGCTGAGGCGGCGCCCGCGTCGGGCGGGGATGCTTGCGGAAGGCGGACGCCCGGAACGCGCCCTTCCGGGCACCGCGGCGCGGGCCTATATTCCCGGAAGGACAAGGGAGGCGGCGATGGACGCGGAACGGCACGACCAGATCCCGGAACAGGCGCTCGACTGGTTGCGGGCGGGGCGCAAGGTGGCGCTGGCCACGGTGATCGAGACCTGGGGCTCGGCCCCGCGGCCGGTCGGCGCGCAGCTGGCGATCACCGACGCGGCCGAGATGGCCGGCTCGGTCTCGGGCGGCTGCGTCGAGGGCGCGGTGGTCGCCGAGGCGCTTGAGGCGGTCGAGGACGGCACGCCGCGGGTGCTGGAGTTCGGCGTCAGCGACGACGAGGCCTTCGCCGTCGGCCTGGCCTGCGGCGGGCGGATCCGGGTGATGGTCGAGCCGGTCGCCACCGGGCGCGGCATCCCCGAGCAGATGCTCGCCGCGCTGGTCGCCGCCCGCGCCGCCCGCCGCGCCGCGGCCTATGTCGTGCACACCGGCAGTTGGGATCGGCGGCTGGCCGAGGCGCCGGGCGATCCGCTCTGGCCGGCGATCGCGGCGCGGTTCCACACCGACAGGTCCGGCTTCGAGCAGGACGACTGGTTCGTCGGCATCCACAACCCGCCGCTGCGCATGGTCGTCGTCGGCGCGGTGCACATCGCCCAACCGCTGCTGCAAATGGCGCGGCTCAGCGGCTACGATCCGGTGCTGGTCGACCCGCGCGACGCCTTCGCCTCGGACAGCCGCTTTCCGGGCGAGACGATTCTGCGCGACTGGCCCGACGCGGCGCTGGAGGCGGCGGGGCTCGACGCCCGCACCGCCGTGGTTACCCTGACGCACGATCCCAAGCTGGACGATCCGGCGATCCGCGTCGCGCTGCGCTCGGACGTGTTCTATCTCGGCTGCCTCGGCTCCACCCGGACCCATGCCAGGCGCGTCGCGCGGCTGACCGAGGACGGCTTCAGCGCCGCCGAGATCGCCCGCATCCACGCCCCGATCGGCGCCGACATCGGCGCGAAATCCCCGGCCGAGATCGCCGTCGCGATCCTCGCGCAGATCACCGAGCGGCTGCGCCGCCCCGAGACCCGGCCCGCCGCGCAGGCCGCCGCATGAGGTTCGGCCCCGAGCCGGTGGCGCGCGCCGAAGGCGCGCTGCTGGCGCATTCGGTGCAGGCCGGCAAGCGAAAGCTGCGCAAGGGGCTGCTGCTGGGCGCGGACGAGATCGCGGCGCTGCAGGCCGCCGGCATCGCCGAGGTCACCGTGGCGCGGCTGGAGCCGGGGGACGTGGCCGAGGACGCGGCGGCGATGCAGGTGGCCAGCGCGCTGGTGCCCGGCGGGCACGGCGTGCGCCTGACCCGGCCGCAGAACGGCCGGGTGAACCTGCTGGCCGACCGGCCCGGCGTGCTGCGGCTGGACGCGCGCGCGATCCACGCGCTGAACGCGGTCGATCCGGCGATCACCCTGGCGACGCTGCCGGACCTGACCAGGGTGTCGGACGCGATGATGCTGGCGACGGTCAAGATCATCCCCTACGCGGTGCCCGGCGCCGCGCTGGCACGGGCGGCGGCGGCGCTGGGCAACGCGCCGGTGATCTCGGTCGCGCCGACCGAGCTGCGCACCGCCGAACTGATCGTCACCCGCACGCCGGGGTTTTCCGACAAGCTGGTGGACAAGGGCCGCCGCGCCGTCGCCGACCGGCTGGCGGCGCTGGGGGTGCGGCTGGTCCGCGACGAGGTGGTCCCGCACGAGACCGGCGCCGTGGCCGCGGCGCTGGCGCGCACCCGCGCACCGCTGGTGCTGATCCTCGGCGCCTCGGCGACCTCGGATCCGGCCGACGTCTGCCCCGCCGGGCTGATCGCGGCGGGCGGCACGCTGACCCGGTTCGGCATGCCGGTGGACCCGGGCAACCTGCTGTTCCTCGGCCGGCGCGCGGCGGCGCAGGTCGTCGGCCTGCCGGGCTGCGCGCGCTCGCCGGCGCTGAACGGCGCCGACTGGGTGCTGGAGCGGCTGGTCTGCGGCATCGACGTGGGCGACGCCGAGATTGCCGCGATGGGCGTGGGCGGGCTGCTGAAGGAGATCCCGGTGCGCCCGCAGCCGCGGGTGATCGCGCCCGCGCCGAAGGCGGGTGCGCCGGTGGACGTGGTGCTGCTGGCCGCCGGGGCCTCGCGCCGGATGCGCGGGCGGGACAAGCTGCTGGAGACGGTCGCCGGTGCCCCCCTGCTGCGCCGGGCGGCCGAGGCGGCGCTGGCGTCCCGGGCCCGGCGCGTGCTGGTCGTGCTGCCGCCCGATGCCGGGGCGCGGGCCGAGGCGCTGGCCGGGCTGGCGGTCGAGACTGTGATCGCCGAGACCGCCGCCGAGGGCATGGGCGCAAGCCTGCGCACCGGGATCGCCGCGCTGCCCGAGGACAGCGCCGGGGTGATCGTCGCGCTGGCCGACATGCCCGAGGTGGACGCCGCCGCCTTCGACGCGCTGATCGCGGCCTACGATCCGGGGCGGCACCGCGAGATCTGCCGCGCGGCCGCGCCCGACGGCACGCCCGGCCATCCGGTGCTGTTCGGGCGGCGCTTCTACGAAAGCCTGCAGGATCTGCGCGGCGACACCGGCGCGCGCGGCATCGTCGCCGGCGCGCGGGAGTATGTGTTCGACGTGACGCTCGACAGCCGGGCGCCGCTGACCGACCTCGACACGCCCGAGGACTGGGCGGCGTGGCGGGCGCTCGCGGACTGACGGGCGCGGCGCGTCCGGGGCTGGCGGGGCCTCGGGCGGGAGCATTTTCCGGAATGGAGAAGCCGGGGCGCGTCAGGGGGCCAGAAGACGCGCAAGGTTGGCGGCCGCCGAGGTTGCGCGGGCCTGGATGACGGCCTCGCCCGGAGCGTCGGGCCGGCAGCTGGCGCCGCGGCTCCGCAGATCGCCGACCAGCAGGTCGAGTTGGCGCCCCGCCGCCGCGTCGGTATCGTCGAAGCCCGGTTCCCCTGCCCCTCGCGCGCGATCCCGTAATACGAGTTTCGGGTGGCGATGACCCAACGATGGTTACGCTTCCGGATCTCGCATGCGACACGCGCCTTCCCTCGCAGCCCCGCTGCTGAGCGGCGCGATCTTCGGCACCGGCCGCGCGCCGGCAGCGGCAGCGCCGGCCCGGAGGACAGGCGGGCAGCGCGCAGCCGCCGCGCTTTTCGCGCTGGCGCCGGCGGTCTGTCTGGCGGGCGGCATCGGCCTGACGCTGGCGGTGGCGCTGCTGCTGGCGGGCCCGGCACCGCCGCGCGCCGGCGGGTGCCTACTTGGTGCCGAACATCCGGTCGCCGGCGTCGCCGAGGCCGGGCAGGATGTAGCCCTTCTCGTTCAGCCGCTCGTCCACCGCGGCGGTGACGATGCGCACGTCCGGGTGCGCCTCCTTCATCCGCCGCACGCCCTCGGGCGCGGCCAGCAGGCACAGGAAACGGATGTCGGTGGCCCCGGCCTGCTTCAGCAGGTCGACCGCCGCGACCGAGGAGTTGCCCGTCGCCAGCATCGGGTCGACCGCGATCACCGGCCGGTCGGGCAGGTCCGCGGGCACCTTGAAGTAGTACTGCACCGGCTGCAGCGTCTGCTCGTCGCGGTAGAGCCCGACGAAGCCGACCCGGGCCGAGGGGATCAGTTCCAGCACCCCGTCCAGCAGCCCGTTGCCGGCGCGCAGGATCGAGATCAGCGCCAGCTTCTTGCCCTCCAGCGTCGGCGCGTCCATCTCGGTCAGCGGCGTGGTGATCCGCTTGCTGGTCAGCGGCAGGTCGCGGGTGACCTCGTAGGCCAGCAGCAGGCTGATCTCGCGCAGCAGTTGCCGGAACGACGCGGTCGAGGTCTCGGCCTCGCGCATCACCGTCAGCTTGTGCTGCACCAGCGGGTGATCGACGACAGTCAGGTGGTCGGGGGTGCGCGCGTGGGTCATTCAGGCCCCTTTCAGCAGCCGGGCGCGGATCGCGGCGCGGGTCGGCTCGTCGCAGAACGCGGCGTCGATCGCGGTCAGGTTCAGGTCTCGGAATACCTCTTCGCCCCATCCGAAGGTGTTTGCAAGCATCCGGTACTCGTGCGCCATGTCGGTGTGGAAATACGGCGGGTCGTCGGTCGAGACGGTGACCTTCACCCCCGCCCGCCGCAGCCGGTCGATCGGGTGCGCCGCCCAGCCGGGACAGACCGCCAGCGCCACGTTCGAGCCGGGGTTGACCTCCAGCACCACGCCTTCCACGGCCAGCCGCGCCACCAGCGCGGGGTCCTCGATCGCGCGCACGCCGTGGCCGATGCGGGCCGGGCGCAGGTGATCCAGCGTCTCGCGCACGCTGCCGGGCCCGCAGATCTCGCCGGCGTGGCTGGTCAGGCCCAGCCCGGCCTCGCGCGCGATGTCGAAGGCGGGGGCGAAATCGGCGGCCGCCAGGTGCCGCTCCTCGCCGCCCATGCCGAACCCGGTCAGCATCGGCCCGGCCGCCTCGGCCGACAGCGCGGCGGCAAGCCGCGCCGCCTCGGGGCCGAGGTTGCGGATGCAGGTCGAGACGAACCGCGCCTCGATGCCGTGCGCCTTGCGCGCCGCCGCGGCGCCGGCGTAGAGCGCGTCGAGATACTCGAACCAGGCGCCGCGGTCGCCGCCGCCGCAGATGTGCGGCGCGATGAACAACTCGGTGTAGATCACCCCGTCGTGCGCGGACTTGGCCAGCACCGCCTCGACCAGCCGGCGGAACTCGTCAGGGCCGGTCAGCACCTCGCAGGCGCGGTGGTAGCAGTCCAGGAACCCGGCGAAATCAGCCCAGGCGTAATGCCCCTGCGCGTCGAACACGCCGTTCAGCACCACCCCCTGCTCGCCCGCCAGCAGGCGGATGAAATCCGGCGGCGCCGCCCCCTCCAGGTGCAGGTGCAGCTCGACCTTGGGCAGATCCTCGACGCTCACAGCTGGCTCCGTCCATGCCTGCCGGGGGCCAGCCCGATGTGCGCGGCGACGCTTTCGCCGACGTCGGCGAAGCCGCACAGCCCGATCTCGCCCGGCGGCACGCCGGCCATCAGCACCGGCACCCGCTCGCGGGTGTGGTCGGTGCCGGTCCAGGTCGGATCGTTGCCGTGATCGGCGGTGAAGATCAGCAGATCGCCGTCGCGCAGCCTGCCGATCAGCTCCGGCACCCGCGCGTCGAACGCCTCCAGGTGCCGCGCATAGCCGGCCACGTCGCGCGGATGGCCACACAGCGAGTCAAACTCGACGTAGTTCGCGAACACCAGGTCCCCCGGCGCGGCGCGGTCCATCGCCTCCAGCGTCCGGTCGACCAGCCCCATGTCGTCCTGCGCCTTCAGCACCTCGCCGATGCCCTGCCCGGCGAAGATGTCGCGGATCTTGCCGATCCCCCAGACCGTGCCGCCCGCCGCCGTGACCCGGTCGCAGATCGTCGGCTCGGGCGGGGCGATGGCGTAGTCGCGTCGGTTGGCGGTGCGCCTGAAATCTTCGGGGGTCTCGCCGACGAAGGGCCGCGCGATCACCCGCCCGACCTTCATCGGATGGACGATCCCGGCGGCGATCTTGCACAGCTTCAGCAGCCGCTCCAGCCCGAAATGCTGCTCGTGCGCTGCGATCTGGAACACGCTGTCTGCCGAGGTGTAACAGATCGGCTTGCCCGAACGGATATGCTCCTGCCCCAGCTCGCGGATGATCGGCATGCCGCTGGCGTGCCTGTTGCCGAGGATCCCCGGCAGCTCGCCGCGCTCGATCAGCGCGTCGGTGACCTGCTTCGGGAAGGTCGGCACCTCCTGCGGGAAATAGTGCCAGGCGAACGGCACCGGCACGCCCGCCAGCTCCCAATGCCCCGAGGGCGTGTCCTTGCCCTGCGACACCTCGGTCGCCGCCCCCCAGCGGCCCGTCGGCCCGGCGCCAAGCCCCGGCGCCTCCAGCCCCGAGGCCAGCGTGATCGCCCGCCCCAGCCCCAGCGCGTCGAGGTTGGGCATCTGCAGCGGCCCCGAGCGGCCCTCGTCCGCGCGGCCCGCCGCGCAGGCCTCGGCGATGTGGCCCAGCGTGTTCGAGCCCGCGTCACCATACGCCTCGGCATCCGGCGCCCCGCCGCAGCCGACGGAATCGAGCACGCAGAGGATTGCCCGGCTCATTTGATCTTCTTCACGATCAGCGGCGACTCGTCGCCGGGCACGTCGCCGATGGTATAGGCCG
Source organism: Halovulum marinum (assembly GCF_009697225.1). Classification (GTDB taxonomy): domain Bacteria; phylum Pseudomonadota; class Alphaproteobacteria; order Rhodobacterales; family Rhodobacteraceae; genus Halovulum; species Halovulum marinum. The sequence continues at coordinate 13,072 of NZ_WIND01000015.1, forward strand.
CGACCAGCCGCCTGCGCGCCACCTCGACGTCATCGGCAGACGCGGCGTGGATGCGCGCGATCGGCGTCTCGGCATCGACGCGGCGGCCCCGCCCCGCCAGCCAGTCCAGCCCGACGCGCGGGTTGATGCTGTCGGTGGCCTGTCTGCGGCCGCCGCCCAGTTCCACCACGGTCCAGCCGACGGCGCGGGTGTCGATGGCGGTCACGAAGCCCTCGGCCTGGGCATAGACCTCCTCGATCACCTGCGCGTCGGGCAGGTGCGTGTGGTAATCCTCGAGGATGTCCGGCGGGCCGCCCAGCGCGTGAACCATGCGCCCGAACACCTCGGCCGCCTTGCCCGATTGCAGCACGTCCTGCATCTTCGCTTCGCCCTCGGCGTCGTCCTTCGCCAGCCCGGCCGAGACCAGCGCCGCCGCGCCCAGCACCACGACCACGTCCCATAGCCGGCTGTCGATCTCGTCGCCCTTCAGGAATTCGATGGCGCAGGCGACCTCCAGCGCGTTGCCGGCGACGCTGGCCAGCGGCTCGTTCATGTCGGTGATCAGCGCCGAGGTCCTGCACCCGGCGCCGTTCGCCACGTCGACCAGCGCGCGGGCCAGCGCCTCGGCGTCCTTCTGCCTGGCCATGAACGCGCCCGAGCCGGTCTTGACGTCCAGCACCAGCGCCTCCAGCCCGGCGGCCAGCTTCTTCGACAGGATCGAGGCGGTGATCAGGTCGATGCTTTCCACCGTCGCGGTGACGTCGCGGACAGCATAAAGCCGCCGGTCGGCGGGCGCGATGTCCGGCGTCTGGCCGATGATCGCGCAGCCGACCTCGCGCGTGACCTTGCGCAGCAGCTCCACGTCGGGCTGCGTCCTGTAGCCGGGGATCGAATCGAACTTGTCCAGCGTGCCGCCGGTGTGCCCCAGTCCGCGCCCCGAGATCATCGGCACATACGCCCCGCAGGCGGCCAGCGCCGGCGCCAGCATCAGCGAGGTGTTGTCGCCCACCCCGCCGGTGGAGTGCTTGTCCACCACCGGGCCGGGCAGGTCCCACCGCAGCACCGTGCCGCTGTCGCGCATCGCTTCGGTGAAGGCGACCCGCTCGGCGTCCTCCATGCCGTTGAAGTAGACCGCCATGGCGAACGCCGCGACCTGACCTTCCGAGAAACTGTCGTCGGTGATCCCCCTGACCACGAAGCGCAATTCCTCGTCCGTCAGCCGCTTGCCGTCACGCTTCTTGCCGATCAGTTCTGCTGCAAGCATCAGCCCAAGTTGTCCCTTCTAATCAACTTGGCGCGCAGCCAGTTGTCTTCGCGTTCCTCCACAAGAAAGATCCCGGTGAAGCGTTTCCTTCCGCGCTTCGCCTGATGGTTGCCAAGGCTGTTAACAGCAGTGCCTATGTCCTCATAAACGTATATGAGCACATGCTCTCCGGCTGATGGCGCGAGTTGATGAAACTTTCGACTTCGTCGAAGTTGCGGTTCGGAGAAGTTTCTCTGTAGCCACTTCCTTGTATCAAGCACCGACCTTCGCGCCTGTTTGTCAAACTCCAACTCAGTATGGCCGACAATGAGCGAAGGAAATTGACCGAAGCGTCCTGTCCACGCGTAGCCCGCTTCATCAATTTTGGGCCTTTCCGGAAGCCGCGACAGATCGATCTCGGCCAGCATCAATAACCCTCGCCCACGTCCGCCGGCTCCTCGCCGTTCAGCGTCGCCAGCAGCGCCGTCAGCACCGAGGACGCGCCGATCCGGAACACCGCCGGGCGGGCCCAGTCCGCGCCCATGACCTCGTCGCACAGCGCCAGATAGGCGGCGGCATCCTGGGTCGTCTTCACCCCGCCCGCGGGCTTCAGCCCGACCGGGTGGTCGGCCTGGGCGATGACCTCCAGCATGACGCGGGCGGCCTCGGGGGTGGCGTTGATCGGCACCTTGCCGGTCGAGGTCTTGAGGAAATCCGCGCCGCCCTCGACCGCCAGCTCCGCGGCCTGGCGGATCAGCTCGGCATCGCCCAGCACGCCGGTCTCCAGGATCGCCTTGACCTGCGCGCCGCCGGCGGCGTCCCTGGTGCGCGCCACCGCCGAGGTCACCAGCTGCGGGTGCCCCTCCAGCAGCGCCTTGTAGGGGATCACCATGTCGATCTCGTCGGCGCCCTCGGTCACCGCCTGCTGGGTCAGCTGCATCACCGCGCCGGTGTCGTCGTCGCCGCCGGGAAAGGCGACCACGGTGGCGATGCGCACGCCGCTGCCGCCCAGCGCGGCGCGCGCGACGGACACGAACCGCGGCCAGACGCAGACCGCGGCGACCGGGCCGTGCGGGGTCAGCGCCCGGTCGCACAGCGCGCGCACGTCTTCGGCGGTGCAGTCGTCGTCAAGGTTGGTCAGATCGAGGCAGGCCAGCGCGCGGGCGGCCGCCGTCTTCAACTCGTCGTCGTCGGGCATGGGATCAATCCAGGGCTTCAGTCCAGGTGGGTCGGGCGAAACGCGCCGGGCAGCAGTTCCCCGACGGTGGTGCGGGCGCGCGGCCCGTCAAGCCCGGCCAGCGTGACCGGAACCTGCGGCCCGGCGAATTCGGCCAGCTTCTGGCGGCAGCCGCCGCAGGGCTGGATCGGCTCGCCGCTGTCGGCGATCACCAGCACCTCGGCGATGCGAAGATGCCCCGCCGCGACCATCGCCGCGATCGCGCCGGCCTCGGCGCAGGTGCCTTCGGGATAGGCCACGTTCTCGACGTTGCAGCCGGCGAAGACGGCGCCGTCCTCGGTGCGCAGCGCCGCGCCGACCCGGAACTTCGAATAGGGCGCATGGGCGTTGTCCCGCGCCGCCCGGGCCGCTTCGAAAAGATCCATCGACATCGCCCGCCGCGCCCCCTGCTGACCGCTCGGACCGACTATCGCCGCCGCCCCCGGCGGTTGCAAGGGGCGCGCGGCGTCGGGGCGCGGGCCTCAGCGCCCGGCGTAGCCGCGGACGATCTGCGCCAGCCGCGCCGCGCCCAGGATCGGCGGCAGCAGGGTCAGCACCCCGCCCTGCGCGTCCAGCACGTAGATGTGGCTGCCGTGGGCGAACACCGGCCCGTACTCGGGATCCTCGAACACCACCGAGTGCTCGACCTGGAAGGCGTCCCGGGCGCGCGCAAGCTCGGCCTCGGTGCCGGTCAGCCCGACGAAGCGCGGATGCTGCGCCGCCAGCGGCGGACCGATGGTCCGCACCGTGTCGCGCGCCGGATCCACCGTCACCATCACCGGCGTCACCGCCAGCCCGCCGGCGTCCAGCGCCCGCGTCGCCTCGGCCATCAGCGGCAGCGCCACCGGGCAGATCGACCGGCAGTTGGCATAGCCGAAGAACAGCAGCTGCATCCGCCCCTGCGGGTCGGCCTCGGTGCGCCGCGCGCCGGTCTGGTCGGTCAGCGCGAACGGCCCGCCGATGCCGGCCAGGAATCCCGCCCCGGTGTCGGCCGCAACGCCCGCGGCCGGCGCCGCCGCGGACGCGGCGCGGTCGTGCGCCGCTGCCGGCCCCGCCAGTGCCAGCGCCAGCGCCAGCGCCGCCGCCCGGATCACCGGAACCACTCTTCCAGGAAGTCGGCGTCGGCCTCGGCGCCCAGCCCCAGCCAGCCCTCCTTCTCGATCTCGGCCAGCACGCGCGGATCGCGCCGGAACCACGGCCCCTCGCCGGCGGCATCCGGGTTCGCCTCGGCCCAGTCCTTGGTCCACTTGTTCGCGGCGACCCACTCGTCCGAACCGGCGGCCCGGATCTTCTGCAGCAGATAGACGTTCCGCGCCCCGAGATCCTCGTCGGTGATCAGCAGCCCGTCGACCTCGACCGCCTGGCCGCAGAACGGCGCCAGCTCGTTTGCCGCGCCCGAGAACACCGGCTGCGCGTTCTTCAGCGGCAGCACCATCACGTCATCCTCGGTGCGCAGCAGCGCCAGCTGCCGCCGGCCGTCGCCGCAGTTGTCGGGGCAGTCGCCGGCCAGCTCGCACAGCGGATCGACCACGGTGGCGGCGAAACGCGCCTTGGACTCGCCGTAGAGCCCCCATTCCCTGGCCTCGGAGCCGTCCGAGAAATCCTGCGCCGCGGCCGGTACGGCCAGCAGCGCCATCGCGAAAGCAACCTGTCTCATCGCGGTGCCCCTCATTGCGGATCGGGGATGGCGAAGCCGGGCACCACGCCGAAATCCTCGTGCGTCAGGCGCACGATGTCGGCGTCGGCGACCACCTGCTCGACCACCAGGTAGTTGATGCCGTCGCGGCGGTACAGCATGCCCTCGGCGGTGATCTCGTGGCTGGCGATGCGCAGCTGCGTGTCGCCGCCGTTCGCGGTGTCGTCGCCGGCGATCTTCAGCACCATGTAGACGGTGCCGTCGTCCGCCAGCAGCCCGACCGGGATGCCGCCGGCAGAACACCACAGCGCGCAGGTATGATGCGCCGAGCCGACCACCGCCTCCGGGCCGCCCATCACCCCCGAATAGTAGCACCAGGTGTCGATCGCCTCGCCGGTGACGGTCACGCGCTCGCCCTCGGCGGCCGCCGCGGCGCCGCCCCAGGCAAGCCCGCCCATCACCCCCGCAAGCAGCACGGCGCCGGTCCTCTGTTTCATCTCGTCCTCCCTCGGCAACGGTCCGGGGCGGACGATAGCAGCTATGGCCGCGCCGGGGCTGTCACGCTTTGATGACCGCGACTTGATGGCCGCGAATCAATGGCTGCCGCGCGCGCGGCGCGCCCGGCACCCCGCCCGTTCGACCGGTCCGGTCAGCCCGGCCCGTCCGGCTGGTCCGCCGGGCGCGCGCAACGCAGCCACGCCCAGGCCGCATCCTCGCCGTCCAGCGGAAAGGTGCGCACGTCCATCGGCATCACCGGCTCCATCATCCGCGCCAGCGTGCGCAGCCAGGCGGCGTCGGTGACGATGGCATAGCGGCCCAGATGCCGTAGCGCGTTCAGCTTCATCGAGAACAGCCCCGAGCGGGTCAGCAGCCGCGGGTCGAAACCCTCGAACCGGCGCACGCGCGCCAGCATGTCGATGGTGTCGTGCCGGTCGACCAGCGCGTCGATGCGCTCGATGATCGGGTCCAGGTCGGCGGCGTCGAACGGCCCGTCCAGCTCGAAGGCGAAGACGTCGGGCTGGCCGGTGGGGATCTCGCGCAGGCCGCCGCGCAGCACGTCGGCGCGGCGCAGGCGCGGCGCATCCGCCACCCAGGCGCGCGCGGCGTCAGACTCGGCGGCGCCGAAGGCGCGCATGTCGGTGCCGGGCAGCAGCGCGTCGGCCCAGCGCGTCAGCGCGGCGAGGAACTGCTTGTCACTGACCAGCGCCACCCGCGGCACCCGACGCAGCCGCGGCAGCAGCGCCAGTTCGCGGCGGGCGTCCTCGACGATGGCGTCAGCGGTCATGTCGGACAGGCCGGACAGATCGACCACCACGCCGACCCGCCCGCGCCCCTTCAGCGCCTCGTCCAGCGCGGCGTAGAACGGCAGGATCTCGTCGCGCGTCACCGTGCCCTCCAGCACCGCGTGGATCACGCTGCCGGTCCTGTCCAAACGCAGCATAGCTCCCCCCGCATGCCGGTTGATCAGGGGAATGATACGCCAACGGGACAAACAGTTCACGCGTGAACGCCGGCCGAGACCGCGTTAACCTGCAGGTAAGATTGGAAACACCTTTTTCATCAACGGGTTAAGGGGGTTTACACGGTGAAAAGCCGCGGATTTCACGGTTCGGGACCAGCTCGGGGCCGGATCGGCCCGGTCCGGCAAGGTCACGCCCCCGCCGGCTCCCTGGCATAGCCCAGGCCCTGCAGCGCCTCGCGGATCTCGTCCAGGATCGCCGGATCGTCGATCGTGGCGGGCATCTTCCACGGCTCGCCGTCGGCGATCTTCGCCATCGTCGCGCGCAGGATCTTGCCCGAGCGGGTCTTCGGCAACCGCTCGACCACCACCGCCAGCTTGAACGCCGCGACCGGCCCGATCTTCTCGCGCACGCGGGCGACGGCGTCCTGCACGATCTCCTCGGACGGCCGGTCGACGCCGGCGCTGACGCACAGGAAGCCCATCGGCAGCTGCCCCTTCAGCGGGTCGGCGACGCCGATCACCGCGCATTCCGCGACCTCGGGCAGGCCGGCCAGGACCTCCTCCATCGCGCCGGTGGACAGCCGGTGCCCGGCGACGTTGATCACATCGTCGGTGCGCGCCATGATCCACAGGTAGCCGTCCTCGTCGACCATCCCCGCATCGCCGGTCTCGTAATAGCCGGGGAAGTGGTGCAGGTAGGATTTGCGGAACCGGTCCTCGGCGTTCCACAGCCCCGACAGCGTGCCCGGCGGCAGCGGCAGCTTCACCGCGATCGCGCCCAGCTCGCCGGGCTTCAGTTGGTGCCCGTCCTCGCCCAGCACATGCACCTCGTAGCCGGGCATCGGCACGGTGGGCGAGCCGATCTTGACCGGCAGCCGCTCCAGCCCCCAGGGGTTGCCGGCGATGGTGTAGCCGGTTTCGGTCTGCCACCAGTGGTCGATCACCGGCACCTTCAGCATGGTCTGCGCCCATTCGATCGTGTCCGGGTCGGCCCGCTCGCCGGCCAGGTACAGCGCCTTCAGCCGGCTCAGGTCGTGCTGCCCGATGAACGCACCCTTCGGGTCGACCCGCTTGATCGCCCGGAACGCGGTCGGCGCGGTGAAAAGCACCCGCACGTCGTGCTCGGCGATCACCCGCCAGAAGGTGCCGGCATCGGGGGTGCCGACCGGCTTGCCCTCGAACACCACGGTGGTGCAGCCGTAGATCAGCGGCGCATAGCAGATGTAGCTGTGGCCGACGACCCAGCCCACGTCCGAGGCCGCCCAGAACACGTCGCCCGGCGCCACGTCGTAGACGTTCTTCATCGTCCAGTGCAGCGCCACCGCGTGCCCGGCGTTGGGCCGCACCACGCCCTTGGGCTGCCCGGTCGTGCCCGAGGTGTAGAGGATGTACAGCGGATCCGCGCCGCCCACCGGCACGCAATCCGCCGGCGCGGCGCCGGACTGGAAGTCGTGCCAGTCGTGGTCCCGGCCCGGCGTCAGCTCGGCCGCGCATTCGGGGCGCTGCAGGATCACGCAGAACTCCGGCGCGTGCGCGGACAGCCGGATCGCCTCGTCCAGCAGCGGCTTGTAGGCGATGGTGCGCCCCGGCTCCAGCCCGCAGGAGCCGGCGATCACCGCCTTCGGCGTGGCGTCGTCGATCCGCACCGCCAGCTCGTGCGCCGCGAAACCGCCGAACACGACCGAGTGTACCGCGCCGATCCGGGCGCAGGCCAGCATCGCCACCAGCGCCTCGGGCACCATCGGCATGTAGATGATCACCCGGTCGCCCCTGCCGACGCCCCGCGCCTGCAGCGCCCCGCCCAGGCGGGCGGTCTGCTCCTGCAGATCGGCGAACGGGATGCGGCGCTTCTGCCCGGTCATCGGGCTGTCCCAGATGATCGCCGGATCCGCGCCGCGCCCGGCGGCGACGTGCCGGTCGACGGCGTTCCAGCAGGTGTTCATCTGCCCGTCCGCGTACCAGCGATAGAACGGCGCGGCGCTGTCGTCGAGCGCCCGCGTCGGCCGTTTCACCCAGTCGATCGCCTCGGCGGCCTGCATCCAGTACGCCTCGGGGTCGGCCTTCCAGGCGGCATAGGTCTGCTTGTAGCCCATTCCGTCATTCCTCCTGTCGGTGTTCTCATTCCTGGAATCCCGCCCGTCTCGGCAGGTCGTCGTCGATCTTCAGCCACGGCAGATGGGTGGCGTGGAACACGTGATGGCGCGGCCGGTAGGCGGCCGGGTCGTCCAGCGTCGCCGCATAGAGGTGGATCCCGGCCGGGTCCTCGTCGGTCAGATAGGCCATCGGCGTGCCGCAGGTGCCGCAGAAGCGCCGGGTCACGCCGGGCGACGAGGCATAGGCCTCGGGCTTTGCCCCGGTCCAGCGGAAGCCGGCGCGCGGCACCCCGAAGAACGCCGTCACCGGCGCGGCGCAGTTGCGCCGGCAGCTTTCGCAATGGCAGTAGCTGGCCCACAGCTCGGGGCCTTTCGCGGTCCAGGTGACCGCGCCGCACAGGCAGTGGCCGGACAGGGTCATGCGCACCTCCGTCGCTGTCGGCGGGACGCCGCCGCAGGGTGCGGGGCGCGCCGTCGAATCGGCTTGCAATATACCCGGATCAGGCTATCGGATTCTCTCAGGTGCGGCATCCCGCCACACCGTTCGCAGAGGACGTGATCGCCATGGGCGACAAGAAACCCACGGGCAAGAAAACCGGGAAACCGGGCCCGAAACCGAAATCCGAATGACCTGACCGCCGCGCCGCCGCGCGCCCCGCGCGGCGGCGCACCAGCCGGGGGCAAGCCCCGATGCCGTCCCCGCGCCGCGCCGCCTTCGGTCATCGCATCCCCTAGCCGTAGTGCGCCACCGGCGTTCCCGCCAGCGCCGAGATGTTCAGCAGCCCGCGCGCGGTGATCGACGGCGTGACGATGTGCGCGCGGTTGCCCATGCCCATCAGGATCGGCCCGACCTCGAGCCCGCCGGCGGCGGACTTGAGGATGTTGCGCACCCCCGAGCTGGCGTCGGTGTTGGCGAAGATCAGCGTGTTCGCCGCGCCCTGGATCCGGCTGCCGGGGAAGATTCGCTCGCGCAGGTCCGGGTCCAGCGCCGCGTCCGAGTGCATCTCGCCCTCGTAGGCGAAATCGCGCGGCGTCCCGTCGAGGATCTCGAGCGCGGCGCGCATCCGCCGGCCGCTTTCGGTGTCGAGGTTGCCGAACTGCGAATGCGAGCACAGCGCGATCACCGGCTCCAGCCCGAACCGGCGGACGTGGCGCGCGGCGGCGATGGTGGTCTCGGCGATCTGCTCGGCGGTGGGTTCCGGGTGGACCTGGGTGTCGGCGATGAACAGCGGGCCGCGTTCCAGGATCATCAGCGACAGCGCGCCGATCGGATGCAGATGCGCCGTGCCCAGAACTTCCGAGACGTATTTCAGGTGCCACAGGTACTGACCGAAGGTGCCGCAGATCAGGCTGTCGGCCTCGCCCCGATGGACCATCACCGCGCCGATCGCGGTGGTGTTGGTGCGGATGATCGCCTTGGCCAGGTCCGGGGTGACGCCGCGCCGGGCCATCAGCCCGTGGTAGGTTTCCCAGTAGTCGCGGTAGCGCGGGTCGTTCTCGGGGTTCACGATCTCGAAGTCGGCGCCAGGGCGGATCGGCAGGCCGAGCCGCTCCAGCCGGGTCTCGACCACCTCGGGGCGGCCGATCAGGATCGGCTTGTCGACGGTTTCCTCGATCATCGCGTGGGCGGCGTGCAGCACGCGCTCGTCCTCGCCCTCGGCGAAGGCGATGCGGCGCTCGGAGTTGCGCGCCGCCTCGAACACCCGGCGCATCAGCATCGCCGAGCGGAACACCGACTGGTCGAGCCGCTGCTTGTACTCGTCGATGTCCGCCAGCGGCTTGGTCGCGACGCCCGAGGCGATGGCGGCCTTGGCCACCGACGAGGCGACGATCGCCAGCAGGCGCGGATCGAACGGCTTCGGGATCAGGTAGTCGGCGCCGAACACCAGGTTCTCGCCCTGGTAGGCGGCCGCCGCCTCGGCCGACGAGGACGCGCGGGCCAGCGCGGCGATGCCCTCGACGCAGGCGACCTTCATGTCCTCGTTGATCTCGGTCGCGCCGACGTCCAGCGCGCCGCGGAAGATGAACGGGAAACACAGCACGTTGTTGACCTGGTTCGGATAGTCCGACCGGCCGGTGGCGATGATCGCGTCCGGCGCCACTGCGCGCGCGGCCTCGGGCATGATCTCGGGATTGGGGTTGGCCAGCGCGAAGATGATCGGGCGCCGGGCCATTTTCGCGACCATCCCGGGCTTGAGCACGTTCGGGCCGGACAGGCCCAGGAACAGGTCGGCGCCGCCGATCACCTCGTCCAGCGTGCGCAGGTCGCTGGCCTGTGCGAACGCGGCCTTCTGCGGCGTCATGTCTTCGGTCCTGCCCTCGTGGACCAGCCCGTGGATGTCGCACAGCCAGATGTTCTCGCGCCTGGCGCCCAGGCTCAGCAGCATGTTCAGGCAGGCGATCCCCGCCGCGCCGCCGCCGGTCGAGACGATCCTGATGTCTTCCATCTTCTTGCCGGCGACGCGCAGCGCGTTGGTCGCCGCCGCGCCGACGACGATGGCGGTGCCGTGCTGGTCGTCGTGGAAGACGGGGATGTTCATCTTCTTGCGGCACAGTTCCTCGACGATGAAACAGTCGGGGGCCTTGATGTCCTCGAGGTTGATCGCGCCAAACGTGGGTTCCAGGCTGGCGACGATCTCGGCCAGCTTCGCGGGGTCGCTTTCGTTCACCTCGATGTCGAAGCAGTCGACGTTGGCGAACTTCTTGAACAGGACCGCCTTGCCCTCCATCACCGGCTTCGAGGCCAGCGCGCCGATGTTGCCCAGCCCCAGCACCGCCGAGCCGTTGGTGACCACCGCCACCAGGTTGCCGCGCGCGGTGTAGTCCGAGACCGTCGCCGCGTCGTCTCGGATCTCGATGCAGGCCTCGGCGACGCCGGGGGAATAGGCGCGGGCCAGGTCGCGGCCGTTGGCCAGCGGCTTGGTGGCGCGCACCTCCAGCTTGCCGGGACGCGGGTAGCGGTGGTAGTTCAGCGCGGCCTGCACGAAGGGGTCGGTCTTGCGGTCGGTCACGGGGTGGTCCTTGTCTGGATGACGGCATCGATTGCCCCCGTACCTGCGATATTCCGTCGCCGGACGCCAGCGGTTGGTTGATCCGTCGGCGGTCGGGCCCATCTGACACCAAACGCACGACGCCGGGACCGCCGATGCTGATCCAGATCGTAGACCGCCTGTACCGCCATGATGCCACGGCGGGAATCCTGCTGATGCTGGCCACGGTCGCGGCGCTGGCGATCTACAACTCGCCGCTGGCCAGCGGCTACGACGCCGAGCTGTCCTCGGTATTGGCGATCACCCTGGACGGCGACGGGCTGGAAAAGCCGCTGATCCTGTGGATCAACGACGGGCTGATGGCGATCTTCTTCTTCCTGATCGGGCTGGAACTGAAGCGCGAGATGATCGAGGGCAAGCTGCGCAACCCGCGCGACGTGATGCTGCCGGGAATCGCGGCGCTGGGCGGCGTCGCCGTGCCGGCGCTGATCTACACCGCGCTGAACCTGGGCGGGCCCGGGCTGGACGGCTGGGCGATCCCGGCGGCCACCGACATCGCCTTCGCGCTGGGGGTGCTGGCGCTGCTGGGCAAGCGGGCGCCGGCGGCGCTGAAGATGTTCCTGCTGACGCTGGCGATCCTGGACGACATCGCGGCGATCCTGATCATCGCGCTGTTCTACACCGCCGAGCTGAAGGTGAACTACCTGGTTTACGGGCTGGTGCCGCTGGCGCTGCTGATCGCGCTGAACCTGCGCGGCGCGCACCGGGTGGCGCCGTCGATCCTGCTGGGCACGATCCTGTGGGTGCTGGTGCTGAAATCGGGCGTGCACGCGACGCTGGCCGGCGTGGTGCTGGCGCTGACGATCCCGCTGCGGGATGCGCGCGGCGGCAGCCCGGTGCACAAGCTGGAATACGCGCTGACGCCCTATGTGCTGTACCTGATCATGCCGCTGTTCGCCTTCGCCAACGCCGGCCTGTCGCTGGACGGGCTGGGGCTGGACGAGCTGCTGAACCCGGTGACGCTGGGCATCGCGCTGGGGCTGTTCGCGGGCAAGCAGATCGGCGTGTTCGGCTTCACCTGGGGCCTCGTCCGGTCGGGCCTGGCCAGCCTGCCCGACGGCGTTGGCTGGCGGCACATCTACGGGGTCTCGTGCCTGGCCGGCATCGGCTTTACCATGTCGCTGTTCATCGGCGGGCTCAGCTTCGCCGATCCGGACCTGCGCGACGCGGTGCGGCTGGGGGTGCTGGCCGGATCGATCCTGTCCGGGGTGCTGGGCTTTGCCGTGCTGTTCGGCGCCGGCCGCCCCGCCGGGACCGAAGCGGCCCGCCCCGAGCCGGACGAGGCCGTATCCGCCGCCGAGCGCAAGGAGCCGGTGGTGCCGCCCGCCTGAGCGCCGCGCCCCGCCGCCGGTCACCCGCCCGGCCTTCCGTGCTTCCACGGCGACAGGATCGCGTGGCAGACGCGGCTCAGCGGCGTCTGGACGCCGGCGGCTTCACCCAGCCGGGCGACCGCACCGCAGATCCAGTCGATCTCCAGCGGCTTGCCCTGCTCGAGGTCGTGCGCGGTCGAGGCGCGCGCCTCGGGCGGCATCGCGGCCATCGCGGCGATCACCTTTTCCTCGGCCTCCGCCGGCAGGGCGACGCCGCGGGCGCGGGCCACGGCGGCGGTCTCGGCCACCAGCCGGGCGGCCATGTCCCACAGCTCGGGGGTCTGCTGGATCTCGTCCAGGCGGCAGCGCGCGGCCGCGGTCAGGCTGCTGATCGCGTTGAACATCAGGAACTTGGTCCACTGGTCGACGCGCACGTCGGCGCAGTCCGGCACCAGCACCCCGGCCGCCTTCAGCGTCGCGCGCAGCCCGGCCACCAGCGGATCGTCCTGCCGGCCCTGCGCATCGCCGATGGTGAAGCTGCGGATGTCGCCGTAGCGCGTCACCACGCCCGGCGCGGTGATATTGGCGAGGATCCGCGCCACGCCGGTCAGCGCGGCGTCGCGGCCGTAGGCCTCGGCGACCAGGTCGCTGGCCTCGACGCCGTTCTGGAACGGCAGCAGCCGCGTGCCGCCGCCCACCAGCGGCCGGGCCAGCTCGATCGCGCGCGGCAGGTCCTGGCCCTTGACGGCGAGGATCACCAGATCGGCCTGGCCGGCGCCGGACGGATCGTCGGTCACCTCCGGGCGGACCAGCGTGTCGCCCTCGGGCTCGGACAGGCGCAGGCCCTGTTCGCGGATCGCCCGCAGATGCGCGCCGCGGGCGATCAGCGTCACCGGGCGGTCCGCGCCCAGCAGGTTGGCGCCGAGGTAGCCGCCGATGCCGCCGGCGCCGATGATCGCGGTGCGCATCGCCCTACTCCGCCGCCTGCGGGCGCGCGGCGCGGATCATGGCGAGGATCTCGCGCGCCGCCGCCGGGATGTTGGTGCCGGGGCCGAAGATCGCCCGCACCCCGGCATCCCTGAGAAAACCGTAGTCCTGCTGCGGGATCACCCCGCCGCAGATCACCAGGATGTCCTCGGCGCCCTGATCCCTGAGCGCCTGCACCAGCTTCGGCGCCAGCGTCCGGTGCCCGGCCGCCTGGCTGGAGATGCCGACCACGTGGACGTCGTTGTCGATCGCGTCCTGCGCGGCCTCCTCCGGGGTCTGGAACAGCGGGCCGACGTCGACGTCGAAGCCGATGTCGGCAAAGGCCGTGGCGATGACCTTGGCGCCGCGGTCGTGGCCGTCCTGACCCATCTTGACCACCAGCATGCGCGGGCGGCGGCCGGTCTCGTCGGCGAACGCCTCGACCTCCTTCTGGATCAGCGCGAAGCCCTCGTCGCCCTCGTAGGCGGCGCCGTAGACGCCGGCGAGGGTCTTCACTTCGGCCCGGTGGCGGCCGAACGCCTTTTCCATCGCCATGGAGATCTCTCCTACGCTGGCCCGCGCGCGGGCGGCCTCGACGGCCAGTTCGAGAAGGTTGCCGGTGCCGGAGGAAGCGGCCTGCTCGAGCGCCGCAAGGGCGCCCTCGCACGCCGCTGCATCGCGGCGTTGCCGGATGCGGGCCAGCCGGGCGACCTGCGCCTCGCGAACCTGGTCGTTGTCGATGTCCAGAAGGTCGATCGGCTCTTCCCGGTCGAGCCGGAAGCGGTTGACGCCGACGATCACCTCCTCGCCGCGGTCGATGGCGGCCTGACGCTTGGCCGCCGCCTCCTCGATGCGCAGCTTGGGCAGGCCGGAGGCGACCGCCCGGGTCATGCCGCCGAGACTTTCGACTTCCTCGATCAGCTTCCATGCTTCGGCGGCTAGCTGATCGGTCAGCGCCTCGACGTAGTAGCTGCCGGCGAGCGGGTCGACGACGCGGGTCACCCCGGTCTCGTGCTGCAGGATCAGCTGGGTGTTGCGCGCGATCCGGGCCGAGAACTCGGTCGGCAGGCCGATCGCCTCGTCGAAGCTGTTGGTGTGCAGCGACTGGGTGCCGCCCAGCGCCGCCGCCATCGCCTCGTAGGCGGTGCGGACGATGTTGTTGTACGGGTCCTGTTCCTGCAGCGACACGCCGCTGGTCTGGCAGTGTGTGCGCAGCATCCGGGACTGCGGCCTGTTCGGTTCGAACTCGTCCATGATCCGCGACCACAGCAGCCGCGCGGCGCGCAGCTTGGCCGCCTCCATGAAGAAGTTCATGCCGATGGCGAAGAAGAAGCTGAGACGCCCGGCGAAGGCATCCACGTCCATGCCCCGCGCGATCGCGGCGCGGACGTATTCGCGCCCGTCGGCCAGCGTGTAGGCCAGTTCCTGCACCAGCGTCGCCCCGGCCTCCTGCATGTGGTAGCCGGAGATCGAGATCGAGTTGAAGCGCGGCATCTGCTCGGCCGTGTATGCGATGATGTCGGCGACGATCCGCATCGACGGCTCGGGCGGGTAGATGTAGGTGTTGCGGACCATGAACTCCTTGAGGATGTCGTTCTGGATCGTCCCCGAGAGGCTTTTGCGCGGCACGCCCTGTTCCTCGCCGGCGACGATGAAACTAGCCAGCACCGGGATCACCGCGCCGTTCATCGTCATCGAGACCGAGACCTCGCCCAGCGGAATGCCGTCGAACAGGATCTTCATGTCCTCGACCGAATCGATGGCGACGCCGGCCTTGCCGACATCGCCCACCACGCGCGGATGGTCGCTGTCGTAGCCGCGATGCGTCGCCAGATCGAACGCGACCGAGACGCCCTGCTGCCCCGCCGCCAGCGCCTTGCGGTAGAATGCGTTCGACGCCTCGGCGGTGGAGAATCCGGCGTACTGGCGGATCGTCCACGGCCGGCCGGCGTACATCGTCGCGCGCGGGCCGCGCACGAACGGCGCCTGGCCGGGCACCGTGCCCAGGTGTGTCACCGTCTCCAGGTCCGCCGCGGTGTAGAGCGGCTTGACGGCGATGCCCTCGACCGTGTGCCAGGTCAGATCCTCGGGCGCGCGGCCCTTCAGCTCGCTGCGGGCCAGGTCGGCCCAGTCCTGCGGCAGGTCGGTCATCTCATCCTCCATCGCTGGCGCGGGGGCCCGCCGGCTCCGCCGCGAAGGTGAAGCCGGCGCCGGGCGGCAGCGTCGGGACGAAATCCCGCAGCCCGGCGCGCAGCGCCGGCGCGGCGGCCGGGTCGGTGGCCCAGAACGTGACCTCGCGCCCGCCCAGCTGTCCGGCCGGCGCGTCCAGCGTCAGCGCGCCCAGCCGCACCCAGTCGGCCCCGATCGCCGGGCCCACCCAGTCGTCGTAGACCATCGCCAGCGTCACGCCGCGCGCCGCGGCCAGATCGTCGGCCCAGCCCGGGCGCGGGTCGGTCAGCCGCCGCTCCAGCGCCAGCGGCGAGGCGAGGCCCCACAGGTCCAGCACATAGTCCGGATTGCGCCAGGCGACGCGGCCCAGATCGTTCACCGCCACCGGTGCGGCGTGGACCTGCTTGGCGAAGCGCGCCATCTGCGCGGTCTGCAGGTGGTGCGCCTGCGGCGCCCACTGGCCGCGCGCGCCGAAATTCTGCTGGTAGAGCAGCGTCAGGCCGGCCAGCGCCAGCGCCAGCGCCCCGCTCAGCCCCCGGCGCGCGGCGTCTTCGGGCAGACGGACCAGCGCCGCCGCCAGCGCGCCGCCGACGAACAGCAGCGCGTAGTGCTCGTAGCGGTCCATCCAGCCGATCTTGCCGAACAGCAGGTGTCCGGCCCCCGCGGCGGCCCCGGCCAGCGCCAGCGCGCCGGCCACCGGATCGCGCCGCGCCGCCAGCGCCACCGCCGCCGCGGCAAGCGTCAGCAGCGCCAGCGCGACGCCCGCGGGCTCGGCCAGGTTGCCGGCCAGCCGCCCGGCGAGGCGCGCCGCCATCGACAGGTCCTGCGCGCCGTCGCCGAGCTTGGCCAGCACCGAGTTCGGCAGCGGCGCCAGCCCCTGCGACAGCAGGAAGGCGGTGAACCCGGCCAGCGGCAGCGCCGCCAGTGCCAGCAGGGCTAGGCCCGCCAGCGGCCGGCCACGCCACAGCACCAGAGCCACCACCAGCAGCGACGGGCCCAGCCCCTCGTAACGCAGCAGCGGCCCCAGCAGCACGCCGGCGACCAGCAGCGCGCCGATCCGCCCGTCGCGCAGGAACCGCAGCAGGCCCAGCAGCAGCGCCAGCGTGGCGGCACCGTGCAGCGCGTGCTCCATGCCGGTGAAGCCCGCGCCGGCGATGTTCAGCCCGACCGGCCCCAGCACCGCCAGCAGGATCCCGGTGCGGCGGAACGCGCCCGCGCCGTAGCCCGACTCGCGCAGCAGCAGGCCCCACAGCGCCCCGCTGGCGGCCACCGCCGCCGTGTTCCAGGCCAGCGGCAGATAGCGCTGCACCCCGGCTTCGGGGAACGGCAGCAGCAGCGGGTACAGCACCGACGACGCGGCCGAGGTGACCTCGCCCGCGTTCACCCCGTAGTTGCCACGGGCGATCTGCTCGGCGATGGCCAGATGGATGTAGACATCGTCGAGCGGGTATTCGAACAGCCCCGCACGCATCCACGCCAGCGCCTGCATGTAGGCGAACAGTCCCAGCGCCACCCCGGCGGCGGTCAGCGCCAGCGGCGCGGCGCGCGGCGCGGTGTCGGCAGGGGCGGCGGTCTGTGTCATTGTGTCCATGCCTCGGGCCGTGCCTCGGGCCGTGCCTCGGGCTCGATCGGCGCGACCCCTTCGCAAACCGCGGGGCTGCGCTTAAGTCTGGTACGGGAGGATACACGCATGCCGGTCCGAATGCTGCCCCTGGTCGCAGCCTCTCTGCTGAGCGCGGCCGTAGCCGCCGCCGCCGACCTGGCGCAGCCGACGCTGGACGAGCTGAAATGGGTTGCGCGCCCGATCATCATCTTCGCCGACTCGCCCGCCGACCCGCGGGTGCGGACCCAGCTGGCCGACCTCGAGGCGCACAAGCCGGCGCTGGACGAGCGCGACGTGGTGGTGCTGGTCGACACCGATCCCGCCGCCCGGTCCGAGTTGCGCCAGACCTTCCGGCCGCGCGACTTCAGCGTGCTGGTGCTCGGCAAGGACGGCGAGGTGAAATACCGCAAGCCGCAGCCGATCACCGTGCGCGAGGTGCTGCGGCTGATCGACCGCATGCCGCTGCGCCGGCAGGAGATCGAAAGCCGGCAGGGCGGCGGCAACACCGGAGGGTAGCACGCGCCGTCAGCCATGCCGCGCCTCGGGCTGTTGCGCCAGGCCGACCAGGCGCAGGTTTGCGGGCGGCGCGCGGCGCAGCGCCGCCAGATCCTCGGCGTAGGCGGCATCGAGCGCGGCGCGCTCGTTTTCGGTCCAGGGCCGGAACGGCGGGTGCTCGCCGGGCGGGAACGCGGCGATCACCGCCCGCCGCGCCGCGCGGGTCCGCTCCTCGGGGCGGCGCATACGGTTCAGCCGCGCGATCGCCGGCGCGGTCGGCGACGAGTACACCGCCGGCAGATCCTCGTCCACGGCGGCGACGTCGCGCTCGCCCAGCAGCAGGCGGACCGCCTGCAGACCGTTGCCGGGCATGTCCTCGAACGGCCAGACCAGCACCTGCGCCTGCGGGAAGGCGGCGGCCAGCTCCGCCAGGATCGCCGGCCAGCGGCGCGGCAGCGCCAGCATCCGCGGCTTCAGCCGGTCGAAGCCGGGCGCCGGGCGGCGGCGCGCCATCTGGGCATAGAGCGAGGCGAACATCCCCGCATAGCCGCGCACCGAGAACAGCACCGTCAGCGGATCGTCGCGGAACGGCGGCGCCAGCAGCGCGGCGCGGGCGGCGATGTCGGGGTAGAGCACGCCGCGCCGCACCATGCGGTCGATGCCGCCGGCGTAGTTCTCCTCGGAGATCACCAGCCGCCGCCGCCCCCGCGCCAGCGCCGCGGCGCGGGTCGCCG
Organism: Halovulum marinum; assembly: GCF_009697225.1. Lineage (GTDB taxonomy): Bacteria > Pseudomonadota > Alphaproteobacteria > Rhodobacterales > Rhodobacteraceae > Halovulum > Halovulum marinum. The sequence goes on from NZ_WIND01000015.1 coordinate 31,028, forward strand.
CCAGCCGGCGCACGGTTTCGCAGGAGACGTGGCGGCCCAGCACCGGCAGGCAGGCGAGAGCCGCGAAGCCCCAGTCGGTTTCGGGGCGCAGCTGCAGCGGCCAGGCGACGGCGATGCCGCGAGTCTCGAGGTGATCGGCGCGGCGGCGCAGTTCCTGCTGCAGCCGGGTGGTCCCGGTGCGGTGCGCGCCCAGATGCAGCCGGATCTCCATCGCCTAGTCGAACTCCATGATCACCTCGTCGACGGACAGCGACTGCCCGGGCGCGACGTGGACCTTGCTGACCACGCCCTTGCGCTCGGCGCGCAGGACGTTCTCCATCTTCATCGCCTCGACGGTGCACAGCGCCTGGCCTTCCTGCACCTCGTCGCCCTCGGCCACGGCCAGGGTCACGATCAGCCCCGGCATCGGGCAGAGCAGCATCTTCGAGGTGTCGGGCGGCAGCTTTTCCGGCATCAGCGCGGCCAGTTCGGCCTGCCGCGGCGTGTAGACCTTCACCACCAGGTCGGCGCCGCGATAGCGGATCCGGAAGCCGTCGGTGCGCCGGTCGACCTTGACCGCGATCGCCACGCCGCCGACCTCGGCCCGCGCCAGCGTCGCGCCCGGGTGCCAGTCCAGCGCGGTGACGTCGATCGAGACGTCGCCGAAGCTCACCGCCCCCTGCCCGTTCAGCCGCACCGGGTGCTGCTCGCCGGCGAGGATCACCACCAGCGCGCGTTCGGCGTGCGGATCGGCGGTAGACAGCTGGCCGCTGATCTGTCCGGCGCGCGCGCTGACCACCTCCCACATCCGCGCGGCCAGCGCGGCGATCCGGTGCTGCGCCGCGCCCGGCAGCGTCACGCCGTCGAAGCCGTCGGGGTATTCCTCGGCGATGAAGCCGGTGGTGATGTCGCCGCTGGCGAAGCGCGGGTGGTCCATCACCGCCGACAGGAACGGCAGGTTGTGGGCGATGCCCTCGACCTCGAAGGTGTCCAGCGCGACGCGCATCTCCTCCAGCGCCGCGTCGCGGTCCTGGCCCCAGGTGCACAGCTTGGCGATCATCGGATCGTAGAACATCGAGATCTCGCCGCCCTCGTAGACGCCGGTGTCGTTGCGCACCCGGCGCGGCTCCTCGGCCGGCGGCCGGTAGCGGGTCAGCCGCCCGATCGACGGCAGGAAGTTGCGGTACGGGTCCTCGGCATAGAGCCGGCTTTCCAGCGCCCAGCCGTCCAGCCGCACGTCGGACTGCTTCAGCGCCAGCGGCTCGCCGGCGGCGACGCGGATCATCTGCTCGACCAGATCGATGCCGGTGATCAGCTCGGTCACCGGATGCTCGACCTGCAATCTCGTATTCATTTCAAGAAAATAGAAGTTCTTCTTGTCGTCGACGATGAACTCGACGGTCCCCGCGCTGCAATAGTCCACCGCCTGCGCCAGCGCCACCGCCTGCTCGCCCATCGCGCGGCGGGTGCGCTCGTCCAGGAACGGGCTCGGCGCCTCCTCGATGACCTTCTGGTTGCGGCGCTGGATCGAGCATTCCCGCTCGCCCAGGTAGATGCAGTTGCCGTGCGCGTCGCCCAGAACCTGGATTTCGATGTGCCGCGGCGAGGTGACGAACTTCTCGATGAAGATGCGGTCGTCGCCGAAGCTGGACTTCGCCTCGTTCTTCGACGACTGGAAGCCTTCGCGCGTCTCGTCGTCGGTCCAGGCGATGCGCATGCCCTTGCCGCCGCCGCCGGCGCTGGCCTTGATCATCACCGGATAGCCGATCTGCCCGGCGATCTTCACCGCCTCGTCGGCGTCGCCGATCAGGCCCATGTAGCCCGGCACGGTGGACACCCCGGCCTTGGCCGCCAGCTTCTTCGAGGTGATCTTGTCGCCCATCGCCTCGATCGCGCCGACCGGCGGGCCGATGAAGGCGACGCCCGCCGCCTCCAGCGCCCGGGCGAACCCGGCGCGCTCGGACAGGAAGCCGTAGCCGGGATGCACCGCCTGCGCGCCGGTCCGGCGCACCGCGTCCAGGATCCTGTCGATGACGATGTAGCTTTCCGACGCCGGCGGCGGACCGATCGGCACCGCCTCGTCCGCCATCTTCACGTGCAGCGCGTCGCGGTCGGCGTCGGAATGGACCGCGACGGTCCGGATGCCCATCGCGCGGGCGGTCTTGATCACGCGGCAGGCGATCTCGCCCCGGTTGGCGATCAGGATCTTGTCGAACATCAGGCGGCGTCCCTTTTCTCGCCCCGCGGACGGCGATCGCCCGTTCGCGCACGGCAAGGCGCCCCGTCGCGCGTCGGGCGGCAGGGGGCTTGCGATTCCGGAATTTCGGGCAGACGGCGCACATCGCCCGCAGCGGTGCGCTGCGGGACCGGGGCCGGTCCGGCGGATCCTAGACGGGCGGCGGCGCCGCCCGTCGGTGCGTCAGCGGCACTGCGACGGGTAGGCGTTGCAGTAGGCGACGTTGCCGGCAGCGCCGACCAGCGCGCCGGCGGCGACGCTTTCGTCCAGCACCGCCGCGGTCGCGGCACCGGCACCGGCGCCGATGAGCGCCTGCTCCTCGAAAGAGTTGCCGCAGGCGGCCAGAGCCAGCAGCGTGGCGGCGAGGGCGGGTTTGACGATAACACGCATGATACCGATCCTTCGTTCTTGTTGCGTCGCCTAATATGTAATGCGCCCGGCGGAAAAGTTCCCGTCACAAAAGAAGCGCGTCCTGAAAGACTTTGAAAGATGGCGGATTTCCGCCAGTTCCGGGCCGCGGGCCAGGCGCGCGGCGCGGTCATCCGATCACCTGCGGGAACGTTTCCGCCGCGCGCTCGGCGTCGATGCGCAGCAGCGCGTCGTAGCTGGCCGGGTCGAACGGCTCCTCGGCGGGCACCACCTCGCGCCCGAACAGCCAGCTCAGCCGGCCGGCGTCGAGGTTGCCGCGGGGGAACGGCTCGGCGCCGAAATGCTGCCACAGCGCGGCCAGGAACGCGCTGTCGGCCGCCCGGTCCTGCGGCCGGCGGTCGGCATAGCGCTGACGCGCGCGCAGCGGCGTCGGCCCGTCCTTTCCCGGACGGCGCAGCGTGAACTGGAAGTCCGTGCCCGACATCCGCGCCGGGAACCCCCGATGCTTCAGCATGGCAACCCGTTCCGATCGTTGAGGAAAAGCGATTCGTCGCGGGCATGGGGCGCGTGCGGTGCCCGGCGGCGTCCGCGCGCGGCAAGGCCCGCCGCCCGACCTGTCGACCGGGCGGCAGGAAAGTTCGGATCAGAACTTGCTGAAGGTCGGCTCGGGCTCGATGGCCGGCGGGGGCGCGGGGATCGGCTCGGGCTCTTGCTGCTGAGCGCAGGCCGAGACGATGCCAGCCAGAATGAGAAGTCCAAGAATCTTGGTCGTACGCGACATGGAGATGTCCTTTCCCCGTAGGTCAGTCGATGTTTCAGCGGCCGGCGGATGCCCCCGCTGTACCGAAGCCTACGCGTCGGGCCGGAAAATGCAACGGGGACAATCGGCTGGCCCGGAATCAATCGGCAATTCTGCACTGATGTCATCTTGGATCGGGGCATCACAGCGGGATGTTGTCGTGCTTCTTCCAGGGATTCTGCAGGCTCTTGCCGCGCAGCGCCGCAAAGGCGCGGGTGACGCGCCGGCGGGTGCTGTGCGGCATGATCACCTCGTCGATGAATCCCTTCTCGGCGGCGACGAACGGGTTGGCGAACCGGGCCTCGTATTCCTGCGTCCGGCCGGAGATCTTCTCGGGCTCGCCAAGCTCGGACCGATACAGGATCTCGACCGCGCCCTTGGCGCCCATCACCGCGATCTCGGCGGTCGGCCAGGCATAGTTGAAATCGCCGCGCAGATGCTTGGACGCCATCACGTCATAGGCGCCGCCATAGGCCTTGCGGGTGATCACCGTGACCTTGGGCACCGTCGCCTCGCCATAGGCGAACAGCAGCTTGGCGCCGTGCTTGATCACGCCGCCATGCTCCTGCCCGGTGCCGGGCAGGAAGCCGGGCACGTCGACGAAGGTCAGGATCGGGATCTCGAACGCGTCGCAGAACCGCACGAAGCGCGCCGCCTTGCGGCTGGCGTCGATGTCCAGACACCCGGCCAGCACCATCGGCTGGTTCGCGACCACGCCCACGGTCGCGCCGTCCAGCCTGATGAAGCCGGTCAGGATGTTGCCGGCGAAGTCCTTCTGGATCTCGTAGAACTCGCCCTCGTCGGCGGTCTTCCGGATCAGCTCGTGCATGTCGTAGGGCAGGTTCGCGTTGTCCGGCACCAGCGTGTCGAGGCTCATCTCGATCCGGTCGGGCGCGTCGAACACCGGTCGCTCGGGCGGGCGCTCGCGGTTGCTGAGCGGCAGCAGGTCGACCAGGCGGCGGACCTCGAGCAGCGCGTCGATGTCGTTGTCGAAGGCGCCGTCGGCGACCGAGGACTTGCGGGTGTGGGTGCTGGCGCCGCCCAGTTCCTCGGCGGTGACGACTTCGTTGGTGACGGTCTTCACCACGTCCGGGCCGGTGACGAACATGTACGAGCTGTCGCGCACCATGAAGATGAAGTCGGTCATCGCCGGCGAATACACCGCGCCGCCGGCGCAGGGCCCCATGATCACGCTGATCTGCGGCACCACGCCCGAGGCCATGATGTTGCGCTGGAACACCTCGGCATAGCCGGCGAGGCTGGCGACGCCCTCCTGGATGCGGGCGCCGCCCGAATCGTTCAGCCCGATCACCGGCGCGCCGTTGCGCACCGCCATGTCCATGATCTTGCAGATCTTCTGGGCATGGGTCTCGGACAGGCTGCCGCCGAGGACGGTGAAATCCTGGCTGAAGACATAGACCATGCGGCCGTTGATCGTGCCCCAGCCGGTGACGACGCCGTCGCCGGGATACTTGTGCTCGGCCATGCCGAAGTCGGTCGCCCGGTGGGCGACGAACATGTCGAATTCCTCGAACGAGCCTTCGTCCAGCAGCACGTCCAGCCGCTCGCGCGCGGTCAGCTTGCCCTTGGCATGCTGCGCGTCGATGCGGCGCTGGCCGCCGCCCAGCCGGGCGTGGTCGCGGCGGCGCTCCAGTTCGTCGAGAATCTCCTGCACGGCGGCCTCCCCGGAAGTCTGCGCCGACCCTAGTGCCGGAGCGGCGCGAAAAGAAGGGCCATTCGGTGTATTTGCAGAGTCGTCAAACACCCCGTGCGGCATATTGCAAACTTGCGAAGCCGCGCGCCGGCAGTCACAAAACCACCGCATTCGGCTGGCAGTCAGCCCCGCATTGTCCGCAAGAAAGAGGGATCCGCAGATGTTGAGCCAGTCCGAGATCATCGACGGGATGCAGTTCCCGGGCATCGGCGCCCTCAACCCGATCAACGAAGCCGGCGCGCCGCGCTTCGTCGTCACCTACCAGTTCGCCAATGGCAGCGCACCGCAGGACCAATGGCGCGGCTACACCGGCTGGACCGCGATGAGCGGCGCCGAGCGGCAGGCGGTCCGCGACGCGATGGACCACATCGAGACCTTCCTCAACGTCGACTTCGTCGAGGTCAGCGGCTGGGCCGATCCGGTGATGAACCTGGGCAAGGTCGACCTGCCTTCCAGCGTCGCCGGCGAGGGCGGCAGCGGCTACGGCTGGAACGCCAATCTCGACGTCACCGCCTACGACAATTTCGCGGTATTCGACAACGGCCTGAACATCGCCGGGCAGACCAACCTGATCCTGCACGAACTGGGCCATGCCATGGGCCTGAAGCACAGCTTCACGTCGCCGTCGATCCCGAACGCCTACGAGAACGGCAAGTTCACGGTGATGTCCTACAGCGCGAACCCGGACAACGGGCTGGACAGCGCCGCCATGCAGCTGTTCGACATCCTCGCGCTGCAGGACATCTGGGGCGCGGCCGCCAACAATGCCGGCAATTCCGCCTACACCGGCCCGCGCAACGGCACGGTCGATGCGGTCTGGGACAGCGGCGGCATCGATACCTTCAACGCCTCGGCGGCCCGGCACGACGTGGCGCTGGACCTGCGCGAGGGCGCGTACTCGCGCTTCGGCACCGCGCACGAGGACGTCTCGATCGCCTTCGGCACGGTGATCGAGAACGCGGCCGGCGGATCCGGCGCCGACCAGATCCTGGGCAACAGCACCGGCAACCGGCTTTCCGGCGGCCAGGGCCACGACACCCTCAAGGGCTTCGGCGGCGGCGACGAGATCCTCGGCAACAAGGGCCGCGACCTGATCCGGGGCGGCAACGGCAACGACACGCTCAAGGGCGGCAACGCGAACGACAAGCTGTTCGGGCAGAACGGCAACGACAACCTGTTCGGCGGCGGTGGCGCCGACAGGTTCGTGTTCACCGGCGGCGACGACAGGGACCGGGTGAAGGATTTCGAGGACGACATCGACCTGCTGCTGCTGAAGGGGCTGGGGCTGGCCGACGCCGCAGACGCCCTGAGCCACGCCAGCGAGCGGAACGGAAACGTCGTCTTCGACTTCGGCAACGGCGACGTGCTCAAGGTGCTCGACATCACCGCCGCCGCGCTGTTCGACGACATCATCGTCTGATCCCGCTTGAGTTTGCAAACATCGCGGCGATAATCTGCGCGATGTTTGCAAACCGCCGTTCGGTCCCGGCCCGCGCCGCAGGCCGCCGATGACCACGCAGAAGCTTTACGCCGGCGTCAAGCTGCGCGAGATCCGCACCGGGCGCGGCCTGACGCAGAAGGATTTCGCCGGCCGGCTGGGCGTCAGCCTGTCCTACCTGAACCAGATGGAGAACAACCACCGCCCGGTCTCGACCGGGGTGTTGCTGGCGCTGGCGCGCGAGTTCGGCTTCGACGTGACCGAGCTGTCGGTGGGCGAGGCCGAACGCATGACCGCCGACATGCGCGAGGCGCTGGCCGACCCGGTGTTCGCCGAGGCGCCGCCGCTGGCCGAACTGCGGCTGGTCGCCTCGAACGCGCCCGGACTGGCGCGCGCCTTCCTGGCGCTGCACCGCGCGCACCGCCAGCAGAGCGAGCAGCTGGTGTCGCTGAACGAGGCGCTGGGCACCGAGGGCAGCGCCCTCGCCCCGCTGCCCTGGGAGGAGGTGCGCGACTTCTTCCACTACTGCGACAACTACATCGACGCGGTCGACCGCGCCGCCGAGCGCTTCGCCGGCAGCCTGGCCGGGGGCGACCGGCTGGCGGCGATGGCCGACCGGCTGCAGGCCGACCACGGCATCGCGCTGCAGATCCGTCTCGACGCGCCGCTGCGCCACTACGATCCCGCCAGCCGCCGCCTGACGCTGGCCGCCGAGGCCGGACCGGCGACGCAATGGTTCCAGGCCGCGCACCAACTGGCGCTGGTGGCGCACGACGACCTGCTGGAGGCGACGCTGGACCTGGCGCGGTTCCGCACCGACACCGCGCGCGAGATCTGCAAGATCGGGCTGGCGAACTATTTCGCCGGCGCGGCGCTGCTGCCCTACGGCCGGTTCCTCGCCGCGGCGCAGGAGGCGCGGCACGACCTCGACCGGCTGGCGCTGGTCTTCGGCGCCTCGATCGAGCAGGTGGCGCACAGGCTGTCGACGCTGCAGCGCCCCGGCGCCAAGGGGGTGCCGTTCTTCTTCGTCCGCGTCGACCAGGCCGGCACGATCACCAAGCGGCACTCGGCGACCCGGCTGCAGTTCGCCCGCTTCGGCAGCGCCTGCCCGCTGTGGAACGTGCACCGCGCCTTCGAGGCGCCCGGCCGCTGGCTGCGGCAGCTGGCCGAGACGCCGGACGGGGTGCGCTACCTGTGTCTGGCGCGGGACGTGTCGAAACCGGGCCGCGACTTCCACGCGCCGGTGCGGCGCTACGCCATCGCCCTGGGCTGCGAGGTGGCCCATGCCGGCGCGCTGACCTATGCCGACGATCTGGACCTGAACCGCGGTTTCGAGCCGATCGGCGTGTCCTGCCGGATCTGCGAGCGCACCGACTGCCACCAGCGGGCGCTGCCGCCGATGGACCGGCCGATCCGCATCGACCCCGACGACCGCGGCGCGCTGCCCTACCGGCTGGACTGATTGCCCGGCCGCCGCGCGCGCAGCGGCGATTGCGGCGCGGCGCTCAGTCGTCGCGGTGCGCGGTGAAATCCGCGATCAGCTGGTCGACCACCGCCACCATCGCCTCGTGCGGCGAGGCGCCGGCCTCCTCGGCCGCGGCGCGGGCGGCGCGCTGGCGCTCGGACGAGGTACCGTCGCGCAGGATCGCGCGCAGCTGGCACAGCTCGCGCCTGCAGCCCAGCACCTCGGCGTCGTCGCCGAACAGGTCGATCATCTCCTCGACCAGGTCGGCGCAGGGCACCAGCTGCCGGCGGCCGTGGTCGACCAGCTTGCCGGCCGCGCCGTAGCGCTGCGCGCGCCAGCGGTTCTCCATGATCATCGTGCGCGGGTACAGCCGCCAGCGCTGGTTGCGCGACTTCAGCCGGTACAGATAGGCGAACATCGACTGGTAGAGCGCGGCCAGCGCCGCCACGTCGCGCAGCCGCGCGCAGACGTCGGTGATCCGCTGCTCTACGGTGGGGAACTTGTCCGACGGGCGGATGTCCCACCAGATCTTGGTGCCGTCTTCGATGCAGCCGGCCTCGACCAGCTGGTCGACCAGCCGCCGGTACTGGTTGAACGAGCCCAGCTCGTCCGGCAGCCCGGTGCGCGGCAGCGCGTCGAACACCGTCAGCCGGTAGGACGACAGGCCGGTGTCCTCGCCCTCCCAGTACGGCGAGGAGCAGGTCAGCGCCAGCATGTGCGGCAGGAAATACGCCGCCTGGTTCATCAGGTCGATGCGCAGGTCGCGGTCGTCGATGCCGATGTGGATGTGCATGCCGCAGATCATCATCCGGCGGATCGGCTGGCCCAGGTCGTCGCGCAGCGCGTCGTAGCGGTCCTTGCGGGTGTGGGTCTGCTCGCGCCAGCGGCTGAACGGGTGGGTCGAGGCGGCGATCGCGGCATAGCCGTGCGCGGCGGCGGCGTCGGCGATGCTGTTGCGCAGCTCGCCCAGCTCGGCCACCGCATCGGCGACCGAGCGGTGCGGCCGAGTGCCGACCTCGACCTGACACTGCAGGTATTCCGCCGTCACCCGCTCGCCCACCGCCTTGCGGCACGCCTCCAGGAACGCCTCGGCCGGCTCGCGCACCAGCTCGCGGGTCTGGCGGTCGACGACCAGGTATTCTTCCTCGATGCCGAGGGTCAGGATCGGGCGGTCCGACATGCAGGTCTCCGGACACGGATATCCGGAATACCTAGCGCCCGCAGCGGGTTCAGGGAAGCGCGAAAGTCAGCGGGGCCCAGGTGCTCAGCCACTCCGCGTCGTATTTCGCCTTCGCCGGGCGCAGCTCGACCGCGTTCAGCAGCGTCACCCCCCGGGCGCAGGACGACCGGCGTCACCCCGGCGGCGTCGGTCCGCAGCAACTCCCGGCGCGGCGTGGCGGTTTCCGGGTCGATCCGGAACACCGCCACCGGATGCTCCGCCAGAGGATTGCCGAACCGGTTCAGCGTCACCCCGATCGGATCGCCCGGCGCCTGGGCGAAGCCCGAGCACGGCAGGTCGCGCTCCAGGTGCAACCCGGCCCGCGGCCCCGGCCCCTCGAAGGCGACACAGGTCACGAAATCGTAGAAGCTGTCTTAGTCGATGTAATCGGCGGCCGCCTCGCAAAGCCGCGCCGACAGACCCGCGGGAACCGCGGCACGAGCCTGACCGCCGCCGTGCTCGCCGGCGCGATGGCCCTCGCGGCACCGCTTGCGGTGTCGGCCAGGGGCCACGACAACGGCAAGGACGGCGCGGGCAACTTTCGCAAGCGCGGCAACGCCTGGCCGACACCCGCCGCAACGGCAACCCGTTCCCGGCCGAAATGGTCGACGACGCCGAATGATCCCTCCCGGCCGCGCCTCGGTGCGGCCGGTTCCCCTGCCCGCGCCGCGGGGCCGTTCGGCCGGTGCTACAACTGCTCCATCACCTCGTCGGGGATGTCGAAATTCGCGGTGACGTTCTGCACGTCGTCGTCGTCTTCCAGCGACTCGATCAGGCGCATCACCTTCTGCGCCCCGTCCAGGTCCAGCGCGGTAGTGTTCTGCGGCTTCCAGATCAGCTTGGTGGTCTCGCTTTCGCCCAGCGTCGCCTCGAGCGCGGTCGAAACCTCGTTCAGGTCGGTCGCGTCGCAGTAGATCTCGTGCCCGTCGTCCGAGCTTTCCACGTCCTCGGCGCCGGCCTCGATGGCCGCTTCCAGCACCGCCACGGCGTCGCCGACGGCGGCCGGGTAGACCACCAGGCCCTTGCGCTCGAACATGAAGCTGACGGCGCCGGTCTCGGCCAGATTGCCGCCGGACCTGGAGAATATCGAGCGCACGTTCGAGGCGGTGCGGTTGCGGTTGTCGGTCATCGCCTCGACGATCACCGCCACGCCTTCGGGGCCGTAGCCCTCGTAGCGGATCTCCTCGTAGTTCTCGGCGTCGCCGCCCTGCGACTTCTTGATCGCCCGGTCGATGACGTCCTTGGGAACCGAGTTCGACTTGGCCTCCTTGACCGCAAGCCGCAGCCGCGGGTTCTTGTCCGGGTCCGGGTCACCCATCTTCGCCGCCACGGTGATCTCCTTGCTGAGCTTGGAGAACAGCTTGGAGCGCGCGGCATCCTGCCGGCCCTTGCGGTGCTGGATGTTCGCCCATTTGGAATGCCCGGCCATCGACGCCTCTTCACTTGCCTGCGGGATCGGAAACGCAAGGTGTATAGGCCGGAGCGCGCCCATTGATCAAGCGCCGGCGCGCATCCGCGCCCGCAGGTTCCGCATGGGCGCGCGCAGCCGCGCGGCGCGGGGGGCTGGCCCTTCCCCGGCGCGCGGGCTAACATCCGCCCGCGCCGGTTCCGCGCGCCACGACGAAAGCCTCCATGAACCCGCTACACGGCATCGCGCTGAAGATCATGTCGGTCGCCCTGTTCACGGCCATGGCCGCCTGCGTGAAGGCGGCGGCGGGCGCGGGCGTGCCGGCGGGCGAGGCTGTGTTCTTCCGCTCGGCGCTGGCGATCCCGGTGATCCTGACCTGGCTGGCGATGCAGCACGACTTCCCGCACGGGTTGACGACGCGGAACCCGATGGGCCACGTCTGGCGCGGCCTTGTCGGCGCCGGGGCAATGGCCAGCGGCTTCACCGCGCTGGGGCTGCTGCCGCTGCCCGAGGTGACGGCGATCGGCTATGCGGCGCCGCTGCTGATCGTGGTCTTCGCGGCGATGTTCCTGAACGAGACCGTGCGCCTGTTCCGCCTGACCGCGGTGGTGATCGGCCTGGTCGGGGTGACGGTGGTGCTGTCGCCGCGGCTGTCGGTCACCTCGCTCGAGAACGCCACCCAGTACGAGACTCTGGGCGCGACGGTGGCGCTGATGGGCGCGGTGCTGGCGGCGCTGGCGCAGGTGTTCGTGCGCAAGCTGGTGCACCAGGAGACCACCGCCTCGATCGTGTTCTGGTTCTCGGTCACCACCACCGTCTTGTCGCTGTTCACGATCCCGTTCGGCTGGATCATGCCCGACCCGCTGACGCTGGGGCTGCTGGTCTCGGCTGGGCTGCTGGGCGGGGTCGGGCAGATCCTGCTGACCTCGGCCTACCGGTTCGCGCCGACCTCGGTGGTGGCGCCGTTCGAGTACACCTCGATGATCCTGGCGATCGTCGTCGGCTACGCCTTCTTCGACGAGACCCCCACCGGCCGCACGCTGCTGGGCGCGGCACTGGTCGTCAGCGCCGGCCTGTTCATCATCTGGCGCGAGCGCAAGCTGGGGCTGGAGCGCGGCCGCGCCCGCAAGGCGATGACGCCGCAGGGCTGAGCGCACGCTTGACCGCCGCGCCGCGCCGGGCCATCACCGCGCCATGCTGGTTTACAAGATCCTTCGCGCCGACGAATGGGCGGCGCTGCAACAGGCCGGAGAGACCGCCGGCGCGCCGGTGGACGTGGCCGACGGCTATGTCCACCTGTCGACCGCCGAGCAGGCCCCCGGCACCGCCGCGAAGCATTTCGCCGGCGCGGACGGGCTGATGCTGCTGACCCTTGAGGCGAGCCGCCTCGCGCCGCTGAGATGGGAGGTCTCGCGCGGCGGGCAGGAATTCCCGCACCTCTACGGCCCGCTGCGGCTGGCCGACGTGCAGCGCGCGGTGCCGCTGCCGCGCGGGCCGGAGGGCCACGACTTCACGGGGCTGCTGTGAGCGCGCTGGAACGGCTGGGCCTCGGCCTGATGCACCGCCTCGACCCCGAGCGGGCGCACGGGCTGGCGATCCGGGCGCTGCGGCTGGGCATCGCCCCCCTGCCCCGGATGCCGGACAGCCCGCGGCTGCGCACGCGCTTCGCCGGGCTGGAGCTGCCGAACCCGGTCGGCCTTGCCGCCGGCTTCGACAAGAACGCCGAGGTGGTGGCGCCGCTGCTGAAGGCCGGCTTCGGCTTCGTCGAGGTCGGCGCCGTCACCCCCCGGCCGCAGCCCGGCAACCCGCGGCCGCGCCTGTTCCGGCTGCCGCAGGACCGCGCGATCATCAACCGCTTCGGCTTCAACTCCGAAGGCATGGAGGCGGTCGCCGCGCGGCTGGAGCGGCGCCCGGCCTCGGGCGTGGTCGGCATCAACCTGGGCGCCAACAAGGACAGCGACGACAAGGCCGCCGATTTCGCCGCCGTATTGACCCGCTGCGGGCTGTTCGCGGATTTCGCCACCGTCAACGTCTCGTCGCCCAACACCGAGCGGCTGCGCGACCTGCAGGGCGCCGGTGCGCTGCGCGCGGTGCTGGAGCGGGTGCAGGCGGCGAACCAGGCGCTGTCGCGGCCGCTGCCGCTGATGGTCAAGATCGCCCCCGACCTGGACGACGCCGGGCTGGACGCGGTCGCCGCGGCGGCGGCCGCGACCGGCCTTGACGCCATCGTCGCCACCAACACCACCACCAGCCGGCCGGACCTGCACGGCCCGCACGCGGCCGAGTCCGGCGGACTTTCCGGCCGGCCGCTGATGCACCTCTCGACGCTGGTGCTGGCGAAGCTGGCCGAGCGCACCGACCTGCCGGTCATGGGCGTGGGCGGGATCGCCGACCCCAAGGACGCCTACAGCAAGATCCTCGCCGGTGCGGGGGCGGTGCAGCTGTACAGCGCGCTGGTCTACGAGGGTCTCGGCCTGGTCGGGCGCATCGGGCGCGGCCTGGACCGGTACCTGACAGCCGACGGGTACGGGACCGTCGCCGAGGCGGTCGGCCAGCGGCGCGAAATAATCCGAAACAAACTGCAAATTATCTGAAGTATTCGGAAACAATGCTTTGCCCGCGCGGAACACTCTCCATATGCGGCTTGTTGTCCTTTCGACGACAGGACCAGAGGGAGTGCCAGATGAAACGCGAGACGATGCGCATACTGACCATTTCGGGCCTTGCGGCGCTGGGCATGAGCGGCACCGCCGCCGCCCAGAGCGCCTGCGGCGACAGCTACACCATCCGGCCGGGCGACACGCTCTACGAGGTGTCGCAGCGCTGCCGCGTCGGCCTGACCCGGATCTACCAGCTCAACTCCGGCATCGAGGCGCGCAACCTGGCCATCGGCCAGGAAATCCGCCTGACCGGCAATGCGGGCGGCGGACGCCAGCCCGACCGCTACCGCGTGAAGTCGGGCGACACCGCGTTCTCGATCGCGCAGACGCTGGGCGTTTCGCTGATCGAGCTGCTGCGCGCGAACGAGGACATGAACCCGCTGCGGCTGATGGTGGGCGACGTGCTCGACGTGCCCGGCATCGACCGCACGCCGGCGTTCCGGGTCCGCCCGCGCGAGGGCGCACCGGGCAGCGACGTGCGGATCCGCGCGCACGAGCTGCGCCCCGGCGACTGGGTCACCATCGGCGTCGGCCCGTCGAGCGCCAACTGGTATCCGCTCGAGGACGTGCAGGTCAGTGACACGGGCCGCGTCGCCACCAAGGTCGAGGTGCCGGCCTGGGCCGATCCCGGCGACGTGCTGACCTTCGTCATCGACACCGACCGCGGTGTGACCCTGCGGTCCAACGACTTCCAGGTGATCGACCGCGCCGGCGCCGGCGACGGCCGCGTCGCGCTGGAGGGCCGGATCCGCGAAGGCGCCGAGTGCTTCACGCTGCGCACCCCGGACGGCGAGCTTTACGCAGTCGTCAGCACCGACATCCCGTTCACCGACGGCGAATACGTCGAGGTCGAGGGCCGCTTCGCCGACGTGTCGTTCTGCCAGCAGGGCCGCGGCACGGTCCAGGTCACGTCGCTGCGGGAGGTGCGCCCGCGCCGCAACTGAGCCGGGTTCGCCCGAACCGAATGCCGGGGCGGCCGTCGCGCGACGGCCGCCCCTGTCGCCGCTCAGGCGGCCTGCGCCGCCGCGAACCGGCCATAGAAGGTATCGCCCTTCGCCGCCATCTCGCGCAGCAGCGCGGGGGCCTCGAAACGGGGCCCAAGTTCGGACAGCTCCTCGCACAGCTCCAGCGCCCGCTGCGCGCCGATGATGTCGAGCCACGAGAACGGCCCGCCCGACCACGGCATGAAGCCCCAGCCCAGGATCGCGCCCACGTCGCCCTCGCGGATGTCCTCGAGCACGCCGTCCTCCAGCGCGCGGACCGCCTCCAGCACTTGCGCCAGAATCAGCCGGTGCTGCACCCGGGTCAGGTCGGGCTGATCCCCGGCCGCCGGCCAGTGCTCGCGCAGGCCGAGCCACAGGCCGGTGCGCTTGCCCTTGTCGTCGTACTCGTAATAGCCAGCGTTCGCCTTGCGGCCCAACCGGCCCAGGTCGAACAGCTTGAACAGCACCTCGTCGGCCTTGGCCGCGCTTTCCGGATAGGCATCGCCCATCGCCGCCTTCGTCGCCTTGGCGATCTTCACGCCCAGGTCGATCGAGGTCTCGTCGTTCAGCTGCAGCGGCCCCAGCGGCATCCCCATCTGCTTGGCGGCATTCTCGATCAGCGCGGGCTCGACACCTTCGGCCAGCATCGCCACGCCCTCGTTGATGTAGGGGATGATGCAGCGGTTGGCGTAGAAGAAGCGCGCGTCGTTGACCACGATCGGCGTCTTGCGGATCTGCCGCACGAAGTCGAGCGCCTTGGCCACCGCCCGGTCGCCGGACTGCTTGCCCTTGATGATCTCGACCAGCATCATCCTGTCCACCGGGCTGAAGAAGTGGATGCCGATGAACTGTTCGGGCCGCTGGCTGGCCTTGGCCAGTTCGGTGATCGGCAGGGTCGAGGTGTTGGTGGCGAAGATCGCGGTGTCGGGGATCTGCGCCTCGGCCTTCGCGGTCACGTCGGCCTTCACGCCCGGATCCTCGAACACCGCCTCGACCACCAGATCGCAGCCCTGAAGCGCGGCATGATCGGTGGTGGCGGTGATCCGGGCCAGCACCTGCGCCTTCTTCTCGGGCGTCACCTTCTTGCGGCCGATGCCCTTGTCGAGCAGTTCTTCGGAATGCGCCTTGCCCTTGTCGGCGGCGGCCTGTTCCTGGTCGATCAGCACCACCTCGATGCCCGCCAGCGCGGCGACATGGGCGATGCCCGCGCCCATCATGCCCGCGCCCAGCACGCCGACCTTCGTCACCGCCTCGTCGCCCACGTCGGGCCGCACCGCGCCCTTCTCCAGCGCGGTCTTGTTCACGAACAGCGACCGGATCATCGCCGAGGACGACGGGTTCATCAGCACCGAGGTGAACCAGCGCGCCTCGATCTTCAGCGCCGTGTCGAAGGGCACCATCGCGCCCTCGTAGATCGCCGACAGCATCGCCTTGGCCGCCGGATAGACGCCCTGAGTCTTGCCGTGGACCATCGCGCTCGCCCCGACGAAGGTCATGAAGCCGGCCGGGTGATAGGGCGTGCCGCCGGGCATCTTGTAGCCCTTCTGGTCCCAGGGCTTGACGATGTCGGCGTCCTTCGCCTCCAGCACCCAGGCCCTGGCGCGGGCCAGCAGCTCGTCCGCCGGAACCACCTCGTCGATCAGCCCGGCGGCCTTCGCCTTGGCCGGGGCCAGCATCTTGCCCTCCAGCAGGATCGGCGCGGCGGGCATCAGCCCCATCATCCGGGTCACGCGGGTGGTGCCGCCGGCGCCGGGGAACAGGCCGATCATGATCTCGGGCAGGCCGATCCTGGCCTTGGGGTTGTCCGCCACGAACCGCCGGTGACAGGCCAGCGCGACCTCGGTGCCGATACCGGCGCTGGTGCCGGGGCTGGCCCAGGCAACGGGCTTGCCGCCCTTGTTCGTCTTCGGGTCCATTTTGTTGCGCTCGAGCTTCCGCAGGATGCGGTGGCCGTTCATGGTGAAGTCGAACAGCGCCTGCGCCGGGTTCTCGCCCGCCTTGTCGCGGATCTGCGCCAGCACCTTCAGGTCCATGCCCCCGGCGAAATCCTTCTTGGCCGAGGTCACGACCACGCCCTTCACCGCGTCGTCTGCCATCGCCTTGTCGAACAGGCTCTCGAACTCCTCGAAGCCCTCGATGGTCATGACGTTCATCGAGGTGCCCGGCTGGTCCCAGCTCAGGACCGCGACGCCGTCGGCGTCCACGTCGTAGGTGAAGATGCTCATGCGTTTCCTCCGGTGTCGTCGTCAAAGCGGCTGCCATCCTTGTGCAGGAAGGTATGCACGCCGCCCCTGGATACGGCCTTCATGTCGATGTCGGGATAGGTGCACTCGTCCTCGGCGGCGCGGGTGCCGACCACGAGGAAGCTGCCCGGCGCGTCCGAGCGATTGACCAGGTGATGCCCGTCCGGCATGCCCGCCGGAAAGGCGGCGCAGTCGCCCGCGCGCATCACCTCCTCGCCCGCGTCGGTGATCAGGGTCAGCTCGCCCGCCGTCACCATGACGAACTCGTCCTCGTTCAGGTGCCAGTGGCGCTGCGACGACCACGCGCCCGGTGCCAGCGTGATCAGGTTCACGCCGAACTGGGTCAGCCCGCCCGCAGCCCCCAGCCGCAAGCCCGAGCGCCCCGCGACCGCGGCGCGATGCGGCTCGGGATAGCCCGAACCGGTGCGCGGCTCGATCTTGCTCAGGTCCAGCTTGCCCATCACAGGCGCTCGATGATGGTGGCGGCCCCCATGCCGGACGCGACGCACAGGGTGGCCAGCGCCGTGCCCTTGCCCGTGCGTTCCAGCTCGTCCAGCGCGGTGCCGAGGATCATCGCGCCGGTCGCGCCCAGCGGATGGCCCATGGCGATCGCGCCGCCGTTCACGTTGACCTTGTCGTGATCCACGTCGAAGGCCTGCATGAAGCGCAGCACGACGGCCGAGAACGCCTCGTTCACCTCGAACAGGTCGATATCCGAGACGCTCATCCCCGCTTCGGCCAGGACCTTCTGCGTCGCCGGCACCGGGCCGGTCAGCATGATCGTCGGATCGGTGCCGACCTTGGCCGTCGCCTTGATCCGCGCGCGCGGCGTCAGCCCGTATTTCTCGCCGAAGGCCCGGTCGCCGATCAGCAGGCCCGCCGCCCCATCGACGATGCCCGACGAGTTGCCGGCGTGGTGGACGTGCGCGACCTTTTCCAGGTGCGGGTACTTCAGCAGCGCGATGGCGTCGAAGCCGGGCATCACCTCGCCCTGCTCCTTGAACGCCGGCTTCAGCCCGCCCAGCGCCTGCATGTCGGTGCCGGGGCGCATGTACTCGTCGCGATCCAGGATCGGCAGGCCGTTCCGGTCACGCACCGTCAGGACCGACCTTTCGAAACGCCCCTCCTCCCATGCGTAGGCGGCGCGCTTCTGGCTTTCGACCGCATAGGCGTCGACGTCGTCGCGGGAAAAGCCGTACTCGGTGGCGATGATGTCGGCGGCGATGCCCTGCGGCACGAAATAGGATTTCATCGCCAGCGACGGATCGACCGCGATCGCCGCGCCGTCCGAGCCCATCGGCACCCGGCCCATCATCTCGACCCCGCCGGCGACATAGGCCTGCCCGGCGCCGGCGCGGACCTGGTTCGCGGCCAGGTTCACCGCCTCCAGCCCGGAGGCGCAGAACCGGTTGATCGACAGGCCTGGCACATGCTCGTCGAACTCCGAGGCCAGCACCACCGAGCGCGCCAGGCAGCCGCCCTGCTCGCCCACTTGCGTGACGTTGCCCCAGATCACGTCCTCGACGGCGAGCGTGTCCAGGTCGTTGCGGTGCTTGAGCGCGTTCAGGACCTCGGCGGACAGGCGAAGCGAGGTGACCTCGTGCAGCGCACCGTCCTTGCGGCCCTTGCCGCGCGGGGTGCGGACGGCGTCGTAGATAAAGGCCTCAGGCATTGGGCACTCCTTGCATGGTGTTGATGGTGGTGAGCCAAAGGATCAGCGCGGCCAGCGTCGCCGCCGCGGCGAAGGACATCTGCAGACGGTAGAACGGCACCAGCCGGCGGCCGAAATCGACGCGGGACGCGCCCAGCCAGGCGCAGGCCCACAGCGCCAGCGGCACCAGCACGCCGCCGAACGCCACCGAGATCAGCACGAACGACACGATCCCGAACCAGGCCAGGATGCCGACGACCATGTGCGCCAGACCGCCGCGCACCTGGGTGTCGTCCGGGTCCGGGTGCCGCGCCTCGGCGCGGCGCAGGATCAGCGCGGCCAGCGCCGCGGCGCTGCCGAGAACCAGCACGGCGAACAGGAACGCACCCGGATTGCCGGCGGCGCTCATTCCGCCGCCTCGAACGGGTGGCCCGGCATCAGCTCGTAGGGATGTTTCCAGCCCGGCTGCGCCGCCAGGCGGTCGCGCCAGGCCGCGGTGGCGGGGGCCGGCTCCAGCCCGATCTCCTCGAGGAACCAGATGTAGCCGGCACAGGACAGATCCGCGGTCGTCGGCCGGTCGGCGACGATCCAGTCGCGCGCCTCCAGCCGCCGCTCCAGCACGCCCAGCGCCGCCCGGGCGCGACCCATCAGGAAGGCGATGACGTCCGGGTTGCGGTGCCTTTCGGCCAGGTACAGCTGCATGAACCGGGCGGTGGCGATGTTCGCGGTCAGCTTGTGATTGTCCCATAGCGTCCAGCGCAGGATCTCCAGCCGCTCGGCCTCGGTCTCGGCGCCGAAGCAGCGGTGCTTGTGTGACAGGTAGTCGAGGATCACCCCGGACTGGCTCAGCCGCACGCGCCCGTCGCTGTAGACCGGCACCTCGGCCATCTCGTTGACGGCGGCGTATTCCGATGTGCGCGCCGCGCCCTCGAAGAACCGGACGTGCACCGGCTCCCACGGCTCGCCGCACAGCTCCAGCATCAGCGCCGCCTTGTAGGCGTTGCCGGACTGGGCGAAGCAGTGCAGTTGCGACAGCATCGGCGCATCCCCCTGAACATGCGGCGGCGGCGCGGCCCGCGCCGCGGCCCGGTCAGAACGCGGCGGCGTCCAGCGCCATGACCGGCTCGGCGCCGCTCTCGATCCGCTTCAGGTGCATCCCCGTCGCGGGCAGTTGGCGCGCCATATAATAGCGTCCGGTGGCGATCTTGGCCTGCAGGAAGTCGCGGTCGCCCGCGCCCGCCGCCAGCGCCGCGGTGGCGGCCCGGGCCATCTTCGCCCACATCAGCCCCAGGCAGACATGGCCGAACAGGTGCAGGAAATCGGTCGAGCCCGCCAGCGCCGCGTTCGGGTTCTTCATGCCGTTCTGCATGAAGTACATGCCCGCCGCCTGCAGGTCCTTCGACGCCTGCTTCAGCGGCTCGAGGAACCCCGCCTTCAGCGTCTCGTCGGACTCGTGCTCCTTGATGAACCCCTTCACCAGCTCGAAGAAGGCCATCACGTGCCGGCCGCCGTCGGCGCCCAGCTTGCGGCCCACCAGATCCAGCGCCTGCACGCCGTTCGTGCCCTCGTAGATCATCGCGATGCGGGCGTCGCGGGCGAACTGCGACATGCCCCATTCCTCGATGTAGCCGTGGCCGCCGTAGACCTGCTGCGCCTGCACCGTGGCCTCGAAGCCCTTGTCGGTCAGAAAGCCCTTGATCACCGGGATCAGCAGGCTGACCAGCCCCTCGGCCTCGGCGTCGTCCAGCCGCGTCGAGCGGTCGATCAGCGTCGCGCCCCACAGCAGGAAGGCGCGGCCGCCCTCGACGAAGCTTTTCTGGTCCATCAGCATCCGCCGCACGTCCGGGTGCACGATCAGCGGATCGGCGGGCCCGTCCGGGTTCTGCGCGCCGGTCACGTCGCGGCCCTGCAGCCGGTCCCTGGCGTAGGCCAGCGCGTTCTGGTACGCCGCCTCGGCCTGCGCCAGCCCCTGCAGGCCGACGCCCAGCCGCGCCTCGTTCATCATCGTGAACATCGCGCGCAGGCCCTTGTGCTCCTGCCCGACCAGATAGCCCACGGCGCCGTCGTAGTTCATCACGCAGGTGGCGTTGCCGTGGATGCCCATCTTCTCTTCGATCTTGCCGCAGCTCACGCCGTTGCGCGCGCCCAGGCTGCCGTTCTCGTGCACCATGAACTTCGGCACCACGAACAGGCTGATGCCCTTCACGCCCTCGGGGCCGCCGGGGATCCGGGCCAGCACCAGGTGGATGATGTTGTCGGCCATGTCGTGCTCGCCGGCCGAGATGAAGATCTTCTGCCCGGTGATGCGGTAGCTGCCGTCGTCCAGCGGTTCGGCCTTGGTGCGCAGCAGGCCCAGGTCGGTGCCGCAGTGCGGCTCGGTCAGGTTCATCGTGCCGGTCCACTCGCCCGAGACCAGCTTCGGCAGATAGGTCTGCTTCTGCGCCTCGGTGCCGTGCTTGTGGATCGCCGAATAGGCGCCGTGGGTCAGGCCCCAGTACATGTTCAGCGCCATGTTGGCGGCGACCTGCGTCTCGCCCACCGCCGTCGCCAGCACCTGCGGCATGCCCTGGCCGCCGTAGTCCGGATCGCAGTCCAGGCCCATCCAGCCGCCCGCGCGCACGGTGTCGAACGCCGCCTTGAAGCCCTCGGGGGTGCGCACCACGCCGTTCTCCAGCGTGCAGCCCCTTGTGTCGCCGACCATGTTCAGCGGCGCCAGCACGTCGCGGGCGATCTTGCCCGCCTCCTCCAGGATGGCGGAGGTGAACTCCCGGTCGAGGTCGGCATAGCCGGGGATGTCGCCGTCCTGCACGGCCAGCAGGTCGTGCAGGACGAAGGACAGGTCCCTGATCGGGGCGGTGTAGCTGGGCATTTCGTCTCCCTTCGGGTCGTCTGGACGGGGGCGGCCGATGGATACCGGCCGCCGAACATCGGGTTTTCGGGGTTCGGCCGCCTATTCCGCGGTCTTCATTCTGCGGCCTTCTTCACCCCTTTCGAGGCCAGCACCTGCTCGCCCCAACTCAGCTTTTCCTGGAACTCGGCGATCGCCTCGTTCAGCTCGTCGCGCTTGGCGATCATCGCCGTCAGGTGCTTCTGCCCCAGCTCGTACGTGCGCGAGATCTGCGTCGCCTGCTGGTCGTTGATGTAGTAGAGGTTCAGAAGCTGCCGGATCTCCTCCAGCGAATAGCCGAAGCGCTTTCCCTGCAGGATCAGCTTCAGCCGGGCGCGGTCGCGCCGGGTGAACAGCCGCTTCTGGCCCTCGCGGACCGGCGACAGCAGTTCCTTGGCCTCGTAGAACCGCAACGTGCGCGGCGTGACGCCGAATTCCTCGCACATGCGGCCGATGGTCCAGTGCTCATCATTCATGGGATGCCTCCCACAGTTTCTCCCTGCAACGATTGTAGGTTGACGTGAACGTAAGGGCAATGGAAAAGTTTACGTTCACGTCAACCGGTTGCGGGATCGCGGACCCGTCGCGGCTCCGACGATTCCCGTTTTTCGCCACCGCGCCGCGTGTTAAGCGGATCGCATGACACCCGAGGAAAAGACCCGCATCGCCCGCCAGTTCGTCGCCGCCCTGCCGCACGCGGCCGATCTGGGCATGGAAGTCGCCGAGGTCGGCGACGGCTTCGCGGTGATGACCGTGGGCTACGACGCGCGCTTCGTCGGCGATCCGGGCACCGGCGTGCTGGCGGGCGGGGTGATCACCGCGCTGCTGGACACCTGCGCCGGCACCGCGGTGATGGCGCATCCGGCCGCGCCGGGCGGCACCGCGACGCTGGACCTGCGCATCGACTACATGCGCCCGGCGACGCCGGGCCGGACGGTGACGGCGCGGGCCGACTGCTACCGCATGACCCGCTCGGTCGCGTTCGTGCGCGCCACCGCCTGGACCGACGCGCCGGACACGCCGGTGGCCGCCGCCAACGGCGCCTTCACGGTCGAGCCGGGCCAGCCGCCGAAGCGGGCCGGCTGATGCCCCGGCCCCGTCCCGAGCCGGTACAGGTGGTCAAGGAGCGGCGCGAGAAGGCGCTGAACCGCATGGTCGACTGCGTGCCCTACATCCGCCATCTCGGCATCAGCTTCGAGCGCCGCGGCGACGAGCTGACGGCGATCCTGGCCTACGCCGACCGGCTGATCGGCAACCCGATGCTGCCGGCGCTGCACGGCGGCGCGGTCGGCGCGTTCCTCGAGATCGCCGCGGTGGTCGAGCTGGAATGGTCGATGGTCTGGGACAAGATGGAAAGCGGCCCCGAGGGCGCGGCGGCGATCGACGCCGGGCGCTTTCCGCCGATGCCGCGAACCATCGACTTCACCATCGACTACCTGCGCTCGGGGCTGCCTCGCGACGCCTATGCGCGGGCGCGGATCAACCGCTCGGGGCGGCGCTATGCCAGCGTGCACGTCGAGGCCTGGCAGGACAACCGCGCCCGGCTGTTCGCGCAGGCCACCGGGCATTTCCTGATGCCGCCGCCCGATGAGCGCTGAGCCGCAGGCGATCACCCACCGGCGCATCCTGAAGATCGCCGTGCCGATCGTGCTGTCGAACGCCACCGTGCCGATCCTGGGCGCGGTCGACACCGGCGTCGTCGGCCAGCTGGGCCTGGCCGCGCCGATCGGCGCGATCGGGCTGGGCGCGGTGATCATCTCGATGTTCTACTGGATCTACAGCTTCCTGCGCATGGGCACGACCGGGCTGGTGGCGCAGGCCCGCGGCGCCGGCGAGGTGGCCGAGACCGGCGCCCTGCTGACGCGCGCGCTGCTGATCGGCGCCGCGGGCGGCCTGATGTTCATCCTGCTGCAATGGCCGCTGTTCCACGCCGCCTTCGCCGTCGCCCCGGCCTCGGACGAGGTCGAGGGCCTGGCCCGCACCTACCTGTCGATCCGGGTCTGGGGCGCGCCCGCCGCGATCGCCATCTTCGCCATCAACGGCTGGCTGATCGCGATGGAACGCACCCGCGCCGTGCTGATCCTGCAGATCTGGATGAACGGGTTGAACATCGTGCTGGACCTGTGGTTCGTGCTCGGGCTGGGCCTTGGCGTCGGCGGCGTCGCGGTGGCCACGATCATCGCCGAATGGACTGCGCTGGGGCTGGGTCTGTGGCTGTGCCGCTCGGCCTTCGCGGGCGACCAGTGGCGCGACTGGGCGCGGGTGTTCGACCGGGCCCGGATCGCGCGCATGGCGCGGGTCAACGCCGACATCCTGGTGCGCTCGGTGCTGCTGCAGATCACCTTCGTCGCCTTCCTGTTCCTGGGTGCGGATCTGGGCGACGTGACGCTGGCGGCGAACCAGGTGCTGGTGCAGTTCCTGCAGATCACCGCCTTCGCCATGGACGGCTTCGCCTTCGCCGCCGAGGCGCTGGTGGGCAGCGCGCTGGGCGCGCGCAACCGGGCGCTGCTGCGGCGCTCGGCGGTGATGGCCTCGGTCTGGGGCTGCGGGCTGGCGCTGCCGCTGGGGCTGGGGTTCTGGCTGGCCGGGCCGTGGCTGATCGACACCATGGCCAAGGCGCCCGAGGTGCAGCACGCGGCGCGGATCTACCTGCCCTGGGTGGCGCTGGCCCCTGTCGCGGGCGCGGCGGCGTGGATGCTCGACGGCATCTTCATCGGCGCGACCCGCACCCGGCAGATGCGCAACGCGATGCTGGTCTCGGTGCTGATCTACGCCGCGGCGCTGGCGATCCTGCTGCCCGCCTTCGGCAACCACGGCCTGTGGGCGGCGCTGATGGTGCTGAACGTGGCCCGCGGGATCACGCTGTTCCTGCGCTACCCGGCGCTGGAGCGCGACGTGACGCCGCTGCCAACCGCGGCCTAGCACAGCCGGTCCGGCCCGCGCGCGCCAATCTGCTCCGGCATCTCGAAATCCTCGGCCCAGGCCGCCTCGTTGTCGCGGTGCAGGGCCGGACCGATCTCGTCGACATGGGTGCGAAACTTCTTGAACGTGTGGAACGCGGCGCGGGTGTCGAGCACCGGCACCGGCGCGCCGGAATCATCGGCCCGGCATTCCTGGTGGCCGATGACGTCGGCGCAGACGTGGATACCCTCAGGCCGCCATCTGGCCGAGGCCGCGGGCGCGGATCTCGTCCAGCATGGCGTAGTCCTCGGCATAGGCGGCGGCGACGTCGCGGCGCACCTGTTCGGTCACCTCGACATCCGAGGGCCGGGTGAAGCGGCCGAACGCCGTCCGGGTGTCGAACACCTCGACCGGCGCGCCGAAGATCCGGCGCGCGATCAGCTCGAAGTCGCGGGCGAAGGCGGCGTGGTCGCCGATGAAGCCGAAGTCGACCACGTCGAAACCGATCTGCCGCCGCTGCAGCCGCCAGTGCGGGTCCAGCTCGCGCACCGTCTCGTCGGCGCGCACCAGCGCGGCAAAATCCTGCAGGCTCAGCGGGTGGCCCTGCTCCCAGCCCAGGTGCGCGAACAGCCGCCGGCTCTGCCCCGAGCCGCGCTTGGCCTCGTCCAGCTTGCTCAGATAGGCCGAGACGAACCGCTTCAGCGGGTCGCGCACGAAGCTGAAGCGCAGCACCTGCGGGTCGCGCAGCATCGCGCCGAAACGCTTCCAGCCCAGCTCGCGCGGGCTTGCCAGCGGGTTGTGCCCGCGGTCGTGGATCTGCTCCATCGAGCGCAGCTCCAGCGGCTGGCCGCTGCGCGCCGCCACCGCCAGGTTCAGGCTGGCCTTGGTCGAGGAACAGGCGACCTTGGGGTTCGAGAAGTAGACGAAGCCGTGCTCGGCCGAGACGTGCACGTGCCGGCTCAGCGCCGGCCGGCCGCCGTGAAGGTCCACAAGGGCCCCGATCGGGCCTTTCGCTGGTGCGGCATCGTGCATGAACCGCCGATAGCAGCCGCCCCGCGACCGGTCAAGAAGCCGCGCGCGGCGGCCCGGCAAGCGGCGCCGGAAAGCACCCGCGAAGGCTTGAGGAACCGCCCGTTCCGCCCTTATAAGAGGCCCGGCAGGCGACCCGCCGGCAACCCCCGAGGCAGGACCGACCACGCTGTGACGGCGCTCGACAGATACATCCGGCTCGAGGCGGCAGGCCGCTGGCGCGAGGCCCCCGACGCCGCCTGGCGCGAGGTGCTGGTCTCGTTCGGCAATGCCACGCTGGTGCTGTCCTCGTTCGACGAGGAGCCGCTGACGCACTGGTCGCTGGCCGCGACCGGGCGCGTCGCTTTCGACGGCGGGGTGGCGCTCTACGCCCCCGACGCCGGCACCGACGAAGTGCTGGAAGTTCGCGATCGGGACATGATCGAGGCGATCGCCGAGGTCAGCCGCATGGCCCGGGTCCGCGGCCGCGCCGCGCCGCGCATGCGGCGGCTGCGCCGGCTGCTGCTGCCCGCCGCGGTGGCGACGGGGCTGGCCGCGCTCGGCTGGGCGGCGCCGGACGCGCTGCGCGCCCGCGCCTATGCCCTCGTCACCGCCGAACAGGCCGAGCAGATCGCCGGCCGGATCCGCGCCGCGCTGGACCGCCCCGCCTGCCTGACCCCCGAGGGACGGCGCAGCCTGCGGCGGCTGACCGGCCGCGCCGCGCCCGGCGTGCGCGTCGAGGTGATGGCCTGGGACGCCCCGCCCGCCGCCATCCTGCCCGACGGCAGCGTGCTGCTGTCGCGCCGCCTGGTCGAGCGCGCCCCGGCGGCCGAGGTGGTGGCCGGCTGGCTGGCCCTGGCCGCCGCCGGCGGGCGCGACGCCTCGGCGCTGCGCGGCTGGACCCGGGACCTGGGCGTGACCGAGGCAATGGCGTTCCTGACCTCGGGCCGGATCGGCCCCGGCGACGTCGCCGAGATGGCGCGGCAGACCGCCGGGCAGACCGCGCCGCCGGCGCCCGCGGCGGTGGCGGCGGCGGTCGCCGCGCTGGCCGGACGCGGCATCGATCCGCGGCCCTTCCTGGACGACCTGCGCCGCCGCTTCCCCGACCTGGCCGTGCCCGCGCCGCCGGTCCCCGAGGGGCTGACCCCGGCGCTGCCGCGCGACGCCGACTGGGTGGCGCTGCAGAACATCTGCGAAAGCTGAAAGCGGCGGCGGCGCCGATGGCGGCTCGGGCGGCAGTTCGGGCGGCGGCTCGGGCGCAGGCTCAGGCCGCGACCAGCCGGCCGTGGTCCAGCCGCAGCACACGGTCCATGCGCTGCGCCAGCTCGTGGTTGTGGGTGGCGATCAGCGCGCCCAGGCCGGTCTCGCGCACCACCTCCAGCATCGCCGCGAACACCCGGTCCGAGGTGTCGGGATCCAGATTGCCGGTCGGCTCGTCGGCCAGCAGCAGCTTGGGCGCGTTGGCCAGCGCCCGGCAGAAGGCGACGCGCTGCTGCTCGCCGCCCGACAGCTCGCCGGGGCGGTGGTCCAGCCGGTCCTGCAGGCCGACCCGGCCCAGCAGGTCGTCGGCGCGCGCCCGCGCCGCCGCCGCGCCTTGCCCCGCCGCCATCTGCGGCAGCGCGACGTTCTCGCGGGCCGAGAACTCGGGCAGCAGGTGGTGGAACTGGTAGATGAAGCCGATCCCGTCGCGCCGCAGCCGCGTGCGCAGCCGGTCGCCGCCGCCGCTGGCCGCCTGCCCGGCGATGCGGATCTCGCCCGCGTCCGCGGTCTCCAGCAGCCCGGCGATGTGCAGCAGCGTCGACTTGCCCGCGCCCGAGGGCGCCAGCAGGCCGACGACCTCGCCGGCCTCGATCCGCGCCGCGGCGCCGTTCAGCACCCGCACCTCGTTGCGCCGGCCGGGGTTGTAGGCCTTCTCGATGCCCTCCAGGACCAGTGCCGGCTCATTCATAGCGCAGCGCCTCGACCGGGTTCAGGCGCGCGGCGCGGCGGGCCGGGAAATAGGTCACGCCGAACGACAGGCCCAGCGACAAGGCGACGGCCTTGGCCACGTCCTCCCAGCGCAGCTCGGCCGGAAGCCTGGACAGGTACCGCACCGACGGGTCCCACGCGCCGCCGCCGAGGATCCAGTTCACCGCGTTGAAGATCGGGTCGATGTAGATCGCGAACAGGCTGCCCAGGACCACCCCGATCAGCGTGCCGGCCAGCCCGATCGACGCGCCGCACATGAAGAACACCCGCAGCACCGCGCCCTCGCTCAGGCCCATGGTGCGCAGGATGCCGACGTCGCGGCCCTTGTTCTTGACCAGCATGATCAGCCCCGAGACGATGTTCAGCGAGGCGACCATCACCAGGATCGACAGGATGATGAACATGATGTTGTCCTCCATCTCCAGCGCCCGCAGGAAGCTCTGCCACTGGTCGCGCCAGGTGAAGGCATAGACCTCGGGCCCGGCGGCGGCGACCAGAGCCGGCACCGACGCGTTCACCGCCTCGGGCTCCTCGACCATGATCTCGATCCCGTCCGCCATGCCCTCGCGGTTGAAGAAGCTCTGCGCCTCCTCGAAGGGCATGTAGATCCGGGTGCGGTCGATGTCGTAGCGCCCGACCTGGAAGATGTAGACCACCTCGTAGTCGACGATCCGCGGCGTGGTGCCGAACGGCCCCTTCACCCCGTCGGGCGAGATCAGCCGCAGCACGTCGCCCACGCCCAGCCGCAGCTCGCGCGCGATGCCCGAGCCGATGGCGATGCCCTCGCCATAGCGCGCAAGATCCCCCTGCGCCGTCTCGGGGGTCGAGACCAGCGGGATCGTCTTCAGATCCTCCAGCGTCTCGCCGTAGATCTCGACGCCGCTGTTGCGGCCGTTGGCCGTGGCCATGACCTGCCCGTTGATCATCGGCGCGGCGCGCACCACGCCCGGCACCCGGGCCGCCACATCGGCCAGCCGCTCGTAATCCTGGATCGTGTCGCGCACCAGCCCGTACTCGTCGTAGACCGGCGTGGCGCGCAGCGTCACATGGGCGTTGGCGCCGATGATCGTGTCGACGAACTCGGTGCGGAAGCCCGAGCGCACCGCCAGCGTGGCGATCAGCGCGAACACCGCCAGCGACACGCCGACCAGGCTGATCACAGACATCACGCTGACGCCGCCCTCGCGCCGCCGGGCGCGCAGGTAGCGCCAGGCGATCATGCGCTCGTAGGCCGAGAACGGGCGCGGGGTCATGTCTTACAGCGCTCTGGCCAGGCGCTGCGCGCAGGCGTCCAGCGCCGCCTCGGGGCTCAGCTCCTCGCTTTCGCCGGTGCGCCGGCAGGTCAGCTCCACCACGCCGTTCTTCAGCCCGCGCGGTCCGACGGTGATCCGCCAGGGGCAGCCGATCAGGTCCATGCCGGCGAACTTCGCTCCCGCCCGCTCCTCGCGGTCGTCGTAGAGCGGGTCCAGACCGCGCGTCGCCAACCCGGCGTAAAGCGCCTCGCACGCCGCGTCGGCGTCGGTGTCGCCCTGCTTGAGGTTGACCACGCCGACCTTGAACGGCGCGACCGAGGCCGGCCAGACGATGCCGTTCTCGTCGTGGTTCGCCTCGATCAGCGCGCCGACCAGCCTGCTGACGCCGATCCCGTGGCTGCCCATGTGCACCGGCACCGCCTGCCCGTCCGGCCCCTGCACCTTCGCGCCCATCGGCTCGGAGTACTTGGTGCCGAAATAGAAGATCTGCCCGACCTCGATGCCGCGCGCCTTGCGGCGGCGGTCCTCGGGCACCTCGGCAAAGACCGTATCATCGTGCGTCTCGTCGGTGCGGGCATACAGGCTGGTCCACTGGTCGTAGATGCCCTGCAGCGCGGCGCGGTCGTCGAAGTCGATGGCGCGGTCGCCGAACTCGAAATCCGTGACCCTGCTGTCGTAGAACACTTCCGACTCGCCCGTGTCGGCCAGCACCAGGAACTCGTGGCTGTAGTCGCCGCCGATCGGCCCGGTGTCGGCGCGCATCGGGATCGCCTTCAGGCCCATGCGCTCGTAGGTGCGCAGGTAGCTGACGAAATGCCGGTTGTAGGCGTGCAGCGCGTCTTCCTTCGTCAGGTCGAAGTTGTAGCCGTCCTTCATCAGGAACTCGCGGCCGCGCATCACCCCGAACCGGGGCCGGATCTCGTCCCGGAACTTCCACTGGATGTGGTACAGCGTCAGCGGCAACTCGCGATAGCTGCGGACCGAACTGCGGAAGATGTCGGTGATCAGCTCCTCGTTGGTCGGGCCGTACAGCATGTCGCGGTCGTGCCGGTCGCGGATGCGCAGCATCTCGGGGCCATAGGCGTTGTAGCGGCCGCTCTCCTGCCACAGCTCGGCCGACTGGATCGTCGGCATCAGCATCGGGATATGGCCTGCGCGCTGCTGTTCCTCGTGGACGATCTGCTCCAGCCGGCGCAGAACCTTGAAGCCCAGCGGCAGCCACGAATAGATCCCGGCGCTGGCCTGGCGGATCATCCCGGCGCGCAGCATCAGCCGGTGCGAGACGATTTGCGCCTCGGACGGCGTCTCTTTCAGGATGGGCAGGAAATAGCGGGACAGGCGCATGCGGACTCCGAAGGCTTGCGAACTCGACTGCCCAATTAGGCCAAGCCCGTCCCTTGTGCAATGCAGCGTGTCGGGCAAGGAAATTTCGGGTTTGCCAAAGCGGTCGGAAAATGCTTACTCATGCTTGCCCGGCAACAAACCGCCGCGGCGGGGCGAATCCCCACCGCGCGCCAGAACATTCGGGCGAAAAAAGGGCCACAGCCCAAGTCTGGGGAGACGACACACCGGCCTGCGTTCAGCGGGCCGGTTTTTCATTTGGGGCCAGTGCCTTGGGAAAGCCTGTTCGCGCACGGCGCCGGGCCCGGCCCAGCGGCGGGCAACGAAATGTCCCGGCCGAAGGCGGTGGCGGCACGCTTTCGCCCTTGACCGGCCGGTTGCCCGGCATGGCGGTTCACGTCCGGGGGATTTGCACCGAGTCGGCAGGGGAATTCGGCGTTGCCCGCGTTGGCACGGGATTCCCCGGTCGCCTATGCCGCGATCGCCGCCCGCGGGCCGCCCGAGGCGGAACCGGAGTCGCAGACCGGCACCCCGGCGTACTGCACGCAGGGCCGCTGCTGCGCGAACCTCCTGTCGCTCGGCAACATCGACATCGGCTCGAACGGAACCTGCCACGGCATCCCGATGCGCGCCCGCGGCCGGATCACGCTGCAGTCCGACAACGTCGCAACCAGGGGGATCTGGGGCGAGGCGCTGGCGGGTTCATCGTGCGGTCTGCGAACACGGTCGGCGGCTGCCCGACCGGCGTGAGCACCGCCATCACCGTCGGCGGCAACACCGACATCCGGAACATGCCGATCAGCCCGGGACAGTCATCTGATCGCGCCGCGCGGGCATGGCACCCGCCCGCGCCCCGCCCGGCGGCGGCGCGACCGCCGATCGAACGCACCGATGCCGCCGGATCAGCGCGTCAACCCGGCATTCATGAATGTTTTTCTATTTGAATTCCGCAACTTATGTGGTTTTCACGGTGAAATCCCCGGTTTTCACCCCGAACGGGCGCGCCGCTCAGCCGTCTTCCAGCACCACGTTGCCTTCCAGGTTGCGCTGCCGGGCAAGCGCGCGCAAGCGGCGGTCGACCGCGTCGCCCGCCAGCGCCCGCGCCGGGCCGCGCAGGGTCAGCGTCACCGCCGCATCGTCGACCGACAGCGCGGTGTTCTCCAGCGATCCAGGGGCCGAGCCCGACAGCATCGCGCCCAGCCGGATCGCCTTGCCCAGTTCCTCGGCCTGGGCCCGGCGCTCGGGCGTCAGCAGCTCGGACAGCGCCGGCAGCAGCCCGTGCTCGGGCGAGCCCTTGTAGCGGTTCAGGATCGCGATGCCGAGAAACACCCGCCCCTCGTGATCGACCCCCGACAGGTTGGCGCGGGTCACGGTCTCGAAGCAGACGTCGGCGCGGTAGTCGGGATGCGCCCGCCAGGTGATGTCGTGCAGGTAGCACGCCGCGCGGGTCAGGCGCAGCGTCTCGCGATCGGCGTCGGGAAACAGCGGCCGCAGCCAGGCATGCAGCGAGGCGCCGAATCCGGGAAAGCGGGCGTGGCTCATCTCCATGTGCCGGGCCGCCTCCAGCAGCGGGTCGCGGGCCCGCAGGCTGGGCGGCATCCGCTCGTAGAGCAGCCCCTCGCGCAGCCCGTAGGACGACACCGAGATGGTGACCGGGGCGACGGCCTTGACCAGCGCCCGCAGCACCCGCGCCGCCAGCGGCACCAGTTCCAGCCGCGCGGTCGAGGAGTCGGTCATCCCCTTCAGCGTGTCGACGCTCTGCTCGACCAGCCAGTCGCAGGTCTCGGCGACCTGCTCGGCGGACATGTTGTACTCGTGCAGGACGTGCAGCGGATAGCCGCGCCGCTCCATCTCCAGCTTGGCGATCGCCCGCCACGAGCCGCCGACCAGGAAGATCCGGTCGGTGTTCTCGGCCTCGACCGCGGCGACCAGCTTCTTCAGCTCCTTGGCGATGGCCTTCTCGATCGCCTTGGCGCCGCCCAGGTTCGACAGCCGCAGCGGCCCCAGCGGCGAGGTGGCGCGCGCCCCGACCTCGCCCCGCGCGACCTGCGCCAGCTCCATTGACGCGCCGCCGATGTCGCAGACCAGCCCGCTGGCCTGCGGCCAGCCCAGCAGCACGCCCTTGGCCGACAGCAGCGCCTCTTCCTCGCCGCTGGCGACCTGCAGCGCCAGACCGGTCATCGCCTGCACGTCGCGGCAGAACTCGGCGCCGTCCTCGGCGTCGCGCACCGCCGCGGTGGCGACGCCGGTCAGCACGGTGGCGTCCATCGTCTCGGCCAGCGCCGCGAACCGCCGGATCGCGTTCATCGCCCGCACCCGCCCCTCGGGATTCAGGCGGCCACTTTCCTGCAGCCCCCGGCCGAGGCCGCAAAGGATCTTCTCGTTGTAGAAATACGCCGGCGAGCGGGCGACGCCGTCGAACACCACCAGCCGCACCGAGTTCGAGCCGACGTCGACCACGCCGACGCGCCGCACCGACTCGCCCTCGATCGGCGCCAGTTCGGCCCCCGGCCGCGCCGGTTTCGCGTTCTGCGTGGACCTGAGCTGAGTCAGTGGTCCGCTCCCGTTTCCGCCTGCCGCACATCTGGCCTGCACCGGGGATTCTGTCAATCCGCAACGCTTGCGACCGCGGCCGGCCCGACACTGGCGCCGCCCCGCGCGCGGGCGTATGTTCGCCGCCGATGCCGAGCCCCGATCCCTCGTCCGCCGCCCGGCGGCCACGCTTCGTCCTCGCCGTCGTCGCCTCGCGCGACGGGTTCATCGCGCGCGCCAGAAACCACCCGCCCGCCGCCTGGGCCAGCCCCGAGGAACAGACGCTGTTCCTGGCCGAGGTCGAGGCCGCCGACTGGGCGATCATGGGCCGCAACACCCACGAGGCCGCCGACAAGCCCGAGCGGCGGCGGATCGTGTTCTCGTCCGCTGCGGGCGCCGGGGAATGGCGGCGTCCGACCCAGCTGTGGCTGGACCCGGGCCCGCTGACGCCCGCCGCGCTGGCCGCGCGGGTGGCGCCGGTCCGGCCGCTGCGCCGCGGCCTGATCCTCGGCGGCACCGCGGTGCACGACTGGTTCCACGACGCCGGCGCGATCGACCGCATCAGCCTGACGATCGAGCCGGTCGCCTTCGGCAACGGCCTGCCCATGCTGTCCGCGCAGACCGAGCGCGACCCCGAGGCGGCCTGGCGCGCCGCCGGCTACCGCACCGTGGCCGAGCGCGCACTGAACGACCGCGGAACCCGCCTGCTGACCCTGGCGCCGGAGCGCCGCTGAGCCCTTGCGAACCTCGCCGGCGCCTCTTGCTTTCCGGCCCGTCACGCGATCACGCCGCCGACGATCCTGATCGCCGGTTGGTGTACGGAATCACCCCTGTTCCTTGACGCTGCTCCTGTCGTCTGTCGCAACATTTCCGGCGACGAGGGCAAGGCCGGCGCCGGCGGCATGGCTGTGGCCCGCCGTCGGCTGCCGGTGGACGGCGGTGCCTTCGCTCTGGCGATCCTTCAGGCTTATGGGCGAAGGCGCGGGCGATGCGGTCAGCGGCGTTCATTTCGTCACCGGGTCCAGAGCGTTAACGGCGCGCTCCGCCTTTTCCTTCATGACGGTGAGTAGCGCGGTAACGTCGCCGCCTTCGTTATCGACCTGCAAGGCGGTCTCACACAGCCCCGCCAAGGTGCAGGCGTCGTGTGCCGCTTCGTCCGCGCGGTTGTCCGGCGCTCCCCATTTGGCACCGCGCAATGCGACCGTCAACTTGTCGAGGGCTTCGGCATGCTGGCGCAGCAGCGTGGCGAGCGACCGGGCGACGCCGGGTAAGCGCGTCTTCCTGATCTATGTCGCCTTCGTTGGGAAGATCCGTTGCCAGTAGATCGGCAGCACGGGCCAAGCCGTCCATATCGGCAGCCTGGGCGGCAAGGGTATAAAGCGATTCAGCAGCGGTCACAGAGCATCCTCTAACGGAAGCATTTTGCACACAAATCCGCACACAAGAGGCCGCTCCGCTTGAACCTCGCATTGCGCGCGTCCGCTCTAAGCCATTGAATAACAGTTGGAAATCATGGTGCCCGGGGGCGGATTTGAACCACCGACACGCGGATTTTCAATCCGCTGCTCTACCCCTGAGCTACCCGGGCACTGGGGCTGCCTTGCGAAGGCTGCGCGGTTTTAGGTCATGCCGCCAAGGCTGTCCAGAGGGGCCGGCGTAAAAAATTCCGGGAAAATGCGCGTCAGTTCAGCGGCGGGCGGCGGGTCCGCTCGTCGTCCTCCTCGGAGGGCGAATCCTCGCCGGGGATTGCGTAGCTGCCGGTGATCCAGCGGCCCAGGTCGACGTCGGCGCAGCGGCGCGAGCAGAACGGGCGGTACTGGCGGTCGGCGGGCTTGTCACAGATCGGGCAGCGCATCTTTCAGAAGCTCCTTCAGCGGGTGCCGGTCGCGTTTGCGTTGCAACTCCAGATGGCCCAGCGGGGTCCATCCCGCAAGGGAGGTCTCGGCGCCGTCGGCGCGCAGCGCGCCCCTCATCACCTGTTCGAGCTGGCTGCGCTCGCGCTTCGGATACGGCGCCGGATCGACCGTCACCTGCCCGGCCAGGCCGCGCAGGCGCAGCGCGCCGGGCAGCGCGCGGAACGCGGCGACATTGGCCTTGAGCCCGGCGGCGGGCGAGGTGTCGCCGCGGGTGTTGACGTCGACCGCGACCAGCGCCCGGGTCGGCTCGATGAACATGTCGGCGCCGCCGGGCAGCGCCACGCGCGGGCCCAGCGCCTGCGCCAGCGCGTCCCAGACGCCCTGTCGCTCGAAGGCGCCGCGCGCGTCGTCGACCAGGTCGGGCGCCGGCTCGGCCCAGTCGCGCCAGGCCTGCAGGTGCGCGTCGGGCGCGTCCAGCAGCAGCTGCGGCGCGGGGCCGGTCTCGGCCAGGATCGTCTCGGCCAGCGCGCGCGTGGCGGCGACGTCGTCGTGGATCGCCTGCGGCTCGGCCGCCGCGACCGACGAGCGCAGGATCAACCCGAGATCGTCGCCGGCGCCCGCCATCGCCGCGTGGCCGGCCTCGAGCGCGGCGTCGGCGGCGGCCTCGTCCCGCACCCGGCGCGAGACGTTGATGCCGGCGCTGCCGGGCGTGACGATGGCGTGGCGGCTCTTGAACAGGATGCGGCGGCTGACCGGCGGCGCCTTGCCCGGCTCGACCACCCCCGAGACCTGAACCAGCACCGCAGCGCCCGGCGCCAGGCCCTTGCTTTCGCGCAGAAAACCGGTTCTGCCGTCGCCTAGGTCGACGATCGCGCCGCCCTGTCCCTTCATCGGCCGGCCGAGCTTGCCGAGGAAGATCGCGCCGGGCTGCGCCGGGCCCCAGGCTTCGGGCGCGTCGACCAGCACGTCGGCCAGGCGGCCGTCGATCATCAGCGCGGCGGCGCGGCGGCCGTCGGGCAGCGCATCAAGCGCGACGGCGCGGCCCTTCATGCCGCGGCCCCGTCGAAGCGCACCGGCACGCCGGCGGCCTGCAGCAGGTTCGCGGTCTCGGTCAGCGGCAGGCCGACGACGGCGGTGTACGAGCCGCCGATCCACGGGATGAACGCGCCGCCGATGCCCTGGATGGCGTAGCCGCCGGCCTTGCCGCGCCACTCGCCCGAGGCGATGTAGCCGTCGATCTCGGCGCGGGTCAGACGCTTCATCTTCACGGCGGTGGCGACCACGCGGGCGCGGCAGCGGTCGGAGCGGACCGCGACGGCGGTATAGACGGTGTGGCGGCGGCCCGACAGCAGGTCGAGAAAGGCGCGCGCCTCGGCCTCGTCGGCGGGCTTGCCGAGGATCCGGCGGCCGGCGGCGACGACGGTATCGCCCGCCAGCACGACGTCGCCCTCGACCGCTGCGGCCTTTTCCTGCGCCAGGCGCAGGGCACAGGGCCGCGGCAGCTCGCCCGGGCGGGGGGATTCGTCGATGTCGGCGGGGCGCACGGCGTCGGGCACGACGCCGATCCGGGCCAGCAGCGCCAAGCGCCGCGGGCTTGCGGAGGCAAGGGTCAGTGACAGTGGTCCGGGCTTATCTGAAGCGATAGTTGATCCGGCCCTTGGTCAGGTCGTAGGGAGTCATCTCCACCTGGACCTTGTCACCGGCCAGGACACGGATGCGGTTCTTGCGCATCTTACCGGCGGTGTGGGCGATGATTTCATGGCCGTTCTCGAGCTCTACCCTGAATGTCGCATTCGGCAGCAGCTCGGTCACGACACCCGGGAATTCAAGAAGCTCTTCCTTGGCCATGGTCTCTCCGATGTGCGTTTCCGTTCGCGCGGAAGCACAGATTCCGCGCGAGGTGGAAGATGGTCCCGAAGTGAGGCAGTTTCAAGTCAAAAGCGACCGGGAAAGCGCCCGCGGCCCCCGAATTTACCGGTGGCGTGGCTTTCCGGTCCGACGATTCGCACGATGTGCGCCGGTGCTTTCGGCAACCGTAGCGAGACATGCGTCCGGTCTCAACGAAAATTCCGGCAGTGCGCGATTCAGGTCACGGCGAGTCCGGCTCGTCGTCCTCGGGCGGCGGAAAGCGCTGGATGATCCGGCCGAGGATCTGGTCGCGCGACTGCCGGTAGGCGTCCAGCTTCTCGGCGCGGGTCTCGCCCAGGCCGGTGGGGTCGAAGATCGGCCAGTACTCGATCTCGATCGCGTGGTAGCGGGTGTATTCCTGCGCCTGCCGCAGCGAGGCCGGCGACAGCGCCACGATCAGGTCGTACTGGCCGATCTGGTCGCCCCATTCCTCCATCTCCTGGAACGAGCGGCTGCGGTGGCGGATCAGCTCGACCTCGATCTCCTGGCACACGGCGACGGCGAAACCGTCGATGTCGTGCTCGTGCCGGACGCCGGCGGACTGCACGTAGATCTTGTGCCCGTGCAGCTTCTTCATGATCCCCTCGGCCATCGGCGAGCGCACGGAATTGTAGTCGCAGCAGAACAGGACGGAGGTCGGTTGGTCCGCGCTCACCCGCCGCTACCCCCTGGCTTGCAGCACGCAGATCAGCGTGAACAGCCGGCGCGCGGTGTCGCTGTCGGTGGCGACCTTGCCCTCCAGTCGCTCGGTCAGGATCCGGGCGCCCTCGTTGTGGATGCCGCGCCGGCCCATGTCGATCGCCTCGATCTGGCTGGGCGGCAGGCGCTTGACGGCGTCGAAATAGGCCTCGCAGATCTGGAAGTAGTCGCGCACAACCTGCCGGAACGGGCTGAGCGACAGGTGGAACTCGACCACCGGCTGATCGCTTTCGGTGCCGACGCGGAACACCAGCCGCCGGTCGCGGATCCCCAGCGCCAGCCGGTACGGCCCGCCGGGGTCGGCCTGTCCGGCGCGCGGCGGCACCACGAAGCTGTTGTCCTCGAGCAGGTCGAACACCGCCACCCGGCGCTCCTGCTCGATCTCGGGCGTGGGCGCGGGCAGGCCGCTGTCGTCGAGCGTGATGTCGATCAGCCGGTCGGTCGCGCGCATCAGGTGTCCTCGTTCAGCCGGTCCAGCCGGACAGTGACGCTGAGCCCGTGCGCCTCGAGGCTTTCCGAGCGTGCCAGCGTCGCGGCGGCGGGGCCGATGGCGCGCAGCGCGCCGGGGCTCATCCGCGCCAGCGTCGTGCGCTTCATGAAGTCGAGCACCGACAGCCCCGAAGAGAACCGCGCCGAGCCCGAGGTCGGCAGCACGTGGTTCGGCCCGCCGACGTAGTCGCCGATCGCCTCGGGCGTCCACGGCCCCAGAAAGATCGCGCCGGCGTGGCGGACGCGCGCGGCCAGCGCGTCGGCATCGGCGACGCACAGCTCCAGGTGTTCGGGTGCGATCCGGTCCGACAGCGCCGCCGCCTGCGCCAGGTCGCGCACGACGATCACCGCGCCGTGGTCGCGCCAGCTGGCCCCGGCGATGGCGCGCCGGTCGAGGGTCTGAAGCCGCGCCTCGACCGCCTCGGCCACGTCGCGGGCGAACCCGGCGTCGTCGGTGATCAGGATCGCCTGCGCACTTTCGTCGTGCTCGGCCTGACTCATCAGGTCGAGCGCGATCCAGTCCGGATCGTTGTCGCGGTCGGCGATCACCAGAATCTCGGACGGCCCGGCGATCATGTCGATGCCGACGCGGCCGAACACCTGGCGCTTGGCCTCGGCGACATAGGCGTTGCCGGGGCCGGTGATCTTGTCGACCTTCGCGATGGTCCGGGTGCCGAAGGCCAGCGCCGCGACCGCCTGCGCGCCGCCGATCCGGTAGATCGTGTCCACCCCCGCCGTCCGCGCGGCGTACAGCACCAGCGGGTTCACCTGCCCGTCCGGCGTCGGCGCGCAGATCACCAGCCGCCCGACCCCCGCCACCCGGGCCGGGATCGCGTTCATCAGCACCGAGGACGGGTACGACGCCAGCCCGCCCGGCACGTACAGCCCCGCCGCCTCGACCGGGGTCCAGCGCCAGCCGAGCGTCGCGCCGCTGGCGTCGGTCCAGCTGTCGCCGCCGGGCAGCTGGCGCTCGTGATAGGCGCGGATGCGCGCGGCGGCCAGGTCCAGCGCGGCACGCTCGTCGGGCGGCACCTGCGCGATGGCGGCGTCGATCTCGTCGGCCGGGATCGCCAGCGTGTCCGGCGTCAGGCGCAGCCGGTCGAAGCGCTCGGTCAACTCGATCACCGCCGCGTCGCCGCGTGCCGCGACGTCGGCGAGGATCCCGGCCACCACCGCGTCGACCCGCGGCGCGTCCGCACGCCTGGCCGCGAGGAAGGCGTCGAAGCGGGGCTCGAAATCGGGGTCGGCGGCGGTCAGGAACTGGGGCATTCGGGTCTCCTTGCCGCCTCACATACAAAGCGGCGCGGCCGGCCTCAAGCGCGCCGCGCCGGGCTCAGTCGCGATGCGCCGGCGCCTTGCCGCTGGGCGCGGCGTAGGGCCGGGTCACGTCCGCCAGCCTCAGGTCCAGGCACTCGACGTCGATGGCGATCTCGCCGTCGCCGGCCAGCACCAGCCGCACGCGGCCGGCGCCGTCCGCACCCGGGTCGAACTCCAGCGACAGGATCGACAGCACCAGATCCCGGTCCGCCGGATCGACGCCGGTCGCGGCGACCTTCAGCGCGCCGCCCACGGTCAGCACCGAGCGCACCCGCTCGTACGGGCGGCCGGCGGCCTCGGCGGCGGCCTTGTCCTCCCAGCGGAACCGGTTCACCAGCGCGGCGAAGCGCAGCCCGGCGCGCGACCAGGAGATCTGGTCCGAAGGCAGCACCGCGTCCTGCAGCAGCGCCGAGATCACCGGCACGTCGTCGGCCGACTCGGCGCGCAGCCGCAGCGGGCCCTCGGCGGCGTCCTCGAACCGCGCGTCGCTCATGCCGCGACCCGTTCGATCCGCGCGCCGCAGCCGCCCAGCTTCTCCTCGAGCCGCTCGTAACCGCGGTCGAGGTGGTAGACCCGCGCCACGGTGGTCTCGCCCTCGGCCGCCAGACCGGCCAGGATCAGCGAGACCGAGGCGCGCAGGTCGGTCGCCATCACCGGCGCGCCGCGCAGCTTGTCAACCCCGGTGACGGTGGCGATGCCGCCGTGCACGTCGATGTGCGCGCCCATCCGCAACAGCTCGGGCGCATGCATGAAGCGATTCTCGAAGATCGTCTCCTCCAGCACCGAAACGCCGTCGGCCAGGGTCAGCGCCGCCATCATCTGCGCCTGCAGGTCCGTCGGAAAGCCCGGGAACGGCGCGGTCCGCACGTCGACCGGGCGCAGCGCGGCGTTGCCGCGGGTGACGCGCACGCCGCGGGCGGTGTCGGCGACCTCGACGCCGGTGGCCTCGAGCTTGTCGGCGAAGGCCGAGACCAGCTCGCGGGTGCCGCCCAGCAGCTCGACCGAGCCGCCGGCGATCGCCGGCGCCAGCATGTATGTGCCCAGCTCGATCCGGTCGGCGACGACGCGATAGGTGGCGCCGTGCAGCCGGTCGACGCCCTGCACGGTGATGGTCGGGGTGCCCTCGCCCTCGATCTGCGCGCCCATCGCCTTCAGGCAGCGCGCCAGATCGACGATCTCGGGCTCGCGCGCGGCGTTCGCGATCACCGTGGTGCCGCGCGCCAGCGTCGCCGCCATCAGCACGTTCTCGGTCGCGCCCACCGACACCAGCGGGAAGGTCACGCGCCCGCCCTTCAGCCCGCCGACCGGCGCCTGGGCGTGGACATAGCCCTCGCGCAGGTCCAGCTGCGCGCCCAGCGCCTCGAGCGCGGTCAGGTGCAGGTCCACCGGCCGCGCGCCGATGGCGCAGCCGCCGGGCAGCGACACGACCGCCCGCCCCTCGCGCGCCAGCAGCGGGCCGAGGACCAGGATCGAGGCGCGCATCTTGCGCACGATGTCGTAGTGCGCGACGTGGCTGGCGATGTGCTCGGCGCCGATCGCCAGCACCCGGCGGTCCTGCAGCGCCGCGACCTCGCAGCCCAGCGACTCGAGCAGCTGCGCCATGGTGCGGATGTCGGACAGCCGCGGCGCGTTGGTCAGCGTCAGCGGGTCCGAGCTGAGCAGCGCCGCCGGCATCAGCGTCAGGCAGGCGTTCTTTGCGCCCGAAATCGGGATCTCGCCCTCCAGCGGCCGGCCGCCGGTGACCATGATGCTATCCATCTTCGTCGTTCTCCCGTTCGGGGGCGGCCGGGTCGGCAGCCGTCTCGTCGTTGTCGGCGCGCGCCCTGGCCTGCGCCTTTCGGCGGCGCAGGTTGGCGCGCAACTGCTGCGCCAGACGCTCGGCGCGGTCGTCGGATTTCGCTTTGCCGGTCATGTCGCGTGTCATCTTGCCCGTCGCATGTAAGCAAGTTGTGGCTTTGCGTCCAGCGCCGGCGCGCCGGGCGGCTGCCGGAGCGGCGGGTTGCGGGCGGGTTGCGGGCGGGTTGCGCCGGCGCGGGCGAATTTTCCGGTTGCGCTCTCCGGCATATGGGCTAAAACGCGCGCCACGCTTCGGACGCTGCCGTAGCTCAGAGGTAGAGCACTCCCTTGGTAAGGGAGAGGTCGAGAGTTCAATTCTCTCCGGCAGCACCAGTTTCTTCGGTCGATCCCGCCCTGCGACGGCGTTGCTTCCTGTGTCCCGCCAGGGACAGTCGCCGCGTGCCGCGTCTGTCTGCCGCGTCTGTCTGCCGGGGCCGGTGCCGCGCCGCCTGAGCGCCAGGCCGACGCGAATGTTTACCCAAGGTAAAGCGCGGCTTCAGCTTGCGTGTCTGGCAGCGTTTGGCTAGGTGGCTCGGCGGCCTTGCAGGGGGCCCATCAAAGGAATGACAACGGGCAGCTGTGAGACCTTAACGATGAAGACGCAGATAGACTCGCAATTCCTCGATGCCGCGCCGGTCGCGACGGCGCAGAACCGCCGCGACACCGAGGCGCTGCTGCACGAGCGCCGCGACACCTGGCCCGAGGCCGCGTCGACGCCGTCGGACGCGCTGCTGCGGCTGGTGCGCCTGGCCGAGGGGCTGCAGTCGCGTGTGCGCGCGCAGGCCCGGGCCCGCTTCGATCTCGCCGCGGGCGACTACGATCTGCTGATCCGGCTGCGCAGCGAGCCGGCGCCGCACGCGATGACGCCGACCGCGCTGTGCCGGTCGCTGAACATCACCCCCGGCGGGCTGACCAAGATCATGCACCGCCTCAAGGCCCGCGGCCTGATCGAGCGCGCCCCCAGCCCCACCGACGGCCGCAGCGCGCTGACCCGGCTGACCGAGGCCGGCCTGGAGATGGCCGAGGCGGCACTGGCGTCGGCCCAGGCGCCGGTCGAGGCGCTGCTGTCGGACAGCCTTGGCGGATCCGAGCTGGACCAGTTGGACGCGCTGCTGCGCAAGGCGCTGCTGACGGTCGAGAGCGCCGGCTGAGCGTCGCTTAACCAGGATGCGCCGCCGCGATTCCGATCGCGCCGGCGACGCGGTATGCTGATACCAGTCCCCAGGCGATCCGCGGAACCAGCCCATGTACGCGCCCAAGACCAGACAGGAACTCGCGCTGATTCTCGAGGCGCTGCAGGATTTCGCCGCGGTCGAGCAATTGGTCCCGGTCAGCGAGGCGCTGGCCGACGCCCGGCTGCACCTGGCGATGGGCGACCCCGCCCCGGTCCGCGGCGACAGCCGGTCCGGCCCCGCCCGGCCCTAGACCCGACGGCGCCCGCAGCGCGGGCGCCGCAGGTACCGGCGCCTCAGTCGATCCAGGCCCAGGGCCGCGCGAAGCGGCCCAGCACGGCGGCGACGTCCGCGTCGGTCACCGCGGGATCGGTGCGCTTCAGCCCGGCCACCAGCCCCAGCTTCTTGTCCTCGTAGACATGGTCGATCCCGGCGCCGACGCCGGCCTCGGCCAGCGCGGCGCCGTAGACCCGGGCGATCGCCATCTTGCGCAGCTCGGGCTTGAACACCTTGCCGACCGCGGTCTTCGGCAGCTCGCCCAGCACCTCGATGTACTTCGGATGCGCCGCGCGCTCGCCGATGTGTTCGCGGGCGTGGGCCTGCAGCGCGTCGAGGTCGGGCGCGACGCCCTCGCGCATCTCCAGGTACACCGCCGGCACCTCGCCGGCGTGCGCGTCGGGCTGGCCGATGGCGCCGGCGAAGGCGACATCGGGGTGCGTCATCATCGCCTCCTCGATCTGCGCCGGGTCGACGTTGTGACCGCCGCGGATGATCAGGTCCTTGGCGCGACCGGTGATCCACAGATAGCCGTCGGCGTCGATCCGCCCCAGATCGCCGGTGCGCAGGAAGGTATCGTGGGCGAACAGGCCGTGGTTCTTGTCGGTTTCGGTGTAGGTGCCGCCGGGGATCACGCCGGGGTTGGCGACGCAGATCTCGCCGACCTCGTCGACGCCGCATTCCTTCAGCACGCCGCCGTCCTTGTCGCAGGACAGGATCCGCACCTCGCTGTAGGGGAACGGCAGCCCGACCGAGCCGACCTTGCGCTGCCCGTCCGGCGGGTTGATCGACACCAGGCAGGTCGCCTCGGTCATGCCGTAGCCCTCGAGGATCTTCACCCCGGTGGCCTCCTCGAAGCGCCTGAACAGCTCCAGCGGCATCGGCGCCGAGCCGCTGACCGCCAGCCGCAGCGTCGACACGTCGGCGTCGATCTTGCGCTGCATCAGCGCCGAGACGGCGGTCGGCACGGTGATCAGGAAGGTGACCTTGTAACGCTCGATCAGCTTCCAGAAGCTGTCCATCACCCCGTCGCCGCGATAGCCCGCCGGGGTCGGCATCACCATCTGCGCGCCCGAGACCAGGCAGCTCATCAGCACCGGGTAGGCGGCGAAGACGTGGAACAGCGGCAGCGGGCACATCAGCACGTCGTGCTCGGTGAACATGTAGGACTGGCCGCACCAGCCGTTGAACAGGATGCCCGAGGCGCGGTGCTGCGCCACCTTCGGCATGCCGGTGGTGCCGCCGGTGTGGAAAAAGGCGCAGATGCGGTCGTCCAGCGGCTCGTCGAAGCTCAGCCGGTCGTCGGCCTCGCCCTGCAGCGACAGGTTCAGGTCCATCACGTTGGCCTGGTGGCCGCGCTTGGCCGCCGGGCGCAGCAGCGGCACCAGCCAGCGCACCGGCGGCGACAGGTAGTGCGCCAGGTCGACCTCGAGCACGGTCTTGACCTCGGGCGCCATCGCCACCGCGCGCGACACCTTGTCGTTGACCTCGGTCTTGGGGAACGGCGCCAGCGTGACCACCGCGCGGGCGCCGGTCTCGCGCAGGATCGCGGCGATCTGCTCGGCCTCCAGCAGCGGGTTGATCGGGTTGACGATGCCCGCGGTCGCGCCGGCCAGCAGCGTCACCGCGGTCTCGTTGCAGTTCGGCAGCACATAGGCGATGACGTCGCCGTCGCCGATGCCGATGCGCCGGAACAGGTTGGCGGCGCGGGTGACGCTGGCGCGCAGCGCCGACCAGGTCAGCGTCTCGGCCTTGTCGCGCGGCCCGGCCTTGATCTGGAAGGTCAGCGCCGGACGATCGGGGAAGCGCTCCGCGGTCCGGCTCAGCATCTCGTACAGCGAGCGCGCGGTCATCCGCTGCTCGAACGGCAT
Source organism: Halovulum marinum (assembly GCF_009697225.1). Lineage (GTDB taxonomy): Bacteria > Pseudomonadota > Alphaproteobacteria > Rhodobacterales > Rhodobacteraceae > Halovulum > Halovulum marinum. Next base: position 74,506 of record NZ_WIND01000015.1, read on the forward strand.
CTCCTGCTCGATCGCGATCTTGTCGTCAAGCGTGGCGACTTTGGCCAATGGTCCCTCCCGGCGTGATCATCGGCACCTCTTGCGGGTGCGCGGCGCAAGGATGCGGCGCACGGCGCCGAGGCGCAAGGCTGACGCCACGGCGGCCGCGTCACGCCGCCCGGCCGTCGGTGAACTGCAGCCGCGCCAGCTGCGCGTAGAGCCCGCCCTCGGCGACCAGCGCGTCGTGGGTACCCTCGGCGGCGATCCGGCCGCCGTCCATCACCACGATCCGGTCGGCTTTCTTCACCGTCGCCAGCCGGTGCGCGATGACCAGCGTGGTGCGGCCCTTCGACAGCTCCTCGACGGCCTGCTGCACCAGCCGCTCGGACTGCGCGTCCAGCGCCGAGGTCGCCTCGTCCAGCAGCAGCACCGGCGCGTCGCGCAGGATCGCGCGGGCGATGGCGATGCGCTGCTTCTGCCCGCCGGACAGCATCACCCCGCGCTCGCCGACATAGGTGTCGTAGCCCTCGGGCAGCGCCGCCAGGAAATCGTGCGCCGCCGCCGCCCGGGCGGCGGCCTCGATCTCGGCGTCGCCGGCGTCGGGGCGGCCGAAGCGGATGTTCTCGCGCGCCGAGGCGGCGAAGATCACCGGCTCCTGCGGGACCAGCGCGAACTGCCGGCGCAGATCCTCGCGCCGCAGGCGGTCGATCGGCACCCCGTCCAGGGTGATGCGCCCGGCGTCGGGATCGAAGAAGCGCATCAGCAGCTGGAACACCGTGGTCTTGCCCGCGCCCGACGGGCCGACCAGCGCCACCGTCTCGCCCGGCCGGACGGTCAGCGCGAAATCCTCCAGCGCGGCGATCGAGGGCCGCGCCGGATAATGGAAGCGTACGCCCTCGAAACCGATCCGGCCGCGCACCGGCTGCGGCAGCGCCTCGGGCTGATCCGGATCCTCGATGTCGTCGCGCAGGTTCAGCAGCTCGACCAGCCGCTCGGTGGCGCCGGCGGCGCGCTGCAGCTCGCCCCAGATCTCGGACAGCGAGGCGACCGCGCCCGCGACCATCACCGAGTAGATCACGAACTGCACCAGCTGGCCGGCGGTCATCGCCCCCGCGCGCACGTCGCGGGCACCGATCCACAGCACCCCGACGATGCCGGTGAACACGAAGAAGATCACGATGGCGTTCATCAGCGAGCGGGTGCGGATCCGCCGCAGCGCGGTGCCGAAGGCGCTCTCGGTCAGCGCGCCGAACGCCCGGCGGCTGACCGCCTCGTGGGTGTAGGCCTGCACCGTCTGCGCCGCCAGCAGCGTCTCGGACGCCTGCCCCGAGCTGTCGGCGATGCGGTCCTGGCTTTCGCGGCTCAGCACCCGAAGGCGGCGGCCCAGCAGGATGATCGGCAGCACCGCCAGCGGCACCAGCAGCAGCACCAGCCCGGTCAGCTTGGCCGAGGTCACCAGCATCAGCACGATGCCGCCCAGCAGCGTCAGCGCCATGCGCATCGCCACCGAGACCGACGAGCCGATCACCGACAGGATCAGCGTGGTGTCGGTGGTCAGCCGCGACAGCACCTCGCCGGTCATGATCCGCTCGTAGAAGGCGGGGCTCATGCCGATGACGCGGGTATAGACCGCCAGGCGGATGTCGGCGACGACCCGCTCGCCCAGCCGGGTGACCAGGTAGTAGCGCACCGCCGTGCCCAGCGCGAGCAGCGCCGCCAGCGCCACCGCGGCGGCGAAATAGGCGTCCATCAGGGCGATGTCGCCGCTGAAGCCGTCGATCACCCGGCGCACCGCCAGCGGCAGCGCCAGCGACAGCGCCGCGGTGCAGACCAGCGCCAGCACCGCCAGCCCGGCCAGCCAGCGGTAGGGATACAGGAACGGCGCCAGCCCGCGCAGCGCGCTCAGGCGCCGGGATTTCTCGCGTTCGTCGGACGGTTTGTTCGGATCGCTGCCTGCCATGCGCCCCCGCTTGCTGTGCTCGCCCCTGATTAGGCGGCGGCCGGCGTCAGGGCAAGCCGAAGCCAACGGCGCGGCGGAATGTCCGGGGGCGGCGGAGCGGAGAAGGATCTCGTGCTATCCCAGGGCCAGGGTGCGCGACCGGCCCGGTTCCGGAAGCGGCAGCCGAACCCCCGCGTCCGGGCCTGGGCATGAGTCCGAACCGGCCGGACCGCGCTCCGCCGGCAATGCGTGCCGTCCGAGCCGATGCCGCGCCGATGGCCGCGGCACGTCAGGTCAGTCAAGCTGCAGCCGCACGGCCGCCCGGCGATAGAGTTGTTCGATGTCGGCGGGAAACCGGAAGGCGTGCAGGAACTCGTCGATCCGGTATCCCGGATGTGCCCGCCGGAGCGTCGCCGCCACGGCACCGGCCTCGTCGGTGCGGCCGGCCAGCACCAGGCAGAACGCGGCGATCATGTGAATGAGGGCGTGCGCGTTCGGCCGCGCCGTGGCCTGCAGCGCCGAATCCGCGGCCTGCTCGAACCGTCCGAGCCGCACATGCGCCATCGCCCTGGCGCCGTGGATGGCGAACAGCATCGGGTCGAACGGGCTTAGCCGGCCCGACAGATCGGCCGAACCGATCGCGGCCTCGGCGTCGCCGGTCTGTGCATTGACGAACGACAGCGCGTAGTGGCCCTGCGCGAAGTTCGGGCTGAGTCGCACCGCCTGCTCGAGCTCGCCCACCGCCGGCGCTTCGTCGCGGCGCAGCCACAGCGCCCGGCCCATCGCCCAGTGCGCGCCGGGATCGTGATCGTCGGCCATCAGGCTGCAGCCGGCGGCCTCGATCGCCAGGTCGGTCTCGCGGGTGCGGTCCTGCCAGTTCTGGAACGCGTTCTGCCAATGGGTGAACGACAGCCCCGCATGCGCCCGCGAAAACGTGGGATCCGCCGCGATCGAGCGGCGGAAGAACTCCTGCGCCTCGGCATTGTCGGCGCGGGTGAAACGGTACATGTGCCACAGGCCCCGGTGAAACGCCTCCCACGCGTTCAGCGAGTTCGGCGGTTTCAGCACCGCGCGGTTCTTCTCGACGGTCTCGACCTCGCTGGCGATCGCCTGGACGATGCTGTCGCCGATCCGGTCGAAGACCTCGAACGGATCGGTCACCGCGGCGTCGTAGGTCTCGGCCCAGAGGAGGCGCGCGGATCGCGTCTCGGCCATCTCGACGTCGATGCGGATCCGGTCGCCGCGCCGAAGCACCGCGCCGCATGCGAGGTAGTCGACGTTCAGTATCCGGGCGGCCTCGGCGGGCTCCAGACCGCGTTCGGCCAGCGCGGAAACCGAGCCATAGGCGATGACGAACAGCGCCCGCAGCTTCGCCAGGCGGGCGATGATGTCGCGGGTCAGGCCGGCTCCCAGCTGCGCCTGCCCGTCCGCGGCCTCGGATTCGCGGAACGGCATCACCGCCAGCGAGGCCCGGTATCCCTGCGGCGCCGGATCGGTGCGCGTCGGCAACTCCGTCGCCGGAACAGCCGCCGGCGCCGCCCGCACCGCCCGCCGTGCGGCGCGCAGGGGCGCCGGGTCCATGCCTTCCGCCTCGAACAGGCGCACGGCGGCGGCCAGGTGCCGTTCGGCCGCGGCGGGTGGCAGCGCCGACATCAGCGCGCGGTGCGCCGGCGGCTCGAACGGCGCCAGGATCACCCAACGCTCGGCCAGCGCCCTGGCTTCGGCGCCATCGGCCGGCAGCCGCCCGATCAGCCCGGCGAGCACCTGGGCGTGGCGGTCGCGGAAATGGCTGCGCTGCGTCGTCAGCCAGTGGTCCAGCTGCGGGCTGCGGTTGAGGTCGAACCCTTCAAGGAAATCGCCCGCGAACAGCGGCGCCAGCCGCCTCAGCTCCGGCGTCGGGGTATTCTCCAGCCCGGTCAGCGCCGCCCGTTCGATTTCGACCGCGTCGACCGCCGCGCCGTCCAGGTCGAGCGATACCATGTCGCCGTCGGTCACCACGCGGCGACGCCCGGGGCCGTCGAGCACCGCCCTGATCTTGCTGAGATACCAGCGCAGTTCGGCGCGCGGGTCGCTGGGCAGGTCGCCCATGATCTCGCACAGGCGGCTGCGTCCGACCGGGTTGTCGGCAACGGCCAGATAGCCCAGCAACGCCCGTACCTTGCGCGACGGCGGCAGTTCCACGGGCCGCCCGTTGCGCAGGACGCACAGCTTTCCCAGCATGCGAATCGCAAGTCCGGATGCGCGATCGGCGCCTTTCGTCTGCGTTTCCACCCGGCTTTCCACGGCGACTACAACGGTTTCCCCCACACATGCAGTCTAGCACATCACCAGACCGGAACGATCCGGTCCCTGCGTCGGCACCTGAGGCCAGATCGGACCGGGCGGCGCAGTCAGCGGAGTTGAAAGGAGATTGCGATGAACATGGCCAGAATCAAGCACTTCGCATCGACCGCGGTCGCCGTGGGCGCACTGGCGCTTGCCGCCGCGGCTCCGGTCGGCGCGGATGAGGGACAGGCCCACCCCAAGATGGTGCCGGTCGGGCAGGTGACCTTCCAGCCCGGCCCCGCGACCCTGCCGGCCGGCGCCCAGATCGCCGTTCTGCACGGCAACCCGGCCGAGGAGGGGCCGTTCGTGATCCGGCTGAAATTCCCCGCCGGCTACGTGATCCCGCCGCACAGCCATACCAAGGAGGAACACGTCACGGTGATCTCCGGCGGCTTCGGCATGGGCACCGGAGGAACGGTCGACAAGGCGAAGGCGCCGATCATGGCGTCGGGCAGCTTCGTGCAGATCCCGGTCGGCATGCCGCACTTCGCCTGGACCGAGGAAGAGACCGTGGTGCAGATCAACGCCATGGGCCCGTTCGGCATCACCTACGTCGATCCCGCGGACGACCCGCGGGGCACCTAGACCAACTGGGTTCGCAGCCGCCGGCAGGGCCGACCGCGCACCTGCCGGCGGCACCAGCCTTGAAGGAGAAGACGAGATGACCATGCAGCAGAAGGTCCGCACCACCGATGGCCGGGGACGGCTGTTTGACAGCGTGCTCGACACCATCGGCGACACGCCGACGATCCGCATCAACAACTTGGGCGTCGGCGACACCACGCTGTATGTGAAGGCCGAGTTCTTCAACCCCGCCGGCTCGGTCAAGGACCGGCTGGCGCTGAACATCATCGAGGACGCCGAGCGGCGCGGCCTGCTTTCGCCCGGCCAGACCGTGGTCGAGGCGACCAGCGGCAACACCGGCATCGGCCTGGCCATCGTCTGTGCGCAAAAGCGCTATCCGCTGGTCGTGACCATGGCCGATTCGTTCTCGGTCGAGCGCCGCAAGCTGATGCGGATGCTGGGTGCCAGGGTGGTGCTGACGCCGCGGGCCGAAAAGGGTTATGGCATGTACCGCAAGGCGGTCGAACTGGCCGAGACCAACGGCTGGTTCCTGGCCCGGCAGTTCGAGACCGAGGCCAATGCCGAGATCCACGCCGCCACCACCGCGCGCGAGATCCTTAGCGACTTCGCCGGCCAGCGGCTGGACTGCTTCGTTACCGGCTACGGCACCGGCGGCACCGTCACCGGCGTCGGCCGGGTGCTGCGGCGCGAGCGGCCGGAGACGCGGATCGTCCTGGCCGAACCGGCGAACGCGGCACTGCTGTCCAGCGGCATCGCCCAGACCCGCGGCAGCGACGGCGCGCCCGCCGCCACCCACCCGGCGTTCGAGCCGCACCCGATCCAGGGCTGGACCCCGGACTTCATTCCCGCGGTGCTGCAGGAGGCGGTCGATACCCGGCTCTACGACGACGTGGTTCCCGTGCCCGGAGCCGAAGGCATCAAGTGGGCGCGCGAACTGGCGCGCAGGGAAGGCATCTTCTGCGGCATCTCCGCCGGCGCCACCTTCGCCGTCGCCCGCCAGATCGCCGAACGCGCCCCGGCCGGGTCGGTGATCCTGTGCATGCTGCCCGACACCGGCGAGCGCTACCTCTCGACGCCGCTGTTCGAGGGCATCGAGGAAGAGATGGACGACGAGGAATGGGCGCTGTCGCGCTCGACCCCCGGCGCCCGTTTCGCGGCCTGAGCCATGCGGGACGGTCCCCCGCCGCCGCGCGACGCCCTCGACCCCGCGGACTGGGCCGAGGCCGCGCGCATCGCCCGCGACACCGTCGACGCGGCCGTGCGCCACCTGGCAGAGGTCCGCGACCGCCCGGTCTGGCGCGCCATGACGGACGATCAGCGGCGGCGCTTCGAAGCGCCGCCGCCCGCCGGCCCGACGCCGTTGGCCGATGTCATCGGCGAGGTGTTCGAAGGGGTGATGCCGTTCCCGATGGGCAACGTGCACCCGCGCTTCTGGGCCTGGTTCATGGGTTCAAGCAGCTTTACCGGCGCGCTGGCGGATTTCCTGGCCGGCATCCAGGGCTCGAACCTCGGCGGCGGCAATCATGCCGCGGTCCTCGTCGATCAGCAGGTCGTGGGCTGGTGCCGCGACATGGTCGGGATGCCCGCCGCCGCCGCCGGCACGCTGACCGGCGGCGGCACGGCGGCGAACCTTGTCGGGCTGACCGTGGCGCGCAACGCAAAGGCCGGGATCGACGTGCGCGAGGAGGGCGTTGCGGCCCTGCCCCGGCCCCTGCGCTTCTACGGCTCGGACCAGATCCACAGCTGCCACCGCAAGGCCGTCGAGGCGCTTGGGCTCGGCAACCGCGCCCTGCGGCGCATCGCCACCGACGCCGGCTACCGGATCGACATCCGCGCACTGCGCGCCGCCATCGCCGAGGATCGGGCGCAGGGCCTTCAGCCGGCCTGCCTGATCGCCAACGCCGGCAGCGTGAACACCGGCGCCATCGACGATCTGGTCGCGCTGGCCGATCTCGCCGCCGCCGAGAACCTGTGGCTGCATGTCGACGGCTGCATCGGCGCGCTCGTCGCCATCGCGCCCGAAAACCGGCACCGCGTCGCCGGCCTGGCCCGCGCCGACTCGCTGGCGCTGGACCCGCACAAGTGGCTGCACGCGCCGTTCGACGTCGGCTGCGCGCTGGTCCGCGACGGCGCGCGGCTGCGGCAGAGCTTCGGCATCTCGCCGGAATACCTGCAGCCCGCGCCGCGGGGCATCGCCTCGGGCCCCTGGCTGCACGAATTCGGGCCCGAGACCACCCGCAGCTTCCGCGCGCTGAAGGTCTGGATGATGCTGAAGGAGCACGGCATCGCCCGTTTCGGCCGCCTGATCGACCGCAACATCGACCAGGCCCGCCACCTTGCCACCCTGGTCGGGGCGCACCCCCGGCTCGATCTCGCCGCGCCGCAGGTCATCAACATCGTCTGCTTCCGCTACGATCCGGGCGGGCTGGACGCCGCGGCCCTGAAGGCGCTGAACGTCGAGATCATGCTGCGACTGCAGGACAGCGGGCTGGCGGTGCTTTCTGACACCTCGCTGGGCGGCGCGCACGCCCTGCGGGTCGCGATCTGCAACCACCGCACGCGACACGAGGACCTCGACCTGCTCGTGGACGAAGTGGTGCGGATAGGCGACGACCTGGCGGGGCGATAGCCGCGCGCCTGGTGCCGCGGGGCCTGAGACAGCAAATACCGACGCTCGCCCGTGCTCCGGGCGGCAGGGTCGGCGCATCCGTGTGGATTGGCGCCAGGGCGCGCCTCCGGGCCGGCTGCGGCCATGCACGCCTGCACGGCCGCCATCGCGCCGCGGTGCGCGCCAGCCCTCGGCCGCCGATCGCGAGCCGCGCCCGTCTTCGCCGGAGCAGCAGGAGACGGGGCTCTCCGCCCTGATCTTGCGAAAAACCGGCGAACCTTTCCGTGCCGCACGGGTTTCCGTGGCAGGCGGTGCGTCATGACGTCCGACGCCCGCGCGTGCCGCAGAGGGCCGCAAGCCGCCGACGCCCTTTGCGGAAGCGGCCGGCGGCGGAACAGGAGGCCCGCAATGCCCGAAACAGCCGGACTTCGGAGCCGGATGGTGGAGCGCCAGCTAGTCGCGCGCGGCATCCGCAAGCCGGGCGTTCTGGACGCGATGCGCAAGGTGCCGCGCGAGGCCTTCGTCACACCGGGCCACGAGGAATTCGCCTACGAGGACGGCCCGCTGCCGATCGGTCACGGCCAGACCATCTCGCAACCCTATGTCGTCGCGCTGATGGTCGAGGCGGCAGAGATCCGGCCGGGCGACCGGGTGCTGGAGATCGGCACCGGGTCCGGATACGCCGCCGCGGTGATGGCCGAGATCGCCGGCGCGGTGCACAGCGTCGAACGCCACGCCCCGCTTGCCGAGACCGCACGGGACCGGCTGGCGGCGGCGGGTTACGGGTCGGTCGCGGTGCATGTCGGCGACGGCACGCTGGGCTGGCAGAAGGCGGCGCCCTATGATGCCATCATCGTCGCCGCCGGCGGCCCCTCGGTGCCGCAGTCACTGAAGGACCAGCTGGGTCCCGGCGGCCGGTTGGTGATCCCGGTGGGCGACGCGGCCTCGGCCGAGGGCCAGTCGCTTCTGAAGATCACCCGCACCGGCGCGGACGCGTGGGAGCAGGAGCGGATCTCGGGCGTGCGCTTCGTGCCGCTGATCGGCGACCAGGGCTGGACCGAGGACGGCAGCCGCGCCGCCTCGTCCCATGTCGCCGGCCGCAGCCGCAGCCTGCCCGAGATGATCGCCTCCACCGCCGAGCCCCTGCCCCGGCTCGACGACCCCGCCTTCGGCCGGTTCTTCGACCGATGGGCCGACCGGCGCGTGGTGCTGCTGGGAGAGGCGAGCCATGGCACCGAGGAATTCTACCGCGCCCGCGCCGCCGTCACCCGGCACCTGGTCGCGCAACACGGCTTCACCATCGTCGCGGTCGAGGCCGACTGGCCCGACGCCGCCGCGGTGAACCGTTTCGTCGGCCATCACGCCAAGCAGGAGTTCGAGGAACCCGCCTTCGCCCGCTTCCCGACCTGGATGTGGCGCAATACCGCCGTCGCGGATTTCGCGGACTGGATGCGCGGGCACAATGACGGCGTCGCACCGGGGCGTCGTGCCGGGTTCTACGGGCTCGACATCTACAACATGCGCGGCTCGATCGCCGCGGTTCTTGCCTATCTGGACGCGCACGATCCCGAAGCCGCGCGCATCGCCCGCGAGCGCTACGGTTGCCTCACGCCGTGGCAGCGCGATCCGGCGACCTACGGCCGGGCGGTGCTCAACCGCGGCTACGGAAATTGCGAGGACGAGGTGGTCGCCCAGTTGCGCGACCTGCTGGAAAAGCGGCTCGACTACGAGGCGCGGGACGGGCACGGCTTTCTCGACGCGGCACAGAACGCCCGGCTGGTGCGCTCGGCCGAGCGCTACTACCGGATCATGTACTACGGCGGGACCGAAAGCTGGAACCTGCGCGACAGCCACATGTTCGAGACGCTCGAGCATCTGCTCGAGGCGCGCGGGCCGGAGGCGAAGGCCGTGGTCTGGGCCCACAATTCCCATATCGGTGATGCGCGGGCGACCGAGATGGGTGCGGTTCGGGGCGAGCACAACATCGGCCAGGTGTGCCGCGAGCGGTTCGGCATCGACGCCGCGCTGATCGGCATGGGCACCCATGCCGGCACCTTGGCCGCGGCGACGGCGTGGAACGGCGAGATGGAGGTCAAGCGCGTCCGCCCCTCGCGCGAGGACAGCTACGAGCGGCTGTGCCACGACGCGGGCCAGCCGCGCTTCCTGCTCGATCTGGCAGCGGACGAGCCGCTGCGGCGCCGGCTTCTCGAAGAGCGGCTGGAGCGGTTCATCGGCGTGATCTACCGGCCCGAGACGGAACTGCGCTCGCATTATGCCCAGGCGTGCCTGCCGCGGCAGTTCGACGGCTGGATCTGGTTCGACGAGACGCGGGCGGTAACGCCCCTTGCGCCGGAGCGGCGCCAGCCGGGCACGCCCGACACCTGGCCTTTCGGGGTGTGACCGCATCGACCGGGCCACGTTGGCAAGGGCGCGCGGCTCGGGGTCGTCGCAAGCCCGGTCGACCCCGGCGCCGGCAGCCGCACGCGCCAACCGGGGTGCTGAGGGCGACACCAGGGGCGACCTGCGAATACCGGCTGAGCAAGCTGGCGACGGCCGGCAGCAACGGGCGGTTCCGTACGCCACGGCCATCATTCGATTGATGGCCGACATGCTGGACCCGGGCCGACCTGCGTGATCGGCGATCCCGCCTGCTGCACCGGCGGCTTTCTCGTCATCGTCATTGAATTCCCGCTCGAGACCTACACGTCGCCCGAGGCAGTGATCGAGAAGAAGGACCCCGGGACCGGCGCCGTCGAGAAGCAGGATAGTCCGGAACTGTATCCGCGGCTCGGCAGCACCACATCCGGGCGCTGCCATCCTCACCTTGGTTCGCCTCGACGGCTGCCTCGGCGCCCGCGTGTCCGAAATAGATCTGGATGCCAGGATCTGGACGGTCCCCAAAGAACGCATCGAGGGCCGGAAGGGGAAAGTCCAGGATTTCCGCGTCCCGCTCTCCGAACCTGCCCTCGAAACAGTGAGGGAAGCCAAGGCGCAGGGACTGGAAATGCTGTTCCCATCCGGAGCGCAGCTTGCCTCCCTCTGGATCGATTGCCGCTCGGCCAGGAGTTTCACGAGCACCTTCTTGAGACGCAACGCGAGCGGCTTGATCTTACAAGCTCGACATTTCCCGATCTCGGCGCCGAACATCGCGCCAAGGCGGTGCCACGGAAATCTGCGCCCCCTGTCCGGCTTCGCACTACGCGTGTCTGTAAATGTCCCTACACCACCTCATCCGGGATCGGAGCGTCGCCCGCCTCGTTCAGGTGACATGCAGCCATATGCCCGGAACCGACGCTCCTGAAGGCCGGACTGGTGACGGCGCAGCGATCGTGGGCTTTGGTGCAGCGGGTTCGGAAGCGGCAGCCGCTGGGTGGGCTGATCGGACTGGGCACCTCCCCGGCGAGAACTTCACGCTCGGCACCGAGCACGCGCGGATCCCTCGAAGGCGCGGAAGACATGAGGGCTTGCGTGTAGGGATGCATTGGCTGGTCGAACAGCGCTCGCGTGTCCGCGAGTTCGACGATACGGCCAAGATACATGACCGCGATCCGGTGCGAGATATACTCGACCACCGAAAGGTCGTGAGTGATGAAGATGTAGGCGAGGTTCAGTTCCTTCTGCAAATCCTGCAGCAGGTTCAGGACCTGTGCCTGGATCGAGACGTCCAGGGCCGAGACCGCCTCGTCGCAGACCACGACCGATGGATTGAGCGCGAGAGCCCGGGCAATCGCAATCCGCTGGCGCTGACCACCCGAGAACTCGTGGGCATGTTTCGACAGGCTCGCGCGGGGTAGCCCGACATGGTCGAACAGCATTGCACTGCGCTTCTCGATCGACGCCCGATCGCCCCAACGGAAGATGTGCAGCGGCTCCTCGACGATCTGCCGCGCGGTCATGCGCGGATTGAGCGAAGACAACGGGTCCTGAAAGACCATCTGAACGTGACGCCGCATGGGGCGCATTTCCCGCCTCGACAGGGCGGTGATGTCCTTTCCCATGAGTTCGATGCGTCCGCCGGTCGGCTCGACCAGGCGCATGACCGCCCGGCCGAGCGTCGACTTGCCACAGCCACTCTCGCCCACCACGCCGATTGTCTCGCCGCGCCGGACGTCGAAGGTCACGCCGTCGACAGCCTTGATCGATAACCCGGGTCCATGTCGCCCCGCGCGGCGGAGCGGAAAATGCTTCTGCAGATCCTGGACGCGAAGGACGACGTCACTATCCGGGCGCAGGTGCTCTGGTGTCATCTGGCATGTCCTTCATCCTGCTGTGCCGTCGGGGCGGCGGCCAGAAGTTCCTCCGCGAAATGGCAGGCGGCCTCGCGCTGGCCGTCGCCGACCGGGCGCAGGGCCGGCGGTTCGGCCCGGCATCGCGCCTCGGCCCGCGGGCAGCGCGGGTGGAAGGGACATCCCGGCGGGATGTGCGCCAGGTCGGGCGGCTGACCGGGGATTGGTGTCAGTCGCCGGTGGCGGGCGGCGGCGACCCCCGGCAGGGAGTGCAGGAGCCCGGCCGTGTATGGATGCGCGGGGCTGCCGAAGAGCGTGCGAACATCGCCGCGCTCCACCACCTGCCCGGCATACATGACGCAGATCCGGTCCGCGATCTCGGCCGCAACGGCCATGGAATGGGTGATCAGGATCAGCCCCATGCCGCGCTCGCGCTGGAGGTCGCGCAGCAGCGCCAGAATCTGCGCCTCGACAGTGACGTCGAGCGCGGTGGTCGGCTCGTCCGCGATCACCAGGGCGGGATCGACGGCCAGCGCCATCGCTATGACCAGACGCTGCCTCATCCCACCCGAGAATTCGTGCGGGTAGTTGTCGATCCGCCTTTGCACATCCGGAATTCCTACACGCGCCAGCATGTCCATCGACTGTCGGCGCGCCTCGGCGCGGCCCAGATGGCGATGCACGCGGTACATCTCCGCCATCTGCCAGCCAACCGTGTAGACCGGGTTCAGAGCGGACAGCGGATCCTGGAAGATCATGCCGATCCGGTCTCCGCAAATCGCGCGGCGCCGGCGCGGCGACAGATCGAACAGGTTCTGCCCCTCGAACTCGGCCCGACCGCCTGTGACGTGGCCAGGCGGGGAGTCGAGCGTGCCCAGTATTGCCTCGAAGGTGATGCTCTTGCCCGACCCGCTTTCCCCGAGGACAGCAACGGTCTCGCCACGCCGGACGTCGATGTCGATCCCGTTGACGGCATGGACCACACGCCCGCCGGTGCGGAATTCCACCTCCAGGCCCTGCACTTGCAGAAGGGGGCCGGAACTGCCTCGCTTCACGTCGAACTCCTTCCAGCGCGTCATCGCGCCTGGCTCCGGGCCGGGAACAGGCGGCGCAGGATTGCACTGCTGCGCGTAGCTTCGGGTTCCAGCCGCCAGCGCAGTTTCGGATCCATGGCGATGCGCATCCAGTTGGACAGCAGGTTTGCCGATAGCGCCGTGAGCAGAATGGCGAGGCCCGGCCAGAATGACAGCCACCACGCTGTGGTCAGGAAGTTGCGGCCGTCGGCCACCATCAGGCCCCAGGTCACACCCGGGGGCTGAACGCCGATACCAAGGAAGCTGAGCGAGCTTTCCGCAAGCATAACGTTGGCAAGATCAAGCGACGCGACGGTGAACAGCGTCGGCAGGACCACCGGCGTGATGTGCAACCGGAGGATCCTCCAGTCCCCTGCCCCTATGGACCGTGCAGCTTCCACGAAAAGCCGCTGCTTGACCTCCAGAACCTCGGCCCGCGCGACGCGGATGAAGACCGGAATGCGGGTGATCGCAAGGACGATCACGACGTTGAATACGAAGGGTTCCAGAACATAAAGGACGATCACCGCAAGCAGCAGTGACGGGAAACTCATCACCAGGTCCGCACCTCGCATGATCGCGCCTCCCAGCCGACCGCCATAGTACCCTGCCACGATCCCCAGCGCCGAGCCTACACACATGGCAAGGAAGACGACGCCGATTGAAATCCCCAGCGTCGTGCGCGCAGCAACCATCAGGCGCGGCAGGATCGGGCGGCCAAGCGAATCCGCGCCCAGCAGGTAGGGCAGCCCGTTCTCGCCGGAGAACGGCGGCGCGTTGCGCATCCCCAGGTTCATCCTGACCTCCGCGCCGCCGATCAAGGCCGGGCCGAAGATGGCGAAGAACAGCAACAAGAGAAGGAAACACGCCGCCGCAGATGCGAACCGGTCGCCGGCGAGCATGGTCAGTAGCGCATAGCGCCGGCGCGGATTGGACGCGGGAGCGCTTGCCGTTGTGTCGGGGGTCTTGTCGGTCATGCGAGCCCTCCCTTCCTCAATGCAGATCGATCCGCGGGTCGAGCGCCGCATAGATCAGGTCCAGGATGATGTTCAGCAGGAAGATGCAGGCGGCGGTAACCAGCACCGCGGCCTGAACGACCGCGAAATCGCGCTGGGTAATCGCGTCGATCATCAGCTTGCCGACCCCGGGCCATCCGAACACGCTTTCCACGATGACGGCGCCGTTGATCAGGCCGCGCGTCTGGTCGCCGGCGACAGTGACCGCAGAGATCACCGAATTCCGCAGGGCGTGCAGGAAGATGATGCGGTTCTCGGGCATGCCTTTCGCGCGCGCCGCCTTCACATAGGGCGAGGCAAGCGACGAGATCATCGAGCCGCGCACGACCTGCGTCGTCGTGCCGGTGATCTTGAACATCAGCACCCCGATCGGAAGGATCCAGTACGCGAAGCCTCCGGTGCCCGAGGTCGGCAGCACCCCCAGATGCACCGCGAATACCAGGATCCCGAGGATCGCCAGCCAGAAATCGGGCGTGCTGGCCGCCGCAAGCGACAGGACCGAGGCGATGCGGTCGAATATCGAGCCGGGACGATAGGCCGCCAGCGGGCCGATGGTCATCGCCACGATCATCGCCAGAAGGACCGTCACGCCTGCCAGGCGCAGCGTCCAGGGAAACGCCTGAAGCACCGCATCCATGGCAGGCACATTCTGGCGCAGAGACATGCCGAAATCGAGATGAAGCGCATTCCAGACATATCGGCCGAGTTGGACAACAATCGGGTCGTTGTATCCGTGGGCTTCGCGAAACTGCTCGCGCATTACCGCCGTCGCGGTGTCGGGCAAGTAGAGAACCGACGGATCTCCGGTCAGACGCGCCAGCAAGAAAACCGCGACGACGAGGCCCAACAGAGCGATACAGGAGTAGAATACCCGCCTGAACAGAAACTCAGCCAGCATGTGCGAGCGCTCCTTGGGCGTTCCGTTTGCCGCAGGGCGCCCGGCCGTTCGGGCCGGGCGCCCTGGTCATCCGCCGATCACTTCAGCGAGATATCTGCGAGTTGCACCGAGCTGTTGGTGAACATCGTGGGTGTGTACTCGATACCGTCTCCGATGGCTGCATAGCCGACCATATGGAACAGCATGGTATCGGGCAGGATTTCCTCGATCTTGGCCGCGGCGGCCTTCCACGCATCCACGCGCGCCTCACCCGTGGCCCCGGCGGCCTCTTTCAGCAGTTGGTCCAGTTCGGGGTCGGCCACCTTGGACTGCGCCCCTTCGGACCCGTATCGGCTGGGCAGCGTGAAGACCGGGTCCCCCGAGGTGTTGTCGTGCTGGTCGACAAAGATCTGCGCCCTCCGGCCCTCCTCAAAGGGTTTGACCTGCAGGCGGTTCTTCACCGCGGCCTCGACCCACTCAAGCTCCACGTTCAGGCCGACATCCGACAGCATGATTGCGATGACTTCGTGGAAGTCCTTGGCCCCGGGGAAGTGGCCGATGCGGCCGATGAACTGGATCGGCGCATCGATCGGCACGCCGTCCGCCTTTGCCTCATCCAGCAACGCGCGAGCGCGCTCCGGGTCATACTCCCACATCGTCACCTCATCGCTCCAGCCGATGGTCGTAGGATGGTAAAGTTGCGTCGCCTTCTCGGCGCCAGAGCTCATGACCGTGCCCAGCATGGCGTCGCGGTCGATTGCCAGAGCGATCGCCTCGCGGATGCGCCGGTCATCCAGCGGCGGGGTCAGCATGTCGAGGTTCAGCCGGGTCGATTCCGCGTTTGGATACGCGACACCGTACTCTTCCGTGACGTCCTGCACCGCGATCGAGGGGGCGAGGTCCGCCTCCCCCTGGGTTACCATCGCGGCCCGGACCGAGGATTCGCTGCGCCAGATGAACTTGCCGGTCGCGACCTCGGGTGTTTCGCCCCAGTAGCCGTCGTAGCGCGTCAGCAGAACACGCTGGCCGGCCGCCCAGTCATCGAGAACATAAGGACCGGTGCCGGGCGCCGTGCGCTGCAGCTCGTCGAACGGAACCGACGTCGGATGTATCATGACGTTCGCCATCTTGAGCGGCAGGATCGGGTCCGTCGCATCCGTTGTGATGACGATGGTATCCGCATCCGCTGCCTCGACAGCGTACTCGCCCCCGGCGAAGAACTTGGTGCGCGTCTCGCACGTCAGGTTTTCGTTCAGCGTTCGTTCGATCGAGTATTTCACCGCCTCCGCGTCCAGCGGCGAGCCGTCGTGGAACGTGACCCCGTCACGCAGGTCGAATTCCCACTTGTTGCCGTCCAGCTGCGTCCAGGAGCTTGCCAGCGCCGGCTCAAGCGCGCCGGTTTCGGGGTTGCGCGCCGTCAGACCGTTGAAGATGTTTCCGAGCGCGACACGCCCGTTGTCGTTCGCCGCAGTCATGCAGGGGTCAAGCGACACCGGCTCACTTGCCAGAACGATGGTCACATCGGTCTCCTGAGCGTTCACCGTGCCCGCAAGCGCAAGCGTCACCGCAACTCCGGCAAGCACTTTGGTTCCAGGTTGTCTCATTTCTTTATTCCTCCCTTGCTAGCCTATTAGCTGTCATTTTATCGAACCGGCGTGATCGCACCCCTTCCTTCAAACCAGCTGTCCAAGTTGTCGAAGACGAGGTCTCCCATGCGCTGCCTGGTCTCCAAGGCACCCGATCCGACATGCGGCAGCAGCACCACGTTATCCAGTTCGAGCAATGCAGCCGGCACTATCGGCTCGTTCACAAACACATCCAGCCCGGCGGCCAGAAGAGCGCCTCCCTGCAAAGCCTTCGTGAGCGCATCTTCGTCGACGACGTTTCCGCGCGCGATGTTCACCAGCGTGCCTTCGGCGCCCAATGCCGCTATCACCTCTGCGGACACGAGCTTCTCCGTCTCCGGACCCCCGGGGGTGCTGACGACAAGGACATCGACATCCGACGCCATGCGGATCAGGTCTTCATAGTAGACAAGCTCGCAACCCGACTTGGGCCGACGGTTGCAATAGACGACGTCCAGCTTCATTCCCAGAAGCCGGTCCGCGATTGCCTGTCCGATACGCCCCAAGCCGAGAATACCGACCTTTTTGCCACGCAGCGATGGCGATAGCGGGAAGCCCTGGCCGACTTGCCAGTGGCCTTCGCGCAGGAAGCGCTCTGCCTGCGGTATCCTTCGCACCGCAGCAACCAGCAGCCCCATGGCAAGGTCTGCAACTTCATCCGTCAGTACATCCGGCGTGTTTGTCACAACGATCCCACGCGCGGAGGCGGCATCCACATCGACGGAGTCGTAACCGACACCGAACTTGGAAATCAGCTCCAGCTTCGGGAACGCCGACAATTCCTGTTCGCCGATCTTCTGCTGTCCGGCGAGCGCGATCGCCCGCACATCAGCCAGAGTCGCATTGCCGCGTACGATATCGGTGCAGCACACCGTTTCATAGATGGTCGCCCTGTCGCAAGAAGTCGGAAATGGTTTGGGTATCAGTATTTTTGCCTTGCTCATTCTGTGGTTTCTCACTGTTGCCTGCGTTTCCGTGCGCGGGGGATCGATCGTTTCCCAACTCATTCGCAGTGAGCTGCCGACCCGCGCCGCGGCGTCCGGCGACTGGACTTGCGGCCAATACTCATTGACGTTAGGGCAGCTTTCGATGCGCGTCCAATACGCCTTATGGCGGGATCGATGCGCCAGTTGCATCAAGCAGTAGGAGCCAACCGGCCACCGCTGTTTTCACGCTGTGGCTTCGCGGCGTCGCTTCGTTCAAGATGGAAGTAGTCCTGGATTGCCTTGTGCTCACTCCCCACGGCGATCAGGCGGGCGCCCCGTTCGAACCATTGGTGGCAGTCCTGCATGCCGGCAACGAAAACCATCGGCGCCACGTCATGCCGTTTGCACTGCTCGAACACCGCCGAGGTCGCCCTTTCGATTTCGGGCGCATTCGGGTCCGCCAAGCCTTGTGACATCGCCAGATCTGCGCGCCCCACGAAGCAGGCGTCGACACCGGGGGTCGCGGCGATCTCATCGGCATTCTTCACCCCCTCGCGGTCCTCGATCTGGACAATCACGACCGCTTGCATCGCGATCTCGGCAAGCGCCGAGGCCGGGAGCCTGCCGTAGCCGCCGGCCCGGGTTGTCCCTGCAAAGCCGCGCCCCTTTTCGCCATAGCGTGTCGACCGGACGATGGCCGCCGCCTGGTCGGCGTCGCTGACCTGCGGCACCACGATTCCCGAGGCGCCCATGTCGAGCACGCGAAGGACGTTGGCGGGCGTGCCTTCGACCAGCCTCACGAGTATCGGCAGGCTGGCGGCCCGTGCCGCCAGCACGCAGCTATCGATCTCGGACAGGGTGAACGGTCCGTGCTCGGCGTCGAGCACGACGAAGTCGACCCCGGTCTGGGCGAGCACCTCGACCAGCGCATAGTGCGGGGTCTTCAGGAAGGTGCCGATGAGGGGCTCCTGGGCCGCTATCCGCTGCTTCAGCATGTCACGCGCTCCCTAAAATATCTTGGGTTCCGGCACCGGATCGCCCGCAGACGTTTCCAGAAAGTCGAAGTCGCATCCCTGGTGCGCTTGCGAGACATGCTCGGCATACATCCGCCCGAAACCACGGCCGAACGGGCGTGTCTTTGGCACCCAGTTCGCCCGCCGTCTCTCCAACTCCTCGGCGGAAACGAGCATGTTGATGCTTCGCTCGGGGATGTTCATGTGCACAAGGTCGCCGGTCTTCAGCAACGCCAACGGACCGCCCACATGCGCCTCGGGGGAGATGTGAAGCACGCAGGCTCCGTAGCTGGTCCCGCTCATGCGGGCGTCCGACAGCCGCAGCATGTCGCGAACACCTTCCCGCAAGAGCTTCTTCGGGATCGGGAGCATTCCCCATTCCGGCATTCCGGGACCGCCGACCGGACCGGAGTTCCTCAGCACCAGCACCGTATCCTTCGTCACCTCGAGGTTCTCGTCGTCAATGTGCTCCTTCAGTTCCTCGTAGGTGTCGAACACCAATGCCGGTCCCTTGTGGTCCTGGAACGCGGCGCTGCACGCCGACGGCTTGATGACGCAGCCGTCGGGCGCAAGATTGCCGCGAAGCACGGCAAGGGCTCCCTCCTGGTAGATCGGCTTTTCCAGGGGGCGAATGACGTCGTCATTGAAGACTTCCGCCTGCCGGATGTCCTCGGCCAGAGGCCGCCCGGTGACGGATATCATCTCGAGATCCAGATATGGTGCGATCTGCTTCATCAACGCCGGCAGCCCGCCGGCGTAGTAGAAATCTTCCATCAGATATTGATCCCCGCTGGGGCGCACATTCGCCATAACGGGGACCTTTCGGCTTGCGGCATCGAAATCGTCGAGCGTGATCGGCACCCCGGCGCGACGCGCGATGGCGATCAGATGGATGATCGCGTTGGTCGAACAGCCCATCGCCATCGCGACGGCAATCGCGTTCCGGAAAGAGGGCGGCCGAAGGATGTTCGACGGCTTCAGGTCTTCTGGCACCATCTCGACGATCCGGCGACCCGCCGCCTTGCTCATCGCCTTGTGGTTCGAATCCGGCGCCGGGATCGAGGAGGCGCCGGGCAAGGTCATGCCGAGCGCGTCGGCGATCGCCGTCATCGTCGAAGCCGTGCCCATGGTCATGCAGTGGCCATAGCTGCGGGCGATGCCACGCTCGACGCCCTCCCAATCGGCACGCGTGATCGTGCCGGCACGAAGCTCGTCCCAGTATTTCCAGCTGTCCGACCCGGAACCCAGGGTCTTGCCATGCCAGTTGCCGCGCAACATGGGCCCGGCGGGCAGGTATATCGCCGGGACGTCCATGCTTATGGCGCCCATCAAGAGGCCAGGCGTAGTCTTGTCGCATCCGCCCATCAGGATGACCCCGTCGATGGGGTGCGATCGGATGAGTTCCTCGACCTCCATGGCCAGGAGGTTCCGGTACATCATCGCTGACGGCTTCACGAACTGTTCGGCGAGGGAAAGCGCCGGCAATTCCAGGGGGAAGCCGCCGGATTGCAGGATCCCCTTCTTCACGAACTCCGCGCGATTGCGAAAATGCGCGTGGCAGGGATTGATGTCGGACCAGGTATTGATGATCCCGATGATGGGGCGGCCTTCCCAGTCCTGCGGGTCATAGCCCATCTGCCGCATGCGCGAGCGGTGCCCGAAGGTCCGCAGCCCCTGGTCGCCGAACCAGCGATGCGATCTGAATTGCTCAGGGGTCTTGGTCACTGGCTTACCCTCCCGATGAAACGCAGCATCTCATCGACGAATCTGCCCGGATTTTCCGTGTGCAGCGCGTGGCCTTCGTCCGGAAATTCGATCACTTCGACCCTCGGAATGCTTGCGACGATCTCGTCCACGTCCGCCTGCACCCGAAACAGCCGGTCGTGCAGGCCGGTCATCACCAGCACCGGGATGTCGATCTTCGCCCATGGGAATCCCCAGTCGACGTGGCGGGACCCGTGACTGATCCGGTTGCGAGGATGGTCTACCGGCAGGGGCGCATAGGGCTCGGGGGTCAGAAAGCGGGGGCGAATGTTGCCAAGCTGCGTGGTGCTGACGGTTACCGGCCGGAAGGCATCATGCAGCAGGCGCTCGCCGCCCAGATCCATAAGACGGTGCTCCAGTTCCGCGATCCATTCGGTCAGCGGCCCCTTTTTTCGCAGGGTGTTGACGAACACGATCGCCTCGCAGTTCACGCCCGCCTCCCACAGGCGCGCGGCATGGAGACCGCCGATCGACAGTCCGGCCAGCACAATCCGCCGCAAGCCCAGATGCCCGATCAGCGCCTCAAGGTCGGTCACGATTTCCGCCTGGTCGAAGCGCGAGTCTGGCCCGTACCTGGTCTGTCCCTGCCCTCGGAAATCGACGGTGAGGGTTCCGACACCGTGCGCGACCAGCCCGGGTACGATGTCTTCCTCCCAAACGGCCGCCCTTGCGCCCGAAGAGTTCACGAACACGACGGTCGGCTGGCCTTCGCTGGCAGCAGCGTGATTGTAGTGAAGTTCCGTATCATCGCTGACAGCGAAAAAACTCATTCCCGGTTCCCTTTCGTCCACCTACCCGACGGCGCCCGCCGGAAATGCCCGGCAGTCGGAGCAGTACGAGAAGGCTGATTAGCCCCGCCGCGCTCCGCCCGCTCCCTGCGCCGTGCCAAAGCAGCAGCAAAGCGATTACGGCCGAGCTATCTGCGCTTGAACCGCCATCCGCCGCGCCGCAAGCCGCGCGAAAGCCGGTACACCTTGATGCAGGACGCGCCCTTCCACTCCTCCGAACCTCAGGTACCGTTCTGAGTGACAACCGCTTTCCCGGAATGAGACTACGGGGCCAGACCAATGCCGGTCCAATACCTATTTATCAGGCATCAATACCTTAGGCGCATGGATGGCCATAGGCCGGAGATCCGGTCGGCTTCAGAGCTCGCGCGCGATATCGAGCAGGTACTGGATGATCGGACTGCGATTGTCTTTGCGCCACGCGATGTAGAGTTCGAAAGTCATCGGATCGGCGTCGCTGATCTTGCGCAGTACCACATTGGTCTGGTCCAAGACGGACGCCGTTTCCGGTACGAAGGCCACACCAATCCCGTTTCGTACAAGTGAAATGATGGTGTGTATTTGTGCTAGCTCTTGCCGGACGCGTGGGGTGATGTTGTGTCGCACAAAGTGACGCGACAGCAATTCGTGAAGGTGCGGTGCCTCGTCGCGGTCGTAAAGGATCATGTCGACGTCGTTCAGGTCGGACCAATATATAACCGGCTTCGTCGCCAGCCGGGACTCCTGATGACAGACGAGGCGCATCTCTTCGCGGAAGACGCACTCGAAATCGAACAGGTTCCCGTCTATCGGGAGGCGGGTCAATGCGACGTCGATCTCGCCGATTTCCAAAGCGCTGATCTGGCGACGACTCATCATCTCCTTGAGCTTCAAGACCACGCCCGGAAACGCTTCGTCCATGCGGCGGACCAGTGCCGGCATGAACTGATAGGCCGAGGCGGCAGTGAAGCCGCATCTCACGAGCCCGGCCCGTCCGTCGGATACGTCCTTCACGGATGTCAACGACAACTCGAGCAGCCGAAGTATCCGTCTTGCATCGGAGTAGAACGTCTTGCCAGCTTCGGTGACCTCGACGGAGCGACTGTTCCGGTTGAACAACTCGCATCCAAGTGCGTGCTCCAGGGATTGTATGCGACGGCTGAGCGGCGGCTGGGTCATGTTCAGTCGTACCGCCGCGCGACCGAAATGCAGTTCCTCCGCGACGACGACGAAGCATCTGAGGTGGTTGATCTCGATCATGTTTTTTTCCGGGCAGTTGGAGCGGATCAAGTGCTGATCCTTTGGAAACTTTGTGCATTCTGCAAAGCGGAAGCAGTTTCAACAACCTAAAGAAGGGGGATTACTTTACCCCGCTCTGCTCTCTAACAGCGGCGCAGGTGATGTCGGACCAATTCGAACTCGTCTCAGTTGGACGTCATTTACATGAACTCACCCGAAACAAAGTGCTCGCCGCTCGACGAGAACGACGGTTCGCCGGGTCTTGCAATTTTCGCGACTATAGAGGCCACGTTCCCGGTTGAAATGGTTGGAGACGGCGGCGTGGACGGCGGCGAATATCTGCAGACTTCGCATGCGCCGGAACCGCAGCATGGCCCTTTCCCGTCGTC
>NZ_WIND01000016.1 GCF_009697225.1 Halovulum marinum
CGACGATCATCCTGGTGGTGGTGGCGCTGGGCGTGGCGCTGGCCGGGCTGGCGATGCGCCGGCGCAACTGACGGCGCGGCGCGAGACTGGAAGGAGAACGACGATGAGCGAACGGGGCGACCAGGCCTTCCGCAAGACCGACCCCCGCGGCCGCTGGGCCGAGATGGGTTATGCCGGCGCGCTGAGCTTCCTGCGCCGGCCCTACAGCCGCGACGCGGCCGGCGCCGACGTGGTGGTCAGCGGCCTGCCCTGGGACGGCGCGACCAGCAACCGGCCCGGCTGCCGGCTGGGACCGCGGGCGATCCGCGCCGCCTCGGCCGAGACGGCGCAGCTGAACGCCTTTCCCTGGGGGTTCGACCCGTTCGAGACCCTGCGTGTGATCGACTGGGGCGACGCCTGGATCGACCCGCACCATCCGCAGACCGTCGCGCCGGCGATCGAGGCGCATGCCGCCGCGATCCTGGACGCGGGCGCGCGCATGCTGACCCTCGGCGGCGACCACTTCGTGACCTGGCCGCTGCTGAAGGCCCATGCGGCGAAACACGGCCCGCTGGCGCTGATCCAGTTCGACGCGCACGGCGATCTGTGGGAGGACGATCCCGAGCGCATCGACCACGGCACGATGATGGGCCGCGCCATCCGCGACGGGCTGGTCGACGCCGCGACATCCGCGCAGGTCGGCATCCGCACCTTCCACGACAGCGACGAGGGACTGGAGATCCTGACCGCGCCGTTCGTGCACCGCGAGGGCGTGGCCGCGACGGTGCAGGCGCTGCGCGCGCGGGTCGCCGGCGCGCCGGTCTACGTCTCGTTCGACATCGACGTGCTGGACCCGGCCTTCGCCCCGGGCACCGGCACGCCGGTGCCGGGCGGGCTGGCCAGCTGGCAGGCGCTGGAGATCCTGCGCGGGCTGTCGGGTCTGAACCTGGTGGGGCTTGACCTGGTCGAGGTCTCGCCGCCCTATGACCATGCCGAGATCACCGCGATCGCGGCCGCGACCGTGGCGCACGACTGGCTGTGCCTGCTGGCCGAGGCGAAGGGCGCGCCGCGCCGCGCGGTGGGCAGGCTGTGAATTGCGAACGGTGAGATCATGACAACCCAGGATTGGACAACGCGGCTGCCCTCGGCGGTGCAGACATGGCTGGCCGGCCGCCGCGTCGAGGAGGTCGAGTGCGTGGTCGCCGACATGGCCGGGATCAGCCGCGGCAAGGCGATGCCGAACGCGAAGTTCATCCGCGGCGACCGCATGTACCTGCCGATGTCGATCTTCTACCAGACGATCGACGGCGCCTATGTCGACATGGACATCACCAACCAGTGGACCGAAAGCGACATGGTGCTGGTGCCGGATTTCGGCGCCGCGACCTCGTCGCCCTGGGCGCAGGACGTGACCGTGCAGGTGATCCACGACATCCTCGACCACGACGGCAACCGGATGCCGCTGGCGCCGCGCAACGTGCTGAAGCGGGTGGTGGAGCTGTACGCCGCCGAGGGCTGGAAGCCGGTGATCGCGCCCGAGATGGAGTTCTACCTGACCAAGCCGAACACCGACCCGGACCTGCCGATCGAGCCGCCGATCGGGCGCACCGGGCGGGTCGTCGCCTCGCGCCAGGCCTATTCGATGACGGCGGTGGACGAATACGGCCCGGTGATCGACGACATCTACGATTTCGCCGAGGCGCAGGGCTTCGAGATCGACACGATCATCCAGGAAGGCGGCGCCGGGCAGATCGAGATCAATTTCACCCATAGCGACCCGGTGGCGCTGGCCGATCAGGTGTTCCTGTTCAAGCGCACCATCCGCGAGGCGGCGCTGCGGCAGAACTGCTTCGCCACCTTCATGGCCAAGCCGATGCAGCACGAGCCCGGCTCGGCGATGCACATCCACCAGTCGGTGGTCGACATCGAGACCGGGCAGAACGTGTTCACCGGCCCCGATGGCGAAAGCACCGAGCTGTTCGGCGCCTTCATCGCCGGTCAGCAGACCTATCTGCCGCAGGTGATGCCGATGCTGGCGCCCTATGTGAACAGCTACCGGCGCTACGTGCCGCACGGCTCGGCCCCGATCAACCTGGAATGGGGTCCGGACAACCGCACCACCGGGCTGCGCATCCCGGTGTCCGGCCCGGACGCGCGCCGGGTCGAGAACCGGATCGTCGGCATGGACGCCAATCCCTACCTGGCGATCGCCGGCTCGCTGGCGTGCGGCTACCTGGGCATGAAGAACCGCGTCACGCCGCGGCCGCCGGTCGGCGGCGAGGCCTATGATTTCGACTACGCGCTGCCGCGCGGCCTGCTGGAGGCGGTGGACGGCTTCGAGGGCAACGACGAGCTGGAACAGGTGCTGGGGCGCAGCTTCTGCACGGTCTACGCGCGGCTGAAGCGGCACGAGGCGGAAAGCTTCCTGGCGGTGATCAGCCCGTGGGAGCGCGAACACCTGCTGCTGAACGTATGATGGACCTGCTGCGACTCAACGAACCCGACGGCGAGCACCCGCAGAGCTACTACGCCGCCACCGCCGGCCCGGCGCCGGCGTGCGAGCCGCTGCGCGGCGCGCGTACGGCGCAGGTCTGCATCATCGGCGCCGGGTTCACCGGGCTGTCGGCGGCGCTGTACCTGGCCGAGCGCGGGCTGGACGTGGTGGTGCTGGAGGCGAACCGGGTCGGCTGGGGCGCGTCGGGGCGCAACGGCGGGCAGCTGGGCTCGGGCCAGCGCCTGGGGCAGCTGGAGCTGCGCCGGATGCTGGGCGCGCCCAAGGCCGCGGCGCTGTGGCAGCTGGCCGAGGACGCCAAGGCGCATGTGCGCGCGCTGGTGGACGAGCACGGCATCGCCTGCGACCTGAAGCGCGGCCACATCCGGGCCGAGCTGACCGAGGCCGGC
Organism: Halovulum marinum; assembly: GCF_009697225.1. GTDB lineage: Bacteria > Pseudomonadota > Alphaproteobacteria > Rhodobacterales > Rhodobacteraceae > Halovulum > Halovulum marinum. Next base: position 2,881 of record NZ_WIND01000016.1, read on the forward strand.
GCCCGCGCCGCCGCCGACGAGGCCCGGCACCTGCGTGACGACCTGGGCTACGAGCGGATCAGCGTGCTGGACCGCGACGCCGTCGCCCGGCATACCGGCTCGCGCCTCTATGCCGGGGGCACGCTGGACACCGGTGCCGGGCACCTGCATCCGCTGAGCTTCGTCCGCGGCCTTGCCCGCGCCGCCATCGACGCCGGCGCGGTGATCCACGAGAAGAGCCGCGTGCTTTCGGTCGGCGAGGATCGGCCGCACGTCGTGCGGACCGAACACGGCAGCGTCACCGCCAGGCGCGTGTTCTTCGCGCTGAACGGCTATCACGGCGGGCTGGAGCGGCGCTCGGCGCGGCGGGTGATGCCGATCAACAACTTCATCGTCGCAACCGAGCCGCTGAGCCCGCGGGCCCACGCCGAGATCCTGCCCGGCGACGTCGCGGTGGCCGACAGCAAGTTCGTGGTGAACTACTGGCGCAAGTCGGCGGACAACCGGCTGCTGTTCGGCGGCGGCGAGACCTACCGCTACCGCTATCCCGGCGACATCGGGCGCCTGGTGCGGCGCAACCTGGCGCAGGTCTACCCGCAGCTGAAGGACATCCGCATCGACTATGCCTGGGGCGGCACGCTGGGGATCACCCGCTCGCGGCTGCCCTTCTTCCGCGCCATCGGCGGCACGCGGCTGGTCGCCGGCGGCTTCTCGGGGCACGGCGTGGCGCTGGCGACGCTGGCCGGCCGGCTGATGGCGCAGCACATGGTCGGGCGGCACGACGGCTTTCGCACCTTCGCCAGCCTGGCGCCGCCGCCGTTTCCCGGCGGCGGATGGGCGCGCCAGCCGCTGCTGGTGGCGGCGATGAGCTGGTATGCGCTGCGCGACCGGCTGGGGGTCTGACATGCGCATCGCCGACTGGGACGACGCCTATGCCAACCGCGACCACATCCATGGCGCGGCGCAGTACATCGACCGCTGGCCGGTCGCGGCGCGCGCGTTCCGCGACGGATTGGCGAGTGCCGGGCGGGCGCGGCTGGACCATGCCTACGGGCCGGCGCCGCGCCAGCGGCTTGACCTGTTCGCGCCCGACGGCGCGGCGCGCGGGCTGGTGGTGTTCGTGCATGGCGGCTACTGGATGGCGTTCGACAAGTCGGTCTGGTCCGGGTTCGCCGCCGGCGCGGTGGCGGCCGGCTGGGCGGTGGCGGTGCCCTCGTACACGCTGGCCCCCGCGGCGCGCATCGCCGAGATGACGCGCGAGATCGCCGCCGCGGTGGCCGAGGCCGCGCGCCTGGTGCCCGGCCCGGTGCGCGCCGCCGGGCATTCCGCCGGCGGTCACCTGGTGGCGCGGCTGACCTGCGCCGACAGCACGCTGGCGCCGGCGGTGCGGGACCGGCTGGCGCATGTCGTCCCGATCAGCGGGCTGCACGACCTGCGGCCGCTGCTGCGCACCGCGATGAACGCGACGCTGGGGCTGGACCCGGTTGCCGCCGCCGCCGAAAGCCCGGCGCTGCTGACCCCGCGCGAGGGCGTGCGCGTCACCACCTGGGTCGGCGGCGACGAGCGGCCCGAGTTCCTGCGCCAGTCGGCGCTGCTGGCCAATGTCTGGACCGGGCTGGGCGCCGACATGGCGTCGGTGGTCGATCCGGGCACGCATCATTTCAGCGTCATCGACGGGCTCGGCAGCGCCGACAGCGCGCTGACCCGGTGCCTGCTGGGCTGACGCGGCGGGCGCAGGGGTCGCAAACGGACCCTCGATGGTCCTGAACTGGTAGAACCCGCCCGCCCGGCCGTGGCCCCCTGTGCGAACGGCGGCAACGGAGGCAGCGGAGGCAGCGGATGCGGGACACGGCAAGGGTGGTGGTGATCGGCGGCGGGGTCGTCGGCTGTTCGGTGCTGTATCATCTGGCGCGGGCCGGGTGGACCGACGCGATGCTGATCGAGCGGTCCGAGCTGACCAGCGGCAGCAGCTGGCACGCGGCGGGCGGGTTTCACACGCTCAACGGCGATCCGAACGTCGCGCAGCTGCAGTCCTATACCATCGGCCTGTACCGGGAACTGGAGCAAGCCTCGGGCCTGTCCTGCGGGCTGCACCTGACCGGCGGCTTCATGATGGCCGACAGCCCCGAGCGGATGGACTTCCTGCGCTACACCCACGCCAAGGGCCGCGCGCTGGGGATGCAGACCGAACTGGTCTCGGCCGCCGAGGCGAAGGCGATGTTCCCGATCCTCGACGACAGCCACTTCGTCGGCGGGCTGTGGGACCCGGTCGAGGGCCACCTGGACCCGTCGGGCACCACCCATGCCTATGCCAGGGCGGCGCGGAACCTGGGCGCCGAGATCGTGCTGCGCACCCCGGTGACGGACCTTGCGCAGGACCCGGATGGCACCTGGAACGTGATCACCGAACAGGGCACCGTCCGCGCCGAGCATGTCGTCAACGCCGCCGGCCTGTGGGCGCGCGAGGTGGGGCGCATGGTCGGGCTGGAGCTGCCGCTGCTGGCGATGGAGCACATGTACCTGCTGACCGAGGATATTCCCGAGATCGCCGCCTACAACCAGCAGACCGGGCGCGAGGTCTGCCACATCATCGACTTCAAGGGCGAGATCTATACCCGCCAGGAACGCGGCGGCCTGCTGGTCGGCACCTATGAGCAGGCCTGCCGGCCGTGGTCGCCGCAGACCACGCGCTGGGATTTCGGCCACGAGCTGCTGGAGCCGGATCTCGACCGCATCGCGCCGAACCTCGAGGTCGGTTTCCGCCACTTCCCGGCGCTGGAGCGGGCGGGGATCAAGCAGATCATCAACGGCCCCTTCACCTTCGCCCCCGACGGCAACCCGCTGGTCGGCCCTGTGCAGGGGCTGACCAACTTCTGGTCCGCCTGCGCGGTGATGGCGGGTTTCAGCCAGGGCGGCGGCGTCGGGCTGGTGCTGGCCAACTGGATGACCGAGGGCGATCCCGGCTTCGACGTCTGGGGCATGGACGTGGCCCGTTTCGGCGAGTGGGCGACGCTGAAGTACACCAGCGCCAAGGTGCGCGAGAACTACTCCCGCCGGTTCTCGATCCGCTTCCCGAACGAGGAACTGCCGGCCGCGCGACCGCAGCAGACGACGCCGCTGTACGACATCCAGGTGCGCGACAACCACGCGGTGATGGGCGACAGCTGGGGGCTGGAGGTGCCGCTGTGGTACGCGCCCTCGGCCGAGGCGGCGCAGGACGTGCCCAGCTTTCACCGCTCGAACGACTTCGAGCACGTCGGCGCCGAGGTGCGCGCCGTGCGCGAGGGCGTCGGCGTGACCGAGATCGCCAATTTCGCCAAGTACGAGGTGACCGGGACGGGCGCGCGCGGCTGGCTGGACCACCTGCTGACCAACCGGATCCCCAACCCGGGGCGGATCGCGCTGTCGCCGATGCTGAACCGGCGCGGCAAGATGATCGGCGATTTCACCGTCGCCTGCCGGGACGAGGACAGTTTCCTGGTGTTCGGCTCGTCCGCCGCGCAGATCCATCACATGCGCTGGTTCGAGCGGCATCTGCCGGGCGACGGCTCGGTTTCGGTGCGGCGGCTGGGACAGACGCTGGTCGGCCTGATGATCGCCGGGCTGAAGTCGCGCGACGTGCTGGCGCAACTGGTCGACGCCGACATCGGCCCGCAGGCGTTCCGCTTCATGGATCACCGGCAGATGGACGTCGCCGGCTGCCCCTGCGCGGTGAACCGGATCAGCTATACCGGCGATCTGGGCTACGAGATCTGGATGGAGCCGGCCTATGCGCGGCGAATCTATCTGGCGCTGAAGGAGGTCGGGGCGGCGCATGGCATCCGCGATTTCGGCATGCGCGCGCTGCTGTCGATGCGGCTGGAGAAGAACTTTCCGACCTGGGGCCACGAGCTGCGACCGATCTACGGGCCGTTCGAGGCGGCGATGGACCGGTTCGTGAAGCTGGACAAGGGCGACTTCATCGGCCGCGCGGTGGCGGCGCAGGAACGGGCCGAGGGGCCGCGGCTGCGGCGGGTGTCGCTGCTGGTCGACGCCGCAACCGCCGACGTGATGGGTGACGAGCCGGTCTGGGCCCGGGTGGGCGACACCGACCACGGCACCACGACGCCGCCGCACGGCACCGGTGCGCAGCGGCACGGGCCCGGCGGCCCGGTGCCGCGCGCGGACCCGCAGCGCGACGGCGAGTGGCGGGTGGTCGGCTGGGTGACCTCGGGCGGCTACGCGCACGGCATCGGCGCGTCGATGGCGCAGGGCTACGTGCCCGCGGCGCTGGCCGGGGACGCGGGCGTGGGGCGGTTCGCCGTCGAGATCCTCGGCACGCGGCGGCCCGCGCGGATCGCGCTCGAGCCGCCGTTCGACCCGGCGGGCGACAGGATGCGCGGCTGAGCCCGGATCTGCGGCGGAAAAGTGTCGCTTTTGCGACCCGGCCCCTTGTCTTGCAGGGTTTGGGTGCCATATCCCGATGTAGTTCGGTGCAGTGGCATCCGTACGCCGCGAATGGCTTTTTCCTCGCTACGGCAAGAGATTGACCGAAGGAAGGGGGCGTGCGGCGGTGTTTGCTATGCGTCGCCTGCATGGATGACTTGTCGAGAATGCAATGGTGATGCGTCAAAAAAGGGTCATATTGCACCGCAAACAAGAAAGACGGGAGATCGAGAAAGCGTATGTTCGATTACGTTGATCAGACCGCGTACGCCAATGACCAGGGCAAGCGCGCACAGAAGCTGTTCGCTGCGGTGGTTCTGGCGGCGTTGGACGACGCCATCGCGGACGACAAGAAATATGGCAACGGCCAGGACGTGATCGCGCGTTGGGCGCGGTCCCGCGACGGTCGCGAAGTGCTGACCTGCGCCGGCATCGAGCCGAACGAGCGGACCGTGAAGGGCCTGATGGACTTCGTGTCCAAGGGCGTGCGGACCTCGGTCGCATTGAGCCGCGAGGAAAGCGAGCGCCGCGCGGCCGCCTGAGGCCGCTGCGCCATTCCCCTGGCCGGCCCGCGCGGGCCAGCCGTATCCGGATCGTTCCGGACCAGAAAAACCCCGCCGGCGGAGACCCCGTCGCGCGGGGTTTTTCTGTGCCCGGCCGCCGTCGCGCGCCGCACGACGAAACCCACGGGGGAAGCGTGGTTTCAGGAGCGGGTGCCACGCGATTCGCGCCGGCGGGGAGCAGGACCGACCCTGCGCCCGATTCGGTTTCCGTCCGGTTAATCCGCCGCGCCGGCCCTTGAAGGCCGCGGCGTGGTGCGCGGTCATGCGGGGTTGCCACGCGGGGTTGCCCACGCGGGGGTTGCGGGGTCCGGCGCCGCAAGGCACTCTCGCCCCGGCGCAAGACCGCGACGACCGGGAGGATCCTCATGAGCCACGTTCTGGCCATCGACCAGGGCACCACGTCGAGCCGGGCGATCCTGTTCGACGGATCGCTGAAGATCGTCGCCTCGGCGCAGGAGGAGTTCGCGCAGCATTTCCCGCAGTCCGGCTGGGTCGAGCACGATCCGCAGGACCTGTGGTCCACCACCGCCGGCACCTGCCGCGCGGCGATCGAGCGCGCCGGCCTGGGCCCCGAGGCAGTGGCCGCCGTCGGCATCACCAACCAGCGCGAAACCACCGTGGTCTGGGACCGCGACACCGGCCAGCCGGTCTACAACGCCATCGTCTGGCAGGACCGCCGCACCGCCGCGTTCTGCGCCCGGCTGCGCGAGCAGGGCCACGAGGCGATGATCACCGAGCGCACCGGGCTGCTGCTGGACCCGTATTTCTCGGGCACCAAGCTGGCGTGGATCCTGGATACCGTCGACGGGGTGCGCGACCGGGCCGAGGCCGGCAAGCTGGCCTTCGGCACGGTCGACAGCTACCTGATCTGGCGGCTGACCGGGGGCAAGGCGCATGTCACCGACGCCACAAACGCCTGCCGCACGATGCTGTACAACATCCGCCGGCAGGGCTGGGACCAGGAGGTGTGCAGGCTTCTGAACATCCCGATGTCGATGCTGCCCGAGATCCGCGACAGTGCCGCCGAGTTCGGCATGACCCGGCCCGACCTGTTCGGCCGCGAGGTGCCGATCCTGGGCGTCGCCGGCGACCAGCAGGCCGCGACCGTGGGCCAGGCGGTGTTCCGGCCCGGCATGCTGAAATCGACCTACGGCACCGGCTGCTTCGCGCTGCTCAACACCGGCGACACGCCGGTGCCCAGCCAGAACCGGCTGCTGACCACCGTCGCCTACCAGCTGGACGGCAAGCCGACCTATGCGCTGGAGGGATCGATCTTCATCGCCGGCGCGGTGGTGCAGTGGCTGCGCGACGGGCTGAAGATCATCCGCGAGGCCGCCGAGACGCAGCCGCTGGCCGAGCGCGCCGACCGGGGACAGGAGCTGTACCTGGTGCCGGCGTTCACCGGCCTCGGCGCGCCCTACTGGGACGCCGACTGCCGCGGCGCGATCTACGGGCTGACGCGCAGTTCCGGCCCGGCCGAGCTGGCCCGCGCGGCGCTGGAATCGGTCGCCTTCCAGACCCGCGATCTGTGGGAGGCGATGCAGGCCGACTGGGGCGCCGGCGGCGAGGCGGTGCTGCGCGTCGACGGCGGCATGTCCGCGTCGGACTGGACGATGCAGTTCCTGGCCGACATGCTGGGCGCGCCGGTGGACCGCCCCGAGGTGCTGGAGACGACCGCGCTGGGCGCGGCCTGGCTGGCGGGGATGAAGGCGGGGCTCTATCCGGGACAGGAGGAGTTCGCGCGCGGCTGGGCGCTGGAGCGCCGGTTCGAGCCGGCGATGGACGACGCGGAACGCGCGCGCCGGTACGCGGGTTGGAAGGACGCGGTGGCGCGGACGTTGACGCGGTCCGCGGTGGCGCGGACGTTGACGCGGTGACCGTGCGGATGCGGGGGATCAGGGAATGAAGGCTGCAGTTATCGGCCTGGGCGCGATGGGCATGGGCGCGGCGCAGTCGCTGCTGCGCGCCGGCATCGAGACCACCGGATACGACATCGTCGAGGAGGTTCTGGACCAGTTCGCGGCCGAGGGCGGCGGGCGCGCCGACGCCGCCGCCGCGGCGGTGAAGGGCGCCGACGTGGTGCTGGTGTTCCTGCTGAACGCCCAGCAGGTGCGCAGCGTGCTGTTCGGCAGCCGCGACGGCGCCGTCGCCGCGGCCGATCTGGGCACCGTGTTCGTGCTGAACGCCACCATGGGCCCGGCCGAGGCCGAGGCGCTGGCCGACGATCTGCTGGCCGCCGGCATGCAGGTGATCGACGCGCCGGTGTCGGGCGGGCGCGAGAAGGCCGCCGCCGGGGATCTGACGCTGATCGCCTCGGGCGCCGATGCGGCGTTCGACCGCGCGCTGCCGGTGCTGGAGGCGATCTCGTCGCGGATCATCCGGCTGGGCGAGACGCCCGGCTCTGCCGCGCGCGTGAAGATGATCAACCAGCTGCTGGCCGGGGTGCACACCGCGGCGATGGCCGAGGCGATGGTGCTGGCGGCGCGCGACGGGCTGGACCTGAAGGTGGTGCATGACGTGGTCAGCGAGAGCACCGGCCAGTCGCGGATGTTCGAGAGCCGCGGCCAGCAGGTGGCCGAGGGCGCCTACACCCCGCATTCCTCGGTCGACATCGTCCGCAAGGACCTGGGCCTGGTCGCGGCGATGGCGGGCGATCTGGACCTGCCGCTGCTGCGGCACGCGCTGGCGCTGTTCGAGGACGCCGCCGCCGGCGGTCTGGGCCGGCAGGCCGACGCCTGCATCGCCCGCCTGCTGGCCGAGCGCGCCGGGGTGGAGCTGCCCGAGAAGGGCTGAGCCTGCGCGCGGCGCGGTGCCGCCCGCCGCGAGCCGCTCAGGCGGCGCGGTACCGGATCAGGTCCCAGCGGTTGCCGAAGATGTCCTCGAACACCGCGACGCGGCCGTAGGGCTCGTCGCGGGGCGCCTCGAGAAAGCGCACGCCGGCCTTGCTCATGCGGGCGTGCGCGGCGTCGAAGTCGTCGACCGAGAGGAACAGGAACACCCGGCCGCCGGTCTGGTTGCCGATCGCCGCCTGCTGTTCGGGCGTCGCTGCCCGCGCCAGCAGCAGCCGGGTCTGTCCGCCGGGCGGGACCACCGTCACCCAGCGCCGACCGCCGCCCTGGTCGATGTCCTCGGCCAGGGTGAAGCCCAGCGGCCCGGTGTAGAACGCGATCGCCGCATCGTAGTCCGGCACCACCAGCGCGACGGCGGAAAGGTGCATCGGCGCTAGCCCTTCGCGACCACTTCGGTGGCGCCGCCGTGGGCGCCGGACCAGTCCAGCGGCGCGTGCAGGAATTCCTCGACCGCCTTGATCGTCTGCGCGTCGAACCGGCCGCTGTCGCGGGCCGCGTCCAGCACGTCCCACCAGCTGGCCAGGTAGTGCAACTGCAGGCCGTTCTCGGCCAGCGTCTCGATGCCGCCCCTGAAGATGTCGTAGTAGAACACGACGCAGGTGTGCGCGCAGGTCGCCCCGGTGGCGCGCACCGCCTCGGCGAAGCGCAGCTTCGAGCCGCCGTCGGTGGCCAGATCCTCGACCAGCAGCACGCGCTGGCCCTCGCGGATCACGCCCTCGATCTGTGCGTTGCGGCCGAAGCCCTTGGGCTTCTTGCGCACGTACTGCATCGGCAGGCCCATGCGGTCGGCGATCCAGGCGGCGAAGGGGATGCCCGCCGTTTCACCGCCGGCGACGGCGTCGAACTGCTCGAAGCCGGCGTCGCGGTTCAGGCCGGCGACCGCGAAATCCATCAGCGCCGAGCGGATCCGCGGGAACGAGATCAGCTTGCGGCAGTCGATATAGACCGGGCTCGCCAGTCCCGAGGTGAAGATGTAGGGCTCGTCCGGGCGGAAGTGGACGGCCTCGACCTCCCACAGCATGCGGGCGGTCAGGCGGGCGATCTCGGACTTGTCGGGGAAGGTGTTGGGGAACATGCGCGGCCTCCGGGTCGGTTGGCCGTTGTTTTGCGCCTTCCGGCCGCGGACGCAAGGCCTGTTTCGGCGCGGGGAGGTCGGGGCAAGCGGCGGGTCGGGGACCGCATCCCGAGATTCCGCTGCATCCGAGCGGGCGGGGCGCCGCCTGCGGCACCGTCAGCGAGCGGCGGCCTGCGCGACGCGGTAGCGCAAGGCGATCAGCCGCAGCAGCGCGGCGGCGGCGGCGAACAGCACCGCCGCCGAGGCGACGCCGGCGGCGGTGCCGGCGCGGGCGATCGCCGGCTGCAGCAGCAGCGGCGAGGCGAACTGGCCGAGGAAGATCGCGGTGGTGAAGCCGCCCATCACCCTGCCCATGCGCGCGCGCGGCGTGATCCGCATCAGGAAGCTGGGCAGCCCCGGCATCGTCAGCCCCAGGCCCAGCCCGGTCAGCGCCAGCCCGGCGAAGGTCAGCGGCAGCGCCGGCGCCAGCCCGGCGATCAGCACGCCCGCGCCGGCGGCGGCGGTCGCCAGCGGCACCACCAGCCCGGGGCGCAGCCGCCGGGTCACCGCCCCGAAGTTCAGGCTGGCCAGCGCCGAGACCAGCGTCACCGTGCCCAGCGCCAGCCCGGCGACGCGCGGCTCGGGGTGGCCCTGTTCGGCCAGCAGGAACGGCATCTGCACCGGCACCGCGTAGAAGCCCGCCATCACCAGGAACGCGGCGGCGTAAAGCAGGAAGCGCGGGCCCTGCGGCTCGCGCCCGGCGCTCTGGCCGGGGGTGCCGGGGCGCAGGCGGGCGGGCTCGTGCAGGATCAGCGGCACCGCCGCGAGCAGTACGATCGGGATCGCGTAGACCCAGAACGGCCCGCGCCAGCCGGTCTGCGCCAGCAGCCCGCCCAGGGTGATGAACACGACGCCGCCGAAACCCATCGCCGAGCCCTGCCAGCCAAGGATGCGGCCGCGCCTTTCGCCGTCGAAGTAGTCGCCGATCAGCGCCGTCGCGGTGGTCATGATCGCCGCCACCGCCATGCCCAGCGCCACCCGCGAGGCCAGCAGCGCGCCGAGCTGGTCGACCCACAGCCCCGCGGTGCCGGCGGCGACGTAAAGCGCGATGCCGCCGGTCAGCAGCGGAATCCGGCCGATCCGGTCGGCCAGCGCCCCCACCGGCATCGCCGTCAGCGCGATCGCGAGCGAGGTGATGGTGATCACCAGCCGCACCAGGATCCCGGCGTCGGGGGTATCCTGGAAGGCGAGCACCATCTGCGGCAGCGAGGGCGAGATCGTCGCCCCCGCCATTACCGTCATCATCGAGCAGAACAGAAGCACGGCGACCCCGACACGGCCGGGATCCTGCACGGGCACCGGGCCCGCGTCGGCAATCGATGCAGTCATGAAATCACTCCGAAGCTATTGGTCCTACATGGCCCTTCGCCCGGACGAAGGCAAACCGAAGCGCGGCCGCGGGGCGGAAACACTGCGTCCGCCCAGCGCCGACGCGCCGGCACTCAGCCCCGCCAGTCGTCGAGCAGGGTGGCGATGTCCTCGGTGCCGGTGGCGGCGGCCGCGCCCGGCTCCGGCACGGCACCGGCCTCGAGCAGCAGCCGCGCGCAGGCAAGATGGTCGCGGCCGGCGCGTTGCCGCAGACCCGCGCGAAGACGTAGGGCGTCAGCCCCTGCCAGCGCGCCGCCGGGTCGGCGCCATGATCGAGCAGCGCCCGCACCACCGGCGCCGCACCATCGCCGTGCCGCCTGGTGCAGCGCGGGCAGCGTGGTCGCGGCCTGGCCCGACGGGTGTTCGGCGATGCCCTCGTTCGGGGCGGCGCCGTGCTGCAGCAGCGTCACCGCCTCGAGGTCGTCGAACTCGAGAGCGCGCGGCAGGGCGTTGGTGCCCGCGGCTCTCGCGCCGTGGGCGAGCAGCAGCCGCAGGCCGTCGCGGTGCGGCAGTTCGGTGGCGTGGTACAGCGACTCGTTGCCGTTCGGATCGGCGCCGCGCCGCAGCAGCGGCTCGGCCAGCGCAGGTTGTCTGCACGGCCCAGCGCGCCGTCAAGCGCCGACCGCTTGTGCGCCGAGCCGGGCCCGGCCGGCATGCCGTCGTTCGGGTCGGCGCCGGCGTCGAGCAGCAGGCGGGCGATCGCCAGCATGTCGGCGCGCCGGTCCGGCGCCATGCGGATGTACTGCGAGAACGCCAGGTGCAGGATCGGCGTGCGCTGGCCGACGCCGCGGGTGGCGGCCCGCGGGTCGGCGCCCGGCGCCGCCTGCACCGCGGCCCGGTCTTAGGTGGCGATCGCGGCGGCACGGGCACAGGCGTCGGCGTCGCCGCGCAGGACGGCGCGGCGAAGCTGCCTGGCATTGGCGCGCAGGCGCGCGAGGCGGGATGTCGGCATCGGTTCTTCCCCATCGGGGCCCGAGTGTCCGCCAGGCGCGGGCCGGTGAAAAACCGGTGGATGTGGGTTCGAGAGACGGGCGCGCGTCGGCGCTGTCCGCGGACCGGGATGCCCCCCGCCGGGCGCGATCAGTCCAGCCGCGGCGGAACCGGCGGATCAAGCCTCAGAAGGTGTTGTCCAGCGCCTGCCCGGCGCTGGTGACGTCGCGGCCGACGCCCTTCACGGTTTCGCAGGCGGCCAGCGAGGTCAGGATCAGGACGAGGGCGACGGCGCGCATCATGGGGTGTCTCCGCAGACATGGATCAGGCCGCAATCTACCGCCCCTGCGGGGGGCTGTCCATCCGCGCCGACCGCGTGTCGGCGCCACGCCGATCGGTGGCCCGCCGGTGCCGGGGCGGCGGGCGCGCACGGCCGTCAGGCCTCCTCCAGCCGGTCGGTGGCAGGCGGCGGGGCGGGGACCAGCGCGGCGATCTCGTTGTAGAGTGCGTCGGTCATGTCGAAGTCCAGCGCCGCCAGCGACGGCTCCAGCTGATTCGAGCGCGAGGCCGAGATGATCGGCGCGCTGACGCCGGGGTGCATCGCCGCCCAGGCCACCGCCAGCGTCGCCGGATCGACGCCCAGCCCGGCGGCGATCGCCGACAGGCCCGAAGCCGCGGCGTGCATCCAGGCCGGTGCATAGCGGTCGCGGTACATCGCGTCCTCGGTCAGCCGCCCGGCCGCGCCGGCGGCGTACTTGCCGGTCAGCAGCCCGCCGCCCAGCGGCGAGTAGACGTGCACGGCGATGCCTTCGGCGATCGCCATCGGCAGCAGCTCGACCTCGGCCTGGCGCTTGACCAGGTTGTACATCGGCTGCAGCGCCCCGATCCGCGGCGCGCCCAGCGCCTCGGCGCGGGCCTGCGCCTTCATCACCTGCCAGGCGGAGAAGTTCGACACGCCCAGCACCTTGTAGACCCCCTGCCGGTGCAGCGCCGCCATCGAGGTCAGCACCTCGTCCAGCAGCTCGTCGCCGGGCCAGCGGTGCAGGTACAGCACGTCGACATGGTCGGTGCGCAGGCGGCGCAGGCTTTCGGCTGCCTGGGCCTCGATCTCGGATCCGCGCTGGCCGGTGGCGGTCAGGCATTTCGAGATCAGCACCACCTTTTCGCGCTCGGGCTCGGCCAGTTCGCCCAGGATCGTCTCGGCCTGGCCGCCGGTGTAGGCGTAGGCGGCGTCGAACATGTTGATGCCCGCGTCGCGGCAGCGCCGGTACAGCGCCGCCGAGGCGGTGGCGTCGGCCTTGCCGCCGAACTGCATCACGCCGAAAGCGAACCGCGACACGGGTTTGCCCAGCTTGGGCGCGAGATCCTGGGACATCGGGAATCCTTTGTGGGGTGGTCTGCGCGGAGAGTGGCGCAAGCCGGCGGGTGTTGCAATCGGCACCGTACCGCCGATTATTGTGCAGTGCAGTATGAATTGCCTTGCAGTGCAACGCGACAATCACCATTATACCGGAAAGACAACACCCGAAACCGGAGTCGACATGTTTTTCGCTGCCAAGATCGATCCGACCCGCCTGTTCCCACGGCCGGGCGAAGGACCGATCGAGTACTGGACCTCGCTCAGCCCGATGGCGCCGCTGTTCGGCGTGCCGTGGCGGTTCGCCGACATCGCGACCGAGGGCCCCGCGCCGCGCCGCGCCAGCAAGCCCCAGCGCAGCGCGATCCGCAAGGACGTGGCCGACGCCGAACTGGTGACCGAAAAGGCGCCCGGCAGGTCCGCCCCGGCGGCCACCCCGGCAAACGGCGCCGCGCCGCATCCGGCGCCCGCGAAGCCCGCGCCCGCGAAACCCTCGCCGGTCGAGGCCGTGGCGGACAAGCCGGTGGCGCCCAGGGCCGACGCCCCGAAAGCCGACGCCGCGAAAGCCGACGCCTCGAAGGCTGAAACCGCCAAGCCCGAGGCCGCGAAGGTGGAAGCCGCCAGGCCCGAAGCGGTGAAGGCTGCGCCGAAGGCCGCGGACGACCTGACCCAGCTGAAGGGCGTCGGGCCGAAGATGGCCGCGAACCTGAATGCGCAGGGCGTCAGCAGCTTCGCCGACATCGCCGCCTGGGACGACGCCAGGATCGATCAGATGGACGAGGCGCTGGGCGGGCTGCCCGGCCGCATCCGCCGCGACGACTGGGTCGGCCAGGCGAAGGCGCTGATCAAGGGCTGAGTTCCGTTCGAGCAGAAAAGACGAAAAAAAGGCCGCGGTCCCGAAGGGAGCGCGGCCTTTTCCGTCCGGGTGGCCGGATCAGGCGATCTCGACCAGCTTGACCTCGAATTTCAGCGTCTTGCCGGCCAGCGGGTGGTTGGCGTCCAGCTCGACATGCTCGTCGGTGACGCCGGTGACGACCACCGGGATCTGCTGGCCCTGCGGCGTCTGCATCTGCAGCTGCGTGCCCGGGTCGGTGGGGATGTTGTCCGGAATCGTCTCGCGCGGGACGGACTGGACCAGCTTGTCGTCGCGCTCGCCGTAGGCATCGGCCGGCGGGACGGTGACCGAGCGCTCCTCGCCCACTTCCATGCCGGTGACGCCCTTGTCGAGCCCGGGAATGATCTGGCCGCTGCCAAGGGTGAACTCCAGCGGGTCGCGCCCGTCGGAGGAATCGAACACCGTGCCGTCCTCGAAGGTGCCGGTGTAGTGAAGGCGCAGCGTGTCTCCAGCCTCTGCGGCTTTGCTCATGATGTTGCTCCTGTGGTGGGTATGCGGTTGCCGGGGCCGCGCGCGGTCCTTTTGTCTGGCGCGCGGTCCAACGGTACTCGGGGCGAATCGTAACAAGCCCGACCGGCGGATGCAAACAGCCGGCGGAAAGGCGCAGGAACCGGGTCGCGCGGGGGCGCGGAAACCGCTAGAGCCGGGCCGTTCCGCCCGGAGATCCGCGCCATGTCCCTGACCCGTCCTGCCCTGTCCCCGATGCCCGCCGCCATGGGCGGCGCCGAATGGGCGATGCTGCTGGCGCTGTCGCTGCTGTGGGGCGGATCGTTCTTCTTCGTCGGCGTCGCGGTGACGGCGCTGCCGGTGGCCAGCATCGTCGCGCTGCGCGTCGGGCTGGCGGCGGCGGTGCTGTGGCTGGTGCTGGCCGCGACCGGCCGCAGGCTGCCGCGCGAGCGGCGGGTGATCGCCGCGCTGGCGGTGATGGGCGTGCTGAACAACGTCATCCCGTTCGGGCTGATCGTCTGGGGCCAGACCAGCATCGGCGCCGGGCTGGCGTCGATCCTGAACGCCACGACGCCGCTGTTCGGGGTGGTGGTGGCCGGGCTGTTCCTGGCCGACGAGCGGATGAGCGCGCGCCGGCTTGCGGGCGTCGCGCTGGGGTTCGCCGGCGTGGTGGTGATGATCGGCCCCGAGGCGCTGTCGGGGCTGGGCCGCGCCGGCTGGGCGCAGCTGGCGATCCTGGGCGCGGCGCTGTCCTATGCCTGCGCCGGCACCTTCGGGCGGCGCTTTGCCGGCTGGGGCGTCGATCCGGTGGTGGTTGCGACCGGCCAGGTCACCGTCTCGGCGCTGATGCTGGCGCCGGCGGCGCTGCTGCTGGACCGGCCGTGGACGCTGCCCGCGCCGGGGGCGGGGGTGCTGGCGGCGGTGCTGGCGCTGGCGGTGCTATCCACGGCGCTGGCCTATGTGCTCTATTTCCGGGTGCTGGCACGGGCGGGGGCGACCAACATCCTGCTGGTGACGTTTCTGGTGCCGGTGTCGGCGATCCTGCTGGGCGTGGCGTTCCTGGGCGAGGCGCTGGCTCCCGCCCACGTCGCCGGCATGGTGCTGATCGGCGCCGGGCTGGCGGCGATCGACGGCCGGCTGCTGCGCCGCCGCTGATCCCGCCGCTGATCCCGCCGCTCAGCCTTTGCCGCCGCCATTCGCCGCTGCCACTCGCTGCCGGCGCGTCGGCGATCCGGCGCGGCACGGAGGTGTCCCCGTCGGGGCGCGCCGGCCAGCCCTCGCGGTGCCGGCCGCGGTCGCCATCGGCTTCCCGAGTCTGGTCGTGGAACAGCAGCATCCGGGTCGGGTTGGGCATGTCGAAGCCGTGAGCGTCCAGCGCCCGGTGGGCCGCCCCGACCGCCCGCGCGCGGGTGCGAACGGGGTGGCGCGGTCCGGCGTCGCCCGCCGGCGCGACCGGACGTCCTTGCCGGGCGGCGGCGGCAGCCGCCCGCGTCAGGCGGCCCGTCGCGAAACGCCCCGCCGGAGCGGGTCCGGCGGGGCGTCCTGGTCTGATCTTGCCATGCCTGGCAGCGGCTCAGTTCGGCAGCTGGCCCTCGATCCCCTCGACGTAGAAGTTCATGCCCAGCAGGGTGCCGTCGTCGGCGGTCTCGCCCTCGGCAAGCCAGGGGCTGCCGTCCTGCTTGTTGATCGGGCCGGTGAACGGATGGACCTCGCCGGCGGCGATGGCGTCGGCCAGCGCCTGGGCGCTTTCGCGGACCTCTTCCGGGATCGCCTCGGTCATCTCGCCGATCTCGGTCATGCCCTTGTCGATGCCGTGCCAGGTGTCGACGCTTTCCCAGGTGCCGTCGATCACCGCCTGGGTGCGCTCGATGTAGTACGGGGCCCAGTTGTCGATGATCGAACTGACGCGCGGCTTCGGCTTGAACTCGGCCATGTCCGAGGCCTGGCCGAACATGATCACGTCCTTGCCCTCGAGCGCCGCCATCGGCGAGGTCGAGTCGGTGTGCTGCATGATCACGTCCGCGCCCTGGTCGTACAGCTGGTTGGCGGCATCGGCCTCCTTGGCCGGGTCGAACCAGCTGTTGACCCAGATGATCTTCATCTGCACGTCCGGGTTCACGTCCCTGGCGGCGAGGTAGGCGGCGTTGATGCCGCGCACGACCTCCGGGATCGGGAACGAGGCGATGTAGCCGATGATGTTGCTTTCGGTCATTTTCCCGGCGATGTGGCCGATCACCGCGCGCCCCTCGTAGAAGCGGCCCGAATAGGTCGAGACGTTGTCGGCGCGCTGGTAGCCGGTGGCGTGCTCGAACTTCACGTCCGGGAACTGCTTGGCGACCTTGATCGTCGGGTTCATGAAGCCGAACGAGGTGGTGAAGATCAGATCGTGGCCGGACTGGGCCAGCTGGCGGATCACGCGCTCGGCGTCGGGGCCTTCGGGCACGTCCTCGACATAGGTGGTCTCGACCTTGTCGCCGAAGTATTCCTCGACCGCCTGGCGACCGAGGTCGTGCTGGTAGTTCCAGCCGAAGTCGCCGATCGGGCCGACGTAGACGAAGCCGACCTTGACCGGATCGTCCTGGGCGGCGGCGCCGGCGGCCAGCCCCACCGACAGCGCGGCGGCGGTGAGCAGCAGGTTACGTCTTTTCATGCTGAGTCTCCTTGTTGGTTTCTTCTGTGGTTTTCTGGACGAGCGCGGCCGAGATCAGCCCGGTCGGCACCGCGATCACCGCCAGCCCGACGAGCAGCACCAGCCCGGTGAAGACCTTGCCGCCCGCCGTCACCGGGTAGATGTCGCCGTAACCCACGGTCGACAGCGTCGCCACCGCCCACCACATCGCGTGGGGCACGGACTTGAACAGCTCCGGCTGGGCCGGATGCTCGAACTGGTAGATCCCCACCGCCGCCAGGAACAGCATGATCAGCGTGAAGATCACGAACACCAGCAGCTGGTCGCGCACGTCGCGCAGCGCGCCGAGCAGGATGTCGAACGCACGCGCCAGCCGCATCAGCTTGAGGATGCGCGCAAGCTGGATCAGCCGCAACACCCGGGCCGAACTGAGGTCGGTGCCGCCCAGCAGCAGCGCCGGCGCCCAGGCGATCAGGTCGATGATCCCCCAGAAGCCGAAGGCATAGCCCAGCGGCCGCGGCGCGCTGGCCAGCCGCAACAGGTAGTCGGCGGCGAAGGCCATGATCACCAGCGCCTCGGCCAGCCGCAGCGCGTCGCGCAGCCGCGCCGGCAGGTCGGGCATCGTCGCGATCGCGTAGGCCAGCACAGCCAGCACGATCATCGCGTTGTTGAAAATGACATAGGGCCGGCCGAGGCGCGGGTCGTCGCCCTCGAGCACGTCGTGGATTCGGGCGCGGATCTGCATGCATTCAGCCCGTCCTGTGGAACACGCGGCCCAGCGAGGCCGGCGCGGCGAGGCTGGCGCGCAGCCGGTTGCCCGACATCACCACCAGCACCAGGATGGTGCAGATGTAGGGCGTCATCGACAGGTACTGCGACTGGATCGACGGCGCCCAGACCACGGCCAGTGCCGCGGTCGCCGCCGTGGCGGCCCACCATCCCAGCACCGGCGCGACCGGCCGGCCCTGCTGCCAGCGGCGCACGCTGGCGTTGACCGCCAGCAGCAGCAGCGCCAGCGCCAGCAGCCACAGCGGTGTGATCCGCGCGGCCTGGAAATTCAGCTGCAGGATCGTCACGCCGCCGAACAGGTAGGCGCCCAGCGCCACCCGGCCCGGCTTCCAGGTCGCGAACACGACGATGGCCAGCGCGATCCAGCCCGCCCCGGCGGTCATGCCCTCGGTCCACTGCGGCACGCGTACCAGCGACAGCGCCGCGCCGCCAAGGCCCGCGCAGGCGCCGCCGAAGGCGATCGCCGCCAGCCGGATGCCGATGACGTTGTAGCCCAGCGCGTGCGCGGCGTCGTGGCTTTCGCCGACCGCGCGCAGGATCAGCCCGGCGCGGGTGCGGCTCAGGAACAGCCAGACCGCCGCCAGCAGCGCGAAGGCGAGGTAGAGCATCAGATCGTGCCCGAACAGCACCCGGCCGATCACCGGAATGTCCGACAGGAAGAAGTCGAGCCGCGGAAACGCCGGCGGCTTGATCCCCGCGTAGGGCTGGCCGATCAGCGCCGCCAGGCCGAGGCCGAACAGCGTCAGCGCCAGCCCCGTCGCCACCTGGTTCGACAGCAGCATCTGGGTCAGCACGCCGAACACCAGCGCCAGCGCCGCGCCCGCCAGCGCGGCGGCGACGACTCCCAGCATCGGCGAGCCGGTCTCGACCGCGACGGCGAAGCCGGCGATGGCGCCGATGATCATCATCCCTTCGACGCCCAGGTTCAGCACGCCGGATTTCTCGACCACCAGCTCGCCCAGCGCGGCCAGCATCAGCGGCGTCGCGGCGATCATGATCGACACCGTCAGCAGCACCGGGTTCAGCCCGTTGGCGATGGCGAACACGATCAGCGCCAGCACCGCGGTCAGGGTGACCGCCAGCAGCGGCAGTTCGGGGCGTCTCATGCAGCCCTCCGGATGCGGCGCAGGCGGTAGCGGGACAGCACCTCGGTCGCCAGCAGGAAGAACAGCAGCATGCCCTGGAACACCGAGATCGCGGCGGCGGGGATCTGCAGGGTGAACTGCGCCGTCTCGCCGCCGATGTAGGTCAGCGCCATCACCAGGCTGGCCAGCACGATGCCCAACGGGTCGAGACGGCCGAGGAAGGCGACGATGATCGCGGTGAAGCCGTAGCCGACCGGCAACGAGGGCACCAGCTGGCCGACCGGACCGGCCGCCTCGAACATGCCCGCCAGCCCGGCGAGCGCGCCCGACAGGCCCAGGCACGCCGCGATCATCACGTTCGTCGACACCCCGGCGAAGCGCGCGGCGCGCGGCGCGGCCCCCATCAGCCGCACCCGGTAGCCGAAGACGTGGCGGTGCAGCGCGACATAGGCGGCGACGGCGATGCCCAGCGCCACCAGCACCCCGACATGCGCGCGGGTGCCGCCGAGGATGATCGGCAGCGTGGCGCTGTCGTGGAACATGCGGCTTTCGGGAAAGTTGAAGCCGGCCGGGTCGCGCAGCGGCCCCGAGACCAGCGCCGAGAGCCACAGCTGGGCGACGTAGACCAGCATCAGCGAGACCAGGATCTCGTTCGCGCCGAAGCGGATCTTCAGAAGCGCCGGGATCATCGCCCAGAGGAAGCCGCCCAGCATCCCCGCCAGTGCCATCAGCGGCAGCAGCCACAGCCCGGGCACGTCCCAGAACGCCAGGCCGACCGCGCCGCCGGCGATCGCGCCGATGACGAACTGGCCCTCGGCGCCGATGTTCCACACCCCGGCGCGGAAGCCGAACGACAGCCCGACGGCGATCAGCGCCAGCGGCGCGGCCTTGACCAGCAGCTCAGAGCGCGAGAACGGGTCCAGCAGCGGATCGACGAAGATGATGCGGATCGCCTCGACCGGGTTCTTGCCCAGCGCGGCGAACAGCACGCCGCCGGCGATCATCGTCAGCGCGACCGCCAGCACCGGCACCGCGGCCTGAAGCGCCGCCGGGGGCGCGGTGCGCGGCTCAAGCATCAGCACGGGTGGCGTCCTTTCCGGGGTGGTCCCGCATGCTGCCGCCCATCATCAGCCCGATCTCGTCGATGGTCAGCGAGCCGGTGCGCTGCGGCGCGGACAGCCGCCCGGCCTCGAGCACCGAGAAGGTGTCGGAGATCTCCATCAGCTCGTCCAGGTCCTGGCTGATCACCAGCACCCCGGTACCCTCGGCGGCCAGGTCGCGCAGCGCGGTGCGGATCGTGGCGGCGGCGTGCGCGTCCACCCCCCAGGTCGGCTGGTTCACCACCAGCACCTTGGGGCGCTGCAGGATCTCGCGGCCGATCACGAACTTCTGCAGGTTGCCGCCCGACAGCGCCCGCGCCTTGGTCTCGGCCGAGGGCGTGCGCACGTCGAAGCGGCGGATGACGGCGCGGGCGAAGTTGGCGGTGGTGGCGGTCTTGATGAAGCCGCGATAGGCCAGCCGCTGGCGCCGGTTGCCGGTCAGAAAGCCGTTCTCGATCAGGCTCATGTCGCCCGCGGCGGCGTGGCCCAGCCGTTCTTCGGGGGCCGACAGCAGCCCGTACTGCCGGCGCTGGTTCGGGCCCATCGCGCCGATCTGCCGGGACTCGAGCACCAGCTTCTCGGCGTCGACGCGGGTCTCGCCCGACAGCACCCGCATCAGCTCTTCCTGGCCGTTGCCGGCGACGCCGGCGATGCCCAGAACCTCGCCGGCGCGCAGCTCCAGCGAGACGTTGTTCAGCGTGGTTCCGAACGGCGTCGCCGCGGGCAGGGTCAGCCCGCGCAGCCGCAGCAGCGGCAGGCCGGGGGTGAACAGCCGCGGCAGCGGCCGGGTCAGTTCCAGCCCGATCATCATCTCGGCCAGCTGGCGCGCGGTCTTCTCGGCCGGGCGGCACTCGGCCACCACCCGGCCCGAGCGCAGGATCGTCGCCCGGTCGCACAGTGCGCGGATCTCTTCCAGCTTGTGCGAGATGTAGAGGATCGCCACCCCCTCGGAGGCCAGCTGCCGCAGGGTGCGGAACAGGGTGTCCACCTCCTGCGGGGTCAGCACGCTGGTGGGCTCGTCCATGATCAGGATGCGCGGGCTCTGCAGCAGGCAGCGCACGATCTCGACGCGCTGGCGCTCGCCCACCGACAGATCGCCGACCAGGCGGCCGGGGTCGAGCGGCAGGCCGTAGGCGTTGGCGACGTCGCGGATGCGCTGCCACAGCTCGGCGCGGCCGGGCGGGTCGGACATGCCCAGGGCGATGTTCTCGGCCACGTTCAGCGCCTCGAACAGCGAGAAGTGCTGGAACACCATCGACACCCCGGCGGCGCGGGCGGCCTGCGGGCCGCGCGGCTCGTACAGGTTGCCGTCGACGTACATCTCGCCCTTGTCGGGGGTGACCAGGCCGTAGATCGCCTTGACCAGGGTGGACTTGCCGGCGCCGTTCTCGCCCAGCAGCGCGTGGATCTCGCCGGTGCCGACCTCGAAATGGATGTCGCTGTTGGCCAGAACGCCCGGATAGGACTTCGTCAGCCCGCGGATCGAGAGGAGTGCGCTCAACCGGAGTGCCCCTTCGCCTTCTTGTCCCTGTCGATACCGGTCCCGGTGCCGCTTCTGCCGGCGGACAGGTCCCTGAGTAGCGCATGAACCACGCCGACGGCAATGGCTTGCGGTTGTTTGCCCAAAGCGGGATCGCCGATCGGGCAGTCGAGCCGGGCGAGCCGTTCGGGCGGGTGGCCAAGGTCGCGCAGCCGGTTCAGGAACCGCGCCTTCTTGGTGGCCGAGCCGATCAGCCCGAGCTGCGCGAAGGGCCGCGACAGGATCGCGTGGCAGATTTCCAGGTCCAGCGCGTGGGAATAGGTCAGGACGTAGTGGCGCGCATCGGCGGGTGCGTGCGCGGCGGCGCGGGGCAGGTCGCCGGCGACCAGCATGTCGGCGTGGTCGGGGACCGTCGCGGGGAACCGCGCGCGGGCGTCGTCGACCCAGGTCACCCGCACCGGCAGGCCCGCGAGCGTCGCCACCAGCGCGCGGCCGACGTGGCCCGCGCCCCAGATCCAGACCGGGACCGGGCTGTCGGTGGTGGGTTCCACGAACCAGCCGTCCAGCAGCGCCGGGGCGACGGGCCGGCCGCCGCGCGCCGCGCGCAGGGCGCGGGTGACGGAAAGCGGCGGCTCGGCCCGGCCCGAGGCGGCGGGGCGGGCGAAGGCGCCGGTGTCGGGGATCGCGGCAAGCTCGGTTTCGGTGATACGTTCGATCAGCAGCGTGACCGAGCCGCCGCAGCACTGGCCGAGCGCCGGGCCGAGCGGCTGCGTCAGCAGGCTTCGGGCGAAGGGCGCCCGCTCGCTCAGCAGGCCTCGGGCGTGGGCGGTGGCGTCGTACTCCAGCGCGCCGCCGCCGATGGTGCCGTCCTGCCCGTCCTGCCAGACCAGCATCGCGGTGCCGGTCTCGCGCGGGGTGGAGCCGGCGTGCCCGACCACGACGATCCGGGCGACCGCACCGTGTGCGGCCACCGCCTGCGCCAGCGCGGGGCGGTCGAGGCTCATTCCGCGCCCCACGGCTCGCCGCGCATCCTGTCAACGGCGCGCAGGATGCGCTCGGGGGTGGCGGGGGCGTCGAGCGCCGGATAGACGCTGCCGTCGCCGCATTGCGACACCGCGTGGCTCAGCGCCATCAGCGCCGAGATGCCCAGCATCAGCGGCGGCTCGCCCACCGCCTTGGAGCGGTAGATCGTCCGTTCGCGGTTCTCGCCGTCCCAGAGCGCGACGTTGAACGCGCGCGGGCGGTCGGCGCAGGCGGGGATCTTGTAGGTCGACGGCGCGTGCGTGGCGAGGCGGCCGTCCGGCGTCCAGACCAGTTCCTCCATCGTCAGCCAGCCGGCGCCCTGCACATAGCCGCCCTCGATCTGGCCGATGTCGATCGCCGGGTTCAGCGAGGCGCCGCAGTCGTGCAGGATGTCGGTGCGCAGGATCCGGTTCTCGCCGGTCAGCGTGTCGATGGCGACCTCGGTCACGGCGGCGCCGTAGGCGAAGTAGTAGAACGGCCGGCCCTTGCCGGCGCGGCGGTCCCAGACGACCTTGGGCGTGGCGTAGAACCCGGTCGCCGACAGCGACACCCGGGCCATGTAGGCGGCCTGCACCAGATCCTTGAAACTCAGGACCTCGTCGCCGATCTCGACCCCCTCGGGGGTGAAGCGGACGCGGGCCGCTTCGGTCTGCCAGCGTTCGGCGGCGAACGCGACCAGGCGCTGGCGGATCGTCTCGCAGGCGGCCTTGCAGGCCATGCCGTTGAGGTCGGAGCCCGAGGACGCCGCCGTGGCCGAGGTGTTGGGCACCTTGCCGGTGTCCGTGGCGGTGATGCGCACCGCCTCGAGCGGCTGCTCGAACACCCTGGCGGCGACCTGCGCGACCTTGGTGTTCAGGCCCTGGCCCATCTCGGTGCCGCCGTGGTTCAGGTGGATCGAGCCGTCGGTGTAGACATGCACCAGCGCGCCGGCCTGGTTCAGGTGCGTCAGGGTGAACGAGATGCCGAACTTCACCGGGGTCAGCGCGATGCCGCGCTTGAGGACCGGGCTGCCGGCGTTCGCCGCCTCGATCGCCGCCCGGCGCGCGACGTAGTCCGAGGTCTCGGCCAGCCGGTCGGTCAGCGCGTTGATGATGCAGTCCTCGACCGGCATGTGGTAGGGCGTGGTCTGCAGGTCGGTCGCCGGCGTGTGCACCGCCGGCTCGGGCACCGCGCCGGTCATCCCGCGCGAGGCCTCGTCACCGGGCAGGTCGGTGGGGGTCGGTGTGTCCGCCTCGGGCGCCGGGGCGTCGGCATCGCTGTCGCGGTAGTAGTTGGCGCGGCGCACCTTAAGCGGGTCGCGGCCCAGCGCATGGGCGACGTGATCGACGATGCGCTCGATCCCGACCATGCCCTGCGGGCCGCCGAAGCCGCGGAAGGCGGTGGCGGACTGGGTGTTGGTGACCAGCCGGTGCGAGCGGATGCGCACATGCGGCAGGTGGTAGGCGTTGTCGGCGTGCAGCATCGCGCGGTCGGCCACCGGCAGCGACAGGTCCTGGCTCCAGCCGCAGCGGCAGTACTGCACCACGTCGAGCGCGGCGATCCGGCCGGCGTCGTCGTAGCCGACGTCATAGTCGATGCGGAAGTCGTGGCGCTTGCCGGTGATGACCATGTCGTCGTCGCGGTCGTAGCGCATCCGCGCCGGGCGCCCGGTGCGGATGGCGGCGATGGCGCAGGCCACCGCCAGCGCGTTGCCCTGGCTTTCCTTGCCGCCGAAACCGCCGCCCATGCGCCGGGTCTCGACCCGCACCAGCGCATAGGGCAGGCCCAGCGCGCCGGCGACCTTGTGCTGGATCTCGGACGGGTGCTGGGTCGAGCAGTGCACGGTGACGTCGCCGGCGTCGCCCGGCATCGCCAGCGCGGCCTGGCCCTCGAGATAGAAATGCTCCTGCCCTCCGATGTGGATGCTGCCCTGCAGGCGGCGGGGCGCCCGGGGCAGCGCGGCCTCGGCGTCGCCCTGGGCGAAGGTCAGCGGCGGCTCCAGTTCGGGCGCACCGCGCTCCAGCGCGTCCTCGATGGTCAGGATCGGCGGGTCCTCGGAGATCTCGGGCGTGCCCAGCCGGGCGGCGCGGCGGGCGGCGAGGTGGCTGTCGGCGATCACCAGGAACAGCGGCTGGCCGACGAAGTGCACCCGGTCGGTGGCCAGCAGCGGCTCGGGCGCGGGCGCGGGCGAGACGTCGTTGGCGAACGGCAGGTCGGCGGCGGTCAGCACGTCGATCACGCCCGGCGCCGCGCGGACCGCCGCAAGGTCGAGGCCGTTCAGTCTGCCGCGCGCCTCCGGGCTGAGGCCGAAGCACAGATGCACCGTGTCGGCGGGCAGCGGCACGTCGTCGGTATAGCGCGCCCGGCCGGTGACGTGCAGCGCGGCGCTGTCGTGCGGGCTGGGCTTGCCGGCGCTCATGCCGGGGCCCCCTCGATGCGCGACGGACGGGCAAGGCGGGTCTGCGTGCCCTGATCCTCGTGGAAGTTGCGCAGCAGCATGTTGCGCGCGGCGCGCAGCCGGTATTCGGCGCTGCCGCGCATGTCCGACAGCGGCGTGTAGTCCTGCGCGAAGGCGGGCAGCGCCGCCTCGACGGTGGCCAGCGTCCACGGCTTGCCGGCCAGCGCCTGCTCGACATGCGCGGCGCGCCTGGGGATGCCGGCCATGCCGCCGAAGGCGATCCGCGCCGCGGTCACGGTGCCGTCCTCGACCCGGATGTTGAAGCAGCCGCAGACCGCCGAGATGTCGCTGTCGAAACGTTTCGACAGCTTGTGGCAGCGCAGCCGGTCGGGCTGCGCGGGGATGTGCACGCTCTCGACGAACTCGCCCGGCTTGCGGTCCTGCCTGCCGTAGTCGAGGAAGAAATCCTCCAGCGGCAGGGTGCGCCGCGCGTCGCCCGTGCGCAGCGTCAGTTGCGCGCCCAGCGCGATCAGCGCCGGTGGGCTGTCGCCGATCGGCGAGCCGTTGGCGATGTTGCCGCCCAGGGTCGCCGCGGCGCGCACCTGCGCCCCGCCGAAGCGGCGGATCAGCTCGGCGAAGTCCGGGTGCCGCGCGGCCATCGCCCCGCGCAGCCGCGACAGCGTCACGCCGCCGCCCACGGTCAGCGCGCCGTCGGCGCCGGTCTCGAGCCGCTGGTGGTCGCGCAGCCGGTGCAGGAAGCCGACCGGGCGCGGCCGGCGCAGCCCCTTGGTGATCCACAGACCGACATCGGTCGCGCCCGCGACCAGAGTGGCATCCGGCCGCGCCGCGTACCAGTGCGCGAAGGCGTCCAGCGTCGCCGGCACGCAGTAGTCGCGGCAGCAGACGTCGGCGCCGTCGTCGAGCCGGGCCAGCGCCGCGGCCTCGTCGGCCAGCCAGCCGGGCTGCGGCCGGGCCGCCGCGTCCTGCGCGGCGCGGATGATCGGCGCGTAGCCGGTGCAGCGGCAGAGGTTGCCGGCGAGGATGTCGTCGAAGTCCTGCCGCCCGTCGCGATGCGCGGTGTAGAGCGACATCACGAACCCCGGCGTGCAGAACCCGCATTGCGAGCCGTGGTGGTCGATCATCGCCTGCTGCACCGGGTGCAGCTCGCCGCCGGGGCCGGAGATGCCCTCGACGGTGCGCACCGCGCGGCCGTGCAGCTGGGGCAGGAACAGGATGCAGGCGTTGAGCGCGCGGTGCACCGGCGCGCCGTCCTCGAGCGTGGTGACGCAGACGGTGCAGGCGCCGCAGTCGCCCTCGTTGCAGCCCTCCTTGGTGCCGGTCAGCCGGCGGCTCTGGCGCAGCCAGTCGAGCAGCGTGACATCGGGCGCGGGATCGTCCAGCGTCACCGTCTCGCCGTTCAGCAGAAAGCGGATCTGGCCCATCAGCGGGTCTCTCCTGTCGCGGCGGCCGGTCGGGTCCGGCCGCGGCCGATTTTTGTCCGTTTGGTCAAATGGATCGGAAAACGCGCGCCGGCGCAAGCGTCACCTGAGGGGAGCTGGCGGAGCGCGCTGGCGCGCGCAAGACCCCGAGCAGGGCCGGGGCCGGCCCCGCGGCGGGCGCCCGGGTCCGGGGTTGACCCCGGCGCGCCCGGCGCGGCTATATCTGCCAATGACCGAACCCCGATTCATCCATCTTCGCGTGCATTCCGCCTATTCGCTGCTGGAGGGGGCGATCCAGGTCAAGGCGCTGCCCGGCATGGCGAAGGCCGCCGGCATGCCCGCCGTCGCCGTGACCGACACCGGCAACCTGTTCGCGGCGCTGGAGTTTTCCGAGACCGCGGCGAAGTCGGGGGTGCAGCCGATCATCGGCTGTCAGCTGCCGCTGGCCGATGCCCCGCCGGCGCGCCCGGGCGAGAAGGGCGCGGCGGCGCGCGCGGTGGTGCTGCTGGCGCAGGACGAGGCGGGATACGCGAACCTGATGGCGCTGTCCTCGAAATACTACCTGGACAGCGGCGACGAGGAATTGCGGATCACCCTCGACGATCTGCAGGCGCATGCCGGCGGACTGATCTGCCTGACCGGCGGCGCCGAGGGGCCGCTGGGGCAGATGCTGCGCGAGGGCCATGCGGCCGCGGCGCGGACGCTGGCCGAGCGGCTGCAGCGGCTGTTCGGCGACCGGCTTTATGTCGAGGTGCAGCGGCATCCGTCAGGCGGGACGAAGCGGACCGCGGCCGAGGCCGCGACCGAGCCGGGGCTGGTGGACCTTGCCCATGCGCTGGACCTGCCGCTGGTGGCCACGAATGACGTGCACTTCACCGATCCGGGCATGTACGAGGCGCACAACGCGCTGCTGTGCATCGCCGACGGCGCCTATGTCGACCAGGCCGCGCCGCGCCGGATGCTGACCGACCAGCACTATTTCAAGACGCCGCAGGAGATGGCCGAGCTGTTCGCCGATCTGCCCGAGGCGATCGAGAACACCGTGGAGATCGCGCGCCGCTGCGCCTATCGCGCCCGGACCCGCGATCCGATCCTGCCCAGATTCGCCGACGACGAGGTCGAGGAGCTGCGCCGCCAGGCGAACGAGGGCCTGCAGGCGCGGCTGGCGGTGATCCCGCACGCGGCCCCGGTCGAGGAATACCGGAAGCGGCTGGATTTCGAGTTGGGCATCATCGAGGGGATGGGCTTTCCCGGCTACTTCCTGATCGTTGCCGATTTCATCAAGTGGGCCAAGGATCACGACATCCCGGTGGGGCCGGGGCGCGGCTCGGGCGCCGGCAGCCTGGTCGCCTATGCGCTGACGATCACCGATCTGGACCCGCTGCGCTACAGCCTGCTGTTCGAGCGGTTCCTGAACCCCGAGCGAGTCTCGATGCCGGATTTCGACATCGACTTCTGCATGGATCGCCGCGAGGAGGTGATCAGCTATGTGCAGGAAAAGTACGGCCGCGACAAGGTCGCCCAGATCATCACCTTCGGCGCGCTGCTGTCGAAGGCCGCCGTGCGCGACGTCGGCCGCGTGTTGCAGATGCCCTACGGCCAGGTCGACCGGCTGTCGAAGCTGATTCCGGTCGAGGGGGTGAAGCCGGTCAGCATCGAGAAGGCGCTGGCCGACGAGCCACGGCTGCGCGAGGAGGCGCGCGGCGAAGAGGTCGTCGCGCGGATGCTGGACTACGCGCAGAAGGTCGAGGGGCTGTATCGCAACGCCTCGACCCACGCCGCCGGCGTGGTGATCGGCGACCGGCCGCTGGTGCAGCTGGTGCCGCTTTACAAGGACCCGCGCTCGGACATGCCGGCGACCCAGTTCAACATGAAGTGGGTCGAGCAGGCGGGTCTGGTGAAGTTCGACTTCCTCGGCCTGAAGACGCTGACGGTGATCCAGGGGGCGATCGACCTGATCCACGGCCAGGGGCGCGACCTGCATATCGCCCCGGACGGCAGTACGCTCTACCAGCCGCCCGAGGGGGCAGAGAACCAGATCAACGCGATCCCGCTGGAGGACGAGGCGACCTACAGGCTCTACGCCTCGGCCAAGACCGTGGCGGTGTTCCAGGTGGAATCCACCGGCATGATGGATGCGCTGCGGCGCATGAAGCCGACCTGCATCGAGGACATCGTCGCGCTGGTGGCGCTGTACCGGCCCGGCCCGATGGAGAACATCCCGAAGTACTGCGAGGTCAAGAACGGCCTGTCCAAGCGCGACCGGCTGCATCCGCTGATCGATCACGTGCTGGACGAGACCCAGGGCATCATCGTCTACCAGGAACAGGTGATGCAGATCGCGCAGGAGATGGCGGGCTACAGCCTGGGCGGCGCCGACCTGCTGCGCCGCGCGATGGGCAAGAAGATCCAGGAGGCGATGGACGCCGAGCGGCCGAAGTTCCTGGACGGCGCGGCCAAGAACGGCGTCGACAAGAAGAAGGCGCAGGAGGTCTGGGACCTGCTGGACAAGTTCGCCAACTACGGCTTCAACAAGTCGCACGCCGCCGCCTATGCCGTCGTCAGCTACCAGACCGCCTGGCTGAAGGCGAACCACCCGGTCGAGTTCATGGCCGCGGTGATGAACTGCGACATCCACCTGACCGACAAGCTGAGCATCTACAAGCAGGAGGTCGACCGGCTGGGGATCGAGGTGATTCCGCCGTGCGTCAACCGCTCGCAGGCGCTGTTCAGCGTCAGCGCGGGGCGGGTGGTCTACGGCCTCGGCGCGCTGAAGAACGTCGGCACCGAGGCGATGCGGATGATCGTCCGCGCGCGCGAGGACGGCGGCCCGTTCAGCGACATCTTCGATTTTGCCCGCCGGGTGGACCTGAAGCGGGTCGGCAAGCGCCCGCTGGAGATGCTGGCCCGCGCCGGCGCGTTCGATGCGCTGGACAGCAACCGCCGCCGGATGTTCGAGAGCATCGACAGGCTGGTCGCCTATTCCGCAGCGGCGCACGAGGACAAGGCCTCGGCGCAGATCTCGATGTTCGGGGCGGCGGGCGAGGAACTGCCCGCGCCGAGGCTGCCGCAGCCCGAGGACTGGCTGGCCACCGAGCGGCTGCGGGCCGAGCACATGGCGGTGGGCTTCTACCTGTCGGGGCATCCGCTGGACGACTACATCGGCCCGCTCCGGCGGCAGCGGGTGATGACCCTGGCCGAGATCGAGCAGAAGGTGAAGGGCGGGCCGATCGCCGCCAGGATCGCCGGCGCCGTCGCCGTGAAGCAGGAGCGCAAGTCGGCGCGCGGCAACCGCTTCGCCTTCGTCACGCTGAGCGATCCGACGGGGATCTACGAGGTGACGATGTTCTCGGAACCGCTGGAGAAGTACCGCGACCTGCTGGAGCCCGGCGCGAACGTGGTGCTGGCGGTCGAGGCGACCTACGAATCGGAGCAGCTGAAGCTGCTGGCGCGCGGCGTGCAGACCGTGGACGAGGCGGTGCTGGGCGCGGCCCCCGCGGGGCTGAAGATCTTCGTCGACGATCCCGCGGCGCTTGGCTCGGTCGCGACCCGGCTGGAGGAGGCGGCGGGCGGGACGAAGCGCGCCGGCGGGCCGGTGAACCTGGTGCTGATGCACCCCGGGTTGCCGGGCGAGGTCGAGGTCGAACTGCCCCGGCGCTATCCGGTGACACCGCAGATCATGGGGGCGATCAAGCACGTTCCCGGCGTCGCCCATGTCGAGGAGTTCTAGCCGCTAGTAATGCGGCGGCTTCTCGTGGCCGATGACGACCCCGCCTTCGGCCTCGGCGAGGGCGGCGCGTTCGCGCAGCTGCTGCACCAGGCGTTCCAGCCGGTCGATGCGGTCGGCCTGGGCGCGGACGATCTCGGACAGGTCCTCGAGGGCGGCGGCCTGGTGGGTCAGCGTCTCTTCCAGGCCGGTCAGGCGATCAGTCTCGGGCATGGTCGGTCTCCTGGGTTCGCGGTCGTGCGGCGCGCGCCGCGCCGGCGGTCGGCGTCTGCGCTTCGCCAAGGCGTTTGCGGATTAACGGGCGGCTTCCGACCCGGTTCCGCATCGGGGTGCGCGGCGCGGGGGGGCGTTTCGGCGCTTGCCGCGACCCGGCGCCGGTTTCCGTCGTGCGGCAATGCGGATAGAGATGATCAAAATGGCCCCGGCAAGCGTTTGCACTGGCATGTCTGACCGGGGTTCCAGCCTGCGGCGCGGGAAGCTGGCAATTGCCGGGCCGGGGCCGGGCCGTGCGGTCCGACGAAGGAGGGTGCCGAGGCATGGGGTTGCAGGCATGAGCAGGAACGAGCGCGCGCTGCGCGACGCGCTGGGGCGCTATGCGACCGGGGTGACGGTGGTCACCACGCAGACCGCGCGCGGTCCGCTGGGCATCACCGCCAACAGCTTTGCCGCGGTGTCGCTGGACCCGCCGCTGGTGCTGTGGTCGCCGGCGCGGCGGTCGCGGCGGTTCCCGGCGTTCGAGGCGGCGTCGCATTTCGCGATTCACGTGCTGACCGAGGAGCAGCGCTGGCTGGCCGAGCGGTTCGCGCGCAGCGGCGGCGACTTCGCGGGAATCGAGACCACGCCCGGCCTGGGCGGTGCGCCGCTTATCGCCGGGTGCGCGGCGCGGCTGGAATGCCAGCACGCGGCGCAGCACGAGGGCGGAGACCACCTGATCCTGGTGGGCGAGGTGCGGCGCTTCGCGCAGGGCTCGGGCGCGCCGCTGATCTTTTTCGGCGGCGACTACCGGCGGCTGGGCGGACCGCTGTAGGCGGCTCAGCGGTAGAAGATGTTGCCGCCCAGCGCCACGGTGCGGCGGAGCGTGGCGAACCAGCCCGGCTTCATCCATTTCGCGTGGAAGAACAGCGCGCCGTCGGTGACGTCCTCTTGCGGGTTCGCCAGCGCGACTTCGGTTGCCCTGGTGGCGTTGGCCAGCTTCACCTGGTCGCCGAACACCTCGGGCTTGCCGTCGCAGCGGTACGAGAACTGGCAGCCGTCAGCGACCACACCGCAGACGCTGTTGGGAAAGCGCGGGTCTTCGGCCCGGTTCAGGATCACGTTCGCCACCGCACGCTGGCCGCTGAGCGAATTGGCCGCGGCTTCGTAGTAGACCGCCTCGCGCAGGCAGGTGAAGTCCGCGTCCGTGAAGCTGACGGCGGGGGTCTCCGTCTCGGTGCGGCTGATGGTGTCTTCCTGCGGGGCTGCGCAGGCGGCGACGACAAGGACGCCGAGGGTGATGAACCGGGGAAGGGATGCGAGCATTGCGCTGTCCGTCGTGATTGGTGTCCCGGCTAGGCTTTCCGTGACGGCGGCGCCGCGGACAACCCTGTTGTTCCCGTCCTCGCCATATCGGCGGGGATCCGCGCGCGGCCACGCGCGCTTGCCCCCTTCGGGGTGCTGCGCTAGGACACGCCCGCAGGCGGGAGAGATCCGAGATGGCGAAAGACAGGAAGGCTCGGCGCCCCAGGGCGCAGCAGCCGAAGGGATTCCGGGATTATTTCGGGGCCGAGGTCACTGCGCGCAGTGCCATGCTTGCGCGGATCACGCAGGTCTATGACGCCTACGGCTTCGACCCGCTCGAGACCAGCGCCGTCGAGACCGTCGAGGCGCTGGGCAAGTTCCTGCCCGACGTGGACCGCCCGAACGCGGGCGTGTTCGCCTGGCAGGACGAGGACGACAGCTGGATGGCGCTACGCTACGACCTGACCGCGCCGCTGGCGCGGGTCTACGCGCAGTACCGCAACGATCTGCCCAGCCCCTATCGCCGCTATGCGGTCGGCCCGGTCTGGCGCAACGAGAAGCCGGGGCCGGGGCGGTTCCGGCAGTTCTACCAGTGCGATGCGGACACCGTCGGCTCGGCCTCGGCCGGGGCGGACGCCGAGATCTGCGCCATGCTGGCCGACACGCTGGAGGCCGTCGGCATCGCGCGCGGCGATTACATCGTGCGGCTGAACAACCGCAAGGTCCTGAACGGGGTGATGGAGGTCGTCGGCCTGCTGGACCCGGCCGATCCCGAGGCGCACGCCGAGCGGCGCGGCATCGTGCTGCGCGCCATCGACAAGCTGGACCGGCTGGGGCTGGACGGCGTGCGCGCCCTGCTGGGCGAGGGCCGCAAGGACGAAAGCGGCGATTTCACCAGCGGCGCGGGCCTGTCGGCCGATGCCGCCGAGGTGGTGATCGGCTTCATGCAGGCCCGCGGTGCGGACGCGGGCGCGACCATCGCCAACCTGCGCGGACTGGTCACCGGATCGGCCGGCGGCAGCGAGGGCGTGGACGAGCTGGAGCGGATCGGCGATCTGGTCGCCGCGCAGGGCTACGGCACAGACCAGTTCCTGGTGGATCCGTCGGTCGTCCGCGGCCTGGGCTACTACACCGGCCCGGTCTACGAGGCCGAACTGACCTTCGAGATCACCGACGAGAAGGGGCGCCCGCGGCAGTTCGGCTCGGTCGCCGGCGGCGGGCGCTACGACGATCTGGTCAAGCGGTTCACCGGCCAGGCGGTTCCGGCGACGGGCGTCTCGATCGGTGTCGACCGGCTGCTGGCGGCGCTGGCCGCCAAGGGCCGGCAGGCGGCGCAGGCGGCGGGGCCGGTGGTGGTCACCGTGATGGACCGCGAGCGCATGGCCGACTACCAGCAGATGGTGCGCGAGCTGCGCGACGCCGGGCTGCGGGCCGAGGTCTACCTCGGCAATCCGAACAAGTTCGGCAAGCAGCTGGAGTACGCCGACACACGGCAGAGCCCGGTTGCGGTGATCGAGGGCGGCGACGAGAAGGCCCGCGGCGTGGTGCAGCTGAAGGATCTGGCGCTGGGCAAGCGGCTGGCGGCCGAGATGGAGACCCATGACGAGTGGAAATCCCAGCCCGCGCAGATCGAGGTGCCGCGCGACGCGCTGGTCGCGGAAGTGCGCAAGATGATCGCGCGCGCGGGCTGAGCCGATGATCGAGCGCGCATACCTGGACGACGCCCGCACCGGGCAGGGGCTGGCCCGGCTGGAGGCCGAGGTCGCCCGGCTGATGGCGCTGTTCGCCGAGGCCGGCGCGGCCAAGGTGGACCCCGCCGCGCTGCAGCCCGCCGAGGTGCTGCTGGACCTCTACGGCGAGGACATCCGCGCCCGCGCCTTCGTCACCTCGGACGGCGAACGCGAGATGATGCTGCGCCCGGATTTCACCGTGCCGGTGGTCGAGCGGCACATGGCGCACGGCGCCGAGCCGGCGCGCTACTGCTATGCCGGGCGGGTCTGGCGCCGGCAGGACAGCGGCGCCAGCCGGGCCTCGGAATATCTGCAGTGCGGGTTCGAACTGTTCGACGGCGCCGACCCGGCGGCCGCGGACGCCGAGGCGTTCGCGTTGTTCGCGCGCGCGCTTCAGGGGCGCGGGCTGCAGCCGGCGACCGGCGACATGGGCCTGCTGTTCGCCGCCATCGACGGTCTGGCGACGACCGACGACCGCCGCCACGCGCTGCGCCGCCATGTCTGGCGACCGGTGCGCTTCCACCGGCTGCTGGAGCGTTATGCCTCGGTCCGGCACCCGAAGGCGGATCTGGTCTCGGAGGTGGGCGACGACCCGCTGCCGGCGGTCAGGGCCGCCGGCCGGGCGGTGGGCAAGCGCAGCGCGCAGGAGGTCGCCCAGCGCATCAAGCGGCTGGTGCGCGACGCGGCCACGCCGCCGCTGGCCGACATCGAGGTGGACCTGATCGAGGCGCTGCTGGACCTGCGCGCGCCGGCGGCGCAGGCGCTGACCAAGCTGCGCGACCTGGCGCGCGAGTCGACGTCGCTGGCCCCCGCCGTGGACCGTTTCGCGGCGCGGCTGGAGGCGCTGGACACGCGCGGCGTCGACGTGCACGACCTGCCGTTCGAAGGCTCCTTCGGGCGGACCACGCTGGAATACTACGACGGCTTCGTGTTCGGCTTCTATGCGCCCGAGCGGCCGGACCTGCCGGTGATCGCCAGCGGCGGGCGCTACGACGCGCTGACCCGGGCGCTGGACGCGGCCGGCGGCGGCGTACCGGCGGTGGGCGGCATCATCCGCCCCGAGGCCCTGCTGGCGCTGGAGGCGGGCCGATGACGCTGAAGCTGGGGGTGCCGTCGAAGGGGCGGCTGCAGGACGACACCTTCGCCTGGTTCGCGGATCGCGGCGTGACGCTGAAGCGCACCGGCGCGGGCCGCGAGTATGCCGGGCGGGTGGACGGCGCCAGCGGTGTCGAGCTGGTGCTGCTGTCGGCGGGCGAGATCCCGCGCGAGATGGCGCAGGGCCGGATCCACATGGGCGTCACCGGCCAGGACCTGGTGGCCGAGAAGCTGCGCGCCGGCACCGTGGCCGAGGTGGCCGAGCTTGGCTTCGGCCACGCCGACCTGATCGTCGCGGTGCCGGCGTTCTGGATCGACGTCGACACGATGGACGACCTGGATGCCGCCGCCGCCGCGTTCCGCGCCGCGCACGGCCACCGGCTGCGGGTGGCGACCAAGTACCACGCGCTGACCCGGCGGTTCTTCCGGGAGCACGGCGTCGCCGACTACAGCCTGGTGGACAGCCAGGGCGCGACCGAGGGCACGGTGAAGCACCAGACCGCCGAGGCGATCACCGACATCACCTCGACCGGCGAAACCCTGCGCGCGAACCACTTGAAAGTGCTGGCCGACGGGATCATCCTGCGCTCGCAGGCGACGCTGTTCGCATCCCGCAGGGCCGAATGGGGGGAAGATGTGCGCGCCGCATACACCGCGTTGATGCAGAAACTGCTGCCGGACGACGGGGGGGGCGCGCCGTGGACGTGATCCGCACCGTTCCGGAACTGGCCGCGCGGGTCGCGGCCTGGCGCGAGGACGGCGAGCGCATCGGGCTGGTGCCCACCATGGGCGGGCTGCACGGCGGTCACACGCGGCTGATCCGCGCCGCGAAGGAGCGCGACGAGAAGGTCGTGCTGACGCTGTTCGTGAACCCGACCCAGTTCGGACCGGACGAGGATCTGGCCGGCTACCCGCGCAGCGAGGCCGAGGACCTGGAACTGGCCCGGATCGAGTTCGTCGACCTGGCCTTCGTGCCCGAGGCGGCCGAGATGTACCCGCCGGGGTTCTCGACCCGCGTGCAGGTCGACTACGACGAGGACGTGCTGTGCGCCGCGGACCGGCCCGGGCATTTCGACGGCGTGGCGCAGGCCGTCACCAAGCTGCTGAACCTGTCGCGCGCCGACAGCGCCTATTTCGGCGAGAAGGACTGGCAGCAGCTGCAAATCGTCCGCAAGCTGGTGCGGGATCTGAATATCGCCACGCGGATCGTCGGCGTGCCCACCGTGCGCGAGGGCGACGGGCTGGCGATGTCGACCCGCAACCGCACGCTCGGCGCCGAGCACCGGGCGATCGCGCCGCGCCTGTTCGCCGAGATCACCCGCGCCGCCAGCCGCATCGCCCAGGGCGAGCCGACCGAACTGGCCTGCGTCGAGGCCGCCGAGAACCTGATCATCGCCGGCTTCAGCGACGTCGAGTATCTGGAATGCCGCGACGCCGAGCGGCTGCGCATCGCGCCTTCGCCGGGGCACGGCGCGCGGGTGTTCGCGGCCGCCCGGTTGGGCGGCGCGCGGCTGATCGACAACGTGCCGGTGCCGGATCTGCTGGCGCGCTGACGCCCGGCGCGGCGCGCCGGCTCAGGCGGTCTGCGCCAGGTGGTTTTCGAAGAACAGGATCGTCCTGTCCCACGACAGTTCCGCCGCCGCGGCGTCGTAGCGCGGCGTGGTGTCGTTGTGGAAGCCGTGGTTCACGTCCGGGTAGAAATGCGCCGAGAACTCCTTGCCGTTGGTGCGCAGCGCCTCTTCATAGGCTGGCCAGCCGGCGTTGATGCGATCGTCCAGCCCGGCGTAGTGCAGCATCAGCGGCGCCTCGATCTTCGGCACGTCGGCGACGTCCGGCTGGCTGCCGTAATAGGGCACCGAGGCCGCCATGTCCGGGTAGGCCACCGCCAGCGCGTTGCACACCCCGCCGCCATAGCAGAAGCCGACCGCGCCGGCGCGGCCGTTCGACAGCTCGTGATTGTGGACCCATTCGAAGCCGGCGAAGAAGTCCTGCAGCAGCTTGGCGCGGTCCAGTTGGCTCTGCATCTCGCGCCCCTGCTCGTCGGTGCCGGGGTAGCCGCCCAGCGGGCTGAGCCCGTCGGGCCCCAGCGCCAGGAAACCGGCCTTGGCGACGCGGCGCACGACATCCTCGATGTAGGGGTTCAGGCCGCGGTTCTCGTGCACCACCAGCACCGTGCCGAACGGCCCGGCGCCGGTCGCAGGGCGGGCCAGCAGGCCCGAGATCTCGCCGTGACCCTCGGGCGAGTCATAGCTCACGCGTTCGGTCACGATCGCGGGGTCGTCGGGCGCGACCTGCTGCGCCAGCGCGTAGTCCGGCTTCAGCGCCTCGAACATGGCGGCGGCGGACATGCCGCCAACGGCGAATGTCGCGGCGCCGTCCAGGAATTCGCGCTTGGTGACGCGCCCGTGCACGTAGCCGTCGAACAGGTCGAGCACGCGCTGGTCGAAGTCCTTTGCGGTCAGTCGGTTCATGTCGAAAATCTCCCCCAATGAAGTTGCCCTCAACGTCTACGTTCTACGCCGGCCGTTCCGTCGGCGCTTGTGACGATAATTTGATTTTCGACCGCCGGCACGGCGGCGGCGGTCTTGACAGGCTGTCATCGCGAGTGCTGCTTGGGGCAAACCGGAGGCACCCGAAATGTCCAGCCGTCCGTCCCGCAGATCCGAGGCCGCCGACGCGCCCGCCGCGCCGCGGCGCCGGCTGGACGCCGAGACGCGCCGGCGGCTGATGATCGAACGGGCGGCCGAGCATTTCGCCCGGCACGGCTTCGACAGCCCGACCCGCAAGCTGGCCGCCGACATGGGGGTGACCCAGGCGCTGATCTACAAGCATTTCGGCTCGAAGGCCGGGCTGATCGACCGCACGCTCGAGACCGTGCTGGGCGGCGGCCGGGAGCGGCGGTTCGATCCGCAGGCGCCGCTGGAGCAGGCGCTGACCACATTCTACCGCGCGTTGGTCGGCGGCATGACCGAGACCCGCGTCCGGCTGTTCGTGCGCGCCGGGCTGGACGGCCGGGCCTGGCCGACGCGGCGCGGCGACGCGCTGACACGGACGCTGTTCCTGCCGGTGATCGCCGGGTTGCGCGCCGCCGCGGGGCTGGCGCCGCTGGAGGACCGGCCGCCGATGCG
The DNA here is from genome assembly GCF_009697225.1 of Halovulum marinum. Taxonomy (GTDB): domain Bacteria; phylum Pseudomonadota; class Alphaproteobacteria; order Rhodobacterales; family Rhodobacteraceae; genus Halovulum; species Halovulum marinum. Next base: position 39,907 of record NZ_WIND01000016.1, read on the forward strand.
CGGCGAGCGCGAACTGGTGATGATGCTGCATGCTGCGATGGTGTTCTTCGGCATCCGGCGCTTCGTCTACAACATGCCGATGCCGGAGAACCTGGACGACGTGGTGGCGCTGCAGGTGCGGACCTTCGTCGCCGGCGCGGTGGCGCAGATCGCGCACCTGCACCGGGACGAGGCCGAGGCCAGCCTGACGCTGCGGCTGGCCGTGGCCGAGATCACTCCGCCCGATCCCGAAGGAACGTCCAGTAGGTGAAGGTGTAGTCGCGCTCGGCGCGGCTGGCGTGACAGGAAAAGCAGCCGTCGAAGCTGGCATCGGGGCGCGGGCTGCCGTCAGGCAGGTACCAGGCGTAGTCCCAGGTCTCGTTCGCGGTCGACCAGGCGGCGTTCGTCTCCATCACGAAGATGTTGACCACCGGCTCGAGCGCGATCAGCCGGCCGTCGGCGCCGAACATCGGCGCGCCGTCGGCGCCGATCTGCGCGTCGTGGTCCTCCATGATCAGCACCGTGCCGTCGGGCAGCGGCGCGCCGGCCTGCGCGGCGGCGTGCGCCTCCGGGCTGACGTACATCTTGCGGACCCGGTTGCGGTCGAGCCGGTCGACGTCGAGATAGTTCACGAACCGCTCCTGATAGCCGTCTGGCAGGGCGACCTCATCGGGACCGGCAAGCGCGGCGGTTGCCAGCAGCACCGCGGCGGCGGCGATGTAGCGGGTCATCCGGACACCTCCACGGTCAGCAGCATGTGCGGATGAATCACGCATTCCACCTGAAAGATGCCGGGGGTGCGCAGGACCAGCGTTCGCTCCTCGCCCGGCTCCTGGGCGCCGATGTCCAGCGCGTGGCCGGCGGTGGGCACGAACACGTTGTGATTGGCGGCGTCGTCGTTGACGAAGCGGATCGTGTCGCCGGTCGCGGCCCGGATCCGGTCGGGCGCATAGGTCTCGCCCGACATGGTGACGGTGAACTCCTCGGCCAGGGCCGCGCTTGCGCAAAGCGCGAAGCCGGCCGCGGCGGCGGTCATGGCGGCGTGCATCCTGTCCTCCCCCTCAGACCCGATTGCCGGATCAGCATGAGGCAGCCCGGCACAAGTTGTCAAATGACAACTTGTGCCGGGATCACCGCCTGTGCGGGCGGCGGGTCACAGAACGCCGAGGTTCGCCAGCGCCGCGTGCAGGTCCGCCGGCAGCGCATCGTCGCCGGCGGCGCCTTCGGGCAGATCCCGGGGCGCGTCCTCGGGCTTGAGATAGCGCCAGCCCTGGAAGGCGCGGCGCGGCTGCGGCGCGGTGCGGATCAGAACGGGCTCCAGCACGAGGGCGCAGCGGCGCACGCCCTCGGCGTCGATCCGCTCCTGCAAGCCCAACAGGCGCTGGCGCGCCAGCACCACGCCCTTGATGACCCAGTAGATCGAGCCGCCGGCGAGCAGTTCCGCCTCGCGCCGCGGCCACATCCGGGTGACGTGGGTGGCGACCGGGCCGAAGCCCGCCGCGCGGTTGCGTGCGATCACGACCTGCTGCCATTCCGACAGCGTCTCGACGCTTTCGGTGCCGACCGACAGCTTGATCAGGTGCAGTTTCGCCACCGCCGATGCCCCGCGATTCCTGTGGTGAGGCGGGCAACCTAGCAGAGCGGGGCGGGGCGGGAAACCGGGCCGCTGTCAGGCGGTGGCGGATCGGCGATGGCGGCACAACCGTCCGGCGACGGTTTTGTTGAATCTGCCGCCAGGACCGGGTTGCCCACGAGATGTGGTTTTCCGCGCACGCGGATTGCCCCGTATCTTGATGTCGGCGATTGACGGGGCGGGGGGTTCGCCATATTCTCCGGAGCCCTTCCCGCCAGTACCGACCGCACAGAATCGAAGGCGTCCGACATGACCCGCTTTACCGCCCCCATCGCCGAATCCATCTGGGACATGAAGTACCGCCTGAAGAAGGCGGACGGCACGCCGGTGGACGCCAGCGTCGAGGACACCTGGCGCCGCATCGCCCGGTCGCTGGCGGCGGTGGAGGCCGAGCCTGACGCCTGGGAGGACAGGTTCTACGCCGCGCTGGAGGATTTCCGCTTCCTGCCCGCCGGCCGGATCGTCGCCGGCGCCGGCACCGGTCGCACGGTGACTCTGTTCAACTGCTTCGTCATGGGCACGATTCCCGACAGCATGGGCGGGATCTTCGACATGCTGAAAGAGGCCGCGCTGACCATGCAGCAGGGCGGCGGGATCGGCTACGACTTCTCGACCATCCGCCCGCGCGGCGCGGCGGTGAAGGGCGTGGCGGCCGATGCCTCGGGGCCGCTGTCGTTCATGGACGTCTGGGACGCGATGTGCCGCACGATCATGTCCGCCGGGTCGCGCCGGGGTGCGATGATGGCGACGATGCGCTGCGACCACCCGGACATCGAAAGCTTCATCACCGCCAAGCAGGACCCGGCGCGGCTGCGCATGTTCAACCTCAGCGTGCTGGTGACCGACGACTTCATGGACGCGGTGAAAGCCGACGGTCCCTGGGACCTGAAATTCGACGGCAAGGTCTATCACACGATCCAGGCGCGCGACCTGTGGAACAGGATCACCCGCGCGACCTATGACTACGCCGAGCCGGGCGTGATCTTCATCGACCGGATCAACCAGCGCAACAACCTGTACTATGCCGAGGCGATCGCCGCGACCAACCCGTGTGGCGAGCAGCCGCTGCCGCCCTATGGCGCGTGCCTGCTGGGCTCTATCAACCTGGCGAAGCTGGTGACGGACGCGTTCGGCGAGACCGCTGCGCTGGACGAGGACGCGCTGGACGAGCTGGTCGCCACCGCCGTGCGGATGATGGACAACGTCGTCGACGCCTCGCGCTTCCCGCTGCCGCAGCAGGCGGAAGAGGCCGCCAACAAGCGCCGCATCGGCCTGGGCGTCACCGGCCTTGCCGACGCGCTGGTGATGGTCGGCGAACGCTACGGCTCGGTGGAGGCCGCGCGCGTGACGGAGCGCTGGCTGAAGCGGATCGCCCGCGCGGCCTATCTGGCCTCGGCGCATCTGGCAGCCGAGAAGGGCGCCTTTCCCCTGTTCGACCGCGAGAAATACCTGGGCGGCGAGACCCTGCAGGAGATGGACGACGACGTGCGCGCCGCCATCGCCAAGCACGGCATCCGCAACGCGCTGCTGACCTCGATCGCGCCGACCGGGACGATCAGCCTGTTCGCGGGCAACGTCTCGTCGGGCATCGAGCCGGTGTTCGCGCACAGCTACACCCGCAAGGTGCTGCAGAACGACGGCTCGCGCACCGAGGAAGAGGTGGTCGACTACGCCGTGCAGGCCTGGCGCGACCGCAACGGCGACGCGCCGCTGCCGGACCATTTCGTCGATGCCCAGAGCCTGCACCCGCTGGAGCATGTGCGGATGCAGGCGGCGGCGCAGAAATGGGTGGATTCGTCGATCTCGAAGACCATCAACTGCCCGGCCGACATCGCCTTCGACGACTTCAGGGACGTGTACCTGCAGGCGTGGGAACAGGGCTGCAAGGGGTGCACCACCTACCGCCCGAACGACGTCACCGGCTCGGTCCTGAGCGTGACCCCTTCGGCCGGAGACGCGAAGCCCGAGCCGGAGGAAAGCGGCGAGGTGGTCTACCTCTCCGAGAAGCTTGACCGGCCGCAGGAGCTGGAGGGCACGACCTACAAGATCAAGTGGCCCGAGAGCGAGCACGCGATCTACATCACCATCAACGACCTGGTGGTCGGCGGCGTGCGGCGTCCGTTCGAGGTGTTCATCAACTCGAAGAACATGGAGCACTTCGCCTGGACCGTGGCGCTGACCCGGATGATCAGCGCGGTGTTCCGGCGCGGCGGCGACGTCAGCTTCGTGGTCGAGGAGCTGAAGGCGGTGTTCGATCCGCGCGGCGGCGCCTGGGTGCAGGGCAAGTACATCCCGTCGATCCTGGCCGCGATCGGCGGCGTGATCGAGCGCCACATGATCGCGATCGGTTTCCTGGCCGGTGAAGGCAAGGCGGCGGCGGAAGATCCCCAGATCGCCGCCCTGCGCGCCGGCGAGAGGCCCCGCGGCCCGGCCTGCCCGAACTGCGGCCAGTACGCGCTGCGCATGATCGAGGGCTGCCTGACCTGCGCGGACTGCGGGCATTCGAAGTGCGGGTGACCTGCCGGGATGCGGCCTTGTTGAAGCTGAAAGCTATTCCAGTTCATTCCGCATAGGTTTCTGTCCACTTTGTCAGCGTTTACTGGCCATCGGGCTCATTTCCGGTGGCCCGTTGGTGCCAACGTGGAGGTGGGCCCAGCGGACGATTTCTCAGAACAAAAACCTGTCAAATGCGGATTCTCGTGCGGCAATGTCGCAACGGCCTGCCCGCCACCAGCGACCGATGCAGCCGAAACGAGTTTGGATAACTGAGAAAGCGTCGAGTCGCCTGCTGTTCCCGGCCCGTATCGAAGCGGGCGTCCGAGCCAAGATTATGAGGGGTCAAGGCGATACCGTGGCCCCTCTTCGTGGTCATTCGGACAATCATCCTGTTCCCGGTGCTCGCTGAAACCCAAGAGGAGCAACCGGGTCTATCCGGAGTTGCCAATTCAACGAATCCGACTGCTCCGCCAGCAGGGGCGCACTCCGGTCTCGACAAAGCCAGGGCAGAAGAAACGGATCTCTCCACGCTTTCCGCATCCCGGGCCGACAAGGTGTGAGTGCCAGATCCTTGCTAGCCTCCAAGTTCGGATAACGCCTCGCGGATCGACTGCCTTCTGGGATCGTTCGATGGCAAGTCGGTGGCCAGCGCGTCGGCGGCCTCATAGGCCTCGCGGGCCTTTGCTGTCTCGCCCAGCACACCATACGCGTTGGCAAGGCGTAACCAGCCTTCCAGGTCGTCGGGGCTTTCGGCCAGACGGTCGGCCAGGCGATCGACCATCGAGCGGATGAAGGCTGCCCTGTCGGCCGCGCTCATCTCGGACGCTGCTGCGACATCATCCGGCGTCGGGCCGGGTGCGCCCCCCGCCAGGGGCGCAAAGGCCGCGAGGTTCACCGGCGCGCGTCCGATCGCCTCACCGATCCGGTTCGCCTGCGCGACGAATATTTCCATCCAGGGGGCCGGACCGGCGGCCTGCTCGAGACGGGAAACCAGCAGATCATGGGCTTCCTCGCTGTCGCCGGCCTGATCGAGCGCGATTGCCTCGTAGTAGGAGGCGGCGGGATTCGACGGGTCCATTTCCCGCGCGCGCCGGATTGCGTTCCGTGCCTTCGGCGTCACCACGCCGTCCGCGGCCGCGACTAGTGCTTCGGCGTATTGCGACAGCATTGCCGAGGCCGCGTCGTCGCGTTCGATCACGGTTTCCATTGCCGAGGCGGCGGCGGCAAACCTGCCCATGCGCATGTAGGTCTGCCCAAGCAGCATCCAGCCTTCTGTCGGACCACCTTCGGGATCGCCCTGAAGGCGTTCGCGCAACCGTTCGGTCAGTTCGGCGATCTGCGCCTGCTCGCCACGCTCTTCCTGCCGATCCGCGAACGGCACGCCCGGGATGCCGGGCGAGCCAAGTTGCGCATAGAGAAGACCCGCGACCAGCGGGACCACAAGGGCCGATGCCCACAGCGCGCCGCGTCCTCCCGCTTCGGCGCGTCCCCGGGCCGGGCGCCGGCGACCGAGCTTCAGCAGCCGCCGCTTGATCTCGATCCTGGCAGCCTCGGCCTCATCGTTCGAAAGCAATCCGCGTTCGGCGTCCCTGTCGACCTCTTGCAACTGGTCGGCAAGGACCGCCACCGCGCCCTCCTGCCGGTCGGTGCTTGCGGCGTCGGCTTTCAGCAAGGGGTGGAGCAGAATGGCGACGGCAGACACAGCGAGGACCGCAAACAAGACCCAGAGCATCACGCAGTGCCCCCTTTTTCGGCGGCCAGCATTCCAGCGACCACCCGTTCGTCGTCATCGCTCAGTCTCTCCGCGACCTGCCGCTTCCGGCCGCTTCTCAAGACGACGATGACGATGCCGGTCCCGAACAGGGCAAGAAACGCCGGGGTCAGCCAGAGCGCGTAGGTTTCCGGCTTGAACGGAGGCTTCAGCAGCACGAAATCACCATAGCGCGCCCGCACGAACTCGATGACCTCTGCATCGGTATCGCCAGCCACAAGCCGTTCGCGGACCAGCAACCGCAAATCGCGCGCGACCCCGGCGTTCGAGCTGTCGATGTCCTGGTTCTGACACACGACACAGCGCAGATCCTTCGAGATTTCGCGGGCTCGCGCCTCCAGCGCGGGATCGGCCAGGATCTCGTCGGGTTCGACGGCCAGGGCGGTGAAGGGCAGGACGGCCAGCATCACTATCGCGGACAGGGTCTTCCAGTTCATGAGGTGCCTCCGTCCCGCGATCGGGCCTGCGCCAGGGCGGTCGCAAACTTCTTCTCGGCCGCGGCGCCCACGACCGGGCCGACATAGCGATAGAGAACCGTTCCGTCGCCCGCGACGATGAAGGTCTCCGGCACGCCCGATAAGCCCCATTCGATGCCGGCGCGGCCGTCCAGGTCCGAGCCGATCCGCTCGTAGGGGTTTCCAAGCTCTTCCAGCCAGACGCGCGCATCATCCGGCTTGTCCTTGTAGTTGATGCCAAAGAGCCGGACACCGTCGCGTTCGACCATGCGGGTCAGAACCGCATGTTCGGCCCGGCACGGCACGCACCACGAGGCGAAGACGTTGACCACCACCGGCTCGGGGTTCCCGTACAGATCCGCGCGCGACAGGCCCGGAAGGCCGACCCCCTCGACGGGCGGCAAGTCGAACTCCGGTGCGGGCTGCGAGATGAGAACCGACGGGATCGCGCTCGGATCGCGGTCGGGGTTCAGCCCCCAGAGGAAGAACGCCCCGATTATCAGGGCGACCAGGATGGGAAGGGCCGCGATGGCACGTTTCATGTCGTTTCATTCCGCCGGTGTTGCTACTGGTCCGCTGCGCGAGGCCCGGCGCGGGGCACCGACGCGCAGGCGCCTGTCGGACAGCGAGAGGCCACCGCCGAGAACCAGCATCGCCGCGCCGATCCAGATGAAATTCACCAGTGGCTCGTAGAGGATGCGAAGCGTCCACGCGCCCTGGTCTGCAACTGTTTCAGAGGCGGGTTCGGCAAGCGACGCATAGAGATCGCCCGCAAGCGTCGACCGTATCGCCGACTCGGTCGTGCTGCTCCGGGCGACAGGATACGAGCGCCTTTCGGGGTAGAGCGTTGTCACGCTGTCGCCATTCCGGCTGACCGCGAGGGTGCCCCGATCGGCAATGTAATTGGGACCCCGCACTGTTTCGACACCGTCGAAGCGGACGTCGAAGCCCGCGATCTCGATGACGGAGCCCGGCTGAACGAAGACGATCTCTTCCGATTTCCAGGCGGTCGAGCCGATGAAGCCAAGCATCGCAACCGCCAGTCCGGTGTGCGCCAGCGTCATGCCGTGGGCGGCACGCGGCAGGTTCCGCGCGCGGCGCATCGCTTCGGCCGTCGGCACGTCGAAGAGCCTGATCCGAACGGCCCACTCGCGCAGCGTGGCGATGAGCAGCCATACCGCGATCGCGACCGACAGGTAGGCAAGGACGGGCCCGCCCCGCGCGAGATACCAGGTTGCAAGTCCGGCAAGTCCCGCCAGTACCGCGACGAACCAAAGCCGTTGAAGGACCCCCTTCAGGTCGGCGCGCTTCCACGACAGGAACGGGCCGATGGCCATCGCCACGACCAGCGGCAACATGATCGGGATGAACGTGGCGTTGAAGTAGGGCGGTCCGACGGACACCTTGTCGCCAGTCAGCGCCTCCATGAACAGGGGATAGAGGGTTCCGAACAATACGGTTCCGGTCGCCGTCGCCAGAAGCAGGTTGTTGATCAGCAATCCGGCCTCGCGGCTGACGGGCGCGAAGAGGCCGCCGCCTTCCATCGACGGGGCGCGCCAGGCATAGAGAGTGAGCGAGCCTCCGATCGTCACTCCGAGCAGTCCGAGGATGTAGAGACCACGTTCCGGATCGACGGCGAAGGCATGAACGGATGTCAGCAGGCCGGACCGCACGATGAACGTGCCCAGAAGGGAAAGCGAGAAGGTCAGGATCGCGAGGAGTATGGTCCAGCTCTTGAAGGCGTCGCGCTTTTCGGTGACGATCGCCGAGTGCAGAAGCGCGGTGCCGAGAAGCCAGGGCATGAAGCTCACGTTCTCGACCGGATCCCAGAACCACCAGCCGCCCCAGCCCAGTTCATAGTAGGCCCACCACGACCCGAGCGCGATCCCGGCCGTCAGGGACATCCACGCAGCCAGCGTCCACGGGCGCACCCACCGTGCCCAGGCGGCGTCGACCCGCCCCTCGATCAGCGCGGCCACGGCAAAGGAAAACACGATCGAGAAGCCGACGTAGCCGAAATACAGAAGCGGCGGGTGCATCGCCAGACCGACATCCTGCAGAAGCGGGTTCAGGTCGTTGCCGTCCAATGGCGGCGGAAACACGCGTTCGAACGGGTTCGACGTCAGCAACAGGAACGACAGGAAGCCGGTGCTGATCCAGGCCTGAACCGACAGTGTCCGCGCCTTGAGCGCATCCGGGATGTTTGACCCGAAAAGCGCCACGCCCGCGCCGAAGGCCGCCAGGATCAGCACCCAGAGCAGAAGCGACCCCTCGTGGCTGCCCCAGGTGCCCGCGATCTTGAACAGCATCGGCTTGAGCGAATTCGAGTTCTCGACAACGTTTGCGACGGTGAAATCGCTGACCACGAAGGCCTGCATCAGCGCCGCGAAGGCGATGCCTATGAAAACCAGTTGCGCGATGGACGAACTTCGCGCGCTGCGCATCCACAGCGCATTGCCACGGGCCGCACCGAGCATGGGAAGTACGCTTTGTACCAGTGCGGTGGCCAGCGCGAGGGCGAGGGCGAATTGTCCGATTTCGGGTATCATCGCGATTTCCTGGTCATTCGAAGGTCATCCCGGGCGGGTGCAGCCTTCCCGGGCGGGAAGGTCAACAGTTTATGGCTCACAATTCGGTGGGAAACATACCGACTGGCTCGCCGTCACAATCCGAGTTTCGCCTTGCGGCGCTCGTACTCCTCGTCGTCGATTTCACCCTTGGCATAGCGTTCGCGCAGGATCTCGGCCGCGTCCGATTTGCTGCCTGGGCCGGATCCGGAGGAAAAGCCGCGGACGGCGAACACGATCAGGGCGATGATCGCCCCCCAGAACAACAGCATCATCAGGCCGCCAAACATGCCGAAGCCACCTCCCCACATCATGTGACCGAAACCGTCGCCCCAACCATCCGCCGAATCGGCAAACGCCGCTCCGGCCGACGATCCAAGGGCTGACAGGGCCATGAGGGATATCCCTTTTGTCATCGCATGTTCCTTTCTTCCTGTTCGCGCGCTGTTTCCAGCGGCAGTGTGACGGTCACGAGAAGACCGCCTTCGGTGCGGTTCGACAGCGCCACGTCGCCGCCATGAGCCCGCACGATCGTTCGCGCGGTCGACAGACCAAGGCCGGTGCCGCCGGTTTCGCGCGAGCGGGATTTCTCCAGACGGAAAAACGGCTCGAATACCTGCTCGAGTTCGGTTTCGGGGATGCCGGGGCCCCGGTCCGCAACGTGTATCTCGACGTGTTCGGTGTCGTGCCGGTACGTGACCTCGGCACCTCCGCCGTAGCGCTGCGCGTTCTCGATGATGTTGCGCAGGGCGCGCCGCACCGATTTCGGGCGCAGCCGCACCCACAGGCTGTCGGCCGCATCCAGGGTAAAGCCGTCGATCATGTCGGCCTGCAACTGCTTCAGGTAGGCGCCCAGTTCCACGTTCTCGTAGGCTTCGGTACTGGCCATGCCGCTTGCGAACGCCAGCGTTGCATCGACCATTTCCTGCATTTCCTCGACCGAAGCGACGAGGCTTTCGCGTGTTTCGTCTTCGTCCACCATCTCGGCGCGCACCCGCATGGCGGTCAGCGGAGAGCGCAGATCATGGCCCAAAGCCGCAAGCAGCCGCGTTCGGTCCGCGACAAAGCGGGTCAGCCTTGCCTGCATCCGGTTGAATGCCTGCGTCAGACCGCGCACCTCGCTGGGGCCTATCAGCGGCAGGGGATCGACGGCTTCCCCGCGTCCCAACCGGTCGGCTGCGTGCGCAATGCGCAACAGCGGTCCGGTCAGGCGGGTCAGAAGAAACCAGCAGGCCGAGACCAGAATGATCATCGCCGTGATCCCGAAACTGACGATTGACGCCCAGGGCCATTGCAACGGCGGCCGTTCGAACCGTGTTCCGACATTCAGCCATTGCCCGCCCGTCAGGGCGATCGACAACTGCATCTCGATCGCGGAAAGCTCGCCCCGCATCATCGCCAGATGCATTTTGGCCATTTCCGACGCGAGGTGCGGCATCGGCATGATGCCGCGCTCGACCTCATGCAGTTCCACGCGGATTTCCCGCGCTTGCGCACCGCCGAGAAGTCCGCGAACGCGCGCCTCGACGGCTCCGCCGTCGGCATGGCTCGAATGATCGACGGCGGGAGTGTCCGACAACTCGAAGCGCACCAACGGAGAGTTCGCGGCTCTCAGGATCGCCTGCTGCAAGGATTCCGGCGCCTCCTCGAGCAACAGTGCGACGTTCGCGGCCCGGCCGGCCGCCTCGAAGCCCAGCGCGGCGCGCACCGCAAGGCCACGCTCGTCGACGAACAGCCACAGGCTGATCGTCTGCGCCACCGCCAGCGCCGCGATGATCAGCAGGACCAGCTGGCCGCGAAGACTGTCGATGGCGCGCGGCATCAGGTCATCTCGCGAACATCGGCAGCCAGACAATAACCGCCGCCGCGCACGGTCGTGACGATGCGCGGGCGCGACGGGTCAAGCTCGATCTTCCGGCGCAGCCGGCTGATCTGGTTGTCTATCGTCCGGTCAAAGACCGACGCCGCCCGGCCCGCCGTCAGGTCGAGCAGCTGGTCGCGGCTCAGGACGAGACGGGGCCGCTCCAGCAGCACGGTCAACAGCTTGAATTCCGCGCTGGTCAGATCTGTCTGCGCACCGTCCTCGCGCGACAGCACCCGACTGTCCGTGTCCAGAACCCAATGGGCAAAGGCGATACGTCTGCCCGAAAGTCTGCCGGCATAGGGCTCGGCCTTCGCCGAACGGCGCAGGATGGCCTTGATGCGGGCGACAAGTTCGCGCGGGTTGAAGGGTTTCGCCAGATAGTCGTCGGCCCCGATCTCGAGGCCGACGATCCGGTCGGTTTCTTCTCCGAGCGCGGTCAACATGAGGATCGGAACGGTTCCGGTGGCCGAGAGCCGCCGGCACACGGACAAGCCGTCTTCCCCGGGCATCATGACGTCCAGAACGATGAGGTCGAACTGGCCGTTGGCGAGCTTCGCATCCATGTCGACCGCATCGCGGGCCGAGATCGCGCGCATCCCGTTCTTTTCGAGATACCGCGTCACGGCATCGCGGATTTCGCGGTGGTCATCGACGACAAGAATGTGCGGCGGTTTGCTCATGCCCCTTCCTTTACCCGAACGCCGCGTGCCTTCCCGAACAGAATTGTCACGAGATGTAACGGGCACCGCAATTGTGACGCGCCGATACAAAACGCCGGGGTGCCTGGCATACCCTCGTGACAAACACCTGCCATATGTTCCCTGTCGCAACACTGACAGGAGGTGACCCGAATGAAACGCAACACCCTTTTCGCCGCAATGGCCCTGACCGCAACCGTCCTTGGCGGCGCCGCTCTCGCGGATGCCGATCACGGAAACGGCGGAAAGCCCGGCGCCAAGCCCGGAGCGGGCATGATGCACGGCGGTGGCCCCGGCACGATGGGCATGATGGGGGGCATGGACGGCATGATGGACATGATGCAGCGCATGCACGGCAACATGATGGGCGGCGGCATGATGGCTGGCATGGGTCCCATGGGCGGCGGCATGATGCAGATGTTCGACGCCGACGGCGACGGCACGGTCACGCCCGAAGAGATGCGTTCGCAGTTGCAGGCCAGGCTCGCCGAATACGACAGCGACGGTGACGGGTCCCTCTCGATTGCCGAGTTCGAGACCCTGCACAGCGCCATGATCCGCGAGATGATGGTGGATCGCTTCCAGCACCTCGATGCCGACGGCGACGGCGCGGTGACGGCGGAAGAGATGACGGCACCCGCCGACATGATGGAGCGGATGCAGGGGATGCGGTCGAACATGGCGCAGTCGCCCGGTCAGCCCGGCAATGGCCAGGGCATGGGCGACGGACCCATGATGAACGACAATTGAGCGGACCGGCGCCGGCTCAGGCCGGCGCCGCTTCCCGAAACGTCTGACTCGCGAAACACACGGACACGAACGCCAAACCGCACTATGTATCGCCACGCCCAGACAGTGGCGGGCAACCACCGCAAACTCGAAACGGAGAAAACCGCAATGGCCTATACCTATGATCGCGTTCTGAAAGATGTCGCCATTGACGACGCCGAACTGCTTGTTCGCGACGCGTTGGCGGAGAAGGGTTTCGGCGTGCTGACCGAGATAGACGTGAAGGCGACGATGAAAAAGAAGCTGGACGTCGAGATTCCGGCCTATCGCATCCTCGGCGCCTGCAACCCGCAAATGGCGTACAAGGCCATCGAGATCGAGCCGCGCATCGGCGCGATGCTGCCGTGCAACGTCATTCTGCGTCAGGTGGACCGAGATACCGAAATCAGCGTCATCGACCCCGTGGCGTCAATGCAGGCAGTGGAAAACGCCGACCTGCACGCGGTCGCCGGCCAGGTCCGCGACCTGCTCCGGGCGGCACTGGACGCGGTCTGACCGAACGCGGCCGCTTGGTGCATTTGCGGGTGGCCGGCAATCACGACGATGTGAAGCTTGGCGCCGCGACCTGGTGCGCGATCGATTTCCCGCTGGCCGAGAAGTGGGGCGGGCGGCTGGTGCGGTGCGGGATCATTGCCGGTGACCATGATCACCTCGACTTTCGATGGTATGCCGGGCAAGGTCCGGGCAGTGCGCCATGCCCCACACCATCGCAGGCGCGGCCCTGGCGCATTTCTTGCGCAGGATCATGCCGACTTGATCAGGCGATTACGGGACACTATTGGGGAATGTGGCTTTTCACGCCCAAATCGAAACGCCCAAACCGAAACACCGAAACACCGAAACACCGGTATTTCTTCAATCCGGAGATGTCCGACGCCATGAACGGGAAACCCACGCTCTTCAGACATGGACTCGTCCTCGGATTATCCGGTTTGGCCGGATATCTGCTGCTGGAATCCCGGGCTGAGTGGTCGGAAATGCATCGCTATAACCGCGCCTTGGGGGATCTTTCGCTACTGCTGATCGCCATGGCCATGGCGCTGGGTCCGCTGGCGCGACTTTCCACGGCCCGGTTCGTCCGGAAACTTCTGCCCTACCGTCGGGAACTTGGCATCTATGCCGTTCTTGCGGCGATCGTGCACACGATCATCATTCTGCTTGGCTGGGTCGAACTGGATTTCGCCCGGTTGTTCGGCTTCGAGTTTCACCCGCAGCTGCAACGCTACGTGATGGTGCAGCACGGGTTTGCACTTGCCAACATCCTCGGAATCGCGGCGCTGCTGTATGGCATCGTGCTGGCGGCCACATCGAACGATTTCAGCCAGAACCGCCTTGGTGCATCGGTCTGGAAGTACATCCAGCAGGGCACTTACGTCTTGTGGTGGCTGACCGTATTGCACACGGCCTACTTCCTGTTCTTTCACTTTCTCGACTTCCATCGCCAGACCCCCGAGCCGAATTGGGCGCAATGGCCGTTCATGGCCCTTGTCGGCGCCGTCCTGGCATTGCAACTGGCGGCAACGATCAGGACATGGCACGCCCAGCGGCACCGGCGGGCCGCGACGTGAGACCGGCGAAACCGACGGGCAGCCGAAGCGCGGGTTCGGGGCGGGGTCGCCGCGCAGGCATCAGGCGCGCCTGCCCGCGGCAGCAGTGCCACGACAATCAGGCTGACTGGCAAGGCGGGTCCAATGGACAACGGGGATAGAAGCAGCCTCTACCGCGAGGGCTCGATCACCCTGGGCGGGGCTGTCGCGATGGGAACCGGCGTGATGATCGGCGCGGGCATCTTCGCGCTGACCGGTCAGATCGCGCAGCTGGCCGGGCCGCTGTTCCCGCTCGCCTTCATCGCCGGCGCGATCGTCACCGGCTTCAGCGCCTACAGCTATATCCGGATGTCGAACCAGTGGCCGTCCTCGGGTGGCATCGCGATGATCCTGCAGAAATGCTACGGCCCCGGTGCCGTCGCCGCCGGGGCCGCCCTGCTGATGGCGCTCAGCATGGTGATCGCGGAAAGCCTCGTCGCCCGGACCTTCGCGACCTATGTCCTGCGCCCCTTCGAAATCGAGGGTGGTCCGCTGGTCCCGGTGCTCGCAGTGGGCGTCATCGTCTTCGCCTATGTGGTGAACATCTCCGGCAACCGGTCGGTGGGGGTGTTCTCGCTGATCATGGCGGCAATCAAGATCGGCGGCATCGGGCTGTTCGGCATTGCCGCGATATGGTCCAGCGGCTTCCGGTTCACGGCTGCGTCCGACCCGGCACAGGCCTATGGGTTGACCGGGTTCATCGCCTCGATGGCGTTCGCGATCCTGGCCTTCAAGGGGTTCACCACCATCACCAACAGCGGGTCCGAGATTACCGAGCCGAACCGCAACGTGGGCCGGGCGATCATGCTTTCGATCGGGATCTGCGTGGCCGTGTACCTGCTGGTGGCCTTCGGTGTCGGATCAAGCCTGACGATCGACCAGATCGTCGCGGCGCGCGACTATTCGCTGGCCGAAGCGGCGCAACCCGCGCTCGGACGGACCGGATTCCTTCTGACCGTGATCCTTGCCGCGGTTGCCACGGCGTCGGGCGTGCTGGCCAGCGTGTTCGCGGTATCGCGGATGCTGGCGATGCTGACCGACATGAAGATGATCCCGCACAGCCATTTCGGAATGTCGGGCCCGATCCAGCGGCATACGCTGGTCTATACCGTTGTCATCGCTTCACTGCTCGCGGTGTTCTTCGATCTGGGTCGGATCGCCTCGCTCGGCGCCTTCTTCTACCTTGTGATGGACATGGTCGTGCACTGGGGCGTCTTCCGCTTCCGGCGCAAGGAGATCGGGGCGTCGGGTCTGGTGCTGCTGACTGCCCTGATGCTCGACGCGGTGGTGCTGGCGGCCTTTACGGCGATGAAGCTCCAGAGCGATCCCATCATCGTGGTCTATGCAATCTCCGGGATCGCGGCGGTCTTCGCTTTCGAGCGATCGTACCTGTCACGATGGCTGGCACCGCAGGTGGCTCATGAACACTGAGGCCGTCGTGAGCAGGTCGGGATACCACCGACGGTTCGTCGTAACGGAAATTTTTATTGAACCTCAAGTACCTTTAGGCGTTAGGACCATAGACAAAGCGCGGCACTCCTGAGGCAACTTGCCGCCTCTTTGCTTTCGGGCGAACAGCAATACGTTCGGGATATGGCTCGGCCCGACGACCAGTTTGTGAAAGGGATCAGGAAAGATGCTGACAAGACGTCATTTCATCCAGACGACCACAGCGCTGTTTTCGGCGTCAATCTCCAGCCCGCTCCTGGCCAGCACCTGGCCGACCGAGGCGCAAAAGATGGCCTGGGACGCTCGGGTCACACCGCCTGGCTACGACCCGGCGACATCGAACCCGTGGGGCCTGCACCACCGCTTTCTGCCCCAGCGGGTTGTCGCGAAAGCCGGGCTCGTACCCGGTGACATCCATGTCGATGCCGTGGCGCGGTATCTCTACCATATCGAAGAAGGTGGCACGGCGATGCGTTATGGCGTGGCGATCGCGCGCGGCAACCTCTACGAACCAGGCACTTATACGATTCGCCGCAAGGTCGAATGGCCGCATTGGACGCCGACGCAGAACATGATCCAGCGCGATCCGGAATATGCGCAGTACGCCGATGGGATGGAACCCGGGCCGACAAACGCGCTCGGGTCGCGAGCCCTCTATCTCTATGTCGGCAACCGCGACACCTATCTGCGGATTCACGGCACACCGTATCCGAGAAGCATCGGCGGCCGTGCGAGTTCCGGCTGCGTCCGAATGGTCATGGCACACATCAACGATCTCTACCCCAGGGTCGAGATGGGATCGACGGCGGTCCTGTATTCGGCTGAGGACAGCGTCACCCCGCACAGCTGACCGGAATGGCAGCGGCAACCCATCCGAGGCATGCAGGGCCCGTTCAGGCCCCGCGCGCAGTGCAGATGGGGCTGCCGCCCACCGCGCGCAGCGGCACCAAAGTCGTTTCCACCGGGCCGCTGTGCTCGTACCAGTAGCAGCCGTCCTGGGGAAGAAGCCGGGCCGTGGTGAGATCCTGGCCGGGTGCAGCAAGGGCGGCGACGGCCTCGGAAACATTTCCGACCCTGGTCTGATCGGCGCTGTCGTCGGGCGCAGGCACCGTGCAGCCAGCAAGTGCCAGCATTGCAGCAAGGATCGGCGTGTGTCGTTTCTGCATGTCTACCCTCATTCGTTCTGAATCGCGTTGTCGCGACAAGCGCGGCTTTTATCGCATCGCCAAAAAAATGACGACAGGTTGCCAAAAGCCGCAGGCCGGATTTCCCGCTGGCGAGAACCCAGAATTAGCCCTTGAAGCTCTAGTTGCTGTAGGAACTATGTCAATGTGGAATGAACGAATCCTGAGGTTCAATCCATGTCTTCCGATGGCCACCGCCACGACCACGATCACGGCCATTCCAGTGATCGAGAGCATTCTCACGGCCACGGCAGCGCCTCCTGTTGCGGTGCCGGCACGGTCGCCGCTGTCACGGCCCCCGCGCCGGTCAACGGCCGCAGCTTCCAGGTCTCCGGTCTCGACTGCGCCGAGGAGGTTGCGATCCTGAACCGCGTCGTCGGGCCGAAGGTCGGCGGGCAGGATCATCTTGCCTTCGACGTGATCAACGGGCGGATGACGCTGCTCGACAGCGCCAGGCACCTGACGGACGACGAGGTGGCGCAGTTGGTCGCCGGCACGGGGATGAGCGCGAAGCCCTGGGATGCCGACAACGCCGCCGAGGACCAGGCGGCGCATCTGGCACGGCAGAAGCTGTTTACCGGGCTCAGCGGCGGATTCTGGGCGGCCGGGTTCCTCTACCACATCATCGAGACGGGAATGGGGGGCGCGCTCGGGCTTTTCGCAGGGCATGGCGAAGCGCCGATGCCGATGGCGGAAGCGGGCCTGTTCGCATTGGCGATTCTCTTCGGGGTCTGGCTGGTTGCGCCCAAGGCCTGGTCCTCTGCACGGCGGTTGTCTCCCGACATGAACCTGTTGATGGTCGTGGCCGTGGCCGGTGCGATCGGCCTCGGCGAGTTCTTCGAGGCCGCAACGGTGGCGTTCTTCTTCTCGCTCTCGCTCTATCTGGAGAGCTGGAGCGTCGGCCGCGCGCGCAATGCGGTCTCGGCGCTGCTCGATCTTGCACCGCCTACGGCACGGGTGCTCCGCGAAGATGGCAGCGAGGCCGACGTTCCGGCGGCAGAGGTCGCCGTGGACGACCGTTTCATCGTGCGGGGCGGCGACCGCATCCCGCTCGACGGCGAGGTCGTGGACGGGGCCGGCGCCGTCGATCAGGCGCCGATCACGGGCGAAAGCGCGCTGGTGCCGAAGGAGGCCGGCGACGAGGTCTACGCCGGCACGATCAACGGCGAAGGCACGCTGACGGTGCGGGCGACCAAGGCTGCGTCGGACACGGTTCTGGCCAAGATCATCCGCATGGTCGGCGACGCCCATTCCAAACGCGCGCCGGTCGAGCAGTGGGTGGCGAAGTTCGCGCGCGTCTACACGCCGATCGTGATGGTCCTGGCGATCGCCCTCGCGGTCCTGCCGCCGCTGCTGATGGGCGGGGCCTGGGACTACTGGTTCTACAATGCGCTTGTGCTTCTGGTCATTGCCTGCCCCTGCGCTTTGGTCATCTCGACACCGGTTTCCATCGTCGCGGCGCTGACCGCCTCGGCACGGGCGGGGGTGCTGATCAAGGGCGGCGCCTATGTCGAAGCTCCGGGCCGCACCACCGCGCTGGCGATGGACAAGACCGGGACGATCACCATGGGCGAGCCCGAAGTGGCGGCCGTTCATCCGCTGGGCGGAGCCTCGGCGCGCGATCTGATGACGCTGGCGGCTGGCCTGGAGGCGCGATCCTCGCACCCGCTTGCACGCGCCATCCTCGCGCGCGCCGAGGCTGACGGCATTGCCCTGTCTGCCGCGGAGGACACCCGAACCGTGCCCGGGCGCGGGCTGGAAGGAAGTGCCGAGGGGCGCGCCATATGGCTCGGCTCGGACAGGTTCGCCGCCGAGAAAGGCTTCGGCAATGCCATCCCGGCGGATCTGCGGGACCGGATCGAAAGCGCCGGCAGCACGCTCGTGGCCGTGGGTGACGATACCGGTGTGACCGGCGTTCTGGAACTGCGCGACCGCATCCGCCCCGACGCCAAGGACATCGTGGCGCGGCTGCACGCGCAGGGTGTGAAGACCATCGTCATGCTGACCGGCGACAACGAACGTACCGCGCGCGCGGTGGCGGACGAAGTCGGCATCGACGAGGTGCGTGCCGAACTGCTGCCCGAGGACAAGGTAGCGGCCATCGAAGAGCTGCACGACACCCATACGATGGTCGCAATGATCGGCGACGGCGTGAATGACGCGCCGGCCATGGCGCGGGCGCACTACGCCATCGCCATGGGCGCCGTCGGCTCGGATGCGGCCATCGAGACGGCGGACATCGCGCTGATGACCGACGACATCGGCCGCGTGCCCTGGCTGATCGGCCATTCGCGCCGGACCATGACGATCATCCATCAGAACATCGGCATCTCGCTGGCAACGAAGGCGGTGTTCGTCGGGCTGACCGCGTTCGGCATGGCCTCGATGTGGGGTGCGATCGCGGCGGATGTGGGCGTGTCCCTGCTGGTCGTGGCCAATGCGCTCCGGCTGCTCAACGGCCACCGGGCCAAGGCGCCGCCCGCCGGCGGCGAGCCGGTCGGCAGGCAGATGGCGAAGGGCGCGCTGGCGCATGGTCACTGACCTTAAGGAACCCGGAAAGGAGCCGAGAAAGCGCATGAACGCGAAAGGCAAGATGATGTGTCCGGTCTGCGACGTGCCGTTGAGCATGGCGGAACGGCAGGGCGTCGAGATCGATTTCTGCCCCGACTGCCGCGGTGTCTGGCTGGACCGGGGCGAGCTCGACAAGATCGTCGAGCGCAGCGCCGACCTGGCGCCGCAGGCACCCGAACCACAACCGCGCCCTTATGACGACGGGCGTTACGGCGGCGATGGCCGACACGGCGGCAAACACGGCGGCTATGGCAAACACGGCGGCTATGGCAAACACGGCGGCTACCGCCGCAAATCCTGGCTGCAGGAGTTGTTCGACTGAGGACGGGGCAGGGGCGGCGTCCGCGACGGGACGGCGGGTTGCATCTCCGTCGCGGAGCGCCAGATCGAGGACATCCTTGCCCTGGTCAGGCGTGACGATCAGGCAAAGCGACGGCGCAGCGCGACGTTGACGGCTTCGATCGCGATCACCATGACGACAACCGCAATCGTGACGCTGGCCGCCTTGTCATACTGGAATGACCGCACATAGGTCTGGATGTAGAAGCCGATCCCGCCCGCGCCGACGATGCCGAGGATCAGCGACTCGCGCAGGTTCAACTCGAACCGGAAGATCGTGTCGCGGGCGACGACCGGTGCCATCTGCGGCCAGATGGCATGTCTGAGTCGCGCAAGCGGGCCGGCGCCCGCACTTTCCAGCGCGGCGATGGGCGCACGCGACACGCCGTCGATCGCCTCGGCGTAAAACTTGGCGAGCATTCCGGTTGCATGAAACGCGATCGCGATGATCCCCGGCAGCGGCCCGAGTCCGACCGCACCGACCATGAGCATGGCCACGAGGATCAGCGGGATCGCGCGGACGAAGGCAAGCAGCGTTCGGACCGGTCGAAACAGCGCGGGCGCGACCATCGTCTCGGAGGCGAGAATGCCCAGAGGGACCGACAGGACCACCGCGCCCACGGACCCGAGGATCGCGATCCTCAGCGTTTCTGCGCTGCCCTTCACGATCTCGCGCATTACGGTCGGGTCCGGCGGGAACATCCGTCCGAGGAAATCGGCGATCCGGGGACCTGCCGACACGAGTCGGGACAACTCGACATCGGTGGTGACAAGGGACCAGAGGATTGCGCCCGCGATGACGGCGTTTGCGGCAAACCCGCCGAGCCGCATCAGCGCACCGCTCTCAGACCGATACCCGACATCGGCCCCGCGTCGCGGTAAAGATCCGCGGTCGCGTCTTCATCCAGTTCGGACGTCGGCACGTCAAAGACGATCCGTCCGTTGCGCATGCCGATGATACGCTGCGCGAAACGCCGCGCCAGATCGGGCTGGTGCGAGGAAAACAGCGCCGTCGCCCCGCGCATCCGTGCTGCCCCGGTCAGCAGCGAAAGTATCTCGCCGGCGCGGGCGGGGTCGAGATTGCTCACCGGCTCGTCGGCGAGAATCAGACGCGGTTCCTGCGCCAGACACCGCGCGATCGCCACGCGCTGCCGCTGTCCGCCGCTGAGGCTGTCGACCCGGCGTTCGGCGAGATCGGCAATGCCGCAATCGGCGAGTGCAGCGCGCACAACCGTCATGTCGTGCGCACTGGCCTGTCCCGACAGGGCGCGCAGCGGTGGCATACGGCCCAGGCGCCCGTTCAGCACGTTGCGCAGTACCGTGGACCGTTCGACCAGGGCGAATTCCTGGAATACGAATCCGGTGTCGGGTCGGCAGGGACGCGGCGGCGCCCGGTCGGGGTAGAATGCCGTGCCCAGAACCGACACGCGCCCGCGCCAGCCCTGAAGCCTGCCATCGAGAAGCGCCAGCAGCGTCGTCTTTCCCGCCCCCGAGGGGCCGAGCAATGCCACGCTCTCGCCCGAGGGGATCGACAGCGAAACGCGCTCGAGCGCCGGCAGCGCCGCGCCGGGATGCGCAAAGCTCAGATCGTCGATCCGAGCGGCGGCGCTCATCGCAGCAGGCCGCTTTGACGGGCCATTTCGCGCACGCCGTCGTATGCGGCGGCATCGGCTGTGACATAGCCATCGGGCCCGTAGAGATAGCTCAGCTTGTCGCGGTTTTCCGGCGCGTTGAGCTGCAACATCGCAGCGACGAACCGATCCTGCAGACCAGCGTCCAGCCCGGGTCGTGCGATCACCAGATGGCTCGGGATCGGCACGCTTTCCGCGATCCAGGTCACCTCGGCCTGTTGCACCGGTGTCAGCAGCAGGTCGGCGTACTGGCTGGCGCCCGCAGCGTCGACCAGACCCTCGGCCATGGCTTGCATCGCCTGCTGATAGCCGCCTGCGAAGAAGACGCGGCCAAAGAAGGTCTCCGCCGCGCCGGGGCCTTCGATCAGCCCCGCCTTCACGAATTCGGCCAGCGGGTAGAGATAGCCGGATTCCGATATCGGGTCGGCAAAGGCGATGTCCTTGCCCCGCAGGTCTGCAAGCGACCGAATGCCGCTGTCGCGCCGGACAAAGATGCGCCCCGTGTAGCTTGGCGCGCCGCGGTATACCTCGGACAGCAGCGGCACGGCGCCGATCTCTGCCTCGGCCAGAACGAAGGGCAGCGCGCCCATGAAGGAGATATCCGCGTCGCCGTTTCTCAAGGCTTCGACCGCGGCGGCGTGGTCGATGGTGACGAACCCCTCGACCGGAACCCCGATCTGCTCGGCCAGCCAGCCGGTGATGGCCTCGATATCGCCGAGCAGCTTCTCGGGATTCTCCTGCGGGATGAAGGCGAGCCGCAACCTGTCAGCCTGCGCGGCCAGCGGGGTGCCCAAGGACAGCGCAGTCGCACCGGCCAGCGCCAGAACCGTTCTGCGGGTCGGGTGAAACTGCATCAGAAAGCCCTCTCGGCAATCGCGTCGGCCTCTGACTTGAACGCGCTCCAGCTTTCCCCGGCGGCCGCCCAGTCGCTGTCACGCACGGCTGCGCCTACCTCGGCCAGACGTTCGGCCAGTGCGTAGACTTCGGGTCGCGCAGGCAGATTGGACATGGTGCTGGCGTCGGCCGAGAGGTCTGCGGCCACAGTGTCGGTCAGGAGCAGGATGTGCTCCGCGTCCTTTCGCGGCAGCAGCGTGTCGATTGTCGATGCGAATGTCGTCAGCTCGGAGAATGCCAGCCGGAAGGCGGTGTTTTCGGCGTCGAATGCCTCATAGGGCTCGTCCGCCGCGCCCACGGCCTCGAGATAGGCGGTCAGGTCGGATCGGTCCGCCTCGGTCAGCCCGAGCGATTTGGTCTCGTCGAACCAGTCCACGACAGCGGCCAGGGTCGGCAGCGATCCGTCATGGAAATAGGGCGCGGTATAGGCGGTGCCGAGCAGCGTTGGCGTGTCCAGCGCACCGGCGCGGGCACCTTCATAGGCTTGCGCGACGGAGCCGATGTCGTGGGCCTGCCGGTCGAGGAAGTTCGCGTCCGGAACGTGGCAAGTGGCGCACGAGCGCTCGCCGAGCCCGGCGAAGGGCCGGTTGAAGATCGCCTCGCCGCGCTGCGCTGCCTCGGGGGCCGCCTCGGTCAAGCCGCCGTCAGGTGCCAGCATGGAGTTGGGCAGAAAATCGAACTCGAGCATGTAGGCGACCAGCGCGTCCAGCATGAACGGCGTCGGCTCAGCCCCTCCGAACTCGTTGACGATCACGTTGCGGGTGAAGTCGCGCAGGGAGGCGAACCGGCCGTCGCGGCCATAGGGCCCGGTGAAACGCAGACCGCGCAGGCTCGGAATGTCCAGCGGGTCGTCCCGCCGGTCGTTGAAGATCGGGTTGAAGAAGGCACCGTCGACGTCGATCGCGCCGGGCTGATGGCTGGCACCCGGAATGAAGAGCCGCTGGTTGACGTCGGAACGGTTGTGACAGGTCGAGCAGGCGAGTCCGACATCGCGCGCCGGGTTACCGAAAATCTGCGCACTGTCGAACAGCATGTCGCCATAGGCCACCAGCGGCAGGTCGGTCTCGTCGATGCCCTGCTCCTCGAAATTGAGGACGAGCCGCGGCAGCGGGTCCTGATCGAAGATGTCCGAGCCCGGCGGCAGGCTCGGCGGCACGTCGATGGCGCGCCCGCCGAGTACTGCGGTTTCGGGCAGGGCGCTCAGCATCTGACGCGGAGCGAAGCTGTCCAGAAGGTAATTCTCCGCGAGGTAGTCGTCGATGACCGCGCGCGCGGCCTCCATCGCGTCTCGGTCAACGGATGTGGACCCCGCGCCGAGAACGCCCGCGGAGCCCGTACTGCTGTTCAATTCCAGCCAGGCAAGGCCGATTCGCCTTGCGGCGTCCGGCTCGGCCGCGGCAATGCCGTCCGCGAACGCGCGATAGAGTTCCCGAGCTGTTCGCACGGCCTGCTGCGCCCGCGCCGGGTCGTCGGCCGCGACGGCCCGGTCCAGTTCCTCCACGATCCTGAGCGCGATGAGCCGCGTTGCCTCGGCAAAGACGGCCTGGCGGTCTTCGCCTTCGATCGCCGCCAGAAGCCGGGCAGGATCGACGTCGCTTTCGCGATCCAGCCATGCCATCGCGCCGACCGGGAACTCCGAACCCCGGTAGGGTTCCGTCCAGGCAGTCCGGATCCCGTCGCCGGGCAGTGGCGAGAGATTGCCAAGAAACAGTGTCAGCCGGTAGGCCGCCGCCTCGGGAAGCCAGGGGGCTTCCTTGGCGGGGGTCGCGGCGACAGGTCCGGACAGGACGAGCGCACACGCGAACGTGGCAAGCAGCACTCCCGGGAAATTTCGTTTCACCTCGGCCCTCGGATTCTGAAATTAGACATGGCTAATTTATCTACCCGTGGCAAACAAGTTGTCAATCCCGCTGTTTCGCTGCAAAGTCCGGGTATGACAAAGCTGCAATCACATGAGCGTGAACCGCTCGAAACTGTCGACAGGGCGCCCGAGGCGCAGGCCGAAGGGTTTGCGACCGTGCGTCATGCACATGAGAGCGAAATGGCGGAGGATTACGTCGAGCTGATCGCGGAGTTGATCGAGACGCGGGGCGAGGCCAGACCGGTCGAAATCGCCGAGCGGCTTGGCGTAAAGCCGCCGACCGTGACCAAGAACATCTCGCGGCTCAAGACGGCTGGACTGGTCCGGCGGGAACCTTATCGCGCCATATTCCTCACCGATGCAGGGCAGGATCTTGCGGAGACCTGTCGACGGCGCCACAGGATCGTCGTCGCATTCCTCCTGAGCCTCGGGATCGACGAAGAGACCGCAGAGCGCGATGCGGAAGGGATCGAGCATCACGTCAGCGAAACCACGCTGGAGGCTTTCGAGAAGGCGCTCAAGCCACACCGGCGCTACAAGTAGCGAAGCATCTCGCTTTTGCGAGAGGCTGGTCGAGGGGCCGGACAGCTTGGGCGATCGTCACGATCCTGCATGGCGGCCGCGTAAATGGCAAAGGCGCTCAGGGCGAGTGTCCGACCCGTTTCACGATCTGGCTTCGCTGCTGTCAGGCGCAACTCGTCGGCCCGGGGCCTCGGGCGCCGACGATTAGACCCGCACGACGTGCCCGCAGCGAAGCGGTCCACCGTTTGGCCCAGTTTGCCCGCCGATCGGGGGACCGGGAGATGGCCGGGAAGCGAGAGAAGCCGGAAGACCGTCATGACACTGCGGCAGGCTGAAGTGCTGCGGGGGCAGGGCTTGAGCGTTGCCGAAGCGGTGCGCCAGTTCGGTGTGACGCAGCAGACCTGCTACCGGCGCCGTGAGAAGGGCGGGTTGAGTTGGGATCCGCTGAAGCGACTGAAAGTGGTTCCGCAATGGCCGGTCTGTGCAGGCCGCCGCAATAGCATGCCGTGGCACTATCAAGTACCCGAAGTGGTCGCCGGAACGTGATTCGGTAGCGCGTGAAAGTGGTGCCGGTGATAGGACTCGAACCTACGACCCCATCATTACGAGTTTTCCGAAATTCACAGGCCGTATGACCTGCCACTGAACTTTCATCCAGCCTGGACCGGAGCCCGGTTGGTGTTTACGCCGTTTGGCGCAGGTTGAGCAATCGCCCGACGCGCGGAGCTTTCATCTCGCGCAGCGGGGCGGGCGATTGCGGTGGTCAGGGTCCGCGCGTAATCAGCCGGTGTCTGGTATTCCAGGGCCGAATGGGGGCGCTCGGTGTTATAATCGGCAGCCCAGGCGGCGATCACAATCCGTGCGTGATCCAGGTTTCGGAACATGGTCTCGTTGAGCAGCTCGTCGCGCATCCGCCCGTTGAAGCTCTCCACGAAGCCGTTCTGCATGGGCTTGCCCGGCGCGATGTAATGCCACTCGATCCGGTGTTCGGAACACCAGCGCAGGATGGCGTTACTAGTCAGTTCCGTGCCGTTGTCGCTGACAATCATGCCGGGCCTTCCGCGGCGCTCGATCAGGGCCGTCAGTTCACGCACGACACGGCGCCCCGAGATCGAGGTATCCGGGATCGCGGCGAGACACTCACGGGTGACGTCGTCGACCACGTTGAGCACCCGGAAACGCTGACCGTTGGCGAACTGGTCGTGGACGAAATCCAGCGACCAGCGCGCATTGGGCCGGGCCTCGACCAGGATTGGCGCGCGTTCCGACAGCCTTGCGCCGGGCCTTTCGCTTGCGCACCGTGAGCCCTTCTTCGCGGTAGAGCCGATAGATCCGGTTGATCCCGGACGGCTCCCCCTCTCGCCGCAGCAGGACGAAGAGCTGCCGATACCCGAACCGCCGACGCTCGTTGGCCAGCTCGCGCAGGCGGCCGCGCAGCTTCGTATCCGGCGCACGCTGCGCCTGGTAGCGGACCATCTTGCGATCCGCCCCGGCAATCCGGCACGCCCGCCGTTCCGAGAGCCCGAGCAGGGACCTCAGATGCGCGACCGCCTCGCGCTTCACAGCAGGCGTCACCACTTTTTTGAAACTAGCTCCTTCATCGCCGCCAGATCCAGCATCTGCTCGGCCAGCGTCCTGCGGGCTTACGCGGCCCCACTGGGGCCACGGTCCCTTGGACCTACAGCTTCGCGTTCTCGTCCTCGAGCGCCTTCAGCCGTTTGGCCTCCGACACCGTCATGCCACCGAACTTGGCTTTCCAGTTGTAGAAGGTGCCTTCAGACATGCCGTGTTTGCGGCACAGATCGGCGCACTTCGCACCTGCCTCATGCTCGCCCAGGATGCCGATGATCTGCTCGTCCGTGAATCTCGTTCGCTTCATTGTCCGTCCTCATGTTGGGGCGGACTCTAATCGGCGGTGGAGGAAAAATCCCGTGGCAGGTCACCGGGAGGGCTGGCCGGCCGCCCGCTTCCTGGCCGCTATTGCGGAGCACGAACTGGCCGGACGCGCCCACCGCTGGAGCTTCGACTTCGACGCCGTTCCAATGATCTCGAAAGCACAGGTCATGGCCATGGCGGCGGGAGACAGCTGGCTGGCCAAGGGCGCCAATGTCCTGATGTTCGGTCCGCCCGGTGGCGGCAGGAGCCATCTAGCGGCCGCCATTGGCCTGACACTGATCGAAAACGGCTGGCCCGTGCTCTTCACGAGAACCACCGATCTCGTCCAGAGGCTGCAGGTGGCCCGCAGGGAACTGCAGCTCGAGGCCGCCATTGCAAAACTGGACAAGTTCGATCTGATCATCCTCGATGATCTGGCCTATGTCACCAAGGACCAGGCCGAAACCAGCGTCCTCTTCGAACTGATCTCGGCGCGGTACGAGAGGCGGTCAATCATGATCACCGTCAATCAGCCCTTCGGCGAATGGAACAAGGTCTTCCCCGATCCCGCAATGACGCTCGCGGCCGTCGACAGGCTCGTCCACCATGCGACCATCTTCGAGATGAACGTGGAAAGCTACAGACGGCGGACGGCGATGGAGGCGAAACGGAAGAGAGGCAGGCCTGCGGCTTACGCGACAATCAAAAATACACCGCTGATTGACGCTGAGCGACAAACAGCAGCCGAAGAAAATCCTGCCAGCGGCAATCACGATGATAACGTCACCGATGCCGCGACATAGGATCTCATCCTGATTGTCGCTGGCGTCTCTCCCAGATTGACGCGCTGTAGGGCGGGCGGAACCGGGGCTGGTCTGATAGGTCGGCCCCATGCCGAGTGTCCCCGACCTGCCCGATGACATCGACGCCCTGAAGGCGATGCTGGCCGCCTCGGAGGCGCGCAATCTGCGCAAGGATGAGCGGATCGAGCGGCTGGAGAAGCTGGTCGCCGCCTTCAAGCAGGCCGCCTTCGGGCGCAAGTCGGAGAAGATCGACCCGGACCAGTTCGAGCTGGCGCTGGAGGATCTGGAGACGGCAATCGCTGCGGTCCATGCGGACGAAGAGGCCGATGCCCCGGCTTCCAGGCGCAGCGCCAAGCCCCGGGCGGTCGATCGCAAGGCGCTGCCCGACCACCTGCCGCGCATCGAGGAGGTGATCGAACCCGAGAGCCTGACCTGCGCCTGCGGGGGCTGCCTGCATTGCATCGGCAAAGACGTGTCGGAACGGCTGGACATCGTCCCTGCGCAGTTCCGGGTGATCGTGACGCGCCGCGCCAAATACGCTTGCCGCAGCTGCACCGACGGCGTTGTGCAGGCACCGGCGCCGGCACGTCCGATCCCCGGCGGGTTGCCGACCGAAGCGACGGTCGCACATGTTCTGGTCAGCAAATACGCCGACCATCTTCCCTTGTATCGTCACACAAATCTACCGCCGCCAGGGCGTCGGCCTCGACTGCTCGACGCTCGCGGACTGGGTCGGGCGGGCCGCCTTCGAGTTGCGCCCGGTTTTCGGGGCCCTGATGGCGAACCTGAAGCGGTCAACCAAGCTCTTCATGGACGAGACACGGGCCCCGGTGCTCGATCCGGGCAAACGGAAGACCAAGACGGGATACTTCCGGGCGCTGGATCCCGAGCTCGAGGAGGACATGATCACCGCGCTGCGGATCGAGCAGCAGCTGGACCCCACCCACGACCAGTTCATGGCCTTCCTGGCCGACGCCGATCCGTTCCAGGACCGCTACTGGGAGATGTTTGTGCAGGACTGGAAGCCGGGCCTTCTGACCTTCTGGGAGGTCCTGTGGCGCCCTTTCTCGGAGAGCTTGCGGCGCTCCGACGACGATGGTATCAGCCTCGCCATGCCGGCATAGCTCAGCGGTAGAGCAATCGCTTCGTAAGCGATGGGTCGGGGGTTCAAATCCCTCTGCCGGCACCACGAAAACGGGCCCCCGCGGGGGCCCTTTTCTGTTTTTCAGGCGAAGATCAGCGATCCGGCGAAGATCCCGACCGCCACGATCACGACGTACTTCAGCACTTTCCAGAGCACGATCCCGGTGACGGCATAGGCGGCGCCATCGTTGGGTCGTGCGAGATCATCGATGACCTCTTTCATAATTTTCCCTGATATAACAAATGCTTATTTGTCCAGCCCGGCTGGCCTAGGGTGTGGAAAATGGTACACCGGGGAGGCCGGTAGCGGTGGGGGGCAGGTAAGCCTGTGGGCCTGCGAGCTTGCGAGCCCGTGAGCCTGTGGGCCTGAGCCCGCGCGCCCGTGAGCCTGAGCCACCAGCCCGCGAGCCCTATCCATAGCCGCGAGCCTGTCGGCCTGAGCCGCGAGCCTGAGCCCGCGGGCCTGTGAGCCTGCGAGCCTGAGCCGCGAGCACACGAACCCTACCCGCGAGCCTGCGCACCAGGAACCCACACGCCACCCGTCTGTCCAGCGAGTTCAAAATTTCAACTTCGCGAAATGCGTGTGGACGCCGCGAGCCGCGCACTGCAAATCCGACACTGCAAATCCGATGGAGGATCTCAAGAACATTGAACTGTTGCTGGACATCCGCAACTGGCTGCGTCTCGGTGCCCCCGAGACAGCCGAGGGCTTCCGCTTCCGCATGGACGCCTGGATCGCTGTCCGCACCACCCCGTTCGGGGGCTGGACGGGCATCTCGGTCGACCTTGCGGGAGCGGCGCCGCTCTTCGGGGACTTCCGCTTCCTCGAGAACATGATCACGCCGTCCCTGATCGGGTTCGCCACGAACGAGCCCTACGTTCTGGCAGCTGCGGTCGAGCCTGTGGCAGCGGAGCTGCTCGGACTGGACGAGACCACTGCACGGCAGCTGTTCGTGCCTTGGGAATTCCCCGAGTGGTCGGACATGAACCGGCGGGTCTCGCCGTTCCACACCGCCCGGGTCGGGTCGCCGCCCGGGACCCGGCCGAAGCCCGTGAACTGGCGCGTGGACAGGCCGATCCCGGGCTGTGGCTGGTCGATGAAGGCAACTTCTGGCCCGACCCCTACATCACCGGCGTCGATGAGGTGGGCGAGGAGGTGTACCGCACCCAGGTGGCATCACATGGACATCGACATCAGCGGCAACCCCCTCGTCTGGCGGAGCTACTACCTGGGCGCGGACGGCCTCGAGTGGACCGACGAATGGTCGTGCCAGTGCGACTCCGACGGCGTCGAACCCCACCACAGCGAATGGATCGGGCCCCAGGACGCCGCCGAGCGCGCCCTCTGGGAAAGCCTGCCGGATCAGGAGTGAGCAACATCAAGATCGATACCAACAATCTTTATGTAACCTCAGCCGAGCAACGTCGGGAAGCCACGATGGAGCTGTTGATCGTCATCGTGGAACTGGATGGCGCCCCGGGTCTGCGCGATCTGCTGGATGGGATCCGAAATCGGGACGAGGGCACCTACAGCGAGATCTGCGCCGCGGCTGACGAACGGGAGGACTGGGGATGAAGATCTGGACCATCACCTTCGATGACGAAGATGGCCTCCGGACCGTCGTTGCGAGCTTCCAGGCCGACGCCAATGCCACGGTGCGTGAATGGCTCACTTTTCATTGGGCGTGCTGGGTCGTCCACGAGGGCTCCATGCCTCCGATGCCCGCCGACTGGCGCGAGGCCTACGAGGTCCTGCGTGACACCGTTGGCTTCATGGACCGCGTCCAGGTCGAGGAGCATGACGTCGACCCGGAGATGGCGATCATCATGCCGAACGGGACCGTCTGGTATTTCGACTATGTCCACGAGTTCCTGAAGGCCTGGCAGCTGGCCCATGAAGGGGCGGGCTACGCCCCCGGCAACCCGGCACTCAAAGGCGAAGTCCTGCGGCTCCAACGACGCCAAGGAGTTCGCTCGGGCCATTTCGCGAAGCTGCGATTGAATCAAGTCGTGCCCCGGTGTCCACCGGGGAATGATAATAACTTCCAGTTTGAAGTCGCCAAGAAGCTGCAAGCCTCGGCGACTGAACTCACCCAGAAATACAATCTGAAGCCCGGTTTCGCGGAGGCAACGATGCTGCTGACCGTGGCCGGCGCGCTGCTCGACCGGGCTCCGAACGCCACGGAGACCCGCTGGCTGACCTCCGACGATTACAACCGGCTGCTCGGCTGCTGCTGGGACGAGATGCACAAGAAGGTGGTGGAGTTCGCCTGCAACACCGGGCTGCGTTATGGAAAGTTGGCGGCGCTGCGCAAGCCGATGATCCATCTCCACAACCGGGAGATGTTCATCCTCGACCAGCGGAACAAGAACCAGAAGCCGCGGATGGTGCCGCTGAACCCGATCGCGTTCCGCACAGTCCAAAAGCTGTGCGAAACCGCCCCCTGCGAGCTGGTGTTCTGGCACCGGAACACCCGTCGGCAGGGCTTCGGGGAGCCGGCGCCGTTCACCTCGTTCCGCGGGTTCTTCCAGAAGTCCCGGATCCGGGCCGGGCTGAACGACGTTCGTTTCCATGACCTTAGGCACACGTTCGCATCCTGGTGGGTGCAGAGCGAAGGCGATCTGCTGGTGCTGAAGGACGTCCTCGGTCACTCCACGCTGAACATGGTCCAGCGCTACGCACACCTCAACACCGCGGCGCACCGTGCGGCGATGGACAAGTTTGTTCCGCACAGTTTCCGCACATTCCCCAAGGAGGCGCCCGCACAGTCACGACCAACCCTATGAAATCGCGTGAGGAAAAAGTAAACACGCATGGGGGTGCAAGAGATTACGGATGACGTGCTCTACCAGCTGAGCTACACCGCCACTAGTGCGCCGCGGCTCGGCCCGGGCCGGCGCGGGCTGGTCCCGCGGTGGCGACGCCCCGCGCTTCTAGCCGTTGATCGCCGCGCTCGCAAACGCCTTTCGCCGGCACCGGACGCGCCGCCGGATCGGCCGCCAAATCGGACTTCGGGTCGCACCTACCGGTCGCGCCAGCCCTGATCCTCGCCGGGGGCGTAGTCGGGGCGCGGCGGCACCGGTTCGGCGTTTTCGCCTGCGCGCTCGAAGCGCGGCGGGCCGCCGGGCTCGCCGGGTTTCGCGCCGCCGGGCGTCGTGGCCCCGGACGCCGCGGCGGACGGTTGGCCATCGACGGTAGCGGGTTCCGGCTCGGCCGCGGTCTCCGGTTCATGTGGGGTCTCGTCCGCGTCGACCTCGGCCCGCGCGACGACCGGCTCCGGCGCGGCCTTCGGCGACGCGGTCCGCGCCGCGGCGGCGGCGGGACCCGCATCGGTTCCGCCGCGCGCGGGCTCGGGCTCGGGTTCCGGTTCCGGTTCGGGGCGCCGGTCCTCCAGCGCGCCGACGATCAGCGGCAGCATGGCGGCGGCAGTGCTGCCGGCATCCTCGCTCTGCGGCGGCACCTGCCAGCTGAGGGTATCGAAGCTCTGGCAGTTCTCGCAGATCGGCGCCCACTGGCCATGCACCGTGTTGCACACGTCGCACACCCAGGCTTCGCCGCGCGGCGCGTCCAGCGCCTTGGCCAGCCAGCCGCGCACCACCGTGTCGGGGGCGCCCTCGCCCCGCTCGATCGCAGCCATCAGCGCCAGACTGCGGGCGGTCGGGCGGCGTTCGGCCAGATCGCCCAGCGCACGGCGCGCGCCGGGGAAGTCCTCGTCGGCCAGCGCCAGTTCGGCGGCGACCATCCGCGTCTCGGGGTGGTCGGGCTGGATCTTCAGCAGCGCCTCGAACCGGTTGCGCCGCTCGGCCGGAGTCTCGTCGGGGACGATCGCCGCGAAGGCGGCGGCCAGATCCGGGTGCGGCGCCTCGGTCCACGCCTTCTTGACGATCCGCGCCGCCTGCCGGCGATCGCCGGCCTGGGCGTGCAGCTCGGCCGCCAGCGCCGCGGCGGGGCCGAAGCTGGGCGACAGCCGGTTCGCGGCATAGGCGGCCTCGCGCGCCTTGGCCTGCTCGTTGTCGGCCAGCGCGGCGCGGGCATCGGCCAGCGACAGCACCGCCTCGCGGCGCTTGCCGACGTCGCGCGGCAACGTCGAGGCGCGCACCTTGGCAGCCAGGGTCCTGCGCGCGCCGCTCCAGTCCCGCGCCTGCGCCTGCAGACCGAACAACGTCTGCAGCGTGCCCTCGTGCCGCGGCTGCAGCGCGAAAGCCTTCTCGGCCAGCTTCAGCGCCGTGTCGGTGTCGCCCTCGATCAGCTTCTGCCGCAGCAGCCCCTGGACGCCGACGAACTTGGTCTGCTCGTCGGTCAGCATGTCCTTGTAATAGGCCATTGCGCGCTCGGTGTTGCCGTTTATCTCGGCCGCCTGCGCGTTGAGCAGCCGCGTCAGCTGCGGCCGGTTCAGCAGCCGCTCGGCCTGCTGCGCCTTGGCCTGCGCGCGCCGGCCCTCGCCGGCGGCCAGCGCGATCAGCGCCTGCGACAACGCGTCGAAGCCGCGCCGCTCGCGGTTGCGGTCGAAATAGCGGGTGATCGCGGTCTGGTCGCCGATCAGGAACCGCAGGATCGCGATCAGCAGGCCGAGGATCTTCAGCACCACCCAGGCCGCCAGCAGCAGCAGCAGCAGGGCGATGACGAACCCCAGCGGCGACAGGGTGTACTCGCGCCCGACGAAGGCGATGCGAACCTCGCCCGGCGCCTCCATCAACAGGCCCGCGCCCCAGGCCAGCGCCGCCGCGGCGGCGATGAACAGAAGGATCTTCAGGAGTGACCAGAGCATCGGGCGTGGGTCCTTTCAGGTCAGTTCTGCGCCGACAGTGCGGCGTTCAGCTCGGAATAGCCGCTGCGGGCGGCGACCCGTGCCTCGGCCCGCGCGATCCAGTCGTCCATCGCCGCGCGCGCCGCGGGCGGCAGCGCCGCCAGCTCGTCGATCGCGCGGGACAGGTTGTCCTGGCGCAGGGCATCCTCGGCGCGGCTCAGCACCGCGTCGACGCTCTCGCCCTCTTTCGGGGTCAGCGACCGGCTGGCGATCTGCGCCTCGAGGAAGGCGGCGACCCGGCCGCCGACACCGCTTTCGCTGCGGCCCTCGCGGATCGCGGTGCGGATCGCCTGATGCGCCGCTTCCGAGAAATTGGCGCGCAGCACGCCCAGCGTCGCGACCCCGGTCTCCGCCGACGCGGCGAGGCCCGACGGGATCTCGCGCTCGATGTTCGCCCGCACCTGCTCCAGCGCCGGCTGGTACGGCTCGCCCGAGGCCAGCGCCGCCTCGATCGTCGACAGCGCGGCGCGGGCGGTGGACAGCGACTTCACCGCCTCGGCCTCGGTTCGGGCGGCCGAGACCTCGGCCTCGGCCTCCTGCAGGCGGCGGGTCACGGCGACCTCGACATCGTCGATGCGTTGCGCCAGCGCGCCCTGCTGATCCGCCAGCGTGGCGACCTCGGCGCGCAGCCCCTCGACCACCGCCTGGAACCGGTTCAACTCGGCCAGCTGCTGGTCGTTCAATCCCTCGGTCTGCAGCGCGCTCAGCCCGGCCAGTTCCGCCGACAGGCCCTCCAGACGGGTTTCGGCCTGCGCCAGCCGGCCCTCGACGCTGGCGCTGTCGACGGCCTCCAGCCGGTCGCCCATCTCGGTCATCTGCGCCGCAAGCGCGTCCAGCCGCCCGGCCAGCCGCTCTTCGGTTTCGGCGGCGGCGCCCGCGGCCAGGGCTTCGGCCTGCTCGGCGCGGATGCCGGGCACGATGCCGGCGATGCGGTCGTCGATCTTCGCCTCCAGCGCGGCGATGCGTTTCTGGCTCAGCGATTCGCCGGGCAGCAGCCGCACCTTCAGCGGGTCCAGCGCGGCCGGCAGGTACGGCGCGACCCGCGGCGCCGCCCACAGCGCCAGACCGCCGCCCACCAGCAGCAGGATCAGCCCGGTCAGCACCTTGGCCGCGAACGAGCGGGAGTGCTCCTCCTCGTCCTCGGGCAGGTCGTGGTCGTAGTCGCCGGCGGCCGGCGTCGCCGGATTCGGCTCCGGCGCGGCGCCGTCGCGGATCAGCGGCGCGGTGGCCAGCGCCGCGGCGACATCGCTCCGCGGTGCCTCGTCGGCGGGCGCGGCCGCGTCCGGCGCATGTTCCGAGGGCGCATCGTCTTCCGAAGGCGCATCCGAAGGCGCATCCGAAGGCGCATCGTCGGCGAGCTCGTCCTCCGTGGCGCCTTCACCGGGCACGGTGGCAGCCGCATCGGCGCCCGCCGGTTCCGCGGCCTCGCCAGTCGCGGGGTCGGCGTCGGTGCCCGGTGCCTCCGGTTCGGCTCCGGCGTCTTCGGTCCGGTCGATCTCCGCCGCGGAACCGGGGTCCTCGGTCTTCTTGTCCGGGGTATCGTCGGAATTCGGTGGGTTCGCCATGTACGCGCCGCCTTCGCAATTGGTGCAGGTCGCCCGGCGGTGAACCGGATTCCCCTCGTCGTCATTTCTAGTGGCTGATCAACAGGCTCACAACCCAATCGGCCCGGCGGAGGCGATTCAGCGTGCCGCGGTTTCCGCCAGCAGCCGCAGCATGGCCTCGGCCGTGGGCGCGGCCGCCACCGCGATCTCGCCCCCGCCCAGGGGCCGCGCCGCGCGGGCCACCTCCGGGCTGAGGCAGAACCGCCGCACCGCCGTGTCCATTGGCCGCCGGTTCAGAGCCTCCTCCAGCAGGCGCGCGCTTCGGGGCGAGAACAGCGTCACGCCGCCGAAACCGCCTCCGGTCAAACCGTCCGCCACGGCGCCCGGCAACGGCACCGCGGTCTGATCGTAGATCACCACCTCGCGGGCCGGGTGGCCGGCGGCGCGCAGCGCACCCGCCACGTCCGCCGCCGCATGGGCGCCGCGCAAATGCAGGTAGCGCCCGGCGCCCGGCCGTCGAGCCGTCAGCGTGGCGATCAGCCCCGGCGCATCCGGGCCCGCGACCTCGGCCGCCAGCCCGGCGGCGCGGGCGGCGCGCGCCGTGGCCGCGCCGACGCAGATCGCCGGCCGGTCGCGCCGTCCGCCCGCCGCGATCCAGGCGGCGACGCCGTTGGCCGAGGTGAAGACCAGCGTGTCGGCGTCGTCCGCATCTGCCTCGACCTTGCGGAAGCGGATCTCGATCAGCGGCGCGACCACGCAGCGCCAGCGCCCGGGCAATGCGGCCGCGACCCGCGCGGCAAAGGCGTTCGCCTGCGCCGCGGGGCGCGGGATCAGAAGTCCCGGCTTGTCACCGTGCGACGGGGCATCATGTTGCGCGTCCATGCCGCCGGTGGTACCCGGCGCGCGACCTCTTGGCAAACCACTGCCCCGGCAGGAGCCCGGCCCGATGACCATGCCCGACCTGTGCCTCGGCATCGAGAGCAGCTGCGACGATACCGCGGCCGCCGTCGTCGCCTCCGACCGGCGAATCCTGTCCTCGGTGATCTACGACCAGGCGCTGCTGCACGCGGCCTATGGCGGCGTGGTTCCCGAGATCGCCGCCCGCGCCCATGCCGAGCGCGTCGATCTGTGCGTCGCCGAGGCGCTGCGCCAGGCGGGCGTAGGGCTGGCCGGGCTCGACCTGATCGCGGTGACCGCGGGGCCGGGGCTGATCGGCGGCGTGCTGGCGGGGGTGATGTGCGCCAAGGGCCTGTCGGCCGCCACCGGGGTGCCGCTGCTGGGGGTGAACCACCTTGCCGGGCACGCGCTGACCCCGCGGCTGACCGACGGCATCGACTATCCCTACCTGCTGCTGCTGGTCTCGGGCGGGCACTGCCAGTTCCTGGCGGTGCGCGGGCCGCAGGACTTCCGCCGGCTGGGCGGCACCATCGACGATGCACCGGGCGAGGCGTTCGACAAGACCGCGCGGCTGCTGGGGCTGGGCTATCCCGGCGGCCCCGAGGTCGAGCGCGCCGCCGCCGGCGGCGATCCGGCGCGCTTCGCCTTCCCGCGGCCGCTGCTGGACCGGCCGGGCTGCGACCTGTCGTTCTCGGGGCTCAAGACCGCCGTGCGCCGCGCCGTCGACAAGCTGGTCGCGGCGCAGGGCGGGGTGACGCGGCAGGACCGCGCCGATCTCTGCGCCGGCTTCCAGGCCGCGACGGCGGACGTGCTGGCCGAGAAGACCCGCCGCGCGCTGGCCGCGTTCGGTACCGCCGCGCCGGTGCTGGCGGTGGCCGGCGGCGTCGCCGCCAACCGGACCATCGCCGGCGCATTGCGCGCCGTGGCCGCTGCGGCGGGGGCGCGCTTCGTGACCCCGCCGCTGGCGCTGTGTACCGACAACGCTGCGATGATCGCCTGGGCCGGGATCGAGCAGGCGGCGGCCGGCGAAACCTCGGACATGGGCCTGGCCGCCCGCCCGCGCTGGCCGCTCGATGCGGGTGCCGCGCCGCAGCTCGGCTCGGGGCGGAAGGGCGCCAAGGCTTGATCTCGCCGCGCCGGTCGGCAATGTGCATCCCGAATGCAATCTGGAGGACGCGCACATGCGCTACTGGCTGTTCAAATCCGAACCCGGCACCTGGGGCTGGGACGACCAGGTCGCCAGGGGCGATGCCGGCGAGGAATGGGACGGCGTGCGCAACTATCAGGCGCGCAACAACATGCGCGAGATGAAGCTGGGCGACCGCGGCTTCTTCTACCACTCGCTGAAGGAGAAGCGCATCGTCGGGGTGGTCGAGGTGATCGCCGAGGCGCATCCCGACAGCAGCACCGAGGATCCGCGCTGGGAATGCGTGGACATCCGGGCCGTCGGCCCGATGCCGACGCCGGTCACGCTGGACGACTGCAAGGCCGAACCGGCGCTGGCCGACATGGTGCTGGTCAACAACACCCGGCTGTCGGTGCAGCCGGTCACCGAGGCCGAGTGGAACACCGTCTGCGCCATGGGCGGCTGGCAGGGCGACTGACGCCGGCGGTCGCGCCGCCTACACGGCCGCAGCGGCGCCGGTCGTTGACCCGGTGCCGGAGCGCGGCATACTGGCGCGGCGCACCGCACTGGAGGGTTCGATGGGTATCGTCGCCGTTCTGCTCGCCGCCGTGGCCAGCTACGCCTGGGGATCGGTCTGGTACATGAGCATGGCAAAGCCGTGGATGGCCGCCAACGGCCTGACCGCCGAAAGCATCGATCGCAAGAACCCCGCGCCCTACATCATCAGCTTCGCCGCCACCGTGCTGGTGGCGGGAATGATGCGCCACATCCTGGTGATGGCCGGCATCGACAGTGTCGGCGCCGCGCTGGTCACCGGACTGGGCCTGGGCGCGTTCATCGCCGCGCCGTGGATCGTCACCAACTATGCCTTCGCCGGACGGCCGCGGGCGCTGATGGCGATCGACGCCACTTACGCGGTGGTGGGTTGCGCCATCATCGGGCTGGTGCTGGGCCTGTTCTGACCGGCGCCGCGAGCGGATGGCCTTGGCCGGGCAGGGGGCCTAGCGGCAGCTGTTGTAACGCCCCTGCGCCAGGTGGAAGTGATCCTGGTGCAGGCTGTTGAAGTCCGGCCCCAGCACGGTGCGGAACCAGGTGCAGCCGTCGTCGCGCAGCTGCCGCCAGAAGGCGCGGATCTTGCCGTCGGGGTTGCGCCAGCCGTCGGCCAGGGCCAGGCGGCGGCCCGAATCCAGCGTGACCGAGCCGATGTCGATGGCGCTGGCGGTGGCGTGCGCGCTCATCGCCTCGCCCTCGCCGTTCTCGGTGCGGATCGGGCGGCAGGCAAAGCTGTCGAGATGGCCGATCTCGGCCACGCCCTGGCCGAGATGCGCGCGGGCGGCGGGCTGCACTGCGTGTCGCTCCCACAGGTACAGTCGCAGTGCGACCGGACAGCTGGTCGAGACCGGCGCCAGCAGCGCCCGCGACAGCTTGCGCACCCGGGTGTGCCCGGCGATGGAGCATTCGGCGCTGACCCGGCGGTCGGGCAGCCGGGTCAGGCCCGGGGTGGCGATGCGGTCGAGGGCGGCCCGGCAGGCCTCGGGCGAGGCGGTGGCGCGATCCAGCTTGAAGGCGGTCAGCGGGCCCGCCGGCGCCGCCGGATCGAGCGGCGCCAGCGGGTTCAGCCGTTCCGGAATGCCGGGCCCCAGCGCGGCCCCGACGACCACGACGAAGGCCAGCAGCAGCACATACCCCGCCAGCGACGCCAGTGCCCCCAGCAGGCCCGGCAGGGTCAGCGGCGGGCGCGGCGCGGGACCGGGCGGCGGCGGATCGCGGCGTCTGAGGAAATGGGGAAACACGTCGGTCCTTGAAGTCGCGGCCTCGAAATCGCGGGTCTGCAATCGTGGCCCTGCAAACGCGGCCTTGCAATGGCGTCCGGCGCACGGCTCTCCGCGCGCCGGCCCGACCGACTATACGCCGGCGCCTGCCGATGGCCAGCGCCGTGCGGCCGCGGCGCCACGGCAAAAGCGGCCCGGAAGGCCGGGCCGCTTTTGGGGCGCACCGGGGCGCCCGCCGTCGGGACCTCTCAGCGATTCACGACCGCCTCGATGCGGCGCTTCTTGTCGTTGTCGCTTTCGTCGCCCTCGACGATGCCGCGGATGATCGCCAGCTGCGACAGCGTCAGCGCCATCGGGTCGACGTCCTGGACGTTCAGCCGCTGCAGCTCGTTGTCGACCGCGAGTTCCAGCATCGACAGCCCCTCGCCCATGCCCTGGGCCGAGGCGGTGAACGCGGTCGCCGAGGCGAGCAGGACGGCGGCGGTAATGACGGTTTTCATGGCGTGTTTCCCTTTGACTGTTTGGTCCAGACCGGACTGCCCGGCCTGCGACAACCGGTTTGAGCGATCCGGGGGCGCCTTTCAAAACACGTAAGGCTCGCGCGGTCTCACGCGGAATTGCGGTTGACAGCAACGCCGGATCGCGCCCGTCGCGGGATTGTTTCAGCCCCGGCGCGGCCGCCGGCGCGGAGGCGGCAAGACCGGCCGCGCGCTGAAACAAACCGGGGTTCCGGGTCGCGGCGGCTGGGGCGCGCGTGAACTCGTCGTGAGCGGGTTTGTTGCGCGACCTCACGCGGGTCGTGAACGGCGGTGGCCGGTCATGCACCACACGTTCGTGTTGGCCCGGCGTGAGCCGCCGCCGCGCCGCGCCGAAGCGGGGCCGGGCCCGCGTCGGGGCGACGGCGCGCGCGGAAACGGGCCGGGGGCGAATCGCCCCCGGCCCGCCGGGTCCCGCGGCGGTCCGGCTCAGCCGGTCCGGGGCGCGAAGATCAGGGAGGTGCCGTTGACGCAGTGCACCAGCTGCCCCTCGACCACCAGCAGGTGGCCCAGATGGCTGCCGCAACGGCGGCAATGGACCTCGACGACGGCGGTGCCCTCTTCGCGGCGCAGGCCGTAGGGGTTGCCGGGGTCGATGTCCGTCATCACCGCTGTCGGCAGACTGTGGGCGAAGAACACCCAGCCCTTGTCCAGCGCCACTCGCCAGTCCGAGGAGTAGAGCTGCAGATCGCAGCCCTTGCAGCTGAAGTCGCCCTGCCGGTAGTCGTTCCACAGCGGCGAGCTGCGGGCCCATTCGGTGCCGCTCTGGCGCAGGATGGCGAATTCGTAGTCGCTGAGCAGCGCGCGCCATTCCTCCTCGGTCCGCGTCACCTCGTACTCGTAGTCGAAGTCGCGGGCGGGCCGGGCATGCGCGCGGCCGACCAGTGCCGCCGGAAGCGCGGTGGCGGCCAGCAGCATGCGGGTCAGGAAACCGCGTCGGCCTGGTCTGTATTCCATCGCGCGCTCCTCCTACGCCGCACCGGTGAAGCCGAGCGAGGTGCCGTTGATGCAATGCACCAGATTGCCGTCGAGGTACACGATGTGCCCCAGATGGCTGCCGCAGCGGCGGCAATGAACCTCGATCAGCGTGCGCTTCGGGTCCAGATCGGCGTCCCCGCCCATCTGCGGGGCGTCGCCGCGGTACGGGTTGCCGCGGTCGAGGCCGGTCAGCACCGCGTCGGTGTCGGCATGGTAGAAGAACACCCACCCGTGCGAGAGCGGCGCCCGCCAGTCCGAGCTGTAGAGCGGCAGCTCGCAGCCGCGGCAGTGGTAGGATCCGGCGCTGTAGTCGCTCCACTTCGGGTCGCTTTTCGGCAACTCGGTGCCGCCTGCGCGCAGGATGCCGTACTCGCGTTCGCTCAGCCGGGCACGCCACTCCTCCTCGGTCCGGACGACCTCGTAGTCGAATTTCGTGGTGCCGTATTTCGGTATCGACTGGGCGCGACCCGTGAGCGGCAGCGCGGCGGCGGCCCCGGCGAGGGCCGTGCCTTGCAGCATCGCTCGGCGCGTGGGTCCGTTTCTCTTGGGCATCGCAGCCTCCTTTCGGGCAATCGGGACTGCCCCAAGGATACAGGCTCGGCCGGTAAACCCCGCTACAAGGCTGCGTGACGTGCCGGCCATTTTTTCGCGGGATCCGATGGTGGATGGGGTCAGGGCGCGAACGGCCCGCCGGATAGGAGTTGGCGGTGCGAAGCTTGCCGGCAGGACATCGGCAGCGTCGCCCGGTCGCGCCCGTTCCCGGGCGCGCGCTCGGCGCAGACGCCGTCAGGCCGCGGACGCGGCGATGCCGGTGCATTCGATCCGGCACAGAACCTGTCGCGGGGCGGGACCAGTGGCACCCGCCCCGGCAGGTTCACGCGCCGGCGTCAGCTGGCGCTTGCCGGCAGGCCCGCGGGCGCGGCCGGCGGAAACTCGGTCCAGTCCTGGCCGGCGGCGACGATGCAACTGGTGCCCTTGGCGTCGGTCATCAGGATGGTCCAGCTTCCACTTTCGCCGGTCCACACCTCGATCAGCACCGTCGGGCCGGTCAGCCCGCCGGAACTGAGCCGCTCGCCGTGGCGTGCGGTCAGGGTCTCGACCAGCGTGTCGCGCGGGGCGCACGCGGTCTGTGCCGGTGCCGCGGTTGACGCAAGGAAGGCGACAGCCGCGGCGGTCATGATGGTCTTGAACATGATCCGCTCCTGTCTTGTCGGCATAGCCGCCGGGGCGTTCGCCCCCCCTCCTTGGCGGGTCAACCGGTGTTGCGGTCCCGATTGTTGCGGGTCACCGCGGTTCATACTCCAGATATGGTGTGGAAATCTTTCCGATCAAATAACCTCCGGTCACGACGGCGCCAACGCGCCAATCGTGGCGCTTGGACCTGCGGCGGGCCTGTGCTAGCACCCGCGCCGGACCGGAACGGGGGGCGCATGACGGCACGGGCCTGGCAACGCATGCTTTCGGGGCGGAGGCTGGATCTGCTGGATCCCTCGCCGCTCGACGTCGAGATCGAGGACATCGCCCACGGGCTGTCCTTCGTGGCGCGCTGGAACGGCCAGACGCGGGGCGACTTCCCCTATTCGGTGGCAGAGCATTCGCTGCTGGTCGAGCGGCTGCTGGCGCTGGTGGCGCCGAAGACGCCGCCGCGCTGGCGGCTGGCGGCGCTGCTGCACGACGCGCCGGAATACGTGATCGGCGACATGATCTCGCCGGTGAAATCCGCCGTCGGCCCGGCCTACAAGGCGATGGACGAGCGGCTGACCCGGGCGGTGCACATGCGCTTCGGACTGCCGCCGGTGCTGCCGGTCAGCGTCAAGCGGCTGATCAAGCGCGCCGACCGGATCAGCGCCTGGCTCGAGGCCACCCAGATCGCCGGCTTCACCGAGGCCGAGGCGAACCGGCATTTCTCGCGCCCGCCGGCGTCGCCGGACCTGGAGGCGTTCCGCCTGTCGCCGCGCCCGCCGATGGAGGTGAAGCGCGATTTCCTGGCACGCCACGCCGACCTCAGCGCGCTGGTCGAGGCCTAGCTTCCGCCGCGGCGGCGGCCTATATGGGATCGGAAACACGCGTCAGCGAAAGGACAGGCCGATGCTGGAATTCGGACAGAGCATGCAGGAGCCGGCCGGGGATGACCTGATCCGGGACAGCTCCGAGGCGACCTTCATGGCCGACGTGGTCGACGCCTCGATGGAGGTGCCGGTCATCGTCGATTTCTGGGCGCCGTGGTGCGGGCCCTGCAAGACCCTGACGCCGACGCTGGAACAGGCGGTCCGCGACGCGCGTGGCAAGGTCCGGCTGGTCAAGGTCAACGTGGACGAGAACCAGATGATCGCCAGCCAGATGCGGGTGCAGTCGATCCCGGCGGTGTTCGGCTTCGTCGGCGGCCGCCCTGTCGACGGCTTCATGGGCGCGCAGAGCGCCGGCGAGATCAAGCGCTTCATCGACGCGCTGATCGCGCAAAGCCCGGCCGGCGACGGCGGTCTGGCCGAGGCGCTGGAGGCCGCCGAGCAGATGCTCGAGGAAGGCGCCGTCGCCGACGCCGCGCAGACCTTCGCCGCGATCCTCGGCGAGGAGCCCGGCAACATGACCGCGCTGGCGGGGCTGGCCCGCGCCCACATCGCGCTGGGCGAGACCGACCGCGCCCAGGCGCTGATCGACGGCGCGCCGGACGAGGGACGCAACGATCCGGCGATCGCCGCGGTGCGCGCGCAGCTCGAACTGGCGTCGGACACGCAGGACGCCGGCGAAGTGGCCGAGGCGCAGGCCCGCGTCGATGCCAGCCCCGACGACTTGCAGGCGCGCTTCGACCTGGCATTGGCGCAGGTGTCGGCGGGGCAGTCGGCCGAGGCGATCGACACGCTGCTGGATCTGTTCGGCCGCGACCGCGAATGGAACGAGGGTGCCGCGAAGGAGCAGCTGTTCAAGCTGTTCGATGCGCTGGGCCCGAAGGACCCGGCCGCGCAGAGGGGTCGGCGGCGCTTGTCATCCATGATATTCGCCTAGGTTGTTCCCCATAGCTCAGGGGGGAGCGACCGCCGCATGACGAAGATCTTCACGCCAGCCGACCTGCCGCAGACGATACCGGTGTTTCCCCTGCCGGGCGCGCTGCTGCTGCCGCGGGCCCGGCTGCCGCTGAACATCTTCGAGCCGCGCTACCTGGCGATGCTGGACGATACCCTGCGCACCGACCACCGGCTGATCGGCATGGTGCAGCCGGTGATCGTGCCCGAGGGCCGCGACGACAGCGCCGACCGGCTGCACCGGATCGGCTGCGCCGGCCGCGTCACCGGCCTGCACGAGACCGAGGACGGCCGCTACATGATCACCCTGACCGGCGTGTCGCGCTTCCGCATCAGCGAAGCCAAGGACGGCTTCACCCCCTACATGCGCGCCGACGTCGACTGGTCCAGCTTCGAGCGCGACCTCGGCCGGCGCGAGACCGACGAGGATTTCGACCGCGCGCAGTTCCTGAAGGTGCTGCACCGCTACTTCGAGATCGCGCAGCTGGCCTCGGACTGGGACAGCCTGAAGGAGGCCGAGGAGGAGCTGCTGGTGAACTCGCTGGCGATGCTCTGCCCGTTCGACCCCGAGGAAAAGCAGGCGCTGCTCGAGGCGCCGACGCTGCAGACCCGGCGCGAGACGCTGGTGACGCTGATGGAATTCGCCCTGCGCGGCGGCAGCGACGAAGGCAGTCTGCAATGACCACCGCCGCCGAAACGCCGGCCCGCCGCGAGCAACTCGACCGCAAGGTGCTGGAGGCGCTGGTCTGTCCCGTGACCCGCGGCGTGCTGATCTACGACGCCGAGCGCCAGGAGCTGGTCTCGCGCGGGGCCGGACTCGCGTTCCCGATCCGCAACGGCATCCCGGTGATGCTGATCGACGAGGCGCGGCGGCTGGAGGACTGACGGCGCCCGGCCCTGTCCCTGCGGGTGGCGGCCCGGTGCTTGCCGGTGCGGCGAAAGCCGCTCAAATGGGCGCCGCTCGGGGATCACCTGGCGACTTCCATCCACTTCACCGTCACCTGCGACCGGCCGCAGGACGGCGCGCCGGGGTCCGGTTGCTGGCCGAGACCGCGGCGGCGGCGGTGTTCGCGCCTCCCGCCCGCGTGCGCTCGCGAGATGACCCGCGCCCACGCCAGGTCCGCCAGCCGCCGCCCCGCGGTGATCGCCCCGGAAAGCCGCTATTTCCAGGCGGTGTGCCCGTTCGACATGGACAGCGGTGCGGTGAACTACGTCAACCAGGCCTTCAGCCTGTTCCGCGCGGCCGAGGAGCGACGTCCGCCGGTGCTGGTGACGCCGAGGAAACCGGGCTGAGCCGGCGCCGGATCGCCAGCATCGCGCCGCCGGCCAGCAGGCCCCAGAACGCGCCGGACACGCCCAGGAACGCCGCCCCCGAGGCGGTCAGCAGGAAGGTGACGGCGCTGGCCTCGCGGTCCTCGGCGTCGCGGAACGCGGCCAGCGCCGCGGCCGAGAATGCGCCGAACAGCGCCACCCCGCCCACCGCCTGGATCAGGATCTGCGGCGCCAGCCCGACGAAGGCGGTCGCCGCCCCGGCCAGCAGCCCGAGCGCGACGTAGCACAGACCGGCGACGATCGCCGCCCAGTAGCGGCGTGCCGGATCCGGGTGCGCCTCGGCGCCCACGCACAGCGCGGCGGTGATCGCGGCATAGTTCGCCGCATGACCGCCGAACGGCGCGGCCAGCACGCTGGCGAAGCCGCTGGCGGCGATGTCCGGCCCGGCCGCGCGGTCATAGCCATGCGCCCGCAGCACCGCCGCGCCGGGCAGGTTCTGCCCGGCCATGGTCACGATGTAGAGCGGCAGCGCCAGCCCGACGAACGCGCCCGCGGTGAACACCGGCGCGACCAGCACCGGTCCGGTCAGCAGCG
This sequence comes from Halovulum marinum, assembly GCF_009697225.1. GTDB lineage: Bacteria > Pseudomonadota > Alphaproteobacteria > Rhodobacterales > Rhodobacteraceae > Halovulum > Halovulum marinum. The sequence continues at coordinate 84,564 of NZ_WIND01000016.1, forward strand.
GCAGGCCGCGCAGCGCCGCGGCGTCGGGCCGTACCCCCAGAAGGATCACCGCGACGAATGCCGCCAGCGCCGCCGGCACCGCCAGCAGCGGGTGCAGCCGCCGGCCCAGGATCCAGCCGGCGAGGATCGGCAGGCCCCAGGCCGGGTTGAACTCGATGGCGCGGAAGGGCGCCAGGCACAGGCCCAGCAGCACACCGGCCAGCATCGCGTTGGCCAGCGGCGCGGGGATGCGCCCGACCAGCCCGGCCAGCGGTTTCCACAGCCCGGTCAGCACCAGCAGCGCGCTGCACATCACGAACGCGCCGACCGCCTCGGCAAAGCCGCCGGGCAGTGCGCCGGTCGTGACCAGCAGCGCCGCGCCCGGGGTCGACCAGGCGAAGGCGATCGGGATGCGGGTGCGCGCCGACATCGCGATCGCCGCCACGCCCTTGGCCACGGCGATCGCCATCAGCCCCGACGCGGCCTGCGCCGCCGTCGCGCCCACCGCGTCGAGACCCTGCAGCACCACCGCAAACGACGAAGCGAAGCCGACGAAGGCGGCGATCACGCCCATGAAGGCGGCCGAGGCGGAAAAGTCCCTGAACATGGCGCGCACCATGGTCTGCCCGCGCGGCCCGCACCAGTCGAAAGTCAGCGCGCTTCGGCGGCGCGGGTGATCACCCCGTCGGCCCAGCGATGCGCGGCGGCGCCGAAGCAGTCGTGGATCGAATCGATCGCGATCACGCTGCCCAGCGCCATCCGCCCGAGCAGGCTTAGCCCGGGCAGCACCGCGCCGTCCGAACCCACCAGCCCGCCGTCGGCGCGGATCCGGGCGCCCATGCCCTCGACGGCGGGGCAGGCCCGGCCTGCCGCGCGCAGCGCCGACAGGATCGGGTCCGCGGCACCCTCGAGCGACGGCGAAGGCAGCACCGCGTCGACCATCACCGGGGCACGCATGCGCGCGTCGCCCTCGGCCAGCTGCCAGCCGTCGGCCACCAGCCGGATGTCCGGATCCTCGACCGCGCGCAGATCGACGATCCCGGCCTCGATCAGCGCCAGCAGCTCGCGCGCCGAGGCGACGGGCGGGCCGTACGAATACCGCTTCAGCCCCTCGTCGAAGCCGATCACCGCCGCGGCGGTCGCGGGGGCGATCCGCGCCGGGTTGAAGCCCTGCCGCAGCGGGGTCTGCCACTTCCGCCAGAGCTGGCCGACGGCATAGCCGGCGTCCGGCGGGGCCTTCCCCGCGGCGATGGCGATGTTTGCCGCCAGCGCCTGCACGGCGGGGCGATCCTCCTGCGCGCCGGGCGTGTCCCGCTCGACCGCCAGCCAGCGCGCCAGCGCGCCGCGGTCCGCCGCCGCGCCGCCCGCCGCAAGGATGCGCAGCACCGGCGGCAGCAGCGCGGCGCAGATTTCGTCCAGCGCGGCGTCCGCCGGCCCGCGCAGCGCCTCGGCCAGCGCGGCGGCGAAGGCGCGCGTCTCGTCCGCGGTCGGATCGTAGGTCGCGTCCAGCGCCGCGCCCGCCGGCTTCGGCGCCGGCGGCTGGCCGTCCAGCGAGAACGGCAGGATCCGCGCCGGCTCCCGCCCCGAGGGGCAGTAGCGCCCGGCCGCGAACCGCCCGCCCTGGCCCAGGGTCAGCACGCGCAGCACGTCCAGCGTCGCCAGCCCCAGGCCGCGCACAGCGACCGTGCCGCCGGCCCACGCCGCGGCGGCCGCCGACAGCGCGGCGCCGGGATAGGCCGGGCACAGCGTGCCGTTGCCGCGCCCGGCATGCTCCCGCCAGCGCGCCAGCTGCGCGTCGGCGGCGGTGTCCGGCTGGCCGAGGGTCAGCAGCACCTCGTGGAACGGACCGGCACGCCCGGACCCGGTCGACAGCGTCCAGTTCCCGCCGTCCGGCGCCAGCGCGAGCGCGGTATCGTCGAGCAAGGTGATCCGCAGGCCCTGCGGCGGGTGACGGCGCAGATCCTCGTACCGCGCCACCAGATAGCGGCCAAGTTCGGCCCGCGTCGGATACCGGTCCGCGTCAGGGCCCGCGCGCTGCGGCCAGCGGTCGAACGGCGGGACGCTGGCGCCGGGATAGGCGGCGGGCGGCAGGTCGATGGCGTGCACCGGAACGTTCAGCAGGTTCAACCGGCTGCTGTCGGGGCGGAAGTTCGGCCCCGCGCCCGGCCAGCGGCCCGGGTCGATCGCGGTCAGATCGACGCGTGTTCCGGTTTCTGCCGCGCGCGCGGCCAGCGCCTCGGCCGCGCCCAGCCCGCGCGGCCCGAGACCGACGATGGCGACCCTGCGCGCCGGTTCCGCATCTGGCATCCGCCGCGCCCCTCCCCGGCCCGCGCCGCTAGAGCGCCCGGCCCTGCAGCAGCACCGGCAGATCGCCGGCGGTGCCCATCGCCTCGCGCATCAGCCGGCGGCGCAGGGCAGGGGCGGCCTCGATCGCGCCCAGCGCCAGCGTGCGCCCCAGCCGCAGCAGCGGGTTGGCGTTCGAGAACACCCGGTTGATCGCGTCGGTGGCGGTGGCCAGCGCGGCGATGTCGAACTGCCGCCAGCGGCGATAGCGTTCCAGCACGTCGGCCGCGCCGATGTCCTCGCCGCGCCGGTGCGCCTCGGCCAGCACCTGCGCCAGCGTGGCGACGTCGCGCAACCCCAGGTTCAGCCCCTGGCCCGCCAGCGGGTGGATGCCGTGCGCCGCGTCGCCCGCCAGCGCCAGCCGCGGCGCGGTGATCCGCGTCGCCAGCGACAGGCCCAGCGGATAGGCGTAGCGCTTGCCCGCCAGCCGGATCTGCCCCAGGAAATCGCCGAAGCACGGCCGCAGTGCCGCAAGATAGCCGTCATCGTCCATCGCCTGCACCGCCGCGGCGCGGGTGGTGTCCTCGGTCCAGACGATCGAGACCCGGTTGCCGGTCAGCGGCAGGATCGCCAGCGGCCCATCGGGAAAGAACATCTGCTGCGCGATGCCCTCGTGCGGCCGCTCGACCTCAAGCGCGGCGACCAGGCTGGTCTGCCGGTAGGCCCATTCGGTGCGGCCGATCCCGGCACGCCGCGCCACCTGGCTGCCGCGCCCGTCGGCGCCGACCAGCAGCCGCGCGCACCGTGTCGTGCCGTCCGCCAGCGTCACCTCGACGCCGCCCGGCACCTCGGCCTGGCCGATGACCCGGGCGCCGGTCTCGACGGTCACCAGCGGGCTTTCGGCCATCGCCGCCAGCAGGGCGCGGCGCAGGAACCGGTCCTCGACGATGTGGCCCAGCGGCCCCTCGCCCAGCTCGTCCGCGTCGAAATGCGCGAACAGCGGCGCCGCGCCCCGGCCGGCGACCCCGTCGCTGACCTTGACCTGCAGGATCGGCTGCGCCGCGCCTTCGATCCCGGCCCACAGCCCCAGCGCCCGGAGCATCCGGCGCGAGGCGGCGGCGACCGCATAGGCGCGTCCGTCGAACTCGGGATCGGCCAGCGCCGCGGCCGGCGCCGCGTCCAGCACCCGCACGCGCAGCCCCGCCGAGGCCGCCGCCAGCGCCAGCGCCGGGCCGACCAGCCCGCCGCCCACGATCAACATGTCAATCCGCTCGTCCATCGCCGGGCAGTATGGGCCGGGTTTCGCGATTGTCCACGGGCGGCGGTGCCGCTACCGTCGCGGCGAAACGACCCGGAGGATCCGATGACCGCGCCCGATCTGACCGCCCCCGCCGCCGACATGGGCCGCGCCATCGCCGCCGGCCGGCTGGACCCGGTCGAGCTGGCCGAGGCGATGCTGACCGCAAGCGCCGAGCACCCCGACATCTACGCCCGCACCACGCCGGCGCGCGCCCGCGCCGAAGCCGAGGCAGCGGCGCTGCGCGCCCGCGCCGGCACCCGCCGCGGCCCGCTCGACGGCGTGCCGATCAGCTGGAAGGACCTGTTCGACACCGCCGGCACCGCGACCGAGGGCGGCAGCGCCATCCTGCGCGGCCGCGTCCCCGACCGCGACGCCAGGGTGCTGGAGAACGCCACCGCCCAGGGGCTGGTCTGCCTGGGCAAGACGCACATGACCGAACTGGCGTTCTCGGGGCTGGGGGTGAACCCGGTGACGGCGACGCCGCCGAACCGGCACGATCCTTCGCTGGCGCCCGGCGGCTCGTCCTCGGGCGCGGCGGCCTCGGTCGGCTACGGGCTGGCGGCGGCGGGGATCGGCTCGGACACCGGCGGCTCGGTGCGCGCGCCGTCGGCGTGGAACGACCTGGTGGGCTTCAAGACCTCGGTCGGCAGCCTGCCGATGCGCGGCGTGATCCCGCTGTGCGCGCGCTTCGACACCATCGGCCCGCTGGCCCGCACGGTCGAGGACGCGGCGCTGCTTTACGCGGCGATGGGCAACAACCGCGCGCCGGACCTGGGCGGCGCGGACCCGGCGGGCGCGCGCTTCCTGGTGCTGGACAATCCCGCCGTCGCGCCGCTGGACGACGCGCCGCAGGCGGCGTTCGAGGGCGCGCTGTCGCGGCTGTCCGCCGCCGGCGCCACCATCGGGCACGCCACCCTTGCCGAGCTGGAGCAGGCGATGACGCTGACCTCGCTGTTTCCGGCCGAGGCCTGGGGCACCTGGGGCGACGCGATCCGGGACCGCGGCGCCTCGATGCACCCGCCGATCCGCGCCCGCTTCGAGGCCGGGCAGACGATCGGCGCGGCGCGGTTCGTCGCCGACTGGCAGACGCTGGACCGGCTGCGCGCCGGTTTCGCCGAAGCCACCGCCGGCTACGACGCCGTGCTGCTGCCGACGGTGGCGATCCTGCCGCCGCGCACCGCCGACCTGCTGGCCGACGACGAGGAATTCACCGCCCGCAACCTCGAAACCCTGCGCAACACCCGGGTCGGCAACCTGATGAACTTGACCGGCCTGACCCTGCCCACCGGCACGCGCCATTGCGGGCTGATGCTGCTCTGCCCGCCCGGGCACGAGGCGCGCGCGCTGCGTCTCGGCGCTGCTGTGGAAAAGTCACTCTGACCTCGCGCGCGGCCGGCGGGGCTGGACGCGATGTGACGCGCCCGTTAGGTTCCGGGGCGCGAAAAGGGGCAACAGACCCCGAGCAAGAGGCATGAGCAGCATGGACATCCCCCGCCGTTTCGCGGACCTGCCGGAGTACGCGTTTCCGCGCCTGCGCGCGCTGCTGGGCGACCGCGCACCCGGCGGCCCCGAGATCGCCATGTCGATCGGCGAGCCGCGCCATGCCTTCCCCGATTTCGTGCCCGAGATCATCGCCCGCCACGCCGACGAGTTCTCGCGCTACCCGCCGAACGACGGCACGCCGGGACTGCGCGCGGCGATCAGCGACTGGCTGGCGGGCCGCTACGGCATTCCCGCGCCGGACCCGGACAGCCGGGTGCTGCCGCTGAACGGCACCCGCGAGGGGCTGTTCAACGCCGCGCTGGCGCTGTGCCCCGAGCAGAAGAACGGGCAGCGCCCGATCGTTCTGCTGCCGAACCCGTTCTATCAGTGCTACGCCGTCGCCGCGCTGGCCGCGGGGGCCGAGCCGGTCTATGTCTCGGCGACCGAGGCGACCGGCTTCCTGCCCGATTTCGCCGGACTGCCGGCGCAGGTGCTGGACCGTACCGCCATCGTCTACATGTGCTCGCCGTCGAACCCGCAGGGCGCCGTCGCGCCCGAGGCCTACTGGCAAGACCTGCTGGCGCTGGCCGAGCGGCACGATTTCCGCGTCTTCGCCGACGAGTGCTATTCCGAGATCTACCGCGATGCGCCGCCGCCGGGCGTGCTGCAGGCCACGCACGCGACCGGTGCCGACCCCGAGCGCGTGGTCGCGTTCCACTCGCTGTCCAAGCGCTCGAACCTGCCCGGGCTGCGCTCGGGCTTCGCGCTGGCCGGGCCGACGGCGGCCTCGGCGCTGAAGCAGCTGCGCAACTATGCCGGCGCGCCGCTGCCGCTGCCGCTGCAGCACGCGGCCGAGGCGGTGTGGCGCGACGAGGATCACGTGATCGCCAACCGCGCGGCCTATGTGCGGAAATTTGACCTGGCCGATCAAATTCTGGGCAATATTCCCGGCTACAGAAGTCCCGAGGCGGGGTTTTTCCTGTGGCTCGACGTCGGCGACGGCGAGGCCGCGGCGCTACGTCTGTGGACGCAGGCGGGAGTTCGGGCACTGCCCGGCGCCTACCTGTCGCGCGATCCCGGCGACGGGTCGCCGAACCCGGGCACGAGATATCTGCGCGTGGCGCTGGTCGCCGCCGAGGACGAGGTTGAACGAGGACTTAAGGGGGTGCGCGCGGTTCTGGCGGATCGCACCCCGGCAGGAGGAACGGCGTGAGCATGGCACAGGCGAAGGCTGGCAGCCGGCGGCGGCGCAAGACCCGCACGCGGCTGCTCGAGGAACAGACGGAACAGGCGCTCCGGCAACGGGGCGTGGAACTGATCGGACTGGGCCTGATCCTGCTGGCGTGCCTGGTGTTCGCGCTGCTGTGGACCTACGATCCGGACGATCCGTCGCTGTTCTCGGCCACCGACGCGGTGCCGAACAACGCGCTCGGCCTGCTGGGCGCGCTGCTGGCCGATCCGCTGCACCGGGCGCTGGGCTGGGCCGGCTACGGCCTGCCGCTGACGCTGTGCGTCTGGGGCATGCGGCTGGTGATGCACCGCGGCGAATCGCGGATCCTCAGCCGGATCATCGTCGCGCCCCTGGCGATCGCGGTGGCGGCGATCTTCGCCGCCGCGCATGTGCCGTTCGCGGGCTGGCCGCACGTCTACGGGCTGGGCGGCATGTTCGGCGACAGCCTGTTCGTGGCGATCCTGTCGCTGGTGCCGCTTCCGACGCAGCAGTCGCTGCTGGTGGCGACGCCGGCGCTGGCGCTGGGTGCGGGCGTGCTGGCCGCGATCGGCCTGGGGGTGAACGGCCCCGAGGCGCGCGGCATCGGCCGCTTCCTGCTGCGCGGCCTTCTGACCAGCTACGACGCCGCCGCGCGGCTGCTGGGCCTTGTCCTGCGCGGGGCCGGCGGCGCCGCGCGCCGGGCGGCCGGGCGCCGGCGCGCCGCCGTCGCAGCCGCGCCGCGCACGCGCCGCGAACCCGCCACCGTTGCCGCCTCGCCGCAGCCCGCCGCCGATCCCGCGCCCGCACCGACCCAGGACGAGGACCGGGTGATGGCCCGCATCGCCGCCGCCGTGCGCCGCCGCGCCGAGGCGACGCCGATGGCGGTGGATGTGCCGGGCCCCGACGGCGACGACGATGGCGACGTGATCGACGCCGCGTCGGACAATGCCTACGCCGCGCCGCCGCCGCCCGCGCCGCGGGCGCTGGACCGCCGCAACGGCGCCGCCGAACCGCCGCTCAGCCGTGCCGACGCGCCGCCGGCGCCGCGGGTGCAGCAGCCCGAGCGCAAGCCGGCGGCCAAGTCCGCCCGCGCCCGCAGCGAGGAACAGCCCAGCCTGGCGTTCGGCGACGCCGACGGCGGCAGCTACGAGACCCCGCCGCTGTCGCTGCTGGAGAACCCCTCCAGCATCGTCCGCCAGCAGCTGTCCAACGACGCACTGGAGCAGAACGCGCGGATGCTGGAGACCGTGCTCGACGACTACGGCGTGCGCGGCGAGATCGTCTCGGTCCGTCCCGGCCCGGTGGTGACGATGTACGAGCTGGAACCGGCGGCGGGTCTGAAGGCCAGCCGGGTGATCGGCCTTGCCGACGACATCGCCCGCTCGATGTCGGCGCTGGCGGCGCGCGTGTCGACCATCCCCGGCCGCACGGTGATCGGCATCGAGCTGCCCAACGACTACCGCGAGAAGGTGCTGCTGCGCGAGCTGCTGGCGCACCGCACCTATGGCGACGGCCACCACAAGCTGCCGCTGGCGCTGGGCAAGGACATCGGCGGCGAGCCGGTGATCGCCAATCTGGCCAAGATGCCGCACCTGCTGATCGCCGGGACCACCGGCTCGGGCAAGTCGGTGTCGATCAACACCATGATCCTGTCGCTGCTCTACAAGCTGACGCCCGAGCAGTGCCGGCTGATCATGATCGACCCGAAGATGCTGGAGCTGTCGGTCTACGACGGCATCCCGCACCTGCTGTCGCCGGTGGTGACCGACCCGAAGAAGGCCGTCGTGGCCCTGAAATGGGTCGTCGCCGAGATGGAAGAGCGCTACCGCAAGATGTCGAAGATGGGCGTGCGCAACATCGACGGTTACAACGGCCGGGTGCAGGACGCGCTCGACAAGGGCGAGGGCTTCACCCGAACGGTGCAGACCGGGTTCGACGACGACACCGGCGAGCCGGTGTTCGAGACCGAGGAATACGCCCCCGAGAAGATGCCCTATATCGTCGTCATCGTCGATGAGATGGCCGACCTGATGATGGTCGCCGGCAAGGAAATCGAGGCCTGCATCCAGCGCCTCGCGCAGATGGCGCGCGCGAGCGGCATCCACCTGATCATGGCCACGCAGCGGCCCTCGGTCGACGTGATCACCGGCACGATCAAGGCCAACTTCCCGACGCGGATCAGCTTCCAGGTCACGTCCAAGATCGACAGCCGCACGATCCTGGGCGAACAGGGCGCCGAGCAGCTGCTGGGCATGGGCGACATGCTGTACATGGCCGGCGGCGGGCGCGTGACCCGCGTCCACGCCCCGTTCGTCAGCGACGAGGAGGTCGAGGAGATCGTCCGGCACCTGAAAGCGCAGGGCGAGCCGGAGTATGTCTCGGGCGTGCAGGACGGCCCCGAGGCGGACCAGGAAAGCGAGATCGACCTGGTGCTGGGCCTGGGCGGCAACACCACCGGCGAGGACGTGCTCTACGACCAGGCGGTGGCGATCGTGGCGCGCGACCGCAAGTGCTCGACCTCGTATATCCAGCGCAAGCTGGGCATCGGCTACAACAAGGCCGCGCGCCTGGTCGAGCAAATGGAGGACGAGGGCGTCGTCAGCCAGGCCAACCACGTCGGCAAGCGCGAGGTGCTGGTCCCCGAGGCGTGACCGGTCTGGCCCCGCGCTACAACCGTACCCGGTACGCCAACCGGGGATCCGGCCCGTGCCGGATCCCGCGTCGCCTGTGCTCCCGCGACGGTGTAGACCCGGACCGGATTCATTGCGGTGTTCGGCAGGCGATGACGTCCGCCGTCCGGGTAAAATACTCCGGATCGTGATCTTCACGCCCGCGCGAGCCACAGCCCGCTCCGGTTTCCATCCTGTAATACCAACATGCATTGATTAGAACTCATGGGCCCAATCTCGCAGGCCGATGGTCATGATTTTCCAGGGCCGCTTGAT
>NZ_WIND01000017.1 GCF_009697225.1 Halovulum marinum
GGACGAGCGCGCGCGGCAGGAGCTGATGGCGGCGCTGGCGCCCAGCGACCTGGCGCTGACCCGTTCCGACGCGCCGCCAGCCGCGGTCCCGCGGGCGCCGTGCCGTCCGGGCGCGCGCGACGGGTCAGCGCGGCCTCGGCGCCGGGCAGCCGGGTGTCGCTGGCGCCGGGTGCCCTCGGCGGCGCGGCCAGCGCCGCAACCAGGTCCCGGGCGCTGAGCCGCGGCGCGGCCGGATCCCGGCGCAGCGCCGCCAGCACCGGCGCGGCCTCGGCCGGTGCCGCGGTCCTTGTCAGCCCGGCGCCGGCGCTGCGCGGCGCGGCGTGCGGCGGGGTCTGCGCGGGCAGCGAGGCGCGGGCGTCGACGATGGCGAGGGGCTGCTCGGGCTGCGGGATCTCGGTCAGCGGCGGATCGGCCAGCAGCCGGATCTGCCCCAGCGCGGCCAGCTCCGACCGGGCGTCGGCCGCGGCCGCGGCGCCGGGCCCGGCGGGCACGACCGGCGCCAGCCGCGCCGCTTCGTCGCGCGGCAGGGTCGGAGAGGTTCCGGGGGCAGGGGCGCCGGGGGTCGCGATCGCCGCGGTCAGCGCCACCGCCGGCGGCGCTTCGGCGCGGCGCGGCGGCGAAGCGTCCGGATCCGCCGCGGCGGCGGGCGTCGGCGCCGGCCGCGCCGCGGGCGCGGCGTACGGCGCCAGCGGCCGGTCCAGCGCCGGTGCGGCCTCGCCCGACAGCACCACCTGCTGCACCGCGAAGACCGGCGCCAGCGGCAGGTCCGATCCGGCGCCGCCGACCAGCGCCCAGAGACCGCCCGCGCCCAGCCCCAGCACTGCGACCGCGGCTGCCGCCGCGGCGCGCCGCGGCCAGTGGCCGGAGGCCGCGGCCGGGGTCGCCGCGGGGGCGTCGAACAGCGGCGCGCGGGCGCGGCCCGCCGGCGCCCGGCGCAGCGTGAACAGCCGCGCCTCGAAGCCGTGTTCGGCCAGGAAACCGTCGGCCTCGTCCAGCACGGTGCGCGGGATCGCCGCCCGCGGCGCCGCCGCACCCGTGAAGGGGCGTTCAGGCACCAGCGCCGGGTCGGCGGGATCTGCGGGGCGCAGCTGGTCCGCCGGCAGCCAGACCTCGACCGGAACGCGAAGCGTTCTCGGGCCGCCGACATGGGCGCGAAGCTGCGCCATCGCCTGGCCGACCAGGCCGACGTGCAGCGCCGCGTGGCCGTGCGCGTGCCAGCCGCCGAGGGCATCGCGCCGGAACAGCGTCACCCCGTCCTGCGACAGGTCCAGCGCGTGTTCCGGCCGCGCGTCGTCCGCCGCCACGCCGCCGCCCGTCTCGGTCTTGTCCGGCTGAGAAATCATCGCCCTGTCCCGTCCTGTTGCCTGCCCGGCGTGCGCATCCGTCATGGCCGCTGCGTCCTTGCGGGCGGGGGCCGTACTGGCCGGCCCGCCCGGTGCGCCGCGTTGCTGCCCGCGTCGCGGCCAGCATAACCGCGCGCCGGTCCGAGCGCCATAGCCGGTCGCTTTGCCGCGGCCCGGCGGCGGGTTTCCGGCGCCCGCCGCGGCGGGCGCCGGACCCGCTCAGGCGGCGGCGTGGGTCGCCTTGGCCAGCGCCTGGTCCAGGTCGGCGATCAGATCGTCGGCGTCCTCGATGCCGATCGACAGCCGCACCACGTCGGGGCCGGCGCCGGCGGCCTCCTGCTGCTCGGGCGACAGCTGCCGGTGCGTGGTCGAAGCCGAGTGGATGATCAGCGAGCGGGTGTCGCCCAGGTTCGCGACATGGCTGAAGATCTCGACCGAATCGACCAGCCGGACGCAGGCGTCGTAGCCGCCCTGCACCGAGAAGGTGAACAGCGCCCCCGCGCCCTTGGGATACAGCCGCCCGGCCCGCTCGCTCCAGGGCGAGGACGGCAGCCCGGCGTAGGTGACGCCGGTGACGCGGGCGTCCTGCTCCAGCCAGGCGGCGACCTTCCGGGCATTGGCGACGTGCTTCTGCATCCGCAGGCTGAGCGTCTCGATCCCCAGCAGGGTCTGGAACGCGTTCATCGGCGCCATGGTCATGCCGAGGTCGCGCAGCCCGATGGCGATGCTGTGGAAGGTGAACGCCAGCGGCCCGAAGGTCTCGTGGAACTTCAGCCCGTGATAGGCCGGCTCGGGCTCGGTCAGCGACGGGTACTTGCCCGCCGCGGTCCAGTCGAAGCTGCCCGAATCGACGATCACCCCGCCGACGCTGGTGCCGTTGCCCGACAGGTACTTGGTGGTGGAATGGACGATCAGGTGCGCGCCCTGTTCGAACGGCCGGCACAGGTAGGGGGTGGCCGAGGTGTTGTCGACGATCAGCGGCACCTGCAGCGCGTTGGCCACATCGGCCACCGCCGGGATGTCGGTGACGTAGCCGCCCGGGTTGGCGATCGACTCGCAGAAGATCGCGCGGGTGTTGCCGTCGGCGGCGTTGCGGATCGCGTCGAGGTCGTCGAAGTCGACGAAGCTCGCGGTCCAGCCGAAGCGCTTGATGGTCTGGCTGAACTGGGTGACCGTACCGCCATAGAGCCGGGTCGAGACCACGATGTTGTCGCCTGGGCGCATCAGCGGGAACAGCGCCATGATCTGCGCCGCGTGCCCGGACGAGCAGCCGACCGCGCCGACGCCGCCCTCCAGCGTCGCCACCCGCTCCTGCAGCGCGCTGACCGTCGGGTTGGTCAGCCGCGAGTAGATGTAGCCGACCTCCTGCAGGTTGAAGAGCTTGGCCGCGTGCTCGGCGTCGCGGAAGGCATAGGCGGTGTTCTGGTAGATCGGCACCTGTCGCGCGCCGGTCGCCGGATCGGGACGGACCCCGGCGTGTACCTGCAAGGTGTCGAAGCCCAGTTTCCTGCTGTCGTCGGTCATGCGTTTCCCCATTGTTCGGTATCGCTGTTCAGGTACCGCAGACCCTAGTCAGCTTCGCCGTGCGGCGGAACCGGAATCCGCACCGGCGACGACCGGGCCGCAGGGGCACGCGCCGGGGGATCGTTGCGCTGCAAGATGGGATTCCGGTTCGGTCCGCACGGGAAGCGAGACGGAAAAATGCCCGGGACAAGCCCGGGCACCAGTCTGGAACGAGGGACAAAAGACCGGGCGCGCCGTGTGGATTCGCGCCCGATGCTGTTGATCTAGCCCGCCGCGCGCCTTCGGCAAGGCCGTGCGGGACGACCGGCGGACGGCGGCGCGGCGGACCCGCAGCCGTGCTTCGGCGCCGCGGGGCCGGGCCGGGGCGGGTCAGGCCGGGCGGGCCGGCGCCCAGGCCGCGCCGGTCAGAGGTCGCGCAGCGCCGGCCATTTCTCCTCGCCGAGCGCGATGTTGCCGCGGATATCCCCGGCCCAGCGATTCTGTTCGGGGATCGAGTAGTGCAGGTAGATCTTGCCGTCGATCAGCACCCACAGCGTCGGGTCGCTGATCCGCTTGAAGCCGCTGGCTACGCCCTGCGCGCAGTAGCCGCCGAACTGCGGCAGGTATTTCTGCGGCGCGGCACGGAATTTCGACAGATGATCGGCGCGGGCGAACAGCCAGGTGCCCTCCGGCGTCTTGAGCGCGTGCTCGAGCGAGCCGAGGGTCGCCTCCTCGAAGGTGAAGAACGCGACCGGGTCGTAGCCGCGGATCGCGTGCCCGCGGCCGTCCAGGTAGACCGGTTCGCCGTATTTCGCGCGCGCCGGGCCGGCGGCGACGCCGGCGGTGAGCAGCGCAAGCGCGCCGCGTCGGGTGAGTCGGGTCATGACGGACCTCTGGTTGCTGCTCGGGTTGCCCCGCGGGCGCAGCATACACCGGCGCGGCGGCCGGATCAGTCGAAAATGTCGTCGAGCGCGTCGAACACCTCTTCGACCATCCCGCCGAAACGCTTCAGCGGCGACTTGCGCCTTTTGCCCTTGGGCTTGCCGGCGTTGCGGGACCGCGGCGCGGGCGCGCTTACCGGGTCGGGATGCGGCGCGGGGCGGCGGGGCGAGGGCTTACCGGCGCGGCCCGCGGGCAGCGGCGTCATCTCGGACAGGTGCGCGCCGCAGGCGGTGCAGATCAGCTCGTGCCGCGGGCCCTTCGAGAAGTCCAGCACCGCACGGGTGCCGCAGTAGCTGCAGGTGGCGATCTTGGTCCGGTCGGGCATCTGCGTCAGCCGCCGGCCCCGCCGCGCGCGGCATAGAGCGACACCGCGGCCGCGTTCGACACGTTCAGCGAGCCGAAGCCGCCGGCGGCGGGAATCCGCGCCAGCCGGTGGCAGGTCTTGCGCGTCAGCTCGCGCAGGCCCGGCCCCTCGGCGCCCAGCGCCAGCGCGACCGGCACCTCGGCGGTGCCGGCCAGCGCCTGCTCCAGGGTCTGCCCGGCGGCGCCGTCGAGGCCGACGATCAGGTAGCCCATCTGGTCCAGCGCCTGCATCGCGCCGGCCAGGTTCGGCACCCGCAGATAGGGCTGGCGTTCGAGCGCGCCGGAGGCGGTCTTGGCCAGCGCCCCGGTCTCGGGCGCGGAATGGCGGTGCGGGGCGATCACCGCGCGGGCGCCGAACACCTCGGCCGAGCGCAGCACCGCGCCGACGTTGTGCGGGTCGGTGACCCGGTCGAGCAGCACCACGCGCGGCGCGGCGCCCTGCGGCGCGCACAGCTCGGACACCGACCCCCAGTCGAGCGGCGCGACCTCCAGCGCCGCGCCCTGGTGCACCGACTGCGGATCGAGCGGCGCGGGGAACCTGCGGGCGTCGGCCAGCTCCGGCGCGATCCCGGCCGCGGCGATCGCCTCGGCCAGCCGGTCGGCGGCGTTCCGGGTCACGATCAGCCGGAATCGCTGCCGCGCGGGGTTCACCAGCGCGTCGCGCACCGCGTGCAGGCCGAACAGCCACACGCGCTCGGGCTGGCCGTCGCGGCCGCGTTCGCGCTCGACCACCCAGGCGGGCTTCTTGCCGCCGGGTCGGTGGCCGCCGGGTCTGTGGCCGCCGGGTTTGTGGCCGCCGGGGGCGGGGGTGTTCGATTTTCTGGCCATGCTGGCAGCGACTTGGCATTCTGCGGAAGGGAATTCAAGGAATCTCGCATGATCCGCCACGCCCGCCTGTCCGACCTGCAGCAGATCCGCTATCTGGCGCAGACCCAGTTCGCGCCCTACGCGCTGCGCGTTCGCGGCCGGCGCGAGCCGCTGCGCGACGATCTGCGCAAGCTGGTCGAGGACGAGCAGATCTACGTCTACGTCCGGGACAACGGCGTGCGCGGCTTCATCATCTACCGGATCTCGGGGCCGGACGTGCACATCGAGGCGCTGGCGGTCAGCTACAGCTACCGCCGCCGCGGCGTCGGCCGGCAGCTGCTGGACGCGGCCGACCGCGAGGGGCTGAAGAAGCATTGCCGGCGGGCGATCTTCTACACCAACGCGCAGATGTTCGAGAACCTGGCCTATTTCCGCGGCAAGGGATTCACCGAGGTCGACCGGCGGTTCGATCACGGCTACGAGCGGATCTACATGGAGCGATATCTGCGCTAGGCAGGCCGCGAAAAAGCGCCCAATTCGCTATTGACCCCGCCCCGCCGCCTTCGTATTCACCGGGCCTCAGAGGGCGACGTGCTGCAAGGTGCGGCAGCGGACTGTAACTCCGCCGGGGAGACCCATGCCTGGTTCGATTCCAGGGTCGCCCACCATCTTCCCTCCGCAGACTTTCGTCCCGCCCCCGGCAGACCGTCATCGCGACGATCGGAAGCAGTGCCCGCCTCGCAGGCGGCGCATCATGCGCCGGTGCCCGCGCGGCGCGAGCGGCGGCGCTCGGGCTGCTGCGTGGCGAGTCCGCGCCCATGGACGCGGGTTCGACCCCGCCGGCGGGCACCGGCGGCCGCGACGTGCCGCGCTGGAATTCCGCCCGCATCGCGGTCTAGGCTCGCGCGTGGCCGTTCCGCCCGTCCGCCGCCCGGCGCCGTCCCGGCCATGCCGCCGTTTCACCATACCCGGGCGCGCCCGGGCCCGACCGATGGACATCGAGAACATGCAACCGGACACAGCGCACGGCCATACGACCCACGACGCCGAGGCCGACGCCCGCAACGAGCACATCCTGATATACGTCGACGGCGCGCTGGTGCCGCGCGACCGGGCGGTGGTCTCGGTCTACGATTCCGGCTTCATGCTGGGCGACGGCATGTGGGAGGGGATGCGCCTTTACGACGGCGAATGGGCGTTCTTCGACGAGCACATGGACCGGCTGTTCAATTCGCTCAGGGCGGTGTCGATCGACATCGGCATGGGGCCGGCGGAGATCCGCGGGAACCTCGATCGCACCGCGCAGGCGAACGGCATGACCGGCGACGCGCACTGCCGGCTGATGATCACCCGGGGCCGCAAGGCGAAGCCGTTCCAGCATCCCGCGCTCAGCCGCTTCGGCCCGACGATCGTCGCCATCGTCGAGCATTCAATACCGGCGCAGAGCCTCGCGCAGAAGGGCGTCCGCCTCGCCACCGTGCCGCAGGTGCGCGGCCTGCCCACCAGCCAGGACCCGAAGTTCAACAGCCATTCCAAGCTGAACTGCGTGATCGCCTGCCTGCAGGCCGAGCAGGCCGGCGCCGACGAGGCGCTGATGCTGGACCCGCATGGGTTCGTGAACACCACCAACGCCTGCAACTTCTTCATCGTGCGCCGGGGGCAGGTCTGGACCTCGACCGGCGACCACTGCATGAACGGCATCACCCGGCAGAAGGTGATCGAGCTGTGCCGCGCCGACGGCATCCCGGTGTTCGAGAAGAACTATTCGCTTTACGAGGCTTACGGCGCGGACGAGGCGTTCCTGACCGGCACGTTCGGCGCGCAGACCCCGGTGGCGGCGATCGACGGCAAGCCGATCGGCGGCGATGGCGGCGCGGGTCCGGTGACGCGCCGGATCCGGCAGCTCTACGCGGATCTGGTCGCGGCGAATGTCGCCGAACAGAAGGCGCGCCGGAGCTGAACGGCGCGCCGCCGGGACGGGCAGGGGCCCGGACAGGACCGCGCGGCGGCAGTTTCGGATAGCCAGGCGCGGCGGAATTTGGTAGTGATCAATTTGTAGTAACAAATTGGCGCAGAGGCGATCGCAGGTGAACGCCGTTCTCCAGACGACGGGCTGGCCCCGGGACCGCGGGTTCGTGGCGCGCCACGCGCTTGCCCAGCTGCTGCTGTGGTCGGCGTTCTACTACCTGCTGCCGGCGATCCTGCCGCGCCTGCTGGCCGAGACCGGCTGGTCCGCCGTCACGGTGTCGGCGGCGATGACCGCGGGCTTCGTGCTGTGGGCGCTGCTGAGCCCGCTGGCGGGGCATGTCGTCGACCGGGGCCGGGCGGCGCAGGCGATGCGGCTGGCCGGGGTGCTGGGCGCGGGGCTGTTGCTGGCCGCGGCGCTGGCGCAGGACATGCGGGTCGCGGGCGCGGCGCTGGTGCTGCTGGGCGGCCCGATGGCGATGACGCTCTACGATCCGTGCTTCAGCGTGATGATCCGGCGCTACGGCGCGGGGGCGCGCGGCGCGATCACCGCGGTCACGCTGGTCGCGGGCTTCGCCACGCTGCTGACCTTTCCGCTGGTGGCGGTGCTGGACGCGGCGGGCGCCGGGTGGCGCGGCACCATGATCCTGTTCGCGGCGGCGGCGCTGCTGGGGGTGGCGCTGCTGCCGCGCGAGGCTGCTGCCGCGCGCCGCACCGCGCAGCCGCAGCCGCAGCCGCCGGTCGCCGGCACCGGCCGTGCGGTGGCGCTGGGAACGGCCTTCGCGCTGATCATGTTCGGCCACGCGCTGCTGCTGTTCCAGCTGCCGGTGCAGCTGATGCGCGCCACCGGCGAGGACGCCGCGCTGCTGCTGCCGATGGTCCTGGGTCCGGCGCAGATCGCCGGCCGGCTGGCCTGGGAGGCGGCGCGGTCGCGGCTGCGGCTGGAGCGTGCCGCGCCCGGCCTGTTCGCGCTGATGCTGCTGCCGCCGGTGCTGCTGCTGCTGGTCGACGGGCTGGCCGCCGCGCTGGCCGCGCTGGTGATCCAGGGCGCGGGCTATGGCGTGCACACGATCCTGCGCCCGCTGCTGGCGGCGCACTGGCTGCCGGCGGCCGGCTTCGCCCGCCGGCTGGGCGTGATCGCGATGATCGGCCTGCTGATGATGGCGGTCGCGCCGCTTGCCGGGGCGTGGATCGCCGCCGGCTACGGCTTCGGCGGGCTGCTGGGGCTGGTCCTGCTGGCGGATCTGGCCGGGCTGACCCTGCTGCTCGGACTCGTCGCCGCCGCGCGCCGCGGCGCCTGGGCATGACCGGGGTGTCGCTTGCCGGCGGCGCGATGACGCCGTTCAACCGCCGCAAGGACGGCAGCTCCTACCGCGACTGGTGCGCCGAGGCATTTCGCGCCGCCCTGACCGACGCGCGGCTGGCCGCGCGCGACATCGACGCGCTGGTGATCGCCAGCGAGAGCGATTTCTTCTCGATGCAGCTGAACCCGGCGGCGCTGGTCGCGGACGAGCTGGGCCTGCGCGGCATCCGGCTGCAACGGGTCGAGGGCGGCGGCGCGAGCGGCCATCTGGCGGTGCAGGCGGGCGCGGCGCTGGTCGCTGCGGGGCAGGCGCGCCGGGTCGCGGTGCTGGGCTTCGAGGCCTCGGCCGCGCATCTGGACGGCGGCACGGTCGGCACGCTCTATTCGCTGTCCTACGACGCCTGGTCCGAGGGTGCGACCGGGATCGGCTCGGCGGCGATCTACGCGCTGTCGGCGCTGGCCTTCATGGCCGAGACCGGCGCGACCGGGGCGGATTTCGCGCGCATCGCCGCGCGCAACCGGCAGCACGCGCGGCGGAACCGGTTCGCGCACCTGGGGCTGGACGTGTCGGCGGCGGACGTGCTGGCGTCGCCGCCGGTGGCGACGCCGTATCGCCGGCTGGACTGCTCGCCGCTCAGCGACGGCGCGGCGTGCGTGATCCTCGGGCGCGGCGCCGACCTGCCGGGGACGGGGCGCGGCCGGGCGCGGCTGGCCGGCACCGGCGCGGCGAACGACCGGGTGCGGCTGGGCGACCGGCCGGCGCCGGGGCGGTTCCGGGCGAAGACCGACGCGGCGCGGCAGGCACTGGCCGCCGCCGGCTGCACCGCCGGCGACATCGGCCTGGCCGAGGTCTACGACAGTTTCTCGGGGGCGCAGCTGCAGGCGCTGGATGCGCTGGGCCTGGCCGCGGACGCGGTCGCGGCCGAGCGCGCCGGCCGCTTCGCCGCCGACGGGGCGCTGCCGGTCAACCTGTCCGGTGGGCTGCTGGGCCAGGGTGCACCGGTGGGCGCGACCGGCGTGGCGCAGGTGCTGGCCGCCGCGCAGCAGCTGGAGGGGCGCTATCACGGCGTCGCCCCGGCGGCGCCGCCGCGCTTCGCGCTGGTCGACACCCACGGCGGCATCGCCACGCTGTGCGCCGTCTCGGTGCTGGAGGCGCCGCGATGAAGCGCCGGCTGTGCCTCGACTACACGCTGCCGACCGGCCGGCTGAGGCCGCATTTCGAGGCGCTGGCGCAGGGCCGGGCGCTGGCCGCGCGCTGCGCGGACTGCGCGCGGGTGGCGTTTCCGCCGGCGCTGACCTGCGCCGCCTGCGGCGGCAGCGGGATCGACTGGGTGCCGCTGGCCGGCTCGGCGAAGGTGCTGCACCGCACCGACACGCCCGGCGCGGCCTTCGCGCTGGCCGCGTTCGACGGCGCCGCCGGCGCGGCGCTGGTGCGGCTGGCCGATGCCGCCGCCGCCGGTCGACGCGGGCAGCTTGTTCCGCCGAAGGACAACGATGCCGGCCTGTGGCTGGCGCTGGAGGAAGCCGAGGATGACGATGATAGCACTGGCTGACTGGACCGGGGACGCGCTTGCGGCGATCGGCCTGAGGCGCGGCGCCGCGGGGCTCGAGATCGCCGTTCCCGCCGACGCCAGCATTTATGCCATGACCGTCGGCCGGCAGATCGCCGCAGGGCGCGGCAGCGCCCCGGCGATGGTGTTCGAGCGCGCGGACGGAACGCTGGAGCACTGGAGCTTCGGGCAGATCGACGCCGCCGCGACGGCGCTGGCGGCGCGGCTGCGCGCCCTGGGGTTCGGCCGCGGGGACTTCATCGGCGTGCACACCGGCATGCGCCCCGAGACCGGCATCGCCCACATGGCGGTGTGCAAGCTGGGCGGCGTCGCCGTCACCCTGTCGCAGCTTTACGGCCCCGACGCGCTGGCCCACGCGCTGAACCACTGCCGCGCGCGCTGCCTGCTGACCACCGAGGCGGGCTGGTCGGACCTGCGCGGCGAGGCCGCCCGCCTGTTTCCGGCGCTGGAGCAGGTGCTGGTGGCCGAGAGCGCCGGCCCGGAGCAGGACCTGCGCGAGGTGCTCGCCGCGCCCGTGCCGGCGGGCTTTCGTCCCGACTACACCGCCGCCGACGACGTGGCGCTGCTGATGTACACCTCGGGTTCGACCGGCATGCCCAAGGGCATCCGGCACGGGCACCGGGTGCTGGCCTCCTATGTGCCGTCGATCAGCCTGTTCTTCGATCTGAGCCTGCACGACGCCGATGCGGTGTTCTGGTCGCCCTCGGACTGGGCCTGGGTCGGCGGGCTGCTCGACATGCTGTTTCCGGCCTGGCTGGCGGGGCGGCCGGTCGCGACCTCGGAGGCGCGGTTCAGGGCCGACTGGGCCTACGGCTTCATGGCGCGCCACAGGGTCACGCACAGCTTCCTGGCGCCGACCGCGATCAAGCGGCTGGCGCAGAGCCCCAACCCGCGCGAGGACCATGACCTGTCGCTGCGCGTGGTCTGCACCGGCGGCGAGGCGCTGGCCGCCGATACCCTGGCCTGGGCCGAGCAGCGGCTGGGCGTGGTCTGCAACGAGTTCTACGGCATGACCGAGGTCAACCACCTGATCGGCAACTGCGCCGCGCTGTATCCGCGCAAGCCCGGCTCGATGGGCGTCGCCTATCCCGGGCACACCGTCTGCCTGGTCGATGCCGACGGCAACGAGGTGCCCGACGGCGAGCCGGGCGAGATCGTCACCCCCGCCACCGCGCCGACCCGCTATCTGGGCTATCTGGACGCCCCCGGGAAGGACGCCGACCTGCGGCTGGGCCGCTGGCTGCGGACGCATGATCTGGCGGTGCGCGATGCCGACGGCTATTTCTGGTACAAGGGCCGTTCGGACGATCTGATCAAGTCCTCGGGCTTTCGCATCGGCCCGGCCGAGATCGAGGACTGCCTGCTGGCGCATCCGGCGGTGGCCGAGGCCGCGGTGATCGGCAAGCCCGACCCCGAGCGCGGCCAGATCGTCAAGGCGTTCGTCCGCACCGCCGCATCCGCCGAACCCGGCGCGGCGCTGGCCGAGGCGCTGAAGGCGCACGTCCGGGCGCGGCTGGCGGCCTACAAGGCGCCGCGCGAGATCGCCTTCGTCGACGGCTTCGAGATGACCTCCTCGGGCAAGATCAACCGCAGGGCGCTGCGGGCCGCGGACGCGGGCGCTTAGGATTTGACATTACAAATTTGTATGTACTAATCTGCTCGCAGTGCGAGGGCCCGCCGTGAGAGGGAGAGCCGATGAAGTTCGGAATTCATGCCGGTCTGTGGATGGACAACTGGTCCGACGACCCGGCGCCGCTGTTCGACCGGGCCGCGCGCATCGGCTTTGACGGGGTCGAGCTGTCGTTGCTGGGCGTCGGCCCGGACCAGACCGCCCGCCTGCGCGCGGCGGCGAACGCGGCGGGGGTGGCGCTGACCTGCTCCACCGGCCTGGGCCCGGATGCCGATCCGTCCTCGGCCGATCCGGCGGCGCGCGCCCGGGCGCAAGAGACGCTGGCTCGCGCCATCGAGACCGTCGCCGCGCTGGGCGCCTCGGGGCTTGCCGGCGTGGTCGCCGCGCCCTGGGGCGTGTTCGACCCGGCCGCCAAGACCGACCGCGCCAGGCGCTCGGCCGAGACGCTGGGCCGGATGCAGGACCATCTGGCGCAGCACGGCGTGACGCTGGGGATCGAGGCGCTGAACCGCTTCGAGTCCGACCTGACCAGCACCGCCGCCGAAACCTGCGCCATCGCCCGCGCCAGCGGCGCGGCGAACGTCGGTGTGCTGCTGGACAGCTTCCACATGAACATCGAGGAAAAGGACCCGCCCGCGGCGTTGCGCGCGGCGGGCGATGCGCTGGTGCACTACCACGTCTCGGACAACGACCGGGGGGTGCCGGGCAGCGGGCGCTACGACTTCGCCGCCGATGCGCAGGCGCTGGCCGGCATCGGCTATCGCGGCTGGATCGTCGCCGAGATGTTCGTGCGCGCCGGCCGCCCGACCAGCGCCGATCTGAACATCTGGCGCGATATCGAGCCCGACGCGGACGCCGCGGCGGCGCAGGCGCTGGCCCACATGAAGACGGTGTTCGCGGATGTCGGCTGAACGGTTCTTCGTCGCGCTGCGCGACCGCATCGCGGCCGAGGCGGCGCGTCTGAACGCGCTGGATGCGGCGCTGGGCGACGGCGATCACGGCGCCACCATGCTGCGCGGGCTGACCCGCGCCGCCGCCGCCGAGGATGGCGCGCGGGCCAAGGCGTTCATGCGCGCCTCGGGCGGGGCCTCGGGCACGCTGTTCGGGCTGGTGCTGCACGAGATCGAGCAGCACCTGGACGGGGGCGCGGATCTGGGCGCCGGCCTGGCGCGGGCCGAGGCGCGGATCCGCGACCTGGGCCAGGTCAGGCCCGGCGACAAGAGCATGATCGACGCGCTTGCCCCCGCCGTCGCGGCGCTGCGCGGCGGCGATCTGCCGGCGGCCGTCGCGGCCGCCGAGGCGGGGCGCGACGCCACGGTGGCGCTCAGGGCCCGTCGCGGCCGGGCGCAATACGTCGAGGGCGCGGGCGCGGGGCATGTCGATCCCGGCGCGGTGTCGGTGGCGATGATGCTGGCGGTGCTGGCGCAGGTCGGGAGCGCGCGATGAAGAAGCTGTTCAACAGCGCCGAGGCGATGGTCGACGATATGATCGACGGCTTCGTCGCCGCCTATCCCCAGGTGATGCGCGGCAGGCTCGACGCGCGCGTCGTGGTCCGCCGCCGGGACTGCAAGGACCCGGACCGGAAGGTGACGCTGCTGATCGGCAACGGCGCCGGGCACGAGCCGATCGCCATGGGCTTCGTCGGCCGGGGGCTGCTGGATGCCAACGTGGTCGGCGACGTGTTCGCCGCGCCCTCGGCCGACCTGATCCTGGACGGGATCCGCGAGGTCACGGGCGCTGCCGGCTCGATCCTGCTGATCTCGCAGCATTCGGGCGACGTGATCAACGGCCGTGCCGCGACCATGCTGGCCGGGGAAGGCGGGATGAACGTGCTGCCGCTGCTGATGTACGACGACATCTCGGCCGCGCCGCCCGAACGGCGGCAGGACCGGCGCGGCGCCCCCGGCACGATATTCATCTACAAGATCCTCGGCGCCGCCGCCGAGGAGGGCATGGATCAGGCCGCGCTGATGCGTCTTGGCGAAGCGGTCCGCGACCGCACCGTGACGCTGGCCGCCGCGGTGTCGCCGGGGGTCTCGCCGCTGACCGGCCAGCCGATGTTCCGCCTGCCCGACGACGAGATCTACCTCGGCATGGGCGTGCATGGCGAGCCGGGGGTGGGCCGGGTCAAGACCGGTCCGGTGCGGGATCTGGTCGTCGAGATGGTCGAGCGCCTGCTGGCCGACCGCCCGATCGCGGCAGGCGGCCGCGCCGCGGTGATCGTCAACGGCATGGGCGGCACGACGCAGATGGAACTGCTGACCGTCTGGCGCGAGACCGCCGCCGAACTGCGGGCGCGCGGCATCACCCCGGTCGCGCCGATGGTCGGCACCTATGTCACCACGCAGGAGATGGGCGGCGTGTCGATCTCGCTGCTGGAGCCGGACGACGAGATGCTGCGCCTGTGGTGCGCGCCGTCCGACACCCCCGCGTTTCCCGCGATCCAGATGATCCCCGAGGATGACGACCGATGACCGAGATGCCTCTGACCCAGCGCCGCCCGATCCGCGGGGTGGCGGTCGACCAGGGCAGCGGACTCGGCGCCGCCCTGCGCGCGGCGCGCGGCGCGGCGGCGCAGGACGACGACCTGTTCCGGTTCAAGCAGCTGGTGGCGCGGACGATGAGCGCCGAGGCGACGACGGTGCTGGTCGACGCGCAGTACGGCCGCGACCTGCTGCCCGCGATCGCCGCCGGATGCGTGCCGATGCTGGCCTACGAGGCCGACGTCTACAAGATCTCGAACCAGGACCGGATCACCGTGCTGCCGGACGATCTGAAGATCGCCGACTATCCCGGTCTCGGCGTCGGGATGCTGAAGTTCTTCCTGTACTACGGCCCGGATGACGATGCGGCGATCAACGAGCGCAAGCACGCGCTGGTCCGCCGGATCGGCGCCGAGTGCCGCGAGCACGGCGTCGGCTTCCTGTTCGAGCCGATCGTCTACGACCGCGCAGTCCCCGACGGTGCCTCGGCGGCGTTCGCCGTGCGCAAGCCGGAGCTGGTCGAGCGCGCGACGCGGCGGTTCGCCGACCCCGCGTTCGACATCGACATCCTGAAGGTCGAGTTTCCGGTGAACCTGAATTTCGTCGAAGGCCAGGGCGAGCCGGCGATGAGCACCGCCGAGGCCGAGGCCGCCTTCGCCCGCGCGGCGGCGGCGGCGGGGGACATCCCGCTGCTCTATCTCAGCGCCGGCGTGACGTTCGCGCAGTTCGAGGCCGGGCTGAAGCTGGCGCGCGCCGCGGGCGTGGACATGGCCGGCTTCATGTGCGGCCGCGCGATCTGGAGCGATGCGGTGGCGGTCTTCGGCGCCGAGGGACCGGCCGCCGCCGAGCGCTGGATGGAAGCCGAGGGCCTGCACCGCCTGCGCAGACTGGCCGCGGCCCTGGCATGAAGACCATCCCGTTACTTCCTGAAGTTGCGGCTTTTCTTGGCAGTTGTCAGGGTCTGCGGATCGCGGATGCCCGCGTTGAGACCGATGCGCTGATCGACGTCGAGAACCCGTCGACCGGGGCACCCTTGGCGCAGGTTGCGGCCGCCGGTGCGGCCCATGTCGAGCAGGCGGTTTCCGCCGCGCGCGCCGCGCTTTCCGGTCCCTGGGCCGCGCTGACGCCGCATGACCGCGGGCAGCTGTTGTGGCGGTTGGCCGATGCGATCGAGGACCGCAAGGCGGTGTTCGGCCAGCTTGACGCGCTGGACAACGGCAAGCCCTTTGCCGTCGCGCGCGACGTCGACGCGGTCTGGTCCGCGCGGCATTTCCGCTATTTCGCCGGCTGGCCCAGCAAGATCGAGGGCGCGACGATCCCGGTCTCGACGCCCGGCCGTTTCAACTATACGCGGATCGAGCCGGTCGGCGTCTGCGGTCTGATCACGCCGTGGAACTACCCGACGCTGATGGTCGCCTGGAAGCTGGCCCCGGCGCTGGCCGCGGGCAATGCCGTGGTGCTGAAACCGGCCGAACAGACTCCGCTGAGCGCGCTCTACCTGGCCGATCTGGCACTGGAGATCGGCTTTCCGCCCGGGGTGCTGAACGTGATCCCCGGCCATGGCCCGGTCGCCGGCGCGGCGCTGGCGGCGCATCCCGGCGTCGACAAGGTGGGCTTCACCGGCTCGACCGAGACCGGGCGCCGGATCGTCGAGGCGTCGGCGGGCAACCTGAAGAAGGTTTCGCTGGAACTGGGCGGCAAGGCGGCGAACATCGTCTTCGACGATGCCGATCTGGACCGCGCGATCCCCGGCGCGTTCTGGGCGCTGTTCGGCAACAACGGCCAGTCCTGTACCGCCGGGGCGCGGCTTTACGTGCAACGTCCGATCCTCGACCGGGTGACCGAGGCACTGGCCGACATGGCGCTGGGCCTCAGCGTCGGGCCGGGGATGGAGGACGCCGCCCACGATCTGGGCCCGGTGATCTCGGCCCCGCAGATGGACAAGGTGCTGGGGTACGTCGACGGCGGTCTTGCCGACGGCGCGCGGGCGGTGGCGGGCGGCGCCCGGCGCGGCGAGACCGGCTATTTCGTGCAGCCGACCGTGCTGGCCGGGGTCCGCGACGACATGCGCATCGCCCGCGAGGAGATCTTCGGCCCGGTGCTGTGCGTGCTGCCCTTCGACGACGAGGACGAGGTGCTGGCGCGCGCCAACGACAGCGTCTACGGCCTGGCCGCCGGCTGCTGGACCCGCGATCTCGGCCGCGCGACCCGGATGGCGGCGGGGCTGCGGGCCGGCACGATCTGGACCAACTGCTGGGGCGACACCGACGCCGCCTCACCCTTCGGCGGCATGGGCCAGAGCGGCTACGGCCGCGAGATGGGGCGCGAGGCGCTGGGGCTTTACACCCAGACCAAGAGCATCTGGCAGGCGTGAGGGATGCGTGATTTGATGCAATCAATTGGATGCATCAGGAGGGGCGCCGGATGAACGTGCCGACCGTACCGAAATACCGCGCCGTGCACGACGAGCTGCTGCGGCGGCTGAAGGCGGGGATGTATTCGGTCGGCACCCGGCTGCCGTCCGAGGACGCGCTGGCGCAGTCCTTCGGCGTCAGCCGGGTGACCGCGCGCCGCGCGCTGGAGTTGCTGGTCGAGGCCGGCTACCTGGTGTCGCGTCAGGGCAGCGGCTATCTGGTCAACACGCTGTCCCCGCCCGAGACCACCTGCCTGACATCGTTCACAGACATGGTCCTGCGCGAGGGCCGCATCCCCGGCGCGCGGCTGATCGAGATCCGCGAGCGCGACGTCGCCCCGCCGGGAGAGGTCGCCGCGCTGTTCGACGAGCCGGTGGCGCTGATCCGGCGCCTGCGCACCGTCGACGGCGCGCCGACGCTGCTGGTCAGCACCTGGCTGCCCCGCCGGCTGGTGCCGGGGCTGGGGCCGCAGGACTTTCCCGAGCAGGGCCAGGACCAGTCGATTCTGCGGATCCTGGCGGACCGGTTCGACCTGCGCTGGGGCCGCGCCTGCGAGACCGTCGGCTCCTGCGCCGCGCCGCCCGACGCGGCACGGCTGCTGGGCATCGCGCCCGACACGCCGATCCTGTCGCAGGCCTGCACCGCGTTCGACGACGATCAGCGGCCGGTGTTCTTCGATCAGGTCTACCGGGTCGGGCCGATCACCTACAACCTTGTCGGTGCGCGGCGCGAAGCCGACCCGGTCTGAAAGGAGCCCCGCGGATGTCACTGGTCGTCGGCGTCATCAAGGCCTCTCTGCCCAGCTATTTCCCCGACCGGCACGGCGTGTTCGAGGCCGCGCTGGCCACGCTGGAGGCGCTTGCCGGCAAGCTCGGCGCCCGCGTGGTCGCGGCGCCGGGGGTGCCGACGAACGCGGCCGAGGCGCAGCGCGCGGTCGACCACTGCCGGGCCGCGGGGGCGGAGTTCCTGTTGCTGGTGCACGGCGGCTTCACCATGGGCGACGTCGCCCGGCAGGTCGCGCTGTCGGGGCTGCCGATGGGGGTCTGGGCGACGCCCGAGCCGACGCACGAGGGCGACATCCAGCTGAACAACTTCGTCTCGCTGAACATGAGCCTGTCGATCGCGCGCGGCGTGCGGGACCTGCGGCGTGCGCCGGTGCAGTGGTATTTCGGCGCGCCGGACGATGCTGCGCTGCGCGCCCGGCTGGGCCGCAGCCTGCGCGCGCTCTCGGCGCGCGCGGCGCTGCGCGCTGCGCGGATCGGCGTGGTCGGCGGGCTGGCGCCGACGTTCTACAACATGGAGGTGTCGGCGGACACGCTGAAGCGCGCCACCGGCGCCGAGCCGGTGCATGTCGACATGCACCGGCTGACCGCCGCGATGGCCGCCTGCGCCGACGACGCGGTCGCCCGCGAGAGCGCCGCGATGGCCGCGCGCGCCGCGGTGCGCGGCGTGTTGGACGCGCAGATGGCGCTGACCGCGCGCGCCGCGCTGGCGCTGCGCGGGATCGTCGCCGAGGAGGGCTTCGCCGGGCTGGCGGTCTCGGACTGGCCGGCGCTGCAGGCGGATCCTGGGATGCACCCGGGCGCCGCCTTCACCTGGCTGGAGGAGGTCGACAACCTGCCCCTGGCCTCGGAGGGCGACGTGCTGGGCACCGTCACCCAGATCGTCACGCGGGCGCTGACCGGGCGCGTCGGCAGCCTGCTGGACATGACCTCGCCGCAGCTCGACCGCGACCGGATCCTGATGTGGCACGGCGGCGGCGGGCCGCTGTACATGGCCGACGGCGCCGCGGCCTGGATCAACCATCCGATGATCGGGCGCGGCACGCCCGAGGGGCCGCGGTTCGGCGCGATCGCCGATTTCGTCTTTCCCGACGGTCCCTGCACGGTGCTGCGCGTGGCGCGCAGCGGCACCGCCGCGTTCGCCGTCGAGGGCGATGTCCGCGCGGGCGGAGAGACCGGTTTCGCCGGCTGTCGCGGCTGGGTGACGGGGTTCCGGTCCGACGCCGGCGCGCATTCGGCGGCCGATGTCGTCACCTCGGTCATGGAACACGGGCTGGAGCATCATTTCGTGCTGGTGCCGGGGGCATGGGGGGCGGATTTCCGGGAGTTCGCGGGCTGGATGGCGATGGCTCCGCTGAAGGTCGTGCCGGCGCACGACGGGCTGCCGGCGGGGGACGGTTCCGGTTGACAGCCCGGCGGAAGCGTGAGAATTTGTATCTACAAATTGAGCAATACAAATTGCTCGCAGGGAGGCCCGCGTGACCCAGGTGCAGCTCAAGGCCGTTCGCAAGCAGTTCGGCAACTTCGTCGCGATCGAGAACATCGATCTGGAGATCGCCTCGGGCGAGCTGGTGGCGCTGCTGGGCCCCTCGGGCTGCGGCAAAACCACCACCCTGCGGATGATCGCGGGGCTGGAGCAGCCGAGCAGCGGCGCGATCCTGTTCGACGGCCGCGACGTGTCCGAACAGCCGGTTCAGGACCGCAACGTCGGCATGGTGTTCCAGCGCTACGCGCTGTTCCCGCACATGACGGTCGAGAAGAACGTCGCCTTCGGCCCCAGCGTGCGCGGCGTGCCGCGCGCCGAGCTTGCCGCGCGGCTGGACGAGATCCTGGACGTCGTGCAGCTGAGCGATTTCCGCCACCGCTTTCCGGCGCAGCTGTCGGGCGGGCAGATGCAGCGCGTCGCCATCGCGCGCACGCTGATCACCAAGCCCTCGGTGCTGATGATGGACGAGCCGCTGGCGAACCTGGACACCAAGCTGCGCGGCGAGATGCGGCGCTTCATCCGCGATCTGCAGCAGCGGTTCGGGATCACCACGATCTTCGTGACCCACGACCAGGTCGAGGCGATGGAGCTGGCCGACCGCGTGGCGGTGATCTTCAACGGTCACCTGGCGCAGTACGACACGCCCGACCGGCTGTACCGTCAGCCGGCCAGCCTGGACGTGGCCGACTTCATGGGCGCGAGCAACATCGTGCCCGGCCTGCTGACATCCGACGACCTGGCGAAAACCGGCGTCGGCGAGATCCGCGTTGCGCCGCGCCGGACATTCTCGGCCGGGGACAAGGTGCAGGTGATGCTGCGCAGCGAGGCGATCGACCTGATGACCGAACAGCCCGCCACCGGCGGCGTGCCCGGCAAGATCGTCGCCCGCGACTTCTTCGGCGCCAGCGTCAGCTACAGCGTCGATTGCGGGGAACACCGGATCAACGTCAGCGAGCAGGCCCGCCGCCTGGTCGACGTCGGTGCGCCGGTCTGGCTGGACATCGCCCCCGAGCGGGTCTGGCTGCTGAGAAACTGATCGATACGACCTGACGGCCGTTGGCCGGTCCAACAACACCCAGGAGGAAAACCATGAACAGATCTGCCGCTTTCGCCAGCCTGATCGCGCTGGCCGCCGCCTCGGCCGTGCAGGCCGAAGATGCCGACAGCGCGGCGTTCCGCGACGCGTTCCTGTCGGGCGAGGCCGATTGGGCCGCCGTCGAGGCGCGGGCGCAGGAAGAGGGCACCGTCAACCTGTACTACTGGGGCGGC
Organism: Halovulum marinum; assembly: GCF_009697225.1. Taxonomy (GTDB): domain Bacteria; phylum Pseudomonadota; class Alphaproteobacteria; order Rhodobacterales; family Rhodobacteraceae; genus Halovulum; species Halovulum marinum. The sequence continues at coordinate 19,862 of NZ_WIND01000017.1, forward strand.
TCCGACCTGCTGAACGTGTGGATGGACCGCGTGGTCGCGCCGGCCCTGTCCGAGAAGGGGGTCGCGCTGAACCCGGTGCGGATCACCGGCACCAAGGATGCCGTCGACCTGGTGCTGGCCGAAAAGAACGCGGGCAAGGGCGTGGGCGAGGGCAGCGTCGACATGATCTGGCTGAACGGCGAGAACTTCGCCACGCTCAAGCGCCAGGACGCGCTGCTGGGCAGCTTCGCGCCGCTGCTGCCGAACGCCGCGAACCTGGAATGGAACCCGGACGACGAGCGCTCGCTGCTGAACCTGCGCGATTTCGGCGTCGAGACCGGCGGCGCCGAGGTGCCGTGGTCGGGCGAGCAGTACGTCTGCGCCTACAACGCCGACCGCGTCGCCGCCGAGGACGTGCCCGCGACCTTCGCGGACTTGCGCGCCTACCTCGAGGCGAACCCGGGCAAGTTCACCTATGTCAAGCCGCCGCATTATCTGGGCAACACCTTCGTCCAGCAGGCGATCTATGCCCACAACCCGGACGGCACCGGTGCCGAGCCGTTCCAGCAGTCGGTCGACCAGATCGAGGCCGGGGAACTTGCCCGCCTGATCGCGCCCGGTCTCGACTATCTGCGCGAGCTGGAGCCGCTGCTGCTGGACGCCGCCGGCGGCACCCCGCGCTATCCCGAGGACAATGCCGCGCTGGACGGGCTGTTCCTGAACGGCGAGGTGGACTTCAACTGCAAGTTCGGCCTCTACGCCGTGGCCACGGGGCTGTCGACCGGCACCTATCCCGAGGCGGCGCAGCAGTTCGTCTTCCCCGAGGGGACGATGATCAAGAACAAGAACTACCTGGCGATCCCGGCGAATGCGCCGAACCCGGCCGCGGCGCTGGTGCTGGCCGACTGGATGACCTCGGTCGAGGCGCAGGCGTCCAAGCTGCAGATGACCGGCATGCCCTCGGGCATCGACAGCTGGATGCTGGACGCGGCCGGCGCGCAGGCGATCGCCGACGCCTCGCCCGGGCTGGTCGGCGTGACCCAGGACGCGCTGGACGCCAACGCCGCGCCCGACACCAACGCCACCCTGGTCGACGTGATCGAGGCGACCTGGCTGGAGTACATCGAGCGCGACAGCACCGATCCGATCGAGGCGATCGTGGCCCGCGCCTACAAGAACCTGTCGAAGTAGTCGGCAGCGCGGCCGCCGCCCCTCCCTGCGGCGGCCGCACCCTTTTCCCGAACCGGAGACCCCCGGATGTCCGCTTCCTCGCCGGCAGTGCCCGACCCCGCCGACGCAGCACTGCGCGGCCCGAGCGCGCGCGAGCGCCGCGCGCGGGTCTGGCAGATGGTGCAGCTTGCCCCGATCATGGCCGTGCTGGTGCTGCTGTTCGGCGGCGCGCTGGTGCTGGCGGTGCTCCAGTCGCTGGGCTTCGCGCCGTGGTTCGGCGTCAACACCTTTCCCGACTTCGGCTATTTCGGCGCGCTCTGGGGCTCGTCGACGTTCTGGGTCTCGCTGGGGCTGACGCTGTACTACGCCACCGTCTCGACGGCGATCGCGCTGGTGTTCGGCGTGCTGCTGGCGCTGGCGCTGGTCAAGATCTTTCCGGGCAAGACCTTCTACAAGTACCTCTACAAGCTGCCGCTGATGATCCCCTATACCGTCGGCATCGCGCTGGCGGTGCTGATGCTGTCCAACGGCGGGATGCTGTCGCGGCTGGCCGCCTTTGCCGGCCTGATCGACGACCCGGCGCAGTTTCCGCAGATCCTGAAGACCCACTACGGCTGGGGCATCATCGCCGTCTATGTCTGGAAGCAGACGCCGTTCATCACCTTGGCGGTCTATGCCGTGCTGCTGGGCATCGGCCGCGAGACCGAGGAGGCCGCGGCGATCCTGGGCGCGAACCGGCGCACGATCTTCTTCCGGGTGACGCTGCCGCAGATCCTGCCCGGCGTGGTATCCTCGACGCTGATCTGCTTCGCCTTCAACGTCGGCGCCTTCGAGGCGCCGTTCATCCTGGGCGGCGGCTTTCCGGACACGCTGCCGGTGGTCGCCTGGCGCTATTTCAACGATGCGGACTACACGCTGCAGCTTCAGGGCATGGCGACGGTGGTCTCGATCGGGCTGGTCGCGGGGGTGATCCTGTTCGGCTACCTCGCCGCCTACCGCCGGTTCGAGCGCCGCATGGGGCGGAACTGACATGGCCACGAAATCCGATACCTCGCTGTCCAGCCGGCTGTCGCCGTTCCAGAGGTTCTACCTGATCGTCATCGCCGGGTTCATCCTGGGCCCGTTCATCCCGCTGCTGATTCAGAGCTTCGCGTTCCGCTGGGCCTGGCCCGACCTGCTGCCCGGCACCTGGTGGCTGGAGCAGCGCGGCAAGTCGATGATGCCGCTGGCCTGGGACTATGTGCTGTCGCCCTACAGCCGGGTGTGGGAGGCGACGGTGAACACCGTGGCGATCGGCCTGATCGTCACCGTGATCTGCCTCGCCATCTGCCTGCCTGCCGCCCGCGTGCTGGCGCGCGAGAAGTTCCGCGGCAAGAGCGCGTTCGAGTTCTTCCTGTCGCTGCCGCTGATCGTGCCCGAGGCCGCCATCGGCATCGCCCTGCTGATGATGTTCATCCGTCTTGGGCTGGCGGGCAGCTATGTCGGCATCATCGTCGCCCACCTGATCCCGACCATTCCATACATGGTCCGGATGCTGACCGCGGTCTACCAGGGCCTTGGCCGCGATTTCGAGGAACAGGCGATGATCCTGGGCGCCAGCCGCTGGCAGGTGCTGCGGCTGGTGACGCTGCCGATGCTGCTGCCCGGCGTGGTCGCCGGGGCGCTGTTCACCTTCTTGGTGTCGACCAACATCTTCCTGCTGACGTTCTTCCTGGGGCAGGGGCAGATCGTGACGCTGCCGACGCTGCTGTTCTCGAAGATCGCCGGCGGCACGCTCGATGCCTCGGCCGCCGGCATCACCCTGATCGTCACCCTGCCGGGGATCATCCTGCTGATCATCTCGGAACGCTTCATCAAGGAAGAGGCGTTCGGCAAGGGCTTCGGAAACTGAGGAGATTCCATGACCATCCCGCAAAGCGTTCTCGACCGGTTCCCGGACCTGGACGACGCCTTCGTCGAGGCCCGCCTTGGCCGCCCCGGCCCGTCGCCGCGGGTGATCATCGACACCGACACCGCGAACGAGATCGACGACCAGTACGCTCTGGCCTGGGCGCTGCTGTCGCCCGAGCGGCTGGAACTGGAGGGCGTCACGGCGGTGCCGTTCAGCTTCGCGCATCACCGCGACGAGCTGATCGAGTCCGTCGCGGCGCTGCGGACCGCCGCCGACAGCGGCGAGGCGAAGCGGTTCATGGGCGGGCTCGCCGGCTGGGCGCAGCGGCTGATCGACCAGGGCCGCCGCGCCGAGGACGTCAGCTTCGTCGGCCCCGAACAGGGCGCCGAGCTGTCCTACCAGGAGATCCTGCGCGTCTACGACAAGTGCGGCGTGGCCGCGGACGGGCAGGTGCACCGCGGCTCGCCCGGCTATTTGCACAGCCTCGACGCACCGCTCGACAGCCCCGCCGCGCGTTTCATCGTCGAGCGGGCGCGGGCCGCCGACGACCGGCCGCTCTATGTTCTCGCGATGGGCGCGCTGACCAACATCGCCTCGGCGCTGCTGATGGCGCCCGACATCGTCCGGAACATCGTCGTTGTCTGGACCTCGGGCTTCCCGTCCTACGCGCCGTTCAGCAACGCGCCGTCGCTGAACCTGGTGCAGGACCGGCTGGCCTCGCAGCTGCTGTTCGACTGCGGCGTGCCGCTGGTCTACCTGCCGGGCTACCACGTCGGCGCGCAGCTGAAACTGTCGCTGCCCGAGATGGAGCGCTTCGTGCGGGGCCGGGGCGCGATCGGCGCCTACCTGCACCATCTCTACACCCACAATCCGCTGCACGAGATGTTCGCCATCACCGGCGCCGAGACCAAGACCTGGGTGATCTGGGACGTGATCAACGTCGCCTGGCTGTTCGACGAAAGCCAGGTCTCGACGTTCATGACCCGCGCGCCGCTGCTGGACGACGGGCTGTGCTGGCAGCACCCGGCCGGCCGGCATCCGATGCTGGAGGCGTTCGATCTGAACCGCGACGCGATCTTCGAGGATCTCTACCGCGCGCTGGAGCGCGCCCCCGGCTAGCCGCGTCGCCGGCCGCCCGGTGCGGTCCGCCCGCGCGTTGTCAACCGCCCGGCCGGCCGGTAGACACGGGATCATTGCGCGACACGCGGGACCGCGGCGCGCCCCAGCGGATGGATGCAGCAGATGACCGAAGCCGTGACCGAAGCCGCGCGCACGCTTGCCGCGCGCCTGATCGACGCCCGCGAACGCGGGCAGCGCATTGCGCCGCAAGACCGGCCGGACGGGATCACCGAGGCGGACGCCTACCGGGTGCAGGCCCTGGTGGCCGAACGGTTCGGCCCGGTCGGCGGCTACAAGGTCGGCTGCACGCCCGGCAAGCCGCCGATCATGGCGCCTATCCATGCCCGGGACGTGCTGGCAGACGGCGCGCGGCTGGAGGTGCCGGGCGACGAGCCGATCGGCATCGAGCTGGAGATCGGCTTCCGGCTGGTCGCGCCGCTGCCGCCCGCGGACGCGCCGGGCCGCGCCGTACGGGCACGCGAATGCATCGAGGCGGTGCCGGTGATCGAGATCGTCCGCTCGCGCCTTTCGGCTCCGCAGCAGGCGGCGCCGCTGCTCAAGCTGGCGGACAACCAGATCAACGGCGGACTCGTTGTGGGAACGCCGGTCCGCGACTGGTCGGGGCTGGAGCTGGCGCGGCCCTCGGCGCGGCTGCGCCTCGGCGACGAGGTGGTGCTCGACGGCCGCGCCGAGGTGCCGGGCGGCGATGCGTTCGCCAACTTCCTGGCGCTGGCCGATCTGGTCGGCGGGCATTGCGGCGGCCTGACCCCTGGCCAGGTGGTGATCACCGGCTCGCTGAACGGCGTGCCCTGGGTGCGGGCGCCGCTCGCCGTCGCGGCCGAGATCGATGGTCTTGGCGCGGTGGCGCTGGAGCTGGTGCCGCGCTGATCGCAGGCGCGCCGTGCGCTTTGACGCGAAGCGCCGGCGGGACCGGCTGCAAGGGGGCCTCCGTCTCGTGCCGCCGGTGCGGGCAGATCCGCGCGATCGGGCGGGCGGCACAAGCACGTTGCTCCGCCTGATCTGCTAATATATCAGTTACCGTGCGATGCTGCCGGCGCGCGTGCGGCAGGCGGCGCGATGCGATGGCGTCCGCAGACGGCAAGGGAGAAGCATCTTGATAGTAGGGTGGGCGGCTGCCATTCGTCATGAAGCGGGCGACCGGATCCGGCCCGGTGATGATGGCCCCGTGGATCTTCGCCGCCCGATGTCCCGAGCCGGGGCCGGCCCGGTTGATCGCACCGGATCCCGCACCGGCCCGCGTCGCCATCGCCCCTGGCCGCGGCGCCACCGCGTGCCGGTCGCCCTGATCCTGAACCGGCAGATATTCCTGTTTGCGAGGCCCGACCCATGACCAAGAAATACCAAGACCTGCGTTCCGCCCGCTGGTTCGCCCCAGACGATCTGCGTTCGTTCGGCCACCGCAGCCGGGCGATGCAGATGGGCCTCGGCCCCGAGGACTGGGACGGCAAGCCGGTGATCGCGGTGATCAACACCTGGTCCGAGGCGCAGCCCTGCCACATGCACTTCCGCGACCGGGCCGAGTTCGTGAAGAAGGGCATCCTGCAGGCCGGCGGCATGCCGATGGAACTGCCGGCGCATTCGCTGTCCGAGCAGTTCCTGAAGCCGACCTCGATGCTGTACCGCAACATGGTGGCGATGGAGGTCGAGGAGCTGTTGCGCGCCCACCCCGTCGACGGCGCGGTGCTGATGGGCGGCTGCGACAAGTCCACCCCGGCGCTGGTGATGGGCGCGGTGTCTATGGGAATCCCGTTCATCTACCTGCCCGCCGGGCCGATGCTGCGCGGCAACTACGCCGGCAGGACGCTGGGCTCGGGCAGCGACGCGTTCAAGTTCTGGGACGAGCGCCGCGCCGGCACCATCGGCAAGGAGGAATGGCAGGGCATCGAGGGCGGCATCGCCCGCAGCTACGGCCACTGCATGACCATGGGCACGGCCTCGACCATGACCGCGATCGCCGAGGGCTTCGGGCTGTGCCTGCCCGGCGCCTCGTCGATCCCGGCGCCGGACGTCAACCACCAGCGCATGAGCGCCGCCTGCGGCCGCCGCATCGTCGACATGGTGTGGGAGGACCTGACCCCCGACAGGATCATCACCCCGGCCAGCACCCGCAACGCCACCGTGGTGGCGATGGCCACCGGCTGCTCGACCAACGCGATCATCCACCTGATCGCGATGGCGCGCCGCGCCGGTGTCGACTGGGGCCTGGACGATCTCGACCGGATCGGCCACGAGGTGCCGGTGCTGGCCAATATCCGTCCCTCGGGCAAGGAATACCTGATGGAGGATTTCTTCTACGCCGGCGGCCTGCGCGCGCTGATGAACGAGCTGGGCGACAAGCTGGACCTGTCCTGCCTGACGGTGACCGGCAAGCCGCTGGGCGAGGGACTGGCGGGCGCGAAGAACCACAACCCCGACGTGATCCGGCCGCTGTCGAACCCGGTCTACCACGAGGGCTCGCTGGCGGTGCTGCGCGGCAACCTCGCCCCCGACGGCGCGGTGATCAAGCCGGCCGCGTGCGATCCGAAGTTCCACCGGCACGCCGGACCCGCGATCGTCGCCGACAGCTATGCCGAGATGAAGAAGATCATCGACGATCCCGACTATCCGATGACCCCGGACCATGTGCTGGTGCTGCGCAACGCCGGGCCGCACGGCGGGCCGGGGATGCCGGAATGGGGCATGATCCCGATGCCCAAGGCGCTGCTGAAGGACGGCCACCGGGACATGGTGCGCCTCAGCGACGCGCGCATGTCCGGCACCTCGTTCGGGGCCTGCGTGCTGCACGTGGCGCCGGAATCCTTCGTCGGCGGCCCGCTGGCGCTGATCGAGAACGGCGACATCATCGAGCTGGACGTCGCCGCGCGGGCGCTGAACGTGCGCGTCGGCGACGACGAGCTGGCGCGCCGCCGCGCCGCCTGGACGCCGCCCGCGCCGCGCTACGAGCGCGGCTACGGCTGGATGTTCCTCAAGCACATCGAGCAGGCGGACAAGGGCTGCGACTTCGATTTCCTGCGCCACGAGTTCGGCGGCCCGACGCCCGAACCCGAGATCAACTGACCGGCGGCGGCCGGGCGGCGCGCCGCCCGATTGCGGCGCGCCGGACCGCGGGCTAGAACCCGGCCGCAAGGCCGGGGCGGTCCCGCGCCTGGACAGGGACCGGGCGGTGCGCATGAGCTACGACGCGATCATCCTCGGCGCCGGCGGCGCCGGGCTTCTGGCGGCCGCCACCGCCGGGGCGGCGGGCGCGCGCGTGCTGCTGCTGGACCACGCCGACAAGCCGGGCAAGAAGATCCTGATCTCGGGCGGCGGGCGCTGCAATTTCACCAACCTTGGCACGGCGGCCGAGTGCTTCCTGTCCGAGAACCCGCATTTCGCCAAGTCCGCGCTCAGCCGCTACTCGCAGTGGGATTTCCTGGCGCTGGTCGAGGCGCACGGCATCGTCTGGCACGAGAAGACCCTGGGCCAGCTGTTCTGCGACGGCTCGGCCCGGCAGATCGTGGCGATGCTGCTGGAGGAATGCCGCCGCGGCGGCGTCGAGATCCGCCTGTCCACCCCGGTCGGCGAGATCGGCCACGCCGACGGCCGCTTCCACGTCGCCGGCGCCGAGGCGCCGCAGCTGGTGATCGCGACCGGCGGGCCGTCGATCCCGAAGATGGGCGCGACCGGGCTGGCGTACCAGATCGCCCGGCGCTTCGGGCTCGACGTGGTGACGCCGCGCCCGGCGCTGGTGCCGTTCACCCTGGGCGAGGCGGACATGCTGTTCCGCACCATCTCGGGCGTGTCCTGCCCGTCGGTCGCGCGCGTCGGCGACGTCGCCTTCGAGGAGGCGACGCTGTTCACCCACAGGGGCCTGTCCGGGCCGGCGATCCTGCAGGTGTCGTCGTACTGGTCGCCGGGCCAGCCGGTGTCGCTGAACGTGCTGGCGGACGCCGCCGGCAAGCTGCGCGAGGCGCGGCGGCGGATGCCGCGCGCGCATCTGAAGGCGGCGCTGGCCGAGCACCTGCCGACCCGCCTGGCCGAGGCGCTGGCCAGCCGCATCGGCATCGCCCGCGAGCTGGGCAACGTGGCCGACGCCGAGCTGGACCGCGCCGCCGGGATCCTGTCCGCGCTGACCTTCCATCCGACCGGCACCGAGGGCTTCGCCAAGGCCGAGGTGACCGCCGGCGGCATCAGCACCGCCGGGCTGTCCTCGAAGACGATGGCGGCGCGGGCCGTGCCCGGGCTCTACGCCATCGGCGAGGCGGTCGACGTCACCGGCTGGCTGGGCGGCTACAACTTCCAGTGGGCGTGGTCGTCGGGCGTCGCCGCCGGCCGGGCGATCGCCGCGCGCCGCGGCTGAGCCCGCGACCGATCCGGCGCTACAGCGCGAAGAACAATACGGTCATCACCAGCCCGACCGCGGTGACGAAGGTGCGCAGCAGGTCGGTGCGGACGATCCGACGGCTCTGCCGGGCGCCGATGAAGCCGCCGAGCGCGCAGGCCGCCGACATCACCACCGCCTGCTCCCACGCGATCAGCCCGGCGGTGACGAAGGCGGCGGTCGAGACCACCGACAGCACCGCCGAGAGCGCGCTTTTCAGCCCGTTCATGCCGTGCAGGTTGACGAACCCGAGCAGGCCGAAGGTGGCGAGCAGCATGATCCCCAGACCACCGTTGAAATAGCCGCCATAGACCGACACGGCCAGGATCGCTGCCGCCGAGACCGCCGGCCCGGCCTGGCCCAGCCCGGCGCCGCGCGCCAGCCGCAGCAGCCGCGGCCCGGCGGCGAACAGGATCGTCGCCACCAGCAGCAGCCAGGGCACGATGCCGGTGAACGTCTCTCCGGGCGTCACGATCAGCAGCAGCGCGCCCAGCACGCTGCCCAGCGCCGAGACCACGACGATGGCGCGCAGCCCCAGGCTGCCCTCGGCGCGCATGTCGCCGCGGAACGCCCAGGCGCTGCTGAGGTAGCCGGGCAGCGCCGCCAGCGTCGCGGTCGCGTTGGCGCTGACCGGCGGCACGCCGACCCAGACCAGCGCCGGGAAGGTCAGGAAGGTGCCGCCGCCGGCGACGGCGTTCAGCAGCCCGGCCACCAGACCGGTCACGAGGAGCAACAGGATCTCGAACAACGGGGCACTCCATGCAGCCGGCGCGACGCTGCGCCTTTCATGCCCGTTCGGGCGCCGGTCTGCAATTGCATGCCGTCCCCGTGCCCGGTCAGAACCGGGGGCGCAGCCCCTCGACCAGCAGCGCCAGGCCGAAGCAGGTGACGACGATGGCGGCGCCGGGCATCAGCGGCAGCCACCAGCCGTGGGTGTAGAACGCCTGCCCGGTCTGGATCAGCTTGCCCCAGCTCATCGCGTTCGGGTCGGACAGGCCGAGATAGCTCAGCCCGGCCTCGGTCAGGATCGCGCCGGTGGCGACCGGCGCGGCCACCGCCAGCACCGGCCGCTGCACGTGCGGCAGCAGGTGGCGGCGCAGGATCCACGCAGGGCTGCCGCCCAGGGCCTCGGCGGCGCGGACAAACTCGCGCCCGCGCAGCGACAGCGTCTCGGCCCGGGTCAGCCGCGCCAGACCGGGCCAGGACATCAGCCCCAGCACCAGCGCCATGGTGACCGCCGAAGGCCCGAACAGCGTCAGCACCAGCAGGGCGACGAAGAACCGCGGCACGACCTGGACGAATTCGGTGAAGCGCATCAGCGCGTCGTCGATCAGGCCGCCGAAATATCCCGCGACCATGCCGATGCCGGTGCCGATGGCGCAGGCCAGCAGCGTGGCCAGCGCCGCCACGGTCAGCGAGGTGCGTGCGCCGTACACCACCCCCGACAGCAGGTCGCGGCCCAGATCGTCGGTGCCGAACGGGTGCGCCCAGCCCGGCGCCGTCAGCGCCGGCCCCGAGTTCGCGAACGGGTCAAAGGGCGCGACCAGGCCGGGCGCGATCGCCGCCGCCGCCACCGGCAGCAACAGCAGCAGCGCCGGCACCAGCGCGCCGCGGCGGCCCGGTCGCGGCGCCGCGCCCGGCTCCGCGAGCCGGTCGCGGGGCGGCGCGTCCCGCCCGGTCCGCACCGGTGCGACGGTGGTCATGCCCGCGCCCCGCGGTGCGGCAGGATGCGCGGGTCGATCGCCATGTAGACGATGTCCGCCACCAGGTTCGCCAGCAGCGTCACGCAGGTGACGGCCAGCACGATGCCGATCACCAGCGGGAAGTCGCGGTTGCGGATCGCGGCGTCGGCAAGCTGCCCGAACCCGGGCCAGGCGAACACCACCTCGACCAGCACCGCGCCGGCCAGGAACCAGCCCACCCGGTTCGCGAACAGCGTCACGATCGTCGGCGAGCCGTTCGGCAGCGCGTGGCGGTACTCGGCGCGGCGCCGGCCGTTGCCCTTGGCCAGCGCGGTCATGAAATACGGCTGGCGGCGCTCGACCTCGATCGCCGAGCGGGTCAGCAGCACGGTGTAGGCAAGCTGGTGCAGGGTCAGCGTCGCCACCGGCAGCACCGCGTGACGGGCGATGTCCAGCCACTGCCGCAAGCCGTCCGCGGCGCTCCGCGCGTCGGTCATGCCCTGCACCGGAAACCACTGCACCTCGACCGAGAACGCCATCCGCAGCAGGTGGCCGAGCCAGAAGCTGGGCACCGCGAACGCCAGCAGCGCGGCCAGCATGATGCCGAGGCCGCGGCGGCGGCTGCGCGCGGCGAGAATGCCCAGCGGGACGCCGATGCCCGCGGCCAGCAGCAGCGACGGCACCACCAGGATCAGCGTCGCCGGCAGCCGGTCCTGCAGCACCTGCAGGACCGGCTCGCCGTAGAACCACGACTCGCCCAGATCGCCCCGCGCCAGCCCGGCGAGAAACTTCAGGTACTGGACGTGCAGCGGCCGGTCGAGGCCGAAGCGGCGTTCGATGTCGGCCACGGTGTCGGCGTCGGCGAACTCTCCGGCCAGCGCCACGATCGGCCCGCCGGGGGTCGCGTGCAGCAGCAGGAACAGCGCCGTGCCGACCGCCAGCAGCATCGGCACGATCCGGAGCAGGCGGCCGAGGACGAACCCGAACACGGCGCCGCGCCCGCTAGTCGACCGGCTTCGCCTCTTCGGCGAACTGCCCGGTCCACGGCCTGAACCCCTCGAAGCTGGCCTTGTGCGCGGCGGTGCGCACCGTCTCGACCAGCCAGAAATAGGGCAGGTCCTCGGCCAGGATCTTCTGTACCTCGCGGTAGATCCGGCCGCGGGCCCCGGTGTCCTCGACCGCCGCCGCCTCGGCGAACAGCGCATCGACCCTGTCGTTGCGGTACGCGGCCGCGTTCGAGAACGGGATCGGGCCGATGTTGGACGAGATGTACATCCGCTTGATGCCGATCTCGGGATCGACGCCGTTGCAGTACGAGATCAGGTTGGTGTCGAAATCGCGCTGCTTGAAGATCGCGTCGATCGTCGCCTCGCGGTCGAGCGGGCGCGACACCAGCTCGATCCCCGCCGCGGCCAGGTCCTGCTTCATGATCTCGGCGTAGCGGTTGAAGGTCGGGAAGTGGACCATGTCCAGCGTCAGCCCGCCGTCGTGTCCGGCCTCGGCCAGCAGCGCCCGCGCCGCCTCGGGGTCGTGCGACAGCCCGGCCAGCACGCCGTCCGCGTGCGCCCAGCCGATGGCGCTGGAGAACGGCGCCGCCGCCACCTTGCCCTGGCCGAACAGCACCTGCTCGTTGATCCGCTCGCGGTCGATGGCGCGGGCGAAGGCGCGGCGCACCCGCGGATCGCCGGTCGCCTCGCGTTCGAGGTTGAAGCTGACGGTCATGATGCAGTTGCCGCCGCCGGGCCCCGAGGTGGCCCGCAGGATCGTCGAATCGCCGGCGCTTTCCACCGCCTCGACGTCCTTCGCCTCGAGGCTGATGAAGTCGATCTCGCCCTGCTGATAGGCGATCAGCTGCGTCGCCGCGTCCTTGATCACCCGGAACACCAGCCGGTCGAGATACGGCAGGCCGTCCTTGAAGTAGTCCTCGTTCTTCACCAGCACCACCTGGGCGTCCTTGTCGTAGCTTTCGAACCGGAACGGGCCGGTGCCGATCGGCGGCAGGGTCGCGGCGGGAATGTCGGCCACGTCCTGCCACTGGTGCCGCGGCAGGATCGGCGCCTCGGTCACGTCGAGCCGGCGCAGCAGCGCCGGGTGCGGCGCCGACAGTTTGAACACCACGGTCCGCGGATCCGGCGTCTCGATGCTCTCGACGACAGAGCCGAGCCCGGCCTTAGTGCGGGAATGATGTTCGAATAGAACCTGTTCGAAGGTGAACTTCACGTCCTCCGCGGTGAAGGGTATGCCATCGTGCCAATTCGCCTCGGCCAGGGTGAAGGTGACGGTCCTGCCGTCTTCGGACACCTCCCAGCCGGTCGCCAGATCCGGCACCGGCTGCAGGTCCTCGTCCAGCGCGACCAGGCCGTTGAACATCGAATCCGCCACCGTGTGCACATGGCTGCCGGTGGTGATCGCCGGGTTGAAATGGCCCGGATCGGCGACGATGCCGACCACGGCCAGCGCCTCCTGCGCCCGGGCCGCACCGGCAAGAAGGCTCAGCGCGGCTGCCGTGCTCAGGGCGGCGCGGACGGATCGCTGGTATCGGGTCATCTTGAAGAGCCTCTCTTGCTGGTGGATTCCCGGGTGGCGGTGGCGGTGGCGGTGGCGGCGATCCGGCACGACAGAAGGTCGGTGCGGATCGCGTCGGCGGGCAGGTCGCAGCCGATGAAGACGAGCGCGTCGGCGGCGTCGGCGTCGATCGGGCGGGAGTCGTAGACGTCGTGCACGATGTTGACGAGATGGCCGCGCGCATCGCCGTCGAAGTGCAGGATGCCCTTGGCGCGCAGCAGGTTGTCGGCGTGACGCAGGATCAGGAACGACATCGAGTCGCGGAACCGGTCGGGGTCCAGCGGCCGGTCGAACCGGACCGTGAAGCTGCCGATCCCGTGCCCGTGATCCCCGTGCCCGTGATCGTCTTGCCCGTGATCCGGTGTGTTCCCCGGTGCATCCGGCGCGCGCCGCGCCACGCGCGGCGGCGCGAAGTCCGCCGCCGGGTTGCCGGGCAGGGTGATCGCGGCGAACGGGTTCAGCGCGGAAATGGCCGCGCGCGCGCCGGCAGCGGTCTCGGCGGTCGCCAGATCGGTCTTGCGCAGCAGGATCCGGTCGGCCAGCGCGATCTGCCGGGCGACCTCGGGAAAGCGGTCAAGCTGCCTGGCGATCCGGTCCGCCGCGCAGACGGCCAGCACCGGGCCGGCGGACGCCGCCCGGCGCAGATCCGGGTCGTGATGCAGCCCGCGCAGGATCGCGCCGGGCACGGCCAGCCCGGAGGTCTCGACGATGCAGCGCCGCAGGCCGCCGCGCGCGGCGAGGTGCAGCAGCGCCTGCGCCAGATCCTCCTGCACCTCGCAGCACACGCAGCCGTTCGGCAGCCGCAGCAGATCGGCGCCGTTGCCGAGTTGCCCGGCAAGCACCGCGCCGTCGACGTCGATCTCGCCGAACTCGTTGACGACCACCGCCGATCCGGCGGCCTCGGGCGTGGCGAGAAACGCGTTCAGGCACGTCGTCTTGCCGGCCCCAAGATACCCGGTCAGGATCGTCACGGGCAGGCGCGGATCGCCGTTCGCCTGCCGCAGGTGCCTGTCGGAGCCGCCGCTCACCGCGCCAAACCTTTCCCCAGGGGCAATGCGTGGATAATTGCAGATTCACGCCGGCCAAGCTACTTTCCGGATAAAATAAATTTCGGGGAAGGGGCGAGACCATGAAGATCGCGACAGTCGGCAAGGGCGGGTCGGGCAAGACCACGATCGCGGGAACGCTGGCGCGGGTGTTCGCCGGCGAGGACCGCCGCATCCTCGCCATCGACGGCGACCCCAACCCCAACCTCGCGCTGGTGCTGGGCATGTCGCCCGAGGCCGCCGACCGCATCGCCTACATCCCGCCCGAGGTCATGCGGCGCGGCGCCGAGGTCGACGGCGTGATCATGATGGAACCGGCGATGCCGCGCGACGAGATCATGCGCAACTACGCGGTGAACGCGGCGCAGAACCTGGACCTGATCGTCATGGGCAAGCCCGCCCACGGCAGCGCCGGTTCGGGCTGCATGTGCGCCTCGCACCGCGCGGTGCGCGGGCTGATCGCCGAGCTGACCTCGATCGGAGAGCACACGATCACCGACATGGAGGCGGGGCTGGAGCATCTCAAGCGCGGCACCGCGCGCCACGTCGACATGATGCTGGTGGTGGCCGAACCCTACTACCGCTCGCTGGAGGCGGCGATGCGCACCTGCGAGCTGGCCGCGGAACTGGGCATCGCGCATGTGAAGGTGGTCGCCAACAAGGCGCGCTCGGACGCGGACATGGCGGCGATCCGGGCGTTCTGCGACAAGCACGGCATGCAGATCATCGGCGCCGTTCCCTATGACGAGGCGATGGTCGAGGCCGAGCGCAGGGGGCTGTCGCCGCTCGACCACGCGCCCGATTCGGCGGGGATCGCCGCGATCCGCCGGATCGCCGCCGACATCGACCGGATCGCCCGCGCAATGCCGCCGCCGGGGGGCGCGGGCGCGTCGGCGGACCGGCCCGCTTAGGCGGGCAGGGACGATGCTGATCGGCGAGATGGCGGCACTGCTGGAGGTCACGCCGAAGACGCTCAGGTACTACGAGAGGATCGGCCTGATCGCGCCGCCCGAACGCGGGGCGAACCGTTACCGGTTCTACGGCCCGCGGGCGGCGCGCCGCGCGCAGCTGGTGGTCAGCCTGCGCCGGCTGGGCCTGGGGCTGGAGGAAATCCGCGACCTGCTGGACGCCGGCGACGGCCGCAGCCTGCGCCAGCGTCTGCTGGGCCGGCTGGACGAGCAGATCCGCGACCGCGACCTGACCATCGCCCGGCTGCAGGGCGAGCGCGACGAGTTGCAGGCGCGCTACGACGCGCTTGTCGGCACCCCGCGCGAGCGCGAGGGCGACTGCATCTGCGCGGCGCTGCTGGCGCCGTGCGACTGCGGCGCCCGCGACCCGTCGGGCTGAGGCGCCTTCGGGATAACGCTTGACCTTGCCCTAGGGGAAAGCTGCTAGCGTTGCGGGAACGGGAGGTGTCACAAGCATGTCCGGGAACGGCGAAACCGCACCGCGCGACCCCGGCTACCGGCCGGTGTTCCCGCTTGACCGCGGCCCGATCGAGGAGGTCCACGCCTTCTGGCTGGCGGGGATGAGTTGCGACGGCTGCACGATCGCCGCCGCGGGCGCGCAGAACCCGACGGTCGAGCAGCTGATGAGCGCCCGGCTGCCGGGGCTGCCGAAGATCGTGCTGCACCACCCGGTGCTGTCGGTGACCGCGGGCAAGGCGTTCATGAAGGCGCACCATGCCGCCCGTGAGGGCACGCTCGGCGCGCCCTATGTCGTGCTCTACGAGGGCTCGGTCGCGGACGAGCGCATCGCCGGCGATCTGGGCGGCTACTGGTCGGCGATGGGCGCGGCGGAGGCGCCCGACGGCTCGAAGCAGCCGATTCCCACGGCGCACTGGCTGCGCGATCTCGCCCCCGGCGCGGCGGCGGTGATCGCGGTCGGCACCTGCGCCACCTGGGGCGGCGTTCCCGCGGCCGCGGGCAACGTCACCGGGTCGATGTCGGTGATGGACTATCTCGGCAAGGACTATCTCAGCGCGCTCGGCCTGCCGCCGATCAACATCCCCGGCTGCGCCCCGGTGGGCGACAACATCACCGAGACCATCGCCGCGGTGCTGATGTTCCTGGCCGGGTTCGGTCCGCTGCCGGAATTCGACGAGCTGGGCCGCCCGAAATGGCTGTTCGGCGAGACCGTGCACCGCCGCTGCGTGCTGGCCGGCAACTACGAGGAAGGCAAGTTCGCCCAGGAATACGGCGAGCGGCAGTGCCTGGTGGAACTGGGATGCTGGGGGCCGGTGGTGCAGTGCAACATCGTCTCGCGCGGGGCGCTCGGCCACGCCGGCGGGTGCATGAACACCGGCGGCATCTGCATCGGCTGCACCATGCCCGGCTTTCCCGACGCCTTCGCGCCGTTCTACAAGAAGCCGCCCGGCTCGACCCTGTCGGCGACGCTCAGCCGCACCACCGGCAGCTTCGTGTCGTACCTGCGCCAGTTCACCCAGAAAAGCCGCAACCGCACGCCGAACTGGGCGCGCGCGCAGGCGGTGCCCAGTGGCTGGGCGAACGTCGACGGCGGCAGCAGCATCGCCGAGCGCGCGGTCGGCGGCGTCTACGACTACCTCAGGCGGCGCGGCACCCGGTTCGAGGCCGGCTCGGCGCGGCAGCGGGCGCTACAGGCGCCGTCGCACCGGCACCTGCGTTCCGGCCAGGCGGAACGGGAGGGGGCGGAATGAGCTGGTGGATCGTCGGGTTCGCGGCCGCGGGCGCGGTCGTCGTGGTGGTCGCGGCGCTGCTGCTGGGGATCCTGTGGCAGGCGCGGCGGATCCGCGCGCTGGCGCGCGCCGCCGCCGGGACCGTCGGCGAGATCGACGCCAACACCCGCTCGGTCTGGCGGCTGGCGAAGATCAACCGGACCGCGGGCGCGCTGCTGGACGGCGCCACCGCGATCGAGCGCAACGCCGCGGCGATCCGCGCCGCCGTCGCGCATGACGGCGCCGGCGAGGACGCCGCCTGAACGGGGAGGGGGGAGAGATGAGCCACATCACGCTCTGGTGGATCGCGCTGGCGCTGGCGCTGGTCGTCACCGGCGTCGTTGCGGTGCTGCTGTGGCAGGTGATTGCCACCGCCCGCGACATCCGCGACGGGGCGGCGGTGATCTGGGCGCGCGGCCAGCAGGTCGCCAACAACACCATCCACATCGCGCTGCTGTACCGGACGCTGGAGGCGGTGCACGCGATCCGCGACCGCGCCACCGGCATCCTCGGTCATGCCGGGGCGATCCGCGACCACGCCGAGACCTGTCCGGGATGCCCCGAGTGCATCCTGGCGGGCGGGAAGGACGCGTCATGATCACCCTGCTGACCCTGCTCAGCGCCCTCGCCGCGCTGCTGTTCCTCGGTGTCGTCGCGGCGGCGCTGATCCGCATCGTCGGGCTGCTGGACCAGATCGGCGGCAGCGGGACCAGCTATCTGGCGAAGCTGCGGCTCGGCCTGCGCGCGATCGAGCGCGAGACCGCGCACCTGCCCGCCGCCGCGGTGCCGCTGAACGAGGGGCTGGGCGAGATCGCCGCCGGCCTGGCCGCGGTGGACGCGACGCTGGGCGAGCTGCACGGCGCGCTGGAACGGCAGGACGCATCGTGATGCCCGCCGCCGCCGCCGTGATCTGGATCGTCGCCCTGCTGATCGTCGCGCTGGTGATCGTGCCGGTGGCGGTGACGCTGCTGCAGCGGGCGCTGAACGCCGCCCGCGCGATCGAGGGCTACCTGGCCGACATGCATGAGGCCGGCGGCCGGATCGCCGGTCATACCGGCGCGATCCCGGCGCTGGACCGGACGCTGGAGACCGCCGGCGCGATGCAGCCGGTCGCCGCCGACATCGAGGCCAGGACCGGCGTCGTGGCCGGGATGCTGGCCGCACGCGCCGAGCGGAGGGCCAGGCCATGATCGCCGCGCTGACCTGGATCAGCGTGATCCTTGCGCTGGTGATCGTGCTGGTCGTCGCCTACCATCTGCTCGGTATATACTTGGCGCTGAAGCGCGGCGCCGATCACCTGGAGGCGCTGGCCGCGGGGTTGGCGCAGGTGCGCGACGACACCGGACCGCTGAACGCGCAGGTGGACGACATCGATACCGGGCTGGAGGCGCTGGCGCCGCCGCTGCTGGCCGCCAACGACAATCTTGCCGCCATCGTCGACGTGACCCGCGGCCTGACCGCGAGATAGAAGGGAATACCGGGCATGTGTTTCGAGAACCTCCCCGTCGAGTTCGACGAACAGGGCAACGCCCGGCTGAAGGACGGGGTGAAGAACCCCTACGACTACCAGACCCGCACCCCCGAGGAACGCGAGGCCAGGCTGAAGGACCTGGCCGGCCGGAACGGCCAGCTGGTCGACATCGACTACGACCCGGTGACCCGCGTCGCCGGGGCGCTGGCGTTCCACACCACGGTGGACCTGGAACAGGGCGTGGTGCTGGACACCAACTCGATGGCGACGCTGTTCCGCGGCTACGAGGTGATCCTGCGCGGCCGCGACCCGCGCGACGCGGCGTTCATCTCGTCGCGCGCCTGCGGCGTCTGCGGCGGCGTGCACTCCACCGCCTCGGCGCTGTCGATCGAGATGGCGCTGGGGATCCGGCCGCCGCCGCTGGGCATCGTGGTGCGCAACCTGCTGCTCAGCTGCGAATACCTGTACGACAACCCGCTGCACCTGTTCGTGCTGGCGGGGCCGGACTTCTCGGAAAGCCTGGTCCGGCAGACCAACCCCGAGATCTGGGACAAGGCCGAGGGCGCCGCCACCCGGCACAAGGACCTGCACGGCTATGCCACCATCGGCGCGATCCTGCACGATCTGAACCCGCTGACCGGCAAGCTCTACCTCGAGGCGCTGCAGATGACCCGCGTCGCGCGCGAGGCCTATGTCCTGCTGGGCGGAAAGTACCCGCACCCCGAGACCATCATCCCCGGCGGCGTGACGACCTTCGTCGACATCACGGTGCTGAACGAGTTCTACATGAAGATGGTCAAGTTCTTCGATTACGCGAAGAAATGCGTCGGCCTGTGGGACGACGTGTTCGACTTCTTCCTCGAGGCCGATCCGCGCTACCTCGACTGCGGCCGGCTGGACGCGACGATGGTGGACCTGGGCCAGTGGGACCACGAGGACCACTACGACGCCACCTACGCCAACTGCAACGACTGGGGCGTGAAGCGCTGGTCGACCCCCGGCGTGCTGGTCGGCGGCAAGCTGGTGACCAACCGGCTGACCGACATCAACGTCGGCCTCGAGGAGT
Source organism: Halovulum marinum (assembly GCF_009697225.1). Taxonomy (GTDB): domain Bacteria; phylum Pseudomonadota; class Alphaproteobacteria; order Rhodobacterales; family Rhodobacteraceae; genus Halovulum; species Halovulum marinum. The sequence goes on from NZ_WIND01000017.1 coordinate 38,927, forward strand.
TCGTCGAGCATTCCTACTACGAGCAGTGGGAGGACTACCCGTTCAAGACCGACCCGGCGGGCAACCCGCTGTCGCCGAACCACCCTTGGAACAAGACCACGATCCCGCGCCCCGGCTCGCAGAACTGGAAGGAGCGCTATTCCTGGGCCACCACGCCGACCTGGGACCGCCGCACCTTCGAGGCGGGCGCCTACGCGCGCGTCTACCTCAGCGCGGTGTCGGGCAAGCTGCCGCCGTCGCCCTTCGTCGAGTCGACCGGGCAGAGCCTGCGGCTGCGCGTCGCGCGCGGCGAGGCGCTGCCCGAGCGCACCTTCGAATGGTCGCCGCCGTTGGTCTGGAACGCGTTCGAGCGCAACCGCGCCCGCGCCTACGCGGTGGCCTTCAACCTGATGGTGACGATGGAGAACCTGACCCGTGCGATGGAACTGGTGAAGGCCGGCGAGACCAGGGTGGCGACGCCGTTCGAGATCCCGCCCGAGGGTCATGCCATCGGCGTCGGCTTCTGGGGCGCCGGGCGCGGGTTCCTGTCGCATCACTGCGAGATCCGGGACGGGCTGCTGGCCAACTACCAGATCGTCACGCCCTCGACGATCAACGCCTGCCCGCGCACCCCCTGGGGCGAGCCCGGCCCCTACGAGCGCTCGGTGCTGAACACCACCATCGTCGAGAGCAACTTCAAGGACGACAGCGATTTCCAGGGCATCGACATCCTGCGCGCGATCCGCTCGTTCGATCCCTGCATGCCGTGCACCACGCATGTCATGGTCGAAGGCTCGGACCGCGTCGTGACCCGCGAGGTGACCACCTGTGCCTGCGGCATCGACTGACCCCGCCCGCGGCGCCCGCGCCGCCCGCGCCGCCCGCGCCGCCCGCGCCGCCCGCGCCGTCGTCGGCGTCGTCGGATTCACCCCGGTGGTCGCCGACTTCCCGCTGGGGCCGCGGCTGATGGCCGGGCTCGAGGCGCGATTGCCGGGCCATCCGCAGGTGTCGGTCCGCAACATGAGCTGGAGCCCGATCCACATCGTCCAGCAGTTCCAGGACCTGGGCGCCGACCGGCCGGCGCGCATCGTGCTGGTGGGCGCGGCCGCGACCTGCGCCCGCGCCGGGCGGATCCGGGTCTGGCGCTGGACCGGCGGCCGGCTGCCCGACGCCGCGGTGCAGGCGCGCGTCTACGAGGCGGTCACCGGCGTCGTCGACCTTGAGAACACGCTGATGATCGGCGAACGCTTCGGCATCTGGCCCGCCGAGTGCTACACTGTCGAGGTGGAACTGCCGCCGGAGACGTTCGGAACCATGGTCATGGCCGAGGCCGAAGCCCGGCCGGGGCCGGCGCTGCGGGCGGAGATCGGCTTCGATCCGGGCGCGGCGGCGGACCGGCTGGCATCCCGGGCGGCCGGTCTGGCGATCCGCGGCGATGCCGCGCGCGCCGTGGCGGCCAAGGGGGCGCGCGACCTGGCGCCGGTCGCCTCGTTCCACCGCACGCGCGTGACCGGCACCAAGACCCGGAGGCATTCATGACCACCCCCAACTCCGACACCGCCCCCAGCGCCGACGCCGAGGCGCTCGACCGGCTGATCGAGCAGGAGGACGTCCTGCAGATCTGCTACTGGTATCAGGGCGAGGGCTTCGGCGAGGCGTTCACCCCGCAGGCGGTGCTGCCGTTCCTGAAGGGCGGCGCGGCGGAGGTCGCCGAGACCTTCGAGCGGCTGGTCGAGGCCGGCGAGATGCGCGCCGAGGGCGCCGCCTATGCGTTCACCGCCGACGGCCGCCGCAAGGCCGGGCGGATGTTCTTCGAGACCTTCACCGAGTTCCAGCAGCCCTCTCATGGCGAGTGTACCGCCGGCTGCTGCGACGGCGACGAGCCGTGCGACGACCCGGCGCACGCGCACCACGCCCATGCGCACGGCTGAGCGATGACCGCCGGCGCGCCGCCGAAGCTGACGGATGATGGCCGGGGGCAGGCGCTGGTCGGCTACCGCGCCAACGACGAGTGGCAGGCGCTGCTGGCCGAGACCGGCGACCGGCTGGCCGCGCTCGACGATCTGGACGCGGAGGCGCGGTCCGCGGTCGACGCGGCGCTGGCCGGGATCGACTCGGTCCACCGCGAGGCGCTGCACCGGCTGGTGCGGCTGTTCAAGGACGGCGTGCTGGAGCAGGTCGTGACCGATCCGGCGATCCGCACCCTTATGGGCATGTACGGGCTGCTGCCCGAGGACGAGGCCGGCTGCCGCAAGGTCTGGGACTTCCTGCCCGCGGACCCGCCGGACGTCGCCGCCGACCCGGCCGGCGCGCCGCCGCACTGGTCTCCGGCGCCGGTCGACGCGGGGCTGGCCGACGGCGGTTACGCGGTCTGCCGGATGGAGGAGGGCGCGTTCGTCGTGGCCCGCGCCGGCGGCGGCTGGTTCGCCTTCGCCGCCACCTGCCCGGCGCACGGCACTACGATGCTGGACGGGGCGCTGGACGGCTTCACCTGGGCCTGCCCGGCGGCGACCGGGTGCCTGTACGACATCCGCAGCGGCGCGCGGATGGGCGGCGGCGCGGCGCTGGACTGCCGCCCGGTGCGGCAGCAGGACGGCCGGCTGCTGATCGGGTTCGGCATGCCGTTCGACCCGTCCCTGCCGGCGATGTAGACCGATGCGGGTTCTCGTCGCCGGGGTCGGGAACGTGCTGAAGGGCGACGACGGCTTCGGCGTTCACGCCGCGCGCGCGGCGGCCGACGACGCCCGCCGCCCCGCCGGCGCGACCGTGATCGACACCGGGATCGGCGGCATCCACCTGGTTCAGGAGCTGATGCGCGGCTATGACGCGCTGGTGCTGTTCGACGCCTGCGACCGCGGCGCGTCCGCGGGCCGGCTGTTCCTGCTGGCGCCGGACCTGCCCGACGTCGCCGGGTTCACCGACCGCGAGCGGCGCGATTTCTTCGCCGACATGCACTACGCGACCCCGGTGCGCGCGCTGACCCTGGCGCGCGAGGTCGGGGCGCTGCCGGGCCTGGTGCGGATCGTGGCGGCGCAGATCGCCGATGCCGACACCTTCGGCGCCGGCCTGGCCCCCGAGGTCGCCGCCGCCGTCGCCCCGGCGGTGACGCTGGCCTTCGAGGTGATCTCGGCGCTGGCGGGGCCGGAGCCGGCGCGATGACGCCGCTGGCGGGCGAGCGGATCACCGTGCGCGGCCTGGTGCAGGGCGTCGGCTTCCGCCCGTTCGTGTTCCGCATCGCCGCCGCCTGCGGCGTGCGCGGCAGCGTCCGCAACACCGGCGCCGGGGTCGAGATCGACGCCTTCGGCACCGGGCCGGAATTGGCGCTGTTCCGCCGCCGCCTGTCGGACGGGCCGCCGCCGCTGGCGCGGATCGACCGGATCGAGGCCGCGCCGCTCGACGCGCGCGCGCCCGACGGCTTCCGGATCGAGCCCAGCGGCGGCGGCGCGCTGCACGCCGCCGCCACGCCCGACGCCGCGCTGTGCGACGCCTGCCGCGCCGAGCTGCTGGACCCCGACGACCGCCGGCATGGCTACGCGTTCCTGAACTGCACCCATTGCGGGCCGCGCTTCTCGATCCTGCGCGCGCTGCCCTACGACCGCGCCAACACCACGATGGCGGCGTTCGCGATGTGCGCCGCCTGCCGCGCCGAATACGACGACGTCGCCGACCGCCGCTTCCACGCCCAGCCGACGGCCTGCCCGGACTGCGGGCCGGCGCTGTGGGCCGAACGGCCGGGCGATCCGCGGCGGCTGGATGGCGATCCGGTGGCGTTGGCGGCGCGCGTCCTGCTCGACGGCGGCGTGGTGGCGCTGAGGGGGCTGGGCGGGTTCCACCTGGCCTGCGACGCGACCGACGCCGTGGCCGTCGCCGCCCTGCGCCGCCGCAAGCGCCGCCCGGCAAAGCCGTTCGCGCTGATAGTGCGCGACCTGTCGATGGCGCGGCGGATCGCCCGCGTCTCGGACGCCGAGGCGGCGGCGCTGGCCGCGCCCGCGGCGCCGATCGTGCTGCTCGACCGCCGGCCCGGCTGCGCGCTGCCCGAGGGCCTGGCGCCTGGGCTGAACCGGCTGGGCGTGATGCTGCCCTACAGCCCGCTGCACGCGCTGCTGCTGCGCGCGGCGGACCGGCCGCTGGTGATGACCTCGGGCAATCCCGGCGGCGATCCGCAGGTGACCGGCAACGCCGCGGCGCGGGCGCGGCTGGCGGATCTGGCGGACCTGTTCGTGATGCACGACCGCGACATCGCCAACCGCGTCGACGACAGCCTGGTGCAGGTCGCCGGCGGCGCGGTCCGGCCGCTGCGCCGGGCGCGCGGGCTGGCGCCGCGGCCGCTGCCGCTGCCCGAGGGCTTCGGGCCGGACCATCCGCAGGCGATCGCCTTCGGCGGCGATCTCAAGAACGCCTTCGCCGTCGCCAAGGCGGGAACGGCGGTGCTGTCGCAGCATGTCGGCGATCTGGCGAGCCTTGCGACCGAGACCGACCTGGGGCGCACGCTGGCGCTGTTCGAGGCGCTCTACGACCTCGGCCCGGCGCTGATCGTCGCCGACGCGCACCCCGGCTACCGGTCGCGGGCGCTGGCCGGCGAGGCGGCGCGCGCGCGCCGGCTGCCGCTGGTCGAGGTCGCCCACCACCACGCCCATGCCGCGGCCTGCATGGCCGAGCACGGGGTGCCGATCGACGCGCCGCCGGTGCTGGCGCTGGTGCAGGACGGCATCGGCATGGGGCCGGACGGCGCGCTGTGGGGGTGCGAGCTGCTCAGATGCGACTACCGCCACGCCGAGCGGGTGGCGCACCTGCGGCCGGCGCCGCTGCCCGGCGGCGATCTGGCGGCGCGCGAGCCCTGGCGCAACCTGCTGGCGCGGCTCGGCCAGGCCGGCGGCCCCGAGACCTGGCCGCCGCGTCTGCGCCGGTTGCTGGCCGGGCACCCGGTCGAGGTTCTGCGCGCCGCGACCGCGCGCGGCATCAATGCGCCGGAGTGCACGTCCGCCGGCCGGCTGTTCGACGCGGTGTCAGCCGCCGCCGGGATCTGCGCCGCACGCCAGGACTACGAGGGCGAGGCGGCAATGCGGCTGCAGGCCGCGGCGGAAGGCTGGCTGGCCGGGCAGGCGGCAGCGCCCTACCGGATCGCGCTGTCCGCCGGTGCGCCCCGGCCGGACCAGATCGACCCCGCGCCGCTGTGGCCGCAGATCGCCGCCGATCTCGACGCGGGCCGCACCGCGGCCGAGATCGCGGCGCGGTTCCACGCGGGCTGGGCGCGGGTATGGGCGGACGCCGCGGCGCGGGCGGCGGCAACCACCGGTTGCCGAACGGTTTTCCTGACCGGCGGAGTATTCCAGAACCGCCTGTTGGCGGCTATGCTGGCCGAATATCTGCAGGCGGCGGGCCTGACGGTGCACCAGCACGCCGAGGTGCCCGCGAACGACGGTGGCCTCGCGCTGGGCCAGATCGCCATCGCGCTGGCCCGACACCGGACGCAGCGCACAGGAGGGTAGGACCATGTGCCTGGGCATCCCCGGCCGGATCACCGAGATCATCGACGCCGACCGCTTTCTGGCCTGGGTGGAGGTGTCGGGCGTCCGCCGCAAGGTGAACGTCACCTGCGTCGCCGAGCCGGGCCGGCTGGACGACCTGGTGGGCGCATGGGTGCTGCTGCACGTCGGTTTCGCGATGAGCGTGATCGACGAGGCCGAGGCGGCGCGCACGCTCGAGGTGCTGGACGCGCTGGGCGAGGTGCAGGACGAGCTGGCGGCGATGCGCGAAAGCGCGCGGCCATGAAATACGCCGACGAGTTCCGCGACCCGGCGCTGGCGAAGAAGGTGCTGGCCCGCATCGACGAGACGCTGGCCCGCATGCCGATGCCCGAGGGCCGGCCGCTGCACGTGATGGAGGTCTGCGGCGGTCACACCCACTCGATCTTCCGCTACGGGCTGCAGAAGCTGGTGCCCGACAGCATCGAGTTCGTCCACGGCCCCGGTTGCCCGGTCTGCGTGCTGCCGATGGGCCGGGTCGACGACTGCGTCACCCTGGCCGAACATCCCGGGGTGATCTTCACCACTTTCGGCGACGCGATGCGGGTGCCGGGCTCGCGCGGATCGCTGCTCGACGCCAAGGCGCGCGGTGCCGACGTGCGCATGGTCTACTCGCCTCTGGACGCGCTGGAGCTGGCGCGCGGCAACCCCGACCGCGAGGTGGTGTTCTTCGCGCTGGGCTTCGAGACGACGATGCCCTCGACCGCGCTGACGCTGCTGCAGGCCGCCGACGAGGGCATCGGCAACTTCTCGATGCTGTGCCAGCACATCACCATCATCCCGACGCTGAAGGCGCTGCTGTCGGACCCGCACTGCCTGATCGACGGCTTCATCGGCCCGGGCCATGTCAGCATGGTGATCGGCAACGCCGGCTACCGCTTCATCCCCGAGCGGCACGGAAAGCCGTTCGTCGTCGCCGGGTTCGAGCCGCTGGACCTGCTGCAGTCGCTGTGGATGGTGCTGGCGCAACTGGCCGGCGGCCGCGCGGCGGTCGAGAACCAGTACGCGCGCGTGGTGCCCGAGGACGGCAACCCGGCCGCGCTGCGCGCCATCGCCGAGGTCTACGAGGACCGCGAAAGCTGCGACTGGCGCGGGCTGGGGGCAATCGACCGCTCGGGCGTGCGGATCCGCGCCGCCTATGCCGATCTGGACGCCGAACGGCGCTTCGGGCTGGTGCCGGCCGACGTCGCCGACCCCGAGATCTGCCAGTGCGGCGAGGTGGTCCGCGGGCGGCTGAAGCCGTTCCAGTGCCGCGCCTTCGGCCGCGAATGCACGCCGGCGACGCCGCTGGGCGCGCTGATGGTCTCGTCCGAGGGCGCCTGCGCGGCCTATCACCAGTACGGCGCCACCGATGGCGCTACAGACCGCGGCGCCTCCGACCGCAGCGCCACCGACCGCGGCGCGCCGGCCCGTGGCTGACGACGCCGCGCCCCGGCGCGGCCCGCGCGGCGAGGCGGTGACGCTCGCGCATGGCGCGGGCGGGCGGGCGATGCGCGATCTGATCGACGGGATCTTCCTGGCGGCGTTCGGCAACGCCGGCATCGCCGCGCTCGAGGACCAGGCGCGGTTGCCGCTGGCGGACTTCGGCGGCGGCGGCCTTGCCTTCACCACCGACAGCTTCGTGATCGACCCGGTGTTCTTTCCCGGCGGCGACATCGGCCGGCTGGCGGTCTGCGGCACGGTCAACGACCTGGTGGTCGGCGGCGCGCGGCCGGTGGCGCTCAGCTGTTCGGTGATCCTCGAGGAGGGGCTGCCGCTGGCCGACCTGCGCCGCATCGCCGCCAGCATGGCCGCCGCCGCCGCCGAGGCCGGCTGCCGGATCGTCACCGGCGACACCAAGGTGGTGCCGCGCGGCGCCGCCGACCGGATCTTCGTCAACACCGCCGGGATCGGCAGCATTCCCCAGGGGCGCGAGCTGGCGGCGACGCGGATCCGTCCCGGCGACGCACTGATCGTCAATTCGACGCTCGGGCTGCACGGCGCCGCGGTGATGGCGGCGCGCGGCGATCTGGGGCTGGCGACGGCGCTGGAAAGCGACTGCCGGCCGCTGGGGGCGCTGGTCGAGGCGCTGCTCGACGCCGCGCCGGGAACGCACGCGATCCGCGACGCCACGCGCGGCGGCGTCGCGACGGTGCTGAACGAGTTCGCCGACGCGGCGGGGGTGTGCTGCCGCATCGACGAGGACCGGCTGCCGCTGACCGAGGCCGTGCGCGGCCTGTCCGAGATCCTCGGCCTCGATCCGCTCTACCTGGCCAACGAGGGCCTGTTCGTGGCCGCGGTGCCCGAGCCCGAGGCCGAGGCGGCGCTGGCCGTGCTGCGTCCGCTGCCGGGCGGCGCGGCGGCGTGCCGGATCGGCACCGTGACCGGGGCGCCGGCGGGGCGGGTGGTGATGACCTCGTTCTTCGGCGGCGAACGCCTGGTCGACATGCTGGAGGGCGACCAGCTTCCGCGCATCTGCTGAATCCCGCGGCCGGGCAGGGGCATCGCGCAGGGCGCTGCCGCCCAGTGCAGCGCCATCGGCAGCGGCGAGGGCATGACCGAAAGGTCGTGGATCGCCTGCCCCATCCGGACCGCCTGCTCGCCCGTCGCCAGCCGAACTCGGGATCGTCTCTGCTCGCCGCCGCCCCAGCGCGTGGCTGACGAACGGAGTACCCGGCGACCGCACCCGTCCCCGACGCCGCCGAACCGCCGCGCCAAATCGAAAACCGCCCTCACGCCCACCATCGCGAGCAATTGCCGAGGCTCGCCGATCCGGCCGGGAAGGTAGAACCCGAGCCCCCATTGACGGTCGAGCAAAGGGTCAGATACAATAATACATGAGTCGTTGAGATATTCAGATCACCTGACAGACTGGGATCACATGTCAGACGCTGCCATCGCCGAACGCCTGGGCGCCCTCGCGCATCCGGCACGCCTTGCCATCGTGCGGATGCTGGTCCGGGCCGGGCCGAACGGTCTTCCGGCGGGCAGGCTCGGCGCGCCTCTGGGTATTGCCGCCAATGCGCTGACCTTTCATTTGCAGAAGCTCTCGCGCGCCGATCTGGTCACGTCGCAGCGGCAGGGCCAGTTCATCATCTACCGGGCGGTCTTTCCCAATCTTCTCGATCTGTCCCGGCAGATCACCGGCGCGTGCTGCGCCGAGTCGGCGGAGAAATGCGGCCCGGATTGTCCGACCGAAGATCGACAACCGGCCGGCCTCGCCTTTCCCGCCTTACCCGCTACAGGAGACGCGAATGACTGACATCAAACGCGACACGGGTTTCTGGCTGCGGGCCTTCGGCATCGGCATCGCGGTCTCGATCCTGACCGCCGCGATCATGCTGGCCGCGATAGCCGCCGGCATGTCGCCCTTTCCCAAACCGCCGTCGCTGGCCTTCGCGGAAACGATTCTCGGTCGATCGCTTCCGCTTCCGGTCGGATTGTTGTTTCACACCGCCTATGTGACCTTCTGGTCGATGGTGTTTGTCGGGTTCTTTCCGCGGCGCGATCTGAAGACCGCGATCTATCTTGCCGGCGTCCTCTGGATCATCCTTCTGGTGGTGTTTTTCCCGCTCGTCGGCTGGGGGTTTGCCGGGCTTTCCGTCAGCCCGCAGCTCATCCCCGCATCACTGGTCCCGCATCTGGCATTCGGCATCCTGCTATGGGGATTCGAGCGGTTCCTGCCGGGGGCAGGCCAGTGATCCACGAAATCGACACCGCAACGCTTCGCGGCTGGCAGGAAGAGGGCCGGGATTTCATTCTGGTCGACACGCTTCCCGCCGCCGCCTATGCGGACGGACATCTGCCCGGCGCTGTCCACCTGATGTCGGATGACGTGGCGACCCGCGCACCGCAACGGTTTCCCGGCCGCAATGCAACTATCGTCGTGTATTGCGCCAGCGCGCAATGCAAACGCGCCGGGCTGTCGGCGCGGCGGCTGGCGAAGCTGGGTTATTCGGACGTCCATCACTATGTCGGCGGCAAGAAGATCTGGCGCGAGGCAGGATTGCCGCTGGAAAGCGATCTGCAATGAGGGGCGCCAGCTCGGCCGGGCGGCCATTTCACACTCCGCCCTAAACGGCCTCTCACCGCTCTCCGCGGTGAATAATCTGATGAGAAACCACATCTAGCGGTCCCCAGGAATCCGGACTTCACCTGCTTCGAGGGGTATTACGGTACGAGGGCGACTGAGCCGTTTTCGTCTTCACGAAATATTCAGACTCGTTTCATGATCAAAATCATGCACTTAATGGGGATTTCACTGTGAAATCCCTCGTTCTCATGCCCTCACGATGCCGCTCGGACCCCTGTCCGCCGCGTCGCCGCCGCTAGCCAGATCAGCACCAGGCCGGCCGAGGCGAGCGCGTTCCACCCGGCCATCGAGACGCCCAGGAATTCCCAGGCGATCTCGTCGCAGCGGACCACCGGCGCCGCCAGGATCTGGTCCAGCAGCTCTGCCGGGCTCTTGCCGCCGATCTCTCCCGCGACGCAGGTGTCCGGCCCCTCCCACCAGCGCCGCTCCACGCCGAAATGATAGGCCCCAACGCCGCTCGTCACCGCCGCCGCCGCCGCCCCCGCCAGCGCCAGCACCCGTGCCGGCACGATGAAAGCGACCACCGCGATCAGCACCGCCGCCAGGTGCGGCCAGCGTTGCGTGATGCAAAGCGGGCAGGGCGCCAGCGCCCCGAGGTACTGGAACCCCAGCGCCGCCAGCAGCAGCCCGGCCGAGCCCAGCCCGGCAAGCGTCGTCAGAAACCGTCTGCTCATAGAAACCTCACCAGTGCGAACCCGCCCAGCAGCGCCGCGAACGCCGCCGTGGTCACCAGCGCGAAGCGTTTCTCGATGAACGCCCGCACCGGCGGGCCGAATTTCCACAGGATCGCTGCCAGCAGGAAGAACACGAATCCCCGCGCCAGCACCGAGGCGAGCATGAACACGCCGAAATCCAGCCCCGTCGCCCCCGAGGTGATGGTGATCACCTTGTAGGGGAACGGCGTGATCCCGGCGAACAGCACCGCCCAGGCGCCGTACTCGTTGAACTGCGCGCGGAAGATCTCGAACTTTTCGGCCTTGCCGTAGAACTCCAGCACCGGCCGGCCCAGGCTGTCGAACAGCTCCGCCCCGATCCAGTAGCCCAGCATGCCCCCCGCCACCGACGCCGCGGTGCACACCAGCGCGATCAGCCACGCCCGCTGCGGCGCGGCGAGCACCATCGGCACCACCATCAGGTGCGGCGGCACCGGAAACACCGAGGATTCCACGAACGCCACCACCGCCAGCGCCCACAGCGCGTGCCGCGTGTCCGCCAGTTCCAGCGTCCAGTCGTAGAGCCGTCTGAGCATCCCGCCGCCCCGCATTGCAACCCCAGCCGTTGACCACGAAGCGCGCGCCCCGTCAACGTCCGTTCGCGCCCGGCCGCGCCGCCATCGTGTCCTGCGCCCCGACTTCGCCCCGGATCCGGAGATTTTTTCTTGTGCGATCCGAAGCGATAGGCGATAGCCTGACGCTCCAACCGCGTGCCCGAGTGGTGGAATTGGTAGACACAGGGGATTCAAAATCCCCCGCTGTAACAGGCTTGCCGGTTCGAGTCCGGCCTCGGGTACCAAAGCTTTATTTAGTCATTGAGATCATTGGGAAAATCGGCATTTGTGTCCACCCCTCGGGAAGGGGTGGACACCTTGTTACCAATCGAAGCCCTCGACGGCGTTCATCGCTGTTCCGCCATCAGGCGGCGCTCGGCCTTCTCGGTGTAGATCTCGGAGGTGGCCGCCTTGGTGTGCGAGAGCACCGACATGATCTGCCGCGAACTCATGCCGCTCTCGGACAGGAGTTCCGCCAGGGCCTTCCGAACGCCATGCGATGAGCGCCCCACGAGCCCGGCCTTGTCGCACCATTTGCGGAAGCGGACGCGCATGCTCTCGGGGCTGTTGAAGGGCTTGCCGTGGGTGCCGACGATGCAGGTGTCCCGACCGGTTACTGTCGTTGCGGCAACGGCGCGGCGCAGAGGGTCCACGGGCCGACCCTGGCGATAGTTGACTCCCGAGCTGATCGGTCAGCTTCGCTGAGGATGTCCTAAGGTGCGCCTGAGTTGGGGGACCGAAGTGCGCCGCGGCACGCGGGGACGCGTGCCGACCTTCTTTGATGAACGTGCGCTCCGCCGGCCGGCCTACCTGCGCGTTCAGGCCATGGCTTGGCTCACTCCGACCGGAACCAGGCATCTTTCCACCAGACCGGGCCGCCGCACCTGCCACCACCGGACCGTGTAGCGCAATCGGCGGGGCAGGTCCTGCCGGCGCAGGTCGATCAGGACGACCAGGAAGCTCAGGACCACCGCCTCTTCCGGCTCGCCGCGCGCGACCTGCGCCAGCAGGGCGTCGGCGATCGCGTCGGACAGTCCCCAGTCGCGTAGCTGCTGAAGCATTGGCAGCGTCCGGCCCTTCCACGCGGAGAGCCCGGCGATGAAGATGCGCAGTTCCCGCATATCCGGGCTGGGCTCCGAGGGAATGCGATGCCGAAGGCTAAATGCGGGCGGCGCTTCGCTGAATGCGATAGACGACGCCGGCGGGGCGGATTGCATCCGCCGGAAGGCCCTGACAGAGCCGGTCCCGTGCCAGCCGGCCGCCAGCGTCTGCGGGACCTTCACGGTCACCGGCAGGCCAACCGCCTTGTCGTTCGCTGCGCGCTCGTGAAGCACGAGGTATTTCGTCCAGCGGCTCGGCAGTTGGTAGGTCATGGCCAACTCGCTGGCGTCATCAGGGGCGGCTGCAATCCGGGCTGCCGCGGCAATCCGGGCCAGGGGAGATTGGCTGGATACGCTCGCATTGTCCTTTGCAGGCGGAATTGCAACCTCAGCCCGAAGCGGTGTCCCCGCGCCTGCGGAATACTCCAGCGTGACGCTGCCCTCCGGGCATGTGTCGAACCACGCAAAGGCGTGGATGGTGTCGCCGTCATGGAGGCGTTCGATCTTCACCGGCCACTCCCGGGCAGGTCGGGCGGGCCAGGCTACCTGCACATCGCGGGCGCTCGGGGCCAGGATGCGTTGGAAATGGCGGTAGATCCGCTCGCCCATGTCCTCGTTCGGAGTGACAAGCTCGCAGGCGCCCCCCGTCATCTCGGCAAGCTGGCGCACCTTGGCCTCGGCCACGGCGCTGCCGACGCCGACGCTGAAGATCCGATTTCCCGCGGCCTGGGCCCGGCGGGCGATATCGCCGGCATCCCAGATCTCGCCGTCGGTGATCAGCAGGATATCGCGCGAACCCGCGCCGGTTTCTGCCCGGATGGCCGCATCCAGAGCCTTCTCCATCTCGGTCCCGCCCATGTCCGCGTCGAGACCGCGAGCGAAGGCATGCGCATCGCGTCGGGTTCGCGCGGTGACCTGGACCGGCTGCGGATAGAGCGTGCGCCAGTCGCTGCCGAAGGCGATGATGTTGAACCGAGCGCCGTCGGGCAGCGCCTCGATGATGCGCTTGAGCCCGATTCTTGCCTGGGCGATCGAGTCGCCCATCATCGACCCCGAGCAATCCACCACGATCTGCACGGTTCGCGCGGCCGATGCGGCTCGGGATGAAGGATCTTCGGGCAGGGTTGGCCGGAAGCTCGCCAGAGCAACCCATCGATCGCCGTCCCGCCCGACAAGCGCGCCGTGCGGATCGGTGACGCCAAGCCGCGCCTCGATCACCACGTCGCGGTCCATGACCGTCGCGCTTTCAAGGGCCAGGTGGAGACCCGCGCCATCTCGCGTCTGCCGCATGTCATGCGTCGGGGACGCCAGCCGGGCCTGCGCCAGCAGTCCGCTGATCCGCGCCTTCAGTTCGAGCCGGTTCTCCACCGCAAGCGAATGTTCCGGGAACTGGTACGGCTGAAGGCGCCGCGCGCGACCGTAGCGCGGCGCGATCGTGGTCGGCAGGGCCAGCCGCACCCGGTTCCCGTTCCAGCGCAGAAGCATCCCGTACCGATAGCGTAGGATCGCCGTCTCGCCGGCACGCAGGTTGCCGATGCTGGCGGTGAAGAGGCCCGGCTCGACCTGTTCCAGCAGGACGGCGGTATCGCCGCCGGCGATGCTGTCCTCGTACTGCTCGTCCGCCTGCGCGGCAGGAACCACCTGGCCGACATGGCGGGTTCCGGAAATGTCTGCGTCGAAGGAAAGCAGGGTGGCTTCGCTCGGCACCGGGAAGCTGTAGACCGCCTCGATGTCCGACTGCGCCGCGTTCCGGTAGAGTTGCTCGACCGCCACCTCGGCGAACATCCCGTCCACGGTCAGTTCGATCCGAACCCGCTCGAGCGGTGACCGGGACACGTCAGCCCTCGTTGCCGCTGCCGCCATCATCGTTCGTCTCATCGGCACTCTCCTGCGATCGCCTGTCTTGAAATCTGCGCACCAGTTCCGCAGCGTCTCGCGCGAGGGTGCGAATGTCGTCCGGGGTCAGTCCGGCCGCCGCCGGCTCAATCGCGATCTCGACGCCGGGAGCGACGAGAATGTAGCTGCGCAGAGTTACGTCCCCGGGCCGGCGCCGCTTCGGCGGGGGCACGTCGTCGGCCTCGGCTTCGCCGACCAAATCGCGGATCCGGTCGAGGCTGAGCCCCGCCCGCTGCCATTTCCGGATCTCTAGCAGACGCTCGAGATGTGCGGACGTGTAGTATGCGCCGCGCTTCTCGCCCTCGGGCCGGTCCACAAGTCCCTGCTGGATGTAATAGCGCACGGTACGCTGCGGCACGCCCGAAAGGGCGCTCAGCGCGGCAAGGGTGTAGGCCTGCTTGGCATCGATCATAGGGATTTATGTATCAGTTAAGATGTCAAATACAAGTGTCTTATAAGTAGCCGAGCGACCGAAAGGCGGACGTTCTCGCATCCAGCTGGTGTCGTTCTGCCGAGGCACCGCAACCGCCGCGATCCGTTCCGCCGACGCGCCGCTCTCCAGGCGCATTGTCACCGGGCCCCTGATTTCTGGACCAGTGAGCTCCACCTTGGATTCGGAAGAGCCAGAAGCCGTGACCACCAGTCCCGCAAACTGCGGCTCCTCCTCCGGCGCGGCTCATCCGGAACCGGGCTCGATGCGCTTCGCGGATGGCCTCAATGAGGACACCCTGATGGCGTCAGCCGCGATTTGGAGGTGTCAAATCGCGTTCCAAGCCTTTGCATTACATGGGCCGAACTTCCAAGGTCGGGTGTCATGTTCGGCTATGAAATCATTGGGAAATTCGCGCCTATGGCACTCCGGCATCGGGTGCCATTGACATTATTGTACATTTCGCGTGTCGCGCCCCAGGTTTTCGACCCGGGTTCACACATCCACTGCACCACGGATCAAAACCTGCGCGTGGCAGTCTGGCTTGCGCGGGGTTTTGGCCAGCGCCTCGTGAATCGCCTCAACCTCGGATCGGTAATCTTCCACGCGTCCTTGTTCCCGTTCTTCTGCTGCCTCTTGATCCGGCAACAGCAACCGGACCGGCCTCGACGCTTTGCCTCGACCACGTTCGACCGTTGTCCGCGTGCCGGGCCGCGGAAGGCTTGCGCACCGGGGCCGCCATCCCGTATGACGGTTTTTGAAACCGGTTGCAAAAACGGACGAGGGGAGACGGCGCATGGTCAGGTTCGAACGGCTGCGGGGCCGGCCGGTGCTGGTGCTGGGGCGCGCGGGCATGGATTTCTACGCCGATCCGCCGGGGGCGCGGGCGGACGCCGCCGATCGGTTCTTCGCCTGCCTCGGCGGCTCGTCCGGCAACATCGCCGCGGGGCTGGCGCGGCAGGGCGTCGGCGCGGCGATCCTGAGCTCGGTGTCGGACGACGCGGTGGGGCGTTTCGTGCGCGGTCAACTGCAGGGCTATGGCGTCGACACCGCGCATCTGCGCGTGGTCGCGGGCGAGATGCGCACCTCGCTGGCGGTGACCGAGACCCGGCTCGAGGACACGCAGACGGTGATCTACCGCAACGACGCCGCCGATTTCCATATGACCCGCGACGATGTCGAGGCGGTGGACTGCGCCGGGTTCGGCGCGCTGGTGCTGACCGGCACGGCGCTGGCGGCGCAGCCCTCGCGCGAGGCGACGCTGCACGCGATGGCGCTGGCCCGCGCCGCCGGGCTGCCGGTGGTGCTGGACATCGACTACCGGCCCTATTCCTGGCCCTCGGCCGGCGAGGCGGCGCAGGTCTACGTGCAGGCCGCGCAGGCCGCGGACATGGTCATCGGCAACGACGAGGAATTCGACGTGGTCGCCGGCGGCACCGGCGGGCAGGGGCTGGCGCGGAGCCTGGCCGCCGAGGGGCGGGTGGCGATCTACAAGCTGGGGGCGCGCGGCTCGGTCACCTACGACGGCGAGCGGCAGTTCGCCTCGGGGATCTTCCCGGTGCAGGCGATCAAGCCGATGGGGGCCGGCGACAGCTTCATGGCCGGGCTGCTGGCGGGGCTCGCCGCCGGCCGCACGCTGGAGCAGTCCGTCGCCCGCGGCGCGGCCTCGGCGGCGATCGTCGTGCGCGGCGTCGGCTGCGCGCCGGCGATGCCGACCACCGCCGAGCTCGACGCCTTCCTGGCCGCGAACCGGATGACGCCGGCGGCCTAGTCCACCATCGGCGGGATCGCCATGCGCAGCGCCGCGCCGCCCTGCGGCGCCGGCATCGCGCCGCGGCTGTGCGCCGCCATGATAACCCGGCAGGCGTTGCGGATATCGCCGGCGAAGTCGTGGTACAGCACCATGTCCAGCCGCTCTTCGCGCAGCAGCTGCCGGTTCTCGGCGTCGAGGTCGTGGCCGATCATCAGCGGCCGCCGCCGCCCGCCGGCCTCCAGGCTGTCCAGCAGCCGCCGATTGCCGCCGCCGATGGAATAGACCGCCGCCAGCCCGCGCGCCGCCAGGGCCCGCACCCGGGCGTGGAACCCGGCGTCGTCCGGGTCCTGCACCAGAACGTGCAGCTGCGCGCGCGGCAAAGCCTGCGCCATCGCCGCGCGGAACCCGGCCTCGCGCGCCTCCTCGCCGCGGAACCGGTCGTTGCGGATCGTCACCAGCACGCGGGCGCCGCGCGCCGGCGCCAGCCAGCGCCGCAGCACCCAAGCCGCGGTCCGCCCGGCGCGGGCGTTGTCCAGCCCGACATAGGCGCGCCGCGCCGTGCCCGGCATGTCGCTGGCCAGCGTCACCACCGGCACCCCGCCCGCGTCCAGCCGGTCCACCGCCGCCCGCACCCGCGCCGCGTCGGGCGCCATCAGGATCACCCCGTGGCTGCCCAGCCGGCCGGCGCGGCGCAGCGCCTGCTCCAGTTCGGGCACCGGGAAGCGGCCGCGCATGTCGCGCCGGACCCGGAACACCGCCGGCTGCATCAGCGGCAGCTCGGCGGCCAGCGCCTCGTCCAGCGACTCGCGAAAGCTCTGCGGCGCCTCGACCACCAGGTCGACGATCAGCTTGCGCCCGGTCAGCGCCAGCTGCCCGGCCTGCGCCTCCAGCTCGGCGATGGCGTTGCGCACCCGGTCGACGGTCTGACGCCGCACGCCGCCGCGCCGGTTCAGCACCCGGTCGACGGTGGCGGTTCCGAGACCCGCCTGCAGCGCGATATCCTTGATCAGAAAGCGGTGGCTCATTTGCTTGATGGATTTTTGATGGATCGTGCCCCTGCCGCGCGCCCGGCGCAAGCGTATCCTTTGCCCAACCACAACCCGAAGGGAGATGAGGACATGCTCGACCGCCACCCGCCCGCAGACAGCGTCTGGCTGACCGAGGACAGCTGCGACATCGACGCCTTCGCCGCGCATGTCGGCCAGACCACCGACCCGGCCGACTATCCCTTCGCCGCCGAGATCGTGAACAACATCCCGGTCTACGACGGCGACGCGCTGCGCACCGCCTTCGCCGGCGACGACACCGCGTTGCCGGTGATGGCCGAGATCAACCGCGCCTTCCTGTCCGGCCCCGGCATCATCGCGGTGCGGCGCGGCTATGCCGACCTGGCGCTGGTCGACGCGGTGACCGAGGCGCTGTCGGCGATCATCGCCGAAGAAGAGGCGGGCAACGCCGGCAAGGGCGACCATTTCGCCACCGCCGGGGCCAACAGCCGGGTCTGGAACGCGCACGAGAAGCTGTGCGTCGCCAACCCGGAACTGTTCGTCCGCTACAACGCCAACGAGCTGATCCGCCGGATCAGCGAGGCCTGGCTCGGCACCGGCTACCAGATCACCACGCAGGTCAACGTGGTGCGCCCCGGCGGCAAGGCGCAGACCGCGCACCGCGACTACCACATGGGCTTCCAGAGCGTCGCCGACCTCAAGACCTATCCGGCGCAACAGCACGCGCTGTCGGCCAGCCTGACCCTGCAGGGCGCGGTGGCGCATTCCGACATGCCGCTGGAGTCGGGCCCGACCAAGCTGCTGCCGTATTCGCAAAGCTACCTGCCGGGCTATCTGGCGGTGCTGATGCAGCCGTTCCGCGACCACTTCGAGAAGCACCACGTGCAGATGCCGCTGGCGAAGGGCGATCTGCTGTTCTTCAATCCGGCGACCTTCCACGCGGCGGGCGACAACAAGACGGCGGACGTGCAGCGTTTCGCCAACCTGATGCAGATCGGTTCGGCCTATGGCCGCTCGATCGAGATCGTCGACCGGGTCCGCATCTCCAAGGCGGTCTACGCCAGCCTGTCGAAACTGGCGGCGGACGGCGCGCTGGACCCGCGGCAGGTCGACAACGTCATCGCCGCCACCGCCGAGGGCTACCCGTTCCCGGCGAACCTGGACATCGACTCGCCGCTGTCTGGCATGGCGCCGCCGAGCCAGCAGGACGTGATGCGCCAGGCGCTGGCCGAGGGCTGGTCAGAGGACCGGTTCGCCGCCGAGATCGACACCCAGCAGGGCCGCAAGCGGTCTCACTGAGACACCGGCTGGACCGCCGGCCGTGGAACCGGCGCCTCGGTGGAAATCGAGGCGCCGGCGCCCCGACGCACAAGGACGTGCCCGTTCGCGGGCGCCTCCGCCCAGTCCGACAGCACGCCGTCGGGCCAGCGCACCCGCAGCCGCACGGCGCCTGCGTCGCCCAGCCCGAAATGCTCCGGCCCGGCCTGGCCGCCGGCATGCCCGCCGCCGACCTGCACCTCGCGCCAGCGGGACTTGCCCCCAGCCTCGAGTTCGATCCGCGCGCCCACGGCGAAGGCGTTTCCACCCGGCTGCGCCAGCGCCACCGACAGCCAGTTGCCCGCGCCCGCGGTCAGGTTGCGATACAGGCCCATCGGCGCCCGCCTGCGAACCACCACCAGGTCCAGCAAGCCGTCGCGGTTCAGATCCGTCAGCGCCGCGCCCCGGCTGCGCTCCGGCGAGCCGATGCCGGATGTCCCGCCCGCCTCGACGAAGCGCCCGTCCGCGCCCTGCATCAGCAGGTTGTCCGGATCCCGCATCGCCGCATCGGGCATCTGGTCGACATTGCCCTTGGCGATGAACAGATCGTCGCGGCCGTCGTTGTCGACGTCGCCGAACTGCACGTGCCAGCCGGTCGAGGGCCGGCCCTCGTCGCCGGTATAGGGCCGGTGCGCCGTGGTGCCGCGGTCGTAGGCGACCGGGGCATAGGCCGGGCCGCCGTCGCCGGTCAGCTCGAACAGCTTCTGGTCCGCCATGCTGGTCACCGCCACCTCGGGCAGCCCGTCGCCGGTCAGATCGCGGCTGGCGATGCCCATGCCCCACAGCTTGTAGGGTTGCCAGCCGTCCTGCGGACCGTATTCCTTCAGCGACGGCGTGATCCGGAACAGCTGCTCCTGCCCGTCGCGCACATAGTAGTGCCGGTCGTTGCTGATCCACAGGTCGGCGCGCCCGTCGCCGCTCCAGTCGGTGAACAGCATCGACAGCGTGCAGTACCCCGGCGCGATCTGCTCCGCGCGATAGCCGCCGGGGCCGGGGCGCAGCAGCCGGTGCGTGTCGCAGGCGCCGAACGGCCCCTCGGGATCGTCGCGGTCGACATAGTTGCCGACGGCCAGCGTCGGGCGCTCGGCACCCGGCTCCCAGGTGGCCGAGAAGGCGGTGCTCCAGCCATCGCCGGGGTCGATCCCCCAGGCCGCGGTCGCGTCCTCGAACCGGCAGCCGCCCAGGCCGCGCAGGGCAAGGTTCGGGCCCGCGCGCAGCACGAACAGGTCCAGCACCCCGTCCGCATCCATGTCCAGCGGGTAGACGCCGGTGACACCGGTCAGCGGCGGGGTCTCCAACGCCTCGAACGCCAGCGCGGCGCCGGGCGCCGCGGTCGCGTTCCGCAGCAGCAGGGCAGGGGCCTCGCCGCCCGCCGCGAACAGGTCCGGCCAGCCGTCGTCGTCGCAGTCCAGCACCGCGACGCCGCCGCCGACGTAATGCTCCCAGCCGCCGGAATAGACATGCGGCGGCAACGCGCCGGAAAGGTCCTCGAACGCGGGCTGCGCCGCGGCACTTCCCGCGGCGCAGATCATCGCAGCAAGCAGGGCGCCGCTACGCATCCTCGCTCGTCAGGATGCCGGGCGCATAGCTGCCGTCGGGCAGCTTGCCGAGGATCACCATCTGCAGCACCTGGTCCTTGTCGGTCTCTGTGGTGGCGCCGGTCCAGACGTGCCGGCCGTTCTTCATCACCGCGATCCGGTCCGACAGGTCGAACACGTCGTGCAGGTCGTGGCTGATCATCACGATGGCGATGCCTTCCTTCTTCAGCGCCTTGATCAGGTCGGCGACCATCTGCGTCTCGTGCGGGCCCAGCGCGGCGGTGGGCTCGTCCATGATGATGATCCGGGCATTGAACTGCAAGGCGCGGGCGATCGCCACCGACTGGCGCTGGCCGCCCGACAGGTTGCTGACCGGGTCGTGAAACTTGCGGAACTGCGGGTTCAACCGCTTCATCACCCCGATCGCCGCATGCTCCATCGCCGGCTCGTCCAGCGCCCCCCACGGGGTCAGGATCTCGCGCCCGAAGAAGATGTTGGCGGCGGTGTCCAGATTGTCCGCCAGCGCCAGGGTCTGGTAGATCGTCTCGATCCCCAGCTCCTTGGCGTCGATCGGGTTGCGGATCTGCACCGGCTGGCCGTCGATCAGGATCTCGCCCGAATCGACCTGGTAGGCGCCCGACAGCATCTTGATGAAGGTCGACTTGCCGGCGCCGTTGTGGCCCAGCAGGCCGACGACCTCGCCCGGATGCAGCTCCAGGCTCATGTCCTCGACCGCGTGGATGCCGCCGAAGCGCTTGTGGATGTTGTTCATCTCGACAAGGGGTTGGCTCATGGTCCTGCTCCTCACACCCGGCGTTTCTGGTAGATGACGTCGAACCAGACCGCGAAGATCAGCACCCCGGCCATGATCATCTGCTGCGGCGCCGACTGCACGCCCAGCAGCACCATGCCGTTCTGCAGGCTCTGCATCAGCAGCGCGCCGATCAGCGCCCCCAGGATCGTGCCGGTGCCCCCCGACAGCGAGGTGCCGCCGATCACCGCCGCGGCGATCACCTGCAATTCCAGCAGGTTGCCGATCGACAGCGGCGCCGCGTTCAGCCGCGCGGTCGAGATCACCGCCCCGATCGCGGTCAGCGCACCGATCAGCGCGAAGCTGGTGATCACCACGCGGCGGGTGTTCACCCCGGCCAGCTGCGCCGCCTCGGGGTTGCCGCCGTAGCCGTAGATGTAGCGCCCGAAGCGGGTCATGTTGGCGACATAGATCATCACCGCGGCGACCACGATCAGGATCAGCACCGGCACCGGAATGCCGCGCCCGTCCTCGGTGCGCGGGAAGTCGTAGCCGTTCATCGTCGCCACGAACGCCGCGATCAGCGCGCCCACCGCGGCGACGATGGCCAGCTCGACCGACGCCGGCTTGACCTGGAAGCCCAGCGCCTTGCGCCGCTGCCGCTTCCAGGCGGTCAGCAGCGCCAGCAGCGCGAAACCGGTTGCACCGACCACCCAGCTCCAGCTCTCGCCGATCGAGCCGCCGCCGAACACGCTGTAGGTGGTGTCCAGCGGCGTCACCGTGCGGCCCTGGGTGAACAGCCAGCCGGCGCCGCGCCAGAACATCAGCCCGCCCAGGGTGACGACGAAGGCCGGGATCGCGAAGCGCGCGATCAGCCAGCCCTGCATGCCGCCGGCCAGCGCGCCGGCGCCGATCATCACCAGGATCGAGATCCACCAGCTGTGCGTGCCCTCCAGCGGCAGCACCTCGGTCTGCACGAACCCGCCCAGGATGCCCAGAAACGCCAGCAGCGAGCCGATCGACAGGTCGATGTTGCGCGACACGATGATCAGCACCATGCCGGTGGCCAGCAGCGCGGTGACGCTGGTCTGCACCGACAGGTTCCACAGGTTGCGCGGCGACAGGAAAATGCCGCCCGAGGCGATCTCGAAGAACGCCCAGATCGCGACCACGGCGCCGATCATCGCCAGCAGGCGGGTGTCCATCTGAACGCTCTGCGAGACCTGGCGCAGGCGCTCGCCAACGCTGACGGGCCGCTCGGCAGCGGTTCTCTCCATCGTTTCCTCCCGAAGTTGCCGGACGCGCTCTGCGCCCGATCCTTGGAAAAGAGTTTGCAACCGGTTGCATCGTGTGTCAACCTGTCCTCGTGCCCGACAAGAGGCACGCAGGAAACCCAGGGAGGAAGGACATGACAGCACGTCCTATCCGCGGCGCCATCCTCGGCGCCGCAGCCGTATCTTTCGTCGCCGGCATGGCGCCGGCGCAGGACATCACCGTCGGCGTCAGCTGGTACAAGTTCGCCGACGAGCGCTGGAAGATCGACGAGGCCGGCATCAAGTCGGTGCTCGAGGAAGCCGGCGCCGAATACATCTCGGCCGACGCCAACTTCTCCCCCGAGAAGTCCGTCGCCGACATCGAGAACCTGATCACCCGCGGCGCCGACGTGCTGATCGTCATGTCCGGCGTCGCCGACGCGGTCGGCCCGGTGGTGCAGCGCGCGCTGGCCGAAGGCATCCCGGTGGTCGCCTACGACCAGCTGATCGAGGTGCCGGGCACGTTCTACGTCTCGTTCGACGCCCGCTCGGTGGGCAAGGAACTGGCCGAGGGCATGCTCGCCGAGGCGCCGCAGGGCAACTACGCCATCCTCAAGGGCGACGACGGCGATCCCAACACCCACCAGATGTTCGACGCCTACCAGCAGGTGATGCAGGCCAAGTACGACGCCGGCGAGATCACCGTGGTCGGCGAGCAGTTCATCGACAGCTGGCGCCCCGAACTGGCCAAGGACACCATCGAGCAGATCCTGACCGCCAACGACAACAAGGTCGATGCGGTCATGGTGATGAACGACGGCATGGCCTCGGGCGTCGCCCAGGCGCTGGAGGAGCAGGGCCTCGACGTGCCGATGTCCGGCCAGGACGGCGCGCCCGGCGCGCTGAACCGCATCGCCCGCGGCCAGCAGACCTTCACCATCTGGAAGAACGCCTACGAGCTCGGCCAGACCGCCGCCACCGTCGCACTGGCGCTGGCCAGGGGCGAAGAGGTCGACGGCAAGGGCAGCTTCAACAGCGGCCCGCAGGGCGTCGAGCTGGATTCGGTCCTGCTGCCGGTGACCCGGATCGACAGCAGCAACCTGGAAAAGACCATCGACATCGGCTGGGCCACGAAGGAACGCGTCTGCGCCGGCGTGTCCGAGAACCCGCCAGCCGTGTGCCAATAGGCAACTCCCGACCCGTTTCCCCACCGACCCTGGCCACCGCTCCGGCGGTGGTCATTTTCATGTTCCCACCGCCCTGGCCAAGCCCCCGTTCCTGCGCCCGGCGACCGCCAACAATGTTACCGGCCGCAAGGTAATGCGCCCGGATCTCACCGGGCGCCCCGCCTTCCAATGTCCCCAAATATCCCCGCCGGAGGCATCCGGCGTCAGCCCCGCGTGGCCTCAGCCGGCCAGGTTCCGCATCACCCCGCGCGCGCAGTCCTGCATCGGCGCGATCACCTCGGACATGATCGCCAGCCGGTCGAACCGCTCCGGGTGCGCCGCCAGCCCGGCGCGCAGAGATGCCCCGAAGACCTGCCGCAGTTCGGTGCCGACGTTGAACTTCGCCACCCGAGTCTCCAGCGCCAGCCGCCGCCGCACCTCAGCCGGGATCCCCGAGCCGCCGTGCAGCACCAGGGGCACGTCCGTCACCGCCTCGATGGCCCGCACCGCGTCGAAATCGATCTCGGCCCTGGCGCTGGTCTGCAGATGCACGTTGCCGACCGACACCGCCATCGCATCGACGCCGGTGCCCACGGCGAAGGCGCGCGCGTCCGCGGGCGTGGTCCGGGCCGATGCCTCGCCCGCGTCATAGCCGACGAAACCGACCTCGCCCTCGACCGACACGCCTTGCGCATGCGCCATCGCGACGACCTCGGCGGTCGCGCGGATGTTCTCGGCCAGCGGCAGCCGCGAGCCGTCGAACATGACCGAGGTGAAGCCGGCCTCGATCGCCGCCCGGCACTCGCCGATGTCCCGCGAATGATCCAGATGCGCCACCACCGGCACCGCGGCGCCCTCGGCCAGCGTCCGGAACATCGCGCCCCAGACCGGCAGCGGCATGTGCGCCCGCGCACCCGGCCCGGCCTGCAGGATCACCGGCAGCCCTTCGGCCGCGGCGGCCTTCACGAAGGCCGCCGCATCCTCCCAGCCCAGCACCACCAGCCCGGCCAGCGCGCCGCGCCGCGTCGGCAGAACCTCGGCCAGCGTCGCGATCATCTGAACTTCGCCACCATGTCCTTGATGCCCGGGATCGTCTCCAGCTGCTCGGCGTGGGTCGGCTGGAAATACTGCACCAGCGAACGCTGGGACTTCCCGGCGAGGATGGTGAAATAGTACATCTCGTAGCCGGGCAGGGCGCAGCAGGGGTGATAGCCCTTGTCCAGCAGGATCGTCGAGCCGTCCATGATGTGGAACGCCTCGCCCGGTTGGTTGTCCACGCGCTGCAGCATCTGTACGCCCGAGCCGTAGTTCGGCCTGAAGCGGAAGTTGTAGGCCTCGTCGTGGCGCGTCTCGTCCGGCAGCCGGTCGGTGTCGTGCTTGTGGCTGGGAAAGCCGGACCAGCCGCCGGCACCGACGGTGAACAGCTCCGAGACCAGCAGCCGGCCCACCCTGTCGGCCTGCTTCTGTCCCAGAATGTGCTTGATCTTGCGGTGCGTCTTGGTGTCGTCCGAGCCGTACTGCACCAGGTCGATCTCGGGCTCCAGCACCGCAAACGGCGCCAGCGTCTGCTCATGGACGCCGCCGGCGACGAACACCTCGGTCGTATCCGAGACGCAGGTGAACCGGGCGGGCGCGTCCACCGGCACATAGACGCCCTCGGGCTCGCCGTCCCAGACATCCTCGCCGCGCTTGCCGACCGGGCCGAAACGTTCGCCCGCGGCCTCGATCTCCAGCGTGCCGGTGGCGGGCACGATGCAGGTCTCGTGGCCCTTCAGGCGGTAGTCGAAGCTCTCGCCCTTCTTCAGCTTGACGATGTTGAAATAGACCAGCGGGGTCGTCTCATTGCCCTCGGCGACGATGGGCTGGTTGCGGTTGTTGTGCGGCGCGATATGCATCTGTTCTCTCCCTGTTACACGCCGGCGCGCTGCTTGGCGCGCCCGGCTTCCTGCTGCGCGTGGGCCTCACGCACGGCGGGGCTGTCGCTGACCTCGGGGGTGCCGACCTCCCACCAGGCGTGGCCCTGCCTGGTCCAGCCCTCGTAAGCGTCGACCTTCATCACGATCACCTGCGTCCTGTCCGAGGCCCTGGCGGCGGTGAACGCCTCGGCCAGCGCGGCGGGCGTGTCCACCGTCACCGCCTCGGCGCCCATCGCGCGGGCATGGGCGGCGAAATCCACCTCGACCGGGTTGGTCACCGTCGGCGTATCGGCGATGAGGTTGTTGAAACTGGTGTTGCCGGTGTTGTTCTGCAGCTTGTTGATGACCGCGAAACCGCCGTTGTCCAGCACCAGCAGGATCAGCTTTTTCCCCGTCAGAACAGCCGAGTATATGTCGCTGTTCAGAAGCAGGTACGAGCCGTCGCCGACGAACACGATGGTGTCCTGCTCGGGCTCGTCCTCCATCTGCGCGATCCGTGCACCCCAGCCGCCGGCAATCTCGTAGCCCATGCAGGAAAAGCCGAATTCCACGTCCACCGTTCCCGGCGACAGGGTGCGCCAGTTCGCGGCGATCTCGGCCGGCAGCCCGCCGGCGGCGGCGACCACGCGGTCGCGCGGATGGCACAGCGCGTTCACCGCGCCGATGGCCTGGGCATAGCTGTTCGGCCCGTTCCCGGCGCGGGTGTTTTCCGCGACATAGGCATCCCAGGCGGCGCGTTCCTTCTTCGCGCCGTCGGTCCACGCCTCGGGCGCGCGATAGCCGTCCAGCGCCGTGCCCAGCGCCTCCAGCCCGGTGCGCGCGTCGCAGACCAGCGGCAGCGACAGGTGCTTGCCCGCATCATGCCTTGCCGCGTTCAGCCCGATCAGCCGGGCGGAGGCATCGAACACCGTCCACGAGCCGGTGGTGAAATCCTGCAGCCGCGTGCCCACGGCCAGCACCACGTCGGCCTGACCGGCAATCGTGTTGGCGCTGTCCGAGCCGGTGGTGCCGATCGGGCCGATGTTCAGCGGATGCTCGGCGGTCAGGTTCGCGCGGCCGGCGATGGTCTCGACCACCGGGATGTCATGCGCCTCGGCAAAGCGCGTCAGCTCCTCGACCGCGCCCGAATACTGCACGCCGCCGCCGGCGATGATCACCGGGCGCTGGGCCTGCGCCAGCAGGCGCGCGGCATCCGCCACCTCGGCCGGGTCCGGGGCCGGGCGGCGGACGCGGTGCACGCGCGGCGCAAAGAACGCCTCGGGATAATTCCACGCCCAGCCCTGCACGTCCTGCGGCAGGCCGATGAACGCGGGCCCGCAATCTGCCGGGTCCAGCATCACCGCCAGCGCCGCCGGCAGGCTGGTCACGATCTGCTGCGGGTGCCCGATCCGGTCCCAGTAGCGGCTGACCGACCGGAACGCGTCGTTCACCCCCAGCGCCGGATTGCCGAAATGCTCGACCTGTTGCAGCACCGGGTCGGGCAGCCGGGTCTGGAAGGTGTCGCCGCACAGGAACAGCACCGGCAGCCGGTTGGCATGGGCCAGCGCGGCGGATGTGACCATGTTCGTCGTGCCCGGCCCGGCCGAGGCGGTGCAGAACATGAACCGCCGGCGCAGCTTGGCCTTGGCATAGGCGGCGGCGGCGAATCCCATCCCCTGCTCGTTCTGGCCGCGGTACAGCGGCAGCGTCGCGCGCGCCGCGTACAGCGCCTCGCCCAGGCAGGTCACGTTGCCGTGGCCGAAGATGCCGAAGCCGCCCGCGAAGATCCGCTCGCGGCCCTTGCCGGTGTCGATGAACTGGTTGTCCAGAAAGCGCACAATGGCTTGCGCCGTGGTCAGCCGGATGGTGCCGGTTGCGGTCATCACTGCCCTCCCGTAGGCCAGAATTGCGCCGGGCCGATTTTTGCATTTGACCCGGGCTCGGGATGCAGGCTAGGCAGATATGCAACCGGTTGCAAGAAAGAATGCGGCCCGCCGCCCTGGGAGGAAACCAATGGCACTCGAAATCGGCAATGCGCCCTGCTCCTGGGGCGTGGAATTCGCGAATGACGATCGCAACCCGGACTGGCGCACGGTACTGGCCGAGTGCGCGCAGGCCGGCTACACCGGGATCGAGCTGGGCCCCGTCGGCTACATGCCCGAGGACCCGAACGTGCTGGGCCCGGCGCTGGCCGAGCTCGGGCTGACCCTGATCGGCGGCGTCGTCTTCCGCCCGTTCCACGACGAAGACGCCTGGGACGAGCTGCAGGACGCCGCCCGCCGCACCTGCGAGGCGCTGAAGGCGCACGGCGCCCGGCACCTGGTGCTGATCGATTCGATCTCGCCCCGACGCGCCGCCACCGCCGGCCGCCCGGACGAGGCCGAGCAGATGAGCGCGCAGGAATGGGCAGGCTTCGTCGAGCGCGTCCGCGCCATCGCCCGCCTCGGCACCGAGGACTACGGCCTGATCACCAGCCTGCACCCGCACGCGGGCGGGTTCATCGATTTCCTGCCCGAGGTCGAGAGGATGCTGGCCGAGATCGACCCGTCGATCCTGAAGCTCTGCGTCGACACCGGCCACTGCACCTATGCCGGGTTCGACCCGCTCGCCTTCATCGAGCGGCACAGGGACCGGCTGGCCTATGTCCATTTCAAGTCCACCGACGCCGCGGTGAAGGCGAAGGCGATCGCGAACCGCACCGGCTTCTACGACGCCTGCGGCGAGGGCATCTTCTGCAAGCTGGCCGAGGGCGAGATCGACTTCGGCGCGGTGCGCGACCTGCTGGGCCGGATCGGCTATGACGGCTGGTGCACGGTCGAGCAGGACTGCGACCCGACCATCGCCGCTTCGCCGCTGGACGACGCGCGGCAGAACCGCGAATACCTGCGCAGCATCGGCTTTTGAGGTTTGACATGGAACGACTGAACTGGGGACTGATCGGCGGGGGCGAGGGCAGCCAGATCGGCCCCGCGCACCGCCTGGGCGCGCGCATCGACGGGCTGTTCGAACTGGCCGCCGGGGCGCTGGACGCGAACCCGGACGCGGGCCGCGCCTATGCGCGGACGCTGGGCATCGCCGCCGCCCGTGCCTATGGCGACTGGCGCGAGATGCTCGAGGGCGAAAGGAACCGCCCCGACCGCATCGACCTGGTGACCGTGGCAACCCCGAACCACACCCATTTCGAGATCACCCGCGCCTTTCTGGCCGAGGGCATCAACGTGCTGTGCGAAAAGCCGATGACCATGACCGTCGCCGAGGGCGAGGAGATCGTCCGCACGGCCGAAGGCTCGGGCGCGATCTGCGCGGTGAACTACGGCTATTCCGGCTATTCGCTGGTGCGCCACATGCGCGCGATGGTCGCGCGCGGCGATCTTGGAAAGATCCGTCTGGTGATGGCCGAGTTCGCCCACGGCCACCACGCCGACGCCGCCGACGCCGACAACCCGCGCGTCCGCTGGCGCTACGACCCGGCGCAGGCCGGGGTCTCGGCGGTGATGGCCGATTGCGGCATCCACGCGCTGCACATGGCCAGCTTCGTGATCGGCCAGTCGCCCGAGAAACTGTCGGCGGATTTCGCCTCGCTGGTCGGCGACCGGGTGCTGGAAGACGACGCGATGGTCAACCTGCGCATGTCCGGCGGCACCACCTGCCGGCTGTGGACCTCGGCGGTGGCGCTGGGGCATCAGCACGGGTTGCGGGTGCAGGTCTTCGGCGAGAAGGGCGGGCTGTCCTGGGCGCAGGAACAGCCGAACCAGCTGCTCTGGACGCCGCTGGGCGGCCGCACCGAGATCATCGAGCGCGGCGGGCCGAACCTGTCGCCGCAGGCCGACGCCGCCTCGCGGGTGACGGTGGGCCATGCAGAGGGCATGCCGCTGGCGTTCGCCAATCTCTACACCGATCTGGCGACCGCGATCGCGGCGCGCAGGGCGGGGCAGGCGGCGCCCGAAAGCTGGTGCCCGATGGCCGAGGACGGGCTGCGCTCGGTCGCCGCGGTCCACGCCGCCGCCGAGTCCGCCAGGGCCGACGGCGCCTGGGTGGACGCGCGGCCGCCGATGTACCGCTAGGGCAGGGCGCCTATACCGTTCGCAGGGTCTTGCGCAGGACGACGCGGCAGGGCAGCAGCCGCGTCTCCGGCACCGCGTCCGGCGCCGCGATCAGGGAAATCACCTGCTCCACGGACGCGGCGATGATCTCGGACACCGGCTGCGCGATGGTGGTCAGCTCGATGCAGCCCCAGCGCGCCATGTCCATGTCGTTGAAGCCGATGATGCCGACATCGCCCGGCACGTCCAGCCCGGCCTCGGCCAGCGCGTCCATCGCGCCCACCGACAGCACGTCGTCGCCGCAGAAATAGGCGTCGGCCAGGTCCCCTGCCGCGATCAGCCGGGCCATCTCGGCCCGTCCGGCGTCATAGGAGTAGGCCCCGGCGAAGCTGCGCGGAAACGCCGCGTCGTGCGCCTGCATCGCGTCCGCGAAACCGCGCAGCCGGTCGATGGTCGATGTCGCCCCTTCCGGCCCGCCGATGAACCCGATCCGCTTGTAGCCGTGTTCGATCAGCGTCCGCGCCGCCATGCCGCCGCAATAGACGTTGTCGACGCCGACAACATGCGCGTGGCTTTCGCCGGAATAGCGCCCGAAGCTGTGCACCACCGGCAGGCCGGCGTCGCGGAACGCGGCGGCGAAGCTGGGCGGCAGCGTCGACGAGGCGACGATCACCCCGTCGACCGAATACTGCCGCAACATGCGCAGCGAATGCTGCGGATCGGTCTCGCCCGAAAGGTTCACCAGCAGCGGCCGGAAGCCGCGTTCCTGGATCAGGCGGGTGAACAGGTCGAAGATCAGCAGGAAGGTCGGGTTGCGGAAGTTGTCGGCCACCAGCCCGATCAGCTTGGTGCGCCGCGTGGTCAGGCTGCTCGCCAGCACGCTCGGGCTGTAGCCCAGCTCGTCCGCCGCGCGCATCACCTTGGCCCGCGTCCGCGCCGAGACCGAGGCGCCCTCGGTGAAGGTGCGCGACACCGCCGAGCGCGACACCCCCGCCCGTTCCGCCACTTCCTTCAGGGTCACCCGCATCGCGCCGCGCTGCTCCATCGCCAGACCGCTCGCCGTCTAATCCGTTTCCGCGGCGTCTGGCAACCGTCCTGCCCGCGCCGCGGTCACGGCGCCGCCTCTACCGCCACGGCACGCCCCTGCTGCAGCGAGGCATAGGCGGCCTCGGCCAGCAGCAGCGCGCGCCGGCCGTCCTCGAACCCGACCTCGGCGTCGCCGCCGGTCCGCGCGGTTTGCAGGAAACTGTCCAGCTGCGCCCGGAACGCCTGCGCATAGCGTTCGATGAAGAACGGCTCGTAGCCGGCCCCGGCGGCGGTCGCGTCCGCGGTGAACCGCGTCAGCCCGTGCGGCGTGCGGTTGGTGCTCTGCAGCATCCCTTGCGGCCCCACCGCCTCCAGCCGCTGGTCATAACCATAGGGCGCCTGCCGGG
Organism: Halovulum marinum; assembly: GCF_009697225.1. Taxonomy (GTDB): domain Bacteria; phylum Pseudomonadota; class Alphaproteobacteria; order Rhodobacterales; family Rhodobacteraceae; genus Halovulum; species Halovulum marinum. The sequence goes on from NZ_WIND01000017.1 coordinate 69,352, forward strand.
CGTTGTTGATCAGCACCTGCGCGCCCGAGGCGGTGCGCATCAGGATCATCGCGCAGTCGACCTCGTCCAGCCGCGCGCCACGTTCGGGGTCGATCAGCGCGCCGGCATGGGCGAACACCTCGACCACCTCGTCGCCGCCCAGCACGTATCGCGCCAGGTCGAAGTCGTGGATCGTCATGTCGCGGATCATCCCGCCCGCGCCCAGCAGGTACTCGTCGCTCGGCGGCTCGGGATCGCGCGAGGTCACCAGCAGCTGCACCAGCCGGCCGACCTCGCCCGCCGCCACCGCCGCGCGCAGCGCCTGGTGGCCGGGATCGAAGCGCCGGTTGAAGCCGATCTGCACCGGCACGTCCGTGCCTGCGATCGCCGTGCGGCAGGCCTCGACCCGGCGGATGTCCAGGTCGATCGGCTTCTCGCACAGCACCGGCTTGCCGGCGGCCACCGCCTGCTCGATGTAGTCGGCATGGGTGGCGGTGACCGAGGCGACGATCACCGCATCGACGCCCGGATCGGCGAACACCGCGCCGGCGCTGTCCGCCACCGTCGCGCCGGTCTCCGCGGCCAGCGCCTGCGCCGCCGCCGCCACCGGATCGTGTACCACCGCCAGCCGCGCGTCGCGGTGTGCGTGGACCAGCGCGCCGTGCATCCGGCCGATGCGGCCGCAGCCGATCAGCGCGATGTTCAGCACGGGGTTCAGCACGGGCGGTACTCCCGGTTCGCCTCGGGGTCCTCGGTCGAATAGGGCAGCGCCATCAGCTCGTCCCAGGCCGCCTGCGGGATCTCGGCGCTCGCCCAGTCCACGGTCTGCGCCACCCGCTCCGGCTTGGAGATGCCGCAGATCGTCGAGGTCACCCGCGGATCGCGCATCGAGAACTGCAGCGCCGCCGCGCCGGGCGCGACGTCGTGCCGGGCGCAGACCTGCTCGATCGCGCGCACCGGCGCCATGTCCGCCTCGCTCGCCTCCTGGTAGGTGATCATCCGGCTGTTGGCCGAGCCGCGCGCCAGCACCCCGCCGGCATAGGGCGCGGCGTTGAAGATGGCGATGCCGCGCGCGTGCGCGTCGCTGAACATCCGGTCCGCCTCGCGGTTCAGCAGGGTAAAGCGGTTGTGGCTGACCAGCGCGTCGAATTCCCAGTCGGGCAGGATCCGGGTCATCAAGTCGAGCTTGCCCATCGCCAGCCCGACGGCGCTGACCAGCCCCTCCTGCTTCATCTTGAACAGCTCGTCCAGCGCCCCGCCCGGGCCGGTGATCTCGTCCAGATCGCGGCAGTATTCCGGGTCGTGCAGATGCAGGATGTCGAGCCGGTCCAGCCCCAGCGCCTGCAGGCTTTCCTCGACCGAGCGGCGGGCGCGGTCGGCGTCCAGCCGGTTGTCCTGCCAGTCGCGGTCCAGCTTGGTGGCCAGCACGCAGCCCTCGGGCAGGCCGCCGCGCTCGCGGATCACCGCGCCCAGCCGCTCCTCGCTGCGGCCCATGCCGTAGTTGCGCGAGGTGTCGACGAAGCTCGGGCGCAGGTCGAACATGGCGTGGATCGCGGCGCGGGCCTGCGCCTCGGGCACTTCGTAGCCGTAGGTGTCGGGCATGCTGCCCAGCGGCGAGGTGCCGAAACAGACGGCGGCCACCTCGAACGGCAGGCGCGGCGCGGCGCGGGTGGGCAAAGTCATCGCGTGGTCTCCTCCCCGGGACTAAGGTTTTGCGGTCACGCTAGGACCGGCGCAGCGTTTTTGCAACCGGTTTCAAAAACTTCCGCCCGCCTTATCCGGCGCAACCGCGTTGAAGGCGAATGTGCCGCCCCCACCTGAAGGAGGCAACCGAAAGAGGCTCCCATGACCAACAAGATGCAGCGCATCGTCCTCGCCAGCCGTCCGCGCGGCGCGGCGAGCAGCGACAATTTCCGCCTGGAAACCGCCGACATCCCCGCGCCGGGGCCGGGCGAGGTGCTGGTCCGCACCCTGTTCCTGTCGCTCGATCCCTACATGCGCGGCCGGATGAGCGCGGCGAAATCCTACTCCGCCCCGGTCGAGGTCGGCGCGACCATGGGCGGCGGCACCGTCTCCGAGGTCGTCGACAGCAACGCCGCCGGGGTCCGGCCCGGCGACATCGTGCTGGGCATGGGCGGCTGGGCCACCCATGCGGTGCTGCCGGCGGACCAGGTGCGCAAGGTCGATCCCGCGGTCGCGCCCGTCTCCACCGCGCTGGGCGTGCTCGGCATGCCCGGCTTCACCGGCTGGTACGGGCTGACCCAGATCGGCCGGCCGAAACCGGGCGAGACGCTGGTGGTCGGCGCCGCCACCGGCCCGGTCGGCTCGATGGTGGGCCAGCTTGCCAGGGCCGGGGGCCTGCGCGCGGTCGGCGTCGCCGGCGGCGCCGAGAAGTGCCGGTTCGCGGTCGAGCAGCTGGGCTTCGACGCCTGCATCGACCACCGCGCGCACGCCAGCGCCGACAGCCTGCGCGAGGCGCTGAAGGACGCGGCCCCGGACGGCATCGACATCTACTTCGAGAACGTCGCCGGCAAGACGCTGGAAGCGGTGCTGCCGCAGATGAACGTGCACGGCCGCATCCCGTTGTGCGGCACGGTCGCCTGGTACCAGGGCGGTTCCGACGCCGACCACGACCAGCTGCCCGCGGCCTGGCGCGGGATCCTGACCCGCCGGCTGACCGTGGGCGGCTTCATCATCGCCGACCACTACGACCGGTTCCCCGCGTTCCTCGGCGAGGTCGCGCCGCAGGTCGCGTCCGGCCGGATCGTCTATCGCGAGGATGTCGCCGAGGGGCTCGAGAACGCCCCCGAGGCGTTCCTCGGCATGCTGAAGGGCCGGAACTTCGGCAAGCAGCTGGTGCGCGTGGCCGGGTGAGGCGCATGCCAAAGGGGGGGGGCGATGCGCCGGGACCGGACGGCTGCGCGTGCCCGCCGGCGCCCGGCAGCCTTTCGGGCCCGACCCCGACCTAACCTGACCCGACCCCGGCCCGACCCCGGCGCGGTGCGCTACGCCGGCACGATCTCGTCCGGTCGCGACCACCGCCTGCAGCGCCTGCCGGACCATCTGCCGAAGGACGCCGCCGTCACCCGGTGATCCCGACCGGGCCGCAGCCGGCGGACCGCCCCCGCCGGACGCGGCCTCCCGCGTCGGTCCTCGCCTCCGGTGGCTTCCGCCCGGGCGGGCCGGCCGCTCGCGCTGCGATCCCCGGCGCGTGGACCATCGCCCCCATCGACGATTGCGGCGGCCACGGACGGCCGGGCCATCTTCGCGGCCCCGCCGCGATCTGCACCGCGGTTCGCGACGCCGCGGTGCGCCCTGAACGCGTGCCGCATCACCGAGGTTCGGCGCGTTAACGAAGTTTCTGGATTCATTCTCCGATGAAATTCATGGGCTTAAGGGTGTTCTCACGGTGAAATCGCCGGTTTTCACCGTGCGACCCACCCGCCTCCGCGTGCCGCGCCGCCGGGGCTAGAGCGTGATCCGGAACAGCGCGAACCCGTCCGGCCCGTCGCCCGCCGGCTCGATCGTGACCCCCTCGACGTCCGCCGCATAGTCCCGCGCCCTGGGGCCGGTCTCGAACAGCACCGTGGTGCCGGGCATCGGCTTGAAGGTCCAGTTCGCGTCGGCGCCGGGGCTGATCGTGCCCTGCTCGACGATGTAGCGGACGATCACGTCGCGGTTGGTATCCGGCCCCTCGAAGATCGTGGTCTCGGGCGAGGCGCCGGGGAAGGCGCCGCCGCCGCCGGCGCGGTAGTTGTTGGTGGCGATCACGAACTTCTGCGCCGGGTCGATCGGCGCGCCGTTGTAGGTCAGATCGACGATCCGGCTGGCGTCCGGGTTCGCCACGTTGCCGTCGGTGTCGAACTTCGACGGCTGGCTCAGGTCGATCCTGTACTCGACGCCGTCGATCACGTCGAAATTGTAGCTCGGGAACGCGGGGTTCAGCAGCGCGGCGTCGGTGGCCCCCGGCGCGACCTGGTTGAAAATCCCGGCCGAGCGCTCCAGCCAGTCCCTGACCTGCGCCCCGGTGACCAGCACCGCGCGGGCGGTGTTCGGATAGAGGTACAGGTCCGCGACGTTCTTGATCGCCACGTCGCCCGCCGGCACGTCGGTGTAGTACTCCGGCCCGCCCCGGCCCCCGGCCTTGAACGGCGCGGCGGCGGACAGCAGCGGCAGGCCCTCGTACTCGGTGCCCTTCAGCATCTGCGCGATGTACCAGGTCTGCGCGATCGAGACGATCTGCACCGACGGGTCATCCGCCACCAGCGCGAAATAGCTGTGCAGCGGCGCGTCGCTCTTGCCCACCGCGCGGCGGACATAGGCCAGCGTTTCGTCGTGCGCCTTCCGGACCGAGTCCAGCACCGGCTGGTGGCTTTCGACCAGCGCGGTGACCGAGCGATCCTCGTTCCGCTGCGAGATCGGCCGGGCGGCGGTTTCGTGGGTGGCGACGCGCCAGGAATTGCCGTCCCGCTCCAGCATCAGGTCGATCAGCCCCATGTGGCTACCCCAGAACCCGCCCATCGCGGCGGGCTTGCCGTGGATCGTGCCGGCCTCGGCATCGACCATCTCGGCGTCGGCATAGTCGGGGCCGGGAAACACCAGGTGGTGATGCCCGGTCAGGATCGCGTCGATGCCGTCGAGGGCCGCCAGCGGCACGCTCGCGTTCTCCATCCCGTCGCCATGCCGCGCCGGGCCGATCCCCGAATGGCTGAGCGCGATGACGATGTCGGCGCCGTCCTCGCGGATCTGCGGCACCCAGGCCTTCGCGGTCTCGACGATGTCTCGGGTCCGGACGTTGCCCTCCAGGTGGCGGCGGTCCCAGTTCATGATCTGAGGCGGCACGAAGCCGATGATGCCGATGCGGATCGGATGGCTCTCGCCGGCGCCGTCGGTGATCTGCCGCTCGAGGATCACATACGGCTTGATCAGCGTGGCATCGGCTGTCGGCGCGGCGCCCATGTCCTTGACCACGTTGGCCGAGACCACCGGGAAGTCGGCGCCGGCCAGGGATTTCATCAGGAAATCCAGGCCGTAGTTGAACTCGTGGTTGCCCAGCGTCGAGGCGTCGAAACCGACCGCGTTCATCGCCTGGATGACCGGGTGCAGATCGCCCTCCTTCATGCCGCGCTCGTAGGCGATGTAGTCGCCCATCGGGTTGCCCTGCAGGAAGTCGCCGTTGTCCAGCAGCAGGCTGTTCGACGCCTCGGCGCGGATGCCCTCGATCAGGCTGGCGGTACGGGCCAGGCCGACCGTGTCGACCGGTTTGTCGGCGTAGTAGTCGTAGGGGAAGACGTGCACGTGCAGGTCCGTCGTTTCCATGATTCGCAGGTGCGCCTGACCGGCGGCGGCGCGCGCCGAGAACGGGTGCAGGGCGATGAGGCCGGCAGTGCCGGCAAGAAATCCGCGGCGGCTGAGAAGCAGCGTCATGGCGTGAGAGATCCCGTTGTTCCGTTGCGATCGCCGCACTCTAGCACCGTGCCGGTGACAGCGGGATGAAAACGCCCGCGCTTCCGTTTCCGGAAAAACAGCGCAATTTCCTGTTGCCGAAACCGGTTTCGTAACGAATCTTCGGCGTCGGAGGAAAACATGATCTCACCCGCAAAGGGCACGCCGAAGATGCGCCCGCGAGTCACCATCAACGACCTGGCCGAGGCCCTGGGACTGACCAAGGGCACCGTGTCGCGTGCGCTGAACGACTATCCCGACATCTCGCCCAGCACCCGGACCCGGGTCCGCCACCAGGCCGAGATGATGGGCTATCGTCCGCTCAGCCACGCGCAGGCGATCCGCACCGGGCGGGCGCGCTCGCTGGGTCTCGTGCTGCAGGACGACGAGGCCGGCAGCCACCGGCCGTTCCTGGCCGAATTCGTCGCCGGGATCACCCATGCCGCCAGCGCGGCCAACTGGACTCTGACCATCGCCACCGCCCGCACCGAGCAGGGCGTGCTGGAGACGATGGAGCGGCTGACCGACGAGCGGAAGGCCGACGGCTTCATCGTGCCGCGGACCCTGCGCCACGACCCGCGGGTCGAACTGCTGCGCCGGCTGGAGAAGCCGTTCGTGCTGTTCGGCCGGGTCGAGGAAATGGACGGCTGCGCCTGGTACGACATCAGCGGCGAGGACGCGATGCGCGACGCGGTGCTGCGGCTGGCCGGCTTCGGTCACCGGCGCATCGCCTATGTCGGCGGCGGCGATCGGTACAACTTCACCGGGCTGCGGCGGCAGGGCTTTCTGGCCGGGCTGGACGCCGCCGGGCTGCGCGCCGAGCCGCGGCTGATATGCGACGGCGGCATGACCGCGATCGACGGGCGCGAGGCGATCACCGGCCTGATGCGGCTGCCCGAGCCGCCGACCGGCATCGTCTTCGCCGTCGACCGGGTGGCGCTGGGCGGCTACCGCGCCGCGGCGCGGCTGGGTCTGGCGGTGGGGCGCGAGCTGTCGATCATCAGCTATGACGGCGTGCCCGAGGGCGCCTATGCGACCCCGGCGCTGACCTCGTTCGCGGTCGACAGCCGCCGCGCCGGCGAACGGCTGGCCGAAATGCTTCTGGCGCTGGTCCACGGCGCCGAACCCGAGACCCTGCGCGCGCTGGAACCCGCGCGCCTGGTCGCCGGCGGCTCGGACGGGCCGCCGGCGCTGGACCCGGCGGCGCTGGCCGCGCGGGTCGCACTTGCCGACAGCAATTCCAGTCAATGAAAACCCGAGGGAGGGACCACATGACCACACTGAGCAAACGCACCACGGTGCGCCTGATGCTGGCGGCCACGGCGGCGCTGATCGCGACGCCGTCGCTTGCCGACATCCGCTTCTGGACCACCGAGACGCAGCCGCCGCGCCTTGCCCTGCAGCAGGAAATGGCGACTGCCTTCGAGGAAGAGACCGGCATCGCCGTCGAGGTGATTCCGGTCGAGGAAAGCGACCTGGGCACCCGCGCCACCGCCGCCTTCGCCGCCGGCGACCTGCCCGACGTGATCTATCACACGCTGCAGTACGCGCTGCCCTGGGTCGAGGCCGGCATCCTGGACGCCGAGGCCGCGACCGAGGTGGTCGAGAGCCTGGGCCGAGACACCTTCGCCCCCGCACCGCTGGACCTGGCCGCGACCGAGGATGGCGTCGCGTCGGTTCCGGTGGACGGCTGGACGCAGATGATCGTCTATCGCAAGGACCTGTTCGACGAGGCGGGCCTGGAGGCGCCGACCAGCTATGCCGCGGTGACCGCCGCGATCGAGGCGCTGCACAACCCGCCCGAGCTGTTCGGCTTCGTCGCTGCCACCAAGGTCGACGAGAACTTCATGTCCCAGGTGCTGGAGCACGTGTTCCTTGCCAACGGCGTCAGCCCGGTGGACGAGAGCGGCTTCAAGGGCTTCGACGAGGCCGCCACCATCGAGGTGCTGGAGTTCTACAAGGCGCTGGCCGATGCCTCGCCCGAGGGCGAGCTTTACTGGGACCAGTCGCGCTCGCTGTACTTCTCGGGGCAGGCGGCGATGATCATCTGGTCGCCGTTCATCCTGGACGAGCTGGCGGGCCTGCGCGACGACGCGCCGCCGACCATCACCGACGATCCGACCTCGTCCGAGCTGGCCTCCAGGACCGGGATCGTGACCAACTTCTCGGGGCCGTCGAACCCGGACGGCGCGGCCTGGGGCGACGTGCGCTACTTCGGCATCACCGCCGACGCGGACTTCGACGAGGCGCAGGCGTTCATCGAGTACGCGATGGACGAGGGCTATACCCAGACGCTGTCGATCGCGCCCGAGGGCAAGTTCCCGGTGCGGCGCGGCAATGCCGAAAACCCCGAGGCCTTCATCGAGGCCTGGTCCAGGCTGGACGTCGGCGTCGACCGCAAGGCGCCGCTGTCGGAGCTGTATGACGCGGCGATGATCGACGAGATCGTCGGCGGCCTCGACGTGGCGCAGCGCTGGGGCGTCGCGGAAGGCCAGCTGGCGCTGGCGTCCAAGATCATCAACAGCCAGGTCATCAACCGCGTCGTGCGCGAGTACATCGACGGCCGGATCGAGGCCGCCGAGGCCGTCGCCAAGATGAACGAGGAACTGGCCGCGATCGAGTGATCCGGCCGGCGGGCGGCGGCCTTTGCGCCGCCCGCATCACTCCGACAGGAGACCGACATGACCATTGCCACTCCGCCACGCGGCGCGGGGCCGCTGGCCCGGCGTGAGGCCCGGCTTGCCTGGGGCCTGCTGGCGCCCACCATCATCAGCGTCGCGCTGGTCGTCGTGCTGCCGCTGCTGTCCATCTTCTGGATCAGCGTCAAGCCGATCAGCCTGGCCGACCTGCGGCCACCTGCTCCGGTGGTGCGCGAGGCCCTGCGCGGCGATACCGGCGCCGCGGGTGACGCGGCGCGGCTGCAATACCGCATCCGCAACTCGAGCCGGGACAAGCCGATCACAGGCGTGATCCTGACGGACACGATTCCCGCCGGGCTGCAGGCGGGCGAGCTGGATCCGCGCTGCGTGCTGGAAGGTCCGAGCCTGCGCTGCGACCTGGGCGACCTGGACGGCGGTGCGCGCGACGAGATCGAGGTCCCGCTCACCGTCGCGCAGGCGTGGCTGGACGCCGGCAGCCCCGACCCCGAGGAGACGGCGGCGGCCATCACCGGCCGGTCCGACAACGTCCTGACCAACCTGCAGTTTTCCGGCGAGAACTTCGCCCGCGTGTTCAACGGCGACGAGTTCTGGGGCGTGCTCTGGGTGACGCTGTTCTATACCGTATTCGGCACCGTCGGCGCGCTGCTCATGGGGCTGTTCGCGGCGATGCTGCTGAACAAGTCGTTCAAGGGGCAGGGGATCCTGCGCGGCCTCTACCTGTTTCCCTACGTCGCGCCGGTGATCGCGGTCGCCTTCACCTGGGTGACGCTGTTCGACCCGTTCTCGGGCTCGGCCAACGCGCTGCTGATCCAGATGGGCGTGACCGAAGGCGCGATCAACTTCTTCGGCGAGCGGCCGCTGGCGCTGATCATGGTGACGGTGTTCGAGATCTGGCGCTACTTCCCGCTGAGCTTCCTGTTCATCCTCGCCCGGATGCAGTCGATCGACACCGACATGTACGAGGCGGCGGACATGGACGGCGCCAGCCCGTTCCAGAAGTTCTGGTATCTGTCGATGCCACAGCTGCTGGGGATCCTGTCGGTGCTGTTCCTGCTGCGCTTCATCTGGACCTTCAACAAGTTCGACGACATCTTCCTGCTGACGGGGGGCAACGCGGGCACCCGCACGCTGACCGTCAACGTCTACGAGCAGGCCTTCGCGGTGTCGAACATCGGCGCGGGCGCGGCGGTGGCGGTGGTGATCTTCTGCTGCCTGCTGGCGTTCTCGTACGTCTTCTTCCGTTACATGAGCCAGGAGGAGGGGCTATGAGCCACCTGCGTTACGGATACGTCGCGGGGCCGGCGATCGGCGCGCTCTGGGCGCTGACCATGGCCGTGCTCGCCTGCGTCACGGTCAGCTTCGCGACCGGCCAGGGGCTGCGCCCGTCGGCGCTGTCGGCGCTGGCCATCGGCGCCTGGGCCGGCTTCGCGATGCTGCCCGCCGGCGGCCGCCCGCAGGGGCAGCGGCTGGCCTGGATCGCGGGGCTGGCGCTGGTGCCGCTGGCGCTGACCTTCCTGGTCCGGCCCGCGATCGCGGGGGCGGACGGCACCGGCAGCGGCGCGCTGCTGATCGCCTGGGCGCTGTTCCTGGCGACAGGGCTGCTGCCGCTGCCGATGATCATGAAGGAGCTGCCCTTCGGCGCCGCCACGCGGCACGAGTTCGAGGATGCGGTGATCCGCTTCCTGACCGGCTTCGGCTACGTCTTCTTCACTGCGATCGTCGCCATCCCGTTCTACGTCATGGTGATGACCAGCCTGAAGAACCAGCAGCAACTCATTCAGAACCCGCTGGATTTCACCATCGACATCGGCCAGGGCTGGGGCCTGTTCCGCAGCTATGTGGAACTGTTCCGGGATTTCGACTTCGGCACCTACCTGTGGATCTCGCTGGTGGTGTCGCTGCTGACGGTGTTCATCACCCTGCTGTTCTCGGTGCCGGGCGCCTACGCGGTCGCGCGGCTGCGGTTCCGGGGCCGGGCGGCGTTCTCGCGCTCGATCCTGCTGATCTACATGGTGCCGATGATCGTGCTGGCGCTGCCGATCTACATCGCCTTCTCGATGACCGGGCTGCGCAACTCGATCCTGGGGCTGGTGATGATCTACCCGGTGACCACGATCCCGGTCGCGCTGTACATGCTGCAGGGCTATTTCCGCGGCCTGCCGGCCGAGGTCGAGGAGGCGGGGCTGATGGACGGCCTCGGCCGCCTGGCGGTGATCTGGAAGATCACCATGCCGCTGTCGCTGCCGGCGCTGGCGAGCGTGTCGCTGTACGTCTTCATGATCGCCTGGAACGAGTTCCTGCTGGCGTTCATGCTGCTGGACGATCCGTCGAAATTCACCCTGACCCGGGGCGTGGCGATGCTGAACTCGTCGGAGGTGCCGCGGCAGAACCTGATGGCGGGCGCGGTCGTGGCGACGGTGCCGATCATGGTGCTGTTCCTGGGGCTCGAACGCTTCATGACCCGCGGGCTGACCGCCGGCTCGGTGAAAGGATGACCGGCCGCGCGCCGGAAACAGGAAAGATCCAACCAATGACCGATTATCAAGCACTCGACGACGAGGCCCGGAAGATCCTGCGGGACAACGACCGGGGCAGCTACACGGTGCCGACCGACGGGCTGTACCCGTACCAGTGGAACTGGGACAGCGCGTTCGCCGCGATGGGCTTCGCCGGGTCCGACCCGGACCGCGCCTGGACCGAGCTGGAGACGCTGTTCAGCGGCCAGTGGCAGAACGGCATGGTGCCGCATATCCTGTTCCACAAGCCCGACCCCGGCTATTTCCCCGGCCCGGACGTGTGGGGCTGCAGCGGGCCGATCCCCTCCTCGGGCATCAGCCAGCCGCCGATCGCGGCGACCATGGCCCGCAAGGTCTGGGAGCAGGACAAGGGCGCCGGCCACCCGCGGATGAGCGCGCTGGTGCCGAAGATCGCCGCCTGGCACCGCTGGTTCATGCAGTGGCGCACCGACCGGGGCGCGGTCTGCATCACCCACCCCTGGGAGGCCGGCCGCGACAACGCCTGCGACTGGGACGGCGCGATGGCCGCGATCGACCCGCAGGGCGTGGGCGAATACACCCGCCGCGACACCGGCCACGTGGACCCGGCGATGCGGCCCACCAAGCAGGACTACGACCGCTATATCTGGCTGGTCCAGCGCGGCCGCCGGCTGGAGTGGGACGAGGAGCAGATGGCCCGCGACACGCCGTTCCGCGTCGCCGATCCGGGCATGACCTTCATGCTGCTGCGCGCCACCCGCGACCTGCGCGCAATGGCCGAGGCGACCGGCTTCGACACCGACGAGATCGATGCCTGGATCACCCGGCTGCGCGCCGGCGTCGAGACGCTGTGGAATGCCGAGCTGGGCAGCTACGACTCGCGCGACGTGGTGAACGGCGGGTTCGCGCAGTGCGTCTCGAACGCGTCGTTCCTGAACTGGTACGCCGGGATCGAGAATGCGGACATGCTGGCGCAGCTGGACCGGGTGATGGACGCGGTGCCCCACGGCGTGCCGAGCTACGATCCCGAGGGGCCGAAGTTCGACGCCAAACGCTACTGGCGCGGGCCGACCTGGGGGATCGTCAACACGCTGATCGCCTGGGGGCTTGAGGACTGCGGCCACGCGGCGCAGGCCGAGCGGGTGCGACGCACCACGCGCGACCTGATCGCCGAGCACGGCTTTGCCGAGTATTTCGATCCGATCGACGGCAGCCCCGCGGGCGGCGGCCGCTTCACCTGGACGGCGGCCATCTGGCTGGCCTGGGCCACCCCCGCTGCAGGAGGCAACTGATGGGCGCGATCAAGCTGCAGAACGTCGAGAAATGGTACGGCGACGTCCAGGTCATCAAGGGGATCGAGCTGGAGATCCGCAACGGCGAGTTCGTCGTCTTCGTCGGCCCATCGGGCTGCGGCAAGTCCACGCTGCTGCGGATGATCGGCGGGCTCGAGGAGATCTCGCGCGGGGAACTGCTGATCGACGGGCGCGAGGTCACCTCCGAGCCGCCGTCGAAGCGCGGGCTGACGATGGTGTTCCAGTCCTACGCGCTGTACCCGCACATGAGCGTCGGCGACAACATGGGCTTTTCGCTGAAGACCGCCGGCGCGCCGAAGGCCGAGATCGAGCAGAAGGTGAACGAAGCCGCGCGGATCCTGAAGCTGGAGCCGTTCCTCGACCGCCGGCCCAAGGCGCTGTCGGGCGGGCAGCGGCAGCGGGTGGCGATCGGCCGCTCGATCGTGCGCGACCCGACCGCGTTCCTGTTCGACGAGCCGCTGTCCAACCTCGACGCCGCGCTGCGGGTCGAGATGCGCTACGAAATCGCCAAGCTGCACCAGAACCTGGACGCGACAATGATCTACGTCACCCACGACCAGATCGAGGCGATGACGCTGGCGGACCGGATCGTGGTGCTGGACGCGGGCCACATCGCGCAGGTGGGCAGCCCGCGCGAGCTGTACGAGACACCGGCGAACCTGTTCGTCGCGCAGTTCATCGGCAGCCCGAAGATGAACATCCTGCCGTGCCGCACCGCGGACGGCCAGTTCACCCCCGAGGGCGGCCGCCCCGCGCCCTTCGATCGCTCGCGGCCTGCGGTCGGGGTCGGCATCCGCCCCGAGCACATCGTCATCGGCGCGGCGGGCGAGGGCGGCGCCGACGGCACCGTGGACGTGCTGGAATACCTCGGCTCGGACACGTTCGTGATCGTCGACGGCGGCCCGCTGGGGCAGATCACCGTGCGCGCCGAAAGCGATTGCCCGCACCGGCCCGGCGACCGGATCGGCCTGATCCTGCCGCCCGAGAAGCTGCACTTCTTCGACGAGGACGGGCAGGCGGTCTGATCCCGCGCCGCCGCCGCCGTCACCCGCCGGCGGCGGCGACCTCGTCCAGCACCCAGGCCCGGAACGCCGCGATCTTCGGCTGCTCGGCGGTCTCGGGCGGGTAGACCAGGAAGTAGGCGAAGCTGGTGCGGTCCCGCTCGCCCGGCGGGAACGGCCGCACCAGCCGTCCGGCGGCAAGATCGTCCGCCACCAGCGAGCGCGTCACCAGCGCCACGCCGTGCCCCTCCAGCGCCGCCTGCACCGCCATGCTGTCGATGCTGAAGCGCAGTCCCGCCTCGGAGTCGATGCCGGTGACGCCCGCCGCGCGCAGCCACATCGGCCAACTGGGCGCGTCCGGCTCCTGCATCGTCCAGGCGATGTGCAGCAGCGTGTGCCGGCACAGATCGTCCGGCGTGCGCAGCGGCGGCGTGCCCGACGCCAGCGCCGGGCTGCACACCGGGAACGCGGTCTCGCCGGTCAGCCGATCGGCGCGCAGCCGGCCGTAATGGCCGCGGCCGTAGCGCAGCGCCAGGTCGACGTCCTCGGTGCCGTCGAAGCGGGTCAGCGAATCCGAGGCGTCGATCCGGATCTCGTACTCCGGGTGCCGGGCGCGGAACCGCTCCAGCCGCGGCAGCAGCCATTTCGAGGCGAACGAAGGCGCGGCGCTGATCGTCAGCACCCGGTCGCGGGCCGCGGGCCGCGACCGCATCCGCGCCGCAGCCTCGGCCAGCCGGGCGAAGCCCTCGGTCAGCACCGGCGCGGCGGCGGCGCCGGCCTCGGTCAGCGCCAGCGCCCGGGTCAGGCGGCGGAACAGCGGCTGGCCGACGAACTCCTCCAGCGCGCGCACCTGCTGGCTGATCGCCGCGGGGGTGACGTGCAGTTCCTCGGCGGCGGCCTTGAAGCTCAGGTGGCGGGCCGCGGCCTCGAACGCACGCAGGCCGGTCAGCGGGGGCAGGGGGCTCATCACTGCGATTCCCATGAATTAGATTTGCTTTTGCGTCTGCTCAGAAGTTCTCGTTTGTTTCCGTGTGTTGGCAGAACGATATTGGCTTTACGGGAAAGGCGCCAGAGGTGTCGTTCCACCGGATCAGCGATAACCGAAGCACCGCGTGCGCGGCTGGCGCCGCGGAAAGGAGACCTGATGTATATCTCGCATGCCTGGCTGTTCGCCCATTCCTCGCCCGAGATGGCCGAGGTCCACCGTCTCGCCACCGAGGCGCGCGCCGCCGCCGTGTACGCCACCTGGCGGCGGGCGCGGTCCCGTCTCGGTCGCCTGTTCGCCGCGTTCGGGCGCATCCGGCTCGCCCGCCGGCAGCGCCGCAACCTGGCCACGCTTCAGGCGCTTCCGCCGGAGCTGCTGCGCGACATCGGTCTGGCCGAGGGCGAATTGCGGGACATCGCCGAGGTGACGGCGCGCCATGCCGGCCCGGACGGGCTGACGGTCGCGGCGGCCCGGCGTCTTGCCGCCTCCGAAGCCGCCTCGGCGGCCGGCGAGCCGGCACCGGTTCCGCAGCCGATCCCGCAGCCGGTGCGGCTGACGGTGGTCGCCGCGCCGCGCCGCGCCGCGCGGCGGTCAGGCAAGGCACCGGTGATCCCGCTGCCGGCACTGGCGGGCCCGCGCCCCGCCGCCTGCGCCCACTGCTGAGGCGGCCGGCCGCCGCCGCGGCGCGCCCGCAAGCGCGCCGCGGCGAAACCTGTTGGCACAGACCCGCCTTCGTTTGCTCATGCAACCTGAATGTTGACAATGCACCATCTCCGGCGCACTCTTCAGGCTGTGGCTGGCCACGAGTCGGCCATCCCGCGGGCCGGGACATCCGGGACGGCAAGGGTGGGCACGTAACCCCTGCCGGCAAACGATGAGGTCGCCTATGGGGCCGTTTCCGCACGACGCACCGAAAGCCAGGATCGACGACAACAATGTCGCCGGAACCGACGGGTTCGAATTCGTCGAGTTCGCACATCCCGAGGCCGGAAAGCTCGAAGCCCTGTTCGCGCGCATGGGCTACGCCGAGGTCGCGCGCCACCGCAGCAAGGACATATCGCTCTACCGGCAGGGCGACATCAACTATCTGGTGAACCGCGAGCCGGACTCGCACGCCGCGCGGTTCGTCACGCAGCACGGGCCCTGCGCGCCGGCGATGGCCTGGCGGGTGGTGGACGCCCGGCACGCGCTGAAATGCGCGCTGGACTACGGGGCCGAGGAATACACCGGCCCGGGCAAGAGCATGGACGTGCCTGCGGTCGTCGGCATCGGCGGCTCGCTGCTGTACTTCATCGACAGATACGGCGCCGACGGCTCGTGCTACGAGGACGAATTCGACTGGCTGGGCGAGGCCGATCCCCACCCCGAAGGCGCGGGCTTCTACTATATCGACCACCTGACCCACAACGTCGAACGCGGCAACATGTCGACCTGGTACGATTTCTACGCCAAGGCGTTCAATTTCCGCGAGATCCGCTTCTTCGACATCAAGGGCAAGCAGACTGGGCTGTTCAGCCGCGCGCTGACCTCGCCCGACCAGAAGATCCGCATCCCGATCAACGAGAGCGCCGACGAGAACAGCCAGATCGAGGAGTACCTGCGCCGCTACAAGGGCGAGGGCATCCAGCACATCGCCGTCGGCACCGAGGACATCTATGCCGCCACCGACCGGATCGCCGCGAACGGCATCGCCTTCATGCCGCCGCCGCCGCCGGTCTACTACGACATGAGCCACGAGCGGGTGAAGGACCACGGCGAGCCGGTCGGGAAGCTGAAGAAGCACGGCATCCTGATCGACGGCGAGGGGGTCGTCGACGGCGGCGAGACGCGGGTGCTGCTGCAGATCTTCTCGAAGACGGTGATCGGCCCGATCTTCTTCGAGTTCATCCAGCGCAAGGGCGACGACGGCTTCGGCGAAGGCAACTTCAAGGCGCTGTTCGAATCGATCGAGGCCGACCAGATCGCCCGCGGCGTGCTGCAGGCCGAGTAGGGAGGCGGCGATGAACGTCACCCGGACAGACCCCGCCCGCAGCCGCTACGCCGACGCGCCGCAGGCCGCCGATCACACCATCGACCAGCAGTGGGAGGCCTACTCCCCGGCCGAGCACGGGCGCTGGGACCGGCTGTTCGCCCGGTCCC
The DNA here is from genome assembly GCF_009697225.1 of Halovulum marinum. GTDB lineage: Bacteria > Pseudomonadota > Alphaproteobacteria > Rhodobacterales > Rhodobacteraceae > Halovulum > Halovulum marinum. The sequence goes on from NZ_WIND01000017.1 coordinate 85,369, forward strand.
GCGAGGTGCTGGAGGGGCGGGCCTGCGCGCCGTTCCTCGACGCGGTCGCGAAGCTGCGGCTGTCCTCGGGCGGGATACCGCACATGCGCCGGCTGAGCGACCGGCTGGAGCGGATGACCGGCTGGCGGGTGGTCGCGGTGCGCGGTCTGGTCCCGGACGAGGTGTTCTTCGACCACCTCGCCAACCGCCGCTTTCCGGCCGGCGCCTTCATCCGGTCCGAGGCCGAGATGGACTATATCGAGGAGCCGGACGTGTTTCACGACATCTTCGGCCACGTCCCGCTGCTGGCCGATCCGACCTATGCCGCCTATCTCGAGGCCTATGGCCGCGCCGGGGCGCGGGCGATGGCGCGCGGGCGGCTGAAGAACCTGGCGCGGCTGTACTGGTACACGGTCGAGTTCGGCCTGATCGAGGAGGCCGGCGCGCTGCGGCTGTTCGGCGCCGGGATCATGTCCTCGACCGCCGAGAGCATGTTCGCGCTGGAAGATCCGTCGCCGCACCGGGTGCGGTTCGACCTGGGGCGGGTGATGCGCACCGACTACATCATCGACGACTTCCAGCAGGTGTACTTCGTCATCGACAGCTTCGAGGCGCTGCTGGCCGAGTGCGAGCGCGATTTCGGCCCGCTGTACGACCGGCTGGCCGAGGCGGCCGCGATCCCGCCCGACCGGCTGATCGACAGCGACTGCGTCCTGCACCGGGGCACGCTGGACTATTTCCGCAAGACCTGAGCGTCTTCGCCGGGGGGAGCATCGCCATGGATACCAGGACCCACGAGCTTGTCATCGCGCAGAGCCGGGCGAAGTACAACGAGGGCTACATGCCCGGCTTCGGCAACGACTTCGAGACCGAGGCGGTCGAGGGCGCGCTGCCGATCGGGCAGAACTCGCCGCAGCGCTGCCCGTACGGGCTTTATGCCGAGCAGTTGTCGGGCACGCCGTTCACCGCGCCGCGGGCCAGCAACGAGCGCACCTGGCTGTACCGGATGCGGCCCACGGTGCAGCACTTCGCGCAGATGACGCGGATCGAGCTGCCGGATTTCCGCTCGGCCCCGACCGCGGGCGAAAGCGGCCTGCCGCTGGCGCCGATGCGCTGGGACCCGGCGCCGGTCCCCGAGGATGCCGGAAGCTGGCTGGCGGGCATGCGCACCATCGCCACCGGCGGCGACGTGCTGACCCAGACCGGCTACGCGATCCACACCTACGCCGTCACCGAGGGCATGGATACCGAGGTGTTCTACAACGCCGACGGCGAGATGCTGGTGGTGCCCGAGGTCGGCGCGCTGCGCTTCTTCACCGAGATGGGGGTGATCGACATCGCACCGGGCGAGATCGCCGTGCTGCCGCGCGGCCTGAAGTACAAGGTGCTGCTGAATGGCGACGCCCGGTGCCGCGGCTATGTCTGCGAGAACTACGGCGGCGCCTTCTCGGTGCCCGAGCGCGGACCGATCGGCGCCAACTGCCTGGCCAACCCGCGCGATTTCCTGACCCCGGTCGCGGCCTATGAATGGAAGGACGGCGTGCGCCACGGGCTGACGGTGAAATGGTGCGGCCAGTTCCACCGCTGCGAGATCGACCACAGCCCGCTGGACGTGGTCGCCTGGCACGGCAACTATGCGCCCTACAAGTACAACCTGCGGCACTATTCGCCGGTCGGGCCGATCCGCAACGACCATGCCGATCCGTCGATCTTCACCGTGCTGACCGCACCCAGCGGCGAGCCGGGGACCGCGAACATCGATTTCGTGATCTTCCCGCCGCGCTGGCTGGTGGCCGAGAACTCGTTCCGCCCGCCCTGGTACCACATGAACGTGATGTCCGAGTTCATGGGCCTGATCGAAGGCGTCTACGACGCCAAGCCCGAAGGCTTCGTGCCCGGCGGGATGTCGATCCACAACATGATGCTGCCGCACGGCCCGGACGCCGAGGCGTTCTACAAGGCGTCGCTGAAGCACCTTGAGCCGGAGAAGCTGGACAACACGCTGGCCTTCATGTTCGAGACCCGGTTCCCGCAGCAGCTGACCAAATACGCCGCCGGGCTGCCGACCCTGCAGGCGTCCTACCCGGACGTGTGGACGCCGTTGCGCAACCATTTCGATCCGACCCGCCGCGACTGGACCGGCGAATGAGCCGGGCGTTCCGGTCGCCGCCGCGTGCGGCTTGCCCGCCCGGGGGAGGGCCGGCATGGGCGGTCTGAACGCCACCCACGATCCGGCGCGCCGCAGCTGGATCGACAGCGCCAACGCGCCCGGCACCGACTTCCCGATCCAGAACCTGCCCTGGGGCGTGTTCTCGGAACCGGGCGGCCCGAAGCGCGTCGGCGTCGCCATCGGCGCGCACATCCTGGACGTGACCGCGGCCGAGACCGCCGGGCTGGTGCGCGCCTCGGACGCGCCGGTATTCGGCGGCGGCACGCTCAACGCCTTCATGGCGCTGCCGCAGGACGTCTGGTCGCGGACCCGCGCGCAACTGGCCGATCTGCTGGACGCCGGGCGCGGGCCCCGCGACGGGCTGGTGCTGGTCGCGCAGGCGGACGCGCGGATGCATCTGCCGGTTTTCGTGCGCGGCTTCACCGATTTCTACGCCTCGAAGGAGCACGCCAGCAACGTCGGCGCGATGTTCCGCGGTCCCGAGAACGCGCTGATGCCGAACTGGCTGCACATCCCGATCGGCTACAACGGGCGCGCCTCGACGGTGGTGGTGTCGGGCACGCCGATCCGGCGGCCTCTGGGCCAGCTGAAGGCGCCGGCGGACGCGGCGCCGCGGCTGGGGCCGTCGCGGAAGCTGGACATCGAGCTGGAACTGGGCGCGATCGTCGGCACGCCCTCGGCGATGGGCCGGCCGGTCACCACCGCGCAGGCCTATGACATGATCTTCGGCTTCGTGCTGCTGAACGACTGGTCGGCGCGCGACATCCAGCTGTGGGAATACCAGCCGCTGGGGCCGTTCCAGTCCAAGGCGTTCGGCACCTCGATCGGCCCCTGGATCGTCACCCGCGAGGCGCTGGAGCCGTATCGCGCCGCCACGCCCGAGCGGGCCGGGCCGCTGCTGCCCTATCTGCACGAGGCGACGCCGAACAACTTCGACATCCTGCTGGAGATCGACCTGGCGCCCGCGGGCGGTGCGCCCACCACCATCAGCCGCACCAACGCCCGTCACCTGTACTACTCGGCCGCGCAGCAGCTGGCGCATCACGCGCTGTCGGGCTGTGCGATGGAAACCGGCGATCTGCTGGGCTCGGGCACGATCTCGGGGCCGGCGCGGGGCAGCTGCGGCTCGCTGCTGGAACTGACCTGGAACGGGCGCGATCCGCTGCCCATCGACGGCGGTACCCGCACCTTCGTCGAGGACGGCGACACGCTGACCCTGCGCGGCTGGTGCGAGGGCGCCGGGCGGATCGGCTTCGGCGCCTGCACCGGCACGATCCTGCCCGCGCCGCCTGCGCCGGCGTAGCCCGGCGGGGTGGGCAACGGAGGAGGCGCGGATGGAAAGGGCGGGGGCCGATCCGTGCCGCCGGCGGGCCGGCGGGCTTGCGGGCCGGGGTGAGCCGGAGTGAAACGGGAGAGGCGGCGATGGGCATCACGCTCCATGACTACTGGCGCTCGTCGGCCAGCTACCGGGTGCGGATCGCGCTGGGGCTCAAGGGGCTCGGCTGGACCTCGGCGCCGGTGGACCTGCGCACGCGCGAGAACCGGGCGCCCGCGCACCTGAAGCGCAACCCGCAGGGGCTGGTGCCGGTGCTGGACATCGACGGCCACCGGCTGACCCAGTCGCTGGCGATCATCGAATATCTCGACGAGACCCGGCCCGCGCCGCCGCTGCTGCCGGCCGACCCGACCGAACGTGCCCGGCTGCGTGCCGTGGCCCATGCGGTGGCGATGGAGATCGCGCCGGTCAACAACCTCAGCGTCGTGGCGCATGTCGAGGATCTGACCGGCAGTGCGCAGGCGCGGCCGGACTGGATGCGCCACTTCATGCTGCCGGGACTGCACGCGGTCGAGGCGCTGCTGGATCATCCGGCGACCGGGCCGTTCTGCCACGGCGCCGCGCCGGGGCTGGCCGATATCTGCGTGGTGCCGCAGGTCTACAACGCCGAGCGGTGGCAGATCCCGCTGGACCGGATGCCGCGGATCCGCGCCGTCGCCGCCGCCTGCGCCGCGGTTCCGGCCTTCGTCGCCGCGCACCCCGACCGCGCCCGCCCTGCCGTCTGACCGGCGTCAGTCGCGCGCCGCGGCCATCGAGGCCGGCGCCGCTTCGGGCTGCTCCAGCTCCAGCGCCAGATGGCGCGAGATCTTGTCGATGGCGCTGCGCAGCGCCATCAGTTCGTCCTCGTCCAGCAGGTCGGCGAACACCTTCTGCCGCGATTCCAGCATCGGCTGCACCTCGGACAGGATGGCGCGCCCGGCCGGGGTCAGGTTCAGCAGTTTCTTGCGGCGGTTGTTCGGGTCGGTCTGCTGCGCCAGCAGGCCGCGGGCCAGCAGGTCCGACACCGCGCGGCTGATCTGCGCGCGGTCGATCACCATCAGCCGGCTCAGGTCCGCCGCCGTGGTCTGGCCGAAGATCGAGAGCACCATCAGGATCCGGTACCAGGTCAGCCCCAGCTCGTGCGGGGCCAGCTGCTTGGCCGCGTGGCTGTCCAGCAGCTTCGACAGCCGGCTGATCCGGAACGACAGCCGCCGTTCCAACTCGGCCAGGGCGGCGAGGCGGTGCTGCATGCGTTCCGGGTCGTCGAGAAAGGCCATCTGCGGTCCCTTGTCGTTGATCGGGCAACACTTTCGATGTTACGTCACGAAAGGTGCGGTGCAGACAATATAACCGGATTCCGAGCCGGGGTGCGATGCCTGCCGGTCAGAAAGTGCGATGAGGCGACGTCCGCCGCGCGGGCGCGATCCGGTGGTGAAGCCGGGCGGCGATCCCGTATAATGGAAGTTGGTCGCGGGGCGGACGGTGCCGGCGGCGGCGGTGGGAGAGGACGGCATGAAACAGGCGATCCGCGCGACCGAGTTGGCGGCGCTGGTGCCCGACGGCGCCACGGTGATGATCGGCGGCTTCATGGGCGTGGGCTCGCCCGAGCGGCTGATCGACGCGCTGGTGACCTGCGGTCGGCGCGGGCTGACGGTGATCGCCAACGACAGCGCGGTGCCGGGCGTGGGCGTCGGCAAGCTGGTCACGGCCGGGGCGGTCGTCCGGCTGGTCGCCTCGCACATCGGGCTGAACCCCGAGACGCAGGCGCGGATGAACGCCGGCGAGATCGCGGTGGAACTGGTGCCCCAGGGCACGCTGGTCGAGCGTATCCGCGCCGCCGGCGTCGGCCTTGGCGGGGTGCTGACGCCCACCGGCCTCGGCACCCCGGTCGAGGACGGCAAGCCGGTGATCGAGGTCGAGGGCCGGCGCTATCTGCTGGAGACGCCGCTGCGCGCCGACGTGGCGCTGATCGCCGCGCGGCGGGCGGACTACGTCGGCAACCTCGAATACTTCCTGACCGCGCAGAACTTCAACCCGGTGATGGCGATGGCCGCGAAGCTGGTCATCGCCGAACCCGAGCACATCGTGCCGGTGGGGGTGATCCCGCCCGACGCGGTCCGCACCCCCGGCGCGCTGGTCGACCACGTTCTGGGGAGGGCGACATGACCGACGCCAGGGAAGTGATCGCCCGGCGGGTGGCGGCAGAGATCCGGCCCGGCACGCTTGTCAACCTGGGGATCGGGCTGCCCAGCCTGGTGGCGAACTACATTCCCGCCGATTTCGGCGTGTTCTTCCAGGCCGAGAACGGCGTGATCGGCATGGGCGCGCGCCCGCCGGAAGGGATGCAGGACCCGGATCTGACCGACGCCGGCGGCGGCTTCATCACCGCGGTGCCGGGGGCGGCGGCGATCGACAGCGCGATGAGCTTCGGGCTGATCCGCGGCGGGCACATCGACGTGACCGTGCTGGGCGGGCTGGAGGTCGACGAACGCGGGCGGCTGGCCAACTGGATGATCCCGGGCAAGATGGTGCCCGGCATGGGCGGGGCCATGGATCTGGTGACCGGCGCGCGGCGGGTGATCGTGGCGATGACCCACACCAACAAGGACCGGCCGAAGATCGTCGCGCGCACCGAACTGCCGCTGACCTCGGCGCGGCCGGTGGACCTGATCGTGACCGAGATGGCGGTGCTGGCGCCCACGCCTGACGGGCTGAGGCTGCTGGAGGTCGCGCCGGGGCACGACGCCGCACAGGTCCGCCGGGCGACCGGCGCGGCATTGTCGGACTAGAGCCTGCCCAGCGCGTGCGGTGGGCCGGGGTTTCGCCGCTGTGGCCGGTCCGCGGCGAACAGATGCGCCTTGGCCGGGACACTCCGGTCGCCGACCTCGGCGCCAAAACCCGCGATCGCGCCACGCCGCCTCGCTCAGTCGGCGTGGCACCGAGTAGCAATTGGTAACGAACCGCGCGCGGCACATCTTCGGGACCGAGGCGGGCGCCGTCTGGAAGCCATCGAACCGGGTTCGGACGCCGATTACCCCGACACTGGATAAAATTGCCATGCCTGTTCACAGACTTGCCCACGCACCGCTTGGCCTTGCTTTCGCAAATCATCTTGGCCCTGGCGCTGCGAAGTGCTGAATTGGTCTTACCACGGCAGGAGAACCAGATGCGGGCGGAAAAAGAGGCGTCGAAGTCCGAGAAAATCGTGAGTCACCTTCGCGACGCCATCGTCACCGGCGAGCTCATCTCCAGCGCCGGCAGCAGACCGCGATCAGCGAGGACAGGTTTCCGGAACTGATCGAATGCCACCGCGCCATCTACCGCGCGATCGTCAGGAAGGACGAGGCGCTCGCGGAGGATGAACTCCGGGAGCACTTCGATTTCTCGAGCAAGCTTGAGACCGAGCAGAAGCTGAAGGGCATCGTCGCGAGAAGTGCCCAGGGCGACGGATGACGCGGCCACCGCGGTGTCCGGGAGCCAGATGAACCGATTCAATCACGGGAGGAAACTAGCTGATGGGGTCTTGAAGTTACCTGTGCACCGCAGCGCTGGTGACGCTGGCGCTGGAAAAGCGTAAAGCATCTCAGATGCACCGCGGCGCCGGGTGCCGGACTGAGTGGTGGGTCAGGCGTACGCGAACTCCTGGAATGGCCTTCATTCTGCCGGAATTCTGAGTGGATGTGCGAGTTGCATTGTCCTCTGGAAGGCTTCACGAATGACCAATTCGGTCCCCCTTAAACCTACCGCTACGCCCTATGCGTTGCTGCTCGCTTTTCATGCCGTCCTTGGCGGCTTGGTACTCTCGTCCGCCGACAGCAAGCTATATTTCTTCGGAACGCCGCTCCTCATTGCCCTTTGCGGCACAGCGATCGCTCAATTTGCACGCAATGTCGAATATCTCCGCTGGGCCGGGACAGGCATGGCATTCTGGGGCGGGTTGATCATCTTGTCTGGTTTCATCAACGACGGGGGCAGGACCAGCTCCGGGGAGTGGGTGCTCATTGCCATCGGGTGAAGTGGTCCCAGATTTCCGGACAGTACGGCGGCTGATCTAAGGTGTATCCGGGTTAGGTTTCATGCCGCCAGTTTCTGATCACGACCATGCCGATATGCTTCCTTTGGCGTTCTGCGCTCAAGGGAGGAATGGGGCCGTTCGGTGTTGTAGAACGTCATCCAGTTGCTGA
>NZ_WIND01000018.1 GCF_009697225.1 Halovulum marinum
GGTCGCCGCCCAGTAGCCGGCGGTCGCCGCCACCACGGCCAGGCTGGCCGCCAGCGCCAGCGCCAGCAGCAGCCGCGTCGCCGCCGGCTGGCCGCGGCCGCGGCGTGCGCGGCGGGCCGAGCGGACGATCCGGCCCAGGTCCTGCTGCATCGCCACCAGCGCCGGCACCACCAGCAGCACCAGCACCATGCCCACGCCCAGCCCGTAGCTGAGCGTGATCACCGTCGGCTTGAGGAACTGCGCCTGCCGGCTGCTTTCGTAGAGCAGCGGCGCCAGCCCCAGCACCGTGGTCAGCGTCGTCAGCAGGATCGGCCGCAGGCGGTCGGCGGCGGCGTCGATGATCGCCGGCACCAGCGCCCGGCCGCGGGCGTATTCGTCGATGGTCGTCACCAGCACGATCGAATCGTTGATGATGATCCCGGTCATGCCGATCAGCCCGACGACCGAGAACATCGACAGCGGCACGTCCCACAGCCAGTGGCCGTAGATCACCCCGATCAGGCCGAACGGGATCACCGACATCACCACCACCGGCCGCCACCAGCTGGCGAAGATCCAGGCCAGGGTCAGGTAGATCCCCAGCAGGCACAGCCCGAAGCCCAGCGCCGCCTCGGACAGGAATTCGCGCTCCTGCTCGGCCAGCCCGGACAGCCGCCACTCGACGCCGTGGCGCGCGGCGATGCCGGGCAGGATCGTCTCGCGCAGCTCGTCGGTGATCGCGGCGGCGCGCTCGGGGTCGTCCTCGGAGACGTCGCCGGAGACGTTCAGCACCCGCAGCCCGTTCTCGCGGCGCACGGTCGAGAACCCCAGCCGCTCGGTCACGGTGACGATGTCGGACAGCTGCACCCAGGCGCCGCCGGGGGCGCGCAGCCGGGTGCGGTCGAGGAAGTCGGCGGTCAGCTCGGCCTCGGGCAGGCCGACCTCGATCTTGCCGGTGCGGGTGCCGACCGGGAACTGCGCCGCCTCGATGCCGTTCAGCCGCTGGCGCAACTCGCGCCCGACGCCGTCGGTGGTGAAGCCCAGCGCGGTGCCCAGCGGGGTCAGCTCCAGCACCATCTCGGTCTTGTCGTAGGCCAGGTTGTCCTCGACCGCGCTGACCTCGGGGAAGCGGGCGACGGCGGTCTTCAACTCCTCCGCCGCCTGCTTGAGCACCTGCGCCTCGGCGCCGAACAGCTGCACGTCCAGCGCGTCGCCGCCGGGCCCCGAGCGCCAGCCGCGGAAGCTGAGGGTCTCCAGCATCGGGTGGCGCACCACCTCGTCCTGCAGCGCGCCGAGGAACTCGAACGAGGAATACGGCCGGAAGTCCGGGTCGATCAGCTCGATCGCGATCGAACCCAGCTGGTCCTCGTCCTTGGTGTCCGCGCCGGCCAGCCCGCGGCCGGTGGTGCCGCCGACCTCGGCCAGCGCGAAGGTGACCGGGTTGGCGCCGTGCTCGGCCTCGTAGCGGGCGGCGACGGCGTCGGTGGCGCGCTGCAACTCGCGGATCATCTCCAGCGTGTCGGCGCGCGAGGCGCCGGGCAGCATGGCGATGTTGCCCGAGATCGACGGCTGCTCGGGGGCGTTGAAGAAGCGCCAGGTGACGTCGCCGCGCAGGAACGCACCGGCCGCCAGCGCCAGCACCACCAGCGCACCGGCCAGCACCGGGTAGCGCAGCCGGATCACCAGCGCCATCAGCGGCCGGAACGCGTGCTGCCGCACCCGGCGGAAGCCGGCGTTGACCGTCCGGCTGGGCCAGTCGTACCAGGCCGCGCCGCGGTCCTGCGCCGCCATCGCGTGCGCCATGTGGTTGGGCAGGATCAGGAAGCATTCCGCCAGCGAGGCGAGCAGCACCATCACCACGGTAAACGGGATGTCGGCGACCAGTTCGCCGAACCGGCCCGAGATCGTGGTCAGCCCGACGAAGGCCAGCACGGTGGTGATGGTCGCCGAGAACACCGGCTGGAACATGCGCCGCGCCGCGTTCTCGGACGCCGCGGCCGGCGCCTCGCCCAGGCGGCGGTGGCGGAAATCGGCGTGCTCGCCGACGACGATGGCGTCGTCGACCACGATCCCCAGGCAGATGATCAGCGCGAACAGCGAGATCATGTTGATCGTCAGCCCGAAGGCGAACATCAGCGCGATCGCGGCCAGCATCGCCACCGGGATGCCGGCGGCGACCCAGAACGCGATCCGCGCCGACAGGAACAGGAACAGCAGCGCCAGCACCAGTCCCAGCCCGACCAGCCCGTTGTCCAGCAGGATGTCCAGCCGGTCGGTGATCGCCTCGGCGCGGGTGCGGATCAGCTCGACCTGCACGCCGTCCGGCAGCAGCGGCTGCAGCTCCTCGGCGACGCGGGCGACGGCGGCCTGCATGGCGATCGCGTCGCCCTGGTCGTTGCGGTCGATGCGCACCGATACCGCCGGGTGCGGGCCCTTGAAATAGGCCCGGCCGCTGTCCGCGCCCACCGCCGTCACCCGGCCGACGTCGCCCACGGTCAGCCGCGCGCCGCCCGGGTCCGAGCGCACCTCGACCGCCGCCACCTCGGCGGCGCTGCGCTTCTCGACGCCGGTGCGCACGCGGGTGTTGCCGCCCGAGACCTCGCCCGCCGGATCGGCCTGCGCCTGCGCGCCGATGGCGTCGGCGACCTCCTGCAGGGACAGATCGTGTCGGATCAGCGACGCCTCGGGCACGTCGACCTCGATCACCGGCGCGGCGATGCCGCGGATCGTGGTGCGGGTGATGCCCTCGCGGAACAGGCGCTGCACGAACTCGTCGGCATAGCGGCCCAGCTGCTCGGGCGAGACCGGCCCCGAGATCACCACGTCGGTCACCCGGTCGCGCCAGCGGGCGCGCTGGATGGTCGGATCCTCGGCGCCCTCGGGCAGGTTGCGCACCGCCTCGACGGCGGCGGTGACCTCGTCCAGCGCGGTCGCCATGTCCCAGTCCGGCTCGAACTCCAGCTCGATTTCGGCACGGCCCTCACGGGCGGTCGATTCGGCCTCGGCGACGCCGTCGACCACCAGCAGCGCCGGCTCCAGCACGCCGACGATGGCGTTGTCGACGTCCTCGGGTCCGGCGCCGTCCCACTGCACCTGCACCCGGATCCGCTCCAGCACCACGTCGGGGAAGAACTGGCTGCGGATCTGCGTGGCGGCGGCGACGCCCAGCGCCACCATCAGCACCAGCACCAGGTTTGCGGCGGTGCGGTGGCGGGTGAAGTAGCCCAGGATGCCGCGGCCGGCGTCGGTTGCGCGAACCACGGCTCAGCCCCCCATCCGGCTTTCCAGCCGCTCGACCACCTCGGCCGGCACCTGCTCGGCGCTGAGCTGCGCCAGCAGCCGGGCCTTGACTTCATCCGGCATGCGGGCGTTGCCCTCGACGAAGGCGATCAGCCGCGCGCGCCGGTCGGCGCTGAGCACCAGCGTCGGCGGCGCCGCCTGCGCGGCGGCGTCGGCGGCGGCGCCGTCCGCGCCGCCCTCGACCGGGCGCACCTTCACGCCCGGGCCCAGCTGCGGCTGCCGCTCGCGCACATAGGTGCGGCCGGCGGGCGCGTCGGCGACGATCACGTCGTCGCCCTGGCGGCGCAGGATGCGCAGCCGCGCGGCCTCCAGCCGGCCGTCGTCGGCCAGCAGCAGCACCTCGCCGTCCGCCGCCACCGCCGCCGCCGGGATCACGGCGACGCCCTGCAGCGGCGGCTCCGGGATCTCGACGGTGACGAAATCGCCCGGCCGCAGCGCCGCCGCGCCGGGACCGTCGAGCCGGGCATAGAGCACGCGCCCGGTCTGGCCGCTGCCGACCTCGGCGCCGACGCGGTCGACGCGCCCGGTGACCTCGATCGGAAAGCCGTCCAGCGGCAGCGTGGCGCGGATGCGGATCTCGCCCAGCTCGCCGGCGCGGCCGACCAGCCGCGCGTATTCCGCGTTCGAGACCCGGAACGCGATCTCCAGCGCCGCGGTGTCGATCAGGCTGCCCAGCTTCTCGTTCGCCGAGACCTGCCCGCCCGGCACCGCCGTGGTCGCGGTCAGCAGCCCGGCGAAGGGCGCGGTGATCGTGGTGTCGTCCAGCGCCCGCTCGGCCTCGCGCAGGGCGATGCCGCGGCGGGTGACCGCGATCCGCGCCTGGTCGGCCTGGGCCTCGGCCTGGGCCAGCGCCTGGCGCCGCCCGACCAGCGCCTGATCGGCCGAGGCCAGCGCGATCTCGGACTCCTCCACCGCCGCGCCGGTGCCGGCGCCGCGGTCGCGGATCGCGCTCTGCCGCTCCAGCGCGCGGGCGCGCAGGTCGCGGCTCTGCTGCGCCGCCGCCAGGTCCTGGCGCGCCAGCTCCAGCGTCTGCTCGGCCTCGACGCGCTGCGCCTCGGCCTCGTCCAGGTCGGCGCGGGCGATGTCCAGCGCGGCGCGGGCGTCGACCGGGTCGATCTGCACCAGCAGCGAGCCGGCGGCGACGCGGCCGCCGTCGCGGTAGGCCTCGGACAGCTTCGACACCCGGCCGGCCGCGCCCGAGCGGATCTCCAGCGTGCGGCCGCTGGCGACCTCGCCGTAGGCGGTGATCACCGGCGTCGCGGTGCCCAGGCTCAGCGTGTCGACATAGACCGCGAACTCGCGCTCGCGCGCGCCGCCGCGCGGGTCGCTGTCATCGGCCTGCTGCAGCGCGCGGAACACGGTGCCCGCCGCCATCGCCAGCAGGCCGAGCGTCAGGCACAGCAGGAACACGCCGGCAAGGGTTCGGGTCAGAAATCGCATGGGTCGTCACGGGTCCGGTTCAAACACGGGCGGGCGGATGGCAAACCCCCGGCCAGCCCCGGTACCCCATCTTACGCAACAGGGTGCGGATCCGGTCGAAAAAATCTCGTCAGTCCGCCAGATAGGCCTCGATCAGCGGCACCAGCGCCGGTACCAGCGGCAGCGCCCGCAACTGCGCCGGGGCGAGGAAGGCGAACCCGGCGCCCTCGCCCAGCCGGATGTCGGCGGGGCCGACGTCGAGCTCGGCCGCGAACACGAACAGCCGGGTGCGCCGGCGCGAGCTGGACTGCACCTGCCCGAACGGGTGCAGCGCAGCGGCGGGCGGGGTCAGCCCGGTCTCCTCCTGCAGCTCGCGCAGCGCCGCCTCCAGCAGCGTCTCGCCGGGCTCGACGCCGCCGCCGAAAAAGCCCCAGCAGCCGGGGTGGGCGACGCCCGGCCGGTGATCGCGCAGCTGCATCAGCTCGCGGCCCTGGCGGTCGCGCACCGCGACCAGCGCGCCGCGCGTGGTGCCGGGGTTCTCGAGCGCACCGTACAGCGGAAACGCCGCCTGCTCGGTCATTTGCGGCGCCGGTGCTCGTCGAGCCGGGGCATGATCTCGACGAAGTTGCAGGGCATGTGGCGGTAGTCCAGCTGGTCGGCGAGGATCCCGTCCCAGGCGTCCCGGCAGGCGCCGGGGCTGCCCGGCAGCGCGAACAGGTAGGTGCCGCCGGCGACCCCGCCGGTGGCCCGGCTCTGCACCGCCGAGGTGCCGATCTTGGCCATCGAGACATGGGTGAAGACGGTGCCGAAGGCGTCGATCTCCTTCTCGTAGACGTCGCGGTGCGCCTCCACCGTCACGTCGCGGCCGGTCAGACCGGTGCCGCCGGTCGAGATCACCACGTCGACGGCCGGATCGGCGATCCAGGCGCGCAGCCGCCCGGCGATCCGCGCGCGCTCGTCGGGCAGGATCGCGCGGTCGGCCAGCACGTGCCCGGCTTCGGTCAGCCGCTCGACCAGCACCTGCCCCGAGCGGTCGTCGGCCTCGGTCCGGCTGTCGGACACGGTCAGCACCGCGATCCGCACCGGCACGAACGCCCGCTCCGGGTTGCGCCGCGCCACGCTCAGACCTCGAACCAGTTCGGCGTCGGGCCGAGGTTGCAGACCCGGGTGCCGCCGATGCTGCCGACCCGGCCCCAGCTGTCATGGACGTGCCCGCACAGCGCCAGCTGCGGGCCGATCCGCTCGATCGCCGCGCGGATCGCGGTCGAGCCGACCGAGGCGCCGGCCGAGGTGGCGTCGGCGATGCCCCTGGGCGGCGAGTGCGTCACCAGGATGTCGGCGCCGCGGCAGGCCTGCAGGGCGGCGGCGGCCTCGTCCTCGGTCAGGTCGCACGACCAGGCGCCGAACGGCGTCACCGGCACGCCGTAGCCGAGGCCGAAGATCCGCACCCCGCCGATGTCGATGGCCTCGCCGTGCAGCACCGCCATGCCCTCGTGCGCCGCCGCGCGCAGCTCGTCGGCGCTTTCGGCGTTGCCGGGCACGAAGAGCATCGGCCGGCGGATGTCGGCCAGCAGCGACATCGCGCCGGCCAGCCCCGCGCGCATGTTGCAGAAGTCGCCGGCGCCGATCACCAGGTCCGCGTCGATGCTGGCGGCAACGATCGCCTCGGCCCGGGCGCGGGAATGATGCAGGTCCGAAAAGGCGAGAATTCTCATGTCAGTCTGTCCTTCAGCGTCAGCAGGTCGGCCCAGGCAAGGCGCTTTCTCGACGGCTCGCGCAGCAGCTTCTCGGGATGGATCATCGGCAGCACCGGCAGGCCCAGCGCCTGCTGCCACTGGCCGCGCAGCCGGGCGAGCCCGGTCGCGGTCTGCAGCACGGCCCGTGCGGGCAACGCGCCCATGACCACCAGCACCTCGGGCGCGGCCAGCGCGATGTGGCGGCGCAGGAACGGCAGCACCGCGGCCAGTTCCTCGTCCGTCGGCGCACGGTTCTGCGGCGGCCGCCAGGGCACGGCGCTGGTGACGTACAGCCCCTGCGCCGGATCGCCGGCGCCGCGGCGCAGGCCGATGGCGGCGAACATCCGGTCCAGCAGCTGCCCGGAGCGACCGACGAAGGGCCTGCCCTGCAGGTCCTCGTCGCGGTCCGGCGCCTCGCCGACGATCATCACCCGCGCTCCGGGCGCGCCGTCGGCGAACACGGTGTTGCGCGCGCCGCGCTTCAGCGCGCAGCCGTCGAACCCTTCGATTGCGGCGCGCAGCGCATCCAGGTCCGGCGCCGCCAGCGCCAGCCGCTCGGCCTCGGCCTCGGCGTCCGGGCGCGCGGCCGCGGGCACCGCGACTGGCACCGCGACTGGCACCGCGACCGGGGCGGCGGTCTGGCCCGGCGCAGCGGCGGGCGGCTCGTAACGGTTCACCGCCGCGTCCAGGATCGCCTCGTCGGCGCCGATCTCGATCTGCCAGGCCAGCGCGGCCAGCGCGTCCTCGGGCGACAGGGATTCGGCGGGAATGCTCATGCGCCCGACCGTAGCGGCGCGCAGCGGGAGTTGGAAGGCCGCCCGCACCGCGCGCCACGGGCCCCGGCCCGCCGGCGGCGGGACGGGGAGAAGGATCGTGGCGCGCCAGCGCCTCCGCCGGATCGGCGGCGGTGGCGCATGCAAAGGTTGTCGCCTCCGCCGGATCGGCGGCGGTGGCGCATGGCAAAGGTTGTCGCCCCCGCCGGCCGTGCTATACCCGCCGCGACCTGCCCGGAAAGGACTGCCGCGCCGATGTTTCCGCACCGCCATCTGCTGGGGATCGAGGGCCTCTCCCCCGCCGACATCACCACGCTTCTCGACCTGGCCGAGACCTATGCCACCGCCAATCGCGGCAGCACCGCGCCCGAGCCGGTGCTCAAGGGCCTCACCCAGATCAACATGTTCTTCGAGGCCTCGACCCGCACCCAGGCCAGTTTCGAGCTGGCCGGCAAGCGGCTGGGCGCGGACGTGATGAACATGGCGATGCAGGCCAGTTCGCTGTCCAAGGGCGAGACGCTGATCGACACCGCGCTGACCCTGAACGCCATGCATCCCGACCTGATCGTCGTTCGCCACCCGCAGTCCGGCGCGGTGAACCTGCTGGCCTCCAAGGTCAATTGCGCGGTGCTGAACGCCGGCGACGGCCGCCACGAGCACCCGACCCAGGCGCTGCTCGACGCGCTGACGATCCGCCGCCGCAAGGGCCGGCTGCACCGGCTGACGGTGGCGATCTGCGGCGACATCGCCCACTCCCGCGTCGCCCGTTCGAACATGATCCTGCTGGGCCTGATGGAGAACCGCGTGCGCCTGGTCGGCCCGAAGACGCTGATGCCCTCGGGCCTCGACCAGATGGTGGCCGAGACTACCGACGACATGCGCGAGGGGCTGAAGGACGCCGACGTGGTGATGATGCTGCGCCTGCAGCGCGAGCGCATGGACGGCGGCTTCATCCCCTCGGAGCGCGAGTACTATCACCGCTTCGGCCTCGATGCGGAAAAGCTGGCCTATGCCAGGCCCGACGCCATCGTCATGCACCCCGGCCCGATGAACCGCGGGGTCGAGATCGACGGCCTGCTGGCCGACGACATCAACCACAGCGTCATCCAGGAACAGGTCGAGATGGGCGTCGCCGTGCGCATGGCCGCGATGGACCTGCTGGCCCGGACCCTGAGGGAGGCGCGCGATGCCTGACCGCCTGATCCTCTCGAACGCCCGCCTGATCGACCCCGAGGCCGGCGAGATCCGCCCCGGCGGCGTCATCCTCGAGGACGGGCTGATCGCCGGGTTCACCGACGCCGCGCCCGAGGGCGCCATCGACTGCCGGGGCAAGTGCCTCGCCCCCGGCATCGTCGATATCGGCGTCAAGATCGGCGAGCCGGGCGAGCGGCACAAGGAAAGCTACCGCACCGCCGGGCAGGCGGCGGCGGCGGGCGGCGTCACCACCGTCGTCACCCGCCCCGACACCACCCCGGTCACCGACACGCCCGAACTGCTGGAATTCGCCTCGCGCCGCGCCGCCGAGGTCGCGCCGGTGCGCGTCCTGCCGATGGCGGCGCTGACCAAGGGCCGCGACGGGCGCGAGATGACCGAGATCGGCTTCCTGCGCGATGCCGGCGCGGTCGCCTTCACCGACGCCGACCGTCCGGTGCGGGACCCGAAGGTGCTGCTGCGCGCGATGCAGTACGCCAGGGGCCTCGACGCGCTGATCATCGCCCACGCGCAGGAGCCGGGGCTGAGCCACGGCGCCTGCATGACCTCGGGGCCGTTCGCGGCCAAGCAGGGTCTGCCCTCGGTCAGCCCGATGGCCGAGCGGATGCAGCTGGAGCGCGACCTCGCGCTGGTCGAGATGACCGGCGTGCGCTACCACGCCGACCAGGTGACCTGCGCGCCGGGGATCGCGGCGATCCGCCGCGCCAAGGCGCAGGGGCTGGACGTGACCGCCGGCACCTCGGTCCATCACCTGACGCTGAACGAGTTCGACGTCGGGGACTACCGCACCTTCTTCAAGGTCAAGCCGCCGCTGCGCTCCGAATCCGATCGGATGGAAACCGTGCAGGCGCTGGCCGACGGGGTGATCGACATCGTCAGCTCGATGCACACGCCGCAGGACGAGGAAAGCAAGCGCCTGCCGTTCGAGGCCGCCGCCTCGGGCGCGGTCGGGCTGGAGACGCTGCTGCCCGCCTGCCTGCAGCTGGTCCACGCCGGGCATATCGATCTGCCGCACCTGTTCCGCGCACTGGCGCTGAACCCGGCGCGGCGGCTGGGCCTGCCCGTCGGGCGGCTGGCGGTCGGCGCGCCCGCCGACCTGGTGCTGTTCGATCCGGACACGCCGTTCATCCTCGACCGCGGCACGCTGCGCTCGAAGTCCAAGAACACCCCCTATGACGGGCGGCGGATGCAGGGACGGGTGCTGCTGACGCTGGCCGGCGGCCGCGTGGTCTTCGACCGGAGCGCGGCATGAGCTGGCTGCTGGCGGCCCTCGGCGGCTATCTTCTGGGCGCGGTGCCGTTCGGCCTGGTCATCACCCGCGCGCTGGGGCTGGGCGATCTGCGCAGGATCGGCTCGGGCAACATCGGCGCGACCAACGTGCTGCGCACCGGTCACAAGGGCGCGGCGCTGGCGACGCTGGTCCTGGACAGCGGCAAGGGCGCCGCCGCGGTGCTGCTGGCGCTGTGGCTGGCGCCCGCGGCCGCGTCGGTGGCGGGCGTTGGTGCCTTTCTTGGCCACCTGTTCCCGGTCTGGCTGGGCTTCAGGGGCGGCAAGGGCGTCGCGACCTACCTCGGCATCCTGCTGGCGCTGGCGCCGCTGGCGGGGCTGGCGACCTGCGCGACCTGGCTGCTGACCGCGCTGATCTTCCGGATCTCGTCGCTGGCTGCGCTGGTCGCGGCGACGCTGGCCCCGGTCTGGATGCTGATCCTCGGCAGCCCGCGCGAGGCGGCGGCGGCGCTGGTGATGGCGGCGCTGATCTGGTGGACCCACCGCGCCAACCTGGCGCGGCTGCGCGCCGGCACCGAGCCGCGCATCGGAAACGCCGGCAAGCGGTCCTGAACACATTGCAAATTCGGCAGGTTTCGTGCCAATTTCGGGACATAACAAGCAGACCGGCAGTTCGGGGGCAGAGCGCGATGGGCATGGGCACGGCAGTGATGAGCTGTCTGGAGAAGTTCCTGATCTTCGGCGGCCGCGCCACGCGGGCCGAGTTCTGGTGGTTCTACCTGTTCACCGTGATCGCCGGCGTCCTGGCGGTGCCGCTGGAGATCTTTCTCGAGACCAAGATGATCACCACCGGCGTCGGCGTAGCGTTCCTGCTGCCGACGCTGGCGGCGGGCTCGCGCCGGCTGCACGACACCGGGCGGCCGGGCTGGCTGCTGGCGATCCCGTTCCTGGCGCTGCCGCTTTACGCGGTCGGCCCGGCGGCGTTCGGCACCGGGCTGCTGTTCGGCATCGCGGTGTTGGTGCTGCTGCTGTGCATGCCCGGCCAGCGGGGCGCGAACCGCTACGGCCCGGACCCGAAGCTGGCGCCGGATCTGGACGCGTTCTGAGCTAGTAGCTGCACTCGGCGTAGATCCGCTCCAGATCGCCGTCCCAGGCGCCGCGGTACATCTCCAGCAGCTCGTCCGCGGGGGTGCGGCCGGTGTCGACGATCTCGTGCAGCGCGTTCAGGAAATGCGTCTCGTCGGGGATCAGCCCGCCGGCGCCGGGCCGCGCCCGCGCCACCAGCCCGGCCTTCGCCAGCGTCAGCACCTCGGCCGCCAGATCCTGCATCGACCGGCCGCGGATCTGCGCCTTCAGGCCCAGCTTCGCCGCGTCGCGGCGCAGCGCGTCGCGCTCCTCGGCGGTCCAGTCCCGGACCAGGTCCCAGGCCGCGTCCAGCGACGGCTGGCTGTAGAGCAGCCCGACCCACAGCGCCGGCAGCGCGCACAGCCGCCGCCACGGGCCGCCGTCGGCGCCGCGCATCTCCATGAACTTCTTGATCCGGGCCTCGGGGAAGATCGTGGTCAGGTGATCCGCCCAGTCGCTCAGCGTCGGCTTCTCGCCCGGCAGCGCCGGCAGTTCGCCCTTCAGGAAATCGCGGAAGCTCTGGCCCAGCGCGTCGATGTACCTGCCGTCGCGGTAGACGAAGTACATCGGCACATCCAGCGCGTAGTCGACGTACCGCTCGAACCCCATGCCGTCCTCGAACACGAACGGCAGCATGCCGGTGCGGTCGGCGTCCAGATCCTGCCAGATCCGGCCGCGCCAGCTTTGCCAGCCATTGGGCCTGCCCTCGAGGAACGGCGAGTTCGCGAACAGCGCCGTCGCCACCGGCTGCAAGGCCAGCGCGACGCGGAACTTCTGCACCATGTCGGCCTCGGAGCCGAAGTCCAGGTTCACCTGCACGGTGCAGGTCCGGTACATCATCTGCGTGCCCAGGCTGCCGACCTGCCCCATGTAGCGGGTCATCAGCTTGTAGCGGCCCTTGGGCATCATCGGCATCTGCTCGTGGGTCCAGATCGGCGCCGCGCCCAGGCCGATGAAGGCGGCGCCGATCCCGTCGCCGATCTGCTTCACCTCGCGCAGGTGCTGGTTCACCTCGTCGCAGGTCTCGTGGATCGTCTCCAGCGGCGCGCCCGACAGTTCAAGCTGTCCGCCGGGCTCGAGGCTGACGTTGGCGCCGTCCTTCTGCAGGCCGATCAGCTTGCCGGCCTCCTCGACCGGGCTCCAGCCGAAGCGGTCGCGCAGCCCCGACAGCATGGCGTGGATCGAGCACGGCCCCTCGTAGGGCAGCGGCAGGTGCTTTTCCAGGCAATAGCCGAACTTCTCGTGCTCGGTGCCGATGCGGAACTCGGCTTCGGGCTTGCAGCCGGATTCCAGGTACGCCGCAAGCTGCGCATAATCCTCGATCGGTCCGCCGCCGGACTGGGGTATCGACATGCCTGCGGCCTTTCCGCGGTTGACTTGATGAAGTGCCTAGTGCTTCCCGATGGGGCGCGCAACCCGCGTCCCCGTCAGCTTCCCCGGATCGGAGCGTTTCCAGACGGTGAACGATCCGTCGCGGTCGAGCGCGGCGGACGCCAGGTCGATCCGCAATCCGGGCAGCGCGGCGAACAGGTCGATCAGCCGCTCGGCGCCGCGCGCGCCCAGCGGCACCTGCACCGGCGGGCCGTCGTCATGGTGCAGCACCCAGGCGCGGGTGCCGTCGCGGCGCGGCACCATCTCCAGCCGCGACAGCGCGCCCAGATCGACGAACCGGCCGCCCTCGGGCGCGTAATAGCCGATCCGCGCCTCGGTGATGTCGACCACCCCCACCGCCAGCGCGGCGCCGGAAAACCGCGCCCGCCGCAGCCAGGCCAGCAGCCCCATCGCGCCGACGGCGGCGATGCCGGCGCCGGCCAGAACCGCCACCCAGCCGCCCGAGACCGCGCCGCGCCAGGCCAGCCACAGGCCCGGCAGCGCCGCGGCCGCCCACAGCACCGGCTCCAGCCAGCGCCGCAGCCGCGCGCGCACCTCGGGGCGGATGCCGCTCATGGGCCGGCACCGTCCAGCGGGTGCCAGGGCAGATCGTCGCCGTCCCGGCGCGGATCGTAGGGCGCGCGGAGCGGCGCGAACGCCATGTCGGTCAGATCGCGGATCAGCCGCTCGCCCTGATAGAGCCGCCCGCCCTCGGTGCGATAGCCGGCCAGCGGGTCCGGGGCCGCCTCCTCCCCCTCCTCGCCGCGCAGCCGTGCCAGGTCCGCGGGGCGGAAGTTCACCCGGCGCCCGTCGGCATGGGCGAAGCCCAGCGTGTTGTCGCCCGCAGGCGGCACCTCGAACACCTGCTCCAGCCCCTCGGCGCGGCGCAGGCGGTCGCGGTTCCCGGTCGCGCCGTAGACGACGTAGCGGGTATCGTCCAGGAACCGCCCGCCCTGGCCGTAGCCGAGGCCGTCGCCATAAAGCGCCAGCGCCGTCAGCCAGGGCGGCCGGCAGATCACCGTGTACCAGTAGCCGACGTCGGCGCCGCGGCGGTCGTGGCGCCCGGTCAGGTAGATCATGTGCCGCCCGTCCGGCGACAGCGAGCAGTCCTCGGGGCGGATCACCCCCTTCAGCCACTGGCCGTCCTCGAAGCTGTCGTCGGCGCGGTCCCACAGGATGCAGCGCACCTGCCTGGACGGGCCGCGCCGCAGGATCACCGTGCGGGTGCTGACGGCGGCCGGGACAAGCCCCAGCGAGCATTGCGCCGGCGTGTTCATCGCCAGTCCCCCAGCGCGACCTGCCAGGCGGTGATCGCGGCGGCGGCGGCGGTGTCGGCGCGCAGCACGCGCGGGCCCAGCGTCACCGGCAGCACGCCGGGATGCGCGCGCAGCGCCGCGGCCTCGTCCGGGGAAAAGCCGCCCTCGGGTCCGATCAGGATCGCCCAGGGGCCGCGCGCCTGCCCGGCCAGCGCCTCGGCCACGGGCCGGGCGGTGCGGGCCTCGTCGCAGAACATCAGCCGCCGGCCGCCGGGCCAAGCCGCCAGCACCTCGGCCAGCTTCGCCGGCGCGTCGACCGCCGGGACATAGGTGCCGCCGCACTGCTCGGCGGCCTCGACGGCATGGGCCTGCAGCCGGTCGGTGCGCACCCGCTCGGCATTGGTGAACCGGGTCAGCACCGGGCGGATCCGGGCCGCGCCCAGCTCGGTTGCCTTCTCGACGATGAAATCGGTGCGCGCCTTCTTGATCGGCGCGAACAGCAGCCACAGGTCGGGCGGGTCCTGCTGCGGCGCGGTCTGCGCCTCGACGCGCAGGCTGACGCGCTTCTTCGCCGCCGCCGCGATCACCGCGCGCCACTCGCCGTCGCGACCGTTGAACAGCGCCACCTCGTCGCCGGCGCCGCGGCGCATCACCCCGGTCAGGTAATGCGCCTGCGCCGCCAGCTCCAGCTCGGCCCCGGCGCCGAGGGGTGCGTCCACATAAAGCCTGATTTTCGGCGACCGGTCTGTCATAACGCCCTCATGATCGACCGAGACCCTATATCCGATAGCGCCCCGGACGGAAGGGTGGCCGACGCCGCCGACCGCAACTGGGTGGACCGCCACGCGCCCGCGGCGAGCCGGCCGTTCCTGCGCCTGTCGCGCGCCGACCGCCCGATCGGCACCTGGCTGCTGCTGCTGCCGTGCTGGTGGGGGCTGATGCTGGCGATCGCTGCCGACCCGGCGGGCGCGCGGCCGGCCGATCTGTGGTTCGTCGTCGCCTTCGCGCTGGGCGCGGTGCTGATGCGCGGCGCCGGCTGCACCTGGAACGACCTGGCCGACCGCGACATCGACGCGGCGGTGGCGCGGACCCGCTCGCGGCCGCTGCCCTCGGGGGCGGTCACGCCGCGCGCGGCGGTCCTGTGGCTGGGCCTGCAATGCCTGCTGGCGTTCGGCATCCTGCTGACCTTCAACACCTTCACC
Organism: Halovulum marinum; assembly: GCF_009697225.1. Classification (GTDB taxonomy): domain Bacteria; phylum Pseudomonadota; class Alphaproteobacteria; order Rhodobacterales; family Rhodobacteraceae; genus Halovulum; species Halovulum marinum. The sequence goes on from NZ_WIND01000018.1 coordinate 14,601, forward strand.
ATCGTGCTGGCCTGCGCCGCGCTGGTGTTCGTGGCGATCTACCCGTTCGCCAAGCGCTTCACCTGGTGGCCGCAGGTCTTCCTCGGGCTGGCGTTCAACTGGGGCGCGCTGGTGGGCTGGGCGGCGCACACCGGCAGCCTGGGCTGGCCGCCGCTGGTGCTCTATCTTGCGGGCATCGCGTGGACGCTGTTCTACGACACGATCTACGCGCACCAGGACGCCGAGGACGACGCGCTGATCGGGGTGAAATCCACCGCCCGGCTGTTCGGGCGCAACTCGCCGCGCTGGCTGTTCGGCTTCCAGGTCGCCGCGGTCTGCCTGCTGGCGGTGGCGGCGGTGCTGGCGCTGGCGCCGCGCGGCGGGCTGGCGCTGCTGGCGGGGATCGGCGGCGCATGGGCGTTCGGCTGGCACCTGGCCTGGCAGCTGCGGCAGCTGGACATCGACGACGGGCCGACCTGCCTGCGGCTGTTCCGCTCGAACCGCGAGGCCGGGCTGCTGCCGGTGGCGGGCTTCGGCTTCGCGCTGCTGCTGGCCGCGGTCGCTTGAACCGGCCCGCCGCAGCGAATAGTGTGCGCGCGCACTCGGATCACCGGAGGACACCGCGTTGCCGACACGGGCAGCCATCTATTACGCGATAGCGGCGGGCATCGGTGCGGCTGGCGCCAGCGCCCTGGCCGCCACCGGCGGCGTCGCCCTGTTCGAGGCGCAGACCCGCGCGCATCTTGAATCCACACTGGAATCCGCCGATTCCTGGCTGTCGATCGCGGTCGACGGCACCACCGTGATCCTGTCCGGCGAGGCCCCCGACGTCGCCGCGCGGCGCGCCGCCCTGACCCGGCTGGGCGCGGTGCGCAACGGGCTGGTGATGATCGATGCCACCAGCAGCGGCACCGGCGCCACCGCGCCGCAGGATGCGACGAAACCCGCGCCGCTGGCCGACGTGGCGCTGCGCATCCTTCTGAACGGCGACGAGATCACCCTGATCGGCGAAATTCCGCGTCCCTCCGGCGACGACCCGCTGGCGCCGCTGACCGGCCGCCGCGGCGCCGCCGTCACCGACATGACGCTGCCCGCCGAGGGCCGGGTGCCGGAGGCCTGGGCGCCGGCGCTGGCGCTGGCGCTGGACGCCGCCGGCGCGCTGCACCGCGGCCAGGTCTCGGTCCGCCCGGGCGAGGTGGTGATCGACGGCACCGTGGCCGAGCCCGGCGCCCGCGACAACGCGCTGGCGCGGCTGGCCGCCGAACGCCCGCGCGGCACCCGCCTGCTGGCCCGGCTGAGCGCCCCGCGCGAAGTCATCGCGCCGTTCCCGTTCACCGCGCGGCTGCAGGCCGACGGCACGCTGCTGGTCGAGGACTGCGCCGCGCCGGACGACGCGGCGGCCGCGGCGATCCGCGCCCGTGCCGCCGAGCTGGGCACCGAGATCGACTGCCGGATCGGCCTGGGCGCCCCGTCCGAGGCCTGGCCCGAGGCGGTGCTCGCCGCGCTCGACACGCTGTCCGGGCTGGGCGGCGGCAGCCTCGAGATGGCCGACAGCGACGTGCGGCTGACCGGCCCCGCCGGGCTGGCCCCGGCCCGCTTCGCCGACCGCGCCGAGGCGCTGACCGCGGCGCTGCCGCCGGCCTACGCACTGACCGCGACGCTGCCGCCGCCCGACCGCGAGCGCGGCCCCGCCGACGTGCAGCCGCCGCAATTCTCTGCCGTCCGCTCCGAGGACGGCGCGGTGCGGATGCGGGGCGATCTGTTCGCGGACAAGCTGCAGGAGCAGGCGCTGGTGCTGGCCGAGGCGCATTTCGGTTTCGACACCGTCGTCGACGAGACCGAGCCGCGCGCCGACCTGCCCGCCGGCTGGTCCGCCCGCGTCGTCGCCGGGCTCGAGGCGCTGGGCCGGCTGCAGCACGGCCAGCTCGAGATCACCGAGGACGAGATCTTCGTCACCGGCACCTCGGCCTCGGAAAAGGTCGAGGACGAGGTCCGCGCGGTGCTGGCCGCGCGCCTGCCCGACGACGCCGCGACCCGGCTGGAGCTGTTCGTCTCCGAGGACCTGTCGGTGGCCAACTCCATCGCCCTGCCCGGCGAGCTGTGCGCCGAGCAGATCTCTCTGATGCTGGAGGGCGACCAGATCCTGTTCCCGCCGGGCGAGACCGGGATCTCGGAAGAGAGCCTGCCGTCGATCGACCGCATCGCCGAAGTGCTGAAGAAGTGCCCCGGCGCGCGCTTCGAGATCGAGGGCCACACCGACAGCCAGGGCCGCGAATCCTCGAACATGGCGCTCAGCCAGACGCGGGCCGAGGCGGTGCTGGCGGCGTTGCTGGAGCGCGGCGTCGACATGGTGTTCCTCTACGCCACCGGCTATGGCGAGACCCGTCCGATCGCCGACAACGGCACCGAGGAAGGCCGTGCGCAGAACCGCCGCATCGCCTTCAGCCTCCGGACCGAGCAGGACGACGCCGCCGACGTTCCGGTCTCGGACGCCGGCGACGGCAGCGTGATGGCCGAGGGCGCCGCGCAGGCGCCCGGCGACGACACGGTGACCACCCGCGCCTCGGCGGGGCCGACCCCGATCGTCGAGTCCACCACCGCCGAAACCGCGGACGGGGATGTCGCGCGCACCGCGCTGTCGGTCGCCGACGAGACGCTGGACGGCTCCGGCGACGAGGCGGACGCCGACGAGCAAGCTGCCGGAGCGGGCGACACGGACCCCGACGGGATCAGCGACCATTCCGAGTTTCACGCAGCGGCCGGGCCGGACGCGACGACGGACGAAACACCGGATGAAACACCGGATGCTGAGGCCGAAACCGGCACCGAGGCGGACGCGCCCACCGATACCGACGAGGCGGCGCATGACACCGGCGACGTCGGACCGGGCCGGCCCCGCGCCCGGCCCGAAGACCTGCCCGCCGTCGACTAGGACAAAGCCATGGACCGTATCCAGCTGACCCTTATGGTGACCCTCGCGCTGTTCTGCGCCATGGGCGTCGGCTGGCTGCTGCGCTGGGGCTACGATCTGCTGAACCCGCCGCCGCCGCCCGAGCCGAAGGACGACAGCGAATGGGCCGAATACGCCCGCGCCTGCGAGGCCGGGAAGGTCGAGGCCGAACAGCGCCTGGCCGAGCTGGAGCGCGATCTCGGCAACAAGCTGGTGCAGGTGCAGGCCGAACTGGTCGCGGCGATGGATGGGCTGGGAGATTCCCGCCGCTACGTGCAGGAACTGGAGGCGCGGCTGGCCGAGCAGCCCCGCCCCGCCCCCGGGGCCGAGGCGACGAAGCAGGCGGATCCCGGCGGCGAGGGCCGCAGCGAGCCGGGCTGAGCGGGAACCGGCACGCAGGCGGCGGCGCTACCAGCGGCGCAGCGCGTCCTCGTCGGTGTCGCGCGCGTCGACCCAGCGGCCGCCGTCCGGCGTCGCCTCCTTCTTCCAGAACGGTGCCCGGCTTTTCAGGTAGTCCATCAGGAACTCGGCCGCGGCGAAGGCGTCGCCGCGGTGCGGGGCGGCGGTCGCGACCATCATGATCTGCTCGCCCGGATGCAGCAGCCCGTAGCGGTGGACGATCAAGCTGGCCTGCAGCGACCAGCGTTCCACCGCCTGCGCCTCGATCCCGGCCAGCGCTTTCTCGGTCATGCCGGGGTAGTGCTCCAGCTCCATGCCGGCGATCGGCTGGCCCTTGGCGGTGCCGCGCACCAGACCCGAAAAGCTGACCAGCGCGCCGATGTCGTCGCGCCCGGCGCGCAGCGCGGCCAGCTCGGCGCCGATGTCGAAATCCTCGCGCTGGACCCGGACCGCCATGCTCAGCCCCCGGTCATCGGCGGGAAGAACGCGACCTCGCGCACGCCCTTCAGCGGGGCATCCAGCGGCGACAGCTCCTGGTCCAGCGCCACGCGGATCGCGCTCATGTCGGCGAAAGCGACGGCATAGCGCTCCTCGCGGGCCTTCAGCTCCTCGACCAGCTCGGCCACGGTGGCGGCGTCGGTGTCGATGCGCTCCTTCGGCAGGCCGATGCGCTCGCGCACCCAGGCGAAATAGAGTACGTCCATCTCAGCCCTCCTTCGGGGTCAGGAACGGCAGCGCCTTGCGGAAGTAGTCGATGCCGGTGATCAGCGTCAGCACCCCCGCGATCCAGATCGTCGCCACCCCCGCGGCCGACGCCGCCTGCGATATCCAGAGCGCGCGGCGCAGGCCGAACTCGTCGTCGGCGGCCCCGGCCAGCACCGCGGCTTCGCCCTCGGGGCCGATCTGGTTGTAGATCGCCAGGTAATCATATTCGAAGATCTCGGCCAGCATCAGCAGCGGAATCGCCACCATCTGCACCGTGGTCTTCCACTTCGCCAGCCTGGTCACCGCCAGCTTGCCGGCGTCCGCGCCCAGGTACTCGCGCAGGCCCGAGACGAACACCTCGCGAAACAGGATCATCGCCGCCGGGATCAGCACCCAGGGGTTCAGCCCGCTCAGCCCCATCAGCACCGCCAGCGCGATGACGACCATCGCCTTGTCGGCGATCGGGTCCAGCATCCGGCCGAAGGCGCTGACCTGGCCCCAGCGGCGCGCCAGCCAGCCGTCGAAATAGTCGGTCAGCGCCGCGCCGACGAACAGCGCCAGCGCCACCCAGTCCGCCACCGGGCTGGGCAGGACCACGAACACCAGCGCGAAGGCGGGGGCCGCCAGCAGGCGCAGGACGGTCAGCACGTTGGGAATTGTATTCAGCATACCCCGGCTTATCGCGCGGACGCGGGCAAATGCCAAGCGCCCCCCTTCCCCTGCGCCCGCGGCCTGGTGTAGCGAGAACCCCGAGCCAACCGAAGGAGCCAGTCTTGCGCCCCACCGCCCCCGGACGTTTCGTCCTCTATGTCTCGTTGATCGCCGCCCTCGCCGCCGCGCTGACGATCTTTGGCCTGCTGCCGGTCTACGTCGCGGGACTGGGCGGCGCGAAGCTGGCGCTGATCGCCTACGGCATCCTGCTGGCGGGGGTGCTGGTCCGCGCGCTCTAGCCGCCCTTGTCGTGGAAATGGGCATAGATCGTCTCGGCCAGCGCGTCCGAGATGCCGTCGACCACCTTCAGGTCCGCCAGCCCGGCGCGTGAGACCGCCTTGGCCGAGCCGAAATGCGCCAGCAGCGCGCGCTTGCGGGTCGCGCCCACCCCCGGCACGTCGTCCAGCGGCGTGGCGCTGATCGCCTTGGCGCGCCTGGCGCGATGCGCGCCGATGGCGAAGCGGTGCGCCTCGTCGCGCAGGCGCTGGATGAAGTACAGTACCGGGTCACGGTAGGGCAGCGCCCTGGGCCGCTGGCCGGGGCGGTAGAACTCCTCCTTGCCGGCGTCGCGGTCCACGCCCTTGGCGACGCCGATCACGGCGATGTCCTCGATGCCCATCTCGTGCATCACCTTGTCGACGGCGGCGACCTGCCCGGGCCCGCCGTCGATCAGCAGCAGGTCGGGCCAGGCGTCGGTCTCGCGGTCCGGGTCCTCCTTCATCAGCCGCGCCAGCCGCCGCTCCAGCACCTCGCGCATCATGCCGAAGTCGTCGCCCGGGGTCAGATCCTTCGAGCGGATGTTGAACTTGCGGTACTGCGACTTCAGGAACCCTTCGGGTCCGGCGACGATCATCGCGCCGACGGCGTTGGTGCCCTGGATGTGCGAGTTGTCGTAGACCTCGATCCGCTGCGGCGGGCCGTCCAGATCGAACGCCGCGGCCAGCCCGTCCAGCAGCCGCGCCTGGCTGGCGCTTTCGGCCATCTTGCGGGCCAGCGCCTCGCGCGCGTTGCGCAGCGCCGAGTCGACCAGCTGCGCCTTCTCGCCGCGCTGTGGCACGCCGATCGTCACCTTGCGCCCGGCAGCCGCGCCCAGCGCCTGCGCCACCAGGTCGGCGTTGTCGACCGGGTGGCTGAGCAGCACCAGCCGCGGCGGGGTCTTGCCGTCGTAGAACTGGGTCAGGAACGCCTCCAGCACCTCGCCCGGCCCGGTGCCGGCGGCGAGCCGCGGAAAGTAGGAGCGGTTGCCCCAGTTCTGGTTGGCGCGGATGAAGAACACCTCGACGCAGGCCTGGCCGCCGTCCTGGTGCAGGGCGACGACGTCGGCCTCGGCGACGCCGGCGGGGTTCACGCCCTGGGTCGACTGCACCTGGGTCAGCGCACGGATCCGGTCGCGCAGCGCGGCGGCGCGCTCGAACTCCATCGCGTCCGAGGCGGCCTGCATCTCGGCCGCCAGCTTGGCCTGCACGGTGGTGGTGCGCCCCTCCAGAAAGCGCCGTGCGTCCGCCAGGTCCCTGGCGTAGTCCGCTTCGCTGATCCGCCCCACGCAGGGCGCCGAGCAGCGCTTGATCTGGTGCAGCAGGCAGGGCCGGGTGCGGCTTTCGAACATCGAGTCCGAGCAGTTGCGCAGCAGGAACGCCTTCTGCAGCTGGTTCAGCGTCCGGTTCACCGCGCCGGCGCTGGCGAACGGGCCGTAATAGCTGCCCCTGTCGCGCTTCATTCCGCGGTGCTTCTTGATCGGCGGGAACGGGTGGTCGCCGGGGATCAGGATGTTCGGAAAGCTCTTGTCGTCGCGCAGCAGCACGTTGTAGCGCGGCTTGAGCTGCTTGATCAGGTTCTGCTCCAGCAGCAGCGCCTCGGTCTCGGTCTCGGTCGACAGGAACATCATCGACGCGGTGGCCGCGATCATCCGTCCGATCCGGGCCGAGTGCCCGGTCGGCTTGGCATAGCTCGCCACCCGCTTCTTCAGGTTCCGCGCCTTGCCGACGTACAGCACCGCACCCTGCGCATCGAGCATCCGGTAGACGCCCGGCCCGTGGCCCAGGTTGCGCACGTACTCTGCGATCACCCTGTGGCCGACTCTCCCCTTGATTGCAGGGGCGTCGGCGCTGTCGTCCTTGAACTCGGGGCGCTGCGGTTCATCTTGCATTTGTTCGTACCGTCGTGATTCTGTCACCGGCTGCTATTTCGGGTTCTCGATTTCAAGACAAAAGCTTTCCACCAAACCTGTGGATAACGCTGGGAACAACTGCCGGGCAACGTCGGAATTCGCCGAGATATAAGGGGCTCAGACGGTTTGCCCAAAAAATAGGCACTCTCGCAAGATATTGAAAACAAATGGAATAATTTTCGTTCTCGGGTCGTTCCGGGAAATTGTTCAAGGATATATAACACTTATGTGAGAATTCTGAGACCGGTGGAAAACGAACGCTCGACGCCGCGCCGCGCCGGCTAGGGGCCGGCTTCCCCGGCCCCGGCCGAAGCGTGGCTTTGCGGTCACTCCACGCCCAGAACATCGGCAGTGCGCCATCCCAGGTGTTGCCCTCCGTCCAGACACAGCAATTGCCCGGTCAGCCCGGGCGAGTCGAGGATGAACCCCAGCGCGCGGCAGATCTCGTCCGGGTCCGAGCCGCGGCCGAGGATCGTCGCGCCGCGCTGGCCGCGGAAATGCGCGTCGCTCTGCCGGGCGCCCTGCAGCGTCGGCCCGGGGCCGATGCCGTTCACCCGGATGTCCGGCGCCAGACCCTGCGCCGCGGTCCGGGTCAGCGTCCACAGCCCGGCCTTGGCCAGGGTGTAGGTGGCGAAATGCGGCGTCAGCTTGCGCACCCGCTGGTCGATCATGTTGACCACCGCGCCGCTGGCCACCGGCTCGCCGTTCGCGTCCCGCGCCGCTTTCGGGCATTGCGCGGCGAACGCCTGGGTCAGGAACAACGGCGCCTTCAGGTTCGACCCCAGGTGCCGGTCCCAGCTGTCCAGCGAGGCGCTCTTGACGGTGTCGTGCTCGAAGATCGAGGCGTTGTTGACCAGCACTGTCAGCGGCGCACCCAGGGCGGCGGCGGCGCGCGGCACCAGCGCGGCGACCGCCGCATCGTCCAGCAGATCGGCCTGCAACGGCTCGGCGCGCACCCCCAGCGCCCGCGCCGCGGCGGCGGTGTCCTCGGCCTCGGCGGCGCTGGTGGCGTAGTGGATCGCCACGTCGTGGCCGCGGCGCGCCAGCTCCAGCGCCATGGCGCGGCCCAGCCGCCGCGCCGCGCCGGTGACAAGGGCTGCTCCGGTCATCGGCTTTCTCCGTTCCGCTTCAGAACAGCACCACTATGTAGGCGCCGTACGCCACAAGAAAGCCCACGCCGACGCGGCGGCCCAGCTTGACCCCCGAGATCGCGAACGGCGCCAGCGCCAGCGCCGCCGCCAGCATCACCCAGATGTCCAGCCGCAGCATGCTGTCCGGCACCGCCAGCGGGCCGAACAGGCTGGCGATGCCCATGATCGCCAGGATGTTCAGCAGGTTCGAGCCGATCACGTTGCCCAGCGCGACATCGGCCTGGCGCCGTATCGCCGCCATCACCGTGGTCGCCAGTTCGGGCAGCGAGGTGCCGACCGCGACCAGCGTCAGGCCGATCACCTCCTCGGAGACGCCCATGTCGATCGCCAGCGCCCGCGCCGCGTCGACCAGGATGTCGGCGCCGATCGGCAGCGCGACGATGCCCGCCACGATGTAGGCAGCGGCGCGGGCGTTCGACATCGCCGCCGCCCTGGCCGGGTCCAGATCCTCGGGCAGCCCGCGCGACTTCCGCGCCGAGCGCGCCATCCGCACCAGCACCGCCACCAGCAGCACCAGCAGCAGCGCGCCGTGCCAGACCGACAGCGGCCCGAGGTACAGCAGCGCCATGAACACCAGCGTCACCGCCACCATCTGGTAGAAGCTGTCGCGCGTGTCCAGGTCGCTGGTATAGAGCCGGCTGATCAGCGCCGGCACCCCCAGCACCAGGAACACGTTGGCGATGTTCGAGCCGATCACGTTGCCCAGCGCCAGCCCCGGCGCATCCTCGAGCGCGGCCTTGATCGCGATCAGCAGCTCGGGCGCCGAGGTGCCGAAGGCGACGATGGTCAGGCTGACCAGCAGCGGCGGCACGCCCAGGTGCAGGCTGGCGGCGACCGCGCCGCGCACCAGCACGTCGCCCGCGACGATCAGGATCACCAGGCCGGCGACGGCCAGAACCAGGTCCATGGGTCTACTTCCGTTGGCGGGCCCCGCCCGTCGGCCGGGCGCGGGCGGTCATCGCTTCGTCTGGCACGGGCACGGCCCCTTGCCCGGCGTGTAGGCGCCGCACTCGGGGCACTTGCGCGCCGCTGCCAGCTTGCCGCCGCGGCGCCGGCCGGGCAGCCGCGGCAGCCGCAGCTTGCCGAACATCGCCAGCACCGCCATGGCGATCAGGAACAGCAGGACGGCGCGGACGATCATCGCTCAGACCCCGAACCGGGCCCAGGCGGCGCGGTCCTCGACCGCGCCGATCAGGTCCGGCGCCGCGACCCCCAGGCGACTGAGCAGGCCGCGCTTCGGCTTGCTCACCTTGAACCGGGTCTTGTCGCCAAAAAGCGCCTTCATCTTCGGCACCAGGTGGGCGATGCCGTCGGCCAGCCCCAGCTCGACCGCGCGGCCGCCGATGAAGATGTCGCCGGTGAACAGGTCGGCGTCGGCCAGGCGGGCGCCGCGGCGGGTCTTGACGTGGTCGATGAAGATGCCGTGCAGGTCCTGCTGCAATTGCTTCAGGCGGACGATGTCGCGCTCGCGCTCGGGGCGGAACGGGTCGAGGATGCTCTTGTCCTCGCCGGCGGTGTAGACGCGCCGCTCGATGCCGTGGCGGGCGATGAATTCGTGCAGGCCGAAGGTGGCGGTGATCACCCCGATCGAGCCGACGATCGAGCCCGCGTCGACGTAGATCTCGTCCGCCGCGGTCGCCAGCCAGTAGCCGCCCGAGGCGGCGACGTCCTCGCAGAAGGCGTAGACCCTGACGCCCTTCTCGTCCGCCAGCCGGCGGATCCGGGCGGCGATCAGCGCCGACTGCACCGGCGAGCCGCCGGGCGAGTTGATCTGCAGCGCCACCGCCGGGGGCTTGCCCCGGAACGCGCGCTCGATCGCGCTGGCGACGACGGAATCGTTGATCGCGCTGCCGCCCGGCCGGGCGGAGGCGCCGATCACGCCCTCGAGCCGGATCACCGGCACCAGCGGACGTTTGGAAAAGGGGTTCCTGACCATTGCAGGGGATGTAGGGCCTGCCGCGCGGCCCCGCAAGCCGCTTGTCGGGGCCGCGGGCCGCACCGGGGGCGATTGGCGCGCGCTGGGAAACGGTTTCCGCACGCATCTTCGGTTGGCCGGGCCCGCCCGCGGGCGCATATGCTGGCGCACGGCGCAGCCGAAGGAGACCATCATGAGCTGGAACCCCGCCCTCGATCCGTCCTGCCCCACCGGCGACGCGGTCGACGCGATCGAGACGCTGATCATCCCCCGCGCCCGCGACATCGGCGGCTTCGAGGTGCGCCGCGCCCTGCCCGCGCCGAAGCGGCAGATGGTCGGCCCGTTCATCTTCTTCGACCAGATGGGCCCGGCCGAGTTCCTGACCGAGCAGGGCATCGACGTGCGCCCGCACCCGCACATCGGGCTGGGCACCGTCACCTACCTGTTCGACGGCGGCATCATGCACCGCGACAGCCTGGGCACGCAGCTGGAGATCGCGCCGGGGGCGGTGAACTGGATGGTCGCCGGGCGCGGCATCACCCATTCCGAGCGGACCCCGGCGGCGCATCGCGCCAGCGGCGGCAGGCTGTTCGGCATCCAGACCTGGGTGGCGCTGCCCGACGCGCACGAGGACGCCGACCCGGCCTTCCACCACAGGGGCGCGGACGCGCTGCCGCTGTTCGAGGACGCCGGCAAGCAGGTGCGGCTGATCATGGGCCGCGCCTGGGGCGAGACCGCGCCGGTGCCGGTGTTCAACGACATGTTCTACGCCGACGCGCGGCTGCCCGCAGGCGGTGCGCTGCCGCTGCCCGACGATCACGAGGACCGCGGCGCCTATGTCGTCGCCGGCTCGGCCATCGTCGCCGGCGAGGAGCACCCGCCGGGGCAGATGATGGTGTTCCGCCCCGGCGACCGGATCACGGTGAGGGCCGGCGCGCAGGGCGCACGGCTGATCCTGCTGGGCGGCGAGACCCTGGGCGGGCCGCGCCACATCTGGTGGAACTTCGTCGCCTCGTCGAAGGAAAGGATCGAGGCCGCCAAGGAGGCCTGGCGCGCCGGCGACTGGCAGCACGGCCGCTTTCAGCTGCCGCCGGACGACGCCGCCGAGTTCATCCCGCTGCCCCAGCGCTGATCCCGGGATGTCACCGTGAAAATCCGGGGTTTCACCGTGAAAAGCCATTATACCCTTGATTTATTCATGAACATCAACTTACCCGATCATCAACGGCCCGCCGCCAATGTCGTCCGGCGCGAACAGCCTCGTCAGCACCGGGTCAGCGGCGGGCAGTTCGGCCGTGCTGTGCGGCATGCGCTCGCCGGACAGCACCAGCCCGGCGGACGTCGGCACCCCCGCCAGCACCAGCACCGGCGCCTGCGCGCCGGCGTCGCGGGCGTCGTGGACGACGCTGCGGGGATCGGGCGGCGGCGGCGCCTGGCGCGGGCGATCCCGGATGCAGCCGGGGCGTCGCCAGCAGGGTCAGGCTGGTGCCGTCCTCGGGGAACAGAGACACCCGCGACGGATCATCCGGATCGTCGTTCGGGAAGACGCCGCCGGCCATGCAGCGCAGCGCCACCGGCGCCGCCCCGGCCGGCGTCGCCTGTGCCCGGCCGAACCAGGCGTGGGCGTCGGTCTTGAAGGTCCACGCGTCCCGCGCGGCGGCGACACCGGCCGACAGGGTCAGCCCCGCCATCAGCCCCGCCATCATCCTCGCCGCGGGCGCTGACGCGCTTGAGTGCAGGCCATGCTCCGGAATCCATTTCACCGCCCCCATCGGCAGAACCGGACACCGGACCGGCATGGCATGGCGCGACCGCCTTTACCGCCTGTTCCGCACCGGGCCCGGCGCGGCGATTGGCGCCGCGAACAGGGACATGTCGGCCGGCGAGCGCGAAGAAGCCGCCCGGCGCCAGGAATTCGCGCAGGTCCGCCCCCGATACCAGGTCGCCGGCACCCGGTCGGGCGTGTCGAAGCATATCGGCACGGTCATCACCACCGGCGTCCGCGGCGTCCGGCGCAGGCGCGTGGCGGTCATGCACGCCGGCCCCGCCGGGTCGGCGTCGATCGGCGCCCGGAGCCGGCCGATCTCGGCCGGCGGGTTCACCGCTGCCCGCGCTCGCGCGCGGCGACGCGGGCGCGGAGCCGGCGGACCATGGCCCAGACCGCCAGCACCACCGGCGGGGTCAGCAGCGCGTAGACCCCGGCCTCGGACAGGCCGGCGGCCTTGCCGGCGGGCTTGAGCAGGTTCGCCGCCAGGCTGACCGCGTAGTAGCTGATCGCCACCACCGACAGGCCCTCGACGGTCTCCTGCAGGCGCAGCTGCAGCGCCGCGCGCTCGTCCATCCGCCGCAGCACCTCGACGTTCTGGCGCGAATTGCCGACATCGACCCGGGTGCGCAGCAGGTTGGCGGCGCGCTGCGCGCGCTGGCCCAGCCCGGTCAGCCGGATTTCGGCCGAGCGGCAGGTGCGCATCGCCGGGTCGAAGCGGCGCATCATGAACTCGGCCAGGGTCTGGCGCGAGGCCGAGCGTTCCTCGCGCAGCACCTCGATGCGCTGCGCCACGATCGCGGCATAGGCGCCGGCGGCGCCGAAGCGGAACGCGGTCTCGGCCGACAGCCGCTCGACTTCGGCGGCGATGTGCAGCAGCCGGTCCAGGGTGGCGGCGTCGGCGCCCTCGTCGCCGCCGTTCGAGGCGGCCATCCGCGCCACCACCTGCGCCAGGTCGCGGTCCAGTTCGGCCACCCGCCCGGCGACCATGCGCGCGTGCGGCAGGGTCAGCATCGCCGCCGCCTTGTAGGTCTCGATCTCCAGCGCGCGCTGCACGATCCGGCCCAGCCGCCGCTCGCCGGTGCCGGGCGCGGCCAGCACGGCGAAACGGACGTGGCCGTTCTGGTCGATGCGGAAGTCGCCGGCGATGGTCGCGGCGCCGTCGATCACCCGGCTGATCGCCAGGCTTTCGGGGACGAACAGCGCCGCCAGCGTGTCGTCGTCGGCCTGGCCGCGGTCGTCCTCGACCCGCACCAGGCACGAGGTCAGCACCCGCCCCGGCGCCGAGCCCAGCCAGTCGTCCGGGAACAGCGCGTGCGCGCTGCCGTCGAACGGCGTGTCGCCGAGGCCGGGCACGAACAGCGTGTAGGTCACGAACTCGGTGTGCTGCTCCCATTTCAGGAAAGCGCGGCCGAGCCGCGCGCTGTGGTGGTTGGCGCCCGGCGCCGGACGCGGCGCGCCGTGCCGGTCGAGCAGCGCGCACAGGTGGTCGAGGTCGCGCGCCCGGTCGCGCTCGGCGGCGTCGCGCTCGGGCATGATCGCGATGTGCGCGGCGCGGCAGGGCGCGCGCAGTTCGGGGAACGGGCGCGCGTGCAGCTCGTTCGCCAGCGCGAAGCGGTCGGGATAATCGTCGAGCGGCAGCGAGGCCATGGCAGGATCCCAAGCGGTTTTCCCCGCCATAGCATGTCGCGCGCGGCCCGCCCATGCGGCAGGCCGTCAGCCCCTCGGGCAGCGCCGGGTCCGTCCCCCGGATCCGCACCCTGCCCGCGCCCCGAGCGGCGGCTCAGGCGTTCACCACCGTGCCGCCGTTCGGGTGCAGCGTCTGGCCGTGGAAGTAGCTGCCGTCCGAGGACGCCAGGAACAGGTAGCTGGTGGCCACCTCCCACGGCTGGCCGGGGCGGCCGAGCGCGGTGTCCTTGCCGAAGTCCTCGATCGCGTCGGGCGGGAACGAGCCGGGGATGAACGGCGTCCAGATCGGCCCCGGCGCCACCGCGTTGATGCGGATGCCGCGGTCCGCCGCCTGCTTGGACAGCGAGCGGGTGAACGCCAGGGTCGCGCCGCGGGTGGTGGAATAGCCGACCAGCCCGCCCGACCCCTTGAACGCCGTCACCGAGGTGGTGTTGACGATCCGGCCGCCGTTCTCGAGATGCGGCAGCGCCGCCTGGGTGCAGTACATCGCCGACAGGATGTTGCTCTCGAGCATCCGGCGCAGCAGCGTGGCGTCCATCTCCTCGAACGGCGCGTCGAGGAACTGCATGGCGGCGTTGTTGACCAGGATGTCGAGCTTGCCGAAGCGCTCGACGGTGGCGCGCACCGCCTCGAACGCGTGCTCGCGCTCGCCCAGGTCGCCCGCGATCAGCAGCGCCTCGCGGCCCTCGTCGCGGATCGCCGCGGCGGTGTCCTCGGCGTCCCGGTCCTCGTCGTAGTAGGCGATGGCGACGTCGGCGCCCTCGCGGGCGAACAGCACCGCGACGGCGCGGCCGATGCCGCTGTCGCCGCCGGTGACCAGCGCCACCTGGTCCTTCAGCTTGCCGACGCCGGGGTGGCGCGGGTGGTAGTCCGGCGCCGGCTCCATGCCGCGCTCGGGCGCGGGCATCCTGTCGGGGTCGATCGGCGGCGGGTTGTCCGGGGTCATCTCGGCCTCCTGTGGTTGGCTCCGGGACCTAAACCGCGAACGCGCGCGCCTGTTCCCGTCACAACTCCTCGGACACCTGCGCATGCGCCAGCATCGCGAACAGCACGGTGCCGCCGATGATGTTGCCCAGCAGCGTCGGCAGGATGTACAGGCCGACGGCGGCCCAGATCGACAGCTCGCCCAGGAACACCAGCAGGTAGACCTCGGTCGCGCCGGCGACGACGTGGGTGAAGCCGCCCAGCGCGATCAGATAGGTGAACAGGAAGATCACCCAGATCTCGGAGCCGCGCGCCGAGGGCAGCATCCACACCACGCCGGCGATCAGGAACCCCGCCGGGACACCGCGGAACAGCGCTTCCCAGCCCGCGACTTCGGCATAGGAGCGGGCCACCTCGGCGACGCCCTGGAGCGTGCCGGGCGGCAACAGGCCCGGGATCAGCAGAAACCCGGCGGCGAGCGCGGTGCCGACCATGTTCGCCAGAAACACCGCGGTCCACAGCCGCGCGGTGCAGCCGAAGTTCTCGCGGCTGGGGCGGAACAGCACCGGCAGCACGACCGACAGGGTGTTCTCGGTGAACAGCTGCAGCCGCGACAGGATCACCAGGATGAAGCCGACGGTGTAGCCCATGCTGACCAGGACCTCGGCATAGGCGTGATCGGCCAGGTGGTACTGCAGGATGCCCTCGGCCAGCACCGAGGTCGAGATCGCGATCCCGGCGGCGACCCCCGACCACAGCAGCGAGGTCAGCGGCCGCGACAGCTCTTCCTCGCCCTCGGCCATCACCACGGCGTAGACGGTGCGCGCCGACAACCGCCGCGCGTCGTGTGCGCGTTCCCGCTCGGAGTCGGTCAGCGAGCGTTCGTTGTCCTCGGAGCGGTGCTCGACCTCCTCGCGCCGCCGGCGGCGGTCGTCGGAGCTGTCGGCCTCGGCCTTGGCGTCGGTGTCGCCGGCGCCGGCGTCGCTGTTCATGACCATCCTTTCAGGCGAGGGCGGGCCTTGCGGCCAGGGGCCGACCCCTTCAGACGAGGGCGGGCCGGCGCCCGCGGCGTGGCCCGGGTCCCGGCCCCGGTCGCCGCCCGGCCGGGCGCCGGGGGGGGGGCGGGCGCGGCGGCGCTCAGCGCGGACGCGGCGGGCGCGGCTGCTGCTGGACCGGCAGCGGCATCGGCAGCGGCTGCGGGCGCGGGATCGGCGGGCAGAGGGTATCGAGCCAGGACATGCGGGTTTCCTTCCTTGGAACGGTTAATGCAATGCCGTGTCGCGGAGACTTCCGGCCGCGTCGCTGCGCCAGACCAGCCGCGCCTCGACGTGCGCCGGATCGGCGGCAAGCATCTGCGACGCCCCCATGTCCTGCGCCTGCACCTGGATCAGCCATCCGCCCACGGCGATGACCGGGGCGGCGAGGAGGGCGATCAGGGTGACACGGTCCATGGCGGGCATTTCTTCTGCTGCGGGTTTCTCGGCGTGGTCTCGGCGTGGTCTCGGCGGGATCTCGGCGGGGTCTCGGCGGGTTCTCGGTCGGCTGCGGTTGCGACAGGACAACGCACCGGTGCAGCCGCAGGTTCCGGACCCGCACCGCGGCGGCCGCCGGCGTCCTGTTTGCGCAACGAAATCCGCCGCGACGCGTTCGGGATCATGTTGGCCGCACTGCCCCTGCCCGCGCTGATCGCGCTGTTCGCGCTCGCCGCGGCGGTGATCTTTTTGTCCGGGCTGTGGATGACCGGGCTGGCCGACCGGCTGGCCGACCGCACCGGCCTGGGCGAGGCGCTGGTCGGCGGCGTGCTGCTGGGGGCCGCGACCTCGATGTCCGGCACGCTGGTCTCGCTCACGGCGGCGCTGGACGGGCGCGCCTCGCTGGCGTTCTCGAACGGCATCGGCGGCATCGCCGCGCAGACCGCGTTTCTGGCGGTCGCCGACATCGTCCACCGCCGCGCCAACCTGGAGCACGCGGCGGCCGAGCTGGCCAACGTCTTCCAGGGCGCGCTGCTGATGCTGCTGCTGGCGCTGCCGCTGCTGGCGCTGACCGGACCCGAGGCGACGCTGCTGGGGGTGCACCCGGTGTCGGTGCTGCTGGTGGTGGTCTACGGCGGCGGGCTGGTGGCGGTGCGGCGGGTGCGCGAGACGCCGATGTGGCGCCCGGTGCGCACCCCTGAGACCGAGCCCGACGTGCCCGACGAGGACGGCACCGACCGCCGCGCCACGCTGGTGCTGTTCGGCCGCTTCGCGCTGCTGCTGCTGCTGCTGGGCGCCGCCGGATGGCTGCTGAGCCAGGTCGCCGCGGCGCTGATCGACCGCTATGCGCTGCGCGCCTCGCTGGTCGGCGCGCTGATGACCGCCGTCGCCACCTCGCTGCCCGAGCTGGTGACGACGATCGCCGCCGTGCGCCGCGGCGCGCTGCAGCTGGCGCTGGGCGGCATCATCGGCGGCAACACCTTCGACGTGCTGTTCCTGACGCTGGCCGACATCGGCTACCGCGAGGGCTCGATCTATCACGCGGTCGGCATGGGCGACTGGTTCTGGCTGGCCGTCGGGCTGGTGATGACCGCGGTGCTGACGCTGGGCATGCTGTACCGCGAGAAGCAGGGGCCGGCGAACATCGGCGTCGAGAGCGTGGCGCTGCTGCTGATCTACGGCGGTGCGATCCTGCTGCAGGTTCTGGCCTAGGGCCGGATGCCTCGGGCCGGCGGCCTATGCCGGCGCGGCGTCTGGATCGGCGTCGGGATCGAGGTCGGCGTCAAGACCGGCGTCGGCGCCCGGTGCCGCGGCGTCGGGGTCGGGCAGCCGCTCGGCCAGCGCGAACAGCGCCTCCAGCGTGTCCAGGTCGGCGGCGTCGAAGCTGCCGAACGCCTCCATCCAGACCGCCGCCGGACGCAGGCTGTCGATCTCCAGCCGGCAGAACTTGGTGCGGCCCTCGCGGCGCTGCGCGACCAGCCCGGCGCGGGTCAGGATGCCCAGATGCTTGGACACCGCGGCGAGGCTCATCTCGAACGGCGCCGCCAGTTCCGAGACGGTGCGGTCGCCCGCCAGCAGCCGGGTGACGATCGCCCGCCGCGTCGGATCGGCGAGCGCCGCAAACACGGCGTCGAGATGGGCGTCGGGGACGGCGTCGATGTCGGCGGCGGGCGGGCGCATGACCCCGGTTTACCGCGAAACGGTGAATCGTCAACCGTCAGGTTGAATGAACTGCCGCGCGCGCCGGCGGCAGCGCCGGGCCGGACGGCACGCCTGCGCCCGCCGGTCGCACCCCGAGAATATCCTTCGTTTCCAGCATTTTAAACCGAACGCCCCGGCGCACGAGTTCGCTTGACAGCCCCGCCCCCCCTTTCTAGGGTCCGCCCAGGTTCGACGGGGGGCGTTTCGCGCGCCCCGGCGGGCGGAAACACGCAGGATCCAGGTCCAACTCCATGGCCGATCAGACACCCCGGGACCGGCTGACGCAGCTGGACGACCGGATCGCCAAGGCCCGCAAGGCCCGCGAACCGGCGCCGTCCCGGCACGGCAAGTACCAGGCCACCAGCCTGGCTTGGCGGATGGTGCTCGAACTGGTGATCGGCATGGGGCTGGGCTGCCTGATCGGCTACGGGCTGGACGTTCTGTTCGGCACGCTGCCGATCTTCCTGATGATTTTCGCCCTGCTGGGATTTGCCGCCGGGGTGCGCACGATGATGCGCTCGGCGGAAGAGGTGAACCGGGGCCGCGGCCCCGGCAGAAATGACCCGGGCACGTCGCCCGACGAGACGGAGTGAGAGATGGCGGAAACGGCGGCAGAAAAAAGCGTGAGCGGCCTCAACATCAAGCCGATGGAGCAGTTCGAGGTGGTGCCGCTGTTCGGCGACGCGCTGCGCTGGTACAGCATCAGCAACGTCACGCTGTGGATGGCCCTGACCCTGGCCGCCATCACCCTGCTGCTGGTGGTGGGCGCCCGCGGTCGCGCGCTGATCCCGACCCGCGGCCAGAGCATGGCCGAACTGACCTACGGCTTCACCCGCAAGATGGTCGAGGACGTCGCCGGCAAGGACGGCGTGCAGTACTTCCCCTACATCCTGACGCTGTTCACCTTCATCCTGTTCGCCAACCTGCTGGCGCTGATCCCGATGAGCTTCTCGGTCACCGCGCAATTCGCGGTCACCGCGGTGCTGGCTCTGGCGGTGTTCATCAGCGTCACCGCGATCGGCTTCATCAAGCACGGCGCCGGCTTCCTGGGCCTGTTCTGGGTCGCCAGCGCGCCGCTGGCGCTGCGCCCGGTGCTGGCGGTGATCGAGCTGATCTCCTATTTCGTGCGGCCGGTCAGCCACTCGATCCGTCTTGCCGGCAACCTGATGGCCGGGCACGCGGTGCTGAAGGTGTTCGCCGGCTTCGCCGGCGCGCTGGGCCTGGGCGCGGTGCTGCCGATCTTCGCGATCACCGCGATCTACGGGCTGGAGCTGCTGGTGGCGGTGATCCAGGCCTACGTGTTCACGATCCTGACCTGCGTGTACCTGCGGGACGCGCTGCACCCGTCGCACTGACACCTACCGACATCCCGTCATTCCATACCAAAGGAGAAACGTCATGGAAGGCAACATCGCTGAAATGGGCACCGCAATCGGCGCCGGTCTGGCCGCCATCGGTTCCGGTACCGCTGCCATCGGTGTGGGCCACGTGGCCGGCAACTTCCTGGCCGGCGCGCTGCGCAACCCGGCCGCCGCCGGCGAGCAGACCGCCACGCTGTTCATCGGCATCGCGTTCGCCGAGGCGCTGGGCATCTTCTCGTTCCTGGTCGCGCTGCTGCTGATGTTCGCCGTCTGAGCACGGACGAACCGGGCGGGGGCGCAGCGCGCCCGCCCGCGCCTTGCGCGCCCTGACCCCGGGGCGCGGCGCAGCCCAGGAGCCCGAACATGGCAGAACACACTGACGCGGCAAACGGCGCGGCCGAATCCTCCGCCGGCATGCCGCAACTCGACTTCTCGACCTTCCCGAACCAGATCTTCTGGCTGGTGGTGGCGCTGGTCGCGCTGTACTTCATCGTCAACCGGGTCGCGATCCCGCAGATCCGCGGCGCGATCGAGGATCGCGACCAGGTAGTGTCCTCGGATCTCGAATCCGCGGCCGAGTTGCGCGCCCAGGCCGCCGCGGCCGAGGACGCCTACAACAAGGCCCTGGCCGAGGCCCGTGCCGAGGCGCAGCGCATCGCCGCCGAGACCCGCGCCGAGATCCAGACCGAACTCGATGCCGCCAGCGCCAAGGCCAACGCCGAGATCGCGGCGCGCACCGCCGAGTCGGAAAAGCGCATCGACGAGATTCGCGAAAGCGCGAGCCAGAGCGTCGAGCAGGTCGCGGCCGACGTCGGTGCGGCGATCGTCGCCGCGATCATGCCCGATGCCGCCGACGAGGCCGCCGTCAAGGCCGCCGTCGACGCCCAGATGAAAGGCTAAGCCGATGCTGATGCTGCTGCCCGGGGCCACCGGCCCGTTCTTCAGCCTGAACAACACCGACTTCGTGATGCTGCTGGGCTTCCTGCTGTTCGTCGCCATCCTGCTGTGGTTCAAGGTGCCGGCGATGCTGACCTCGGCGCTGGACAAGCGCGCCGCCACCATCCGCAAGGAACTGGACGACGCCCGCACCCTGCGCGAGGAGGCGCAGCAGGTGCTGGCCGAGTTCGAGAAGCGCAAGAAGGAGGTCGCGACCCAGGCCGCCGGCATCGTCTCGTCCGCCCGGACCGAGGCCGAGGCCGCTGCCAGGGAGGCGCACAAGGATCTCGAGGCGTCGATCGCGCGCCGGCTGCAGGCCGCGACCGAGCAGATCGCCTCGGCCGAGGAGGCCGCCGTGCGCCAGGTGCGCGACCGGGCGGTGAACGTCGCCACCGCCGCCGCCGCCCGGGTGATCGCCGACAAGATGGATCCGGCCCGCGCCGATGCGCTGGTCGACAGGGCGATCGAGGACATCCGCGGCAAGCTGCACTGACGCTGCCGACCGGACCGGAAATCGGGGGCCCGCGCGGCCCCCTTTTTCATGCCGCCCTGCCGCTCTCTGATGCCCTCGGCCGCCACCAGCCGCTCTCAGCCCCCCCGGATCGCCGCGCGCGGCGATCCGGGGGGGGGCGCCCGCCTTCCACCGTCCCCAAATATCCCCGCCGGAGGCCTCAACCGCCGGCCGCGGGCACTGCCGCCCGGACATGAAGAAGCCCCGGCGCCAGCGGCACCGGGGCTCCGGATTCGGATCTGGTGATCGGTCCTGGTGATCGCGGCCTTGCGACCGGCCCGGATGCGGTCAGCCGGTCGGCGTGATCACGATCTCGACGCGGCGGTTCTGCTGGCGGCCGGCGGCGGTGCCGTTCGAGGCGATCGGCTGGGTCTCGCCCTGGCCGATGATCCGCACGCGGTTGCGGCTGACGCCGTTGGCGAACAGCACGTTCGACACCGCCGAGGCGCGGCGCACCGACAGGTTCCGGTTGTAGGCCGCCGAGCCGGTGCTGTCGGTGTGGCCGATCACCTGCACGGTCGAGTTCGGATAGCTCTGCAGGTTGCGGGCGATGGCGGCGATGTTGCTGACCGAGTTCGGCTTCACCACGGTGCTGTCGACGTCGAAGGTGATTGCCTCGGGCAGCGACACGATCAGCTGGCTGCCGGTGTTGATGATCCGCGCGCCCGAGCCGGCCAGGTCGCGCTGCAGCTCCTTCTGCTGACGGTCGAGCAGCGCGCCCACGCCGCCGCCGACGGCGGCGCCGGCGATGCCGCCGATCACCGCGCTCTTGGCGTCGTCGCCGATCAGGCCGCCGGCCAGCGCCCCCAGGCCCGCGCCGACCAGCACGCCGCTGTTGGTGTTGTTGGTGGTGCCGTCGGGGTTGGTGCAGGCGGCCAGACCCAGCGCAGTGGCGGTCAGGGCGGCGGGAAGGCGTAGGGTGGTCATGGGCGTTACCTCGTTTGCTCGAAGGACCGGCGCAGCCGGGACATTGTGATTGAGCGACATATCACATCGCGCGCAAGGGTCGAGCGTCGCGCGTCACGCGGACGTGTCCGCATCGGCGAAATCTTACCGATCCTTTCAGGTTTCGGCGTCGCCGCCGTCACCCGGCGGCGGCGCCGGCCCCCGCGGCCGGACCCGAATCGCCCCCGACGTCCCCAGCCGCCGCGTCGGCGCGGGCGCCCTCCCACGCCAGCAGCGCGCGCTTGACGCCCAGCCCCCAGTGATAGCCGCCCAGCCCGCCGGACTTGCGCAGCGCCCGGTGGCACGGGATCAGGAAGCTGATCGGGTTGCGGCCGACGGCGGTGCCGACCGCGCGCTGCGCCCGCGGCGCGCCGACCGCGCGGGCAAGGTCGGAATAGGTCGTCACCTGCCCCATCGGCACCTGCAGCAGCGCCTCCCACACCTTGATCTGGAACGGCGCGCCGATCAGGTGCAGCCGCGCCGTGCCGCCGCCGCCGAACACCGCCCGGGCCAGCGGCGCGAGCGCCGCCTCGTCCTCGGCGAACGCCGCCGCCGGCCAGCGCGCGCGCATGTCGCGCATCGCCTCAAAGCGCCCCGCCTCGGCGGCGAAGGCCAGCCCGCAGATGCCGCGGTCGGTGGCAAGCACCAGCGCCTCGCCGAACGGGCTGGGGCACCAGGCCCAGCGGATCGTCAGCCCGGCGCCGGCGCGGGCGAAATCGCCCGGCGTCATCGCCTCCCAGCGCAGGAACAGGTCGTGCAGCCGGCCGCCGCCCGACAGCCCGGCGCCATGCGCGGCGTCGAGCACGCTGTGATGCTCGGCCAGCAGGCGCTTGGCGTGGTCCAGCGTCAGGTACTGCTGGTAGCGTTTCGGGCTGACCCCGGCCCACTGGCTGAACACGCGCTGGAAATGCGCCGGCGACAGGCCGACGGCGCGCGCGACCTCGTCCAGCGACGGCTGCGCGGAGACGGTGTCGCCGATATATTCGATGGCGCGGCCGATCACCGCGTAGTGGTAGGGATCGGCGTCGCGGGCGGGGCTGGCGGGGCTGGAAGGGCTGGGCAGGGTCATGGTGCGGCTCTCTCTGACGTGCCGCCAGTTAACCGCGCCCGGCCGGCGCTGCCCACCCGTTTCCTGCGGCATCCGCAGCCACGCGGAAAACGCATGGCTGATATGCAGCAAACGCAATTGAAATCGCGCGCCGCAGCGTGCATGTGGGCGTTCAGACGCAAAGTGCGCTCGCTGCCCGGACGACAGGGTCACGCAGTGTCATCCGCGTCCTTGTGGGATCCGTCCGGGCCTGAAAATCCGGGATTTTATGGGGAAGCCATGATCGCTGCAGACCGCGCGTCCTTCGACGCCGCCCTCACCGCTGCACCCTCGTTCCGCCGCTCGTCGGCGCCGGCGCGCATCGCCGCGTACCTGGACACGCATGTCTTCGAGCGCCCGACGCTGGTGCTGGACATCGAGCGTGCGGTGCAGAACTTCCTCGACCTGGAAGTCGGCCTTGCCACCGCGCAAAGCCGCGCGCACATCCACTATGCCGTCAAGGCCAACCCCGAGCCGGCGCTGATCGCCCGGCTGGTCGAGGAGGGCTGCCGCTTCGACGCCGCCTCGCGCGCCGAGATCGCGCTGTGCCTGCAGCAGGGCGCGCGCCCCGAGCACGTCTCGTTCGGCAACACCGTGAAGCGGGCCGCCGACATCGCCTGGGCGCACGCCCGGGGCGTGCAGCTGTTCGCCGCCGACGCCGAGGCCGAGCTGGAAAAGATCGCCGCCGGCGCCCCCGGCGCGCGCGTCTACCTGCGCCTGCTGGTCGAGAGCAGCGAGGCCGACTGGCCGCTGAGCCGCAAGTTCGGCGCCCCCGGCGCGCAGATCCCGGCGCTGTTCCACTATGCCCGCGCGCTGGGCCTGCGCCCGGTCGGGCTCAGCTTCCACGTCGGCTCGCAGACCCGCCGCGCGGCGATGTGGCGGCCGGTGCTGGAGCAGGCCGCCGAGCTGTGGCACGGGCTGGTCGCGGACGGCTTCGACATGCAGGTGCTGAACGTCGGCGGCGGCTTCCCGGCCTACTACGGCGAGGCGATCGACGCCCCCACGCCCTATGGCGCGGGCGTGCGCGCGCTGGTCGACGCGCTGTTCGGCCCGGTGCCCTACCTGATGGCCGAGCCCGGCCGCAGCATCGCCGCCGACGCCGGCGTGATCGCCGCCGAGGTGCTGCTGGTGTCGCGCAAGCGGCCCGACGACATCGCCCGCTGGGTGTACCTGGACATCGGCAAGTTCTCGGGCCTGGCCGAGACCATGGACGAGGCGATCCGCTACCAGATCGAGACCGAGGCCGACGGCGGCGACACCGGCCCCTGCGTGCTGGCCGGCCCGAGCTGCGACAGCGCCGACGTGCTGTACGAGCAGCGCCCGATCCAGCTGCCCGAGGCGCTGGCCGCGGGCGACCGCGTCCGCATCCTGTGCGCGGGCGCCTACACCACGACTTACGCCAGCATCGGCTTCAACGGCTTCCCGCCGCTGGACGTGGTGTGCATCTGAGTTGAAGCGCCCGCGCGGCTGTGCCAAAGGCTTTGGCCATGGCCGCGCAACTTCCCTATCCCGAGATCGCGCAGATCTTCGCCCGCTTCCGCGCGGCCGAGCCCGAGCCGAAGGGCGAGCTGGAGCATAGCAGCGCCTTCACCCTGCTGGTCGCCGTGGCGCTGTCGGCGCAGGCCACCGACAAGGGCGTGAACCTTGCCACCCGCAAGCTGTTCGCCGTCGCCGACACGCCGGAAAGGATGCTGGCGCTGGGGGTCGAGGGCGTCACCGAGCACATCCGGACCATCGGCCTGTTCCGCAACAAGGCGAAGAACGTCATCGCGCTCAGCCAGCGGCTGATCGACGCGTTCGGCGGCGAGGTGCCCGCGTCGCGCGCGGCGCTGCAGTCGCTGCCGGGGGTCGGGCGCAAGACCGCGAACGTGGTGCTGAACATGTGGTTCCGCATTCCCGCGCAGGCGGTCGACACCCATGTGTTCCGCGTCGCCAACCGCACCGGCATCGCCCCCGGCCGCGACGTCATCGCCGTCGAGCGCGCGATCGAGGACCAGGTTCCCGCCCCCTACCAGCAGCACGCCCACCACTGGCTGATCCTGCACGGGCGCTATGTCTGCAAGGCGCGCAAGCCGGCCTGCGCCGCCTGCCTGATCCGCGAGTACTGCCGCTACGAGGAGAAGAACCTGTGACCAAGTCCTACCATGTGGTCGGCATCGGCAACGCCATCGTCGACGTCCTCGCCCATGCCGACGACAGCTTCCTCGATCACATGGGGATCGAGAAGGGGATCATGCAGCTGGTCGAGAAGACCCGCGCCGAGACGTTGTACGCGGCGATGGAGGCGCGCGCGCAGATCGCCGGCGGCTCGGTCGCCAACACCCTTGCGGGGCTGGGCAACCTGGGCCTGGACACCGGTTTCGTCGGCCGCGTGCGCGACGACGCGCTGGGCCGGTTCTACGCCGCCGAGATGGAGGCGGACGGCACCCGGTTCCTGAACCCCCCTGTGGCGGGCGATCCGCTGCCGACCTCGCGCTCGATGATCTTCGTGACCCCGGACGGCGAGCGGTCGATGAACACCTATCTCGGGATCAGCGCCGAGGTCGGCGAGGCCGACGTGCCGCAGGGCGACGTCGCGGCCGCGCGGGTGCTGTTCCTCGAGGGCTATCTCTACGACAAGCCGCAGGGCAAGCGCGCGTTCCAGGCCGCGACGCGGGCCTGCCACGCCGCCGGCGGCAGGGCCGGCATCGCGCTGAGCGATCCGTTCTGCGTCGACCGGCACCGCGACGACTTCCGCGCGCTGGTGCGCGACGAGATGGACTACGTCATCGGCAACCAGCAAGAATGGATGTCGCTGTACCAGACCGCCGACCTGGAGAACGCGCTGGCCCACGCCCGCGCCGACTGCGAGATGGTGGTCTGCACCCGCTCGGGCGATCCGGTCGTCCTGATCCGCGGCGACGAGCGGGTCGCGGTGCCGGTGCGCAAGGTGGTGCCGGTGGACGCCACCGGCGCCGGCGACCAGTTCGCCGCCGGGTTCCTCTACGGCTACGTCACCGGCGCGCCGCTGGAGCGGTGCGGCCGGATGGGCGTCGCCGCCGCCGCCGAGGTGATCGGCCACATGGGCGCCCGCCCCGAGGCCGACCTGAAGGCACTGTTCGCCGGGCACGGCCTGATCTGAGCACGATCTGAGCCCGACCTGAGCCCGACCTGAGCCCGACCTGAGCCCGACCTGAGCCCGACCTGAGAAGGAGCGCAGCCATGTACGACTACGACGACCAGAACATCTTCGCCCGGATCCTGCGCGGAGAGATCCCCAGCAAGACCGTGCTGGAGACCGAGCACACGCTGGTGTTCGAGGACATCCGCCCGCAGGCGCCGGTGCACCTGCTGGTGATCCCCAAGGGCGCCTATGTCGCCTACGACCAGTTCGCCGCCGAGGCCTCGGACGCCGAGATCCTGGACTTCAACCGGGTGCTGGCGCGGGTCTGCGCGCAGACCGGCGTCTCGGGCGAGGCCGCCGGCTTCCGGATGATCTCGAACGCCGGCGCGCACGGCGTGCAGGAGGTGCCGCACATGCACGTGCACCTGCTGGGCGGCCGCCCGCTGGGCCGGATGCTGGAGCCCGCCGCCGGCTGACGCGGCGCGCGCCTTGCGAGTCTCGTTCGCGGTCCGGCGCACGGTTCGCCGGACCGGGACAGGAGGATCTTCGAGGAAAAAGCGAAATCCGCCGCGCCGCGCGTGTTCGGGCATGTTCCGGCCGCGCGGGCGCCGGGCCCACCGCCCGGCACGTCCCCCGTCACGTCCCCCGTCACGTCCCCCGGCACGTCCCCCGTCACGCCTGCTGCACTTTCCCGGTCCGTCGGCGCCTCTCAGCCCGTGGTCGGCAGCGGTCGCGCCGCCGCCACCAGCGCCGGCACCGGATCGCAGCGCCCGGTCTCGCTGTAGGGCCGCATCTGCCGCACCGGCGTGCCGTTGATCTCGGTCAGCTGGCCCGACCACACCAGATGGTAGAGCGTCCGCAGATCGGCGCGGTCGGTGTCGGTCATGCGGCTGTCGGGGCCGTAGTTCATGATCGAGAACGGCGTGTGGTCGCCGAAGATCTCGCTGCGCCAGCGCGCCTCGGTGATCTGGGCGAAGAAGTGCCGCAGGCCGAACACATGCCCCAGCTCGTGCGCCAGCGTCTCGATCACCTCGGCGCGGGTCTGCTGGAACAGCGTCGGATAGAGCACGATGTCATGCTGTCCGGCGTCGGGAAAGAACGCCCGCGCCAGCGAGCAGCCCGAGGGACTGCAGTTCGCCTGCGGACTGACCGCAAGCTCGAAGTCCCACGGATCCTGCACCTCCTGAAAGCGCACCGGCACCGCGTCGCCCCACAGCAGCAGCCCCTCGGCGAACCAGGTGCGCAGCACCGCCGCCGCCGCCGCCGGGTCGCGGAACAGCGCCAGCGAGGTCGGCCGGAACCGCCAGCGCAGCGTCGCCCCCGGCCCCCACAGCGGGATGAACCCGTCGGTGGCGTCGACCGCCAGTTCCAGCGGCGAGCGGTTGCCCGGCTCGGCATAGCCGCGGGTCTCGGTCTCGCACACCGCGCCGTTGTGATAGATGTGCAGCAGCGGCTCCTCGTGCGCCTGCAGGTCCTTCTTGTAGCGGAATCGCAGCGGATCCGGCGCCTTCGGCCGGTTCGCGCCATTCTTCTGGTCGGACTTGTTGACGGACTTATCCATGTCTACCCCCCGATAGCCGAATTCATCGTCAATCACCCACTGTACCGCCGGCGCGGGGCGCTGTCGTTGCCGATCGTCACGCTTCGGCGCAGATCGCCGCCCGGCGGCAGCGCGGACGGGGCCGCCGCCGCTCAGGCGGCCTTGCCGTCGCCGCCGGTCAGCGACACGAACACGTCCTCCAGGTCCGGCTCCTCGGTGGCGACGTCGCGGATGCGGATGCCGGCCGCGCGCACCGCGTCCAGCAGCGCCTCGGCGCCGGTCGTCGAGCGGCGGTAGGTCAGCACCAGCGCGCCGTCGCCGCGGCGCAGCGCCTCGACGCCGGCGGGCACCGCGGGCATCGCGCCCAGCTCGTGCTCGGGGGTGATCACCAGCGACTTCGCGTCCAGCCGCGCCAGCAGGTTCACCGTCGCGTCGCAGGCCACCACCTGGCCCGCGTCGATGATGGCGATGCGGTCGCACATCTGCTGCGCCTCTTCCAGGTAGTGGGTGGTCAGGATGATCGTGGTGCCGGCGGCGTTCAGCTCGCGCACATAGGTCCACAGCATCTGCCGCAGGGCGATGTCGACCCCCGCGGTCGGCTCGTCCAGCACCAGCACCGGCGGGCGGTGCACCAGCGCCTTGGCGATCAGCAGCCGCCGCCGCATGCCGCCCGACAGGGTTCGGGCATAGGCCTCGGCCTTGTCCAGCAGGCCGACCCGGGCGAGGATCTCGTCGGTGCGCCGCTCGGACCTGGGCACGCCGTACAGCCCGGCCTGCACCTCCAGCGCCGCGCGCGGGGTGAAGAACGGGTCCATGTTCAGTTCCTGCGGGACCACGCCGATGCTGGCGCGGCTCTGCCGCGGGTTCACGTCCTGGTCAAAGCCCCAGATCCGCACCTGCCCCGAAGTCTTGGTGACCAGACCGGCCATGATGTTGATGGTCGTCGACTTGCCGGCGCCGTTCGGCCCCAGCAGCCCGAAGATCGAGCCGGCGGGAATCGCCAGGTCGATGCCCTTCAGCGCCTCCTTCGGCGCGGATTTCCCGCTGCCGCCGTAGGTCTTGCGCAGGCCATTGAGTTCGATCGCGGTCTGTTGCATTGGGTCCTCGCGGGGGATCGGTCCGGCGGGCCTTGCCGCTGCCAGACCGTCCGTTATCATGCCGCCGAAGCGAGCGCACCCCCTGCGCCAGGCCCCAGCTGCGATCAGGACCCAGCCATGAAGACCCTTCCCGTCGAGAACCCCTCCCAGGACGCGCCTTCCGAGGGCGTCAAGTTCGATCCGCTCGAGGTCGAGACCGTGACCGCCACCCGCGTCGCCTGCGACGGCGGGCCGGGGCTGGGCCACCCGCGGGTCTGGCTCGCGATCGACCCGGTGCTAGGCTTCGTCGAATGCGGCTACTGCGACAAGCGCTTCATCCTGAAGGGCGGCCCGGCCGACACCGAAGCGCTGAAATGAGCGCGGACGCCCCCGCGCGGTTCGGCACCGGCTGCCACCTGCACCTGATCGACGGCTCGGCGTTCATATTCCGCGCCTTCCACGCGCTGCCGCCGCTGTCGCGCAAGTCCGACGGCCTGCCGATCGGCGCGGTCGCGGGGTTCTGCAACATGATCTTCAAGATGGTCGAGGACAACGCCGGGCCGGACGCGCCGACGCATGTGGCGGTGATCTTCGACAAGGGCAGCCACACCTTCCGCAACGAGATGTTCGACCGGTACAAGGCGAACCGCGACGAGATGCCCGAGGACCTGCGCCCGCAGATCCCGCTGACCCGCGACGCCACCCGCGCGTTCAACATCGCCTGCATCGAGAAGGAGGGCTTCGAGGCCGACGACATCATCGCCACCTATGCCCGCATGGCGCGCGAGGCCGGCGGCCGGGTGACCATCGTCAGCTCGGACAAGGACCTGATGCAGCTGGTCGGCGGCGGCGTCGAGATGTTCGACGCGATGAAGAACTGCCGCATCGGCGTCGAGGAGGTCGAGGCCAAGTTCGGCGTCGGCCCCGACCGCGTGGTCGACGTGCAGGCGCTGGCCGGCGATTCGGTCGACAACATCCCCGGCGCGCCCGGCATCGGCATCAAGACCGCGGCGCTGCTGATCAACGAATACGGCGATCTCGACTCGCTGCTCGAGCGCGCTGGCGAGATCAGTCAACCCAAGCGCCGGCAGACGCTGATCGACAACGCCGAGCAGATCCGCCTGTCCCGCCGGCTGGTGCTGCTGGACCAGAACACCCCCGGGCTGGAGCCGCTGGAGGCGCTGGAGGTGCGCGAGCCGGTGGCGGACGATCTGCTGGCGTTCCTGACGCTGATGGAGTTCCGCACGCTGACCAGACGCGTGGCCGAGAAGCTGGGCGCCGAGGCCCCCGCGCTGCCCGAGCCCGCCGCCGCCGAACCCGGCACCGAGGCCCCCGACCCCGCGCTGTCGCTGCCCTTCGAGAATTACGAGTGCGTCCGCGACGAGGCCGCGCTGCTGCCCTGGATCGACCGCATCCGCGCCCGCGGCTACGTCGCCGTCGACACCGAGACCACCGGCCTCGACGAGATGCGCGCCGATCTGGTCGGCATCTGCCTGTGCGTCGATCCCGGCCACGCCGCCTATGTGCCGCTGGCGCATGTCAACGGCTCGGGCGATCTGCTGGGCAATCTGGAGCGCGCCGACGGACAGATCCCGCTCGAGCGGGCGCTGGACCTGCTGCGCCCGGTGCTCGAGGACGACGCGATCCTGAAGATCGGCCAGAACATGAAATACGACATGAAGATCTTCGCCCGGCTCGGGGTGACGGTCGCGCCGATCGCCGACACCATGCTGATGTCCTATGCCGCGCACGGCGGGCTGCACGGGCACGGCATGGACTACCTGTCGGAAAAATACCTCGGCCACACGCCGGTGCCGATCAAGTCGCTGCTGGGCACCCGCAAGTCGCAGATCACCTTCGACCGGGTGCCGATCGACGATGCGATCTGCTACGCCGCCGAGGACGCCGACATCACCCTGCGGCTGTGGCGGCTGTTCGCGCCGAAACTGCCCGCCAGCCGCGTCACCACCGTCTACGAGACGATGGAGCGGCCGCTGGTGCCGGTGCTGGCGCAGATGGAGCGGCACGGGATCAAGGTGAACCGCGACCATCTCAGCCGCATGTCCAACGCCTTCGCACAGAAGATGGCAGGGCTCGAGGCCGAGATCCACGAGCTTGCCGGCCGCAGGTTCAACGTCGGCAGCCCCAAGCAGCTGGGCGAGATCCTGTTCGACGAGATGAGCCTGGACGGCGGCAAGAAGGGCAAGACCGGCGCCTACGCCACCGGCGCCGACGTGCTGGAGACGCTGGCCGCACTGGGCCACGATCTGCCCGCGCGGGTGCTGGACTGGCGGCAGCTGTCGAAGCTGAAATCGACCTATACCGACGCGCTGCAGGAGCATATCCACCCGGATACCGGCCGCGTGCACACCAGCTATTCCATCGCCGGGGCGAACACCGGGCGGCTGGCCTCGACCGACCCGAACCTGCAGAACATCCCGGTGCGCACCGAAGAGGGCCGCCGCATCCGCGAGGCGTTCGTGGCCGAGCCGGGCAACGTGCTGCTCAGCCTCGACTACAGCCAGATCGAGCTGCGCATCCTGGCGCACATCGCCGGCATCGACAGCCTGCGGCAGGCGTTCCAGGACGGGCTCGACATCCACGCGATGACCGCGTCCGAGATGTTCGGCGTGCCGATCGAGGGCATGGACCCGATGGTGCGCCGGCAGGCCAAGGCGATCAACTTCGGCGTGATCTACGGCATCTCGGCGTTCGGCCTGGCGAACAATCTGCGCATCCCGCGCGATCAGGCCAGGGACTTCATCGACCGCTATTTCGAACGCTTCCCCGGCATCCGCGAGTACATGGCCGACACCGTCGCCTTCGCCAAGGAAACCGGTTATGTCCAGACCCTGTTCGGCCGCCGCATCCACACGCCGGAGATCGGCGCGCGCGGCCCGAAGGCCGGCTTCGCCCAGCGCGCGGCGATCAACGCGCCGATCCAGGGCACCGCGGCCGACGTGATCCGCCGGGCGATGATCCGGGTGCCGGGCGCGATCGACGGGCTGCCGGCGAAGATGCTGCTGCAGGTTCACGACGAGCTGCTGTTCGAGGTCGCCGAGGACGCCGTCGACGCGGTGACCGCCCGCGTCCGCGAGGTGATGGAGGGCGCCGCCGACCCGGCGGTGAAGCTGTCGGTGCCGCTGACCGTGGACGCCGGCAGCGGGCCGAACTGGGCCGCCGCGCACTAGCCGCGGCGCCCGGCGGTCGCCAGCCTGTCCCGCCCGCGGCATGATCCCGGCGCGACCGCGGTCCCCCGGAGGGCGCTGCACGGCGACGCGCAGGATCGGGCGGGGCATCCCCGCCTGCGATGGTGAGCATCGCATACAGGGCCATGGCGGCGCCGGGCTGCGCCCGGAAGGCCACGGCAGGACCCGGACAAGCAGGGACCGCCCGTTGCACCCCGCACGCCGCAATGGATAGGGCCGCGCTGGCGCGTCACCTGGCGCCCGATCTGTGCGCCGGCGGCTGGTCCGCGCCCGAGCTTGGCGCCGCGCTGGCCCGCCGCCTGCCCGGCCCGGTGCGCCGGCTGGGCCGCCGTTGGCCGCAGAGCTGGTGCGCCGCCGCCCCCGGCGCCTGCGCCCCGCCCGCCTGCCTCGACCGCCCGCGCCGCTGCCATCGCGCTGCAACGCTCGTGGAACTTCGAGCGACTGTTCCGCTGGTGCCGTCGGCACGAGGTCTGGCCCGACGCCTGGCCCGGCCCCGCCGCGCCGCAGATGGCGCCGATCGCCGCGTTCGCGGGCCTCGACCTGCCGCAGCTGGCGACGCCGGACGCGCTGGCCGACTGGCTGTTGCTACCGCCGGGCCGGCTGGACTACCTGTCGGACCGGGCGTCGCGGCACGAACGGCACGGCGATTTCGCGGTCAACCACTACAGCTGTGTGCTGCACCGCAAGACCGGCGGCGGGCTGCGGCTGGTCGAGGCGCCGAAGCCCACGCTGAAAGCGCTGCAGCGGCAGGTGCTGCGCCGGATCCTGGACAAGGTGCCACCGCATGGCGACGCCTTCGGCTTCGTGCGCGGCCGCAGCTGCCGCGACGGCGCGCGGCGGCACGCGGGCGAACAGATGGTGCTGTGTTTCGATCTGAAGGATTTCTTCCCCTCGATCGGCGCCGGCCGGGTGTTCGGCCTGTTCCGCTGCCTGCGCTACCCCGAGGCGGCAGCGCGGCATCTGACCGGCCTGTGCACCACCGCGACCCCGGCGCGGGTGACGGCGCGGCTGCCGGCCGCGGACCGCCCGCTGTACCGCCGCGCGCATCTGCCGCAGGGCGCGCCCGGCGCCGGCGCTGGCCAACCTGGCGGCATTCGGGCTGGACCGGCGGCTGTCGGCGCTGGCGCGGCGGCTGGGCGCGCAGTACGGCCGCTATGCCGACGACCTGGCGTTCTCGGGCGACCGCGACATCGCCGCGCCGCTGCGGCGCCTGGTGCCCGAGATCATCCGCGACGAGGGCTTCGTGCCGCACCCGGCCAGGACCCGGATCATGTCGCAAAGCGCGCGGCAGGTGGTGACCGGTGTGGTGGTGAACCGGCACCTGAACGTGAGCCGCCCGCAGTTCGACCGGCTCAAGGCTGCGATCCACGCCTGCGGCGCACAGCCGCCCGATCCGGCCGCGGTCGCCGCGCTGGACGGCGAGATCGCCTGGGTCGAGACGCTCAACCCGGCGCGCGGCGCGAAACCGCGGCGGCCGCTGGCGCGGGCGCTGGCGCGGACCTGACCCCGGCGCACGGGTGCGCACCCGCCGCCGACCGGCCCCCGCCTTGCGGTTTCCGCAGCACATCCCCGCCGCAGGCCCGCGCCCGCCGCAGGCGGGCCGCGCGGCGCGTCAGTACACCCGGCCCACCGCCTCGGGCGGGCGCCAGGACCAGCGCGACATGTTGATGATCAGGGCACAGACCAGCCGGACCTCGCCGTCGTCGTCGCGCAGCGGCGCGTAGGTCAGCGAGCACCAGATCTCGTCGCCGTGGCGGTCGATCAGCGCCCGCTCCTCGCAGCGCAGCTGGCCGGCGACGACGCGCGCCCAGTGCCGGCGGAAATAGGCGGCCTGGCCGGGCTTGTCGCCGTCGTTGGCCAGATCGGTCAGCGACAGCGTGCGCAGATCCTCCAGCGGCATGTCCAGCAGACCCTGCGCGTTGGCGTTCGCCGCCTCGATCCGGCCCGAGGGGGCGAACCAGATCAGGCACTGCGCCGCGTCGAGTGCCGCCATCAGCCCGCGGTATTCGGCGCGGTTGGGCGGCTGCAGGGTAAGGCGTATCGGCGGCATGGCATCCCGGGGTTTTGCTGATCGCCCCCGGTCTGGCACGGCGAGGGTTAAGATACGGTATCCGCCAGCGCCCGGCCATCGCCGATCACCGCCCGGTCGCAGCCCAGCGCCCGCAGCGAGCGGTCGGTGGTCTGGTCGGCGATCTCGTGCAGGCAGCAGTCGCCGGCCTGCAGCCGGCACTGGGTCAGATCGGCCGCGCCGTGGATCGCCGCCCACATGAACCGGGTATCCTCGACGGTGGGCGGCTCGGGGATCGCGCCCAGCCGGTACAGGTCGCGGATGTTCTCCTGGGTGCAGTCGAGGATGGTGTAGCGCATGTCGCCGACCTCGGCGCGGTGGTCGGCCTGGCACAGCAGGCCGATGCGGCCGAACATCATCCGCCACAGTGCCGGGTTGCCGTGCGCGAAGCGGACGAAGGCGCGGCCCATGCTGAAGGCGCGCGCCGCCGCCAGCGCGGCGCTGCTGGCGGCGCAGCCCTCGGGGCGGATGGCGATGAACTCGGCCCGCATCTCCTGGAAGCCCTGGTGGGCGACCGCCTTCAGCAGCGCGTCCTTGTCGTCGAAATGCCGGTAGACCGCGCCCGAGGACACGCCCAGATCGCGCGCCGCGGCGCGCAGGCTCATGCAGGCGATGCGCCCGGCGTCGGTCTCGGCGCGCGCATAACCGACCAGCGCGTCGCGCAGATCGCCGCGCTTCAGCGGTTGGGGCATGGTCGAAGGGCGGGTCTCGGCAAGGTCGCTCATGGCTGTCATGTAAGCAGCGTTCACCTGCCGGTCAAACCGCGGCGCTCAGAAATCGACCGCCAGCCCGTTCAGCTCGTAGTCGCCGTAGCGCACCGGCTCGGGGCCGTCGCGGCCGCCCAGCTCGGGCGGCATCGCCGGGGCGGCGGCGGCGGCGCGGCGCGCCTCGGCCTCGGCCAGGGCGCGGGCGGCGGCGGCGCGCAGCCGGGCGCGGCGGGTGTCCTGCGGACCGCTCTGGCGGCCGGCCTGCGGTTCGGTGTCCTGCGGCTCGGGCAATCGCTTCTCCTTCGGCTGTGCTTTGCCTATATGAGGCGCAAGGCCCCCCGGGGCAAGCCAAGGAGGCACGCGATGAACATCATGCGGACCGGTCTGCTGCTGGCGGCGCTGACGGCGCTGTTCATGGGCACCGGCTATCTGATCGGCGGCACGTCGGGCATGGTGCTGGCGCTGGCCTTCGCCGTGGCGACCAACGCCTTCGCGTACTGGAACTCGGACCGGCTGGCGCTGCGCATGCACCGCGCGCAGCCGGTCACCCGCATGTCCCACCCGGCGCTGTGGGATACGGTCGCGCGGCTGGCGCAGCAGGCGCAGCTGCCGATGCCCAAGGTCTACCTGATCGACGCGCGGCAGGCGAACGCCTTCGCCACCGGCCGCAACCCCGACAACGCCGCGGTGGCGGTGACCGCCGGTCTGCTGCACAACCTGTCGGCCCCCGAGGTCGAGGGCGTGATCGCGCACGAGCTGGCGCACGTCCGCAACCGCGACACGCTGATCATGACCATCGCCGCGACCGTCGCCGGCGCGGTCTCGATGCTGGCCAACATCGGCTTCTTCATGGGCGGCAACCGCGACCGCGGCCAGTTCGGCGTGATCGGGGTGCTGATCGCGGTGTTCCTGGCGCCGCTGGCGGCGGCGCTGATCCAGATGACCGTCAGCCGCACCCGCGAATACGCCGCCGACGCCGGCGGCGCCGAGATCAGCCGCAATCCGCTGGCGCTGGCCTCGGCACTGGCGAAGATCTCGGAGCAGGCGAAATGGGTGCAGATGCCCTCGGCCGAGACGCACCCGAACTCGGCGCACATGTTCGTGGTCAACCCGCTGATCGGCATGCGGCTGGACCGGATGTTCTCGACCCACCCGCCGGTCGAGCGGCGCATCGCCGCGCTCGAGGCGATGGCCTCGGACGGGACCTACCGCCGCCCCGGCCCGCCGCCGCGGCGCAGCACCGACCGGCGCAGCCCGGTTCCCGTGGTCCGCCGCCGGTGAGCGCCGCGGCACGCTCTTCCGCGGGCGCTGGCACGGGCTCCGGCGCGGGCTCCGGCGCGGGCTCCGGCGCCCCCGGCCTGGCCGCGCGCCGCGCCGCGGCGCGGCTGCTGGCCGGCGTCACCGAGCAGCGCCGCACGCTGGCCGAGCTGACCGCCGCCGGCGGCCCGCTGGACCCGCTGCCGCCCGCCGAGCGCGCCCGCGCCACCGCCATCGCCGCCGGCGTGCTGCGCCGGCTGCCGGCGCTCGACGCGGTGCTGGCGCCGATGCTGCGCAAGGCCCCGCCCGCCGCGGTGCGCGACGCGCTGCGCATCGCCGCGTGGGAGATGCTGGTCGACGGCGTCGCCGGCTACGCCGCCGTGGACGGCGCGGTGCGGCAGGTGCGCGCCTCGGGCCGGCACGGCCACCTGGCCGGGCTGACCAACGCCGTCGCCCGGCGGCTGTCGCGCGACGGCCCGGCGGCCTGGGCGGCGCGGCCGGAGCCGGCGCTGCCCGGCTGGCTGCACAAGCCCGTCGCCCGCGCCTGGGGCGCCGACGCCGCCGCCGCGATCGCCCGCGCCCACGAAGCGCCGGCGCCGCTGGACCTGACGCCGCGCGCGCCGGCCGAGGACGCGGCGCTTGCGGCCGAGCTGGGCGCCGAGGCGCTGCCCACCGGCAGCCTGCGGCTGGCCGAGCCGGGGCAGGTCAGTGCCCTGCCGGGGTACGCGCAGGGCCGCTGGTGGGTGCAGGACGCCGCCGCCGCGCTGCCGGTGCGGCTGCTGGGCGATGTCGCCGGGCTGCGGGTGCTGGACCTGTGCGCCGCGCCGGGCGGCAAGACCATGCAGCTGGCCGCCGCCGGCGCGCGGGTGACGGCGGTGGACCTGTCCGACGCCCGGCTGCAGCGGCTGCGCGAGAACCTCGCCCGCACCGCGTTGCAGGCCGAGGTGGTGGTGGCCGACGCGCTGCACTGGGCGCCCGAGGCGCCGGTGGACGCGGTGGTGCTGGACGCGCCCTGCTCGGCCACCGGCACGCTGCGCCGGCACCCGGACCTGCCCTACGCGCGCCCGGCGCCGGATCTCGGCCCGCTGTTCGCGCTGCAGGCGGCGCTGATCGACCGCGCGCTGGGCTGGCTGAAACCGGGCGGGCGACTGCTGTACTGCACCTGCTCGCTGCTGCCGCGCGAGGGCGAGGCGCAGGCCGACGCCGCGTTGCAGCGCCACCCCGGGCTGAGCGTCGCCGTGCAGCGCCCGGACGGCACCGAAGACGGCTGGTGGACGCCCGAGGGCCACCTGCGGCTGCGGCCGGATTTCTGGCCCGGGCGCGGCCATCTCGACGGTTTCTTCGCCACCGTGCTGGCAAAGACGGAGGGCTGAGGTGACAGCGCCCCGCCCGCCGCGTAAGCTGCGGCCGCGACTGCAACAAAGGGGCCCCGCCCGCGTGTCCGGACCGCTTTCCTCGCTGACCGCCGGCCTGCACCGGCTGCAGGCCCGCCGCGCCGAGGCGCGCACCCGCCAGCGGATGCGCGAGCTGACCGAGGGCCGGGTGTTCCTGGGCCTCGCGCACGCCCCCGAGCCGCGCGACTTCGGCGACTTCGCCGCCGCCCGCGCGGCGCTGGACGGCACCCTGGTGCTGGGCGGGATCCGGCGGCCGCTGCGCGGGCTGACCCCGTGGGAGCTGGAGCTGCCCTCGGAGCCGCTGACCCGGCGGCTGCACGGCTTCGGCTGGCTCGACGACATGGCCGGGCTCAGCGGCAAGGCGGCGCGGGCCCGCGCCCAGGCCTGGGCGCTGGGTTGGATCGACCGCTTCGGCGACGGCACCGGCCCGGGCTGGGCGCCGGCCTGCGCCGGGCAGCGGCTGCGCCGGCTGCTGGTGCACCTGCCGTTCCTGGAAAAGGGCCTCGACGCCGAGCCGCTGGCGCGGCTGCAGACCACGCTGCCGCAGCACGCCGCCTTCCTGGCCGGCACCTGGGCCGAGGAAAGCGACGATCTGGCGCGGCTGAAGGCGCTGTCGGGGCTGGCGTTCGGCGCGGTCTGCCTGACCGGTCTCGACGATGCGCTGCCGGCGGCGCGCGACGCGCTGCGCCGCTTCGCGCAGGACGTGGTGTCGGACAAGGGCGGCATTGCCTGCCGCCGGCCCAGCGCGCTGCTGCGGCTGTTCCGCGAGCTGCTGCACCTGCGGGCGCTGTTCGCCGCCGCGGCGCAGCCGCCGCTGCCCGAGCTCGAGGCGGCGATCGCGCGCATCGCCCCCAGCCTGCGCGCGCTGCGGCTGGGCGACGGCACGCTGCCGCGGTTTCACGGCGGCGGCCCCGGCCCAGAGGGCGCGCTGGACCGCGCCCTGGCCGATGCCGGCAGCCGCGCCCGGCCGCGCGCCCGCCCGGCGATGGGATTCGTGCGCCTGCATGGCGGGCGCACCCAGGTGACGGTGGACTGCGCCCGCCCGCCGGGGCACGAGCCGCGCGCGCACGCCAGCACGCTGGGCTTCGAGATGTCCTCGGGGCGGCAGCGGATCGTGGTCAACGTCGGCCCGGCGCTGCCGCACCTGGCGGACTGGGCGCGCGCGCCGCGCACCACCGCCGCGCACAACACGCTGGCGCTGGACAAGACCTCGTCGTCGCGATTCGCGCCGCCGCGCGCCGCCGGCCGGCCCGAGTTGGACGCGCTGCAGGCGCGGCCGTCGATGGTGTCGCTGGCGCAGGCGCAGGACATCACCGGGATGTGGATCCAGGCGCGCCACGACGGCTATCTCGAGGATTACGGCCTGCTGCACGAGCGCCGACTGTTCGTCGGCGCGCTGGGCGAGCAGGTACACGGCGAGGACGTGCTGCTGTCGCCGGACCAGAAGGCGCGGCGCCGGTTCCTGGCGCGGATCAAGGGCGCCGCCCAGCTGGGCGTCGGCCTGTCGGTGCATTTCCACCTGCACCCCGACGTCGAGGCCGAGCTGATGCGCTCGACCGACAGCGTGCGGCTGCACCTGCCCAACGGCGAGGTCTGGCTGTTCCGCCACCAGGGCGGGCTGATGGACGTCGAGACCGGCGCCTACCTGGACGCCGACCTGCCCGAGCCGCGCGCCGCGCGGCAGATCGTGGTGCGCGGCCGCGCCACCAGCGCCGCCGCCGAGATCAGCTGGAGCCTGGTGCGCCAGGTCGCCGCGCCGCGCCCGGCTCCCGGCCGGCCGCGCTAGCGCGCTCGGCCGCGGCCCCATTCCGGCCGCACCCCCATTCCGGCCCCGCCCCCTTTCCGGCCCACGCCTCCGTTCCGGCCGCCGCCCTCTGGCCCTCGCCCCCATTCCGGCCCACGCCTCCGTTCCGGCCGCCGCCCCATTGACGACCACCGGGCGGGGCGGCACATAGGGCCCCAAGCCCCGGCCCGCGCCGGTCCACAGCCCGGAGACGCCCGATGACCGCCAGCCCCGACCGCGTGACCCCCGACCGGGTGACGCCCGCCCGCGCCCTGCTCTCGGTATCCGACAAGACCGGGCTGGTGGCGCTCGGCCGGGCGCTGGCCGCGCGCGGGGTGGAACTGGTCTCGACCGGCGGCACCGCGACGGCGCTGCGCGAGGCCGGGCTGACGGTCTCGGACGTGGCCGACCTGACCGGTTTTCCGGAAATGATGGACGGCCGCGTCAAGACGCTGCACCCGATGGTGCACGGCGGCCTGCTGGCGCTGCGCGACGACGCCGGGCACGTCGCGGCGATGGAACGGCACGGCATCGCGCCGATCGACATCCTGGTGGTCAACCTCTACCCGTTCGAGGAGACCGTGGCGAAGGGCGCCGCCGCCGCCGAGGTGATCGAGAACATCGACATCGGCGGCCCGGCGATGCTGCGCGCGGCGGCCAAGAACCATGCCCATGTCGCGGTGATCACCGAGCCCGAGGACTACGCCGCGCTGATCGCCGAGCTGGACGCCGGGGACGGCGCCACCGGCCGGGCGTTCCGCACCCGGATGGCGGCCCGCGCCTACGCCCGCACCGGCGCCTACGACGCCGCGGTGTCGGCCTGGATGACCGCGCACGCCGGCGACGCGCAGCCGCTGCGCCGGGTCGCGGCCGGCCGCAGCGCCGGCGCGCTGCGCTACGGCGAGAACCCGCACCAGCAGGCCGGCTTCTTCCTGTCGGGCGATCCGCGCCCCGGCGTCGCCACCGCCCGGCAGATCCAGGGCAAGGCGCTGAGCTACAACAACATCAACGACACCGACGCCGCCTACGAGCTGGTGTCCGAGTTCGAGCCCGAGGCCGGCCCGGCGGTCGCCATCATCAAGCACGCCAACCCCTGCGGCGTGGCCCGCGGCGGCTCGCTGGCCGAGGCCTACGAGGCCGCGTTCGACTGCGACCGCACCTCGGCCTTCGGCGGCATCGTCGCGCTGAACCAGGAGCTGGACGCCGAGACCGCCGAGGCGATCACCCAGATCTTCACCGAGGTGGTGATCGCCCCCGCGGTCAGCGCCGAGGCGGCGCGGGTGTTCGAGGCCAAGAAGAACCTGCGCCTGCTCGCCGCCGGCGCGCTGCCCGACCCGGTGGCGCCGGGGCTGGCCTGGCGCCAGGTCGCCGGCGGCTTCCTGGTGCAGGACCGCGACAGCGGCCGGGTCGGCCGCGACGGGCTGAAGGTGGTGACCGAGCGCGCGCCCACCGCCTCGGAACTGGCCGACATGCTGTTCGCCTGGCGGGTTGCCAAGCACGTCAAGTCGAACGCCATCGTCTATGCCCGCGACGGCAGGACCGTGGGCATCGGCGCCGGCCAGATGAGCCGCGTCGACAGCGCCCGGATCGCCGCGCGCAAGGCCGCCGACATGGCCGAGGAGCTGGGCCTGAGCGCGCGCCCGACCGAGGGCGCGGCGCTGGCCTCGGACGCGTTCTTCCCGTTCGCCGACGGGCTGCAGGCAGCAATCGACGCCGGCGCGACGGCGGTGATTCAGCCGGGCGGCTCGGTCCGCGATCCCGAGGTGATCGACGCCGCCAACGCCGCCGGGCTGGCGATGGTGTTCACCGGCATGCGCCATTTCCGGCACTGAACCGATGCGCGCTCAGGGATATTGGCTGGCCGTCACCGCCGGCGCCGTGCTGGCGCTGGACAGGGCGACGAAATGGGCGGTGGTCGAGGGGCTGAACCTGGCCGAGGTGCTGCGCATCGAGGTCGCCCCGCCCTATCTGGTATTCCAGATGGCCTGGAACCGGGGCATCAATTTCGGCCTGTTCGGCTCGGGCTCGGACGCGGCGCGCTGGTTCCTGGTGGCGCTGGCGGTGGCGATCAGCGCCGGGCTGTCGGTCTGGGTGCTGCGCGGCGCGGCCGGCCGGCGCGCGGCGGTGGCGGTCGGCGCGATCGTCGGCGGCGCGCTGGGCAACGCCTGGGACCGGATCGGCTACGGCGCGGTGGCGGACTTCCTGAACATGAGCTGCTGCGGCATCGACAACCCCTACGCGTTCAACGTCGCCGACACCGCGATCTTCGCCGGCGCGCTGGCGCTGCTGCTGCTGCCGACGCCGCGCGCAGACGATGGCTGACGGGCGGCGGGCGCGCGGCGCACAGGCTGCACATGGGCGGCGCACAGGCGTCCGACAGGGCGTGACGGCGCGCGAATCCTGCGCTATCACGGGCTACTGACGGCATGAGGAACGGCATGGCACAGGCACTTCGGATCATCCTTGCGGCGGGCGCGGCGGCCATTCTGGCCGGCTGCGGCGGCGGCGATTCGGATGAGCGCTCGGCGGTCGAGCGGCTGACCGCCGGCAGTCGCATCGCGCCCGAGGAATTCGCCGTGCTGCCGCAGAAGCCGCTGCAGCTGCCCGAGGACCTGACGGCGCTGCCGCCGCCGCTGCCGGGCACGGTCAGCCGCACCGACCTGACGCCGAACGCCGACGCGGTCGCGGCGCTGTCCGGCACGCCGCAGCGCGGCGCCGTGGTCGCCTCGGACAACGCGCTGCTGGCCGCCGCCGCGACCGGCGCGTCGGCGAACATCCGGCAGGTGGTCGCCGCCGAGGATCTGGAATACCGCCGCAACAACCAGCCGCGGCTGCTGTACCGGCTGTTCGGCACCGCGACCGAGACCTCGATCTACGACGGGCAGGCGCTGAACCCGGACCTCGAGCAGCGCCGGCTGCGGGCGCTGGGCGTGCAGGTTCCCGCCGCGCCGCCGCGCAACTGACCGCCGCGTCGCCCTTGCCGCGCCATGCCATCCCGCTAGCTGCCCGGCGAAAGGAGGGATCCCCGATGCGCCGCCGTTCCGCCCTGCCGATCCCGGCGATGATGCTGGCCATGCTGCTGGCCGCACTGCTGGCGCTGTCGCCGCCCGCGGCCCGCGCCGACAGCGCCAGCGGCGTCACCGACTTCACCCTCGACAACGGCCTGCAGGTGCTGGTGATCGAGGATCACCGCGCCCCGGTGCTGACGCACATGGTCTGGTACCGGGTCGGCGCCGCCGACGATCCGCGCGGCAAGTCGGGTCTGGCGCATTTCCTCGAGCACCTGATGTTCAAGGGCACCGACGAGCTGGAGCCGGGCGAGTTCTCGCGCATCGTCGAGGCCAACGGCGGCCAGGACAACGCCTTCACCAGCTGGGACTTCACCGGCTACTTCCAGCGCGTCGCCGCCGACCGGCTGGAGCTGGTGATGCAACTCGAGGCGGACCGCATGCAGGACCTGCAGCTGACCGAGGCGGTGGTCGCCCCCGAACGCGACGTGGTGCTTGAGGAACGCGGCAACCGGGTCGGCAACGACCCCGGCGAGGCGTTCGGCGAGCAGCGCCGCGCGGTCGAGTTCCTGCACCACCCCTACGGCACGCCGATCATCGGCTGGCGCCACGAGATCGCCGAGCTGGACGCCGCCGACGCCATCGCCTTCTACCGGCGGCACTACGCGCCCGACAACGCCATCCTGATCGTCGCCGGCGACACCACCCCGGACGAGGTCCGCCGCCTGGCCGAGACGTACTACGGCCCGATCCCGCCCGCCGGCACCCCGCCGCGGGTGCGCCCGCGCGAGCCCGAGCCGCTGTCCGAGCGGCGTGTGATCCTCCGCGACCCGCGGGTCAGCCAGCCCTACCTGGTGCGCACCTACCCGGCGCCGCCGCGCCGCGCCGGCGACCAGGCCGAGGCCGCGGCGCTGGCGATGCTGGCCGAGCTGCTGGGCGGCGGCGTGACCGGGCACCTGGCCACCAGCCTGCAGTTCGAGCAGAAGGTCGCGCTCGGCACCGGCGCGTTCTACGACGACGTCAGCCTGGACCCGCGGCAATTCGGGATCTACGTCGCGCCCGCCGACGGCGTCACGCTGGAACAGGCCGAGGCGCGGCTGGACCAGGCCCTGGCCGAGTTCATCGAGCGCGGCCCCGACCCGGCGCACCTGGAGCGGGTCAAGACCCAGGTGCGGGCGGCGCAGATCTACGCGCTGGACCGGCAGGAAAGCCGCGCCCGGCTGTACGGACGGGCGCTGACCGCGGGGCTGACGGTCGCCGACGTGCAGTCCTGGCCGGCGGCGCTGGACGCGGTGACGCCGCAGGACGTGACCGCCGCCGCGCGCCTTGTGTTCGACCGCTCGGTCTCGGTCACCGGCTACCTGACCGGCGTGGACGAGGGGTTGTGATGCGTCTGCTTCCATTGCTGCTGGCGCTGCTGGCGCTGCTGGCGCAGCCGCTGCGCGCCGCCACCGACATCGTCGAGGTCACCTCGCCCGGCGGCATCACCGCCTGGCTGGTGCAGGAGCCGTCGATCCCGATGCTGGCGATCGAGGCGCATTTCCAGGGCGGCGCGGTGCTCGACCCCGACGACAAGCTCGGCGCCGCCAACCTGATGATGGCGCTGCTCGAAGAGGGCGCCGGCACCTACGACGCCCAGGGCTTCGCCGCCCGCGCCGAGGAGCTGGCGCTGCGCTACGGCTTCTCCGGCGGCCGCGACGGGGTCACCGTCTCGGCGCAGATGCTGACCGAGTTCCGCGCCGAAAGCGTCCCGCTGCTGGCGCTGGCGGTAGGCGAGCCGCGCTTCGACGAGGACGCCGTCGAGCGGGTCCGCGCGCAGGCGCTGTCCGGGCTGCAGTCCGACCGGACCGACCCGAACTGGCTGGCCGGGCGCGCGTTCTCGCAGGCGCTGTACCCCGATCATCCCTACGCCCGGCCCGCCGACGGCACCGTCGAGTCCGTCGCCGCGCTGACCCCCGACGACCTGCGCGCCGCGCACCGCCGGTCCTTCGCCCGCGACCGGCTGACCGTCGGCGTGGTCGGCGACATCACCCCCGAGGCGCTGGGCCCGATGCTGGACCGGCTGTTCGGCGCGCTGCCCGCGACCGGCCCGGCGCTGCCGCCGGTGGCCGAGATCCCCGACACCGGCGGCCTGCAGGTGATCGACTTCGACGCGCCGCAGTCGGTGGCGCGCTTCGGCCACGCCGGGATCATGCGCCGGCATCCGGACTTCCTGGCCGCCTATGTACTGAACCAGGTGCTCGGCGGCGGCGGTTTCAACTCGCGCCTGAACGAGGAACTGCGCGAGACCCGCGGCCTGACCTACGGCGTCAGCACCTGGCTGGGCAGCGGCGATTTCGGCGCGATGTACGGCGGCGCGCTGTCCACCGCCAACGCCAAGATGGCCGAGGCGCTGGCGCTGATCCGCGCCGAATGGGCCCGCGTCGCCGAACAGGGCATCACCCAGGACGAGCTGGACGCCGCCAAGCGCTACCTGACCGGCAGCTACGCGCTGCGTTTCAACGGCAACGCGCGGATCGCCGGCGGGCTGGTCGGCCTGCAGCGCGCCGACCTGCCGATCACCTACCCGGACGAGCGCAACGCGCTGGTCGAGGCGCTGACCCTGGACGAGGTCAACGCCGTCGCCCGGCGGCTGCTGAAGCCCGAGGCGCTGAAAGTGGTCGTGGTCGGCCGCCCCGCCGGGCTGGAGGCCACGCAATAGCGCGCGGACGGCGCACGCGATCCTTGGCAAATCACCGGGCTCCATGCTACCCCTTGTGGCATGAACGCCGAGGCCCCCAACATACGCCCCCAGCGCCGCCCGATTCGGCAGCTTGACGACGCCGCCGCCAACCGCATCGCCGCCGGCGAGGTGGTCGAACGCCCGGCCTCGGCGGTCAAGGAGCTGGTCGAGAACGCGCTCGACGCCGGCGCGAGCAGGATCGCCATCGACTACGCCGACGGCGGCAAGCGGCTGCTGCGCGTCACCGACGACGGCCACGGCATCGCCGAGGCGGAACTGCCGCTGGCGCTGTCGCGGCACGCCACCTCGAAGATCGACGGCTCGGACCTGCTGGACATCCACAGCTTCGGCTTCCGCGGCGAGGCGCTGCCGTCGCTGGGCGCGGTCGGCCGGCTGAGCATCACCAGCCGCGCGCTCGGCGCGAGCAGCGCATTCGAGATCGCCGTCGACTGCGGCAAGCCCGGCCCGGTGCGCCCCGCAGCCCTGCGCCGCGGCACCGCGGTCGAGCTGCGCGAGCTGTTCCGCGCCACCCCCGCGCGGCTGAAGTTCCTGCGCACCGACCGCGCCGAGGCGCAGGCCATCGCCGAGGTCGTCCGCCGCCTCGCGCTTGCGGCGCCGCAGGTGGGCTTTACCCTG
The DNA here is from genome assembly GCF_009697225.1 of Halovulum marinum. Taxonomy (GTDB): domain Bacteria; phylum Pseudomonadota; class Alphaproteobacteria; order Rhodobacterales; family Rhodobacteraceae; genus Halovulum; species Halovulum marinum. Next base: position 59,472 of record NZ_WIND01000018.1, read on the forward strand.
ACCGACCGGTCCGGCGACAAGCCGCGCGAGGTGTTCCGCGCCGATCCCGCCACAAGCCCCGACGCGCTGGAGCATCGCGCGCGTGAGGTTCTGGGCCGCGATTTCGTCGCGAACGCCATTCCCATCGACGCGGAGCGCGAAGGGCTGCGCCTCACCGGTCTTGCCGCACTGCCGACCTATTCCCGCGGCGCCGCCGTCGCCTGCCATCTGTTCGTGAACGACCGCCCCGTCCGCGACAAGCTGCTGACCGGGGCGCTGCGGGCGGCGTACCACGACCTGCTGCCACGCGACCGGCACCCGGCGGCGGCGCTGTTCATCACCTGCGATCCGCAGTCGGTGGACGTGAACGTGCATCCCGCCAAGGCCGAGGTGCGGTTCCGCGATCCCGGCGTTGCGCGCGGGCTGATCGTCTCGGGGCTGCGGCACGCGCTGGCCGCGGCCGGGCACCGCACCGCGACGACGATTTCCGACGCGACGCTGGGCGCGTTCCGGGCCCCGACCGCGCCGGGCGCGCCGGTCTACCAGATGGACCGCCCCCGCCGCGAGGCGCTGGGCGCCGCGACCGCGTGGCAGGCGCCCGAGCCGCAGGGGTTCGCCGAGGCTCCATCGTGGACTTCGGCCCGGATCGATACCGCGCCCGAGGCCGAGCCGGAACAGCTGACCGCCCGCCCGCTGGGCGCGGCCCGGGCGCAGCTCCACGAGACCTTCATCCTGTCGCAGACCGACGCGGGCGTGATTCTGGTCGACGCCCACGCCGCGCACGAACGGCTGGTCTATGAAAAGCTCAAGGCCCGCCTGCGCGCGACCGGCGTCGCCCGCCAGGCGCTTCTGGTCCCCGAGATCGTCGAGCTGGACCACAACGACCGCGAACGCCTGCTGGCCGAGGCCGAGGCGCTGGAACAGGCCGGGCTTGTCATCGAGCCGTTCGGCCCCGGCGCCCTCGCCGTGCGCGAGACGCCCGCGCTCCTGGGCACCGTCGCCGCCGAGCCGCTGCTGCGCGACCTTGCCGACGAGCTGGCCGATCTGGGCACCGCCGCGACGCTGGAGGCCCGGCTCGACGCGGTGCTGTCGCGCATGGCCTGCCACGGCTCGGTGCGGTCCGGCCGCCGGATGACCGCCGACGAGATGAACGCGCTGCTGCGCGAGATGGAGGCGACGCCGCATTCCGGCCAGTGCAACCACGGCCGCCCGACCTGGGTCGCGCTGTCGCTGGCGGACCTGGAAAAACTGTTCGGCCGCCGCTGATGGAGCCGGTCCTGGCGCAGCTTCAGGCCGCCGGCCCGCTGGCCTGGGCGGCGGCGGGCGCGGTCCTGCTGGTGCTGGTCCTGCTGCTGATGTCGGTGCGCGCAGCGAACCGCGCCGCCCGCGCCTCGGGCCCGGTGATGGCGCAGGTCGCACAGCTTGGCCGCACGGTGCAGGACCTTGGCGCAGGCCAGCAGCGGCTGGCGGGCGGGCTGTCCCAGGTCTCCGAAGCGCAGGCGCGTGCGCAGCTGTCCACGCTGGAGACGCTGGAGCGGCGGCTTGAGGAGGTCCAACGCCAGATGGCCGACAGCCTGCACGGCACGTCGGTGCGCACCACGCGCTCGCTGACCGAATTGCAGGAACGGCTGGCGACCATCGACAAGGCGCAGGCCAATATCGAGCGGCTGTCGGGCAACGTGCTGTCGCTGCAGGACATCCTGGCGAACAAGCAGACCCGCGGCGCGTTCGGCGAGATCCAGCTGAAGGGCATCGTCGAGGCGGCGCTGCCCGCCGGGGCCTACACCTTCCAGGCGCAGATGCCGAACGGCCGCCGCGCCGATTGCCTGATCCACATGCCGCACCCGCCGGGGCCGATCTGCATCGACGCCAAGTTCCCGCTGGAAAGCTACGAGGCGCTGATGGCCGCCACCACCGAGGCCGAGAAAACCGCCGCCGCCCGCGCCTTCCGCACCGCCGTGCGCACCCACATCCGCCACATCGCCGAGCGCTATGTGCTGGAGGGCGAAACCGCCGACGGCGCGCTGATGTTCCTGCCGTCCGAGGCAGTCTATGCCGAACTGCACGCCCGCTTCGGCGACGTGGTGCGCGAGGGTTTCGCGGCGCGGGTCTGGATCGTCTCGCCCACCACCTGCATGGCGACGCTGAACACCCTGCGCGCGGTGCTGCGCGACGCCCGCATGCGCGACGAGGCCGGCCGGATCCGCCGCGAGCTGGGGCTGCTGGCGCGCGACGTCGACCGGCTGGGCCAGCGCGCGGCCAACCTCGACCGGCATTTCGCGCAGGTGACCCGCGACGTCGCCGAGATCCGGCTGTCCGCCGACAAGGCCGGGACGCGGGCGCGCAAGCTCGAGGACATGGATTTCGACGGCGGCGAGGATGGCCCCGCCGATGCAGGCGCCCTGCCCGCGATGGTGCGGTCCGAACCGTGAGGCAGCGCAAGCCGGGCTGAAGCCCGGCCTACGCAACCTTGATCAATCGCCCAGCGCGACGCCCTCGCGGTGCGGATCGGCGGCGCCGACCAGCCCGGCCCCGGTCAGATGGATCGCATGCAGGCCCGGGTTCAGGTCGCGCGCGTTCACCTCGTGCCCCAGCCCCCGAAGCGCCTCGGCCAGCGCCGCCGCCTCGGTGCCTTGCTCCAGCTCGGTCGCGCCGGTGCGGTCGACCACGTGGCCGGCGTTGATCGCCCGCTGCGGGTCCATGACGAAGTCCGGGATCCGCACCAGGCTGGCGGCGACATGGCTGATGATCCGCGAGCCGCCCGGAAAGCCGATCAGCAGCACCGGTGCGCCGTCCTGCAGCACGATCGTCGGGCTCATCGACGAGCGCGGCCGCTTGCCGCCCTCGACCCGGTTGGCGGCTTGCCGTTGGCCTCGGGGGCGCGGGAAAAGTCGGTCAGCGCGTTGTTCAGCAGGAACCCGTTCGTCATCCCCCGGCTGCCGAAGCCGGTCTCAATCGTGGTGGTCATCGAGATCATGTCCCTCGTGGCTGCGGTATTCGACGCAGACCGGATCGCGCTGCTTGGCCTTGCATTCGGCCATGTCCTGCAGGGCCGGGATGCCGGGGTTGGTCTCGGGCTTCACCGCCGCGACGATGTCGCCGGCGCGCACGCCGTGATAGGACGGCGCGCTGCCCTCGGCCGCGATCAGGCGCAGGGTGCGGGCGAAATCCGGGTTCTTCAGCAGCGTGCCGGCGCGCTTCGGGCTGCCGTCGCCAGCGGGTTGGCGGCGGCAACCATGCGGTCCTGCGCCTGCACCGCCACGTTCGGCGCGACGCCGCAGGTCTGCCCGGGCTGCGCCGCCTCCTGACCCCAGCCCGGCGCGGTCAGCGCGGCGGCGGCGGCGTGCAGTGGCAGTACCGTCGAAAGGCGCATGACGAATCCCCCCCTGTCCGATGTCCTGCCCGGCCAGCGCGGCAGCCGGGCCGCCGCGGCGCGACCGTCACAGGCGGGACAGTTCCGCGGCCATCAGGTCGAACACCAGCCGCACCCGGCGGGAGGTGTTCAACTCGCGGTGCGCGGTCAGCCACAGCGGGAACTCCATCGGCGGCAGTTCCGGCAGCACCGGCACCAGCGACGGCTCGCGCCTTGCCACGCTGTCGGGGAACATGGCCACGCCCAGCCCCTGCTTCGCCAGTTCCCACTGCACCAGGTGGTTGCCGGTCAGCAGCGGGATGTTGCCCGGTGTCAGGCGCAGCCCAAGGCGCGTGTTCACGCCGTGCAGGAACTGCCCGTCGGCGTCGAAGCCGATGATATCGGCGCGGGCCAGATCGTCGGGGTGGTCGATCGGGCCGACCCGCTGAAGATAGGCGCGGCTGGCGTACAGCCGGGCATAGTCGTCGCCCAGCTTCCTCGCCACCAGGTCGGGCTGGGTCGGGCGGAAGCTGCGCAGGGCGATGTCGGCCTCGCGCCGGCGCAGGTCGATGGCGGCGTTGCTGGCGACGATCTCGACGGTGATGCCGGGGGCCTGCGCGCGCAGCCTGGCGATCACCGGCGGCAGCAGGTGGGCCGAGTAGATCTCGCTCGCGGTCAGGCTGATCGTGCCCTCGACGCTGGTCGCCTGGCCGCCGGCGGCCAGGCTGACGCGGCTGGCGGCGCTGCCCATCTGCCGGACATGCTCCAGCAGGTCCAGCCCGCTGGGGGTCAGGCTCAGCCCGCGGCCGGTGCGCTCGAACAGCACCACGCCCAACTCCCGCTCCAGCGCGCTGACCTGCCGGCCCAGCGTCGGCTGCGCCATGCCCAGCGCCCGCGCGGCGGCCGACAAGGACCCCTCCTCGGCCACCACCAGGAACGCGCGGGCGCGGTTCCAGTCGAATTTCACCGAGCGCCAATCCATGCATAATCGCATAGCAGTGCTGCGCATTCAGTCAATTCCGCATGGCGCGCGGCCGGGGTATTTTCTTTGCCAGCGAAACGCAACACACGAGGTGACGCGATGAAAGCGGCATGGCACGACAGGTACGGAACGGCGGATGTGCTGCGCATCCGCGACATCGACCGCCCGCGGATCGGCGACGACGAGATCCTGGTGAAGGTCCACGCCAGCGCCGTGACCACCGCCGACTGGCGGCTGCGCGCCTCGGCCTTCCCGGCGGCGTTCTGGCTGCCCGGGCGGCTGGCCTTCGGGTTGCTGCGGCCCAAGGCGAAGGTGCTGGGGGCGGCCTTCTCGGGCACGGTGGCGGCGCGCGGCGCGAACGCGACCGGCTTTGCCGACGGGCAGGCGGTGTTCGGCCATGCCGGCGCCGGCGCGCACGCGGAATACCTCGCCATCGGCCGCGACGCGCCGGTGCTGCCCCGCCCCGAGGGGCTGGACCACGCGCAGGCGGCGGCGGTGCCGTTCGGCGCGCTGTCGGCGCTGGTGTTCCTGCGCGACATGGCGCGGCTGCAACCGGGGCAGACGATCCTGATCGCCGGCGCCACCGGCGACGTCGGCGTGTGGGCGGTGCAGCTGGCCCGGCACATGGGGGCCGAGGTCACGGCGCTGGCCAGCGCCGACAAGCACGCGCTGGTGCGCGGGCTGGGCGCGCACCACGCCATCGACTACCGGCGGCAGGATGTCAGCCGCGGCGCGGCGCGTTACGACGTGATCCTCGACACGGTCGGCGCGACCCGGTTCCGCGACGCGCGCCGGGCGCTGGCCCCGACCGGGCGCTGGGTGGCGCTGGAGTTCGGCCTGCGCGAGGTGTGGCAGGCGCTGTGGTCCGGGATCGCCGGCGGCCGGCGCGCGGTGATCGGCGTCTCGGGCGACAGCCGCGCCGACCTGGCCGAGCTGGCCGAACTGTTGGCGCGGGGCGCGATCCGGCCGGTGATCGACGCCACCTTCCCGCTGTCGCGGATCGCCGAGGCGCACCGCCGGGTCGAATCGCGGCGCAAGACCGGCGCGGTGGTGCTGACCGTCGCCGAAGCGGCGGCGCTGGCGGCGGAGTGAACCGCCGACAGCGCCCCGTCAACGCGCGGCGTCAGTCGTGGGCGTGGATCAGCTCGGGCACGTCCTCGGAGCCGGCGCGGCCGCGGCCCGACAGCGACGGGTTCTCCATGAAGAAACGGTGGCAGTTGAACAGCCGCTCGCCCTCGGCGCCGCGCTCGCGCCGCCACCTGCCGTCGGGGCCCAGGATCCAGCTCTGCGCCTCGTCGGCCATGTTCGCGGCCATGATCTGCCGCAGGATCTGTGCATGCACCGTCGGGTTGGTGATCGGCACCAGCGTCTCGACCCGGCGGGTCAGGTTGCGGTCCATCCAGTCGGCCGAGCTGATGTAGACCTTCGCCGTGTCCGAGGGCAGCCCGGCGCCGTTGCCGAAGCAGGCGATGCGCGAATGCTCCAGGAAGCGGCCGACGATCGACTTGACGCGGATGTTATCGCTCAGCCCGCGGATCCCGGGGCGCACGCCGCAGACGCCGCGCACCACCAGGTCGATCTGCACCCCGGCCTGGCTGGCGGCATAGAGCGCGTCGATCACGTCGGCCTCGATCAGCGCGTTCATCTTCGCCCAGACCGCCGCCGGGCGCCCGGCGCGGGCGTGCGCGGCCTCGGCCTCCAGGCTCTCGATGATCGTCTTCTTCAGCGTGTGCGGCGAGATCGCCAGCGCCTCCAGATCGTCCGGCCGGACGTAGCCCGAGACGTAGTTGAACACCTTGGTCGCGTCCCGGCCCAGCGTCGCGTCGCAGGTGAACAGGCTGAGGTCGGTGTAGAACTTGGCGGTGATCGGGTGGTAGTTGCCGGTGCCGTAATGGGTATAGGTCACCAGGTTCTCGCCCTCGCGCCGCACCACGGTCGAGATCTTGGCGTGGGTCTTCCAGTCGGTGAAGCCGTAGACCACCTGCGCCCCGGCACGCTCCAGCATCCGCGACTGGCGGATGTTGGCGGCCTCGTCGAAGCGCGCCTTCAGCTCGACCAGCGCGGTCACCGACTTGCCGCTTTCGGCGGCCTCGCACAGCGCCGAGACGACCGGGCTGTCCGACGAGGTGCGGTACAGCGTCTGCTTGATCGCCAGCACGTCCGGATCGGCCGCGGCCTGCTGCAGGAACCGCACCACCATGTCGAAGGTCTCGTAGGGGTGGTGCAGCAGCATGTCCTTCTGGCGCATCGCGGCGAACATGTCGCCCTCGTGGTCCTGCACCCGCTCGGGCAGGCGCGGGTTGAAATGCGGCCACTGCAGGTCGGGGCGGTCGCCGGTGACCAGCTCGGACATCGCGGCGATGCCGATGATGCCGCCGATCTCGATCACCTCGCTTTCCGAGACGTGCATCTCGGACAGGATCTTCTCGCGCAGGTCGTCCGGCGCGCCGGTCGAGATCTTCAGCCGGATCACCTCGCCGCGGCGGCGGCGCTTGAGCGCGGTCTCGAACTCGCGCACCAGGTCCTCGGCCTCTTCCTCGACCTCGATGTCGCTGTCGCGCAGCACCCGGAAGGTGCAGCGGCCGACGACCTCGTAGCCGGGGAACAGCTTGCCCAGGAACACCTCCAGATAGTCCTCGAGCAGCAGGTAGCGCGCCTCGCCGCCGGGACCCTTGTCGAGCGGGGTGAACCGCGGCACCTGCGCCGGGATCGGCAACAGCGCGTCCAGCGGCTGGCCGTCGCGGCTGCGGCGCAGCTGCAGCGCCAGCGCGAAGCCGGTGTTCTGGATGAACGGGAACGGATGCGCCGGGTCGATCGCCAGCGGCGTCAGGATCGGGAACACCTTGGCCATGAAATGGCTGTCCAGCACCGCGCGGTCGGCGCGGGTCAGCTCGTCCGCGGTCAGGATGTGGATGCCGGTGGCGCGCAGCTCGCCCGACAGCTGGTCCCAGCACTCGGCCTGGCGCAGCATCAGCGTGCGCGCCTCGGCGTCGATCTGCTCCAGCTGCTCGGCCGGCGTCAGCCCGTCGTCGCTGGGCCGCGACACGCCCTCGCGCACCATGCCGCGCAGGCCGGCGACGCGGACCGAGTAGAACTCGTCCAGGTTCGAGCCCGAGATCGACAGGAAGCGCACCCGCTCCAGCAGCGGCACCGAGGGATTCTCGGCCTCCTCCAGCACCCGGCCGTTGAACTCGAGCCAGCTGAGCTCGCGGTTGATGAACCGCGCCGGGCTGGACGGATCGAAGCCGTCCAGCGCAACCGGCTCGGGGATCGGAGCCGTCAGGAAATCCGCGTTCGTCATGGCCGCCTCATAATCCGCCCGCATGACCGTTACATGACGCGAACCGCGCCGGGCCACAAGCCGGGCGCGGCGCCGGCGGCCGGCGGCGGACGCCTCCGGCGGGGATTTCTGGCGGAAAGTGGACGGCGGGCGCGGCGCCTACATCTGCAGCGTGCGTGCCGCCAGCCGCACGCCGACGGCGCGGTTCTGCGACAGCGCCGCCTGGTCCAGCCGCGCCACCGCCGCCTCGGCGGCGGCGAACGAACGCTCCAGCCGCGGCACCAGCCAGCCGATCAGCCCCGGGCGCGGGCGGATGTGGCGGTCGGCGAACAGCTTCAGCAGCACCCCGGCCATCAGCGCCTCGTCCGGCGGGTCCAGCCGGGCGACGCCGGCCGCCGCCACCCGGCTGGCCAGGTCCGGCAGCACCAGCGGCCAGCGGCTGGGCGGCGCGCGGCCGGTCAGCAGCAGCCGGCCGCCGCGCGCCAGCACCGCGTTGTGGATGTGGAACAGCCGTTCCTCGGCGGCGCGGTCGCCGGCGATGCGCCCGACGTCCTCGACCGCCAGCAGCCGCGCGTCCAGCGCGTCCGGGCCGGGCGCGGCGGCGGGCACCACCAGCGCGCCGGCGCTTTCCGCCCAGACATGCGCCAGGTGGGTCTTGCCGGTGCCGGCCGCGCCGACCAGTGCCTGCTTGCCGCCGGGCCAGCGTTCCCAGGCGTCGATCGCCGCCAGCGCCGCGGCGTTGGCCGAGGACACCAGGAAGGCGTCGCGCCCCAGGGCCGGGCGGCGGCCGAGGTCGAGCGCAAGCTGCCGGCGCACCGGGCTATTCCGCCGCGTCGCGGCCGCCGCCGCCGGCACCGGCCGACGGCCCGGCATAGAGGCGGCCGGACTTGTACTGCGCCACCGCGAACCGGGCCAGCACGCCGATCACCGCCGCCGCCGGCACCGCGATCAGCAGCCCGGGAAAGCCCAGCAGCGCGCCGAACGCCGACAGCGCGAAGATCAGCCACACCGGGTGCAGCTTGATCTTGTCGCCCAGGATCATCGGCGTCAGCACGTTGCCCTCGATCATCTGCCCGGCGGCGAACACCGCGCCGACCGCCGCGACAAAGCCCCACGCGCCCCAGAACTGGAACAGCGCCAGGCCCAGCGACAGTACCCCGCCGAGGATCGAGCCGACGAACGGAATGAACGAGACCAGCCCCGCCAGCAGCCCGACGACGACGCCGAACTGCAACCCGATCGCCGCCAGCGCCAGCGCGTAGAACACGCCCAGCAGCGCGCAGACCGACATCTGTCCGCGCAGGAAGCCGCCGAGCACCTCGTCCGACTCGCGCGCCAGCCGCCGCACCACCGGCGCGTGCTCGCGCGGGAGCAGGTCGTCGATCGCCGCGATCAGCCGGTCCCAGTCCATCAACAGGTAGAAGGCGACCACCGGGGACAGCACCACCACCAGCACGAAGTCGACCAGCGCCAGCGACGAGCTGAGCACCGAGGTCAGCACCTTCAGCCCGCCGGCGCGCAGCGAATCCTCCATCCCCGCCAGGCCGCGGCGCACCGCCGAGCCCTCGGCGAACAGGTTCGGGTAGCGCTGGTCGAGCTGCTCGCGCAGGTGCTGGATCAGCCCCGGCAGCGCGTCGACCAGCGCGGTCACCTGGCCGGCCAGGAACGGCACCACGACCAGCGCCAGCAGCACCAGCAGCAACACCGCGGCGGCGGTGATCAGCGCCGTCGCGGCGGTGCGCGGCACGCCGGCGGCGACCAGCCGCCGCGCCAGCGGGTTCAGCAGATAGGCAATGGCGGCGCCGATGATGAACGGCAGCAGCGTGTTCCCCATCAGCCACAGGAAGGCGATGAACACCGCCGCCGCGATGCCCCAGTAGCGGACCTGTTGCTGCGGGCTGAGTGCCACCTGCGCCCCTTTTCCCTGATGCCTGCGGAAGATGCGCCCACTCTTGGGGCAGCGCGCCGCGGATGGCAAGCTCAGACGAACTGTTCGCGGATCAGCCGCTCCTCCAGCCCGTGGCCGGGATCGAACAGGATGCGGTGGGTGATCGCCGGCTCGGTGCGGATGTCGACGGCGACCACGTCGCGCACCTCCAGCCCGTCGGCGGCGGCCAGCACCGGGCGCTTGTCCTCCTCCAGCACCTCGAAGCGGACCCGGGCGCGGCCGGGCAGCAGCGCGCCGCGCCAGCGCCGGGGCCGGAACGCGGCCATCGCGGTCAGCGCCAGCACCCCGGCGCCGATCGGCAGGATCGGCCCGTGCGCCGAATAGTTGTAGGCGGTCGAGCCGGCCGGGGTGGACAGCAGCGCGCCGTCGCAGACCAGCTCCTCCATCCGCACCTGGCCGTCGACGACGATCCGCAGCCGCGCCGCCTGCGGCCCGGCGCGCAGCAGGCTGACCTCGTTGATCGCCAGCGCCTCCTGCACCCGGCCCCACAGCGTGGTGGCGGTCATGTGCAGCGGGTGCAGCTGCGCCAGCTCGGCCTGGGCCAGCCGCTCGGGCAGCCCGTCCTCGGCGTAGGCGTTCATCAGGAAGCCGACGGTGCCGCGGTTCATGCCGTAGACCGGCACCTCCAGCGGCTGGGTGTCGTGCAGCGTGGTCAGCACGAAGCCGTCGCCGCCCAGCGCGACGATCACGTCGGCGTCCTCGGCCGGGCAGTCGCCATAGCGTTCGGCCAGCCGCGCCCGCGCCCGCTGCGCCGACGCGGCCGACGAGGCGGTGAAGCAGATCCTGTCAAAGGCCAATGTCGTCCTGCCCCTCCCGTCGGCGCGGATTGCGGCCATCATCGGGGGCGCGGCGGCGGCTGGCAAGGCCGATCCCGGCGCCGATGCGCGGCGCCTGTTGCCGATCGGCGACGCCGCGGTTGCCGCCAGGCGCCGCGAGATGTCGCTATCGGGCTTTATGGCCCGCCGCAATTGGCGTAATGAGCGCCAACCGCAACCATCCGGGGATCCCTGAGAGATGAAGGACATTGTGCGCGACGACGGCTTCTTCACCGAGGCGCTTGCCAGCCGCGACCCCGAGCTTTCCGCCGCCATCACCGACGAGCTGACCCGCCAGCGCGACGAGATCGAACTGATCGCCTCCGAGAACATCGTCTCGGCCGCGGTGATGGAGGCGCAGGGCTCGGTGCTGACCAACAAGTACGCCGAGGGCTACCCCGGACGCCGCTACTACGGCGGCTGCCAGCATGTCGACGTCGCCGAGACCCTGGCGATCGAGCGCGCCTGCAAGCTGTTCGACGCGCGCTTCGCCAACGTGCAGCCGAACTCGGGCAGCCAGGCCAACCAGGCGGTGTTCCTGGCATTGCTGCAGCCCGGCGACACCTACCTAGCGATGGACCTGGCGTCGGGCGGGCACCTGACCCACGGCGCGCCGCCGAACATGTCGGGCAAGTGGTTCAACGCGATCCACTACGGCGTGCGCGAGGACACGCTGGATATCGACTACGACCAGCTGGAAGCCCTGGCGCTGGAGCACAGGCCCAGGCTGATCCTGGCCGGCGGCTCGGCGATTCCGCGGATCATCGACATGAAACGCTTCCGCGCGGTGGCCGACAAGGTCGGCGCCTATCTGATGGCGGACATGGCGCATTTCGCCGGGCTGATCGCCGGCGGCGTCTATCCGAACCAGATGGAAGACGTGCATGTGCTGACCTCGACCACGCACAAGACCCTGCGCGGCCCACGCGGCGGGCTGGTGCTGACCAACGACGAGGCGATCGCGAAGAAGATCAACTCGGCGGTGTTTCCCGGCCTGCAGGGCGGGCCGCTGATGCACGTCATCGCCGGCAAGGCCGCCGCCTTCGGCGAGGCGCTGCGCCCCGAGTTCGCCGACTACCAGAAGCAGGTGGTCAGGAACGCCCAGGTGCTGGCGCAGACGCTGATCGACGGCGGGCTGGCGATCACCACCGGCGGGACCGACACCCACGTCATGCTGGTCGACCTGCGCCCCAAGGGCGTGAAGGGCAACGAGACCGAGAAGGCGCTGGGCCGCGCGCACATCACCTGCAACAAGAACGGCATCCCGTTCGACACCGAGAAGTTCACCGTGACCAGCGGCATCCGCCTCGGCACCCCGGCGGGCACCACCCGCGGCTTCGGGACCGAGGAGTTCCGCCGGATCGGCCAGCTGATCGTCGAGGTCGTGGACGGGCTGGCCGCCAACGGCGTCGAGGGCAACGCGGACGTCGAGGAGCGGGTGAAGGCCAAGGTCAAGACGCTGTGTGACGCGTTCCCGATCTACCAGGGGCTCTGAGCCCCATCCGGCCGGGCGGGACGCGTTCCGCCCGGCCGCTGCCCCGGGCCCGTTCCCGGCACCGACCCCCGTGATCCGGCCGGTCTAGCAGTCCCAGTGGTAGATCCTGCCGCCGTCCCGCAGCCAGTCGGCGGCGCGCGGCCAGACGATCATGGTGAGATTCGCGCTTTGCACGGGGCGCGGCGGCGGCCGCCGCCGCGCCGGGCTCAGCGGTTCAGCGCGGTGATCTGGCGCTGGACCCAGCTCGGGCGGGCGCTGGGGATCAGCACCGAATAGTCGCCCTCCTCCACCGCCGCGCGCATCGTGGCGCGGTACAGCTCCTGCGTCGCGGCGGCGCTGTCGCGCGACAGCTGCGCCCCGTCCAACACCCGGCCGGCGCGCAGGCGGAAGCTGTGGTCGCCCTTGTTGATCACCTCGTGGAACAGGGTGACGTCGCGCAGCGTCGGGTGGATCGCGTCGAACAGGTAGAACAGCACCGAGTTGCGCGCGGTGATGTGGATCGGCACCACCGGCAGCTGGTACTTGCGCGCCAGCATCGCCGCCGAGGGCATCCACGGCCGCTCGTACAGTTTCAGCCCGCGGCGCTTGGCCAGCCGCCCGGACGGGAACAGCACCGCCAGCCGGCCCTGCTTGAACGCCTGCGCGGCGTAGGTCAGCGTCTCGCGGTTCGAGCCGTGGCTGCGCTTTTCCGGGCGCCATTCCACCGGCGCGATGATCTCGTGGGTCTGCGGCATCACCCGGATCGCATCGCGGTTGGCGAAGAAGAACAGGTCCGGGCGGCGCTGGCGCAGCACCGACCACAGGATGATGCCGTCGGCGATCCCGGTGGGGTGGTTGCAGACCACCATCGCCGGCCCCTGTGCCGGGATCCGGTCCAGCCCCGAGATCTCGACGTTGTGGGCGATCATCGCCGACAGCGCGTCCATCAGTTCGGGTGCGGGCAGGTGCTGCAACCGTTCGCCGATGCTGACGGTCAGGTCGTAGCCGAGCATCAGGTGCAGCAGTCCGCGGATCGTGCGGATGTGCATCCCCTTGCGGTACAGCCACGGCGCACGCTCTTCGATCAGGGGGTCGACACGCTCTTTCATCGCCAGGTCCCAAAACTGAGGCACGTCACAGGGTATATGGACCCGGCACGCGACTTGTCACCCCCGGGGCATCGCGAGGTATTTTAGCAAACCGCTGCGCGCGCCAAAACCCCCACGACCGAACGCCGCGCGGCGGGCAGGATCAGGCCGGCGCCGCGCGGCCGGCGGCGGCGGGTGCGGCACCACCGACGGCGCCGAAGGCGAGATCGCAGTAGATCCGCTCGATCCGTTCGGGCGGCAGCCGGCCGCCGGCCCGGTACCAGGTGGTGATCCCGGTCAGCATCGCGATCAGCGCCAGGCTGGCGACGCGCGGATCCGCGACCCGGAACACCCCGGCGGCGACGCCGTCGTGCAGGATGTCCTCGACCACCTGCTCGTAGAGCCGGCGCAGCCGCTCGACCCGCAGGAAGTTCTCGTCGCTGAGGTTGCGCAGCTCCATGTACGAGATGAACACCTTGTCGACGCGCCGCAGGTGGTGGCGGATGTGGAACCGCACGAAGGTCTCCAGCCGCGTCGCCGGGTCGGCCTCGTCGCGCCGCGCCGCGTCCCAGGCCGCCAGCAGCTCCTCCATGTGCTCGATCAGCAGGTCGGCCAGCAGGCTTTGCTTGTCCGAGGTATAAAGGTAAAGTGCCCCGGCCTGGACGCCCACTTCCTGTGCGATCTGGCGCATCGAGACCGCGGCATAGCCGTGCTCCGCGAACAGCCGCTGCGCCGCGGCCCGTATCTCGCGTGCGGTGCGCTCACCGCTGGAACCTGTGCGCCGTGCCATGACAATCACGTTACTGAACGCTTGTTCAATTGGCAAGCCGCCCTCCGCATCGCCCTGTGTCAAAAGGGAAAACCCGCATTCACGCCCGCGTGAGCGGGTCTTTCAGGGGCCTTGGCCGGCGCGGCGGTCTGTCGCATGCTCCGCTGGGGAATATCGCCCAAACACATTTGACCGGAGTTCGCTGATGCAGACCAAACGGATCCTTCCCGCCGTCATTGTCGCCGCCCTTCTGGGTTCCGCCAGCATGCTGCCTGCGGACGAGCACGATCCCGTCGAACAGCGCGAAGCCGCGATGAGGACGTTCGGCAAGTCCGCCAAGGCCATCGGCGACATGCTGAAAGGCGAGACCGAGCTGGACGCCGGAGCCGCCAACGCGGCGATGGCCGAGATGCAGGCCGCCGCCGAGGGCCTGGGCGAGCTGTTCCCCGAGGGCACCGCCGGCGCCGGCGAGAACGAATTCGCCGCCGGCGAGAAGATCTGGACCGACCGCGCCGGGTTCGAGGCCACGCTGGCCGCGCTGCAGGAGGACATCGCCGCCGGGGTCGCGGCCAACCCGCAGAGCAAGGAAGAGATCGCCGCCGCGTTCGGCGCGATCGCCGAGAACTGCCAGACCTGCCACGAGACCTACCGCATCAAGAAGTAACGCCCCGCCATGCGCCGCACGATCGCGGTCCTGGCCGGGCTGGCGGTGCTTGGCGCCGCCGGCTTCTGGTGGCTGACCCGCCCGGCGCGGGTCAGCGCCGCCGCCCTGCCCGCCCACCAGGCCGACGCCGAGGCCGGCCGGCTGGTGTTCACCGCCGGCGGCTGCACCTCGTGTCATGCCGCGCCGGGGGCCGAGGGCGACGCCAGGCTGGTGCTGTCCGGCGGGCTGCGCCTGGACAGCGACTTCGGCACCTTCCTGGCGCCGAACATCTCGCCGCACCCCGAGGCCGGCATCGGCGGCTGGACCGAGGCGCAGTTCGTCACCGCGATGCGCCACGGCACCGCGCCCGACGGGCGGCACTACTACCCGGCGTTTCCCTACACCAGCTACGCGCGGATGACCGACGCCGACCTGCTGGACCTGTTCGCGTACCTGCGCACGCTGCCGCCGTCGAACGTCGCCAGCCAGCCGCACGAGCTGGCGTTCCCGTTCACCGTCAGCCGCGGCATCGGGCTGTGGAAGATGCTGTACCTGGATCCCGCCCCGGTTCTGGCCGATCTCGCGGATCCGCAGCTCGAGCGCGGCCGCTACCTGGTCGAAGGACCGGGCCACTGCGGCGAGTGCCACACCCCGCGCAACGCCCTCGGCGGGCTGCGGCGCGACGCCTGGCTGGCCGGCGGGCCGAACCCGGACGGCAAGGGCAGGATCCCGAACCTCACCCCCGCCGGGCTGGACTGGTCGGCCGGCGACATCGCCTATTACCTGGAAAGCGGCTTCACCCCCGAATTCGACAGCGCCGGCGGCGCCATGGTCGAGGTGATCCGCAACACCGCGCTGCTGCCGGCCGAGGACCGCGCGGCGATCGCCGCCTATCTGAAGGCGGTGCCGCCGGTCGCCCCGGACGGCTAGGGGGCGGCGAGGGGCCGCCGCCCCCCGCGTTCACTCGCCGATCGCGAAGCTCATGGTGACGGTGGCGGTGACCTTCACCTCGCCCTCGGCCACCGGCACCGCGCCGCGCATCATGTCCGCTTCCATCGCCATCATCGGCATCGGACCGTCCTGCATCACCGGCTCGGAGATCGCCCGCACCGGGCCCAGAACCACGCCCGCCGCCTCGGCGTAAAGCTCGGCCTTGCGCATCGCGTCGGCCACCGCCTCGCGCCGGGCGGCGTCAAGGGCCTCGGCCGGATCCTGCAGGCCGAAGCTGAGCCCGCCCAGCGTGTTCGCGCCGTCGCTGACCACCGCGTCCAGCACGCCGCCGAGGCTGTCGAGCTGGCGGATGGTGACGCTGACCGTGTGGTTGGCGACGAAACCGACGATCGGCGGCTCGTCCAGGCCGCCGCCGTTCTGGCTGCGGCGGTCGTCGCGGCGCGGATAGAGCGACAGGTTGCCGGTCTGCATGTCGGCCTCGGCCACGCCCTGCTCGGCCAGCCGGGCCAGCACCGCGGCGGTGGCCTCGGAGTTCGCGTCCAGCGCCGCCGCGGCGGTCCCGGACTCGGTGGTGACGCCGATCTGCACCTGCGCCATGTCGGGCGCGGCGGCGACCTCGCCCTCGCCGGTGACCTGGATCCGCGGCGGCGGCGGCTCCTGCGCCAGGGCAGGCAGGCTGAACGCCAGCAGGGCGAGCGGGATGAGGGAGCGCATCATCAGGGTCCTCTTGCTGTCCGCGCCCGGGTTGGCGGGCGGGAAAGTGGTGTCCGGGCGTGACCGGCCGCCGGCCGGCGGCGGCGGCCGGCCCCGGCGCGAAACCGGCAACTGTCGTGGGTTCGCAGGTCTCGACGGCCCGCCACGCCCGCGGGCAATCTCCCGCGCGGCGACGGTATCGGGCTTCGCGCGGGCCGGCAACAGCGCCCGCGGCGGCGTCGGCGGCGCGGCGAAAACGCACCTTCGGCACGGTTTCGGACCAAAGCCCGTTTCCAGCGCGCGCCGCGGCGGCGATAACGGCGGGATGGTCCCGACCGTCCGCCTTGCCGAACCCTGGCGCGGAATGCCGCTGGCCGCCAGGTTCGCGCTGGCGGGCGGCGTGGTGCTGACGCTGGCCGCGCTGGCGGTCGGCGCGGTGGTCACCGACCGGATCGAGCGGAGCGTGGTGCGCAACACCGCGCGCACCACGGCAGAGTACATGGACGCCTTCATCTCGCCGATCAGCCAGCAGCTGGCGGTGCACGAGACGCTGTCGCCGGGCGCCCGCCGCGCGCTGGACGAGGTGTTCACCGGCACACCGCTGGCCGACCGCATCGTGTCGTACAAGATCTGGCGCCCGGACGGGCAGGTGATCCAGGCGTCGGACCCGGATCTGATCGGCCGCCGCTTCGCGCCCAGCGCCGGCCTGCAGCGCGCCGCCACCGGCGAGGTGGTGGGCGAGTTCGAGCAGCTCGACGGCGAGGCCGAGGCCGAGGCCGCGCTGGGGCTGCCGCTGCTCGAGATCTACAGCCCGATCCGCGAGGTCTGGTCGGGCGAGGTGATCGCCGTGGCCGAATTCTACGAGGTCAACGAACGGCTGAAGGCCGATCTGGCGACGGCGCGGCTGATGACCTGGCTGACGGTGGCCGCCGTGGGCGCCGGCCTTGGCGGCGTGCTCTACCTGATCGTGCTTGGCGGCAGCCGCACCATCGAGGCGCAGCGGCGGGACCTGGACGTGCGGCTGCGCGAGCTGCGCACGCTGTCGGCGCGCAACCTGCAGCTGGCGCGCCGGGTGCGGCATGCGGCGGGCCGCGCCGCCGCCGGCACCGAGCAGTCGCTGCGCCGGATCGGCGCCGACCTGCACGACGGCCCGGCGCAATACCTGGCGTTCGCCGCGCTGCGGCTGGACGATCTGCGCGAGGCGCTGCCCGACGCCGCCGCCCGCGACGAGCTGGACGGCGTGAAGGACGCGATCGACCGGGCGATGGCCGAGGTGCGCGAGATCTCGCGCGGGCTGATCCTGCCCGACATCGCCGGCCTGCCGCCCGGTCGGATCGCCGCCATGGCGGTCGAGGCGCACCGCTCGCGCACCGGCGAGACGGTGCGGACCCGGTGCGATTGCGCCGAAGCGCCCGAGATCGGCCAGGCGGCGCGGATCTGCCTCTACCGCTTCGTGCAGGAGGGGCTGAACAACGCCAGCCGCCATGCCGGCGGCGGCAGCACCGTGACGCTGTCCTGCGGCGACGGCGTGCTGAGCCTGACCGTTGCCGACACCGGCCCCGGCTTCGGATCCGAGCCGCGCTACGGCATGGGCCTGACCGGGCTGCGCGACCGGGTCGAAAGCCTGGGCGGCCAGTTCGCCGTCGCCACGCTGCCGGACGGCGGCGGCGCGATCCGCATGACCCTCGAACCCGGAGTGTCCTGATGACCGAGACCCGCGTGGTGATCGCCGACGACCACCCCCTGTACCGCGAGGGCGTCGCCCGCAGCCTGGAGCAGAGCGGCCGCTACCGCGTCGTCGGCCAGGCCGCCTGCGGCCGCGACGCGGTCGAGATGGTCGAGGCGCTGCGCCCGCAACTGGTGCTGCTGGACCTGTCGATGCCCGACGGCGGGCACTGGGCGCTGACCCGCATCGCCGGCGCACCGGAGGCGCCGCTGGTGGCGATGCTGACGGTATCCGAGGACGACGACGCGGTGCTGGCGGCGCTGGGCGCGGGCGCGGCGGGCTATATCCTGAAGGGTGTCGGCTCGCGCGAGCTGGTGCGCATCCTCGACGATCTGACGGCCGGCCGCAGCTATGTCGCGCCGTCGCTGGCGGCCAAGGTGCTGACGCGGATGAACGCGCCGCGCCGCGGCCCGGCGCAGGCCTCGCCGCTGGACACGCTGACCCGCCGCGAGGAGGACATCCTGCGCCTGGTCGCCGAGGGCAAGAGCAACAGGGAGGTCGGTCTTGCGCTCGACCTGAGGGAAAAGACCGTGAAGCACTACATGACCACGATCCTGCAGAAGCTTCAGGTCAGGAACCGTACCGAGGCGGCGCTGCTGGCGCAGACCCACTGGCACGGTTCCTGATCCGGCTCAGCGCACCGCGCCGAACAGCCGGTCGCGGTCGGCCGGGCGCACCGGACGCTCGACGACAGTGCGGTTGAGCGCGTCCTTCAGCTCGTAGCGGCCGCCCTCGATCTCTTCCTTCCAGCCGTCGGTGTAGGTGATCTCGATGTTCCCGCCCGAGACCTCCAGCTTGGCGACGATGCCGCCGCCGTCGCGGGTGCCGTGCGGCCGCTCGCCGTCGACCGATCCGCCGGCCAGCCCGAACAGCGCCAGATCCGCGGCGGTCGCCGGGCGCTCCTCGATGGTGCGGCCGGTGGCGTCCTTGCGCTCGAAAATGCCGTTCTCGATCTCGATCTTGGTGCCGTCGCTCAGCCGCAGCTGCAGCCCGTCGTCGTCATTGTCGTCGCGCGCCTCGTCTTCGCGGTCATCATCATCGTCGTCATCGTCGTCATCGTCATCGCCGTCGTTGTCATCGTCGTTGTCATCGTCGTCGTCATCGCTGTCGTCATCATCATCATCATCGTCGTCGTCGTCATCGCTGTCGTCATCGCTGTCGTCGTCGTCGTCGCCGTCATCGCTGTCGTCGTCGTCGTCGCCGTCATCGCTGTCGTCGTCGTCGTCGCCGCCGTCGTCGTCGTCGCCGTCATCGTCGTCGTCGCCGCCTTTCGCCAGCGCGAAGCCGGGCTTCAGACGCAGCCAGCCGTCGCCGTCATCGACGGGCAGCGAGTAGGGCAGCGCGGCGAGCAGGGTCGCGAGCGTCAGACAGGTGCCGCTGCGCAGCGCAGCTTTCACTGAAAGGGGGATCATCGGTCGTCTCCTTGTCTGGTGGTGCGGTCGAGCGGCATCGCGCCGCCGGTGGGCTCAGACAACCACGGATCCCGCGACCGCGGACCGGACCAAGGTCCGGCGATCGCCGGGACTTCCGCCCGCCCGGTCCGGAACCCCGCTTGTCGATACCGGCCCGCAGGCTAGCTGTCGGACACGAGGCATCACCAAGGTCTGAACCGGAGGAGCTTGCATGCCGGTCGAGTTCAATCACACGCTGGT
Source organism: Halovulum marinum (assembly GCF_009697225.1). Classification (GTDB taxonomy): domain Bacteria; phylum Pseudomonadota; class Alphaproteobacteria; order Rhodobacterales; family Rhodobacteraceae; genus Halovulum; species Halovulum marinum. The sequence continues at coordinate 78,824 of NZ_WIND01000018.1, forward strand.
CTGGGCAAGCGACCCGGCCGGTTCGGCAACCTTCCTGTCCCAGATCCTGGGGCTGCCGGAGCCACGGCGCTGGGGTCCGTTCCACATCGTCGAGACCGCCAACGGGGTGAACGTGGATTACGCCCGGCGCAGCGGCGCGGTGCATGGGCAGCACTATGCCTATCTGGTCAGCGAGGCGGACTTCGACGCGATCCAGGACAGGATCCGCGCCCGCGGCCTGCCGTTCTGGGCCGACCCCGAACACAAGCTTGCCGGCGAGATCAACCGCCACGACGGCGGTCGCGGGCTGTATTTCGACGATCCCGACGGCCACAATCTGGAGGTGATCACCCGGCCCTACGGCAGCGGCGGGTGGGACCCCTAGGGCGCCGCGCAGGCGACGGTCGTCCGGCGGGCGTGTCAGTCACCGGCCAGACCGACGGGCGCCTGCCCCCGGGCCCGCTGGCCCGGCGCCCGCCGAACCCGCGCGTCGTCGGCGCGCGTTGCGGAGCCGACCAGCGGCGCATCGCCTGCGTGTTCCGCCACCTGCACGCCGAGGCGGTCGTTTGACGGCCCGGCTGCCGAGGCGCAAACTTCCGGCACACCGCCCCCGGGCAAAGGCCGTCGCCGCGGCCGTCGCCACGCCGACTGGCTGCTCCTGCGGCGGGCGGGATGACGCCGGGCCCGGCGGGCGGGCCCTGGCGGCTTTCCCGAAGGTCCGGAGTCACGCGGCCAGCAGGTCCGGCGTCGCGACGACCTCACGCCCGAGGGCCTGCAGGTGGCCGTAAAATAGCGGCGCCTGAAGCTCGGGCGGACGGGGTCGGGCGCGGGATCGCCTGACGCAGGTGCGTGACGGCGCATCCTGGTTAGGGCCCGGGCCGCGGACCGTCTAGCGCGCCGCGCCTTCCGCCGGGCCGCGGCGGTCGGCGCCGGTCCTCGCCAGGCCGAGGATCCAGTTCCGGAACGCCTCGACTTCGCTGCGCGCGCCGACATCGTCGCGGGCGACGAGGTAGTACGCCTCCCGCATCGGCAGGCGGTACTCGAACGGCGACACCAGCACCCTGCGGTCGATGAACGGGCGGGCGAAGCTTTCGTGGATCAGCGCCGCCCCGAAACCCGCCGCTACCGTCTGCAGCGCGATCAGCGAGGAGTCCGCCTTCATCCACACCGGCGGCGCCGGAAAGTCGAGCCCGAAGCTGTGCGACAGCCGGCTCCACTCGACCTCCGAGCCGAGCACCGGAACGATGCCCGCCGCCAGCACCTCCTGGATCCGCGGCGCCGGACCGAAGCACCGCGCATGGTCGGGGTGGCAGACGACGGTGGCGATCTCGTGGCCGAGCTGCCAGATGCCCTGTTCCTGCCAGCGGCCCGACCCGTGGCGGATGTCCAGATCGATCGCCTCGTCATCCATCCGGTCCGACCAGACCGCCGTCGACAGGCAGATCTCGATATCCGGGTGCCGATCGCGGAATTCCTTCAGCCGCGGCGCGAGGATCAGCGTGGCATAGCTGATCGAGGCGCGGACCCGCACCCTGCGCGTGCGCCGTACGGTGAACAGCCCCTCGGTTGCGTCCTGCATCTCGGTGAAGGACTTGCGGATCGGCACGGCATAGGCCTGGCCGATGTCGGTCAGCGCCACCCCGCGCGGCAACCGCTGGAACAGCTGGATGCCGAGATGATGCTCGAGCAGGCGGATCTGCTGGCTGACCGCCGCCGGCGTCAGGTTCAGCTCGGCCGCGGCGTCGGAAAAGCTTCGGTGGCGCGCGGCGGCCTCGAAGGCGCGAAGCCATGTAACATGGGGCAGTCGGATGGGACACCTGTACAGTCTGCGCGCCGGGCGACGGGGCCGGTTGCCGGATCTCGGCCGACATTAAGGCGCAGGCGGTTCGCGAGCGTCAAACTGAATCGCCCCTATGCGCCAAAAGCGGTTGCTTGCACGGGCGGGTGCCGGTGCGATGACATCGAGGTGCAACCACACAGTGCGCCGCGGAGCCTGCCTTGCCATGACGGACACAGTCTACGATTACATCGTCGTCGGCGCGGGCTCGGCCGGCTGCGCGCTTGTCGAGCGTCTGACCCGCGACAGCGCCGTCCGCGTGCTGCTGATCGAGGCCGGCGGCTCGGACCGGCGGTTCTGGATCAAGGTGCCGATCGGCTACGGCGTGACCTTCGCCGACCCGCGGCTGAACTGGGGCTATCATGCCGAGCCGGATGCGGGGCTGAACGGCCGCCGGGTGTACTGGCCGCGCGGCCGGGTGATCGGCGGCTCGAGCTCGATCAACGCCATGGCCTACATGCGCGGCCTGCCGCAGGATTTCGACGACTGGCAGGCCGCGGGCGCCGAGGGCTGGTCCTGGCAGGCCGTCCGCCCCGCCTTCGAGCGGATGGAACGGCATCTCGAGCGCGACGCGCAGGGCAAGCCCTGCCAGCGCGGCGACGGGTTGTTGTGCATCAGCGACCTGCGCGCGCAGATGAACCCGTTCTCCGAGCGGTTCCTCGCCGCCGCGCACGAGTGCGGCTGGGCGCGCTGCGAGGATCTCAGCGCCGCGACCGGCGAGGCGGTGGGGCACTACCGCAGCACGGTGCGGCGGGGCCGGCGCTGCTCGGCGGCCGATGCCTTCCTTGCGCCGGCGCGGCGGCGGGCGAACCTGCGGGTGGTGGCGAACGCGGTGGTCGAGCGGGTCCTGCTCGACGGCCGCCGCGCCACCGGCGTGACCTACCGCGCCGGCGGCAAGACGGTGACCGCGCGCGGGGGGCGCGAGGTTATCCTCAGCGCGGGCGCGGTGAACTCGCCCAAGCTGCTGCAGCTTTCCGGCATCGGCCCGGCGGCGCTGCTGCGCCGGCACGGCCTGAAGGTGCGGCACGATCTGGCCGAGGTCGGCCAGGGCCTGCAGGACCACCTGGCGATCTCGCACGTCTTCCGGGCCACGGCCTGCACCCTGAACAACATCCTCGGCCGCAGGACGCCGCGTCTGCTGGCGGGGCTGCGCTATGCCGCCACGCGCGGCGGCCCGCTGGGCGTGCCGGTGAACCAGGTCGGCGGCTATCTGCGCTCCGATCCCGGCCGGGCGCGGCCGGACATGCAGATCTACTGCAACCCGCTGTCCTACTGGTGCTCGGCGACCGGCAGGACCGTGCTCGACCGCGAGCCGGGCTACCTGCTCGGCGCGCAGCTCTGCCGCCCCGAAAGCCGGGGCGAGATCGCGATCCGGTCGGCCGATCCGGACGATCCGCCGCTGATCCGGCCCAATTCGCTGGCCACCGAACACGACCGCGACGGCGCCCGGCGCGCGCTGCGGATCATCGCCCGCCTGGCCGCCGCCCCCGCCCTGGCCGGGGTCACCCGCGAGCGGCTGGCGCCCGGTCCCGGCCTGACCGACGCCGAGGCGCTGATGGAAGATTACCGCGAGCGTGCCTCGACCGTGTTTCATCCGACCTCGACCTGCCGGATGGGGCGCGGGCCGGACTGCTCGGTGCTCGATCCGCGGCTCCGGGTGCACGGGCTTGCCGGGCTGCGGGTGGTCGACAGCTCCGCCTTTCCGGCCGTCACCTCGGGCAACACCAACGCGCCGACGATGATGCTGGCCACGCGCGCCGCCGATATGATCCTGGAAGACGCCGCGACGGGACAGCACGAAAGGACCCCCGCCCATGCGACTTGAGACCATCGAGACTTTCGTCTTCGGCAACCCGCCGCCGCGCCACGGCGGGCGCTATTTCATCCTCCTGCGGCTGACCACCGCCTGCGGCATCACCGGCGTGGGCGAGATCTACAATGCCACCTTCGGCCCCGGACTGTGCGCCGCCATGGCGGTCGAGATGTTCGAGCGCCAGTTCGCGGGCGCCGACCCGCACCAGATCGAGCGCCTGTGGCGGCAGAGCTACGGCGCCGGCTTCACCCAGCGCCCGGACGTGACGGTGATGGGCGTGCTCAGCGGGCTGGAGATGGCCTGCTGGGACATCATCGGCAAGGCGGCCGGCCAGCCGGTCTATCAGCTTCTCGGCGGCAAGGTGCACGCGCGGCTGCGCAGCTACACCTACCTCTACCCGGCCGAGGGGGACGTCTATCCGGACCCGGGCAGCCCCAGTGTCTACGACGATCCCGACCTTGCCGCCGAGGCGGCGCTGAGGGCGGTGGAGCGGGGCTTCACCGCCGTGAAGTTCGACCCGGCCGGCCCCTATTCCATCTACGGCGGCCACCAGCCGCGGATGGCCGACCTGACCCGGTCCGAGCTGTTCTGCAAGCGCCTGCGCGAGGCGGTCGGGGATCGCGCCGACCTGCTGTTCGGCACCCACGGCCAGTTCACCGTCGCGGGCGCCAAGCGCCTGGCCCGGCGGCTCGAGGCGTATGATCCGCTCTGGTTCGAGGAGCCAACGACGCCCGAGAACCCCGCCGACATGGCCGAGATCGCGCGCTTCACCTCGATCCCGGTGGCGACCGGAGAGCGGCTGTGCACCAAGCACGAGTTCGCCCGCGTGCTGGAGGCCGGGGCCGCCTCGATCCTGCAGATGAACCTCGGCCGGGTCGGCGGCATCCTCGAGGCGAAGAAGATCGCCGGGATGGCCGAGACCCGCCAGGCGCAGATCGCGCCGCATCTCTATTGCGGGCCGGTGGTGGCCGCGGCGAACATCCAGCTGGCGGCCTGCAGCCCGAACTTCCTGATCCTCGAAAGCATCGGCACCTTCGACGGCCCCTACATGTCGTGCCTGAAGACCGGGATCGCCTGGGAGGACGGTTACGTGCTGCCCCCGGAGGCGCCCGGCCTCGGGGTCGAGCTCGACGACGAGGCGATCGCGCGATCGCCCTATGCCGGCGACGCGCTGCACCTGGACATGGCGCAGACGCCCGTCATCCCCTGATCTTCCGAACCGACGGCCCTGCGCCCGGTCGGCCGGGTCCACCTCGACGGCGGAAGGGTCGCCCCCGGCACGCTCGCGCGCGGCGACATGACCGGCGCGGACCGCGGTGCCGCCAAGGCCGCGCGATCGCGGTGAAGGGCCGTGTGTCGGACCACGGCGCGGACCCTTCGGCGGCGACGGGAAGTCCGGCAACGGGCGCGCGCGCAGCATCTTCGGGCCGGAGCACTGTCAGAAGATCGGGGCCCGGCGCCCTTCGCGGCCCGACATGGCGAGCGTGACGCAGAACGGCCCGGCGGCGGCGTCCGCCGGGCAGGTGCGCATGGATGCAGGCCGGCTTGCGGCGCGCGGCCGCGCGGCCCCTGCCCGGTCAGGCGAAGGCCGCCTGCGGCATCGCGGCATCGGCGCCGTCGAAGCCCTGGCTCGCCAGCACCCGGAACGTGCTGCGCAGCGCGCCCCGGTCGGTGTAGCAGCCGCGCAGGTGGCGCCTGCCGCTGTCGGCCACATAGCCTTCGCGGCCATGCACGATGCGGTGGTTGTCGAACACCGCGCAGGTGCCCGCCTCGGCGCGGAAGCGCAGCAGGAACCGCTCCTGCTGCATCATGCGCAGGAACCCGACGAACGCGGGGTAGTAGCGGTCGAGCAACTCCTGCGGCAGGTCGATGAGGTCCTGAAGGTGCTGCGAGACAGTCACGCCGGTCACCCGGCCCTCGGGGTCGGTCTCGATCACCCGCTGGTGGGCGCGGTAGTCCCAGCGGTCGTGGCGATAGAAGAACGGGATCCGGTTGTCGGCGAGCAGGCGGAAGGCCTCGGGATCCTCCTCGTGCAGCGCGTGCGCCACCGCCGCGCCGTCGAGAAACAGCGAACGGCCGCCCTCCACGGTGTTTTCCAGAGGGTCTATTCCAGCTGAGTAGGTCTGAGAGCATGTTAAGGTGCTCTTATGGCTCAGAAAAACCGCTATCTGTTTC